>NZ_WVQX01000001.1:0-1095357 GCF_013110595.1 Ruegeria sp. HKCCD6428
CGCTGACGACCCAGTTCCGACGTGATCGAGCCAAAAAGCTCGGGATCACGATCAGCAAGGGACTGGGTGAAAAATCCGGTATCACGAAGATTGGCGTTCATGGGCGCTCCACATGGCTAGGTAAAAATCTTGCGGATTTCCTATCGGAAACGCCACATTCGCAAAAGGCTTAAAGCGACGATTTGGCCCGCTGCGGCGTCAAGACTGGCCTATCGGGGAAAGGTATGTTTGTTTCGGAACCAAATGTGCAGCACCGGAAACCGGAAAACATGAAAAAAAGAATCGCCTTTCTTGCCAGTGAGGTCAAAGTGGCGCAAACGGCCCGGGATGCTCTGGTGTCCAAACACGGTAATGTGGCGCCCCGCGATGCAGATGTTGTGGTTGCTCTTGGGGGTGATGGCTTCATGTTGCATACCCTGCACAACATGCAGCATCTTGATACACCGGTATACGGGATGAACCGTGGCACAATCGGGTTTCTGATGAACGCGTATCACGAAGACGACCTGATGGCCCGCCTGGAGGATGCCGAGGAAGAGGTCATCAATCCGCTGGCGATGCGGGCGATGGATCAGTCCGGAAAGCTGCACGAGGCGTTGGCGATCAACGAAGTGTCATTGTTGCGGGCAGGCCCTCAGGCCGCGCGGCTTAAGATCAGCGTTGATGGCCGCGAGCGAATGGATGAACTTGTATGCGATGGAGCGCTGCTGTCCACAGCGGCGGGGTCCACGGCGTATAACTACTCGGCACACGGGCCTATTCTGCCGATTGGCTCGGACGTTCTCGCGTTGACGCCGATCGCCGCATTCCGCCCCCGCCGATGGCGTGGTGCCTTGCTGCCAAAAATCGCGAAGGTACGGTTCGATGTGCTGGATGCGGACAAGCGACCCGTTATCGTTGCCGCTGATTCGGTAGCTTTCCCAGACATTGATTGGGTCGAAATCCGTTCCGAGCCTACGATTTCACATCGCATTCTTTTCGACCCCGGGCACGGTTTGGAAGAACGACTGATTTCCGAGCAATTCACATAAAATTGCGTCTCTGCGAGGATTTTTTGAAACTGTGTGAAGCAGTTCACAGGGAATCTATTGGCAATTGGCTAATGTGAAATTGCCCGGAGAACACGCCAAGGTGGGAGTGAGTGGCCACCTGAACGGCGTATTCGAATGATTGCGCAGATTTTGCGCTGGCGAGGGTGGGTGGTGCTACGCTCGTCATCAGAAATCCGGGCTTATTTTAGCAGTCGGGCCCCGGGTACAATGTCCCGGGGTCTATTTTTTGCAGCAGCCCTGCTACTCTGACTTCTCCCAAAGCGGCAGGCACATTTGGCCCACGCGTGCCTCGATTGCCGCGGCCGCATCCACCGCCAGATCTTCGCGCCAGCGCTGTGCCGCAATCTGAACACTGATCGGCTGGGGGCCCTTAGGCAATTCAGCCAGCCGGGCCGGGACACATGCCGCAGGCAGGCCCAGAAAGTTCATCGCATAAGAATATACGGCGCACCCCAAAACCTCGTGCACACCCTCAGCGCCTTCGGTGTCCCGGTCGGGTTTGAAGAACGGTTGTGGCAGGAAAGGCGACAGCACCAAAGGGTAATCCTGCAAAAACAGGGACCATTCGCGCGCATAGTGGCTTCGTTTGGCCAGCATCCGAACCATCTCGGTTTCGACAATTGGCGGGAATTCCTGAAAATACACCGCAAAGATATTCTGAATCGTTTTCGAACCAGCGGCTTCGATATCTGATTTCATAAGCGTCAGCACTTCGCCCATCAGCGTACGATAACCGATTCGACCGCATTCAAAAACGTCAGGCGGGTCAATCTCTTGCACCATATAGCCCGCATCGGTCAGTGCGTCCCGTGCCGTGTCGAGTGCTTTCTCGACCTCGGGGTGCAAGGCATAGCCGAATGCGTTCTTGGTAAAGGCCACTTTGACTGGTGCGTCGGGGGCAGGGCCACGCCAGGCCATCGGCACGTGAAACGGATCACGCGCGTCGGCGGCGATCAGGCTGGGCATGGACAGATGCAGGTCAGCGGCCGACCGGGTTATCAGGCCCTGAACTGACATCGACTGCGCCAGCAAACCGCGCTCGACCTTCTGGCTTGGGTTCCATGCCGGGACACGCCCCAGCCCGGGCTTCACCGTCACGGCTCCGTTGGCCGCCGCGGGAAAGCGCAGGCTGCCGCCGATATCGTTGCCGTGGGCCAGCGCGCCGATTCCGGCCATGACCGCAGCGCCAGCCCCGCCGGAAGAGCCGCCGGGTGAGATATGCCGCCCCCAGGGGTTGTGCGTACGGCCATACAGCGGATTGTCCGTGTCGGCGCGGAAAGAGAACTCGGGCGTGTTGGTCCGCCCGACAACAACAGCCCCGGCCTTTAGCAGATTGCTCACAACCGGGGCGTCATCCGGTGCAATCACATCCTTCAATGCGACGACACCGTTGGTTGTGGCGTGGCCTTTTTGGTCAACATTCACCTTGATCGTGACCGGCACCCCATGCAGCGGACCCGTGGGTTTGCCGCCAGCCCGCGCATTGTCCAGCGCTTCGGCACGTTCCAACGCCTGCTCGCGAAGGTCTTCCACAACCGCATTCAAATGCGGGTTGACCTCATCCATTCGCTCGATCGAGGCCTGAACTGCCTCGGTCGCACTCAGGTCGCCGCGTCTTGTCAGGGTGGTCAGGTCTGTGGCGCTGAGACGCCAGATATCGGTCTGTGTCATGGGTCCTCACTGTCTTAACGTGACAGTAGGGAGGCTGCTTCCGGTTGCAAGAGAAGACAAAAAAATGGGCGGCTAATGCCGCCCCCCGGGTTACTTGGCGTAACCGATTGTCTGCAAGGCCTCCTTGATCTCGTCAAGAATGGCTGGATCATCGATCGTTGCAGGCATTTTGTAATCCTGACCGTCTGCAATCGACACCATCGTACCCCGCAGGATTTTACCGGAACGTGTCTTGGGCAACCTGTCGACGACGACGGCCAGTTTGAAGGCCGCCACCGGGCCGATCTTTTCCCGCACCATCTTGACGACTTCCTGAACCACGTCGCCATGATCCCGGTTTGCGCCGGCATTCAGGCACAGGAACCCAACGGGCATCTGACCCTTTAGCTGATCCGATACACCGATCACCGCGCATTCAGCCACATCCGGGTGAGCGGCAAGCACTTCCTCCATCCCCCCGGTCGACAGACGGTGACCCGCGACGTTGATGACATCATCGGTGCGGGCCATGATGTAAAGATATCCGTCCTCGTCGATCATGCCGGCATCGCCGGTTTCATAATAGCCGGGGAAATGTTCAAGATAGGATTTCCTGAACCGTTCCTCGGCGTTCCACAAGGTCGGCAGGGTGCCCGGAGGCAAGGGCAGTTTGACCGCGATGGCCCCCAGTTCGCCGGCTTTCATCGGGTGGCCGCCTTCGTCGAGAATTTGCACGTCATAGCCAGGCATCGGTTTCGCGGGCGAACCCAGCTTGATCGGAAGCTCTTCGATGCCCAGCGGATTTCCGGCGATGGCCCATCCGGTTTCGGTCTGCCACCAATGGTCGATCACCGGAACCTTCAGCGCATCCTGCGCCCAGATGATGGTGTCGGGATCAGCCCGTTCCCCCGCAAGATACAGTGCCCGTAGGTGAGACAGATCGTACTTGGCGATCAATTCGCCTTTGGGGTCTTCTCGTTTCACGGCACGGATCGCTGTAGGGGCGGTGAAGAAGCTTTTCACCTTATGTTCAGAGATTACGCGCCAGAAGGTTCCCGCATCAGGGGTGCCGACCGGTTTGCCTTCGAACACAATCGTCGTGTTGCCGTGGATCAGGGGTGCATAGCAGATATAGGAATGTCCAACGACCCAACCCACATCAGATGCCGCCCAGAATACATCACCGGGATCAACGTCATAGATGTTCTTCATGGTCCAGTTCAGCGCCACCAGATGCCCGGCAGTGGGGCGCACGACGCCCTTGGGCGCCCCCGTGGTGCCCGAAGTGTACAGGATGTACGCCGGATCGTTTCCGTCGACGGGAACACATTCCGCCGGTTCGACACCGTACTGGAACCCGTGCCAGTTGTAGTCGCGCCCTTCGATCAGTTGCGCAACTTCCTGTTCGCGCTGAAAGATGACGCAGAAATCCGGCTTGTGCTCGGCAAGTTCGATGGCGCCGTCCAGAAGCGGCTTGTAGTGCACGACCCGGCCAGGTTCCAAACCGCAGGACGCTGCAATGACGGCTTTGGGTTTGGCGTCGTCGATACGGACCGCCAGTTCGTTGCTGGCAAATCCGCCGAACACAACGGAATGCACAGCGCCCAGACGAGCGCAGGCCAGCATCGCCTCAAGCGCCTCGGGGATCATTGGCATGTAGATGATGACGCGGTCACCTTTCTCGATACCTTTCGCCCGCAGCGCGCCGGCCAGATTGGCCACACGGTTGCGCAGCTCGACATATGAAATCTCGCGTTTGGTATGAGTGATCGGGCTGTCATAGATGATGGCGGTCTGCTCGCCGCGCCCGTTTTCCACGTGGCGGTCCACGGCGTTCCAGCAGGTATTGACCCGTGCGTCGCTGAACCATTCATACAAAGGCGCGTTGTCGTCGAACAGAGCTTTGCTGGGTTCTTTGACCCAATCGATCCCCTTGGCGGCGTCCATCCAGAACGCTTCGGGGTTTTTCTTCCAACTGTCATAAACGTCCTGATACGCCATCTCGTCCTCCTCACAACGACTTGGTCTTTGTGTTAGGACCCAGAAAACTATCGGGCAAGCGCGTCAAATGACGACGCGTCAGTTTATCGCAAAATATTTGCAGTAATTCGCGCAACAGCTTGCAAATTTTTGCAAACTTCTTTTCCAGAATTGGATTTTCTGCGCCAAAGAGGCCATTTTGCAAACTTGCAAACCCGACCATGCAAAAGATCACGTCCGAGGCGACTCGGCGCAAAGCCAATTCGCCATTCTTCCGCGTGCCCCATGGCTCCCACGGAGAAGCAACGACATAAAGCAGTCAAAAGGTGAGAATTGTGTTAACCGCACCCCGGCGGGGGATGCGGTTTTGGGCGTCGGGCGGCCGGCTTACCCGTAATGCGCCACCGGCGTCCCCGCGATGGCAGCCATGTTCAGCAAACCGCGTGCGGTAATGGACGGGGTGACGATGTGCGCCTTGTTGCCCATCCCCATCAGAATGGGGCCAACTTCGATCCCGTCCGCTTTCATTTTCAGGATATTGCGAACGCCGCTGGCCGCATCCGCATGAGCAAAAATCAGCACATTTGCCGCGCCCTGTAGGCGAGATCCCGGAAAAATCCGCGCCCGAAGATCCGCATCAAGGGCCGCATCCAGGTTCATTTCGCCTTCATAGACAAAGTCGCGCGGTTTCTGGTCCAAGATGTCCAATGCAGCGCGCAGGCGTTTTCCCGATCCTTCCGCCTGATTGCCGAATTGTGATTGCGAACAGAATGCGATCTTGGGTTCGATCCCAAATCGGCGAACATGCCGCGCGGCGCCAATGGTGGATTCCGCCAGTTCTTCGGGCGTCGGCAATTGCCGGACATGCGTATCGGCTATGAATAGGGGGCCGTCTTCCAAAATCATCAGCGACAACGCGCCGTGCGGACGCAGGTTGCCATCGTCAAGCACCTGTTCAACATAGTTCAGATGCCAGCGATATTCGCCGAACGTGCCGCAGATCAGGCTGTCAGCCTCGCCCCGATGAACCATGATCGCGCCGATGGCGGTTGTATTTGTGCGCATGATCGCCTTGGCCAGATCCGGTGTCACACCTCGGCGCTGCATGATCTGATGATACGAGCTCCAGTAATCGTAGTAACGCGGATCGTTTTCCGGGTTCACGATCTGGCAGTCTGTGCCCGGGCGAATGGTCAGGCCCAGTTTTTCGCATCGGGATTCGATGACTTCGGGACGTCCGATCAGGATCGGCGTTTCCGTCGTTTCCTCAAGAATAGCCTGTGCAGCCCGCAGCACCCTTTCATCTTCGCCTTCGGCAAATACGATGCGACGGGATGCGACGGCTGCGGCCTCGAATACGGGGCGCATCAAAAGCGCCGACTTGAAAACAGACTGGTTGAGTTTTTCCTTATAGGCCTCAAGATCTTTAATGGGGCGCTTAGCGACGCCGCTTTCCATGGCTGCCTTGGCAACGGAAGATGAGACGACACCCACCAAACGCGGATCAAAAGGTTTCGGAATCAGGTAATCCGGCCCAAAGGTAAGTTGCTCGCCCTTGTAGGCGGCTGCCGCCTCGGCGCTTGTCGTCGCGCGGGCCATTTCCGCAATGCCGTCAACGCAGGCGATCTGCATTGCGTCATTGATCTCGGTCGCGCCCACATCCAGAGCACCCCGGAAGATAAACGGAAAGCACAATACGTTGTTGACCTGATTGGGAAAATCGCTGCGCCCCGTGGCGATGATCGCGTCCGGTGCAACCTCACGCGCGGCCTGAGGCAGAATTTCTGGCGTTGGGTTGGCCAGTGCGAAGATGATCGGACGATCGGCCATTTTCTGAACCATTTCAGGCTTCAGGACATTCGGGCCACTAAGGCCCAGAAACAGATCCGCATCGCCGATGACATCATCCAGAGTCCGCAATTCCGTTTTCTGCGCAAACTGCGACTTGTGCGGGTTCATATCCTCGGCGCGCCCCTCGTAGACGAGCCCGTGAATATCGCACAGCCAGATGTTTTCCTGTTTCACGCCCAGTTTCACCAGCATGTTCAAACAGGCAATCCCAGCAGCCCCGCCGCCGGTTGATACGACTTTGATGTCCGCAAAGGATTTCCCCGCCACATGCAAAGCGTTCTTGGCCGCGGCCCCGACGACAATGGCGGTTCCGTGCTGATCGTCGTGAAAAACGGGAATGTTCATGCGCTCGCGGCACAGCTTTTCGACAATGAAACAATCCGGTGCCTTGATGTCTTCCAGGTTGATGGCCCCGAATGTCGGTTCCAGCGCGCAGACGATATCCGCCAGCTTTTCCGGATCAGGCTGGTCTACTTCGATATCAAAACAGTCAATGCCAGCGAATTTCTTGAACAGGACGGCTTTGCCCTCCATCACCGGTTTCGAGGCCAGCGCCCCGATATTGCCCAGACCAAGAACCGCGGTGCCGTTGGACACCACGGCGACAAGGTTGCCGCGCGCCGTGTACTTTTCCGCGTTTGCGGCGTCGGCTTTGATTTCAAGGCTGGCCTCGGCCACGCCGGGCGAATAGGCGCGCGCCAGATCGCGACCGTTGGCCATCGGTTTCGTGGCCTTGATCTCAAGTTTTCCGGGTTTCGGATGGGCGTGATAGTCAAGCGCGGCCTGTCGCAGGCTGGGGGTGTCAGACATTGAAGTTTCAGTTCCCTCTTAGAATTTGATTTAACATTAAACTATTCGTCCAAGCTTGGCTACGTTGCGTAATTTTGCCGACGTGGCGCAGTCGCACACCCGAAATGGGTTGAATTTTGACATATTTTTTTTACATCTAGGCAACTTTGCGAAACGAACAAACACTCAGGCAAGACGAAGCAGTAATGACTTTCAAGGCAAATGATCAGGTCGATGGCCTGTTCTCCGGTTCTGTGGCGGATACCGGAGTTGTGCGGCTAACCCTTTCGTTTGCGGTGCTGTCAGGTGTTGTGCTTCTTGGTGCTGTTGGCATCTGGCCAGAACAGGCACTGGTTTTCAATCAGGAAGGCGGGTTGTTTGAAACAATTTCCGCGGCGTGTTTGTTTGCAGCGGGTGTGGCCGCTTTGTGGCGATATCCGGGTGTCACCCGGCTGTATATCGGGCTGACATTACTGTTGTTGGCCGAGCGAGAGCTGGAAGCAGGCGTTTATCCTGAAGGCAGCTTGCCGTTCATGATCCTTGACGGGCTGGATTCGGTGCTGGACGTCACTCTGGTCAGGGTCTTGCTGGCCTGCGTTGTCCTGGGCGGTGTCATGTGGCATGGGATCCCGACGGGATGGCGTGCTGTCAAGCGGCGCGCGCCTTTTATGATCGTGTTCATTGCGGCCGGCTGTCTTGCCGTCATCGCTCAGCTTCTTGAAGAATTCACCGGGCTGCACGGCGAAGCTTTGTCGTCAGTTATGAAGGCGCGGCTTTTCGTGATGGAAGAAACGCTCGAGATGTTCTTTTCGATTGGCATTTTGGCCTCTGTTCTGATCGGATGGTCAAAATCGAGTTCTGACGAGACATCTCATGACAAAGACATCCGAGCCTTCCCGGACCCAAGCTGAATTTCGTTTGCCTACCCAGGAAATTCGAAACGACATCCCCTTTTATACCAAGATGTTGGGGATGCAGATGGACATGATCTATCCCGCGGACGATCCGCGCGTCGCAGTGTTTTCAGGGCACGGTCTGCGGCTGCGGATTGAAAAAGACGCGCCCGAAGGTCCGGGAACATTGCGCATCCTGACAGATGACCCGGAAAGCTTTGCAGATGGCCAACGCGTTCTTGTCGCGCCGAATGGGACCCGGATCGAAATCGAAGAGCGTAACCCGCCGCTGGTGATGCCTGAAACGGTTCATTCCTTCGTGGTGCGCAGGCTCAAGGATCAGGCGCCATGGATCATCGGTCGGGCGGGGATGCACTATCGCGATCTGGTGCCGGATCGTCTGGGCGGATCGATCATCGCCAGCCATATCCGCATCCCGGACGGGGGTCCGGTGCCCGATATGGTGCATTTTCACAAAGTTGGGTTCCAGCTGATATTCTGCATTCATGGCTGGGTGGATGTCGTTTACGAGGATCAGGGAGAAAAAATGCGCCTGACCGCAGGGGATTGCTTTATCCAGCCGCCGGAAATTCGTCATCGCGTGCTCGAGGCGTCAGACAATGTTCAAGTCATCGAGATAGGTGTGCCAGCGGAACATGTCACGGAAATCGACCATGACATGCAGCTTCCCACGCCGCATTTTCGCCCGGACCGTGAATGGCAGGGACAACGCTTTGTCTTCAACCAGGCCAAGGGCGCTGAATGGGTGCCATTCCGTCTTCCGGGTTACATCTGCCGCGATACGACGATTGCCGAGAACACCAAAGGGGTCGCTGGCGTCCAGGTCGTCCGCAAGGGGCAGGGCGATACCGAATGGGCCAGTCACGATACGGACATTCACTTTACCTTCGTGATGAACGGGGCGGTCACGCTGGAAGGCGAGGGGCGCGAGCCCTGCCGGCTGGAGCAAGGAGACGCTTTTGTCATCCCGCCCGGGATGCGCACGCGCTTGTCCTCGCCCTCGGACAACATCGAGTTGCTGGAAGTCACCTTGCCCGGTACGTTCACGACAACACTGGGCTGACGGAAAAACATTGGCTGGGGGCTTCAATTCCTCGGCCTTTTTACGTAACGATCCAAATTTCTGACCAGATGATCAAAAAACGGGGAATCGCCATGTCGCTCAAAGACGCTGCCTTGTCAGTCCGCGAAAACGCCTATGCGCCTTATTCGAATTTCAAGGTTGGCGCAGCGCTTCGGGCTTCGACGGGTCAGATCTTTTCCGGGTGCAACGTTGAAAACGTGGCCTATCCCGAAGGCACTTGTGCCGAGGCCGGCGCAATCGCCGCGATGGTCGCCGCAGGAGAGCAGGAACTGACCGAGGTCTATGTGGTCGCCTCCAGCCCTCAGCCTGTGCCGCCTTGCGGTGGGTGTCGCCAGAAACTGGCCGAGTTTGGCAAGCGCGATGTGAAGGTTACCCTTGCAACCGTGGACGGCGCTGAATTCGAGACAACCATCGGGGATTTGTTGCCGGGCGCATTCGACGCGTCACATATGGAGGATGTCTGAACGCATGGATGCCCGTTCGATCATAGCAAAACTGCGCAGGCAGGAAGTGCCCGGGCGCGAGGAGCTGATCTGGTTTGCGCAGGGGCTTGCGGACGGAAGCGTCAGCGACGCGCAGGCCGGGGCATTCGCCATGGCTGTCTGCATGGGCGGATTGGGCCCTCAGGGGCGTGCGGATTTGACGATTGCGATGCGCGACAGCGGTGACGTTCTGACCTGGGACGTGGACGGGCCGGTGATCGACAAGCACTCGACCGGAGGGGTCGGGGACAGCGTCAGTCTGGTTCTTGCTCCGGCGTTGGCGGAATGTGGGGCGTATGTCCCAATGATCTCGGGCCGGGGTCTTGGGCATACCGGCGGAACGCTGGACAAGTTAGAGGCGATACCGGGGGTCAGCACTCAGATTGGGCAGGACCGTCTTGCGCAGATTTTACGCGATACCGGCGCGGCCATCGTCGGGGCGACCGGCCAGATCGCGCCGGCAGACAAGCGCCTTTACGCGGTGCGGGATGTGACCGCGACGGTCGAGAGCTTGGATCTGATCACAGCGTCGATCCTGTCTAAGAAACTGGCCGCCAGCCCGGACGCGCTGGTTCTGGATATCAAAACCGGCAGCGGTGCTTTCATGAAAACGATGGAAGATGCCCGCAAATTGGCCACCGCATTGACCCAGACCGCAAACGCAGCAGGATGCCGCACGTCGGCGGTGATCACGGATATGAACCAACCATTGGCCCCGGCGTTGGGCAATGCCTTGGAAATCGCGGAAGTGATGAAGGTGCTGACCACGTCGAATGCGTCCCCTTTGGCAGACATTTCCGCCGAGTTGGGGGGTGTCCTGCTGACCGACGCAGGAATGTGCGGAACGGTTGAGGAAGGGCGTGAGAAGATCTTTGAAATCATCCGTAACGGCCGCGCTGCCGAACGGTTCGGGCGCATGATGGCAGCGGTCGGTGGCCCGGTTCAGTTTGTCGATACCTGGGCCCGGTTCCTGCCTGAGGCGAATGTCATCCAAGAGGTTCCGGCCCCGCAGGACGGCTTCATCTCGGCGGTCGATGGTGAAGCTCTGGGTCTTGCCGTGGTTGCGCTGGGCGGTGGCCGTCAGGTCGAAAGTGATGAGATCGACCCCGCCGTCGGGATATCCAGTATTCTTCGGCTTGGGGATCGCGTGTCAAAGGGAGCGCCGATTGCAGTGATCCATACTGCTCGGGAAGATGCCGCGCGCAGAGCCGCAGAAACCGTGCTGAGCGCGATTGAGATCAGCGATAGGGCTCCGACGCTTCCGGATCTGATCCACGAAAGGATCAGCGTATGAGCCGTGCATTTCTCGTCGTCATGGACTCCGTTGGAATAGGCGGTGCGCCTGATGCCGATCGTTTTTTCAATGGCGACGTCCCGGATAGTGGGGCAAATACGCTGGCCCATATCGCGCAAGCCTGTGCCGAAGGGCGGGCCGAAGACGGGCGCTCGGGCCCCTTGAACCTGCCGAACCTCGACGCGCTGGGTTTGGGTGCGGCTGCGCGACTGGCGTCTGGGGACGCAACCCCCGGATTGAACGCGAAACCCAATGGGCTGTGGGGCTGCGCGCGCGAGCATTCGCCCGGCAAAGACACGCCCTCGGGCCACTGGGAACTGGCAGGTCTGCCGGTGCCGTGGGATTGGCACTATTTCCCGGATACGGTTCCGGCTTTTCCTGCGGACCTGAGCCGCGCAGCGGCCCAGGCCGCCGGGACCGAAGGCATCCTTGGCGATTGCCATGCCTCGGGCACGGCGATCATCGCCGAACTGGGTGCCGAGCATATGCGAACCGGCTGGCCGATTTGCTACACCTCAGCTGACAGTGTGTTTCAGATCGCAGCCCATGAGGAGAGTTTCGGACTGGACCGTTTGCTGGACATGTGCCGCGCACTTGCACCGCGCTTGCACGAGATGAAAGTGGGCCGTGTCATTGCGCGCCCCTTTGTCGGCTCGCCAGAGGCGGGATTTGAACGGACTGCCAACCGCAAGGATTTCGCCATTCTGCCGCCCGCACCGGTTCTGACCAATTGGGTGCAGGATGCCGGGCGGAAGGTGCACGCGGTGGGCAAGATCGGCGACATCTTTTCCATGCAGGGTATCGACACGCTGCGCAAAGGGTCGGACGCTGAACTCATGCGGCACCTTTCAGATCTGGTGGATGACGCCGAACAGGGCAGCCTGACTTTTGCCAACTTTGTTGAATTCGACAGTCTTTACGGCCACCGCCGCGATATCAGCGGCTATGCCCGAGCGTTGGAATGGTTCGATCACGAGATCGGCAAGATTCTGGCCAGGCTGCGCCCCGGCGACTTGTTGGTGTTGACCGCCGATCATGGCAATGATCCCAGCTGGACCGGGACAGATCACACACGTGAACAAGTGCCGGTTCTGATTTCCGGGTCGGGCACGGGGCAGATCGGCCAGGTAGATTTTGCCGATATTGCCGCCAGCATCGCCCATCACCTGAACATTCCGGCGCAAGGGCCGGGAAGGAACTTTCTATGAGCGTCGCCGATCTGCCGAAAATAGAACTGCACCTGCATCACGAAGGCGCCGCGCCACCGGCATTCATACGTCAGCTTGCGCATGAAAAACGGGTGGACCTGAGCGGTATCTTCAAGCCGGACGGATCCTATGATTTCCGCGATTTCGCGCATTTCCTGAATGTGTATGAAGCTGCTTGCGAAGTCCTGAAGACGCCCGAAGACTTTCGGCGGCTGACATTGGCCATTCTCGAAGAAAGCGCCGAAAACGGTGTCGTCTATTCTGAGACTTTTCTGAGCCCTGATTTTTGTGGCGGCGGCGACCTGCACGCCTGGCGGGACTATCTGAACGCCATTCAGGACGCGGCGGACGAGGCCGAGCGCAAGTTTGACATCACCCTGCGCGGCGTCATTACCTGTGTGCGCCATTTCGGCCCCGATCAAGCCAAGCGCAGCGCCTATTGCGCGGCAGAGACTGCGGGTGAATGGATCACCGGTTTTGGCATGGGTGGAAACGAATCCGTTGGCACTCAGGGCGATTTCAAATGGGCGTTCGATTGCGCGCGCGAGGCCGGCCTGCGGCTGACGACACATGCCGGCGAGTTCGGAGGTCCGGAAAGCGTGCGCGATGCCGTCCGTGATCTGGGGGTCGAGCGCATCGGGCACGGTGTTCGCGCCATTGAGGATCCGGACCTTGTTCGCGAACTGGTCGACCGGGACATCACTCTGGAGGTCTGTCCGGGATCGAATGTGGTTCTGGGGCTTTTCCCGGATTTTGCGACACATCCAATCGCGGCCTTGCGTGATGCGGGCGTGAAAGTCACCGTCTCAACGGATGACCCGCCATTTTTTCACACGACCATGCGGCGGGAATATGAAATGCTGAACGCAGCTTTCGGCTGGGAGGCCGAAGATTTTGCGGCCCTGAACGAAACCGCCCTGGAAGCGGCCTTTTGCGATGACGCTACCCGTGCACGGGTCAAGAAGAGACTGGAGAAAACATGAGCGAACATCTGACCATCGTCGATCACCCTCTGGTGCAACACAAACTGACGCTCATGCGGGACAAGGGCACCTCGACCGCCGTGTTCCGGCAGTTGCTGCGCGAAATAACGCTGCTGCTGGCCTATGAGGTCACGCGCGAAATTCCGTTGACCACGCGCCATATCGAAACACCGATGGAAGAAATGGATGCACCCATTCTGGCGGGCAAGAAAATGGCGCTGGTGTCGATCCTGCGTGCTGGAAACGGGATGCTGGACGGGGTGCTGGAGCTTGTTCCTTCTGCGCGTGTCGGCTTTGTCGGTCTGTATCGCGACGAAGAAACGCTTAAGCCCGTGCAGTATTACTTCAAGGCACCCGAGAGCCTGAAAGACCGTTTGGTTATCGCGGTGGATCCGATGCTGGCCACCGGCAACAGCTCGGCTGCGGCGATTGACCTGCTGAAAGAGGCGGGGGCGACGGATATCCGCTTTCTGTGCCTGTTGGCCGCGCCGGAAGGTGTGGCGCGTATGAAAGAGGCGCACCCGGATGTGCACATCGTCACCGCTGCACTGGACCGCGAGCTGAACTCGAAAGGCTATATCATGCCGGGTCTGGGCGATGCGGGCGACCGGATGTTTGGAACCAAGTAAACCGGCTTATTCACCGCATATGTTTTGCAGCCGGACCCAATCACGGTCCGGCAACACCTGTTCCAGTGTCCGGCCGGCCATGGGATCAGCCTCGATCAGGCCCAATACTGACTCTCCGGTAATATCCTGAGCATAGGCGTAAGGGGTGGAAGGCAGGGCGCTTTGCGAGAACATCGCCAGCAAGTCTTCGTCCGGAAGGGAAGGTCGGGGCTGCGAGAGGACCTGTTCGGTATAGGTGTCGATGATCTCAGGTGTCAGTTCCCCGGTCGTCAACAGCCGAAAGGCCGAGGCCGCCCCGGTTCTGTCCAGCAGATCATCCAGCGGGTCGTTGAGCGCCGCCCGCGCGCGCTCTGCAACAACATAGCCTGCTGCGACAGCAGGGTCTTCGTGGTCTTCAACCAGCGCCCGGTTCAACAGAACGGTGCCACCCGGCAAGCTGAGGCTGTCCTGAACGCCGGCGGGCAGTATAACGATCTGCCGTACGCCCGTACGACTGGCCAAGCGATCCAGTGAAGCCTGCGCATCCACGGAAGAACAGGCCGGTCCCGAGACGCGCTCGATCCGACGCAGGATCGTGTCTCCGATTTCCTGTCGTTTGATTTCGGGCACGACCGAGACAACATGGTTTTGCAACGCACCGGGCAGCCAAAACAACAATACGGCCAGAACCGCAGCCGCGACGCCGCCGACGCTCATCCAGCGCAAACGGCCGGGATGGGGGCGCGAACGTTCGATGGCACGTTGCAGCCGATCGATCGCTTCAAGCATCGTGGTTTCGGATTCTCCCAGTTCCAGTGTCTCATCCGGATCACCGTCGGGGCAAAAAACAGCCGGAAAGGCACCGGGGTTCTGCCGTTCAAGCGCCGCCAAAGACCAATGCGTCAAAGCCCTGTCATTGAAATCGGAAATGGTTAGGGTCGCCTCGCCAATCGATACCACGACTTCGCGCCGCTGTTCATCGGGCGAAGGGCGCCACAGACCGGTGGCTTCGATCCGCTGGTACTGTTTCAGGGCCGTCATCTGGTTGGGGTCTGCTCGAAATTGTTTTGCCGCAGCTTAGCATGGTGAAAACGCCGTGCGCAAACCTGTTGCGCAGGTATTCCGATTTGTGCTGGATACCCGTCAGGAAAAAGATCGCCGATCTTTGATCGCAACAAGGGCGCGAACATGCAGGCAGACACGACCACCTCTCCGGTGCTGGCTTCAGCCCTTATGGTAGCAGCAATGGCAATTATCGGCGTGATCGACAATGTTGTGATCCTGCTGGCCGAGACGGTCGGGCTGTGGCAATTCCATTTCATGCGGGCATTGCTGATGCTGCCGCTGATTGTCGGGCTGTCCCTTTTGGGGCTGGGCGGGCTGAGGCCGCAACGGTGGGGGGCGGTCATCTTACGCAGTCTTCTGATTACGACGGCCATGTTTTTCTATTTTGCGTCGCTGTCGATGATGCCGATTGCGCAAGCCCTGGCAGGGTTGTTCACCTCGCCGATTTTCGTGCTGCTGATTTCGTCCTTTGCGCTTGGGCAAAAGATCGGGCCGTGGCGCATTCTGGCTGTGCTGGTCGGTTTTTCGGGCACCCTTCTGGTTTTGCAACCCAACCCGGTCGAATTTGACATGCGTTCGGTTTTTCCAATTGCCGCAGGTTTTTTCTATGCCTTGAGTTCGATCATGACGCGGACATATTGCGCGCGTGAAAGCACGGTTGCGATGCTGGCAGCCATGGTCATTACCCTTGGGCTGTCAGGGGCCGTGGGCGCCGCCTTGTTCACGGTTGCACCCGTTGCCACTCTGGACGGGCCGGATGGCTTTGTTACACGGGGTTGGGTCTGGGAAGTGGGGCCCGCGCTGCCATGGATTGTTGTTCAGGCCGTCGGGTCGACGATTGCGGTCTTCATGCTCATCAAAGCCTATCAGGTAGGCGAGACCTCTTACGTGGCCGTGTTCGAGTATTCGGTGATGATCTTCGGGCCGCTCTTTGCATTCGTCGCACTGGGTCAGACCCTCGATTTGATGCAGGTGTCCGGGATTGTCCTGATCGCGACGGCAGGGGTTTTGCTGGGCTGGCGGGCCAGGCGGTCATCCACCCAGCAGGAACTTGCCTGACACATACAACAGCGCATTGCCAACGGATTTTGCACGCTGAAACCTCAATAAGCAGGTTCATTTCAACGGATCAGGTGCAGATGGATTCGTAAGTTCCATGCATGCTGACCGTTTCGAAAATTGCACAAAAGCCTGTTCAAGCCTTGTGAGTGTTTACCAAATCGCCCTGGGAACGCGCTGAGACGGCCCAAATTGGGCATAAATATGTCCGAAATAAGACAGCCCCGGTTTTTGATGTTAGCTGTTTTGCATAGTGAGTTTGTGCCAAAGGGGGTTAGGCACGTGTCTGAAGTTACGAGTATTTCTGTTTATCTTGATCAATCGTCCGATACTGATCCATCCGGTTTGAACCACGCGGTGAACGCGCGCCGTGGTGGTTTTTTGAACGGCACGAAGGTTGCGACAACAAGCGGGTGGAAACCGGTTGAGCGCATTGCAGTCGGCGATCTTGTCCGAACTCTGGATCACGGGTTCAAAGAGGTGCGCCGCATCTCGACCAGCGTCGTGGTCATTCCTGCCGAAGAGCGCCGTTCCGAGTATTTGCCGGTTTTCGTACCGGCACGCGCCGCGTATAACGGGCGCCCCGTTTGGCTGATGCCCGAACAGGGCATTGCTCTGAACCTGTCGCAGATTGATGCCGATGTCAGCGGATGTTCCGTCGTATCCGCAAGACTGCTGAATGGCGTGGGTCGGTTTATGTCGCAGGCACCGGGATCGTCGTTTGAGGTCTGTTCCCTGTTTTTCGACGAAGATCAGGTGATTTTTGTCGAGGGCGGCCTGCAAGCTTACTGCCCTTCCGGCCTGTTCAACATGCGCGGCAGGGTCAGCGGGGCTGGTTACGATGTCGCCGATGAAGAGACCGGCACAAAGCTGGTCAACCTGATTGCAAGCAGGGGAGATATGTCAGCCCTTGCCAACCCATTGGGTGCCCTGCCTGCACCCATTCCGCAGGAACCGATATTTCCGATCCGTCCGCCCTCTGGGGTCAGGCGGCCGGGTCGACCGGGGCGTCCAAACGCGCCGGTGCTGTTTCTGCGGCCCGAATGGCAGATCTAACCAAACACTGACAAAAACGATGCAGGCGCGTGATTTCACGCGCCTGCGTCACTGATTCAGGCAGCCTTTGCTTCGGGGTTGAAACGCCCGTAGAAGGTTTGACCCTTTTCTGCCATCTCACGCAGCAGCGGCGGGCAGGCAAAGCGTTCGCCATACTTCTCGGCCAGCTGATCACATCTTTCGGCTGCGTAGGGCGTACCGATTATGTCGAGCCAGCTGAGCGGACCACCGGACCACGGCGCAAAGCCCCAGCCCAGAATGGCGCCCACGTCGCCTTCACGGATGTCTTCCAGCACACCTTCTTCCAGCGCCCGAACCGCTTCCAGAACCTGAGCGAACATCAAGCGCTCCTGTACCTCGATCAGGTCGGGCTGGTCTTTGGCAAGCGGATACTTCTCCTGAAGACCCTTCCAGTATTCGACGCGCTTGCCTTTTTCGTCATAGTCGAAGAAGCCGGCGTTTGCCTTGCGGCCCAGGCGGCCCTGTTCTTCCATCCAGAAGATCAGATCGTCCGAGGGGCTTTCCGGATAGGCATTGCCCATGGCTGCCTTGGTCGCACGGGCGATCTTGGCGCCCAGATCAATCGAGGTTTCATCGGTCAGCTGGATCGGACCAACCGGAAAGCCCAACTGACGTGCGGCGTTGTCGATCAGCACGGGGCTCACGCCTTCGGTGATCATCCGTGCGCCTTCGTTGATGTACGGAATGATGCAGCGATTGGCGTAGAAGAAGCGCGCATCGTTGACCACGATCGGCGTCTTGCGGATCTGGCGCACGTAGTCGAGCGCCTTGGCAACGGCGCGATCACCGGTTTCCTTGCCCTTGATGATCTCGACCAGCAACATCTTCTCGACCGGTGAGAAGAAGTGGATGCCGATGAATTGGTCGGGACGCACGCTTGCCTTGGCCAGATCGGTGATCGGCAGGGTCGAGGTGTTCGAGGCAAAGATGCAGTCCTCGGGGATGATCGCTTCGACCTTTTTGGTCATCTCGGCCTTTACGCCCATGTCTTCAAACACGGCTTCGATGATCAAGTCACACCCTTTCAGATGGTCCAGATCCGGTGTCGCCGTGATGCGGGCCAGCATGGCCTCTTTCTTTTCGGCCGTGACCTTGCCGCGCTTGATACCCTTGTCCAGATAGGTTTCGGTATAAGCTTTGCCTTTGTCGGCCGCCTCCTGATCGCGGTCGACCAGAACGACTTCCATGCCAGATTGGGCCGAAACCAGCGCGATACCGGCCCCCATCATGCCAGCGCCCAGAACGCCGATCTTCTTGACACGCTGATCGGGCACACCTTTCGGACGGACCGCGCCTTTTTCAAGCGCTTCCTTGTTGAGGAACAGTGACCGGATCATCGCCGACGAGGACGGGTTCATAAGAACGTTGGTGAACCAGCGGGCTTCAATTTTCAAAGCGGTGTCAAAGTCGACCAGCGCGCCTTCATAGATCGCGCTCAGAAGGGCTTTGGCCGCGGGGAAGGCGCCTTGCGTTTTCCCATGAACCATGGCGCTCGCGCCCACGAAGGTCATGAAACCGGCAGGGTGGTAGGGCGCACCACCGGGCATCTTGTAGCCCTTCGCGTCCCACGGTTTCACCAGGTCGGCGTCCTTGGCATTCAGAACCCATTCCT
Organism: Ruegeria sp. HKCCD6428; assembly: GCF_013110595.1. Lineage (NCBI taxonomy): Bacteria > Pseudomonadati > Pseudomonadota > Alphaproteobacteria > Rhodobacterales > Roseobacteraceae > Ruegeria > Ruegeria sp. HKCCD6428. The sequence continues at coordinate 18,709 of NZ_WVQX01000001.1, forward strand.
TGGCCGCAGCGACCGGATCGTCGGCAACTGCGTCGATCAACTGCGCGCCCTTGGCCTTGGCCGGGTCCATCATCTTGCCTTCAAGCAGCACCGGGGCCGCCGCCATGGCGCCCACCATGCGGCTGTAACGGATGGTGCCGCCGCCGCCGGGGAAGATGCCCAGCAGGATTTCGGGCAGCCCGATCTTGGACTTTGGATTGCTTGTCATGACGCGGTGATGGCAGGCCAGTGCGATCTCGGTCCCGATCCCGGCGCAGGTTCCGTTGATCGCACAGGCGATGGGCTTGCCACCTTTCTTGGTCTTGGGGTCCATGCCCGCCAATTCCAGCTTGCGCAGGATGTGATGTCCGCCCATGACGAAATCAAACAACGCCTGCGCAGGTTCGTCCCCCGCTTCCTGACGGATAGTGGCCAATGTGTTCAGGTCCATTCCGCCGGCAAAGGAGCCTTCCTTGCCCGAGGTAATGACAATACCTTTGATCGCGTCGTCGCTCAGGGCCTGATCAATCAGTTGGCTGACTTCTTGAAAAGCCTCGCGGGTCAGCACGTTCATGGATTTTCCCTGGGCGTCCCAGGTCACAAAGGCGACGCCGTCCGCGTCTTTGGTCAGAGTGAAATCAGTCATTGTCATCTCCAATCTGGTCAGCCGTCAGCGGGCTGCCGTCTTTCCGGGTGAAAGAGAATCCGTTTTCATCATCCTTCACCATCATGTCTATGTCGCTGTAATAGCCGGTCTCGGTCGGGGTCCGTGTGCCCACTACCAGAAAGGTCGCGGGCGCATCGGTCTTGTTCACAAGGTGGTGGCCATTGGCCTCACCAGCGGGCCAAGCGGCGCAGTCACCAGGCAGCATCTCATGCTCACCATCGTCATCAATCAGCACGCATTTGCCGCTGAGCATGATGGCAAACTCGTCCTGCTCCATATGGTAGTGGCGCAGCGACGAGAGGCCCTGAGGCTCCAGCCGCACGATGTTGACCCCGTACTGGGTCAGCCCGCCCGCATGCCCGACGCGCTGCACGAAACGACCAGCGGTCGCCTCGGCCAGCTTGCCCGGATAGGACGAGCCCCCCTTGAACGGGATCTGAGAGAGATCCAGCTTGGGCATCAGACCCGCTCGATAATCGTTGCCGCACCCATGCCGGACGCAATGCAAAGCGTGGCCAGACCGGTTTCCTTGTCCTGACGCTCCAGTTCATCCAGCAAGGTGCCGATGATGATCGCACCGGTTGCGCCCAGCGGGTGACCCATCGCGATCGATCCGCCGTTGACGTTGACCAGCGCCGGATCGACGTCAAAGGCCTGCTGGAACCGCAGCACGACCGAAGCAAAGGCTTCGTTGACTTCGAACAGGTCCAGATCGCTGATCTTCATGCCGTTGTCGGCCAGGATCTTCTCGGTCACAGGAACCGGGCCGGTCAGCATGATGGTCGGGTCGGTACCGATCTTGGCGGTGGCCTTGATGCGGGCGCGGGGTTTCAGGCCGTATTTTTCACCAAATTCCTTGTTGCCGATCAGCACGGCCGCAGCCCCATCCACGATGCCCGAGCTGTTGCCCGCATGGTGGATGTGATTGATCCGCTCAAGATGTGGGTATTTCAGCATCGCCACCTTGTCGAAACCGGGCATCTGCTCGCCCATCATCTGGAAGGACGGGTTCAGGGCGCCAAGGCTTTGCATGTCGGTGCCCGGGCGCATGTACTCGTCGCGGTCCAGAATGGGCAGGCCGTTCTGGTCTTTGACCGTGATGATCGACTTTTCGAACCGGTTTTCCGCCCAGGCTTCCGCCGCGCGCTTTTGCGATTCAACTGCCAGAGCGTCAGCGTCATCGCGGCTGAACCCGTATTCCGTGGCAATGATGTCGGCCGAGATGCCCTGTGGCACAAAGTAGGTCTCCATCGCCAGAGAGGGGTCAACGGCAATCGCCGCCCCGTCGCTGCCCATGGGAACACGGCCCATCATCTCGACGCCACCTGCGATGTAAGCGTCGCCCGCGCCGCCCTTGACCTGGTTTGCGGCCAGGTTCACGGCTTCCATCCCGCTCGCGCAGAAGCGGTTGATCGCCAGGCCGGGGATCGACTGGTCCAGATCCGAGGCCAGAACCGCCGAACGTGCCAGACAGCCGCCTTGCTCCATCACCTGCGTGACGTTGCCCCAGATCACGTCCTCGACGGCGTGGCCTTCCAGGTTGTTGCGTTCCTTCATCGCGTTCAGGGTCAGGGCGGACAGACGTACCGAGGTCACCTCGTGCAGGCTGCCATCCTTGCGGCCCTTGCCGCGCGGGGTGCGCAGGGCGTCATAAATATAAGCTTCGGTCATGGGTCTTCTCCTCAAGCTCGATCCGACGGGTTGCCGGGCATCAGGTCATATGGGTGTTTCCAGCCGGGCTGTTCGGACAGGCGAGTCAGCCAGGCGTCGATATGGGGCCAGTCGGCGCGGTCAAAGCCGAATGGTTCAGGGTAATACAGATAGCCGCAGCAGCTGAGATCGGCGTTGGTCACGCCGTCGCCGACGATCCAGTCGCGGCCTTCCAAATGCGCGTTCAGCACCTGGTAGGCGGCCTTCAGGCGGCCCTGGTTGAAGGCGATCACATCCGGGTCGCGGTGCTGTTCGGGCAGAAAGTTGATCAGGAACCGGGTCAGGCCCGCCATCGAGCTGAGCTTGTGATTGTCCCACAGCACCCAGCGCAGGATGTCATAGTTCTCTTCCCGCGTTTTGCCGCCGAACTTGCCGGATTTTTCAGTCACGTAGGCCTGAATGGCACCGGATTGGGAGGTTTGAAAATCACCATCGACCATGAAGGGCGCTTCGCCCATCACGTTGATTTCCGAACGGAACTCGGGGCTTCGGGTGACGCCGTTGAAGAAATCGACAAAGACCGGTTCCCAATCGAGGCCAGACACTTCCAACGCCAGAGCGGCCTTGTAGGAATTGCCGCTTTCTCCGAAGCAGTGCAGTTTAATGGTCATGCAATCGCCCCTCCCGTGGCGCACGTGGCTAAGCCGGATTTGAGTATTTTTGAAAAGATGAAGGCCAGTCGGTAACCTTTGATCAACCATCTTCCTATTCAATGGTCCTGCGGTACAGGCTGGAGAGCCGATGACCGCAAAAGGTGAAGTCGTCCCTGTCCTGATGGCGAGTGCGCCCGGTGGCAGGGACGCGTCGCAGCTTCATCTTTTCATAAATACTCCCGCCGGAGGCATCCGGCATTCAAGTTAGCGGTTTCGTAAAAAATCGTCGCTGGCATTCACTTTTTCCGGGCCTCCAGTTCGGAATTAAAGATGCGCAGGCGATGGATCAGGTTGTCCTCGTTGATTACGCTGTTGAAATTTTCGAACAGAAAAGACAGCGCTTCGCCTTCATCTAATCCTGCCTCACGGGCAAAAGCCCTGAGCTTTCGATAGCCGTCCTCGGTCATGGCGACCGGGAATCGGCGGGTCAGGCGAAATCGTTTTGGCATTGTATCTCCTCCGTAAACCGGCTCCGAGGCGGGACCCCGGAACCGGAGAAAGATCAGAAGTTTGCAGCTTCCAGCGCCATGACCGTATCTGCGCCGGTTTGAATGCGCGACAGATGCAACGCCGTGGCGGGCAGACGGCGGGCCATGTAGAAGCGCCCGGTGTTGATCTTGGTCTCGTAGAACTCTTTGTCCGACGTGCCACTGTCCAGCGCTTCTTGTGCGGCCTTGGCCATACGCGCCCACATCAGGCCCAGGCAGACATGACCGAACATGTGCATGAAATCGTAGGAACCGGACAGCGCGTTGTTCGGATTTTTCATGCCTTCCTGCATGAAATACATACCAGCCGCCTGCAGATCCTTGGACGCAGCCTTCAGCGGTTCGATGAAGGCTTTGTCATACGCCTCGTTCTGGCCTGAGTTTTCCTTGCAGAAGGTTTTGACCATGTCGAAGAAGGCCATGACGTGCTTGCCGCCGTCCTGCGCCAGTTTGCGGCCAACAAGGTCCAACGCCTGTACGCCGTTGGCGCCTTCATAGATCATGGCGATCCGGGCATCGCGGGTATATTGCGACATGCCCCATTCCTCGATGTAGCCGTGCCCGCCATAGACTTGCTGCGCCTGAACGGTCATGTCGTAACCTTCATCCGTCAGGAAGCCCTTGATGACCGGGGTCAGAAGCGAGATCAGCCCGTCCGCGTCCTTGTCACCCGATCGGTGCGCTTTATCGATCATGGTCGCGCCCCAAAGGATGAACGCGCGTGCGCCTTCGGTGAAGCTTTTCTGATCCATCAGATTGCGACGGATGTCAGGGTGAACGATCAGCGGATCAGCCGGGCCATCGGGGTTCTTTACACCGGTTACATCGCGGCCCTGCAGGCGGTCTTTGGCGTATTCCAGAGCGTTCTGATACGCCGCTTCGGCCTGCGACAGGCCTTGCATGCCCACACCCAGACGCGCTTCGTTCATCATGGTGAACATCGCACGCATACCTTTGTGCTCTTCGCCCAGCAGCCAGCCGGTGGCCTCGTCATAGTTCATGACGCAGGTCGAGTTGCCGTGGATGCCCATCTTTTCTTCGATCTTGCCGACCGAGACGCCGTTGCGTTCGCCCAGCGAACCGTCCTCGTTCACGATGAACTTGGGCACGATGAACAGCGAAACGCCCTTGATGCCTTCGGGTCCGCCGGGGATTTTGGCCAGCACCAGGTGGATGATGTTGTCGGCCATGTCGTGATCGCCAGCCGAGATAAAGATCTTCTGGCCCGAGATTTTATAGCTGCCGTCGCCCTGCGGTTCCGCTTTGGTGCGCATCAGGCCCAGATCGGTGCCGCAATGCGGTTCAGTCAGGTTCATGGTACCGGTCCATTCACAGCTGACCATTTTGGGCAGGTACTTGTTCTTCTGCTCGTCCGTTCCGTGCGCCAGAATCGCCGAGGCCGCGCCGTGCGTCAGGCCCTGGTACATGGTGAAAGCCTGGTTTGAGCCCGAGAACATCTCACCCACAGCAGTGCCAAGCACATAGGGCATGTTTTGGCCGCCATACTCTTCCGGCATGTCGAGGCCAGTCCAGCCGCCTTCCTTCATCTGCTCGAAGGCTTCCTTGAACCCGGTCGGGGTGTAGACAATACCGTTTTCCAACCGGCATCCTTCGGTGTCGCCGACAACGTTCAGCGGATGCAGAACATTTGTGGCAACCTTGCCGGCTTCTTCCAGAACCGCGCCGGTAAACTCGGCTTCCAGTTCGTTATAGCCGGGTATGTCCGACTTTGAGACATTCAGCACGTCGTGCAGGATGAACTGCATGTCTTTGGTTGGCGCGTTGTAAACGGGCATGTGAAGCTCCCTTAATTCATATGTCCGGATGACAGGTCGAGGTTACTCGGCTGCCTTCTTTTCCTGTTTCATCGAGGCGATGACTTTCTCGCCCCAGCGCAACTGCTCTTTCAGATCGTCTATGGCCTGCGTCAGCTCTTCGCGGCGCGCTTCCATGTCCTCCAGACGCTCGCACGCGATTTCATAGGTCCGGGTCATCTGTGTGACCTGCTGGTCGCCGACATGGTACAAATCCAGCAGTTGTCGAATTTCTTCCAGGCTGAACCCAAATCGTTTGCCGCGCAGGATCAGTTTGAGCCGCGCCCGATCACGCTTGGTGAACAGACGTTTCTGGCCTTCACGGATCGGGAACAGAAGTTCCTTGGCCTCATAGAACCGCAAGGTGCGTGGCGTGACATCATAGGTCTCGCACATCTCACGGATGGTCATCACATCTTCGGTCATTCGTCATACTCTCGTCACTGGCGTCATGAGATATGAGTTGCGCAGTTGGTACGCGCTTTACAACACGAGAGTGACGTTTACGTAATCCAGACGCTGCGTCATTTCAAAGTTGACGTAACATCCGGCCACGTAAGCACGGTCTGACGCAATTTTCTTTCCGTTGCGTCATGCGGAATTTCCCGCCAAATCTGGCGCAATTGAGGAAACACCGCGCATCTGTTTGCGCAGATTCAGGGTGATCAATTCGAATTTTCGGATTGGGGGCGGCTATCCCAAGGACTTGGCCGTCTGGTCGCGCAGACGCTTGAGTTCGTCCATGGCTTCGTCCAGTTGCTGGCGCTGCTGCTGAAGCTCGTTCATCTGGCGATCCGCCATCTCGACGAAGGTGGCCATTTGCGCCTCATTGCCCTGATCTTCGTAGATCAAAAGCCATTGGCGGATCTCTTCCAGGGGAAATCCGAACTTGCGGCCGCGCATGATCAGCTTCATCCGCGCGCATTCGCGCGGGCCGTAAAACCGGGACCGACCTTCACGGTCCGGTTGCAAAAGTTCGATGTATTCGTAATAGCGCAGAGTGCGCGGGGTCACGTCGAACTCGGCGCACATCTCTTTGAATGACAAACGGTTGTTGGACATTCCCGATCTCCTTGTCAGCAACCTAGGCGGTCCCGATCCCAAGCGCAACAGGTGGGCTTGCCCTTTGCGGAAACAGCGGCTCATAAAGGACGGGCAGAGAACAGGACGCAAACCAATGGTCGACAAGACAGTTTTAGCCCGCCAGTTTATCGAGGCGATCCCCCATGCGCGGGCATTGAACCTCAAGCTCACGCAGATCGGTGAGGGCGAGGCAGAGATCACTTTGCCCTACAATGAGGATCTGATCGGGGATCCGCGCACAGGGGTGATTCACGGTGGGGCGATTTCCACAATTCTGGACACATGCTGCGGTGCTGCTGTGATGAGCCACCCCTCGGCCCCCGGCGGGACAGCCACGATCGATCTGCGCATTGACTACATGCGCGCAGCGACACCGGGTCAGACGGTGACAGCGCATGCCGTCTGCTATCACATCACGCGGAACGTGGCGTTTGTACGAGCCACGGCTATGGACCATGACAAAGACCTGCCGGTGGCCACGGCCTCGGGGTCCTTTACGGTTGAGGGGAAATAACATGGCAAGACCTCGTCCCGAACCAATGCAGGTGGTCAAGCAGCGACGCGACGCAGCGTTGCGTGCGCTGGTTGACGGTGTCCCTTACATCCGATTTCTCAATATCAGCTTCGACCGGCGCGGGGATGAACTGACCGGCGTTCTGAACTTCGATGACAAGTTGATCGGCAACCCGTTCCTGCCTGCGATTCACGGCGGTGTAACCGCGGCATTCCTCGAAGTGACCGCTGTCATCACCCTTAGTTGGGAACATATGTTCCCGCGTATCGAAAGTGGCGAGATCGACGGAGAGGCCATTGTGACCGACCCGAATATTCGCTTTCCCAAGACCATCGACTTTACCGTCGACTATCTGCGCTCGGGCCTTCCACGGGACGCATATGCACGGGCCTTCATCAGCAGATCCGGGCGGCGGTATGCCTCGGTCCGTGTCGAAGCCTGGCAGGACAATCATGCGAAACTGTTTGCGCAGGCTTCCGGACATTTCCTGATGCCGCAACCTCCCAGAGACAAGAGCTGACCGTGCAGGACGCCTCGGCGCCCATCACGCACGGGCGGGTGCTGAAGATCGCGGTGCCCATAGTTCTGTCGAATGCCACCGTGCCGATACTGGGTGCGGTGGATACCGGCGTTGTCGGTCAGATGGGCGAGGCGGCCCCGATCGGGGCGGTCGGCATCGGGGCTGTGATCCTGTCCACAATTTATTGGATCTTCGGTTTCCTGCGGATGGGCACAACCGGGATGGCGGCGCAGGCACGCGGGGCAGGCGATACCGTCGAAACCCGGGCGCTGCTGATGCGCGGCCTGATCCTTGGAGGCGCGGCAGGACTGTTCTTTATCCTTGCGCAGGTGGCCGTGTTTGCGGGTGCATTCGCGCTTTCCCCGGCAAGCCCCGAAGTCGAAGCCCTGACCCGATCCTATCTGGAAATCCGCATCTGGGGGGCGCCTGCAACCATCGCATTATATGCCGTTACCGGCTGGCTGATCGCCGTCGAGCGTACGCGCGGCGTGTTCATCCTTCAGGTCTGGATGAACGGGTTGAATATCGGTCTCGACCTGTGGTTCGTTTTGGGCCTGGGCTGGGGGGTCGAAGGGGTTGCGATTGCCACCCTGATCGCAGAATGGACCGGTTTGGCCTTGGGGGTGTGGCTTTGCCGGGATGGGTTCGCAGATGGAATCTGGCGCGATTGGGCTAGGGTTTTCGATGCCGCCCGGCTGCGGCGCATGTTGCAGGTCAACGGTGATATCATGCTGCGATCGGTTCTGTTGACCGGATCGTTCACGACATTCCTTTTTGTTGGCTCGGATCTGGGTGACGTGAATCTGGCGGCCAATCAAGTCTTGCTTCAGTTTCTTGAAATCACCGCCTTTGCGCTTGATGGGTTCGCCTTTTCCGCCGAAGCGCTGGTCGGAGGCGCAGTCGGTGCCAGAGACAGGTATCAGGTGCGTCGCGCCTCTGTCATGGCCTCGCAATGGGGTGTTGGGGGCGCGCTGTTGCTGGCGGCGGTTTTCTTCGTCGCCGGCCCGGCGCTGATCGACCTGATGTCAACTTCACCGCAAGTGCGTGAAGCCGGGCGCGAATACCTGTTCTGGGCCGCGATCGCCCCGGTGATCGGGGTGGCAAGCTGGATGTTCGACGGTATCTACATCGGTGCCACCTGGACCCGCGCCATGCGAAACGCGATGATTCAGTCGGTGGCGATCTATGTGGTCGCTTTGTTCATGCTGGTGCCTGTCTTCGGCAATCACGGCCTGTGGGCCGCGCTGATGGTTCTTAATATCGCACGTGGTGTGACAATGGGCTGGCGCTATCCCAAGCTTGAAGCCCAGGTGGCCTAGAGCAACGTCAACAGGTTTTCCGGCGGACGTCCGATGGCGGCTTTGTCTCCGGCAATTGCAAGAGGGCGCTCGATCAGGATCGGGTTTTCGGCCATGGCACGGATCAGGTCTTCGTCGGGCGAGGTTTTGACCAGCCCCAGTTCCTTGAACCGTTTTTCTCCTGTGCGCATCATTTCGATGGGCGACAGCCCAAGCGCGGATTGCGCAGCGCGCAACTCGTCGATTGACGGTGCGTCTTCCAGGTACTTTCGAACGCAGACCTGCGCACCGTTTTCTTCCAAAAGCGCCAGACCGGCGCGGGATTTGGAACAGCGGGGGTTGTGCCAGTATTCGATCACAGCCAATCCTCTCGTTTGCTGCCGACGGCTTGCGATACGGTGTCAAAACCGTCACGCGCCAGCAAGTCATCCAGCCCTTTGGCGATGTCGGCAGCCAGGGAAATGCCGCCATACACCATTGCGGTATAGAACTGCACGGCCGATGCCCCGGCACAGATCTTGGCATAGGCTTGCTCGGCATTGCTGATGCCGCCCACGCCTATCAGGGGGATATCCCCGTCCGTCAGTTTGCTCAGCCGAGCCAGTACGCTGGTCGACTTTTCAAACAGCGGGGCGCCCGACAAACCACCACTTTCGTCTTTCTGCGCGCTGCGCAACCCGTCGCGGGACAAGGTGGTATTGGTGGCGATCACAGCGTCCACCCCGGTTTCGCGTGCGACCTCGGCGATGTCCTGCAATTCCGCCTCGGTGAGATCCGGAGCGATTTTCAGGAAGATCGGCAGCCGGCGCGGCAGCGCATCACGTGTCTCGATCACACCGCTCAACAACGCGGTGAGAGCGGCTTTGCCCTGCAAATCCCGCAGCTTCTCCGTATTCGGGGATGACACGTTGACGGTTGCAAAATCCAGGTGTTCGGCACAATGGGCCAGCACTTTGACAAAATCGCCCGCGCGGTCTTCGCTGTCCTTGTTGGCCCCCAGATTCAGGCCGATGACCGCGTCTTTGGGGCGGTCTGCCAGCCGTTTTGCCATCGCCTCCATGCCTTCATTGTTGAAGCCAAAGCGGTTGATGGCTGCCTTGTCCTCGGTCAGGCGAAAAAGACGGGGTTTGGGGTTTCCCGGTTGCGGGCGCGGCGTGACCGCCCCGACTTCGACAAAACCGAACCCGGCGCGGGACAGCGGGGCCAAAACCTCACCATTCTTGTCGAACCCGGCAGCCAGCCCAATCGGGTTCGGCAGGGTCAACCCGGCAACGACCGTTTTCAGGCGCGGCGTCGTTACCGGCCCGGGTGCGGGTGCCAGCCCTGACTTCAACGCCCTGATCGACATCCCGTGGGCGGTCTCGGGGTCCATGCGGTGCAGGGCGGCGAGGCCCAGTTTCTCTGTCAGTTTCATCCGAATGTCGCCCCGGCTTCACTTGAACCGCATCGGATCAGGCGGGACGTTTCCACCGCCGCCTGACGGTGGATCACCGCCGCCCGATAGGTTGGGTCGGTGACCATTTCCAGAAATGCATGTGCCGTCGGATAGCGGGCGATGAAAACGGCATCCCACGCCTCGTCCGCCGGGCCAATCAGGGTTGATTCAAACACCCCACGCCAAAGGATGCGCGCCCCGATACGTTCAATGATCGGAGCGGTTTCGGCTCCGTAGTTCTTGTAGGCTTGCGCTCCGGTCAGCCCTGCATTCTCCAGTTCATGCGCGGGTGGGTACTGCGCCTTGGCCCGAAATTTCACCAGGTTGAGCATTTCGATCGGCTGGTCCCGATCCAATGCCTTGAAGGCCTCGAACTGGTCGCGGTCCGGGTCGATATAGGATGTCATGACATGTCCTTTGGGAACTGGTGCGCGGTGCCGTCAAACGGCAGAGGGCGTGACCAGGCAACATCGCTCATCCGGATCTGGCGATAGAGATGCGGGAACAGGGCACCGCCGCGCGAGACCTCCCATTTCAGGTCGTCGCCCATCGCATCTGCGTCACAGGCCAGCAAAACCAGACCATCGACACCGGCAAAATGTTTGGCTGCGGTTTCAGCTGCTTGTTCAGCGGTGGAAAAGTGGACAAACCCGTCAGCGACGTCGATCGGAGCACCGTTCGAGGCACCTTGGTCCTGCAAGGTGGCCCACTCTTCGGCTCGGAAAATCTTGTAAATCAGCATACGGACCTGATGCCCCGCGTACGCGTTGGAATCAAGCCGGATTTCTTCTTTGACTCTTTGGCGTCATCGGCGCACGATCCCTGCAAATTAAAACAGGGAGATTCAATATGTTGACGCGTTTCCTGGCTTCGGCTGCAATTCTTGGCCTGACCGCTGGCGTGGCGGCGGCAGAATACAAGCTGACCATTCTGCATACTAACGACATTCACAGTCGTATCGAGTCGATCAACAAATACGACTCGACCTGTGACGCAGAAGGCGAAGCCGAAGGTAAGTGTTTTGGCGGCGTTGCACGCCTCAAGACCATGGTAGACGCCCGACGTGATGCGCTGGCGGATCAGAATGTGCTGCTGCTGGATGCGGGGGATCCGTTCCAGGGATCGCTTTACTACACAACATATAAGGGCGCGGCAGAGGCCGAGTTCATGGAAGCCATCGGTTACGATGTTATGGCCGTTGGCAACCACGAATTCGACGATGGTCCGGAAGGTCTGGCGTCGTTCATCGACGCGGTCAGTTTCCCAGTGATCTCGGGCAATCTGGACCTGTCGTCGTCGGCCGAGTTGAAGGACAAGGTCGGCAACCATGTTGTGCTTGACGTTGGCGGTCAGAAGGTCGGCATAATTTCAGCACTGGCAACGGACACGGTTGAAACGTCAAGCCCCGGCAAGGACGTAATTTTCAAGGATGAGATAGAAAGCCTGCAGGCTGATGTAGCTGCCTTGCAGGATGAAGGTGTCAATATCATCATTGCTTTGAACCATGTTGGATTGGCCAAGGATCTGGAGATCGCAGAGCAGGTGCCGGGGCTTGACCTTGTTGTCGGCGGCCATTCGCACACGCTGCTCTCGAACACGCAGGAAGGTGCGGCTGGGTCATATCCGATGATGGTCGGTGATGTCCCGATCGTGCAGGCCTATGCCTATTCCAAATATCTGGGCGAGATCACGCTGACCTTTGATGATGACGGCAACCTGATTTCAGCGGAAGGTGAGCCTATCCTGCTTGATGCGTCTGTCACGCCCGATGCGGATATCGCTGCACGCGTGGCCGAGATGGGCGCACCGATCGAAGAAATGAAGCAACGCGTCGTTGCCAACTCGGGCGCTGCAATTGAAGGCGATCGGGCGGTTTGCCGCGTACAAGAATGCGCAATGGGTAACCTTGTCGCCGACGCCATGCTGGCGCGGGTTGCCGAACAGGGCGCTCAGATTGCGATTGCGAATTCTGGCGGTCTGCGCGCGTCGATTGACGAAGGCGAAGTGACCATGGGCGAAGTGCTGACTGTGCTGCCGTTCCAGAACACGCTGTCCACTTTTGAGATCACCGGGCAGACCGTCATTGACGCGCTGGAAAACGGCGTAAGCCAGGTGGAAGAGGTCAAGGGCCGGTTCCCGCAAGTGGCGGGCCTGCGCTTTACCTGGGATCCCAGCGTAGCGCCGAACGAAGGGCGTATCATTGATGTGATGGTCGCCGAGGGTGATGGGTTCGTTCCGATTGATCCGAACAAAACCTACCTGGTCGTAACCAACAACTACGTCCGCAATGGTGGCGATGGGTATTCGATGTTCGAGGGCGATGACAAGAACGCCTATGACTTCGGTCCGGATCTTGCGGATGTAACCGCGGAATATCTGGCTGAAAACGCGCCGTACCAGCCTTATGTCGACGGACGCATCCAACAGAAGTGACCCTGTTTTTCGAAAAGGACAAAAGCCGCGTCGTTATGATGCGGCTTTTCCGCTTCTGCGGATTAACTGAAATCGTATTCCGGCCAAAGTTCCGGGTCAAAGCCATCCAGCATCGGTTTGATCTGATGCGCGACCTTGCGCCAGCGCCCGATTGACTTGGTCGAGATCTTGTTGCGCACCTGATCCACGCTGGCCGTACGCACCTGTCTGGTGTTCTTTTCGGGGTGTACCATGGATTGGCACCACTCAATACCGCAAAACTCGGCAACGCGCTGGCTGTGGGTCAGGGGGTCCGCCACCAGATCTTCATAGGGCATTGTCAGAATGCGGTTTCCGAACAGCTTATCCCAATGAGACATGTAGCGGGATACAGATTTGCGGTATGCGCGATCGCTTCAAGGTTAGATGTGTCGTTCATGCCGTCTGCCAGGAACCGCTGGATCCATTTTGACAAACCGACATCGCGTGGATCCCGCAGCATGTTGATGATCCGGGCATTCGGGAAGGCTGCAAGAATGAAGCCGACATTTTGGTAGTTGTGCGGCATCTTGTCGACAAAGGCGATTGAATCCGTCGGAATCCCAGGCATCTGGTCCAGGTAGCTTTGGGCAATCGCCTTCGCGGCTTCTGAATCGAGCGACGTGCCGGACGTATAAAACTTTGCGGAAAGGTCGGTCATCAGCATCAGTTCACCGCAACCGGCGATACCGGGCGCAGAGCTCAGCATCATCTCCATCAAAGTGGTTCCGGATCGCGGCTGACCGATAATAAAAATTGGTACCGGCATACTGTTTTGCTCTGCACTGACCCGAGGCGACCCTTGAGGGAACAGGTCCAGAATATCGGATATTTTGTTCTCTTCGATTTCGGGGTCGTAGGGTAGAATACTCTGTTGGATTGCGTTTGCCTTTGCAAATTGCGGCAACGCCTTGGCCAAGCCTTCGCTTTTTTCGATCAGATGTGCCTTGGCAAACTCGAGCTCTTGTAAAGGTTGATCTGTCTGAGCGATGGCCTCGTTCAACGCAGGGATCATCTGCGGCACGTTTTCCTGTGCGGTCAATATTGCGGATTGCAAGAGGGCATTCGGGTTGTGGGGATCGGTTTCCAGGATGTTTTGCAGAACTTTGATCGCTTGGGCTCTGTCACTGGTCTGATGCAGATTGATGGCCATTTGCAATGCAATAGTTGTGTTCTTTGTGCCAACTCGTACGCGCGTTGGATATCCCGCGTGCTTTCCTCGACAAAACCGATGCTTTGGAAGGCGCGGGCACGCTTTGAAAGCAATTCCGCGTTGTTCGGATCTGACGCCAGTTTGTGTGTGGTGAACTGGATGATGGATCGCCAGTTCTCCCCTTGGCGTTGTATTTCGTCGATGACTCTGGTGAGTTCCCGATTGTTGGGAAATCGTTCAATCTTTTTTTCTGCGTAGGTCAATGCCTGTAAAATTTGCCCTGTTTGCATCAAGGCGTTAGCCAGATTCTCGGAAAATTGCGGATCATCGGGCTTCATCCGCGAGGCTTCAATGAAATGCGGAATGGATTTCCTGTACTGCTTCATCTCGGTCAAAACGAAACCGGCGATGGCTTGGTAATCCGAGGCCTTCGGGAATTTCTTGATGCCCAATTGGGCCTTTTTCAGCGCCTGTGGAAGCTTGCCCGCATCCAAAAGGGCCATCGCTTTACTCTTGAGGGATTGCGTTTTTGGGTTTTCCGTGTGATCCCGTGAGATCCTGTGCCAGTATCAAGATTGTATCGTCGGTTGATTACCTATGTGCGGACGGTTTGCAATAACTCTTCCCAATGACGCGATGGCGCAGCTGTTCTCCGCGCGTCCGGCAAACGCGTTGCCGACCGTACCGAATTTCAATGTTTGTCCGACAAATCAGGTGCATGTGGTTCGGGGTGGTGACTCAGGTCGGCGTCTGGATGCGCTGCGTTGGGGGTTCTTGCCACATTGGTACAAGACGCAAACCGCCGGGCCTTTGCTGATCAACGCCCGCGCCGAGACTTTGGCGGAAAAGCCTGCCTTTCGCGATGCCTGCCGGTCGCGTCGCTGTCTGATTGCCGCAACGGGGTTCTACGAATGGACCAAGACGGACGAGGGAACGCGCTTGCCATGGTACATCCATCGTAGGGACGGCGCCCCCATTGCCTTTGCCGGGATCTGGCAGGATTGGGGGGTGGATGAAAACCGTCAGGGCACCTGTGCCATCGTGACGACGGCGGCCAACGAAAACCTTGGTACCATCCATCATCGGATGCCCCTGATCCTCGAACCCGAACATTGGTCATTGTGGCTGGGAGAAGCGGGAAAGGGCGCTGCTCGTTTGATGCAGCCGGGGGCAGAGGATGTGCTGACGTTTCATCGCGTTGATCCAGTCGTGAACTCGAACCGGGCCAGCGGACCTGATCTGATCACGCCTTTGCACGAGTGACGGCGTGCGGCCTTTTCTTTGCAGACGCGGCAAGCTAGACCATCGGCATGGCCCTGAATTTTTCTGATCTGACACAGCTTTATGCGCATGGTTTTGACACGGTCATCGATGTGCGCAGTCCGGCAGAGTTCGCTGAAGATCATCTGCCAGGCGCGATCAACCTGCCGGTTCTGAACAACGAGGAACGCGCCCGTGTCGGGACCATGTATGTACAGGAGAGTCCGTTTCTGGCGCGTAAACTCGGGGCCGCTCTGGTATTCCGCAATGCGGCCAACCACATCGAGCAACATCTAAGCCACCACGAAGGCAGCTGGCGCCCTCTGATCTATTGCTGGCGTGGCGGACAGCGTTCCGGGTCGTTCACATGGATGCTGCAACAAATCGGCTGGCGTGCGGATGTGATCGAGGGCGGCTATCGCACCTACCGCTGGCTGGTGAATGCGTATTTGTACGATGATCCGTTGCCGCATCGGTTGGTGGCGCTGGATGGCTATACCGGAACGGCCAAGACAGAATTGCTGGCACTTTTGCAGGCACGCCGGCTGCAGGTTCTTGACCTCGAAGCACTGGCCAATCACCGAGGGTCTCTGCTGGGGGAAAGACCGGGCGGCCAGCCCAGCCAGAAAGCTTTTGAATCGGCCCTGGCAGGGGCGCTTTGTGCGATGGATACGGCGCGCCCGGTCGTCATCGAAGCGGAATCGTCCAAGATCGGCAGCCTGATACTGCCGCCCAGCCTGTGGAACGCTTTGTGCGCAGCCCCACGGGTGAACATCACGGCTCCGCTCGAGGCGCGCGCTGCCTATCTCGTTCAGGCCTATGACGACATCCTGTCTGACAGTGACCGTTTGAGGGACCGTTTGTCGCCGCTGCGCTTTCATCGCGGGCACGAGGTCGTGGATAATTGGATGCAGCTGATCGAAGCAGGTCAAAAACAGGTGCTGACCCAGGCCCTGATGGAGCAGCATTACGACCCGGCATACGCAAAGTCGCGGCGGTCCCGTTCCGTCAAGGTTCTGGCCGATATTGAGATCGCCGTTCTGAACGATGCCGGCCTGAGCAAGGCGGCCACCCGGATCGAAACCCTGCTGGATCAGTCCTGAAGGCGCAGTCCCGGTGCATCGGTGAGCTCGCCGATTGCCATGGCCGGATATCCGGCGTTCCTGAGGTCTTTCAAGACGGTTTCGGCACCCTTTGCCGCCACTGCGGCCAGCAGGCCGCCTGCTGTCTGCGGGTCGAATATCAGGGCGGCTTTGCCCGCGGCAGGCAGTGCAGGTGCTATTGCCCGGTTGTCTGCAAAAAGGGTTGATCGAACACCCCGGTCCGTCAGTTCCTGCGCGCCATCCATCAACTCCACGGCATCCAAATCCATTATGGCCCCGCATCCGGAAGCGTCGCAGATACCTTGCAGATGTCCGGCCAGACCAAACCCGGTCACGTCGGTCATCGCATGGGCCCCGGCCAATATGCGGGCCGCCTTACCCTGCGGCTGCGCCATATGCCGGTAGGCTGCGGCGACCCAGGCACCGTTGGCCTGGCCTGCCATCTCGGCCGCCATGAGAACGCCGCTTCCTATGGGTTTGGTCAGGATCAGACAGTCGCCCGGTTGCCCGCCGGCCAGCGTAATCGGGTCGGCGTCGCACAGGCCGGTCAGTGTGAAACCGATTGTCATCTCGTCACCCATGGAACTGTGCCCGCCCACGATATCGGCACCGGCGTCCCGCATGACGTCTCCTGCGATCGACATGATTTCCGACATGGTACGGCGTTGCAGGGCAGCAGACATGCGCGGAAGGATGATCGTTGCCGTGGCAGCCTGAGGCGTGGCCCCCATGGCCCACACATCCCCCAGGGCATGTACAGCGGCGATGCGCGCCATAAGTGCGGGATCATTGGTAAAAGCCCGCAGGTGATCTGATGTCATGACCTGCCGAACCCCGCCCGTCTGAAGCAGAGCCGCGTCGTCGCCGGGCAGGGGGATGATATCCGGGCGAACAGGATCGGGCTGCGATTTCAGCGCCACCTGCAATGCTCCGCGCCCGACCTTGGCACCGCATCCGCCACACATCGGTTTTTCACCCAGCACCTCGACAAGCCCGGCGGCATGCGCGCGCGGCAGCGCGGGGGGCTTCATCTGCGGCAGGTCCCGGAACTTGTTCATGAAAGTCTGGTCGATGTGGTTCTTCCATTTCCACATCATCGCTCCGCTGTGGGACAACCCCAACCGCTCGCCCAGCGCTGATTTGCCGCCTAGCGAAATCAGCTTCAGGTAATCTTTCTGCGGGACGTACTTGCGCATCCGTCCAGCCCCCAGCGCCGCGCGCAGATTGTCGAACAGAACCGGTGCTTCGCGCACTGCATATACACCGGCTTTGGGTCTGGGATTGTCCGTCAGATGGGCGCAATCACCGGCGGCAAAAATCACGGGATCGCTGGATTGCAGGTAGCTGTTTACCCGGATGAAGCCATCCTCAAGGTCCAGCCCGGTCTTTTCGATCCAGCCATAGGGGCGGGCTCCGGCCGCACCTGTCACGAAACCGGCCGGGATTTTGCGCCCGTCCTGCAATGCGACGTGATCCGAAGCGATCCGGTTGATCGCGGCGTTTTCGATCACCTCTACACCAAGATCCTGCATCGCACGGCGGATCGTCTCTGCTGCTTTGGGCCTGGTGGCCGTCAAGGCAATGGCATTGTCGATCAGCGTAACCTGCGCTGACCGACCCTTGGCCCTGAGCGCATGAGCCATCGCCATGGCCAGTTCAACCCCGGCGACCCCACCGCCGATTACGACGACCGAGGCAGGGCCGCTGCCTTCCAGATAAGCAGCCCACTTTGCCGCGAATGGCCCCAGTGGTTTGGCTGGTACCGCATGTTCCGCAAAGCCGGGCATTGCGGGCATGTCCGAAGTGATCCCAACATTGACCGACGCCACATCGAAACCTACCGGAGGACGCCCGGGAACATGGATTTCCTGACGATCGGTATCGATTCCATCGACCGCGCCCAGAATGACGCGCGCGCCTGCGAAGCGGGCCAGTCTGACCAGATCGATGTCCAGCTCCCACCTGTCATAATGCCCGGCGACATAGCCTGGCAGCATCCCGGAATACGGGGCCGTCGGGCCGGGGTTTATCACGGTCACACGCGCCCCCGGCAACGGGTCCATCCCCCATTTGCGCAGCAGCAGCGCGTGGGTGTGACCTCCGCCAACAAGAACCAGATCGCGGGTCAGGGGCAGCGGAGGAATATGCATCGGTTTCAATTCGCGCTATGATCCGGAACGTCTTCGACCTGCTCGACGGCGTGGGTGGCCCAAAGTTCATCCTCGCCGGCATCCGGCAGGTCTTCGGGTTTTTCATGCCGGTGTATGTGCCACTTTGCAATGAACAGGGCCGTGATCGGAGCGGTCAGGAACAGGAACAGAGTGATCAGCAGCTCGTGCAGGGACAGCTTTCCTTCCAGAAGAACAGAATGCACGATCGAAGCCAGAAGCACGCCGCCCACCCCCAAGGTCGTTGCCTTGGTCGGGGCGTGCAGGCGGGACATCGGGTCTTTCAGCTTGATCATGCCAAAAGACCCGACAAAGCCGAAGATACCCGAGACGATCAGGAAAAAGGCGATCAGCAGTTCCACGATGAATGTCATCCCGCCCTCATTCGATAATGTTGCCGCGCAACATGAAGCGCGCATAGGCCACGGTGGAAACAAAACCGAGCATGGCAATGATCATGGCGGCCTCGAAAAAAATCTCGGTCCCCTGATCCAACCCATATAGGATCATCAGGGCGATGGTGTTGATTACCATAGTGTCCAAGGCCAGAACCCGGGTGCCGACCCCGTCAGCGGTTATGATACGCCACAGACACATCATGATCGCCGCACCGAAACAGGCAAATGCAAAATAAATCGCGTAGTCGATCATTCGAAAATCTCCTTCAGGCGACGTTCATAGCGCTGTTTGATCTGGTCCCGCACGGCCTCGGGGTCGGGGGCATCAAGACAGTGCACCAGCAGATTATGCCCCTGAGCTGACAAATCACAACTGACGGTGCCCGGAGTCATCGTGATGGTGCCCGCAAGAACCGTGATCGCTTCGGGTGTGCGCAGTTCAAGCGGGACGCAGATCCAGTTGGGCTGGCGGTTATCATTGCGTTTGAACAGGATGATCCGGGCCACTGTCACGTTCGCAACCACGATATCCCAAAGCACCACCAGCATGTATTCCACAACCATTGGCCAGTTGCGAAGCTTGGGACGATCCGGCCAGTAGGGTTGCGTGACGAACGGAATGATGATCCCGAGGATCAGACCAAAGATCAAAGAGTTCAGCGAAGGCTTGTTCGCCAGCAGAATCCAGACAAGCGTCAGCAAAATCGTCAGGTGAGGGTGCGGGAAAATTCGGCGCAGCAGTTTCATCACTCTTCCCTTCCCAAGACGGCAGAGATGTAGTTTTCAGGCGTAAACAACTGCTCTGCGGTTTTGCTCGTGTACTCCAGGGCCGGACCCGCGAACAGGGTCAGCAGGACCAGACCTGCCACGGCCCCGAACACAGCCGTAAAAGCAAGGCCGGGTTGCGGTTCGGGGGCGGCGGGTACAGACGCGTTTTCGCCTTCGGCGGTTTCATCGGTTGTGACAACCTCAGCGTCGTAGCTTTTCCAGAAAATCAGCGTCCCGGCACGGGCCAGCCCGACGATGGTGACGAATGATCCAATCAGGATAACGGCCCAGACCGAGGTGGCATCGGATGCATCACGCGAAGCGTCCAGAACCAAAAGCTTGCCAACAAAGCCGGACAACGGCGGCATTCCAGCCATCGCGATGGCGCCGACAAAGAACAGGGCAGCAATCAACCCGCTTTGCGGCATCGGCGGCTTGGGGGCTATGGCCCCTCCCTGCCGTTCCATGATCAGGTCAGCAATGAGAAACAGCAACGCGGTCGCAAGTGTCGAATGGAACACGTAATAAAGGGCGGCTGCCGTCGCGCCGGGCGTGAACTGCGAAATCGCGATCAGCAAAGTACCCATGGACGCGATGGCGCAAAAGGCAACCATGCGGGCAATATGCTGCGATCCTAGAATGCCGACGGCACCGACGGCAAGCGTCAGCAGCGCCGCAGGTTGCAACCAATCGCCAACCAGACCCTGCGTGACTTCGACGTCGGGGCCGAAGGCCAGAGTGTACATTCGCAGGATCGAATAGGCCCCTACCTTGGTCATGATTGCAAACAGGGCCGCAACAGGCAGCGGGGCGTTGGCATAGCTGGCGGGCAGCCAGAAGTGCAGGGGCAGAACGGCAGCCTTGATGCAGAAGACCAGCAGCAGCAGCACCGCACCAACCCGCAGCAATGCGGTATCTTCAGCCGGAATCTCCGCAACGCGCAGGGCGATGTCCGCCATGTTCAGCGTACCGGTCACGCCATAGATCGTGCCAAGGGCAAACAGAAACAGGGTCGACCCCAACAGGTTATACGCCACATACTGCACACCCGCTTTCAACCGTACCGCGCCACCGCCATGTGTCATAAGGCCGTAAGACGCGATCAGCAGCACCTCGAAAAACACGAAAAGGTTGAAGGCGTCGCCGGTCAGGAAGGCGCCACAGACGCCCATGAGCTGGAAATGAAACAGCGCGTGGAAATGCTTGCCCCGGTCATCCCAGCCCGAGGCGATGGCATAAAGCACGATCGGCAGGGCCAGCAGGGCGGTCAGCAGAACCATCATTGCGGACATGCGATCCAGCACCATGACGATGCCAAAGGGGGCGGGCCAGTCGCCAAGCTCGTACACCTGAATGACCCCGCCCGAGGCCTGAGCCGTGATTGTCAGCGCAATCCCAAGCAAAGCCACGACGCCCGCGACCGAGAAGATGCGTTGCAGGTCCAGATGGTATCGCAGGACCATGATGATGAATGGGGCCAGAATCGCGGGCAGGACGATCGGCGCAACGATCCAGTGGTTCATGCGTCATCTCCCGGCGCGTCAACACTGTCCTGGGCGGTCATGTCGATATGGTCATTCTTGGCGGACAGGTATGCGCTGAGCGAGATCATCACGATCACGGCTGTCATCCCGAACGAGATCACGATGGCCGTCAGGACCAGCGCCTGTGGCAGTGGGTCGGTATAGGGGACGTCCTCGTACTTGTTCAGAACCGCTGGTGCGTTCAGCGCTAGTCGTCCGGTCGCGAACAGGAAGACGTTCACCGCGTATGTGATCAGAGACAGGCCCAGAATGACCGGAAACGTCCGGCGGCGCAGGATCAGGAAGATCCCGGCAGCGGTCATGATACCGACGGCAGAGGCTACGAGCGCTTCCATCAGGCCTGCTCCTTCTCTTGTTGTTCTTCCGGAGGGTTGTCTCGCAGGGGGTTGATATCCATCGGGAATTCCTGTGCCATCCCCGGTTGCCACGCAAAGCGGGACAGGCTGTCCAATGCCAGCATGACCGCACCCAGAACCGCCAGGAATACGCCTGTATCAAACAGCATGGCGGTGGCCCATTCGAATTCCTCAAGCGGAGGCCAGTTGATGTAGCCGAAATCGCTGGTGAGGAAGGGACGTTCATTGAACCACGCGCCCAGTCCGGTTGCTGCGGCGATCAGAACGCCCCAGCCGATGGTGCCGTGGTAATAGAACCTCTGCCGCTCGATGGCCCAAGTATAGCCGCTGGCCATGTATTGCATCAGATAGGCGATGGCGACGATCAGGCCGGCGATAAAGCCGCCACCGGGCTGGTTGTGCCCGCGAAAGAAGATGTACGCCCCGACCATCAGTGCGATCGGCATCATGACGCGGGTGACCACAACCATCATCAGCGGATGCGAATCCCCGGATTGCGGCCAATGCGGTTTGCGGTTCAGCAGATAGCTGCGGACATTTGTACCGAGAACGGATTCCGTCAGCGCAAAGATGATCAGCGCGGCGATGCCCAGAACGATGATCTCGCCAAAGGTATCAAAACCCCGGAAGTCGACAAGGATCACGTTGACCACATTGGTGCCGCCGCCGCCTTTGTAGGAATTGGCCAGATGGAACTCTGAAATCGTCGGGAACGCGAAATCGCGCATCATCATCGCGTAGATCAACGCACCGGTGCCAAGGCCCGCGACCACGGAAATCGCCGCGTCCCGCCAGCGCCGTGCCGCCGAACTGTCCCAGGGCGTTTCGGTCGGCAGGAAGTTCAGCGACAGCAACAAAAGGATCATTGTCACCACTTCGACCGAGATCTGCGTCAAGGCAAGATCGGGGGCCGAGAGATAGTTGAAGGCAACCGAAACGATCAGGCCGACGACACCGATCAAAACCAGTGACAAAAGACGATTCCGGTGGAACCACATAATGCCCAGCGTCGCACCCACAAGGCAGATCCAGCCAAGGATAGGAATGATCTGGGCCGGCAGCGGAACGCGGGTTTCAATGCCGATGGTTCCGGTCGAATACGCGTAATAACCCAGGCCAACGGTAAAGGCGACGAAGATGATCGCATAGCGGCTAAGGACCCCGTTGTGCATCTCATCCGTGATCCATCGGCTCAACCTGGTCAGCGCTTCTATGATTGCTTCAAAGATCTGCTTGGCTTCGGGGCGGGGCAGAGCGTTCCAGATCTGCTCACCTCGTCTGTGCAACGCCAGCAGGAATAGACCACCCAGCGTGGCCACGACCGACATGTAAAGGGCCGGTGTGAAGCCATGCCAGAGTTTCAGCGAGTAATACGGAAGCTTCTCGCCGCCAATCACCGCGCTGGACACCACTGCGACCAATGGGCCGACAATGGCCGCGGAATAGAGGCCGATCAGGATGACAAGTACGACCAGGAACGCGGGCGCAATCCACAATCCAACGGGCGGATCATGCGGATGTGCCGGATAATCTTCCCGCTGAGGTCCAAGAAAGACGTGGCTGACGAAGCGGAAGGAATAAGCGGCCGAGAACAACGCAGCCAAAAGCGCCAGCCCCGGCACCAGGTAATGAGAGTGCAGCCATGTGGTGTGCACGGTTTCTTCAAGCATCATCTCTTTGGACAGGAAACCGTTCAGAGGCGGCAGCCCGGCCATCGAGAGGGCGGCAATCGTGCCGATTGTGAAGGTGATCGGCATCAGGTGGCGCAAGCCACCCAGCCTTTTGATATCGCGCGTGCCTGTTTCGTGATCCACGATCCCGGCGGTCATGAACAAGGCGGCTTTGAACGTTGCGTGGTTGATGATGTGGAACACGGCAGCGACGGCGGCAATTTTTGTGCCAAAGCCCAGCAGCATGGTGATGAGGCCAAGATGCGAAACGGTCGAAAACGCCAGAAGAGCCTTAAGGTCGTCCTTGAACAACGCGATAGACGCGCCGATCAGCATGGTGATCAGCCCCGTCGTGGCGACGATGTAGAACCACGCATCCGTGCCGGCCAGAACCGGCCACATCCGTGCCATCAGAAACAGGCCCGCTTTCACCATTGTGGCAGAGTGCAGATAGGCCGAAACCGGTGTTGGCGCGGCCATGGCGTGCGGTAGCCAGAAATGAAACGGGAACTGCGCCGACTTGGTGAAACAGCCCAGCATGATCAGGATCAGCGCAGGCATGTAGTAGGGTGAGGCCTGGATCAGTTCTTTGTTCTGCAAAATGACGCTGAGGTCGTAAGACCCCACGATATTGCCGAGGATCAGCATCCCGGCAATCATCGCCAAACCGCCAGAGCCAGTGACAGCCAAAGCCATGCGCGCGCCCTGACGACCTTCGGGAAGGTGCTTCCAATAGCCGATCAGCAGGAATGAGCTGAGCGATGTAAGCTCCCAGAATATAAGCAGAAGCAGGATGTTGTCGGACAGGACAATCCCGACCATCGCGCCCTGAAACAGCAAAAGATAGGTAAAGAACTGCCCCATCGGATCTTCGCGCGACAGATAGAACCTTGCATAAAGGATGATCAGCAACCCGATGCCCAGGATCAGCAACGCGAACAAAAATCCCAGGCCGTCTAGCATGAAGTTCGCGTTCAGCCCCAGCCCCGGTATCCAGTCGAACCGGGCGGTCACGACGTCTCCGCGCATCACCGCAGGGATATGGATCAACAGGCCCATCAGGGCCAGGAATGTGGTCAACCCGGCGGCGGAGGCGGCTGCGTTCCGGCCTGCCCGGATCAGCAGGGCAGGAAAAACAGCGCCGAGAAAGGGAAGGGCCGCGATAAGGAATAGGGACAAGTGCGATACTCCGGTCTGGGCGGTCAGTGTGAAGCCAATTTTGTAAGGATATTTTCCCGACTGTCCAGATATTGTAACTTTTTTACAGAGTCCTATTGGCCCCATCAAAAACTCTGCAAGGATTCGAAAAAATAACGTGATCTTGATGCGGGTCGGGTTTTTCGACGCCCCGGTTTCTGACCATCTGTGATAGAACACATGTCAGCGAACAGGAGGCTGAATCTTGGCCGAGAAAGTGAACCTAGCCCGAAGATGGATGTTGATCGGCGCTTGCGCGGCGATTGCAGGCGGGTTTGCGATCAGGGAATACCGTTTGATCCCCGAAGACCACGGCGGCGGCCGGATAACGGTCGCCGAGGCCCATGAGCAGGCCTCGAAGGGAAGCGTTCTGTTGATCGATATCCGCACGCCGCGTGAATGGCGCGCATCGGGCATAGGCGAAGGTGCCGTGCCGCTGGACATGCGGCGCCAGGATTTTGTCAAGGCGCTGACGGAATTGGCTGGCGGCAATCCGACGACCCCGGTGGCCTTGATTTGCGCGCGCGGCGTGCGCTCGGCACGCCTGAGCAACCGCCTGATCGAAGCTGGATTCACCAGTGTGATCGACGTGCCCGAGGGTATGTTGGGTTCGGCCGCAGGGCCGGGATGGGTTCGGGCCGGATTGCCGGTGCGCAAATATGATGAGGATGCAGGATGATCCGGGAATTCAGTCTGGCGTTGGCCTTGGCAGTGACCGGGCAAATCGCTTTCGCGGGGTGTGCCGGACAAGAGGATACCTGTGAGACACCCATGGGTGCCTATTACATCGAACTGCCCGACGCGGACAATGCGCCCATGGTGGTTTTCCTGCATGGGTATGGCGGCAGCGGGTCGGGCACGATGCGCAATCGCGGGATGGTCGAGCCGCTGCTGGAGCGCGGCTATGCGGTGATGGCCCCTGAGGGGTTGGAAAGGCCCGACCGGGGCGGCACCAAAAGCTGGAACTTCTATCCCGGTTTTGGTGAGCGGGACGAAACCGCCTTTCTGACCGAAGCGGTGCAAGACGCGGCACGGCGGTTTGGCATCGACGCTGACCGTGTCCTTCTGGGCGGGTTTTCCGCCGGAGCTTTCATGGTCAACTATCTGGCCTGCGAGAGCCCCGATACGTTTTCTGCCTATGTCCCGGTGTCCGGTGGTTTCTGGCGCCCGCACCCTGAAACCTGCAATGGTCCGATCCGCATGTTCCATACGCATGGCTGGACCGACAACGTAGTGCCGCTGGAAGGGCGCTTGCTGGGCGGAGGACGCTTTCAGCAGGGTGATATCTATGCGGGTCTCGAAATCTGGCGCGATGCGAACGGTTGTGTCGATCACAAACCGACCGGGTTCAGCACGACGGGTGATTTCATGCGCCGCCGCTGGACCACCTGTGCCGAAGGCAGCGCGCTGGAATTTGCTCTCTTTCCCGGAGGGCACACCGTTCCCGTGGGCTGGGCCGACATGATAATCGATTGGTACGAAGGGCTTCCCGGCAGTTGATCACTCGGCCGGGGTCATGTTGCCTTTGCCTTCGACCAGGCACTTCAGTTCATCGCGATAGCGGCGCGCTGACCGGGTAATGGCGGGTTCGCTGAAGTCTTCCCGCATTCCGACCATCTTGCGCGCGGCACCTGCCGAGACACCGCTGAGCGCTGACAACGGGATAGCCAGCGCCAGACTGATTGCGATCGGGGCCAGCCAGATCGACACCAGACCGGACAGGATACCGACACTCAGCGCCACTCCAATGACGGTTTCAAGCGCATGGCACAGGATCAGCGTTCGCAGACCATAGGTGCCACCGTCGCGGGCCTGAGGCGACCAGCCGCGCTGAATGCCGAAAGCCGTACGGAATACAGCGATCATCTGTTGCACCATCAGGATCGGAGCGTAAAGGATCGACAACAGAACCTCGGCCAGGAAAGAGGCAAGGAATTTGCGCCCGCCACCGAAATCCGCGTAGCGTACACCGCTCAGCGGCAGGGCCAGAACGCCCAGAACCTTGGGGGCCAACAGCATCGCGTACATGACCAGAATGATCAGCACGTGGCGGGTTTCCGACATCTCGGGCCATTGCGGGAACAGAGGATTGTCGGGGCTGAAATAATGCAGGACAGAGGCATCCTGACCCTGACCGATCAGCGCCCACATCAACAATAGCGCAAACCACAACGGGGACATCAGATAGCCGACCGCGCCGTGGAACATGTGGAATCGCGATACGGCACGGAATCCGGAAGAACCCAGCAATTTCAGGTGTTGCAGGTTGCCCTGACACCAGCGGCGGTCCCGCATGGCGTGATCGATGAGGGTCGGCGGTGTTTCTTCATATGACCCGCGAATACGCGGCAGAAATCGCACGGCCCATCCGGCGCGGCGCAGCAGGCCGGCCTCGACGAAATCGTGGCTCATGATCAGCTTGTCCTGACCGCTGAACGAACGCAGCTTGGGCAGGCCGGCGCTGGTGGCAAAGGCCTTGGTGCGGATAATCGCGTTATGGCCCCAATAGTTGCCCTCTTGCCCGCACCAACGGGCCAGACCTTCGGCAAAGGCGATGCCATAGACACCATTTGCAAATTGCTGCATCCGGGCAAAGACCGACTGTGCGCCGATCAGCTGCGGATAGCTTTGAATCAAGCCCGCACCCGGATCGCATGCCAGTGCATCGGTCAGGCGATGGATCGCGCGCCCGGTCATCAGGCTGTCGGCATCCAGTACCAGCATGGCATCCCAGTCCGCACCCCAGCGGCTGACCCAGTCGGCGATATTGCCCACCTTGCGGTCGGTATTCTGTTCGCGGCGGCGATAATACAGCTCGAGCCCGGGTGCCAGGGTGGTGCGCAGCGCCTCGACGCTGGCCTGTTCCTGCGCCGCAATCTCGGGATCGCGCGTGTCCGACAGAATGAACATGGCATAGTGGTGTTTGCCGCCGCGAGCCTGAAGATCCTCCAGCATGGTGCGGGCATTGCCCAACACGTTCCAGGGGACTTCGTTGTAGACCGGGGTCAGCAGGGCCACCCGCAGGGGTTGCGCCGCGGTCCGGCGCTCGGAGCGTTCCTGTTTCGCCAGCGACACCATGCCCAGCAAAACGGTGCAGACGGTGAAGGAAATCCAGAAAAAGTTGAACGAAATCAACGCCAAAAGGATGGCTTCGACCACGTTTATGCCTTCCGCGCCGAACCAGTCGCACATGACCCACAGCAACGCCAGAGTGGCGGCCATGGCAGGCGAAAAGGCCAGCGCGCGCCAGAATCCGGTAGATGATTTGTGCTGACCGGAAGGCGCATCGGCATCCCGGAACCGTGCGCCAAAATTCTGCGCCGGCATCGCCAGAGGGGCCTCGGGCGGCATGATATGCAGATCGCGGCTCATGCGGTCCAACGGTACAGCCAGACTTCCGAGGCGGGCTGTTTGTCTTTCAACAATTGCGCGCGCAACTCGACATGGTTGCGTTCGCCGGGCTGGAATGAAAACGCCAGGCGTGGACCACCGGTATCCGGGTTGCGCTGCAAGACGCCTTCCGAAGATTCCGCATGTGGCGAATCCACAAAGACAGTGATTGCGCCCAGGTCCTCGAACAGCTCGCTGTCTTCAAAATCGATGACGGCCAGCCGGCCTTCGCCAAAGGTGTTTTCGCCCATCGCGGTGTTGATCACGCGCGGCATCGGTGTGCGCTGGGGTTCTTCCCCCCAGATCAGGCGATAGGACAGATCAACCTGACTGCCTGCCGCATAGGGTTCAGCGGGCCTCCAGTAGGCGACGATGTTGTCATAGATTTCCTGATCTGCCGGGATCTCGACCAGCGTGACCGAGCCTTTGCCCCAGTCTTCCTGGGGCTCGACCCATAGGCCCGGGCGCTTGTGGTAATTGGCCTCGAGATCGGCATAGTCCGAAAACTCTCGTTTGCGCTGCATCAGACCAAACCCGCGCGGGTTTGTATCGACGAAGGATGAAACCTGCAATCGGGTCGGATTGGCCAACGGACGCCACAGAACCTCGCCCGCGCCATTGCGGATCATCAACCCGTCGCTGTCGTGCACAGCAGGGCGGAAATCGTCGAACCGGCTGTGGTTGGTCTGGTCGAACAGGAACATCGAAGTACCCGGAGCGATACCCACATGGGGCAGGTCTTCGCGCGGGAACAGCGTTGCCTCGATATCCATGATGCAATCCGCGCCCGCCGTGACGTTGAAACGATAGGCGCCGGTCACGCTGGGGCTGTCCAACAATGCGTGCACGACCATGTTGCGTTGGCCCGGTTCGGGACGTTCCAGCCAGAAACGGATGAATTCGGGAAATTCCTCGCCATCCGGGTCGCCGGTTTTCAACGCCAGACCCCGCGCGGACAGTCCGTAAACCTCGTGCAGGCCAATGGCGCGGAAATAGCTGGCCCCCTGCCAGACGCAGAATTCATCTGTCTTGCCGGGGCGGTGCATTTCAGTGCGCAGACGCAGGCCCGAGAAGCCCAGCGTGTCATCGATTGGCAGTTGCGGCACGTCTTCGGACTTGTCGAACATTTCCAGATCGAAGGCGACCGGCTTGGTAATGCCGTTCTCGACCGTTTCCACCTTGACGGTGCGCGGGAAGTACAGGCCGGGGGTGAAGAAATCCACGTTGAAGGGCGTCTCGGTTTCATACCACAGCGCCCGGTCAAGCCGGAACCGGATGGAACGGTATTGCTGATAGGTCAGGTCCTGCCATTCCTGCGGTACCATCTCGCGTTCCACATAGGGGCGGCTGGCCAGATCGCGGGCCATTTCGATCACATAGTCGCGGTCAAAAGGCGTCTCACCGCCCGTCGCATAGGCGGATGGAGCGAAGGCCAAAGCAGTCGTCGAGACGAGGAATGCGCGACGGGTAAAATTCATTTCTTCGACTTCCAGGGTTGTGACTTGAACCAAGCTGCCAGATAGGCAACGCCGATGATCATCGCAAACCCAATCATGTTGGCGATGAAGACAGTGGCGACATCCCGCCCAGCTTGATCCAGCGCGACGCCGATCAGCCGGGCCGCGGCCATCGAAAACACAAAAACGGCAAGGGATTGCTGGCCGACCTTGGTGATAACGGCCAGCAGGAATTGCCAGATGCGTGCGCCCACACCATGACCCGTCGCGATCAGGCGGTGGCCGTGCTCGCCCGCTGCAACCCATCCCAGATAGGCCAGCGACAGAAAGTGGACATATCGAAGAAGGCCGAACTCGGTTTTGCCACGCAGCTCTTCGGTCAGGGGCCAGCCCTTGCGGATCACTGCGCCAAGCTCGGGTGCAGCCGTGTTGATCCAGGTGAAGACTTTCCATGACCCGAACGGGGCTGACAAAACGACAAAGGCAATCGCCACCCAGATCAAGGATTTCGACACGGGCGGGGCCGGAATCCAACCGCGCATGAAGGCGAAGCCGGTGAAAAACAGCAATTGCCATCCGAAGGGGTTGAAGAACCACTGGCGCTCGGACCAGGGTTCGGCGGGAAGGGCAAGCGCGCCGGTTTGGGCGATGAACCAGATGGCCACGCAAACTGCCGCCATCAGCCAGAAACTGACGCGGTAGAGCGCCATGTAAAGCGGCATCAGCGCCAGTACGACCAGATACATCGGCAGGATATCGAAGTAGTTCGGCACATAGGTCAGTGTGAAAATCCCGACCAATTGCGGGGCCGGGTCATTGAAGAAATGCTGAAGGTTCAACGACGAGACATAGGTCTTCTCGAACGCGCCGGTCTGATCCAACGCGGCCATTGTCATTGCAACAAAGAAGAACAGGGCAATATGCGCCCAATAGACCTGCCAGATGCGGTAGGCCACTCGGGCGGTGCCCATCCACCATCCCTTGCGCAGAAATGCCCCGCCAAAGGCGATGGCCGAGGCCATGCCCGAACAGAACACGAAAATCTCGGTCGCGTCGGAATAGCCGAAGCGCGCGGGAATCCACTTTGCCCAGGGATCGTTGGGGATATGGGCGATCAGGATGATGAACATCGCGATGCCGCGATAGAAATCCAGACGCGGATCACGCGCACTGGCAGGGGCTGCGGCCGGGGCCGCAGCGGGTACAAAATCAGAAGCGGGCGATATGGTCGCCATACGTTTTCTGTCCTTCTTGGTCTTCTTGTTATTCGGCGGGGACGCTTTGGACGTCACCGCTGTCGCGGGCCGCGTCGATCAGGGCGCGACGCGCGATGGCATAATTGTCTTCGCCCCCGGCGCGCTTGGCGCGACGGTCATCCAGAATGCGTTCCACCGCGTCCAGGCGACCAGCGCGCAGGCCGGAATCAATGGTAATGCGTTCAAATACATCACGTTGCGCGTGGCTGCCACCGGCCAGTTGCATGGAATCGCGCGCCGCCAGCAGATGATCAAACGCCGTTCCATAATGGCCGTCACCAAAGGCCTCCAGGCCCATGGCCGCAGCGATACCTGGGTCTGCCATGCGGCGGGTGGCGTCGTCGTCGGCGCGGGCCGCATCCTTGTTCATGCGGTTCAGCATCTTGGCCGTGGCATCGGCGCGATTGTCACCGGTAAGCGCCAGCAGATAATGCAGATCCGCAAAGATCAGACAGCCATCTTCCGTTCGTGCGGCACTCAGATCAGCCAGCTCTTCCCAGCGATTTCCGACATTCACGCCCTCAAGTTCAAGCCGCATCAGCAGCGAAGTACCGTTCGAGATGTCGCGATAATCGTCGGTTTTGTCCTTGCGGATGTGATTGTCATACAGCTCGATCACCTGATCGACCTGACCCAGATCCAGATGCATCAGCGCCTTGTGCCACCACACGTGGTACCGGAAGTTGTTGCAGTGGGCCCAGGCCGCCTCGCGCCCGGCCAGCCAGTCTAGGCCCAGCTGCGCATTGCCCGTCATCTCATGGACATGGGCCACCGCGTGCAGGCCCCAGGCATCATCGGACACCATCCACAGCGCCTGACGGCCCGCGATTTCGGCTTTTTCATAAGCGCCTGTTTCTTCCAGCGCGAAGGAATGACAGCCCAGCAGATAGCCGCGCCCGGGGTGGTCCGGCTCATAAACGGGCATCACCCGCTCGATCGAG
Source organism: Ruegeria sp. HKCCD6428 (assembly GCF_013110595.1). Taxonomy (NCBI): domain Bacteria; kingdom Pseudomonadati; phylum Pseudomonadota; class Alphaproteobacteria; order Rhodobacterales; family Roseobacteraceae; genus Ruegeria; species Ruegeria sp. HKCCD6428. Next base: position 49,982 of record NZ_WVQX01000001.1, read on the forward strand.
CGGCGCATTCCGTTTGCATCACCCAGAACGAAGCGGGTCGCATGGCTTAGTTTCATCGCCAGAGTGTCCTGCGGATGGTCACGCAGAATCGCTTCGAATTTCTGAACCGCCTGTGCCTGTTGTCCGGCCAGATACAGGGCCAGCGCATCCACGTAGAGACGTTCGCGTTCAGTTGCAGGTTGACGTTCCATCGCCGCGTTGGCAGCAGCCAGCGCTTCGACAGCAACCGCCATCATCTCGCGCCGCCCAAGCAGCGCCATGAACAGACCTTTGACCGCTTGACCCAGCGCGAAGTCGGGCTCGAGTTCCAGCACTTTGCCCAAGTGCTGCGGCGTGACAGCGGCATGAGCCATGAACCCAAGCAGAACACCATTCCACGCTTCGACTGCCGCCGGCTGGGTCAGGGTGTTCATCTGTCCGAAAACGTCTTGTTTCATACTTGGGTCCAATCTGATTGCGATATTTGACACTGTTCGATGTACCAGAGTGTGCGAGAGGGACGTAATAGTATCGACGCTGCTCTCGAATTGGTGAAATGACGTGTGCGAAAAAGATGAAAAAAACCGCCGATTCAAGGGCATGTTTCAGCGACTTGCCGCCTAAATGTGCAAGTATTTCAATCCTCGAACGGGTTTTCGGCGCTCAGAACAGCCTCAGTATCGGCCCCACAGACCGGCGGGGCGTTACGATATGTTACAGGTGTCCGAGACAGGTTCAGAGGATTCCCGATCAGGTTGACCTGACCCGGCTGGGCCTGCATGGCAATCTGCATCTGTCTTGCGGCCACTTGTTCCGTGTTGAACACCTGATCCAGCGTCTGCACCGGGCCGACGGGCACTTTGACAGCCTCCAGACCGGAAATGACGGTCTGGGTGTCCAGCGCCTTCACAGCGGGGCGAAGAATCGAATTCAGCGCGTCACGATGCTCCAATCGGGCCGGGTTGGTCGCGAATCTCGGATCGTCTGCCAGTTCAGGAGCATTGATGAAGTTGCAGAGTTTTCTGAACTGGCCGTCATTTCCAACCGCGAGAATCACGTGCCCATCGGCGGTTTCGTAGACGTCATAAGGGACGATGTTGGGGTGCCCGTTTCCGCGTCGTTGCGGAACATTGCCTGACGTCAGATAGTTGACACCTTCATTGATCAGCCAGGCGATCTGAGAATCCACCAGCGCCAGATCGATCTGCTGGCCCTCGCCGGTCAAGTCGCGGTGGCGCAGCGCGGCCAGGATACCAACGGTTGCATACATCCCGCACATCACGTCGGCGATGCCAACACCCACCTTCATGGGCGCGCCCTCGGGGTCGCCGGTCAGCGACATGATCCCGCCATAGCCCTGCGCCATCAGGTCATAGCCAGGCTTGCTGGCATTCGGGCCGGTTTGGCCGTAGCCCGAGATTGAACAGTATACGAGGCTTGGAAACTCTTGCGACAGGGTGGCATAGTCCAGCCCGTATTTGGCCAGCCCGCCCGGTTTGAAGTTCTCGATCAGGATGTCCGCATGTGACGCCAAGCGTCTGATTTCCGCCTGACCCTCGGCCGAGGAGATATCCAGCGCGACGGATTTCTTGTTGCGGTTGGCAGACATGAAATAGGCGCTCAGATCCGAGCGGTTGCCCTCGGCATCGCTTACGTAGGGCGGGCCCCATTGCCGCGTGTCATCGCCCCCGGTTGCCGGGTTTTCGATCTTGATGACGCTTGCGCCCAGATCGCCCAGAAGCTGTGTGCATGTTGGGCCCGCCAGGATCCGGCTAAGGTCCAGAACCTTGACACCCTTCAATGGGCCTTCAGATGCGGCCATCATAGCCTCCACGCTCAACTTCAGCAGCAATCACCGTAAATGTCTCAGCCTTTACAGCAGCTTCCAGTGCGGCGCGCAACTCTGTCCTGTTACGAACCGTATGGCCATTGCCGCCAAAGGCGCGGCCCATTGCGGCGAAATCATGATGGCCGAAATCCACGCCCGTGTTGCGCATCTGTCGCTGGCGTTGTTTCAGCTCGATCAGGGCAAGGCTGGCATCCACGATGACCAGAAAAATCGGGTTGCCGCCCATTTCAGCCGCTGTCGACAACTCGCCCGCAACCATCAGGAACCCCGCATCCCCCGAGAAGCTGATCACCGGGCGGTCGGGTTCGGCCAGTTTCAGGCCAATGGCCATGGGTACGGCACATCCCATCGTGCACAACGCCGAGGACTGGATCAGCCCGCGTTCTTCGTTGCACGCCCACATCTGGCTCAGCAGAATGCGGTGTGCGCCGCTGTCGGCCGTGGCCAGTGTTTCAGGCGGCAGGACAGCACGGGTTTCGACAATGACGGCAGCGGGCCCCCAGCTTTCATCGGTGGGGAAGTCCTTTGCCAGCGCGGCTTTGATCTGCTCGGGTTCGTTGCCCGGCCATGTTTCACGGGCCGGGTTGCCTTTGGCTATTGCCTCCAATGTCTCGCCCGTGTGGGCAACAAGGTTCAATCCAGCCTGATGCATGTAGTGGTCGTTGACCACGGCAGAGATATCGATGACGCGCTTTTCTTCCGGATCCCAGATCTCACGCCAGCCGGGGCGCATTTCGATCGGGTCATATCCCAGACACAATACCAGATCCGATTGTTCGATCAGAGGCACAAGATGCTTGTCAGCCAGCGGCGACAGCCCCGCGCCGCCCAGACACAGCGCGTGATCCTCGGGCACGACGCCTTTGGCCTTGTAGGTCGTTACGAAAGGAATGCCAAAATGCTCCAGGAACGCCTGCACGACACTGCGCGAGTCGTCATAGAGGACATCCAGGCCGATGATGGCGATGGGGCGTTCGGCCTCGGCCACCCAGCGGCGGGCCTTCTCAAGGCATTCACCACCGGGGCTGACCGGCGCGACCTTGGCCAGCCGGCGGCGTTTCACGCCGTTAACAGGCGTGTCGGCAACCGAGATCGGGACGTCGATATGAACCGGGCCGGGTCGTGGCTGCATAGCCAGTGACACCGCCTTGTCGGCAATAATATCCGCGCCTTTGGCTGTCAGCGTATAAGTGCCTTTGGTGATCGAGCGATAAACCCGGCTGTGATCCATGACCTGATGGGTATAGGTCAACGCTTCGTCCGCATCGACGCATCCGGTCAGAACGACCATCGGCACACGATCCTGCAAAGCGTTCGCCACGACATTGATCCCGTTCATTGCGCCCGGACCCAAAGTGGCCACCAGAATCGCAGGTGCACCGTCGCGATGATGAACGGCCTCGGCCATGAACCCGGCAGAGTTTTCGTGCTTGGTCAGATGAAAGGTGATCCCAGCCTTTTCCAGCGCATCGACCAGCGTTAGGACCTCGCCCCCCGGCATCCCGAATGCGTGTCGGCACCCCGCTTCATAGAGGCGTTGGGCCAGAATATCCGCAGCGCGGGGCGAGGGGTCTTGCATCAGTCATGCTCCGATAAAACCGTTTCAAGCAGATTGCGGAGGACGTTCCCGGACGCAAGGCGGTTCACGCCAGTGTGACTATTTGACTGCGCGTTCAGCGATCGATTGAAACGTCGAGTCAAGTTCGGCCGCAATATCCATCAGGTTCTGACCGCCTTCCGAGGCGTAGGGCGCAAAAACGAAACTGGGGGTTTTATACGACAGGTTCGCCGTCCCGTCTTTGTTCTCGGTAACGTAAAACCGGATCGGGGCCTCGATCATCGCGTGGACCGAGGTTTCCAGAACCCGCACGGCGTAGTCATTGTTGAAAGCGCCGATCACGCGATTTCCGGGAATCGATATCCCACGTGCTGCCGCCGCTTTGGTCGGGCCCGCCTGAGTCACGACGATCAGCCCGTTTTCCTTGATCGCGGCTTTGGTTGCGTCAACCAGTTCTGCATACGGTTTCTGGGTTGGGTACACGGCCCAGCCCTCGGGCGCATTCTGAGCCCACAGAGGCAACGCGATCAGGCAGAGCAGGGGAATGAAGGCTTTCATCAACGCGTCTCCGGTATCTTGCTCTGACCTGTGTGCCAGACTTGAGCGTTCTGCGCAGTCACGAATCCGTGTTCGCCGCGCGCTGCTGCACGTCGCGTTTCTTCAGCAAGTAGATATCCATGATCCAGCCATGGTCGGCTCGGGCGCGGGCGCGCGTGTCAAGGATCCGCTGCGCGACTTGATCCAAAGGGCCGCTGATCAGCAGTTCTTCTTTCATGCCCACATAGGCCCCCCACCAGATGTCATACTCTGACATTCTGAGGGACTGGAACGAACATTCCCCGTCCAGCATGACGGCGACTTTCGAAGCTGTTTCAGGCCAGCCTTCATCCCGGATACGACGCCCGGTGGTCACGACATAGGGTGCGCCCAGGTCATTGATCGGGATCGCATGAGCCGCGGTCAAAGCCTGCAAGGCCGTGATGCCCGGGATCACCCTGGTGTTGGGCTTGGGGTCCAGCCGCGCCGCAATGCGCAGCGAACTGTCATACAGGGACGGGTCGCCCCAAATCAGCAGCGCAATGTTCTGCGCCTCCGGGTGGGCCGCGATCGCCTCTTGCCAGCGCAGCGCAATGGCGTCGTGCCATTCGTCCACGCCACGCAGATAGCCGTCATCCGCCCGGCGCCTTGGGATGTCAAAATGGGCTATCCTTGGCGGTGTCTCGGTTACCCGATCGATGATGTCCTCACGCAGCCCGGCCAGATCGGCCTTGTTTTCGCCCTTGTGGGGGATCAGGATCAGATCGGCCGACCGGATCGCCTGCGCCCCCTGAAAGGTCACGTGATCCGGGTTGCCGGTGCCGATGCCAATCAGGCTCAGGTCAATCATCTTCGAACTCCGCCAGCGGCCCGTAAAGGATCAAGGCCGGAGCCGTGCCGATCTCGGATTTCAGCTGTTCGGCCAGGGCACCGATGGTGGCGCGCGTCAGCTTCTGATCCGGGGTCGAAACAGATTCAGCCATCAAAGCAGGCGTATCCAAAGGCAGGCCGTGTGAATGCAGCGCTTCTGCCAGAAGCGGGAAAGTACGTTTACCCATGAATACGACAGTGGTGGCCTGAGAATCGGCCAAGGCTGTCAGGTTCAGGTCGTTCGGCAACGCGCCACTGACGTCATGTCCCGTCACGAACTGCACCCGCCGTGCGGTCAGACGACGCGTCAGCGGGATGCCTGCAGCAGCAGCGGCAGCCACCGCAGACGGTACGCCGGGGATGATCTCGAATTCAATGCCCGCATCACGAAGGGCAACAAGCTCTTCTTCAAGCCGCCCGAACATGCCGCCATCGCCGGATTTCAGCCGCACGACATGTTGGCCGGTCTGGGCGTAGTCCACTAGCAACCTGCTGACATGGTCCTGTTTGGGCGAGGGGCGACCTGCCCGTTTGCCCACGCCCACAAGATCGGCGTCCTCGCGCGCGTGGCTCAGAATCGGCCCGCTGCTGAGGTCATCGAACAAAATCGCATCGGCTTTTTTCATCCTGTCGACGGCCTTCAGCGTCAGCAGTTCCGGATCGCCGGGGCCCGAGCCGATGAAAGAGACAAATCCGCTCATGCAGTTGCCTCCGCAATCAGGTGAAAGAACGTACCTGTGACATTGCCGCGAACAGAGCCGGTCTGAGGTCCCTCTGCGCCTTCGGCATCAAACACACGGGCCAGCGGCGGGTCAGGCTGATCCACGATCGAGGAATAGTGGAACTCATGCCCGCGCAGCGCTGCATTCCGCGCAAATCCCGGCATCGGGGCCAAAAGTTCGGCCTTGCGATAGCCTAGGTTGAATTTGCGTTTTTGGTACGACGTCACCAGCCCCAGCAGGCCAGCCATTTCATGCCGCACGCCATCCTTGTCGATCAGCGCATGACCCAGCGCCATGTATCCACCGCACTCGCCATGCACAGGCCTTTTTTCCGCGTGCTTGCGCAGACCCGCGAGGAAGGTTTGGGCAGCAGCCAATGTCCCGGCATGCAGTTCAGGATATCCGCCGGGAAGCCAGACCAGATCGGCATCCGCCGCCGGGGCTTCATTAGCCAGTGGCGAGAAGGGCAGGATCTCGGCCCCAGCGGCGCGCCAGCCTTCCAGCAAATGTGGATAGGTAAAAGAAAAAGCCGCATCCCGTGCCAATGCAATCCGCTGGGCCGGAGGGCGCGGCAGCGCGTCTGACGATGGCCCAATGGGGCCTGAGGAAGCCGCCCGTTTGATCGCCTCGAGATCCACATGTTCGCGCAGAAATGCGGCATAGCCCACGATGGCGCTTTCCAGATCCGGGTGTTCGACTGCCTGAATCAACCCCAGATGCCGCTCGGGTAGGGTCAGATCGCCTCGGCGCGGCAGAACACCCAGAACCGGCAGGCCTGCGCGTTCCATCCCCAGCCGGGTCAGGCGCTCGTGCCGCGGGCTGGCACAGCGGTTCAGAATGACGCCGGCAAAGGGCAGATCGGGGTTGTACATCCTGAACCCCAGCGCGGTTGCCGCCGCAGATTGCGCCTGGCCGCCGACATCCAGCACCAACACAACCGGCCAACCCATCCGTGCAGCGGTCTCGGCGCTGGACCCATGACCCAACTCACCCGGCTTGGCCACGCCATCGAACAGGCCCATCGAACCTTCTGCCACCACGATGTCGGCGCCTTCGGCCTGCGCGGAGATCGCGTTCAACAAAGGATCGCCCATCGCCCAGCTGTCAAGATTGAACGAAGCCCGCCCGGACGCGGCTCGGTGGAAGGCGGGGTCGATATAGTCCGGTCCGCTCTTGTACGGTTGAACGGTCAGGCCATCCTCGGCCAACGCGCGCAACAGGCCCAGCATGACCGTTGTCTTGCCCGAACCCGAAGACGGGGCGGAAATCAGAAGGCCCGGAGGGTTAATCATCACCATGGCTCCAGCTTGACCAGGGGCTCTCGGCGCTTTGTGGGCGATAGCGGCGGTCGTAATCTTTCGAATACAGGCAGCTTTCGTCGAAACCTTCGCCCGCCAGGGCCGGACCGACCATGATCAACGCAGTCCGCGAGATGCTGTCATCCCGCGCCTCTTTGAGCGTTCCCAGCGTCGCGCGGATGATCCGTTCATCCGGCCAGCTTGCGCGATAGACCACGGCGACCGGACAATCGGACCCATAGGCCGGGGTCAGATCGGCAATGACATTTTCCAGATTGCCGATGGACAGATGAATGGCAAGTGTCGCCCCTGTGCGTGCGAAATTCTCCAACGTCTCGCCTTCGGGCATAGAAGATGCACGGCCCGGCGTCCGGGTCAGAACCACGGATTGCGCCAGCCCGGGCAGAGTAAGCTCGGTTCCCAAAGCCGCCGCAGCCGCCGCAAAGGACGGAACGCCTGGGGTTACGCTGACCGGGATGCCCATTTCCTTGAGGCGGCGGATCTGCTCCCCCATCGCCGACCAGACCGACAGGTCGCCCGAATGCAGACGGGCCACATCCTGGCCGGCCTGATGTGCGGCCTCGATCTCGGCCATGATCTGATCTAGGTCCATTGGCGCGGTGTTCACGATCCTTGCGCCTTCGGGGCAGTGGCCAAGAATTTCTTCCGGAACCAGGGAACCCGCATAAAGGCAAACGGGGCAGGATGCGATGATGTCGCGCCCGCGCAGCGTCAGTAGGTCGGCGGCGCCCGGTCCGGCGCCGATGAAATGAACGGTCATGTCTGTCCTCCGATGGCTATGGCGCAGGTCGCCAGCCGGTCGTCTGAAATCTGTCTGGGTGAAAGCAGCCGCGCACCCGGGCCAAAATGCTTTCCGGCGGCGGCCAATGCGGATGCTTCGGCCACGCTTCCGGTGCCATAGGTTGCGCGGCTGCGGTTCGAGCAGGTGAGTGTACGTTGACCGGCCAGATCGGCGGCGGCAACGAAGTGGAGCGGAAGGGACAGTTCTTCGGCAAAGGTCGTCAGGGCCGAATGACCTTCCTTGTCAGCAACGGTTGCCAGGGCGGCGACATCGTGGTTTGCGGCCGCCGTGTCAAATACGGCGCGCAAGCTGGCAACCGTGGCAGCGGACGAGAATCCCAAACCGGCAACGATCATAGCGTCACGCTCCACTGCACGACCGGATAGGCGGATTTCCAGCCGCGGCGCGGTCCAAGCGGCGCCGACTGCGCGAGTTCGATCCGCAGAAGCTCTCCGCCCAGTTTCTCATGCCATTGGGCCAATATGGCCTCGCTTTCCAAAGTCACGGCATTGGCAACCAGGCGGGTTCCGGAAGACAGGTTCTGGTGCAGCCAGTGCAGCAGGTCTGGATCAAGCCCCCCTCCGATGAACACCACGTCGGGCAGTTCCAAACCATTCAGTGCAGCGGGCGCGGTGCCATGGATGACGTTCAGCCGATCCTGACCCAGTGCATCGGCATTCCGACGAATGCGCTCAGCCCTGTCAGCACGGGGTTCAATGCTGGTTGCGGTCAGGGTCAAATCGCACATCAGCCATTCGATGCTGATCGAGCCGGTGCCCCCTCCGATATCCCACAGGTGCTCGCCCCTTTGCGGAGCAAGCGCCGAGAGTGTCAGCGCGCGGATCGGGCGTTTGGTGATCTGCCCGTCCGTCTCGAAGATGTGGTCCGGTTTGCCAGACGCCTTGGAAAGGGCAGGTCCTGCACCGGAAACCTCCAGACCGACGCAGACCGGATGGTCGAACGTACCCAACAGCGCCTCGGTCAGCGTGACTGTTCGGGTGTTTTCGCGCGGGCCACCTAGGGCCTGCATCACATGCAGGGCCGAGTCGGCAAAGCCTGTCTCGGTCAGATACCGTGCCAGTTCCGCCACGGACTTTCCGTCACGCAGCAACAAGATCGCGTGCGCTCCCGGCGCCAGATGAGGACGCAAACGGGTCAGCGGCGCGGCGTGCAGGCCGAAGGTCAATGTGCTTTCCAAAGGCCAGCCGAGCCGGGCAGCGGCCAGCGAGAAGGTGGATTGGCCGGGCAGGGCGGTCCATTCACCGGCATCTAAATTGCGCGCAATGACCGAGCCTGCGCCAAACCAGAACGGATCGCCCGAGGCCAGAACAACCGTCTGGCGGCCACGCAATTCCTTCAGGATCGGCAGCCCTTCCGAGAACGGCACAGGCCATTCGACACGTTCCGCCCCTGTTTCGGGCAGCAATGACAGGTGGCGCGGCGGCCCCATGATCACTTCGGCCCGGTCCAGCACTTGACGGCCGGATGGCGACAGGCCATCAAACCCATCTTCGCCCAGCCCCAGAACGGTCAGCCACGGAGATTCAGACATGACAACCCTCCTGATCCTTGGCGGCACGACCGAGGCCAACGCGCTGGCCAAAGCTGTTTCGCGACAAGGGATTGCTGCTGTGTATTCCTACGCCGGACGGGTGGAAAACCCGCGACCGCAGCCCTTGCCGGTAAGGGTTGGCGGTTTCGGCGGTCCGGAAGGTCTGGCCGCCTATATCCATGAGAACGCCATCACCCATGTCGTGGACGCGACCCATCCATTTGCGGCCCGGATGAGCCGGAACGCGATCGAGGCATGCGCCGCGACGCGGACGCCATTGGCCGCGTTGACCCGCGCGGCCTGGGTGTCGCAGCCCGGCGATGTCTGGCGTCACGTGCCCGACATCGCTGCCGCCGTCGACGCATTGTCCGGTGATGCTCAGCGTGTCTTCCTTGCCGTTGGCCGCATGCATCTTGAAGATTTTTCGACCCGGCCTCAACACAGTTATCTGCTGCGCCTTGTGGATGAGCCCGACACTTTGCCCTTGCCGAATGCAGAGGTGGTCGTCGCCCGAGGGCCGTTTACCGAAGCCGACGACCGGGCGTTGATGCAGCGCCAAGGGACGCAGCTGGTCGTGTCCAAGAACGCAGGCGGCACGGGCGCGCGCGCCAAGCTGGACGCGGCGCGGGCGCTGGGCCTTCCCGTCCTGATGATCGACCGCCCGGTTCTGCCGAAGCGGACCGAGTTTTCGCAGGTCGCACAGGTTCTGGACTGGCTGTCTCATCCCTGATCCTCATCAGGGGTGAAGCGAGGGGTGTAAACGATGGGTGCGCCATCGCGCTCGATGACGCGCGTTCGGGATGACCCCACGATCACCACAGTCTGCATATCCGCCATGTTGGGCGTGGCTTCGGCCAGTGTCGAAATGCGCATCTCTTCATCGGCCCGCGATACGGCGCGGGCGAACAGGATCAGACGTTCGGGCTCACATTCTTCGCGCAGGATTTCCAGCGTCTTTACAAAGCCTTCCGGGCGGGACTTCGAGCGCGGATTGTAAAAGGCCATCGAGAAATCCGCCTGTGCAGCAAGGCGCAGGCGTTTTTCAATCAATGACCATGGTTTGAGGTTGTCGCTGAGGTTGATGGCGCAGAAGTCATGCCCCATCGGGGCGCCCGCGCGCGCGGATGCAGCCAACATCGCCGTGATCCCCGGCAGCACATCGATATGAAGGTCGCGCCATTCCGCAGGGCCGTTTTCCAGTGCTTCGAAAACGGCCGCCGCCATGGCAAACACGCCGGGATCGCCCGAGGATACAACGACCACCCGTTTGCCATCGGCAGCCATTTGCAGCGCGTGTTGCGAGCGGTCGATTTCGACCCGGTTGTCACTGGCATGCAGTGTAAGGCCGGGGCGTTCGGCAATACGCGCTACATATGGGATATAGCCCACAACATCGGTGGCTTCGGCCAGCGCGGCTGTTACTTCTGGTGTAACAAGCGCCTCGTCACCCGGCCCCAGACCGGCAATCTTGACCCAGCCGCTCATGGTCGCCGCCCCTGACCGTGCACGACGATGATCGAGAAATACGGGGTGATCTTCTCGCAGGCTTCGGACAGCTTTGTCACCGTCTGGTTCGGCATCTGCGCATATTCCACGATCCACGCCCGGTCATACAGGCCAGCGGTCTTCAGAGCGCGCTTCACCTTGTCGATGTTGCGTCCGATTTTCATCACGACCAACGCATCGGTCAGAGCCATGCGTTCCGCCAGCGTGTCCTCGGGCAGGGTGCCAACCAGCACGGTCAGCACATCATCACCCCAGGTGATCGGGTCTCCGGTCGCGGTCCACGCTCCGGACATACCGGTAATGGCGGGTACAACTTCAACCGGCGCGTCTTGGCGCAGTCGGCTGTAAAGATGCATGAACGAGCCATAGAAGAAGGGATCGCCCTCGCACAGAACAACCACGTCCTCACCCCGTTCTGACAGGGCCTTGAGATGCCTTGTGCAGTCTTCGTAGAATGCTGCCAGCAATTCGTTGTAACGCGGGTCTGTCACTGGGATCTCGGTGGTTACGGGATATTCCATCGGAAACTCGACCGCGCCTTCGGGGATCATCCCGTTAACGATCTTGCGCGCCTGACCACTGCGACCGGGTTTGCGGAAATACGCTACATGCTTTGCATTGCGCAGCAGGCGATCAGCCCTGACGCTCATCAAATCCGGATCGCCGGGGCCAAGGCCCACACCGTATATGGTGCCCATCTTCATTCTGCCCGGCTTGCGATGGCGTTGATGGCCGCCACCGTGATGGCGCTGCCGCCCAGACGACCTTTGACGATGCAGGACGGCACCGGTTGCGCCTGCCACAGCGCATCCTTGGATTCCACCGCGCCGACGAAGCCAACCGGGCAGCCGATGATCGCGGCAGGGCGCGGGCAATCCGGGTCTTCCAGCATGTTCAGCAAATGAAACAGTGCGGTGGGCGCATTGCCTATGGCGACCAGCGCGCCCTCTAGATGCGGCCGCCACAGCTCCAGCGCAGCGGCGGAACGGGTGTTGCTCATCTCGGCAGCCAGCGGGCGTACGCGTTCATCGTGCAGAGTACAGATCACCTGGTTGTCGGCGGGCAGGCGGAAACGGGTGACACCTTCGCTGACCATGCGCGCATCACACAGGATCGGTGCGCCATTTTCCAATGCGGTGCGGGCCGTCTGCACGAAGCCGGGTGAGAAATGCACGAACTCTTCCAGCCCGACCATGCCCGCGGCGTGGATCATGCGAACGGCAACCTGCTCTTCATCGGCATCAAAACGGGCCAGATCAGCCTCGGACCGGATGGTGGCAAAGCTTTCCTTGTAGATCGCCGCGCCATCGGTTTCGTATGTATAGGGCATCAGGTGAAGTCCATAGTCATGAGTGTTTCCGGGTCGAGCCCGCGTTGGCTGGGCTCATCCCCTGCGCGGCCCTGTTTGACAAGATCAAATCGTCCGTTTGCGCCCACCAATGTGATGTCGGCAGGACCCATGCGAGCGCATCCCTTGCTACAGCCCGAAACATGCAGGCGTACGGACACCCGCGAAGCCAACGCCCGGGCGATGTCGCGCGTCTCGGCCTGCGCTTGCGGGCAGAACGGCGCGCCGGGGCAGGCGTCGGTGGTCATCAACGGATCGGTTTCATTTTCGACAAAGGCCGGGGCAGGTATCGCCGCCCCGCCTTCCAGCAGGATCAGCCGCCACGGGGTGACGCGCAGGGCGCAAGCGCCGCTGTCCTCGATCAGGTCATACAGCTTGCGCGCAGGCAGCGACCCAAAAGCCGCGCCGTACAGGGCACCCAGTTCACAGCGGCCCGGTTGAAGCTTTGCGCCAACGGAACCGGGCGCACATCCTTGCCATTCCTGCGGCAGGGCGTCGATGACACGCGCCATGCGGCGTGTCTCGGGTGTGTAGGTTTCGGCAAACCACATTGCCAGCGCGATCACGTGATCAATGGCGTCGGTCTCGGTTACGCTCCGCCCGGTTGCGCACCCGTCAGCGCGCAGGATCAGGCTGCCTGCACCGGATTCCAGGCGAATATCGGCCGAATCCGACGCCAGCAGACGTTCGGGGCCGGTGTCGATTGCAAAGCCGAACTTTGCCGGCAGGGCCGGCAGCTCCGCAAGCCGGTCAATCAGTTCATGGGTCAGTCGAGCAGTCAAATCGCCCGCCTGATAGAGCGGCGTAACCAGAATATTGCGGCGTATTTCGATACCGGGTTCCGCATCCAGCAGGTTCAGCGCGGCAAGCTCTTTGAGCAGAGGCTGATGGTCTTCCTCTTCCACGCCCCGCAATTGCAGATTGGCGCGATTGGTCAAATCGATCGAGCCGTTGCCAAAGCGGTCCGCCAGATCGCACAGTCCCAGTGCCTGATCGGCCTCCAGACGCGCCAGCCGGGGCCTGACCCTGACGACCAGACCGTCACCGGACATCATCGGACGATGGGCGCCCGGGCACCAGCCCTGAACAATTGGTGCACTCATCTCAATCCCTCCAGATCAGCCCGGATAGAGTTCCGGCGCGTGTTCCAAAGCCCGGCCTCAAGCAGCGCGCGGAACTGGTCCTGCATGGCCTGGCGCGCCTTGGGATTGGCCTCTTGCAGGAACGCGTCGACCTCTTCGTTGCCCAGAGTGGCATCGTGGTAGAGGTCAAAAAGATGTGGTGCGACCGTGCCAGACAGATGCGCGAAAGAAGCCATATGATCCAGCGTTGCCGCGATTTCAGCCGCCCCCCGGAAACCATGGCGTTGCATCCCGGCGATCCAGCCGGGGTTGGCGGCACGGGCGTGGACGACTCGGCTGATTTCTTCACGCAAAGTGCGGGCACGCGGGTTTTCGGGGTTGGTGTTGTCCAGATGGTACAGCTGCGCGGTTCCGCCGGCGATCTTCTTGGCGGCGGCAAAACCCGCCTCGTGTGTGGCATAATCGTTGGCCAGAAGAAGATCGGTTTCGGTCAGGTCCTGCAAGTGGACAAAGCTGTCCGCATTTGCAACGCGTTGGGTGATGCCGTCCTTGTCCTGCGAGATGTGTTCGCCTTCCAATGCAAAAGAGCTGGCCTCAAGCCACGCTTCACCGGCCTCCGCACGGGCCTCGTCGGTATACACCTCGGAAAGTTCGGTCATATTCACGCCATAGCTTCCGGGCGCAGGTCCATAGACCCGCGCTGCCGGCTCCTGCCCGGCATAGGGGTTCCAATCCGTTGCCTCATCACGCGCGGACAATGCGCGCACCGCTTGGCCAAACAAAGCGGACAGCGTCGGGAAAACATCCCGGAACAGGCCCGAAACCCGCAGGGTAACGTCCAGGCGCGGGCGGCTCAGGTCGGTAATCGGCAGAACCTCGATGCCGGAAACCCTCTCGGACCCTTTGTCCCACACGGGTTTGACGCCCAGCAGGTGCAGGGCCATGGCGAATTCCTCGCCCGCCGTGCGCATGGTGGCTGACCCCCACAGATCGACGATCAGCCCCTTCGGGTAATCGCCTTCTTCCTGAAGATGGCGTCGCACCAGTTCTTCGGCCAGTTTCACACCCTGAGCATAGGCCGCACGGGTCGGAACCGACCGCGGATCGGTGGTGTAAAGGTTCCGCCCGGTGGGCAGAACATCTGACCGGCCACGATAGGGGGACCCCGAAGGCCCGGCATCAATCCGCTTGCCTTCGAGCGCTTTGATCAGCGCGTCGCGTTCGGCGTGGGCCGAAGGGGCCGGATCGAAACTGCCCGTCACCTCGGGCACGCGCCCGAAGATGTGCAGCCCGTCGCCAAACTGACTTTCCTTGATGTCACAGACAAAGCGATCGATGCGGGTGATGGCCTCGGCGGTGCAGGTTGCCTGATCGAGGCCAAGATCGCTTTCCAGCCCTATCGCCTGCGCTTCATCACGGATATCTTCCTGCAAGCGGTCGCGGCGTTTGGGGTCAAGCCCGTCGGCGTTGGAAAACTCATCCAGCAGCGATTCAAGCCGCACCATCCGATCCGGCGTGCCGCTGTCCTTCATCGGGGGCGGGATGTGGCCCAGCGTGACGGCTCCGATCCGGCGCTTGGCTTGCGCGGCCTCGCCCGGGTCGTTCACAATAAACGGGTAGATCACTGGCAGATCGCCGATCAGCGCCTCGGGCCAGCAATCGGCTGACAAGGCGACCGATTTTCCGGGCAACCATTCCAGCGTTCCATGCGCGCCGATATGGATCAGCGCATCGGCACCCAAGCCTTTGCGCAGCCACAGATAGAAGGCGACATAACCGTGGCGCGGGGTGCGCGAGAGGTCATGATAGTCGTCATCCCGCAACTCGGGCGTGCCGCGTTCGGGTTGCAGCGCGACCAGCGCCTTGCCGCGCCGAAGCGCGGTGAAATGGAAGGCCCCATCGGCACAGGCCGGATCATCTTCGGGCGCGCCCCAAACGGCGTGCAGACCGGCGCGCAGGGTCTCGGGCAATTCCGCAAGCGCATCCTGATAATCCCCGAGCGACCACGAAATCCGTGCGTCCAGAAGAGTGTCGGCAATCAGCTCGCCTGTCGCGATGTCATAGCCTTCTTCGTCAAGATCGGACAGCATCGCCTCGGCCGAGGCCAGCGCGTCGAGGCCAACCGCATGGGCCATCTGCCAGTCTTTGCCGGGATAGGTGGACAGGACCAACGAAGGAATCTGATCTGCCTTGGGTTTGTCGTTCAATGCAAGCCAGCCCGATACACGGTCGATGATCGCTTCGATCCGGTCCGGTTCGGGCCGATGTGCAAAGCGCGCGTATTCCAGATGCGGATCGCGTTTGCCGGGTTCCTTGAAAGACGCGATTCCCGCCGAGATCCGTCCATCCACCTCGGGCAGTACCACATGCATGGCAAGATCGGCCGGGGACAAACCGCGTTCCGCCTCGGCCCAGGCTTTGCGGCGGGAGGTGGCGAGAGCGACCTGAAACACCGGCACGCCTACCGCGTCCAGAGGCGACGTTCCCGACGCGCCTTTTCCCGAAAACGAAGTGGCGTTGACAATGGCCGATGGGTTCAGCGCAACAACATGTTCCCGCAACCAGTCGGCGGCCACAGGCGCCTTGAGCGACGGGGCAAACAGGCCCACCGCCTCGAACCCACGGGCGCGCAGGCTGCGGATCAGGGCCGCGATCGGGGCGGTGTCCGCCGAGGTCAGGTAAGCGCGGTAGAAGGTGACGAGGATGCGTTTGGCGTTACCTTCGAACGCGGTTTCCACCGGGATTACGCCGCGATCCGGACACCACGCGCCACATTCGGGCAAGGTCTTGGCGCCCATCACCGGCCCGGCATAAAGCCCCGCCGCCAAAGCCATCTGCGCCAGCGCCGCCTGTGCCGCGACCTCGCCGCCGGTATCGCATAGATGCGCCAGCCGCCGCAGGGTGGAAACGGGCAGGGTGGAATAGTTGTCCAGCCGCGTGTCCTCGCGCCCGTCGGCGGGCAGCACCGCCAGCGCGATGCCTTTGGCCTGCGCCAGCGCCAGCACCTGCTGCAACCCGTAGGACCAGTAGGGCACCCCGCCGATCAGACGGATCAGAATGCCCTTGGCGCCCTCCAACGTCTGTTCGACATAGGTATCGACCGACAGGGGGTGTTTCAGCGCCGTCAGGTTGGCCAGCCGCAACGAGGGCATCCGCCCCTCGGGCCCGCCACCACGATGCCAGCCCGCCGCGAAAGCACCCAGATCGCTGTCCGAAAAGGACAGCACCACCAGTTCCGCCGGGCTCTGGCCCAGATCGGTTGGGGTCTCGGTTTCCTCGAGCCCGTGGCTTTCGCGGAAGACGACGTGCATGGGTCTTACTCGGCGGCCTCACGCACACCCACGAGGATTTCGCGGATTTCCGCCTCTTTGATATCGTCATGCTCGGCGATGACGACCAGACGCGAACGACGGTCTTCACCGGGTTCCCACGGGCGGTCATACTGGTGCCGTACCCGCGCGCCGACCGCCTGAACCAGCAGGCGCATGGGTTTGCCCTGAACGGCGGCATACCCTTTGACGCGCAGGATGTTCAGTTCATTGGCGAGGCGTTCGATATTGGCGACCAGTTGGGCCGGATCGGTCTGCTCGGGCAGCTCGACGATGATGCTTTCGAAATCGTCATGCTCGTGATCGTGATGGCCGTCGTGATGCGAGGGTCGGGCGTCCATGTCATCCTCGGCGGCGGCTTCCAGACCCAGCACAACGCGCACGTCCACGGCACCTTCGGCCACTTCGACGACGGGCAGGGGGCGCGGCGCCTCGGCGGCGATGATCTCGCGCGCTTTGGCCACGCCTTCGGGGCCGGCGAGGTCGGGCTTGGTCAGCAGGATGATGTCGGCGCACGAGATCTGATCCTCGAACACCTCGGACAGGGGCGTTTCGTGGTCGATCGAGTCATCGGCCATGCGCTGGGCGTCCACCGCTTCGACATTGGGCGCGAAACGGCCTGCGGCCACAGCCTCGGCATCGGCCAAGGCGATCACGCCGTCGACGGTGATCTTCGAGCGGATGTCAGGCCAGTCGAATGCCTTGAGCAGCGGTTTCGGCAGGGCCAGACCGCTGGTTTCGATCAGGATATGATCCGGGCGCGGCTCCAACGCCATCAGGGCCTCGATGGTGGGAATGAAATCATCTGCCACGGTGCAGCAGATGCAGCCATTGGCCAGTTCCATGATGTTTTCCGCCGGGCAATCAGGAATGGCGCAGGATTTCAGGATGTCGCCATCGACGCCTACATCGCCGAACTCGTTGACCACGACGGCAAGGCGCTTGCCCTGCGGGTTCTGCATCAGGTGACGCACCAAAGTGGTCTTGCCCGAGCCCAGAAAGCCGGTGATCACTGTGACGGGGAGTTTTTCGAGGTTCGACATGTCAGGCTCCAATGGGGGGAATGCGCGAGGCACAGTTCTTGCGAAAATGTTCGGGGCGTTCGCGCCATTTCACCAAACCATCTTCCGTGGCCAGATACTTGGTCGCGCCGTCGACGATGACGTCGACATGATCTGTTTCGTTCAGGTTTTCATACACGAAGGTCCAGCGGCCCGGCCCGCGCAACACGATCGAACAGCCTTGATCGCAGTTTGACAGGCATTCAACGGCTTTCAGGGTGACACCGTCGGGCAGGTCTGCCTGTTCCAGGGCCTTGTGCAACAAAGCGCCCGGGCGTTGCGCGTCATCTTCGACAGGCAGGCCGCGACGGCAGGTGGTACAGACCAGCAACTCGACTGGTGCGGTCTCGGTCATGTCTCTCATCCCCCCAAATCCTCTTCGCGGGGGACGGGGTTTCATGCGGGCCACGATTGGTCATGGACCCGACACCGGAACACCCCGCCCGGTTTCAACTTCGGTTGTTGGCAGGTCTCCCGGCTTGCGGATGCCAGAGGCGGGCCTCTGTCGGATGTCCCGCCTTCCCGGCTTTCGAGCCAGTGGCATTGGGCATCCTCTCCGTTCACGGTCGCGGGGGCGGCTGCGTTTGGCGGCAAGACCGTTGACGCATTCCCTTTTCATCGGCTGTCACCGACACCAACGAAAGGGACATGCGGCACCGCTGGCCTGCTTGTCAAGCGAGTCGCGCGCAACAATTATGCAGAGGCATGGAAAGCGACCTGTGGGCGTCGATGGGCGGCATGGTGTGCCGGGACCCAGCCTGAGGTGGGCCGGGCGACGAACGGTATCTCAGCAAGGGGCGTAGACTATGGCCAACCGGTGCTTCGACTGAACCTGTCCAGATGATGGGTAAAGACCACCGAACCCCCTGGATCCTCTTGCGCTAATAGATGACGTTTATCATGAGCAGCGAGACGACCAGAAACAGCGCCGTCATTATTCCGCCGGAGCGGACGAAATCCATCACCTTGTATCCGGCCGGACCCATGATCAACGCGTTTACCTGATGGGTTGGGATGATGAAGCTGTTCGAGGTCGATATGGCGACCGTCAGGGCAAAGACGGCCGGGTTTCCACCCGCCGCCACCGCAATCGATACCGCCAGAGGCACCAGCAGAACCGTGGCCCCCACATTGGACATGACCAAAGAAAAGGCCGTCGCCAGAACAGCGATGCCGGTTTGCAGCGACCAGAGCGGCCAGCCGTCCAGAATTATCATGATCTGCTGCGCGATCCACGCGGCCGTGCCTGTGTTCTGCACGGCTTGTCCCAAAGGTATGAGGCAGGCGAGCAGGAATACGGTGTTCCATCCGACCGCGCGGTATGCCTCGTCCACGCTGAGCACACGGGTCAGCATCATGCCCACCGCGCCGGTAAGAAGACAGAGTGAAAGCCGGACATCCGTGAACAGGATCAACGACAGCGAAATGGCGAAGAATGCCAGGGCCCAGCCGACTTTTTGCGGCCGCAGCTCGTCCTGAGGAAAGTCCGTCGTCACGACGACGAAATCCGGATCTCGTTTGATCCGCATCAGGTTGTCCCATCTGGTATGTGCCACAAGCATGTCGCCCGCCTGAAACTTTTCGAGTCCGATCTGAGTGGATTCGTGATCCTCGGTCTCGACATGGCTCAGCGTCTCTTCGCCGCGGTGAATGGCCAGCAGCGACATCCCGTAGGTCTTGCGAAACAAAAGCTCGCGGGGGCATTTGCCGATCAGCTTGCTGTCGGGCGTGATGACCACCTCGGCCACGCCTGCATTGGTTGGGGCGAACTCTTCGACGAAAATGTCCAAATCCGGAAGAACGGTCAGCCCGTATTTCTCGGCGAACTTCTCGACCTCCCAACGGCGGCCGACGATGGCCAGCCGACACGGCGCTGCAATTTCCGCTGTCAAAACCTGAACCATCGAGGTTTTGCCGCGATAGAAGGTGGAAATGATGTACAGGTGGTTTTCGTGGTTGATGTCGGCCAGAATCTCGCCGACCAAAGGGCTGTCCTCGGGCACCACGACTTCGAACACATCGGCTTTGAGGCCATAGACCCTTTGCAGGTATTCCTGTGTCCCTTGTCCGGTACCCGTATTGTCAGGCCCTTCAGCCTCGGGCAAAACCCAACGTCCCAACAGCAGAAAGTAACCAATTCCCGTCAGGATCAGAACCGCACCGATCGGCGTGACCGAGAACAGGCCGAAGGGCTCCATTTTCTGAGAGGCCGGCAGACTGTCATTTGCCGTCAGGATCAGATCGTTCAGCAGGATAAGAGGAGACGACCCCACCATCGTCATGGTGCCGCCCAAAATGGCGCAGAATCCCATCGGCATGAGCAGGCGCGACAGCGGTATGCCCGACCGTGTGGAAATTCGGCTGACAACCGGCAGAAACAGAGCAGCGGCGCCGACATTCTGCATGAACGAGGATATGACGCCAACGGTGCCGGAAATGATTGGTACAACCCTGCCTTCGGACTTGCCGCCGTATTTGAGGATGACGGCAGCCACCTTGTTCATGATCCCCGTCTTGTCCAGACCGGCCCCGACGATCATGACCGCAATGATCGAGATGACGGCATTGGATGCGAAGCCGTCGAACAGAAGGGTGACATCCGCCAGATTTCCCAGCCCGGGCGCGTAGCTGAGCAAGCCTATGAGAACCAGAACCAATATGGCGGAAAGGTCGATCCTTATGATCTCGGAAACGAAAAGAAAAACGGTGAAAGCCAGCAGGGTGCAAACGACCCCCATCTCGAAGGTAAAGGCAATGTGTTCCACAATACGTCCAGAACTTTTTCTTTGTTAGAGTCCTAGTTCATCCTTCCCGAGTTGTCATGAAGTTTCGTTTTCCGGCGATGGTGAGACATAATATTGCTCAAGAGCTGTTGCTTGAGCAATGCTTTCGGGAACCCCGTTGGACGAACACGTCAGAAAGAAGGATAGGCCAAATTGCATAAGGCAGTCTGCACGCTTCGCGCAGGCGCGATGCCGTCCCAACCAGGTCGAAGCAGCACAGGTAATGGCAGGTCAATTCCAGCCATGGACGACAGACAATCCGACAGCTTTGTTTGCAGCACCATTCTGCCGCTGCGTGAACCGCGCAAAGGGCCTGCTTGGCCGTCCCTGATCGCAATCTGACTACAAGAAAGGTTTGTACCCAAATGGCTGGGACCAATGGTTCAGGTCACCAATTCTGATCATTTCAAGATGAAGATGCCCAGGAAGTACGGCGGGTGTTGCCTGAACGCAAGCTGGCGGCATATGTCCAGAATGCTCGCATTCGGATGGAACAGAACAAGATCACAATACGAAAAATCCAATAGTTGGTTGGATATTGGACCTCGAGGAGGGAAAAAGTACCGCAAGTCATTGGAGGTACTGGAGGCGAGTACCGGAATCGAACCGGTGTAGACGGATTTGCAATCCGCTGCGTCACCACTCCGCCAACTCGCCTTTTCAAGCAAAATCAAATACTTGCTGTGGTGTGCGTGGGGTTTTAGCAGCTTTCCCAAGGGGCGTCCAGAGGATTGCGCGCAATTTTTGTCGACGAGATTGAAATTTGCCGAAGCCCGCAACCGCAAACGCACAGGCGCGGGGGGTTGCGTCAACAGGGCCGTTGCTGGGCGTTTCAGGATGTGGCAAAAGCCGGGTAACTTTGGGAATGACTCGAGAGATCCTATGACAGATTTCGCTGCCCGGCGCCGCACTATGGTTGATACGCAAATCCGGCCTTCGGATGTTACAAAGTTCCCGATAATTGAGGCGATGTTGAACGTCCCGCGCGAAAACTTCGTGCCTGACGCACAGCGTGAGGCCGCCTATGCCGACAGTGTGATCGATCTGGGCAACGGGCGCTGTATGCTCGAGCCGAGAACGCTTGCTAAAATGCTGGATGCGCTCAACATTTCGAACGACGAGATGATTCTCGATATCGCTCCGGCGACGGGGTATTCCACTGCGGTTGCCGCGCGTATGGCCCAGTTGGTTGTTGGTGTGGAAAGCGACGACTCGCTGGCGTCCGAGGCGCAAAGCCTGTTGGCTGAGGCCGATGTGGACAATGCCATTATCCACGCCGGTCCTTCGGATCAGGGTGCGGCTGAGCACGGTCCTTACGATGCGATCAT
The DNA here is from genome assembly GCF_013110595.1 of Ruegeria sp. HKCCD6428. NCBI lineage: Bacteria > Pseudomonadati > Pseudomonadota > Alphaproteobacteria > Rhodobacterales > Roseobacteraceae > Ruegeria > Ruegeria sp. HKCCD6428. The sequence goes on from NZ_WVQX01000001.1 coordinate 71,586, forward strand.
GGTGCAGGGCGGTGTTGAACGGATTCCCGACGCGCTGTTGGATCAGCTCAAGGAACATGGCCGGATTGCATGCCTGTTTGTTGAAGGCAATCTTGGAACTGTGCGGATCGGTCGAAAGACCGGAGGCCGGGTCAGCTGGCGGGATGCGTTCAACGCCAGTGCACCGATACTAGAGAGCTTTTCGGCGGAGTGTGCATTTTCGCTATAGTTCGCCGATAGATTCTGCTGGCGCCTTGATTAGTTGAAAAGAAGACCGCAAACTGCCTTCAGGGCAGTGTAATTTCGTTTGAGAGGATTTCGGTATGCGTGGTTCAGCGACAGGCAAGCTGGTCAGGGCATTCGCAGTGACCGCAGGACTTGCCATCAGCGTTATGCCAGGGCGTCCGGTGTGGGCTGACAACATAACAGACGCCTTCATCGGCGCGTATAATACAAGCGGCTTGCTGGAGCAGAACCGGGCGCTGCTGCGCGCGGCAGATGAAGACGTGGCAATCGCGCTTTCTGCATTGCGGCCAATCATCAACTGGACTGTACAGGTCAGCCAGGATTATACCCGGTCTCGGACCAACAATGTGGTCACAACGACCGAGCCGTCCCGGTTTTTCACCGGTCTGGGGCTAACTCAGCTTCTGTATGATGGTGGCGCTTCGGTTCTGGGCAAGCAATCGGCGCAGGAAACGGTTCTGTCGACCAGACAAACCCTGATCGACATTGAACAACAGGTGCTCATCCGCGCTGCAAATGCTTACCTGGGCGTGCTGCTACAGGAAGAAACAGTCGCAATTCGCCAGAACAACGTGGATGTTTCGGCGGAAGAGCTTCGCGCATCGAATGATCGCTTCGAAGTTGGCGAAGTGACGCGCACGGACGTGGCGCTTTCCGAGGCGCAGTTGGCAAGTTCGCAAGCTGATCTGGCGGTCGCTCGTGGTGAACTGAGCATCGCGCAGGCTGAATATGTCAATGCGGTCGGCAAGGCGCCAGGGAGGACGGCCGGTCAACCCAGCCTGCCCAATCTGCCACGAAGTGAGGCAGAAGCGATCAGCCTCGCGCAACGCAACCACCCGGCGATTCTGTCGGCGCAGCATCAGGTCCGCGCTTTTGATCTGATTGTACAGCAGCAGCGGGCCAACCTTGGGCCGAATGTCAGTTTGAATGCTGATGCGGGTGTGCGTGAAAGCTATGACAACAACGACTATGTGAACGACGCGACCGTGTCGCTGGACTTTACACAGCCGATTTACGCCGGTGGCCGGTTGGCCGCGAATGTGCGGCGCGCTATGGCAAATCGGGATGCGTCTCGTGCGAATCTTCTGAACGTACAAAAGAATATCACACAGGGCGTTACGGACCGGTATGCAGCGTTCCAGGCAGCCAGTGCCAGCCTCAGGGCATCGACGGAACGGGTTCGCGCATCGCAGGTGGCATTTGATGGCATCAGGGAAGAAGCGACCTTGGGTGCCCGGACCACTTTGGACGTTCTGAATGCTCAGCAGGATTTGCTGGACGCGCAGCTGGCCGAAGTGGCGTCGCGAACGGAACGATCCCGCGCAGCGTATCAGCTGTTGCAGGCGCAGGGCCTTTTGACGGCAGAACGTCTTGGCCTGGCGGTTCAGATCTATGACCCGACTTTGTACTATAATCTGGTCAAGAAAGCCCCCGCGCGTGTCAGCAAACAGAGCAAGGATCTGGATCGAGTCCTCAAAGCGTTGCGTCGGGACTGACCGGCAATACTATTTGTTGTAGGGCTCGGATTGTTTGGCTACACTCGATCCAACGATAGAGCGGTAGAGAACAATGTCTGATAATGTCGTGAAAGCAGGGATCGAAGACGTTCTGTCTTCGGTCAAACGTCTGGTCAGTGAAGACAGTCGCGGTAAATCCTCCTCGGATCAACAGGGTGCAACGCGCAAGCCGGGGCGTTTGGTGCTGACGGACGCGCTGCGCATCAGCAAACCCGCTCAGCCCGAGATCATGCCCGCCAAGCCGTCTCCTGATGTTGCCGACTCGGCCAAGCCGATGCTGCTGCGTGCCTGCGACATCGTCAGGGCAGGTGATCCTGCCAACACTGCGGATGACGCGACCGAGGGGCATTCCGCGGAAACTGGCTCAACCGATGATCCCGCGATCAGCCTGAGTGCCAAGATCGAAGCGCTGGAAGCGGCGATTGCGCAAACCGAGGATCAATGGGAGCCGGATGGCGACAGCGCAGACGCCTATTCCGGCACACCGACGCATTCCCTGCCGTGGAACGTCGAAGAGGAGTTTGCGGCCGCAAGGACCGTCGTTCTGACTGATCAGGAAGATACGGACGATCCTCAACCCGAGTCCGCTTCGATACAAAACGCAGAGTTCATCCGGGCGGGACGACCGGCTGAATCCGATCGTGCCACTGAAGTCGTTGTAGACGTTTCGACAACGGATTTGGATGAAGAAACATTGCGTGAGCTGATCGCGGAAGTTGTCCGCCAGGAGTTGCAAGGCGCGATGGGCGAGCGGATCACGCGAAACGTGCGCAAAATGGTTCGGCGGGAAATCGCGCGTGCGCTCGCCGCGAAAGATCTGGGATAAGATTCAGCCGCGCTGTGGTGGCTGGCCCAGGCTCAGCATCAGGTCAAGATTCATGTGGCGTTCCAGATGATCGGCCAGATCATCCAGCGCCTGCTCTACTCCGTCTTCGTAGGCTATGTCCGACGTCACGCCCAGCGTTGACAAGTAGCGGGCACGAAATGCGTCTGACGAGAAAATTCCGTGCAGATAGCTGCCCTTGACCCGGCCGTTGCTGCTGGCGGCGCCTTCTGGTCTACCTTCGACCTCAAGCCATGCGCGGGCGCGGTCAGGGCCGTCGGTATGGCCCATGTGGATTTCGTATCCGCTGACCGGCTCTCGGTCTGGCAGGGCATGGGCGGAACGCAGGATGACCTGTTTCTGCCCGCCCATTACGGTATCGACGTTCAGCAACCCCAATCCATCAACTTTGCCCGGCCGGCCGTCCACGCCATCAGGATCGGAAATGGTCTTGCCCAGCATCTGATAGCCGCCGCACAACCCCAGGACATGTCCACCGCGGCGAACATGTGCATACAGGTCGATATCCCAGCCCTGTGCACGAAAATAGCTCAGATCTCCGATCGTGGACTTGCTGCCGGGAAGCAGAACCAGATCCGCATCGCCGGGCAGGGGACGTCCGCCTGGAATGACCTCGACGCTCACGCCGGGCTCGGCAGACAACGGATCGAGATCGTCGAAATTGGCCATACGCTCCAGTTGGGGCACAACGACCTTGCACGCGCCGCCTGTATGGGAACGGATGTCCATCATGTCTTCGGCCGGCAGTTTCCAGGCGTCGTGAAACCAGGGCACAACCCCAAGGCAGGGCCAGCCTGTTCGGGCCGAGATGTCATCACGGCCTTCGTCAAACAGGGACACGTCGCCCTTGAAACGGTTGATGGCAAAACCCCTGATCTGCGCCACGTCGCCTTCGTCCAGAACGGCCTGAGTCCCAACGATCTGCGCAATCACCCCGCCACGATGGATGTCCCCGACCAGAACAACAGGAATGTCCGCTGCACGGGCAAATCCCATATTGGCGATGTCACCTTTGCGCAGGTTGGTCTCAGCCGGGCTGCCAGCGCCCTCGATCAGAACCAGATCAGCGTCGGCGCAGAGCCTGTCAAAGCTTTCCAGTGCTGCGCCCAGTAGCTTGGATTTGTCCTTACGATAGTCACCGGCCTTCATCGTGCCAGCGCGCTGCCCCTGAACGATAATCTGCGCGCCGGTATCCGTCTCGGGTTTGAGCAGAATAGGGTTCATGTCCGTGTGTGTTGCCCGCTTTGCCGCGCGGGCCTGAAGGGCTTGTGCGCGGCCAATTTCGCCACCGTTTTCGGTGACGGCTGCATTGTTCGACATGTTTTGTGGTTTGAACGGCGCGACCCGAAGGCCCCGGCGCGTGTAGGCGCGCGCCAGCCCCGCCACCAGAACCGATTTTCCGACATTGCTGCCGGTCCCTTGAATCATGATGGCGCGAACCATGCCTTGTCTCCTATAAGTCTGGGCGCAGATGATCTGATTTGAGCCGAAAGGGAAAGCCCCGGATGAATACGCCTGCGCATCTTTTGATCGGGGCTGCCGTGTTCGCCCGGCCGCCGCAAGGGCCTGTCCTCTGGGCTGCGCTGCTGGGAGCGTTATTGCCGGATCTGTCCCTATACGTGATGGCGGGCGTATCCCTGTTTGTTCTGGGCATCCCCGAGCAGGTGGTCTTCGGGCAGCTTTACTTTTCCCCGGCGTGGCAGACCGTATTCGCCATAGACAATTCCTTTATCCTATGGGGGCTGGCATTCCTGCTGGCAGTCTGGAGAGGTTGGCATGTTCTGGCTGTCGGTGCAGCGGCGGGTCTGTTGCATCTTGCGACAGATTTCCTGCTTCATGCGGGCGACGGACGGCCACAGTTCTGGCCCATCAGCGACTGGGTGTTCCAAAGCCCTGTCAGCTATTGGGACAGCGACCATCATGCTTTGTGGGTGGCACCGGTGTCAGCCTTTGTCTGTCTGGCTGCATATGTTCTTCTGTGGCAGCGTGGATTGCCGGTTTGGGGCAAAGCCCTGTTCGCTACCATGCTGGCGGCTGAACTCTGGGTGGTTCGGCAATGGCTGTTGTTCTTTTGAGCCATTGGCTTCATGCCTGTCGATCAGGCATAGAAAAACGCGCTCTGATAGGCAGAGCGCGTTTGTTCAATCCAAATCTACTTTGGTTCAGGCAGCTTCGGCCTGCTGTGCAGCGTTGCGGCGTTCGCTTTCTTCCCGCGACAGGGCGACCGAGGTACGGACGCCGCGTCCAACGAATTCCATCAATCCGCTGACGACCCGTTCGTTCGGGTCAATGCCTGCGCAGGACAGAACTTCGCGCCCATCGCGCGAACGCGCCCAGCGGGCGATTTGTTCGGGGCCATTGCCGTATTTCTTGTCATCGGCGATAGCATCATCAAGCGCAGCCAGGACAACGGCCGCGAAAAGTTTGCGCGCACGATTGCCTTGCTCATTGTTAAAGGCAGTGCCGTCAACGAAATCTCTCATCTCGTCTTCCTTGTTGTTCTTGCTCTTGCATTTTCGGCGTGAGGGTCCTTATGACCGATTAGGTGCGATTCGGATACAGCTAAAATGCATAGTTGCGTTGCGTCACTTGCATGGCTCGCTGCACCTGCAGCACTAGGTGTCGTTGTCTTGTCAGGTGTGATCCCGCCAGATATAGGGACCGCAACTGATGCATCAACCGTTTGTGAAGGATTTATGTAATGCCCAAGATAAATGGGAACGAAATTCGCCCCGGCAATGTGCTTGAGCATAACGGTGGCCTGTGGGCAGCGGTCAAGGTCGACCATGTTAAGCCGGGCAAAGGCGGAGCTTTTGCACAGGTGGAGCTGCGCAACCTGCGCAATGGCTCGAAATTGAACGAACGCTTCCGCTCGGCGGACAAGGTCGAACGCGTGCGTCTGGAGCAAAAGGATCAGCAATTCCTGTATGAATCCGACGGGATGCTGGTGTTCATGGATTCAGAAACCTACGAACAGATTGAATTACCAGCAGAATTGCTGGGTGACCGCCGTCCGTTTCTGCAAGATGGCATGACCATTGTTGTCGAATTCTACGAAAGCGAGGCGCTGAACGCGACGCTGCCGCAGAAAGTGACCTGCAAGATCGTCGAGACCGAACCGGTGGTAAAAGGTCAAACGGCGGCGAACTCTTTCAAGCCCGCGCTGCTGGACAATGGCGTGAAAGTCATGGTTCCCCCCTTCATCGGCCAGGACGAAATGATCGTCGTGAACACGGAAACGATGGAGTATTCCGAACGCGCGTGACGTTTCGTCACGTTACGCATCAGACCGCGCAGGCACCCGCCGCGCGGTCTTTTTTTATGCGTTGGGTCGATAGCGATAGCGGGTTGGATCCGGGCCGAACAATTCCAGCATCAATTCGTACTTGATACGATTGGCGCTGACCTGACGATAGAATGCGATCAGAAAGGCAGTGGGTCCCTGAATGCGGCTGAGCCCACTGGTGGCGGCCACCACGGTGCCCACATCCGTTTTGCCCTGTAAGACCAGATATCCCCCCAGCATCAGGATGCCGACGGTGCCGGCCCCGTTGATCACGCTCAGCAGGAACTTTGCCGAAAGTTTCCACAGGAACATCCGCCGCCGCGTGTCGTAAATGTCATCGAACATGATGTTGATATCCCGCTCAACGGCTTCGATATCCTCGGTCGTCAGTCGGTCGGTGGCACCGCGCAGAATGCGAACCCGTTCCGCCACGAAAGTGTTCACTTTGCGCTGCGAGACCAGAACGATGATGATTTGCGGCACGATCATTGACAACGCAATCAGCCCCAGACCTGGTTGCGTGGACGAGATATAGCCGATGACGCTGATCAGCGTTCCAATCTGAACGACCGGATCCGAAAAGGCTCCACCGGCAAACTTGCCCAACTCTTCGGCTTCGGCCGAAATGGCGGTGGTCATGGTGCCTTTGCGCAGGCCTTCGTCTGAATCCTTCAGGTCGGTCGAACGCCAAAGCAGGCGTTGGCGGATCAGCCGGATCATGTCTTCGCCCAAGGTTCCGGCGCGATAGCCCAGTACCCATTTCAGGGCGAGGCTCAGCAGGATGACGGCCATCATGCCGATGCCCAGTTGGATCAGTTTTTCAGTCCCGACATCGTCGGATGTCAGGTGGTTGACGATGTCGCGCTGAAACTCAAGCGGCACGGCGGCAAGGCCCGCAATTGCGACGGACAGCATGATGAGGATGATCTGCCGCCCCGCACTGGCGCGCCAGATCGCGGAATAAAGTCGAAACATGCGGGTATCCGGTTCGTCCTGTTTGCCTGCACTTTGGCAGTGCAGGACAACGGGTTCAAACTTTTCGATACAAGCTGATGCGCGGGTCGTGCCGATTTGGCAACAAGGTGGGCTCAGTCCTCCAGGCGCACTGTGGCGTCTCCGGCCTGCATCTCAGGGCCTGCACGATCAAATCGCAGATACGCGATCCCGTTTCCGCCGGCCTGTGTGTACAATGTTCCGACAGGTTTGCCATTTGCACTGACCTCGGTCCCCACCGGGGCCGAGCCCTGGACAACGACGCGTCGCAGACCTTTGCGCAATTCGGTTTTGTGCTTCATGCGTGCGGTCACTTCCTGCCCGACATAACATCCTTTTTTGAAATCCACGCCATTCAGCGCTTCGAAGCCGGATTCCAGGATGTAACTGTCCGGGGTCAGTTCAATGCCTGACTCGGGAATGCAGTGCCGGACGCGCAGTGCATCCCAGTCGGTTCCATCATCGCCCTCGGGTTCGGGGGAGTAGTTGCGCCAGCCCATGTCCGGGTGGCGGGGATCGGGCAGGGCGGTTTCCGGCGCAGCCTTGGTGCCGCGTTGCAGGTTCAGATCGGTTCCCTCGATCGTCACATCCGCACGCAACTTGTACATCGTCAGACGTTTGACCAGATCATCCGCAAGGTGTTCGGCCACATCCAGAAGAACTCTGTCGTCATTTCGTTTCAGGAAGAAATCCGCCAGGTACTTTCCCTGCGGAGTAAGCAGAGCAGCGTAGACCAGCCCGTTGTCCAACCCCTTAATGTCGTTGGTAATCAGATCCTGCAAAAAGCTTTCGGTATCCGAGCCGGACAGGCGCAGAATGCGGCGGGTGGGCATGGCTTGGTCCTCGTCATTTCCTCAGGCCTCGTGATATAGGAAGTTCCGATGCCAAGACCAGAGGTTATCAGACGTGCCCGCGCCTATTACCGTCGTAATCCCGACCCTCAACGCCGCCGATGCTTTGCCCGAATGTCTTGGGGCTTTGATGGAAGGGGTGCATGCCGGGTTGATTCGGGAATTGATCATCAGCGATGCCTGCTCAACCGATCACACGCCGGATATTGCGGAAGAGGCCGGTGCGACGGTCGTGACCGGCCCACCATCCCGAGGCGGCCAGCTGCGCCGAGGGTGCGCGCAGGCCAAAGGGGATTGGCTGCTGATTCTTCATGCGGATACAGTGCTGCAACAGGGGTGGAGCGAGACCGTCAGCGCCCACCTGCCTTCAGCCAAACCGGCTGCTTTTCGGCTGGCGTTCCGCGCGCGCGGGATCGCGCCGGCCTGGGTGGCTGGCTGGGCCAATCTGCGCAGCAGGCTGCTGGGATTGCCCTACGGAGATCAGGGATTGCTGGTTCCGCGTCACGCGTATCAAACGGCAGGCGGGTTTCCGGACCAGCCGTTGATGGAAGATGTGGCTTTGGTGCGCGCGTTGCCAAAGATAACGGTGCTGAATACTCGCGCCTCTACGAGTGCGGAGCGGTATGAGCGGGCGGGGTGGATTCGGCGCGGTGCTCGGAACCTGTGGACTCTTCTGCGTTACTTTCTGGGGGCTGACCCGCAGGTTCTGGCGCAGGCTTATCGACGTTGAACGTGGTGCGCAGTTCGACCACGGATTTGCCAAGCCGAAACGGTGCCGCAAAACTGACAAGGCATAGGGCCACGATTTGCAGGACAAGAATATGAGCATTGTCCTGTAGGTATTCCCATTCTTCTTTCAGCTTCCCGACCTGCGCAATCAGGTCATCGTAGCTCTGCGCAAGTATCAGATAGTCGCCCGCAATCGCGGGAACCTTGCGACGCATGTTGTCAATGGCGGTCTGTGTGTTTTCGTCCAGTGATGTGAAGACTAGGAACTGGTCGATGTCAAAGGCATCGGCCTTGGCGGCCATGTCACGTATTTCCTCCTTTTCGCCCTTGGACTGACCCCCAACCAGGAAGTGAAGCCCCTGTAGGGGGGCCACTTCGTTCGTGACCGCGATGAACAGGGGCAGTTCCGAGTTGCTGGCGGTCGAAGCTGAAAGGAATTCAACCTTTTCGCATAAAACGGCGGTGTCCGGATCATAGGCCGGATCACAGAACCGCAGGCGAAACCGGGCCGCATCCCTGTCAAATGCCAGCGTCGCGGCATAGGCCACGTCGATCTGTCGGTCCAGTCGCGAGCTGTCCGAGGTGTAAAGCCCGGCCAAAACAGCCACCAATGCCCCGATGCCACCCAGCACAACCCATACCAGATCAGCCAGTTTCCACGCCCGGTGCCCTGCCGGTTTGCGAAACAGAAAGGCAGTGCCGATTGAGCCGATGACAAAGAACAGGATCAGCAGCGGCAATTGATTGTCGGTCACAAAACTCATGCGTCCAATCTTAGGACCTGTGCTTCGACCTGCAACAGGGATCACGGGCAGTTGTAACGTCTTACCATATCCCCATACTGTAGGCAGCGCAGGGGGGACTTCGATGACCAAAGAAATCGTTCTTATCCACGGAGCATTTGCCGGACCTTGGTGCATGCAGGATTACGCGGCCTTCTTTCGGGGCCAAGGTTGGACGGTTCACGTTCCTGCCTTGCGTTACCATGACGGTGATCCGAAAGCGGACCCCGACCCGGGTCTGACCGATACCAGTGTCATGGACTACACCAATGACATCGCCGATTTTGTACAGGGACTGGACCACAAACCTGTCATTTTGGGGCATGCCATTGCTGGGGTGGTGGCGCAACAAGTGGCGTCTCGTGGTTTGGCCAGTGCCATCGTTCTGATCAATCCCAATGCGCCTTGGGGCACTTTGCCCGAAACCGATGATGAACGGGCTGTACCGCGCACCTTGATGGAAGGCGGCCCATTCTGGAAGCAGCCGATGCGGGTCGGGTTCGATTTGATGGCCCCATTCGCCTTGAACAAGATGGATGAGGCGCAGCAGCACGCTGTATTCGATCAATTGGGCGCGGAAAGCGGGCGCGTGATGTTTGAAATGTTCTTTTGGATGTTCGATGACCATCACGCGATCAAGGTTGATTTCGACAAGGTTGACTGCCCGGTTCTGGTGGTCTCGGGTGCCGAAGACAGGGCTGTTAACCCCGATACCTGCCGCGCACTGGCAACGCGCTATGGGGATCGCGGAACCTTTTTGCTGGTCAAAGATCATGCGCATTTCCTGTTCATGGAGCCAGGTTGGGAAGGGCCGGCCTCGAAGATCGAGAAATGGCTGACAACCCAGGTGATCTGAAACGGGCTTGACAACGATCCACCCTTTGCAGACATGGCGCCAATTGAATGGGGCAGTTGACCCTTTTGGCGCGAAATCTCTGCGGGAAAGGTCCGGACATGACCCTGTTCGTTGTCCTTATTATTCTTTTAGCTGCTTTGCTGCACGCGGTGTGGAATGCAATCGTGAAGACAGCGGCGGATCGAACCACCATGCTGGGTTTGGTCGCTTTGGGTCAAGTGCTGCCTGCGGCGGTCATGGTGATGCTGCTGCCGCTGCCAAACCCTGAGAGCTTTGTTTACATCCTGCTCTCGACCGTTGTGCATTTCGGCTATTACTTCATGCTGGGCAAAGCCTATCAGCATGGTGATCTGAGTGTGGTCTACCCCATCGCCCGTGGAATTGTCCCGGCGCTGGTTTCGCTTTGGGCAATGGCCTTGGTCGGAGAAGTGCTGCCTTTTCAGGCCTGGACCGGTATCGCCCTGATTGCCCTGGGTATCCAGCTGAGCAGTTGGAAAGCTCTGCGCTCGGGCGTTGGGCGCAGCGCACTGATGTTTGCGCTGGGTACCGGGTTCTGCATTTCGGTCTATTCGGTCGTTGACGGGATCGGTGTTCGGCTGTCGGGTAACACGCTCAGCTATTGGGCGTGGGGTGCGTTTCTGCACCTGTTCATTGCCGGATTTGTCGGGGTGCGGAAACGTGCGACCCTGAAAGACCTGCCAGCCAAAGTGTGGATGATCGGCATTCTTGGCGGGCTGGTATCGATGACAGCTTATGGTCTGGTACTGTACGCCAAGAATTTTGCACCGCTGGGCGCGGTTTCGGCGCTGCGGGAAACTTCGGTCATCTTTGCCGCACTGATCGGGTTCGTATTCCTCAAGGAAGGCAACTGGGCGCGACGGTTGGGTGCCGCGGTGCTCATGGCCGTGGGTGTCGCCCTGATCGGATTGGCGGTCTGATCCGGCTGAAAAGCCCCGGGCGACAGTGATTTTTCTGGCTTAGCGGCCGACCTGAAACGTGCTTTGTGGCTTCCAGTGCATGGTGCCCTTGTCGCTGCTTACACATCGCAGCAGGCGTTCCTCGCGCGTGTTGATCGTGTCAGTGACCGTATTGTCGCCAAAGATCACGATGAAGGAATCCGGTGAATAAGCCAGCCCCTTGTAATAGCAAAACCGTGTTTCCGCCCCGTCCGGGATCGGAGATGCCAGGCTAAGCGTCTGTTGCGCCGGGGCCTGGGTCGCCAGCATGGCAAAGGCCAGCCCATAGGTCAGTGTTTTCATGTCGTCCTCTCGTCCTGCAAATCGGTTGTCGATCAAAAAGGGTTTGGACGCCCGGACCTCAATCATGGTTTCTTGTTTCAGCAAGTTTGAACGAGATCAACGGGTTAGGCAACGAAAATCCTACACGCGCAGCGACAAGCCAAGGGGGCGATTTTTACGGTTGGTCACTTCTGTGGTAACATGGCCGCATTGTTTAAGGAGAATTGAGAGATGTTCAGACCCTCTGTGGGAGCGATTATGGATGTCATGTCCCAAAAAGGTTTTGTGGTTTTCGACACCCCCACTGTCGATTGGAACCTGAACATAGTGGGCATTCGCGCCCACCCGGTTTCACCCAAGAAATTCGATGATGTCATGACGGTGTTTCACCGGTTTCTTGGCGTTTGGGATATAGCGTATTACCCGATGACGGCCGATCCCAGCGATCATTACCTGAAGAACCCGATAAACCCGGATGGGACGGCCATTCTGGCGCCGGGGCAATACCGGTCCTGCTACAAGATCGATATTCATAAACGAGGCCGGCCCGGAGGCCACAAGGCGCTGTGTCAAAGGCTGGGAAACGTTACCGTGTTTCGGGACAACAACAGGGATGGAAACCTGAACCTTGTTAATCCTCAAAGCGGGATGTTCGGCATAAATCTGCACAAGGGGCCAAACAACGGTGACGATGACACTGCGAATACGATCTATTCCGCCGGGTGTCAGGTATTCGCCGATCAGCGTCACTTTGCCGAGTTTCTGCTGAAATGCGAAGCCGGGCGCGACGCGTTTGGCAACAAGTTCACCTATACGCTGCTGGATCAGGCAGATTTCGAATAAAGCGATGGTTTGCGAAGGTTCTGCAAGCGCCGGGGCAGGACAGGGGCTGGGGGCGTGCCCGGATCTTAAACCGGGCCTTGGCCCTAGGTCTCGACTTCGGCCTGAAGGTCTCGGAAATACCGGATGGTTGCGTGCAGCCCTTCTTTCAGTTGCACTTTGGGCTCCCAACCCAGCAGGGTGCGCGCCAGTGTGATATCGGGCTGGCGCTGTTTCGGGTCATCCTCTGGCAATTCCTTGAAACTGACAGGGGTTTCTGCCCCCACAAGGGCCTGCACTTCGTGGGCCAGTTCGTTCATCGAGAATTCGTTGGGATTGCCCAGATTGACCGGGCCGGTGACGTCCGGGCCGGTCTCCATCAGGCGGATGAACCCTTCGATCAGGTCATCCACGTAACAGAAAGACCGGGTCTGCGTACCGTCCCCAAAGATCGTGATCGGATCACCCGTCAGGGCCTGCATGATAAAGTTCGACACGACGCGCCCATCTGCGGGGTGCATTCTGGGCCCGTAGGTGTTGAAGATTCGGGCGACCTTGATCTCTAACCCCATCTGCCGGTGATAGTCGAAGAACAACGTCTCGGCGCAGCGCTTGCCCTCGTCATAGCACGAGCGCGGGCCAACCGGGTTGACGTTGCCCCAATAATCTTCGGTCTGCGGATGGATGGTCGGGTCGCCATAAACTTCGGAGGTCGAGGCCTGAAAGATCTTGCATTTCAACCGCTTCGCCAGACCCAGCATGTTGATCGCGCCGTGCACGCTGGTCTTGGTCGTCTGCACCGGGTCGTGCTGATAATGCACGGGCGAGGCCGGACAGGCGAGGTTATAGATCTCGTCAACCTCCACAAACAGCGGGAAGGTCACATCGTGGCGCATGAACTCGAACCGCGGGTTGTTGTGCAGATGGTCGATATTGCGCTTGGTGCCGGTGAACAGGTTGTCGACGCACAGAACCTCATGCCCCTGATCCAGAAGCCTGTCGCACAGATGCGAGCCCAGAAACCCGGCCCCACCGGTTACGAGAACACGTTTTCGACTGTCATAAAGGCGGGCCATTGCAAATCCTTAATCGTTAAATCCAAGCCAGCTTGTCACAGGGAAGCCGGGTCTTGGTTTGATTAGTAAACCGAAGATGTTTGAATTGCAGTAGATTTTGGTTTTTTGAGGGCGCGTGTGGTGTTGGTGTGAATTCCGCTCAGTCAATACTTGATGCAAAGCATCAAGCATGCGCCCGACCCGCGCCATGGGCGGGCGCGTTCCGCACTTACCCTCGGGCCGGGCGCGAGGTTTGTGATTAGGTATGATGGGTGTTCACACCCATGATGATGAAAAAAGTTCAATAGGCGTTAACAAATGCCTGGTGTTCGCTTCGTGTACGTTTAATCCTTAATCTTAGCCTCGCATTCAAAAGTAACGGTTTCACTAGTGTGCAGGTATTCCTCTTTGGAAATGCCAAAAAACCTTCGTAGGTAGGGATCTAACTTTCGTGGAAGAACATCCATAAGGATGGGGATTGACGCAAGGAAAATAAAAATGGGAGTGACCGTTCTAAACACCTTGTAGCCAAGGCTGGCAGATTCGGAACCATCGAGTGGAGGAAAATACTGAAATATCAAAATAAAACTTGCTAAAACGAGTACAATGCTCACCAGTCCAAATTGCCAAGTATCAGATGGCCTAAGATACTTCTTGGCTGCAAGACTTGGTAAGTTCTTTAAGTCACCATGCAAGTGCTTTTGGATGGCGCTATCATGTGCAACATAAATAGTTAGAGAGTTTCCCCGAGGAATGTAAACGTCCGATAGAATAATTGCTTCTTGTTGATCCGACAACATCGCGTGAGAACCGTTGTTGCTATCAATCACTATGCTTGAAAACACAGTGTTTTTGTTCTTCTTGGGAATCGCGATAGGCTTGGCGAAATCTTCATCTGTCAAAACAACATCGGTGTTGTTCAACAACGTGATGACATCAGTCACTAGGCTATGGCCCTTCGCTTCCCCATTCGAAATGGTTATGTCGAACCCCTTAGGTAAGTTGGTCTTTATTCTTTCCTCTCTTACCCATTGAAAGAAGAGTTTCTTCTTTTTCCTTTCTTTGTGACCTCTGAGCCAAAAGAAAGCTCCAAGAATTGAGATCGTACTAGCTACGCCATTGATGTAGTCACCGTTGTTTGCATAGAGAGAGGACAGAAATTCAAACATCCAACTCCTCCACAAACCGGGCGTTCTCCTGAATGTACTGGAACCGCAGTTCGGGTTTCTTGCCCATCAGACGCTCGACCAAGTCGCCGGTTTCGCCGGGTTCGTCCTCATCGATCGTAACCCGGATCAATTTCCGGGATTTGGGATCCATCGTGGTCTCTTTCAGGTCCTTGGCGTCCATCTCGCCCAGACCCTTGAAGCGCGAGACGTCGATTTTACCCTTGCCGCCCAGACCTTTCTCAAGCCACTCGTCGCGCTCGGCCTCGTCCAGGCAATAGACGCGTTTGGCGCCTTGGGTCAGACGATATAGGGGCGGGCAGGCCAGGTACAGGTGGCCCGCGTCGATCATCGGGCGCATCTGCGTGAAGAAGAATGTCATCAGCAAGGACGCGATATGCGCCCCGTCCACATCCGCGTCGGTCATGATGATGACCTTGTCATAGCGCAGATCGTCGAGGTTGAACTTGCTGCCCAGCCCTACGCCCAGCGCCTGCGTCAGGTCGTTGATCTCGGCATTGGTGCCCAGTTTCGAACTGGCCGCGCCCAGCACGTTGAGGATCTTGCCGCGCAAGGGCAGCAGGGCCTGCGTTTTGCGGTCACGCCCCATTTTGGCCGAGCCGCCGGCCGAGTCGCCCTCGACGATGAATAGTTCGGTGCCTTCGCGTGTTGAACTGGAACAGTCCACCAGCTTGCCGGGAAGACGAAGTTTTTTGGTGGCGGACTTGCGTTGTGTTTCCTTCTCGGCCCGTCGGCGCAGGCGTTCCTCGGCCCGCAGGATCAGGAAGTCGAGGATCGCGCCGGCGGATTTCGTGTCGGCGGCCAGCCAGTTGTCGAAATGGTCGCGCACCGCGTTTTCCACCAGCCGCTGCGCCTCGACCGTGGCAAGGCGGTCTTTGGTCTGGCCGACGAATTCCGGTTCGCGGATGAAACAGCTGACCAGCGCACACCCCCCGGCAATCAGGTCTTCACGCGTGATTTGGGCGGCTTTCTTGTTGTTGATCAACTCGCCATAAGCCTTGATGCCCTTGAGGATCGCGGCCCAGAACCCGGCCACATGGGTGCCCCCTTCGGGCGTGGGGACGGTGTTGCAGTAGGATTGGATGAACCCGTCGCGCGAGGGCGTCCAGTTGATCGCCCATTCGACCTTGCCGGGGGTTCCGAATTTCTCCTGAAAGTCCACGGTTCCGGCAAAGGGCTGGTCGGCATAGGTCGACGAGCCATTCATCGTCTCTTTCAGGTAGTCCGACAGCCCGCCCGGGAAGTGAAAGGTGGCCTCGGTGGGCGTCTCGCCGTCATCGATGGCGGATTTCCAGCGAATCTCGACGCCCGAAAACAGGTAGGCCTTGGAACGGATGGATTTGAACAGGCGGGCGGGTTTGAACCGGTGGTGGCCAAAGATCTGGTCGTCAGCGTGGAAGGTGACTGTGGTGCCGCGCCGGTTGGGGGCGGCGCCGACCTTTTCCACTGGGCCCAACGGGACACCGCGCGAGAAACGTTGTTCATAAAGTTGCTTGTCGCGGGCCACCTGAACGACCATCGAATCCGACAGCGCGTTCACCACCGAGGCGCCCACGCCGTGCAGACCACCCGAGGTCTGATACGCTTTGCCCGAGAATTTGCCGCCCGCGTGCAGGGTGCACAGGATCACCTCGAGCGCGGATTTGTCCGGGAACTTGGGGTGCGGATCGATCGGAATGCCGCGACCGTTGTCGCGCACGGTCAGGGCGTAATCGGCGTGCAGTTCCACCTCGATCCGGTTGGCATGGCCTGCCACTGCCTCGTCCATAGAGTTGTCGAGGATCTCGGCCACCATATGGTGTAAAGCGCGTTCATCCGTGCCGCCGATATACATACCAGGTCGCTTGCGGACCGGTTCCAAACCTTCGAGCACCTCGATCGAGGAGGCGTCATAAGTTGTGGTCGCTTCTGGCGTCAACAGATCGTCGGGCATGGGTGCTGCTCTTGTTTTTGAGTTTCCCCCATTATGGCAGGTGATGTGGTCCGGGGGAAGAGGGGCGCGAGGTGTTGTGGACGGATTGAAGGCGCGGGGCCGCGGGATGCTTGCACAATGTGGCGGCGTCCCGATTGGCGGTTTTGCTTGAAACCACCACCCCTCGCCGTGGCGCGGGAAGGTCCCGCACTGCCGTTGTCGACAGTTGGTCAGGGCCTGTATTCTGGGCTGCATTTCTCGCGACAAACCCGTCCGATAAAACCAGCGACGCGACAAATAAAGTTACGCGATCGGGTTGAAGTCAGCCTTGCTGCGTCTCCGGCTCATTGACGGAATCGCTTTAAAAATATATCGTGAAGCAAGACTCCCAAAGTATCTATATATCAGTTCCAAGCGTTCAAGAGTTACGTTTATTTCGTAATTGGAAGGCTGCTATGGCTACGTTTCAGGACGTTCAAGCAGCAGTGCGTGATATTGCTGCCCGTTTGAATGTCACCCCAGAGCTTGCTCGTGCTGCGCTGATTAACCCCGTGTTGGCGCTTGAGGAGCTTGGGTTCGAATTGGACCTGTCTGGCCGACTTGAGCTGGAGGACAGAGCGCGGTTCTCCAAGAAACAGATCGTTGAACGCAAAAGCTTGCGGAAGAAGATTTTCGCCGCGTCCGGGCATGAATTTGACCCCGGGCAGGAACACGATCTTGCTGTGGTACTTTTCGACGAGTTGAAGCTGGTCGATGAGGCTTCGAAACGCCCTGACCTGTCTCCCTTGTCCTTGCCGATGCGAAAAGTGCGCTATTCCACCTCCAAAGTGAAGGTGGCCAGGGTCAAGGCATCGGAAATCGCGCGTCGATTTCCCGGGAAAGCCAAAGGCAAATCCGTCGCCGGGATCGATCCAAGTTTGATCGAGCCCGTGAAGATTCCCGACCCGCTGGAAGCACTGGGCAAGGCGCACAAAATCATCGCTCCGTTACTTGCCTACCGGCAACTTGATGCATCGACACCGCGTTTTGCGACCGAGGCGCTGTATCGTGCCGTGCGAACCGGGAAACGTAGGCTGGTCAATATCACGCCCCGCGCCGTTGTCACCGGCACTGCTTGAAGACACCCGGGCGCGATTCCCTCGCGCCGTCACACCGAGGACGTCAGGATGGCAAATACAAGAGGATATCAAGTTGTCGTCGAAGCCTCGGAAGAGGTCCTGCGAAAGGTCATTCGGGGGGCGTGGAAGTCCGCGGAATGCGACGATGATCCCGGCGATGAAGGCCGCATTCCCGAATTCATGGATGTTCCCGCAGGTGAAACCTTTGGCGGTTTTGTCGTAGCTGACGGGTCGGTTCAGATTCCCGAAGACCAGTTGGACGCCAGCTTGCGCCCGGACATCACCGGTGCCGAAATTCAACTTGGTGTCCTGATCCAGATCGAAATCGAAAACCCCCCGGTTCCATCGGCGCAAATGCTGACGATGACGGCCGATCTTGCTGCGGCTGCGCCGATTGGTCTAATTCCCGGGCGTCAGGATGTGGGATGGCTGTTGGATGGCCTGCCTCGCAACCAGGTGTCCGCAACGCTGACCAGCGGCGATCCGATTGCGTCCAATATCGAGTTGTTCGCAAGCGAATTCGTGGACAAAGCCTATGAGAACGGCGGCCCCGGCGGACCGATCGATCCGGCCTTTCCCTCCATCCCCCATGTCATCGATGAGACCGAGCTGCAATTTGCCTTGGGAGCGTTGACGACGGATGTCCATGCGGAAATCTTCAACGACGCCTCGGATGCGGCGCACGATATTGAAACCACCGTGTCAGGCGGTGACATAACAATTTCGCTGCCGGTTTATCTGCGGATGTTCAACATTGTCGTTGGGCCGACGGTACAGCTTTTTTTCAATCCGCAGGACCCCATGGGGATCGAAACGCGGATCAACATCACGGCACCTTTCAGTCGGGTCGGTTCGGAATTCCGCACGGATTTGAACGCGGCCACCGTTACCGTGGACGCGATCAACCCCGCCGGTCCGGAATATGGGCCAGAGGGTGACAATTACATCGACAACCGTGATCAACTGGCGGCGATCCCGTTGGTCGCGATTGACCTCGACGCCCAGATATCCAGCGAACTGGTGTCACGGGGGCAGGAATTGGCCAGTGGGCTGGGCGAGATTTCAATTGCGGCCCCGACAGTGGCCGAGATCGAAGAATTCATCGGCGACTTTTTTCATCAGGATCTTGAGGCCCGCGATTTCGTTTACATCTGGGGACCAGAGGCAACGGACGAAGAGTTTGAAGTCGACAGCATCACCGTTGGTGTGACAAACGAGTTTCTGGCGATCGCCTTGAACGATGATGGCGGCGGTGACGTAGGCGGGCTTGCCAATTTCATTCCTGCTGACAGGGATTTTGCAATTGCCATCAGCGCGGCCCAGGTCGAAGCATCGATTGAAACGGCGCGCATCGAAGCCGAATTGTCGGATGATGACCTTCCGAAGACCTTTACACCTGACGGGCGCGAAGTCCGGCTGACCGATCTGGACGTGAGCCTCAGGGCGGGGGCGATCAGAATATCGGGCAAGGTGACGGTCGTAGACGCGATCCTGGGCAGTATTGATGTGGATGCCGACTTTTTCAATGATGTCGGATTGCGCTGGCAGCCGAACGGTTCGTTGGGCCCAACCGGTGGACAGCAAATGGATCACTTTGAAATCGACAGCGATGTCGATCCCGAAGAATCCGTGTTGCTTTGGGTGCTGACGGCAATCGCCGCGATATTGTCATTCGGCGCTTTCGGAATTCTGGGCGCATTGGTCGTTGTGATCGTGGCCCTTGTCGTCCGGGGAATTGCCGAAAGCATGGGCAGTGAAATCCTGTCAGACGAAGTTACGAATACGGTCACGGGTATCACCGGCTGGCCGGAGAACCTTGCCAGGATCGGGCGGGTGGAAGCGGTTTTCTCTGACCCGATCGTGATTGATACCGACGGTCTTGAAATTGCCGGAGATTTCACGGTTATAAGCAGTTGCGAAGCCACGGATGTCGTCCCGGCGGATTCGGGCGGGGCACGGTCGGGTGCGGCCGCATCGGCCATGTCGCTTGCGGCTGCGAATGAACATCCTGACGCGGGGTACGAGTGGTTGCCGGGTGACGGAACACCGGCCGCGGTCTTGCCCTCGATTCAGCATGTCTATGCTGCAAGTGGTGTCTACACCGCAAAACATGCGCTGACGATCAACCAGCCGGGTGGCGCGCGCAGTCGCAGTTTCTCGCTTGTTACCGTCGAAAATGTGCCGCCGACAGTGGATGCCGGCCCTGATCTGACGGTGCAGGAGGGTGAAGAGGTCACTCTGGTCGCACGGTTCCGAGATGTCGAATACCCCGACACCCACGAATCCATGTGGTATTTCGGTGATCACCACGCGCCCAAACCCGGCGTGATTTCTGAAACCAATGCACCTCCTGCGGCGACAGGCACGTCGACCGTGACTCATGCCTGGTGCGACAATGGCGAATACACCGTCACGGTGCGCATTCGCGACGTCAATGGGGGCGAGGCCATCGACACCTTGCGTGTCACCGTCACCAATGTTCCGCCCGTGGTCGAAGCTGGCCCGGACCTTTATGCCTATGTCTGCACACCGATCACGCTTGTCGCCGATTTCCGGGATCCCGGATGGTGCGACACGCATACGGCCAAGTGGGATTTCGGCGATTGCGGCGAACCCCGCACCGCCCTGATCGAGGAAACGAACGAACCGCCGGAAGCCGAAGGCACGGCGACCGCCTCGCATGTCTATGAAAACTGTGGTGACTTCCGGGCGATCTGTACCGTCATGGATGACGATGGCGCCTTTGGTCAGGACGACCTGACCGTCCGGGTCGTGCATTTGCTGAACCCCGGTTTCGAAGATGGTTTCCGTTCGCTTCCAGCGGGCAATGTCGGTCGGTTCTGGACACCCTATGCATGGCTGACCGACTTGGCAGCCTTTCACGCCGGAAAGGGAAATCCCGTTCCGCAATTGGCCCCGATCCCCGCCGATGCCTTTGACTGCGAAGGTTGCATCGTCCGGACCGGTGACAGGTCCCAGCGGGTCATCGCGCAGCGCGGCCTTCGTGTCGGGCTGTGGCAATCGCTGGGTTCGAACCCGGGATGGGATTATGAGTTCTCTTGTTGGTTCGCGAAGGAGGCCGGCGACGCAGGCGGCTATGCTTTGGGGTTGGATCCGCGCGGTGGTGATGATCCTCGGGCGCCCTGGGTGGAATGGTGGACCGGCAACCTGGACGGTGCCTGGCGGCAATTGCGGGGCCGCGTGACGGCGGAAGCCGAAGCCGTGACGGTATTTCTGGAGTTCAGCGGAGATGATCCGCGCAACGATGCGCTTGGCTATATTGATGATTGCGCTTTCATCGCGATTCAGCCGCATTGTCCGGAACAGCCGAAACCCGATCCGGAAATTCCCCCGCGTGAACGTTGCATTGATTTTCGCGGCCAGAAACTGCCTTCCCGCCATCCGGTATTGAACGTCGGCGGAGTGCGGTTCCTGCCGACCAAGGGCAGCGTTCTTCAGATCATTGGCGGGTTCCAGCCGCAAGGCACACCCAAACTGTTGCTTTCCATCGCCGGTGTTTTCGCCCATCTGCCGGTCGTCGCTGACTGGGCCCGCCTCAAGCTGAGCTTTGCTGGCGGAAAGCCCATAACGATCATCGCACTTGATGCGGCGGGCAATGTCCTGACGACCCAGACAGGAACGCAGCAGCAGGGGGTACAGATCATCGAGGTTCAGGCGAGCGGTATGGTGACCCTCGCGATGCGTGCGCAGGAAGCGGCGTTGATCGAGCTGTGTTTCCGGCCGGAACACCCGCGCAGTACGCCTTCGGCAGAGCCTGAACCGGGGCCCGGCATTGTCGTGAACCCGCGCTTCGATCGTGCCGTCGCACCGGCCATGTTCAGTGCAAGGACGACCACGGAGGACAGAACCTTGACCGAAACCAACAGCCCCCATCCGTTCGGCCTGTCCGAGGCGGCTTGGGGCAAGCTGGACACGCAGCTGCAATCGGAATTGGCGAAGGCCGCAACAGACGGCGATGATGGGAACTCGGTGCAGGTCATATTGCGCTTGGCGCCAGACACCGAAGGCAATGCGCCCTCTTTCCGGCGCGCCGAAACGAAGGCCCGCGAAGATTATTTCCGCCGACGCACACGGCCCTTGTTCGGTACCCTGGAAAACCTGGGCGGTGTCGGGATTACCGAACTGTGGCTGATAGACAGTGTTGCCGTTGAACTTTCGCCCGGGGCCATCGCGACAATGGCCAACGATCCTTCCGTCGTGATGATCACCCATTCCACCAAACGTCAGGCCATTCCTGAAAACCCCACAAGACCATGATCTAAAGGAGCACGAAATGTCCGAGTTAAGCCGGGAACACGTTGATCGCTTCGAAAGAGCGGAACGTCGTGAAATCGAGAAGCTTCGTGCCGAGTTTGGCAGCGAGTCCATCTCGAAGATGGACAGCATTATCTTGCGCGACCTCTTGGCCAACCGAAAAGAGGCGCGCCTGAACGCTCTGCTTGGCCAAACCGAAACCGCCCAGCTTCCTCGGCATCGCGTGCTGGTCTCGCTGCGCAGCGGCAGGGCATCGCCGGATCGCCCGCCCCGTGCGTTCGACCGGCGCCAGCGCCGCCGTTCGATCATGCAACACCGGCGCCATGGTGAAGACGTGGTGGGTAAAATCGCCAAAAGCTTTGAAGAGCGGGGGATTGAGGTCGAACGGTTGTTTTGGCTGACTCACAGTCTGGTTGTTCTGGCCGATGACCAGCGCCTTACGGATATCGCGGGGCGCGCCGATGTCCTGAAGATGGCTCATTGCAAAAACCAGATCCTGATCGACCTGGATAACAGTCGTCCGCTGATCAATGCCGATGTCGTGGAAGCCAGCGGGATCAACGGTGCAGAGGTGGATGTTGCCGTTCTGGATACGGGCGTGGACCAGACACATCCCGAACTTGCCGGGAATTTCGGAACCCAACAGGATTTTACCGGCGAGGGGTTGGGCGACCTGAATGGGCACGGTACGCATTGCGCGGGCGTTGTCGCCAGCAACGGCGCGACGTTCCGTGGTGTCGCCACGGGGGCGGTCATCCACGACTACAAGCTGCTGGATCAGTTTGGCAGCGGGAACGCTCCAAACTGCGTTGCGGCAATCCAACAGGCCGTGGCGGACGGGATGGATGTCCTTTCCAATTCCTGGGGCTTTTCGCACAGAAACGGCAATTGGGTCGATCCGGACGGAACATGCGTTTTATGTGTCGCCGCTGATGCGGCTTCGACCGCCGGGGTGACCTTTGTGGTGGCCGCGGGCAACGAGGGAAATGACAGTTGCGGCACCTATGACACGCGCATTCGCTGTCCGGGTATTGCGCAGAGCGTGATTACCGTCGGCGCAAGCGATGACAGCGACAACATGGCCGGTTTCTCCAGTCCCGGACCAACGCCGGATGGACGCGACAAACCGGATGTCACCGCCCCCGGCGTGGATATCGTGGCATCGCGATCGGCGACCGGCAATGACATGAATGGCGGCGCGACGGTGATAGATCCGCTTCATCTCGAGGCCAGCGGCACCTCGATGGCCTGCCCCCATGTCGCAGGGGTCGCGGCGCTGATGTTGCAGCGAAACCCGACACTGCTGCCGGCAGACATCAAGGCAGTTCTCATGGCCACCGCCGTCGATATCGGCGCACCGACCACGCAGCAGGGCGCCGGGCGTGTGGATGCTCGGGCGGCGGTCGGCTCGGTCTGATTTGGATATTTTGGAACGGAGGATACGAACGTGGCAGACTATGAACAGCGGATGCAGCCGGAAGAGGGTGCAAAGGCAGTCGAAAAACTGGCCGAAGATGCTTTGGCTGGTTTCAAGGCGGACGCCAAGAAGGAATATGCTGAACTGGTCAAGCAGTACGAGGGCGCCAGTGCAACGGTTGGTGTTTTTGGTATGGGGTCGGTCGAAGTTTCGGTGATGAGCGGTGAAGTTCTCATCAACCCGAGCCAAAAGCGCAAAGGGAAAGGCCGGGGCGTCGGCGCGATTTCACCGGAAGCACTTGTGGCCATATCCGAAGGCAGGATGACCGTAATGGACGCTTTCCACCGTGGTGAGATTGTCGTTCGCGCCGAGTCCGCAGCATTGCACGAGGGCTACGACAGTTTCATCAGGAACTCCGAAGCGGCGCTCAGGTCGAAGCGTTTGCAGAAGACTCTGGCGCAGTTCCGCAAGATTGCGGATGTCTGACTGGTTGCAAGACGAACAGGTCCGGGCCACGATACCCCAGGTTGAAGCATCCATGTTGGATGCCGTCGCCTCGGACCAGCCGGGATTCGAAGAGATAGCCCACTGGCTTATCGGGGCTGGCGGGAAACGGTTGCGGCCAATTCTTCTGCTGCTTACCGCGCGAAACCTCACCGACACAGAAGGCCGCAAGCGCGCAATTCAGGCGGCGGCGGCTGTCGAAATGATCCATGTGGCGTCGCTCTATCATGACGACGTCATGGACCGGGCCGAACTTCGGCGTGGAGCGGAAAGCGTGAACCGTCGCTGGTCTTCGCCCATCGCCAGCTTCGCCGGAACATTCATTCTGGCCCGTGCAATAAACCTGTTGGAGTCCATCAGCCCAAAGGCCTCTGAGCTGGCTGGCAAACACTGCGCTGCGCTGTGTCTGGGGCAGTTGCGCGAAGCCGAAAACGCCTACAACGCCGATTGGACCATTGAAGAGCATCTTGAAATGCTCGAGGGCAAGACGGCCGAGCTGTTTGTTCTCGCCGCATCGTTGGGGGCGATGTTGGCGGACGTAAGTGATCAGGATCGAGACGCACTGATCACCTATTCAAAGTGCCTCGGCCTTGCATTTCAGCTGCGCGACGATGTTCTGGACTACATTGCAAGCAGCGTGGAGCTTGGAAAAGGGTCCGCCTCTGATCTGCGCGAAGGGGCCTATACGATGCCGGTGCTCCTGTGCCTGGGTCAGAACGGTCAGGCCGCCGATGAATTGCGGGCCAGGTTGAGGCTGGCTGAAATGCAGGATGCGGATATTTCGCGCGCTGTAGAGATCATTCGCAATTCGGGCGCGGTGGAAGCTACGGAACAGTTGGCGCGGGACAAATCCGAAGCGGCCGTACAGGTCATCTCGGGGCTGGATGATCATGTGCTGCGCGCCTCGCTGGCAAACCTCGCCCGGCTTTCGGTCGAAAGGAGGGCCTGACATGGACGGTTACGGCCCTTTTGCCGAGGATCTGCCGTTTGCGACACCTGCGGAGGCCGCGGTCGAGACATGGGACGCCGTCATTGTCGGTGCGGGGCCCGGCGGCAGCGCTGCCGCCATCGAGCTGACGCGGAGAGGTCGAAAGGTCATTCTGATCGACCGTGAGGATTTCCCTCGGGACAAAAGCTGTGGAGACGGGATCACCCGGTCCGGTATCTCTCAGCTGAAACGCCTCGGCATTCTGCCTGCGCTTACAGATCAGCAGGAGGTCGAAGGTGTGCGTGTCCATATGCGCAACAGGGGCCACCGGGATTTTCGATACGAGGGCGAAGACGACTATGGGCTGGTTGTACCCCGTTTGATACTGGATGACTGTCTTTTGCGTCAGGCCCGCGCGGAAGGAGCGGCTTTCTTGCCGAAATGCCGCGCCGACGATCTGGTAACGGATGAAAGCCGGACTGTCACAGGTGTCACCGCTCGGATGCAGGATGGCGCGACAGTGGTTCTGACCGGGTACATGGTCATCGCGGCAGACGGGGCCGCGTCTCGATTGGCGAAAGCAGCGGGATTGCGGGAAACACCGGAACAAGGCTATGGCACCGCGCTTCGCGGTTATGTCGATGGCTGCGGAGATACTCCGCCACTGCTGGAAATAATGCTGCCGTTGACTGATGTTACGGACCGGTATTTGTTGCCGTCCTATGGCTGGGCGTTCCCAACGGGGAAGGGAACTGCAAATGTCGGTGTCGGGCTGTTTTGCAGGGCGTTTGATGCCAATGTCAGGACATTGTTCGATCAATTTCTGGACGTGCTCCGCAAGGAATATCCGGAATATTCGGGTATTCAGTTGTCCGGCACGACCTTGGGGGCACCGCTGAGATTCGATTTCGCACCGGAACGCGCCGCCCATTCGGGTCTGTTGCTGGTTGGGGACGCCGCCGGTCTTATCAGCCCGTTTACAGGCGAAGGAATTAGCTTTGCGCTGGAATCCGGTGCGCTTGCGGCGCAAACCACTGATCGGTGCCTCCGCACCGGGGCAGGCCCCTGGGTGGCGGCGGAAGACTATGCGCTTTTGTTGGGGGATCGCTTTGCCGGGTACTTCACGCTCGGGAACCGCGCAAGCCGCCGATACGAGTTCATCTGGCGCGTGTTGGACGATACGTTCGAAAGCGAAAAGCCCGTTCACAACATGCTGCGCCGCGCCGTTTTGGTGCCTGAAGGCACTGGCGGTGATGTGGAAAGCGCCATGTTGGATGACGTATCGCCCCTTGTGCGAGTGCCCGAGATGCCGCTTGGGGACGACCTGCGCGATGTGGGTGCGCGCCTCAATCACATCGTACGCACCGATTGGCCGTTTCTGACGCGCATGTCCTTCGCGGGCAAGCGGGCTGACATGGTTGCGTTTCGACCTTCGCTGCTGCTTTTGCTGACGTCCTATCTGGGTGATGTTGAGGCGAAAAGGCGTCGTGCTGCGGCAACCGCGCTGGAGCTTGCGTATCTGGGGTTTCTTGCCCAAAGCGGCATTCGAGGGATCGAGGCTGCGGCCGCAACAGCCGACGCCACGGCCAACTGGGGCGACAAGCTTGGGATACTCACAGGTGATTACCTTTTGGCGAAGGCGCATGAAGTCGGCGCACGGGACTGCCCGGATCTGATGCCATCAATTCTGAGTGCCATGGCCTCGGCCTGTGAAGGCCGAGTGTCCGAGCTTCGGACTGCATGGCACCCGGATATGGCTGTCGAAAAGCGCATTGCGCAGATGCGGCAATGCATGGCTGCATTCTTCCGACTACCTTGCGAACTCGGCGCGATGCTTGCCGAACAAAACGATCTGTCAGGTGCCCTTCGCGACTATGGCGAGAATCTTGGCCTGGCTTACCTGCTGACCGAGGATGAACTTGCCCTGGACCGCCCCCCGGGCAGCACCCCATTTGCGTCAGACCTCTCGAGCGGCCTGTTCAGCGTGCCTGTTCTCGAGGCAGCCCAGCGGCAAACGGGGGGCGCAGCGGCCCGTGCTTTCCTCAGTCACCGCGACCCAGCGCGGTTTTTGGCAGAGCTTTCTCCGGCCACGCGCCATATCAAGAGGCAGCAATTGCCCGAAGAATACCGCGATCAGGCAATAGCGGCGCTAAGCCCCGTGCCACGGGGCGGCGTGGCAAAATCGCTTTCGGCGCTTGCAGATTACGCGGTAAGTCGACAGGTCCCAAAACGCCGCGTGCTGTAAAAGTGCGATCCAGGTTCCGAGGTGTCCCGCTGTCGGTCAAAAGCGCAGTGATCCACGTTTCCTTACCTCATGCGCCGGATGCTTCACTCAGGGGCAGGGGGTATGTGTGGACAGCCCATGTTTCGGACGGAGGGTTCAGGTTCCAACCGGCTGCCATGAGCATGCCGCCTAGGGCGATTTCCACCCGTGGTTCAATTTGGTTCGATAATGTCGACACAGCGCCTCGTGGATGACCGCCTCTTCCGCGGCGGTTCCCCAGTGGAGGATCCGGTTGATGGACATATGAGCGAGGCTTCCCAGAAGGTCGGCCAAGCTGTTTCCCAACCGGCCATCCTGTTCTTCTCGCTGAAGGCGTCCAATATCCGGATAAAGCCTGGCGGCACGAGCGTTCCAGCGCGATGGCCGCGAATGAATGCCTTTGCCTACACCGAGTTCACTCAGAACAACGCATGCACTTTTCCATTCCTTTCCAGTAGCACGACGCGCAATCCGGCGCGACGCCGGGCCGCCCCCGTAGTTTTGTGAACAGCGCTCGGAGATCGCCAGCCGAACACCTGTGGGCAGTTCCAAATCTTCGAACAGGGCATCGATACTGGCGGCTGACGCCATCCACCGTCTGGACCGGCTGATCTTCGGATCGTTGAGTACGTCAAGCGCAGTGATCGAGTCGGCGCCGAATATCCTCTCGCATGCGCCGAGCCCCAGTTCTCCGCCGTAGCGCGCCGTTTCAGGCAGGTATTCGTCAACAAGAAACCTGTCCACCAATCCACCGGCCGTTTTCTGCAAGTGAACAAGCACCCGGTTCCTCAGAACTCTGTCATGATCGTTTGAAAATTTGATGCGGAGGCGCAGTTCAAGTTCCGGGTCTGCATATCTTACGAAGAACCAGTTCTCGATCAGGTTGCGTTTCTGCCAAAGCGTCAACCTGTTCGATTGCAGTTTCAGGAACTGTTCCAGCTTTATGGCATCCCCGAAAAGCCGCAGATACAACCATGACCCGGCCTCTTCAGTGCCGTGCCCCAGCGGTTGCCATGCGGTCGGGTTGGCATCGTATTCGACAAAGGACGTATCAACGGGCTTTGCTGGGGCATAAACCAGTTCAGAGGCCAATCGACCATGCGGTGAGTCGATCCACCAATCCTCGGGCGTTGGAAGGTACTCGCAGATTGAAAGCGGCCCTTTTTTCAGCGTCTTGATCAGGTTGGCAGTGGAAAAGGGGTTGTCCAGATCCCATGGCGTGGCCATGTCGCTGGCCTCATCCGTGGGGACCACATATCGCGGCAACTCCAGTTTTTGTCGGTTGGCTTCCATCCAGAATTCCGCTTTGCCTGACCTGACCATCTCTGTCGGGATACAAAGCCGCCACCGTTGCGGTGCAAGGACCACATTTCCAGCACAGACCCTGGGCAGCCGGTTCCGATTGCTTTGCGATTGCCACGACCAGATCACCGACGGTTGCCGCATGTGCATGGCGATGTCGATGAGCAGAAGATAGACAGCGGGCGCCCCGGGAGGGCTTTGGTGCGCAGCATGCAACTGTGGAATGACCTCGACGCCTTGGCTGCCCCAGAACAGCCGGAACCGACTGCCATCGTGACGAATCCACAGATCGTGCAGCGGAATCCTCTGTTCGGACGGTAACCCGCTGTCGCCGAGGATCTCGATGACACACCGGGAAAGGCTGGCGCGCCTCAGGATGTTTGATGACCGGGGGTCCGTGGCGCACAGGATGTCTGCTTCGACAATTGTTGAATCCTCTTCACGCGTGGGGCTGTGTTGCATCAACGCGTCTGCGATCAACTGATTTCGCCTTGAGAAACGGCCGAAAATCGCCTTGGGGCCGCCCGGAAAAATTCCTTCGGGATAGGCCGTCCAGACGGGGTTGTGCCCGGAGCTGCGTCCTACTTTGCTCAGAAGAACGCCATCTTGGATGGCGAAAGGGGCCTGATCCGTGTTGCGGGCATGCAGGATCTCGATATCCTGCGCGCAAAGCACCCACTTGCGCGCGTCCCAATCGGGTTCCAGCGGAAATTCCTGAAGGTTTTGCCTGGGGGCATCACTTGACGACCCCGTACCTGTAACGAAATCCATTCGCAGCGGCATGCCGAGATATGCTAGCCCGCTTTCGGCATCCACAGCCTGACCCAGCAACACGGCGCGGTCACCGTATCGGTCAAGGAAACGCCGTTCAAATTCCAGAAAACGGTTTGGCTTTGGCACGCGAAAGCCGATCTTTTCCAAAATGTTCCATGCGTCGGTCAGTGCCTGCACCGCGCGCAGTGGAGTTTCCAACGTGCCGACGCAATGCGCATCGACATGCAGAAAATCACCTCTCCAACCCGGGGCGAAAGAGTCAGCTGTTCGCCCCAGTTGCTTTAACGCGATCATCGAAGGGGTTTCACGCGCGGCATCAAGAGCATGCCCGAGCGCCGCCAAGCCTCTCTTTTGACGGGCGGTCATATCTCTTTCCAGCCGCTTCAGGGTTCTGGCGGTTGCGTCATGCCCCAGAAGTATTGGGTCTTTCTGTGGAATCAGAGCCTCGGACCGGCAGAGATCCGAGATTGTCACGGCAGATTTGAAAGGGCGGTCTTTGAGGGCCGTTTCCAGATCGGAAATCGGGACGGAATCGACATCAAAGATGAACTCTGCCAGATCGGAATCCGCTGCTGCAATGATCTGTTCGTGGTTCCAGGGCCCGTCGAGATTACCGTTGGTTATCCAGTGCAGAACGTCCTGTTCCCACCAGGCCGATGGATTGCATCGCACCCTCGTTCTTTGCGTCTCGGCGAGTCCGGCGGCAATATGGGACAAAAACCCACAGTCCAGATCCATATCCAGATGGTGGTCTGCCACGGTGACGATGTCCTTGCCTGCAACAGGTATTGCCGTGCCCACTGCCGCGAATGCGCCGAACGGCGTCGGGCGAAAACACATTCTGTAAACAAACCGATACAATGTGCCGAGGACTGCGGGGGAGAGGCCTTCGCCTTTCTCGATTTCCCGCATGACCTTCGAGAAAAAACCGGGTCGTGCTATGAACAACGACAAGGCAAAGGACGGATCGCGAATTAAATCTGAAGCACGCTTTTCCAGATCCTTTTTTCGGGTGCTTTTTGTGACTCCGCCAAGATCGTGCTTCGGTGAACGCGTACATACACGAATTCCGAGGAACGGACGAGAGCTGTGCGGTTCCGGATGGGACGGGCAGTGGACATTCTGTTCAACATCCAGCCCCATGAACTTCAGATATCCGAGGTAACCCGGGTCCCTTAGGGCAAGCAGTGCCAACAAAACGCCGCTCGACCCGGTCAAAAGATCCGTCGATTGAAACGTCTTCCAGCCTGTGCCGATCGCGGGAAGCCCGTCCGGGCTCAATTCCCGTTCAACGAGGGACAAAAGCCGTTTGGCGTGCTTTTCAATCAGAGGATCGACGTCTGCTTTGGAATAAAGCGATCGAATGGCAAGGGCCATCACCACAATTCCGGCATCGCCATGGCACAGCCCGCCGTCATTGATACCCGTCTCATGAAAAGGTCTGTCGACGCAGGATATCAGAACCCGCGATGCGACATCGCGTATTTCGTCCTCCATACCCACCAGCCTCGCCGCCGCGAGCGCGGTGTATATGATGCCAAGGTCGCCATAACACCACGCAAGACGTGACGGTACCTCCCAGGCATGACTGAGCGCTGACATGCAGGGAAAGCAGGATGACAGGCCGCTGTCTGAAAACGCGCCCTGGTGCGAAAGCAGAAACAGGACCGCGTCTTTGAGGTCTTCGATGTGTCGTGGCGTGAACGCGTGCCGCCGACCCAGGCGGGCCAGAGCCAGAACGGCGCCGGGAGAACCATGCGCCAGCCCCATGTTGACGAGGTACCGCGTTGTTTTCAGGGGGCCGGTCTCGTCTTCCGGTGAGGAAAAAGGTTCTGTCCACGCAAGCCCCCGTTCTGTTCGTGCCGAGTGCCTCCAAAGCTCCTCTGACAAACGCAGGCACAGCGACTTTCCCCCAAGACGGGCCGTCCGGGATTTCGGTTCGCACAGAAATACGGATATACCCGCAAGACCGGACACGTGATCGAAGTGCCCCATCCAGGGGGCTTCGAGAAGGCGTTGCGCAACCGAACGCAGGGCACGGTCAAGCGCCAGTTGCGCTTCGGGATCGTGTGGATTGGCGTCCAGAGCATGACAGGCCAGCAACCCAAGGCCGGCGCGGCCATCGAACAGAGAAACAGGGGCTCCGCGCAGGTCTCGGTCGCAAGCCCAAATGGTCGCAAGGCGACGTGACGCGGCGGATCGCACGCGATCATCATTCAGAAAATTGTCTGCCGCCAACAATGCCAGCGCCTCTCCGGCGACGGCGCTTCCCAGTCCGATTGCATCAGTTCTGATCGGGGCCGCAACAATCGACCCTGCAATGGACTGTATTGCCGCATCAATCCGCGTTGTCGAAATAGACATGGGCAAAACAATCTTCCCCGCCAAACGGGATTTGTCATTCAGCAGGCGTTTGGATGGCACCCTTTGCTGCTGGCACGGATGCTGCACCAGTTCTTGCAGCAATTTTTGGCCCAGCTGAACGTGCGGCGCGTCGGAGCGCCAACGCTGCCGGCGTCAACGAAGCCGAAGGCAGGACCGGTGGACGTGGGGTTGAAATCAGAAGAATGATTACCCAGCTCGACCAGGGATTCGATGGATGTCAAAAGCGCGTCCAAGCGATGTTCGACGGTTTCCAGCCTGTCTTCCGGGCCTGGTTCCATGACGCGCATCAACTGGTCGAGGCGCTGCTCGATCGCGGTCAGCCTGTCATCGACAGACCGGCATTCCGGATCTGTCTTTTCGCTTTCGGTGTATTCGTGTTCTTTGCGATTGTCGTTTTCGTCAGCACTCATTTCTCTCTCCGGAATCTGAGGTGGTCGAATAGTCGACTTGGGACCGCCTGTGGAAAAACGTGTCGTTCAAATATCAACTCCGATGGAATCGGAGGGTCTTTGTAATGAGAGATTTCAATAATAGACGAAAATGACCGTTTTGTCATGAAGCCGTCAGAACAGCGCGCGGATATCTTGATGGCATTACACACGATGCATGAGCCGGTTTCAGTCAGGCGAACCGGCGCGGTCCGCTTTGCCTATGGTTCTGTGCGTCAGCCGTTGTCCGCTTCTTTCAGCCCCTCGATCTGCAAATCGAACCCGGCCTGAATATGGGCGGTAAAGGTTTCCAGTGCTTCTGTTACGTCTCCGGTTTCAATCGCGTCGACAAGCGCCTGATGATCACCCAGAGACTGTGAAATGTCGACATTTTCGATGGCGGAAAACAGGTGAAAGGCCATGGCCTTGCCCCAGATCATGTCGAACATGTCCAGTAGGAATTTGTTTCCCGCTTCAACCATGAAGGCGCGATGAATGCGCCGATTGGCAATGAAGTAGTCGCGCGTCGTAGGGTTGGTCAGGTTTTCCTCACGACGAATCAGCTCGCGCAAACCGTCCAGAACCGCGGGGTCTGCGTGGGCCGCAAGAATCCGGGCGGCCTGACCTTCGATTGCGGCGCGGGCCTGATACAGTTGCCGGACTTCGGCTTGATCCATGCGTGCCAGCCGGAAACCACCGCTTGCGGCGACTTCCAGAACCCCTTCGGTTTCCAGCCGCATAAGGGCTTCGCGAACCGGGGTTCGGCTGATGTTTAGTTCCGCTGCCAGCTTTTCCTGAACCAATCGATCTTCGGCAGAGATTTCGCGGCTCATTATGGCTTCGACCAACTGATCATAAACCTCGTCCGCCAGCCGTCTGCGCTGTGTTTTTATCTGTTTCAGAGCCACTCAGAGCCTCTCTTTCCGTGTTTTGTGAATTCTGTATTCAAAAAAGCATCTGGTGCCAAGGCGAATGGGCTTGCTATTGTTCGTGTACTGTATACAGTATACAGACGTAGTTGAACAGGGAGCTCTTCATGTGTGGAATCGCTGGAAGGATTCTTACCGCACCCGGGCAGGTCGGGGCGGACCTGGTAGACCTGATGGATGCGCAGGAACACCGTGGCGCAGACAGCACCGGGTTTGCAGTTTATGGGCCGCCACGAGACACCGGATATGTTTTACGAGGGATGGGATTTGACAAATCCCGGCAGGATGCTGACCTGAATGCGTTTGAGGCGGTGTTGAAGGATCACGGCTCTGGCTTTCTGTCCGATCCGAAGATCGTAACCGATGAGAACCGGCATTATTGCTTTCGTGCGGAAATCTCGGACCCGACTGATTTGCAGGCCTGGGTGCGGGATGCAGATGAGCTGACGGACCGGTTCGAAGTGCAGTCCTGCGGCCGCAGTCTTGAGATCATCAAGGACATCGGCGGGGCCGAAGCGGTTGCCGAAAAGCATGGCGTGCGCGACATGATCGGCACCCATGGTCTTGGCCACGCGCGGCTTGCGACGGAAAGCTCGGTTCTGCCCAACGCTTCACACCCGTTCTGGGCGCGGCCGTTTTCGGATGTGGCGATCGTGCATAACGGCCAGATCACTGACTATTTCACTTGGCGCGACAAGTTGAGCCGAAAGGGCTATCGCTTTCTGACCGAGAATGACAGCGAGTTGATAGCGGTCTGGGTCAGTGACCAGATGAAAGCGGGCCTGACGATGGAACAGGCGCTGAAGAAGTCGATTATCTCTATCGACGGGGTATTCACCTACATGATTGCAACGCCGGGCGGGATCGGATTTGCCAAGGATCGGTTCGCGATGAAGCCGCTGGTTGTGGTCAATCGCAATGGGGATCTGGCCGCCGCGACCGAAGAACAGGCGGTGCGTCGGGTGATGGCCGAGGAATGCGACGTGATCAACTATGATGGCCCGTCGCTAACCGGCATCTGGGGTGTCGGCAACCGGAGCCTGGCAGCATGAGCGAGGTAGCAAGACAGATGGATGAAATCGTCATCGAAGTCGGCAAGCGGCACATTCGTGAAGTGAACCGGGATATCATGGCGGCCTGCGCATCAGGACGGCCGATCCGGGTTGTCGATACGCTGTCGCGACACAATCTGGGCGTGGGCCTGCCGGACAATGTGGACATCACTTTCGAAGGTTCGGTGGGGTACTATTGCGGCGGTCTGAACACTGGCGCCAACATTTCTATCGAACGCAATTGCGGGTGGGCCGTGGGCGAAGGGATGGCCAAGGGTCACATCACTGTCGGTGGCTATGCGGGCATGTCCTGCGGGGCGGCGATGATTGGCGGCACCATTCATGTCAAAGGTGATGCCGGGCCGCGTGTCGGTGTTGCCATGAAGGGCGGCAACATCGTGGTCGAGGGCAAGATCGGATACCAATCCGGTTTCATGGCGCATGCGGGACGCATCATTGCGCTGGGCGGTGCGGGTGAATCCTGTGCGGACGCGTTGTGGCAGGGCGAGGTTTGGGTCGCAGGCGAAGTCGAAAGTCTGGGTGTGGACGTCTCGGTGATCGAACCCACTGCCGAAGAGGTGGCCGAGGTCGATGCGATCCTTGATCCTCTGGGGCTTGTCGACAGCTCTCGTAACTGGCGCAAAATGGTCTCTGGCCAGCGCCTTTGGTATTTTGAAAGCAGGGACGCAAGCGCATGGCTCATGATCTGAGTAAACCCTATGACTACCCGTTCGAGGTCGCGTCAGAGGAAGAAATACGGTTCCGCGACGCAGGCGCGGTCGATGGACGACCGGCCGGTGTGCCTTCGTCTTATGATGAGGGGGGATCAACCCGTTGGACGCCCGAAGCGATATCGGAAGTTCACGCATTGGCGCAGCTTGGGCGGTATCA
This sequence comes from Ruegeria sp. HKCCD6428, assembly GCF_013110595.1. NCBI lineage: Bacteria > Pseudomonadati > Pseudomonadota > Alphaproteobacteria > Rhodobacterales > Roseobacteraceae > Ruegeria > Ruegeria sp. HKCCD6428. Next base: position 106,146 of record NZ_WVQX01000001.1, read on the forward strand.
GGTGCGTGGCTACAACACGTTCAACAAGCAGTTGCCGACATTCGACGATCTGACATTTGTCCCGGCGACGATGACCCGCCTGCCGCTTGAAGGATACCGCGAGAGCTGCGATACGACGACGGTTCTGGGCGGCGGGCGCGGATTGGTGGAACGGCCACTGGAACTAAAAATCCCGATTTATATCGCATCGATGTCTTTCGGCGCGCTCTCGGCTTCGGCCAAGGCGTCGCTTGGTTATGGTGCCTCGAAGGTGGGCACCATGACCTGCACCGGCGAAGGCGGCATGCTGGAAGAGGAGCGCGAAGCCTCCCAACGCCTGCTCTACCAGATGTCGCCCGCCCGCTATGGGGTCGATCTGGATCACCTGCGCCGCGCCGATGCGCTCGAACTGGTGGTCGGGCAGGGGGCCAAACCGGGCACCGGCGGTCTGCTGCTGGGAATGAAGGTCAGCCCGCGGGTCAGCGAAATGCGCACTTTGCCCGAAGGGGTCGATCAGCGATCCACTATCCGGCATCCCGATTTCCTTGGGGCCGACGATCTGGCCGTCAAAATCGAGGAATTGCGGATCGCCACGAACTATCAGGTACCGATCTTCATCAAGATGGGGGCCACGCGACCACGGTTCGACGTGGCCGTGGCTGCAAAGGCGGGCGCGGATGTGGTTGTGGTGGATGGGGCCGAGGGCGGCACCGGTGCGTCACCCGAGTTGCTGCTGAATCACACGGGCATACCGACCATGAGTGCCATACGAGCGGCACGCGAAGCGTTGGATGAGTGCGGGATGAGCGGCAAGGTCTCGCTTGTCGCCGCGGGGGGTATTCGATCAGGGGTGGACGCGGCCAAGTGTCTGGCGCTTGGGGCGGATGCTGTCATGATCGGGAATGCCGCGATGGTCGCGCTGGGATGCAATACTCCCAGATATCTGGACGATTACCAGGCGCTGGGAACATCGCCGGGGGCGTGCCATCACTGCCATACGGGCCGTTGCCCGGTTGGGATCGCAACGCAGGATCCTGACCTTGAGGCGCGAATGAACCCGCATGCAGGTGCAGAGCGCGTCGCGCGGTATCTGACCGCGATGACAATGGAGATCACGGCGCTTGCCAAGGCCTGCGGCAAATCTTCGGTGCACAATCTGGAAACCGAAGATCTGCGCGCGCTCAGCTTTCAGGCCTCGGCCTTTACCGGCGTCAAGATGGCGGGCATCGACCGGGCCTTCGACTGGTGAGGATAGCACTTCTTGAGTTGACCCTTCATCCATTGCCGCTGCTTGAGGGGCTGCCGCGTACGGCCCAGCAGATCCGCGCATGGCTTGAACCACATCTGCCCGAAGCCCGATTTTCCACGGTGGATGTGGTCGACGGCGAGGCATTGCCTCAGCTCGGGGATTTTGATGGGGTTGTTGTCGGAGGGTCCGAATTCGGCGTCTACGATGACACGGAGTGGATGCGGCCCCTTCGCGATTTCCTGGAGTTGTGCCGGGATCATGCCAAGCCGGTCTTTGGCATCTGCTTTGGTCATCAGATCATGGCGGATGTCTATGGCGGCAAAGCCGAGAAGGCCGAGATCGGCAATGTCGTCGGCGCGCGAGGCTTTGACTATGGCGGGAGCAGCGTTGATGCCTTTGTCTGGCATCAGGATCAGGTCACGCATGTTCCGCCTTCGGCGCGCGTGACAGGGTCGGCGGATCACTGCCCGGTAGGGGCCTTGGATTATAATTTCCCGGCCCGTTCCGTGCAATTCCATCCCGAATACCGGGCAAGCCATCTGCGTGAATTGTTCGTGCGCGGGCGCGACGTGTTTCTTGCACCGCAAGAGGCGGATGAGGGGCTGGCCTCGATTAAAGCGGCACATGTGTCGAAGGATCTGGCCGCCGCGCAGGCGGTTGACTTGTTTCGCAAGGCCTGCGGTCGGCCGTAAGACCTGAAAACCCGCTTGATCCTGATCAATTCCTGCTTTGAAACACTGTGTATACTGTATCCATAACGTGGTGGAGGAGGCCGCGAGATGTCGGGATACACAGATTTCTTTCATAAAATAGCGCGCATTGTCAGCTCGCCTCGGGATGAAAACCTGAGTGACCGAGAGCTTTCGGACCTTGGCTTGTCCCGCGCGGATCTGGCCATGTTGCGATCGGGCGCACCACAGGCACGAGAGCGTATACTCGCCATGGCCGGACAATTCGGACTGACCGAGGCAGACCTGAACGCGCACCCCGAGCTGGGATTGGAACTGGCGGAAAAATGCGGGCACTGCCTTCAGGCCGAAACCTGCCGTGACGCAATTCGGGCGGGCGCGCGTCTTCCCCAGGGCAAATGCCCGAATGCTGGAATTTATCGCGCCCTCCTGGATGGTTAGCGTCCGCTGGGGCTTTCCTTCGGGATCAGCTTTCTGCGGCCGCTGATCTTGAACCGGTCCGCGGTTCCAAAATCCTTCAGCCCAACGCCTGCTGCAAATTCTGCAAACACCGGGGCGTGCTTGAACAAATGGCCAGAGCATCCGCCGGCGAACAGCACGTTTTCATGCTCGGGGTGCCAGTCGACAATGAAATGTGTATCCGGGGTCAGAATTATCTGGTTGAACTTGGAATCCACGACACGTTGCCCCTCTAAACCCGGAAGCCGGTGGCGGATATAGCTGCGTGTGCGGCCAAGCGTTTCCTGGCGGATCAGCCGTTCATCATTGTCCAGATCGATCTTGTCCGGGATGACAACCGCCGCCTTCACGCCGGATCCTTCGGACGAGGGCAGACCAAATGACCTTTGCCCGTGATCGATCCAGCAGGGCATCCGGCTCATGTCGAAATCCTCCGACCCGTCGGGTGTCGAAGTGTAGAGGACATTAACGCCGACCACGGTCGAGATCGGCTTAATCGTTCTGGGAAACATGTCAGCCATCCATGGGCCGGTCGCTATGATGATCAGATCAGCCTCGAGCGGTTTGCCGTCAAGCATCGGACGTTCCGATCCATCCGTGGTGACGCGACCACGTTGTACTTTGCCTCCTGCCTTTCGGAACAGATCCAGACCGGTCAGAACGCATCGATGCGCCATCAGCATTCCGGCTTCGGGTTCGAACAGCGCATATTCGATGTCGGTGACCTTGAACTGAGGGAACCGCGATTCGATATCCGACCGACCGAATTTGTAATAGGGCACCCCGACCCGGTCGAAAGTTTGTGCGGTTGCGTCTTCCCAGTCGCAATGTCCCGCCGTCGCCAGAATCAAGGCGCCGCATTCATACATCAGGTTCTGGCCGCTTTCGGTTTGCAGCTCCAGCCAGCGCAGGCGGCTTTCGCGCGCCCAGCGTGTATAGAACTCGTCCCGTCCGGATATGGCGCGAATCACTCGGTTGTAATCTGTTGAAGATGCACGGGAATGTCCCGGCTCCCACCTGTCGATCAATGTCACGGCCTCGCCGCGCCGTTGCAGTGTAAGCGCTGTCATGACGCCGACTATGCCGCCTCCGACAACGATAACCGAGCTTTTGGACATGGCGCAGATTTTCCTTGTTTCCTGACTGGCTTTGTGAATACTGTATACAGAATACAGCAATTATAAAGCTAAAAACAGGGAGCACGCGCAAATGAGTTCGGGGTTTGATCTGCCCGAGGGCACACATACCGTCATTCTTGGTGTCGGGGATCTCAACGGCATCATGCGTGGCAAGCGCATTCCGGCCAGCCATTGGGATCATGTCTGCAAAAGCGGCAATGCCTTGTCGATTGCGCTGCTGGCGATCGATATGACCTGCGACGTCTGGGATACGCCTTACGTCAATTTCGACAACGGCTATCCCGACATGCATGTCTTTCCGATGACAAAGCCTGTCGCTGTCCCGTGGGAACCGGGCGTGGCCGTCTGTTTTGGCCGCGCTGAGGGCATGGATCACAAACCGGTGCCGATCGATCCGCGTCAGGCTTTGGTGCGGCAGGTGGACCGGGCCCGCGACATGGGGTTCGAGGTGAATGTCGGCACGGAACTGGAATTCTATCTGCTGGACCCGGAAACCGGCCAGCCCCGCGACACGGGCATCCAGGTCTACGGCCTGGGCCGCGCCGCCCGTATGGAACACATCGTTGGCCCGATCCGTCAGCAGATCAACGAATGTGGCATTCCCATCGAACAGTCGAACCCGGAATATGCAGCCGGCCAGATCGAGGTGAACATTCGTTATGGTGAAGCTCTGGCAGCTGCGGATCGTGTCGTTCTGTTCAAATCCCTGATCCGCCAGTTGGGGATCGCGCACGACTATCTGGCGACTTTCATGCCCAAGCCGTTTTTTGATCAATCGGGCAACGGGTTTCATACGCATTACTCGTTGTGGAAAGACGGCAAAAACGCCTTTGCCGACAACGGCAAGATCAACGACACCGGAAAATCCTTCATCGCAGGCCTGCAAAAGCGCATGTGCGAGACGGCGATTTGCGGCAGCGGCACGGTCAACGGATATCGCCGTCGCCAGCCCTATACGTTCTGCCCGATCAACGCGAGCTGGGGCTATGACAACCGGACGGTTGGTATCCGTGTCATCGAAGGCTCGGACAGTGCCGTGCGGGTGGAAAAGCGCGATGCCGGTGCAGACGCCAACCCGTATCTGTTGCTTGCGGCCGAGATTGCCGCCGGGCTTGACGGGATCGAACAGGGGCTGTCCCCTTCGGAACCGACGACAGGCAACGGGTACGAGGAAGGGATCGGAGATCCAATTCCAACCGATTTGCCAACCGCCATCGATCTGGCGCGCGGATCGGAATGGCTGCGCGATGTCATGGGCGAAATGCAGTGGGAACTGGTCCTGCAACAGGCCGAGCGAGAGCTGGAATTCTTCAATCAACAGGTCACACAGGTCGAGCTGGACCGCTACCTGAGGGCGTTCTGATGCACTTGGGCAAGGTCGCTGGAACTGTCACGGCAACTGCCAAGGATGCCAGGCTGGTCGGAGCAAAGCTGCTGGTGACGGATCTGGTCGACAGCAAGGGCAGCCTGATCGATCCCGCGCGGGTTGCGGTCGATACCTGCGGCGCTGGGGTCGGGGATACGGTGCTGGTTGTCAGCGGGTCTGCCGCCCGCATGGCGGCCGGGCTGTCCACGACCCCCGTGGACATGGCCATCATCGCGGTGATCGACCGCGTCTCGACGACCTGAATCACACTACGCGAAACATCTTTTTTGGAGGAACAGAAAATGGCGAAACCAGTGGCGGGGCAGATGGCCCTGGGCATGATCGAAACACGCGGCCTGGTCGGCGCGATTGAAGCCGCGGATGCGATGGTCAAGGCAGCCAGCGTTGCCATCGTGGGTCAGACCAAAGCTGGCGGCGGGCTGGTGACGACCCTTGTGCGCGGCGAGGTCGGCGCGGTCAAAGCCGCCACCGATGCAGGCGCGACAGCGGCCAACAAGGTGGGCGAGGTGGTCTCGGTTCACGTGATCGCACGGCCGCATGACGAGCTTGAGGCAATCATCGACGGGCTGGGTGCCGGGTCGTCGGCCTGATCAACCCCTTTGAGGAGGTACCATGTCAGCCGGATTCGAGGATTTCACGCGCGCGGTGACACGTGGCGCGACACGGGATGCACCCGTTGCCCAAAGGTTTGAGCGCATTGCTGTATTGGGTGGCGGCCCGGATGCCCGTCTTCTGGCAGCGCTGTGTCTGGCGGAAGGGGCTGAGGTTACGCTGTTTTCGGCCTATGGGGCGGAACTGTCACTGCTTGCGCAATCCTCGGGCATCGGTATTCGCGGCGAAGGGCCTGTGGGCACGTATCAGGTGGATCGCGACGGGCCTTCAATCCGCACCACGTCAGAGTTGGATGCAGCAGTGCGGGACGCACAGGCGATCTTTCTGACCGGGCCGATCCACAAACAGCGCACCTATGCGATGGTGCTGGCCGATCATCTGCACGATGGGCAGGTGCTAGTTCTGGCGCCCGGTCGCTCTTTGGGCGCGGTCGAAGCGGTGTGGATGCTGCGAATAGGCGGCTGCACTGCCGACGTTACTCTGGTCGAGGCGCAGGGCCTGCCATACTGGTATCAGGCCGAAGGTGCCGGCCTGACCCTGACGCAGGCGGCACCGATGGCTGCTGCGACATTGCCCCGAGGCCGCGCGGACGTTCTTGAAGCGCTGCAACCCTTTCTTTCGAACATCCAGCCGCTGGATTCGGTTCTGGCCTCAGGCTTTGCCGATCTTTCCGCAGCGGTCGAGATTCCGGCGTTGATCCTTGGTGGCGCGGGGCTGGGGGCCGGTGGACCGGATGTGCCGATGGGCGGGGTGCCGCTGGAAGGCAACCGGACATTCTCTGCGCTTATAGGGCCGGAACAGCATGAGGTGATCCATGGGTTGGCTGGCGAAAGGCGGCAGGTCGCAAAGGCCTTTGGCGTTCGAAACCTGCCCGAGACCGATGACTGGATCGCGACCTATGCCGGCGCCGAGCGGGGGGCGGGCGCGCGTCCGGTCCCGGATCGGCAGGCCGCGCGCCAATTGATGCGCGACGGCGTCTTGGGGTCATTGGTGCCCCTTGTTTCCGCCGCACAGCTTGCAGGTTTGACTGCGCCTCTGACGGAAAGCCTGATCTGCATGACAGATCGCATCCTGGGTGCTGACGTGGCCGCATCCGGGCGCAGGCTGGAAACCATCGGCATTTCCGCAGGCGATGTCGATCAGGCCCGCCGTATCTTTGACACCATTGCCACCGGAGCCTCGTGATGGACGCTGATCTGAAATCCATCGCCGCCGCACGGCGCGCTGCTGAAACGGCTTTCGAAGCCTATCGCGCCTTTCTCGGAACCGACCCGGCACAGGTGGATGCCATCGTCGATGCCATGGCTCGGGCGATCGAACCTGAAGCCGAACGGTTGGGGCAATTGGCGGTCGAGGAAACCGGGTACGGCAACGTAGCAGACAAGCGGGTCAAGAATCTGTTCAACGCCTTGTCGGTCGCCGATTACCTGCGGGATGTCACGACGCTGGGTCTGTTGTGGCGGGACGATGCGACAAAGATCGCGGCCTTCGGAGAGCCGATGGGTGTGGTCGCGGCGCTTATCCCGGTGACAAATCCGACCTCCACGATCATCTACAAGGTTCTGTCTGCGGTGAAGGCGGGAAATGCCGTTGTCTGTGCCCCGCATCCGCGCGGCGTGGAATGCGGGAAGGAAACCGTCCGCATCATGGCGCGCGTTGCCGAACAGATGGGCGCACCCAAAGGGTTGATACAATGCCTGGACGCCGTGACCATTCAGGGCACCGCCGAGTTGATGAAGCATCGCCGCACGTCGGTTGTCATGGCGACAGGTGGCCCTGCCATGGTCAAGGCCGCCTATTCCAGTGGCAAACCGACGCTTGCAGTCGGGGCGGGGAACGTGCCGTGTTACGTGCACAAGTCCAAGGCGCGCGATCTGTCCGAAGTTGCCGAGATGATCGTGACGTCAAAAAGCTTCGACTATGGCACGGCCTGTGTCAGTGAGCAGGCCGTGGTCGCCGATCCTGAAATTGCACGCGATCTGCGCCATGAACTGAAACTCAAAGGCGCCTATTTCTGCACCCCGGCCGAGGCCGATCGGCTGGCTCGGGTCATCTTCAAGGGTGTTCGGGCAATGGATCCCGAACGCGTCGGCCAAAGCCCTCAGGCTCTGGCCGATGCTGCGGGGTTCTCGATTCCGCCGCGCACGCGCTGCCTGGTGTCGGAAGAGACCGAAGTGGGGTGGCAGCGCCCGCTTTCGGCCGAAAAGCTGAACCCGGTGCTGGCCTTTTACGAGGCGAAGTCCACCGATCACGGCATCGAACTGGCGCAATCCATTGCCAAATTCGAAGGTTGGGGACATTCCTCGGTCATCCATTCCGATGATCCCGAGGTGGTCGCTCGGTTTTCCACCGTGCCCACGGGGCGGGTCCTGGTGAATACGCCGGGGATCATGGGCGGCATGGGGTATTCCACCGACCTTGAACCATCCTTCATGCTGGGTACCGGTACGTGGTCGGGGTCGATCACCTCGGACAACGTCACCGCCCTGCATCTCATCAACATCAAGCGGGTCGCGTATGAAAGCAGACCCTGGCGCGACATTTACGAGGAGTATGGCGCATGAGCGAGATCACGATCCGGGCGCTGATGCAGATCGACAACCTGCAACCGAAATTCGCCGCCTACAACGGCGCGACGGTGCAAGGGTCAGTGCCTTTGTCCGGTGACACCGTGCTGATCGGAGAGTTCGCGCCGGGCAATGGCGTGTTCTCGCTGATCGACCGGGCGCTCAAGGCGTCTTCGGTCGAAGCGACGACGCAGATGGTCGAGCGCGAATTCGGCTTCTTCATCCTCCGCTCACCTTCAAACGCCGAAGTATCCGCTGCACGGGACGCGATGCTGGCCGAACTTGGGGCTTCCATGACAGACCGGTTGAAGCCTGCCATCAGTTCCACGCAAATCATCACAAGTGTCGAACCCTATCAGGCGCAGCTTTTGAACAAATGGCGCAAGGGCGCGTTGATCGTGCCGGGGCAGACGTTGGGGATCGTGGAATGCGCGCCGGCCGCATATATCTCGATTGCCGCGAATGAGGCCGAAAAGGCCGCCGAGATTGACATCGTCGAAGTGCGCGCGGTGGGGCGGTTTGGCCGCTTGTTCATCTCGGGGTCTGAAAATTCGGTCAAAACCGCCGTCGAGGCCGCGACGCGTGCAATCGAGGCGGTGGACGGACAGGACGGCTGATGGCAACCCCTCGCGTCATAGGCTCGGATGCGGTCGAGGATGCGCGCCGCCGGGGCAGGATCGTGTTCGAGGTTTTGCCGGGTGACATCGTGACGGCCCTTGCGCGTGAAACCGCAGAGCGTGTTGGTATCGCCTTGGTGGATGGCCCGCTGGAGAGACCGAAACCGCCGCGTACGGATGGTGCTGTTTCCATGCGCCGGGTGCTGTACCGCCGTTCACCCAAATGGGTTGCCCCTTCGCGTGTGCCGCGCAAAGCCCGCAGGCTGGGCAAACTTGCCTTGATCGGGGCAGGGGGTGTTGGCGGCAATGTCGCGCATCTGGCGGCGATGGCGGACATGGCGGATGAAATCGCGCTGATCGACATCACTCCGGGATTGGCGGCTTCGACTGCGCTGGATCTCAATCATACGTCCGGGATCACCGGTGCGCGGGCCCGATGTGTCGGTGGCGAAGCGATGGATCTGGTGGCCGGGGCGGATGTGGTCGTCGTCACGGCCGGACGAGCCCGCCGTCCGGGCATGACACGTGCCGATCTGATCGATGTGAATGCCCGCGTGATCCGAAAGTCGGCCGAAGCGATCCGGTCGGCCGCGCCAAATGCCATCGTGATCGTGGTGACCAACCCGCTGGACGAAATGACGGTCGAGATGCTGCGTGCAACAGGTTTCCCCCGCGAACAGGTTTTGGGTATGGCAGGAACTTTGGACAGCAGCCGGTTTCGCAACGCGCTGGCGATGGCCGCGGGTGTCACGCCTGCGGACGTCGAAGCCTTCACGCTTGGCAGCCATGGGGACGAAATGGCCCCGATCCCCAGCCGTGCCAGGATCAAAGGCCGTCCGCTGGATGTATTTCTGTCCCGCGAACAGATCGAAGCCTGTGTTCAGGATGCGATCACCGGGGGCGGTCAGGTGGTTGCGCTTCGGAAGTCAGGCTCTGCAACGATAGCTCCGGCTCATGCCTCGATCGAATTGATTGATCACATTCGGGGCGCGCGCACGGGCCCGGTTCCGGTTTCGGTCATGCTGCACGGGGAATACGGCATCGACGGTGTCGTGCTGGGCGTGCCAGCCCATCTTGGTGCAGGCGGATTGGTTGAGGTCGAGGAGTTGCGGTTAACCGCCGAAGAAAATGCGGCATTGCAAAACGCGGCTGAAGCGATCCGGGTGAGGCTGGGCCTGTGACCCTGCGGTTTTGGAAATCCGGCGGACGGTTTGAAGAGGTGGCCTCGTACTCTCGGGCCAAGCGCATCGGCGCCTTTGTCTGGGTTGCCGGGACAACGGCCATCGAGCCGACGGGCCGCATCCACGCGCCCGGGGACGTTGGTGCGCAGACCTTTTACATCCTGTCACGCATCGAGGACGCACTGAAAGAGGTTGGCGCCGAACTGCGACATGTGGGGCGGGTGCGCGCCTACCTGACCGATCTGTCCCAAGCAGGCGCGTTTGCGCAGGCGCATGGCGAAGTTTTCAAGGGGATCGATCCGGTTCTGACCGCCGTTCAGGCTGGGCTGACGCAGCCGGGGCTGATGGTGGAAATCGACGTGGATGCCGTGATCCACGATGAAAACGGCGAAATCAGCGGATTCTGAACATGAGTCTTCAAGAAAGGAATTGATCGAACCATCTTCTTGTGTACTGTATACAGAATACAAGAAGGCATAATGAGACACAGGGAGCTAATGTGATGATCAAGACAGCGCTGCTCAGCGGAACATGCATCGCGCTCATGGCCTCGGCGGCCGGAGCGGAAATCAAGGTAGGATTCATTGGGTCGCTTTCCTCGGACACCGGATTGTCGACGCTGCGCGGGGCCGAGATTGCGATTGAAGAGCTCAACGCAAATGGCGGCGTGATGGGCGAACAGATCACCCTGGTCTCGGCGGATACCGGACAGGACCCGACCGAGGGCATCCGGGCCTATGAATATCTTGCGGAAACGGAAGAGGTTGATTTCATCATCTCGGGCTCGATTGACGATGTGTCGCTGGGATGGCTGCCCCGCATGCAGGAGTACCGGATTCCGACGCTTGACACCTGGACATCCTACATCGGCATCATCGACATGGTGGTCGAAGACCCTGAAAGCATGGCGCCCTATTTCATGAACATCGCCTCGGATGAGGCTCTGGCCACGTTGTACATCAACTTTGGCGCGGATGTTCTGAAGGAAAAGATGGGGTGGGATTCCGTTGTCATTCTGGCGGAAGATACGGCCTTTGGCGAGGCGATCACCGGCCTTGTCACCGAAGCGCTTGCACCGGTTGCGGGTATCGAGGTCAAGGACATCATCACTTATGACGTCGCCACCGTCGATTTCGCTCCGATCTTCAGCCGCGCGCAGGATACCGGGGCGGACTTCATCTATCAGGTCTCGTCGGTCAATTCGCAGGTTGTGTCATCGCAATACGTGAAACTCCAGGTGCCGATGGCGATGACGGGCGTGAACGTCGCTGCGCTGGGTATGGAGTATTGGGAAGATACGGGCGGTGCCGGTGGCGGTATCTCGACCCTGTCTCCGATCCCTTCGGTCGGGTTTCGGCTCGATCCGGCCAGCCAGGAGTTTGTCGATACCTATCAGGCGAAGTATGACAGCCGCCCGCTGCTGCCGCATTTCAACGGGTTCAATGCCTATCATGGGCTGAAACAGGCGATGGCCGCAGCCGAAGAGGCCGGCGGTTTCGAAAATGTCGAAGGCTGGGCCGATGCGATGAAGAAACAGGATCTGGTTCTGGAACTGGATGGCCAGTTGTGGCTGCGTTACGCCTTCTGGGGCGATGACGAGGTAGAGCCCGTGACTGGCCGGACTTACCCGCACAATATCCGTTTTGATCTGTCCGAGCCGTTCGACGATGCCGCGCCGTCAATGGTCGTGGTCCAATGGTACGAGGACGGCACCGCCGCCGTTGTCTATCCCGAGAAATACGCGACGGGTGAATTCACCTTGCCAAGCTGGGTCAAACAGTAACCTGTCCGTTCGCTTAGCTTGAAATGGGTGCGCGGGTGCGCGCACCCGCAGCCAGGGATCCTTACATGTTGCAAATACTGATCCAGGGGCTTTTGCTCAGCGGTCTCTATGCGCTTATCGCAATGGGTTTCACGCTGATCTTCAGCATCGGTCGGGTCCTGAACCTGGCCTACGGTGCCTATCTGATGGTCGGCGGGTACATGTATTTCTGGGTGTCCCAGACGCTGGGAATGCCAAAGCTGATGGGCGTTGCGGTGGCCGTGGTTCTGGGCGTTCTTATGGGGGTTCTGAAATACCGCCTGATCGTCAAGACCCTGAAAGGGGATCACGTAGCCGTCGAGATATCGACTCTGATCCTGGCGGTCGTGATTCAGGCCGGGATCGTTCTTGTCTTTGGCGACAGCAGCAAGATCCTGCTGCCGATCGTGCCGGGCGTGATCAACGTCGCCGGAGCGTCCGTTACTTATAATATCCTGATTGCAACGCTGATCAGTTGGGCTGTTTTGCTGGGCCTGTATGCCTTTGTCCGCCTGACACATACAGGGCGGGCGATGCAGGCGGTGTCGATGGACGCCAAGGGGGCCGCGATTTCAGGGATCGACCCGGATCGGATCAACCTGATCACATGGGGTATCTCAGGGGCACTGGGTGCGCTGGGCGGCGTGTTTTTCGCCAGCTATACACAGCTTTCGCCGTCAATGTGGGTTGCGCCTTTGATCATCTCGGTGGCCGTCGTCATTGTGGGCGGCATCGGGTCGATCATCGGCACGCTGGTCGTTGCTCATATCGTCGGCTTTCTCGAAGTCATCGTTGTCGCCACCCTGGCGCCGGAACTGCGCGGTGTCTTCACCATGCTGCTGATCATCGGCGTGCTGGTGACGCGACCGCAGGGCCTGTTCGGTCGCGAGGAGTTGTAACATGGGTCTGCGCTGGTTTCACTTTGTCCTTTGGGGCGGCCTGATTGCGGGGATGCTGCTGTTGCCCCAGGTCGTCTCGAACGGGACGCTGCGCACGATGATCTTTGCCAACTATCTGGCCATCTTCGCCATCAGCTGGGATGTGCTGTCGGGCAGGACCGGGTATGTGAGTTTCGGGCATCCCTTCCTGATCGGTATCGGGGCTTATACGACTGCCATCCTGACCAAACGGTTTGACATGCCGGTCGAAATCTCTATCCCTGTGGCCGTGTTGGTCACGATGATCGCGGGCCTGATTGTATTGTTGCCCGCTCTGCGCATTCGCGGCAGCTACTTCGCGCTGGTCACACTGGCTTTCATGGAGCTGCTCTATCAGCTGGTTCAGGTGATCCGTCCGGATCTGACCGGCGGCACACGCGGGATGTCGGGAATTCAAACTCTGACACGCGGCGCGGCAAACGGGTACTACCTGTCCACGGCCCTGATGCTCAGCGTGGCGGTCAGCATGTGGCTGCTGATGAAAACCCGGCTGGGCACTGCACTGGCCGCCATCGGAATGAATGAAGAAAGCGTGCGCGGTTCGGGGCTCAGCACCACGCGGTTGAAGGCCTTTGCGTTTCTGACCAGCGCGTTCATCGCCGGTCTTGGCGGGGCGTTCTATGTCCATTACCTGGGCTCACTCGCGCCCCGCGCGCTGTTTGACATCAACTTTCTTTTCACCATCATCGTAGCGGCATTGCTGGGCGGAACATCGACCATCATCGGCCCCATGATCGGTGCGTTCTTCATGACGTTCCTTCTGGAATACCTGCGCCCCGTGCTTCCCGGGGCTGAACGGTATTTCGTCTACGGTGCCATCGCACTGCTTCTCTACATGTATCAGCCAAAGGGATTGGTTGAACTTGTGCAACGCGGCTTTCAAAGACTGCGGAAAGGGGGGCTGGCATGACCGTTGCGCTGAAAGTTTCCGGTCTCGTCAAACGGTTCGGCGGGCTGGTGGCCACGAATGATCTGTCCTTTTCCCTGCAAGAAGGAGAGTCGCTGGGCCTGATCGGTCCGAATGGCGCGGGAAAGACGACGGTATTCAGCCAGATCATGGGCGAATTGCGGCAGAACAGCGGTACGATCGAGCTGTTCGGCAATGAGATTTCGGCACTGTCGACGCCTCAGCGTATCCGGGCCGGGGTCAGTAGAACCTATCAGATACCTCGGCCGTTCGGCGACATGAGTGTTGCAGAAAACATCAGGGTGGGCCTGATGCCGGACGACATCTGGCGCATGATCGTTTCGCCGCCGGATACGGACAGGGAAAAAGAGCTCGCGCTGAGTGTCGGGTTCACGGAAACGGATCTGAGCCGCTCACCCGCCGAACTGGCAATGGGTGATCTGCGCAAGCTCGAAATGGCCCGAACCATGGCCACGGCACCGCGAGTCATGTTGCTGGACGAGGTGTTTGCAGGTTTGACAGTCGGTGAAATCGCGCAGATTTCCGATCTCATTCAATCCATGCGCAAGGACGGGATGACCTTTTTGATCGTCAGCCATGATTTGCCAGCGCTGGAACCGCTGATCGACCGCGCCATCGCCATCGAGCGGGGCACCATGATTGCCGAAGGCGCGTTCAGCGACGTGATGAACGACACGGCCGTTCAGGCCTCGTATCTGGGGAGCGTTTGATGTCCTATCTGGAAATCGAGAAGCTGTCCGCGTTTTACGGCAAGGCCCAGGCGTTGACCGATATTTCGATCACGGTGCAGCCCGGTGAGATTGTCGCCGTGGTCGGCCCGAACGGTGCAGGTAAATCCACCTTGTTGGACAGCATCATGGGCCTTGTGAAAATCGAAGGCGACATCCGCTTGCGCGGGCACAGCCTTGCCGGTCGAAGCCCTTCGGAAATCGTGCGTCACGGGGTGGGCTATGCGCCCGAGCGGTTCAACCTGTTTCCCTATATGTCGGTGCGCGACAACCTGATGGTGGGGGCCTTCACCGCACGAGACGACATCGAAAACAACCTTGAGATGGTGCACAGTCTTTTCCCGCGTCTGCAAGAACGGGAAGGGCAGGAGACGTCGACCCAATCCGGCGGGGAAAGGCAGATGGTGTCCTTTGGCAGGGCCTTGATGACCAGCCCGGAACTGCTGCTTGTCGATGAGCCGACGATCGGTCTTGCCCCGAAGATCTGTCACGAGATTGCCGAAGTCGTCCGTCAGCTGAACAAGGAATACGGGCTGACCGTCGTCATCACGGAACAGAATGCCAATTTTGCCCTGTCGCTTGCCAGCCGCATTTATGTGCTGGAGTCCGGGCGGATGCAGACGTCGGGTACAGCTGACGAATTGAGAAATGACAAACGCTTGCTCGAGGCCTATTTCGGCGGCCATTGAGTGGCTTGGTTGGCAAGCCGGGCAGGTGCTGTCCGGCCATTCGATGGCAGGTGCTGTCCGGCCATTCGATGGCGGGTGATTTCAGTTTCAGCCAAGTGCGGCCAGAACCTCGGTGCTCACGTCGATGCCATGGGCTTCGGCGGCTGCCCGTTTTGCAAGGCGACCGTCCCCCGGAACCCGGGCGGATCCGTTGCCGGAAATCTCGGCGCAGATGCGGGCGACATATTCGTTGAAGGCCGCGTTGCCGAACCGGGTGGGATCGATGGCAATCAGGGTCGCACCACCTTTGATGTTCAGGGCGCCGAAGGACTCGCGTTCTTCGTTGTCCACGGACAGGGTCCCACCGGCCAGCGCGGCGCCCACCACCTCAACCATGAAGGCGATCGCGGCTCCCTTATGCTCTCCGAACGGCAATAGGCTGCGGGTTTCAAGGATGGCATTCGGGTCTGTTGAGGGCTCGCCTTGGGGATCAAGACCGGCAGGGCGGGGCAGGTCGTGCCCCTCGGCAGCGGCCATGCGGATATCCATGAGGGCCACCATGGACGAGGCCTGATCCCAGACCACGGGCGCGTCGCCGTCACGCGGGCAGGCAAAAGACATGGGGTTGGTGCCAAAAACCGGGCGAACCCCACCTTGCGGAACCACCATGGACAACGAGTTGATCACGGCAAAGGCCACCAATCCGGCTTCGGCCAAAGGTTCGGTGTCAAACCGTAACGCACCCAGATGGTGGCAGTTCGCACAGGTGAACGCGGCAATCCCGTTTTCCCGGGCCATCGCGATCAGGTCCTCGCGGGCCGCTGCCGCTGCAACCTGATAATACCCGTTGTCGGCATCACAGCGCAAAACGCCCGGGGCAACCTTTTCGGTTTTGGGCTTCGCGTGCCCGTTGGCGTAGCCGGACGTGAAGCTTTGGACATAGACCGGCAACATGCGCAACCCGTGACTGCGCGGGCCGTCCCGTTCAGACCGGGTGACGATATCGGCAAGTACATCACTGCTGCGCGAGTCCGCCCCGGCAGAAACAAGAACCGATTTGGCCAAGTCCCGAACTTCGGCAAGTGAAAGCGTTTTTGTCAGTTGTTCGGTCATCGGTTCGAGTCCAGTCTTTCTGTTTTCGCACTCAAGCGCGCGGGCGTGTGTTTGCGGGATCAACAGCACATGTGTCGATGACCACGGCGTCGCGCATCTCATTGTGGACCAGCACCTGCATTTTCGTTCCGGGCGCCGTCATGTTCTGTGGCACTAGTGCCATCGCAATGTCGTGGTTGCAATAATAAGAGAACCCGCCCGAGGTGACACGGCCGATCAGCTTGCCCTGAGCATAGACACCCTCGTCAAACATCACCGATGTTTCGCCAAAGGGCAGTTTCAGCGTGACCAACCGCCGGTACGTCCCTTCCTTTTTCTGTTTCAAAAGAGCGGCCTTGCCTATGAAGTCGCGACCATCAGTTACCACGAACCGATCAAGGCCGGCCTCGTATGGCGTCATGTCCTTGCAAATTTCGCGATTGATGGCGCGATAGGATTTTTCAAGACGCATGGATTCCAGTGCCTCAAGCCCGAAAGGTTTCACACCGGCCTTCAGCAGCAGGTCGACAAGATGGCGGTTGTAACCGACCGGGTGATGCAGTTCCCACCCCAGCTCGCCGGTATAGGACACGCGAAGCAGATGAACGCCCTTGGCGTACCCCACTTCACCCATTTGCGCAGAAAGCCACGGGAAGGTTTCGTTCGACAGATCATTGTCGGTCAATGGTTGCAGGATCTCTCGTGCCTTGGGGCCAGCCAGAGCAATCACGCCCAATTGTTCTGAAACATCTTCAAGAAGGACAGAGCTGTCATTGGGCAGCAAACGTCGCAGTTGATCCCAGTTGCAGGCGCGCCAGTTCGGGGTGGAGACCAGGTAAAAATCATTCTCGGCATAGCGGACGACCGTATATTCCGCATCCATGCCGCCCTTTGGGTTCAACAAAAGCGACAGGGTCATTCGCCCGACTTTGGGCAGCCTGTTCGCCATGAGGCCATCCAGCCATTCGGCGGCCCCGGGTCCGCGCACGGTGAACTTGGTCATCGGTGACATCTCGATGAATCCGGCCACGTCACGGGTGGTACGCACCTCTTCCTGAACGCGTTCCATGTGGTTGGTGCGTCGGAAGGAATGTTCCGGAACAGCGTCCTCGCGCGATTTGGCGAACCAGCGCGGAAACTCATAACCGTTGAAGCTGGTCCAGACGGCACCATGCGCGCTCAGCAGATCGTAGGACCCCATCGTTTTCATCGGGCGCGCGCCGGGAAAATCTTCTCCGGGGATGTGCGCGTTCATGTGGGTTCCCCACGTTTCGCGCACCTTGTCCATGGTCCACCGCTTGGACGCGTAATCCGAAAAACGGCGGGGGTCGAGTTCGGACATGTCCATGCCCGGATCCCCATCGACAATCCAGCGGGCCAGGCGTTCGCCAACAGTGCCACCCCACAATATGCCGCCGGGCATGCCTTCGGCCAGCCACAGGTTTTCCTGGCCCGGTGCAGGCCCCGCAAGCGGTAACTCGTCCGGCGTCATCTGGAACGGACCTCGGGTGTTGGCCTTAATACCCACCTCTGCAAGTGTTGGAACCCGCTCGATGGCGCGTTCCCACTGCGTTTGGACCGCGTCGAAATCTTCGGGCAAGAGGTCGGCACCAAAGTCAGGCGGCACGCGGTCTTCGGCAAATAGCTTGAGGTCTTTGGTGAACTCATAAGGACCGAACTGAATGCCGCCCACATCTTCGCGCAGATAGGCACCGTAATCTTCATCCCGCAGGATCGGGAACTCGGGCAACCCTTGCGCGCGGCGTTCTTTCAGCAGCGGAACGGTTTCGGTTGTCCAATATTGGTGAACGATTGGAATGCAAGGCAGATCCAGACCAACACGACGCGCGTTTTCGCGGGCATAGTTTCCGGTCGCGAAGACAAGATGTTCGCAAGTGATCTCACCCTGATTGGTTGTCACCTTCCAAAGACCGTTTTCCAGTTTTTCATAAGCCTGCGCTTCGGTGTTCTGAAACACTTTGGCGCCTTTCTCGCGCGCCAGCCTGGCCATTGCCATGGTGATGTCGGCCGGGTTCACATAGCCGTCCTCGGTATGCAGGATGCCGCCGCGAATATGTTCCGATTGGTTGAGCAGAGGGTGCAGTTCGGCGATTTCCTCTGGCGTCAGCAGCTTGCAGGGCACACCGGCAGCTTCGGCAATCGAGACATAGGACAGGAACTCGTCCCAGCGTTCCAGCGTATTGGCAACGCGCAACTGGCCCACCTGGCGCAGCCCGACCGAAGCGCCGACCTTCTTTTCGACTTCGGAATAGATGCGGATGGTCTCCATCGTCATCTTCGAAACATTGTGGGATCGCACGAAGGTAACCAGCAGACCCGCCGCATGCCAGGTAGAGCCGGAGGTCAGCGTCGTTCTCTCCAGCATGACTGCATCTGTGCATCCATGCTGCGTCAGACCATAAAGAACCGAAGCCCCAACGCATCCGCCTCCTACGACAACAACCTTGGCATGTGACTGCATTCGACGCATTCCTTCCTAAGGCTGTTTTCGTTTCCAGAGGGTCAGTCAAAACGAAATCAGCGGGCTGAGAACTGATTGAACTGTTTACGTGAAATCCGCGTCAGGCAATTCGAAAAATTTTCCGGTCCAGCTGAGTTCAGTTAAACCATGATCGGGTTTGCCGATGATTTCACGCGGTCTGCGAGGCGGCCCGCAAAAATACCGGCCGACTCTTGTTTGGAATTGTTGTGTTAGCGCAAACTGTGCTGGTAAGGTCTGACATCGGCTTGGGGTGCGCTTTGTTGCGCCCGCGATCCGTGCGGCATACGAAGGGGGAAATCGCGTGTATCTCGGTCTGGATTTGGGGACGTCAGGTCTTCGGGGAATTGTGGTCAGCGAAGAGGGCAAAGTCGTTGCCGAAGCCGAGGCAGGTGTCGAGACATCGATTTTGCATCCCGGCTGGTCGGAACAAGATCCGTCCGATTGGGTAGAGGCCTGCCAAAACGTCGTTGCCCAATTACGCGCGTTGAACGGTGTTGCATTTTCTGCGGTGCGCGGCGTCGGTCTGAGCGGCCACATGCACGGTGCCACGTTGCTGGATCGGGATGGCAATGTGCTGCGGCCCTGTATCCTTTGGAACGACACGAGATCAGCGCAGGAAGCTGCGGAGCTGGATGGTCTGCCGTCGATGCGCGCGATTACCGGGAACATCGTTTTTCCGGGTTTCACCGCACCCAAGCTGGAATGGGTGCGCAGACACGAGCGCGACGTGTTTAAAAAGACATCCAAAGTGTTGCTTCCGAAGGATTATCTGCGTTTCTGGCTCACCGGTTCCTATGTCAGCGACATGTCCGACAGCGCCGGTACGGCATGGCTGGACGTTGGAAAACGTGAATGGTCAGACACTGCGCTGGATCAAAGCCATATGCGCCGGGATCAAATGCCAGAGCTGGTTGAAGGCAGTTCGGCAGGCGGAGAGCTGCGGTCAGAGATCCTTCGGCAATGGGGCCTGACTGGGCCCGTCGTGGTTGCCGGCGGGGCCGGTGACAACGCGGCAGCGGCCTGCGGTATCGGAAGTATTGGCGAGGGCAGCGGATTTCTATCCTTGGGCACTTCGGGGGTGTTGCTTGTCGCAAAGGAAAGCTATGCGCCCGCGCCGGAAACAGCTGTTCATTGTTTTTGTCATGCGGTTCCGGATCGCTGGATTCAAATGGGTGTGATCCTGTCGGCCACCAACAGTCTCAACTGGCTGTCGCGCCATCTCGGTCAACCCGTCGGTGCGCTGGCGTCGACCCTGCCGGAATCGGTGAAGGGGCCGTCAAAGATTACCTTCCTTCCGTACCTGTCCGGTGAACGGACGCCTCACAACGACAGCGACATACGCGGGGCATTCCTGGGGCTGGATATCGCATCGGAACCCGCTGATCTGACGCAATCCGTGACAGAGGGGGTTTCCTTTGCCATGCGCGATTGTTTGGAGGCGCTCAGAAGCACGGGCACCAATCCCGAAAGTCTTCTGGTCGTCGGTGGCGGTGCGCGGTCTCGGTTTTGGCTGGAAACGCTGGCCACGGTTCTGAACACGCCGCTTGCTGTGCCCGATGGAAGTGGGTTCGGCGCAGCCATAGGTGCGGCGCGTCTTGCTGCATGTGCGGTGGACGGCACCGACCCCAGGGATGCCATGCTGGCCCCGGAAGTCGCTGAGCATGTTGAACCACGTGTCGAGCTGACCGGTGCATATGAGGCGGAACATCAGCGGTATCGTGAATACTATGCTGCTTTGTCCCCTTTGGCCGCGCGCTGATGGCTGATCCCAAACTCAGGCCTGTCGAGCAGGTCCTTCTGGAAGACGGCAACATGTCCGTTTCCCTGTTGAACTATGGCGCAATCACGCGAGGCTGGTGGCTTGGCGAAACACCTTTGATATTGGGCTACGAAAACCCGCAGGATTACCTGTCGGACCCGTTCTACCTTGGCGCGATGGTCGGGCGAGTGGCCAACCGCATCGGCGGGGCACAGTTTGCATTGCAGGGGCGCGTTCATCACCTGACAGCAAACGAAGGGCCAACCACGCTGCATGGTGGTCCGGGCGGGCTGTCGCGCAAACACTGGAGTATCGTGAAAACCACTCTGAATCAGGCGGTTCTGTCCTTGACTTCACCTCACGGTGAAGGCGGTTTTCCCGGTGAAGTCAAATTCGAGGTGCATGTCGAACTGGCCTGTCCGCGTCTGATCTATACAATCAGCGCGCGCCCGGATCGCCCAACGCCGATCAGCATCGCGCAGCACAATTATTACACTCTGGGCTGTCCTGAGGATATCCTGGACTGCCGGCTCAGGCTGAGGTCGAGCCGGGTGCTGGAGCTGGACGCGCGTTCCGTTCCTTCTGGAGACATCTCCGCTGCCGGCGAAAGTGTGCCAGATTTCGCGTTGTCCCTCACCGTCGGGCCAGAGGGGGGCGAGCTGGACCATTATTTTGTGTTTGATGACGGTGGAACCCATGATCATCCGGTCGCAGAGGTCACGGCACCTTCGGGATTGAAGATGAACCTGTATTCAGATCAACCCGGTGCACAGGTCTATGCCGGAGCACATCTGTCAGGCCGATTTAGCCCGTGTGCGGGGCTGTGCATTGAACCGTCAGGATATCCGAACGCCGTGAATGTCCCCGCGTTCCCGACCGTCATCCATACGCCGGACAACCCGTATCAACAAACTCTGACACTTGAGATTTCCGAGGAACGATCATGAGACTTCAGATTGCAGCACATGCCGTAGGCATCTGGATGTCGCTTTCAGTTGCTCAGGCGCAAGACCTTGGTCCGAAACCTGAATTCATCGAACCTGACTTTTCAAACGCAGAGTTGGGGCAACTGCTGTTCTACGATCCGATCCTGTCGGGCAACAAGAACATCAGCTGCGCAACCTGTCATCATCCGAAGCTGGGAACGTCCGACGGGCTTTCACTGGGTATCGGCGAAGGTGGGGCTGGGCTGGGTGGTCAGCGCAAGGTCACACAAGACAACAGACCCGAACAGCGCATTCCCAGGAACTCGCCCGCGATGTGGAACCTCGGAGCGCTGGAATTCACGACGTTTTTCCATGACGGTCGTCTCGAGGCGGATCCGTCACAGCCCAATGGCATCAGAACCCCGTTGGGGACGCATATGAGGCCGGGGTTCAAATCGGCTTTGGCGGCGCAGGCGATGTTTCCGGTGCTGTCACCTGACGAAATGGCGGGGCACTATTCCGAAAACGAGGTTAGCAAGGCCGTACGTCTCGGCCTGCTGACCCAAGAGGGTAGCGCCTGGGATCTGATCGCCGCGCGTGTGGCGGCGATACCAGAGTATCAAAGGCGATTTGATGACATTGCGCCCGGAGAAGACATCTCCTTTACCGCAATCGCCAATGTCATTGCCGATTTCATCGCGTTTGAATGGCGGGCTGACAACAGCCTGTTTGATCGTGCGATGCGAGGCGAAGACACGCTGCCCGAACAAGCGCAGCTGGGGATGGCGCTGTTCTACGGAAAGGCTGGATGCAGCGCCTGCCATTCCGGCTGGTTCCAGACCGATCACGGGTTCCATTCCATCGCCATGCCTCAGATAGGCCCCGGAAAATCAGCCCGTTTCGAAAATCATGTGCGGGATGACGGGCGACTGCGCGTCACGGGCGACAAGGATGATGCGTTCGCATTCCGCACGCCTTCGCTGCGCAACGTGACCCTGACGGCGCCATATGGCCACAGCGGTGCCTACGCACGGCTTGAGGATATCGTGCGCCATCATCTGGACCCGGTTTCCGCGTTGCGGAACTACGCCATCGAAATGGCTGACCTGCCAGAGTTTTTCGGGGCAGAGGATCAAAAGGCTTTGCTTGATCCCCGGCATGTCGAAGCCATAGCTGCGTCAAACGATCTGGCGCCCATCGACCTGAGTGATGACGAGGTCGATGCCATCCTGAGTTTTCTGGGCACGCTGGAAGATCCGGCTGTGCGGCTGGGTGTTCCCCAAACGGTTCCCAGCGGATTGCCCGTCGATCAGTGATCAACGGTCGAGGCGGATCACCTGATTGGCATCTACCTTCTGCCAATCTCCATGTTCACCATCAGGCCAGATCACCCGTACTTCTGCGGTTTCGAGGTCTCCTAAACCAAAGTGGTGGAACCCGGCAATTCCGCTGGCGTGTCCCCCGCCAATGGTCACTTCACGGGTTTGAATGCCCTCGGGCGTCCTGACCTCGATAAAACTACCGACTGCCTGTCTGTTGGGGTGGCTCTGGCCGAGATCAATCATGAGCCAGTTGCCGGTCGTCGGTTCATTCTGAAAAACCTCTAGGTCCGAGCCACGATTGACCACCACCAAATCCAGCCACCCATCCCCGTCGAAATCCGCCAGGGCCCCGCCGCGGGACTTTGCCATGGACGCGACACCAGCCTCTGATGCTGTTTCGACAAACTGACCGGTGAAGGTCTGCATCAACAGATTGTTGGGGTCGTTCTGCGCCGCGTCGGGCATCTGCTCGACATTGCCTTTGGCGACGAAAATGTCGTCCAGCCCATCATTGTTGACGTCCCCGAACTGTGCATGCCAGCCGGTCGAGGGGCGGCCGTCTCCTCCTGCATGTGGCCTGTGTGCCGTTGTTCCACGGTCGTAAGTCGCATCCCGCCATGTCGGCCCATCTGATGCAGGGTCAAAAACCTGGTATTTCTGGTCCCCCATGGACGTCAGATAAACATCGGAAAACCCGTCACCGGTCAGATCCCGCGAGGCGATCCCCATGCCCCAGATCGAATAGGGTAGCCATCCATCGGCCTCGCTGTACAGGCGCGGGGTGTCTTCCATGGCCCACAATTGCTCTTGCCCGCCACGCACATAGTAGTGGCGGTCATTGCTGACACGCAGATCCGCGCGACCCGTGCGCGCCCAGTCGGAAAACAGGATCGACAGGGAACAGTGACCGGGTTCCAAACGGACAGGATCGCCGTACTTTTCGCCTTGGGGTCGGTACAGAAGCGTCGGCCCGCAAGCCTCAAAAGGTCCATCCGGATTGCTTCGGTCGACATAGGTTCCAAAGGCCAGCGTTGGCAGGGTTTGCCCACGTTCCCAAGTGGCGGAAAAGCCGGTGGTCCAATGGTCCTGAGATTGAAAACTCAGTGCCGTGAACGGCTCGAACGCGCAGTTCGGTTTGCCGCGCAGCAACAGGTCTTTGCCTACGCGCAAAACCGCAAGATCCAGGAACCCGTCGCCATCAATGTCCACCGGGTATGCGCCGGTCACACCGGTCAAGGATAGATGGCCGGGCGTATCCTGAAGAAAACGGACCTCTGTGTCGGATGTGTTGATGAACAATTGCGCTGGGTTTGATCCGCCTGCCACGAACATTTCAGGGCGGTCGTCATCGTTGCAGTCGAAGACCGCGACACCCCCGCCGACGAAATGTTCCCAGCCGCCATCGTAAACATGGCCGGGGGTTTCCACCTTTTGAAAGCGGGGTGGAACGGTGTCCGCAGCGGCAGCGGAACCTGCCGCAAGCAAGATTGCCATCTTAATTCGCATGAGCCGCCAGTTCCCTGACCTTCAGGATAGAGACTTGTTCAATTCCATAAGCCGCTGCCCCTTTTGCCCACATTGAATCGCCCCAGTGGTTGACCTTGATTTCCGGCAACGGCGCGTCGACGCTGACGACGCCGTTTTGGACACGTGCCATCACCTCGTCTGAATGCAGATAATCAAATCGGCCTCTGGCGCCGGACAGGATAATGCACTCGGGGTCGAACAGATTGATCAGGTTCGAAACTCCCATCCCGAACATTTGGCCCGCGCGAGCCAGAACGGAGATGGATCGGGCGTCGCCGGCTTTTGCTGCTGCGAGTATATCGACAAGAGTGCGGGGATCCGTTGCTTCACTGGCGATCGTCGCTTCGCGGATCAGGGCGTATTCCCCCACATAGGCCTCGAGGCATCCGCGCTGGCCGCACTGACACAAGGCGCCGTCCAACTGAACTTTGAGGTGCCCAAATTCTGCGCCGCATCCGCGTTCACCGCGATAAAGCTTGCCATCTAGAACGATGCCCAGGCCGATGCCGTGTTCGATCGTAACAACCAAAAAGTTCTTCAGCCCCTTTCCCAACCCAAAAAGCTGTTCCGCCTTTGCGACCAGATTGGCGTCGTTTTCGATGAAGGCGGGGCAGGGGAGCACCTTGGACAACAGCGGGCTCAAATCCACATTTCGTTCCGTCAGCGAAGATGACCAATGCACAAAGTTCTGATTTGCATCGATAAGGCCAGCGATGCCGATGCAGACACCTGACAAATCGGCAAGGGATCGGTTTGCCAAGGCGCAGGCCTGATCAAGCACGCCGCGGATCTTCTTGGCAAACGCATCCGGGGCCATGCGGGCTTGGTCCAGCGGATGCGTGTACGAAGTGATTTCGGTTCCTTCAAAATCCACGAGAATGACTGAAACCTGCTGGCGGGCGACTTTCACGCCCGCGATCAGATGTGACGCGCCATTTAGTTTCAGCTGTACCCGCGGTCTGCCGCGGCGCGCTGATTTGGAAGGTGTTTCGCTTTCTATTTCCGCAATCAGACCGGCAGACAGCAGATCGGCAGTGGCGGACGTGATGGTCGCTGGGCTGGTCTCCAACGCGGTGGCGATGTCGATTCGCGAAATGGTTCCTGTGGCCCGGATTTTTTCCAGAACGCGCAGGCGAGTGACGTTCCTTTGGTCCGTGGCATTTGAAGAAGCTTTGCTTTTCAGCATCTTGCCCTCGCGAATCTGATCCCTGTTTCAACCTAGGTGGTTTTTTCAGTTACCGATAGCATAAATATTTTACCGACTGAAATAAATATGCTACTCAGAATTATCGGGGCCACGAATCATGAAACGATGGCTCAATGAAACCGGGAGGAAATCATGAAACGAATTCTCAGCGCCTCTGTCGTGGCGGTCCTGATGGGGACAGCTGCATTCGCAGAGCCCACGGTCGGCGTAAGCTGGTCGAATTTCCAGGAAGAGCGTTGGAAGACCGACGAAGCGGCGATCAAGGCTGCACTGGAAGCGGGCGGTGCGGAATACATCTCGTCGGATGCCCAATCTTCTTCTGCCAAGCAATTGTCGGATATTGAAAGTCTGATCGCCCAGGGCGTTGATGCGCTGATCATCCTGGCGCAGGATTCCCAGGCCATCGGCCCGGCAGTGCAGGCGGCGGCTGACGAAGGCATTCCGGTCATCGCGTATGACCGTCTGATCGAAGATGACCGTGCCTTCTATCTGACATTCGATAACGTTGAAGTCGGCCGCATGCAGGCCCGCGCGGTGTTCGAGGCGATGCCGAAAGGCAACTATGTGATGATCAAGGGCTCGCCCACGGATCCGAACGCGGATTTCCTGCGCGGCGGTCAGCAAGAGATCATCCAGGCCGCCGTTGACAGCGGCGATATCGTCATCGTGGGTGAAGCTTATACCGACGGTTGGTTGCCTGCGAACGCACAGCGCAACATGGAACAGATCCTTACCGCGAATGAAAACAACGTCGATGCCGTCGTGGCCTCGAATGACGGTACTGCCGGCGGCGTTGTTGCAGCACTGACCGCGCAGGGCATGGAAGGCATTCCGGTTTCGGGTCAGGATGGCGATCACGCGGCGCTGAACCGGGTTGCCAAGGGTACGCAGACCGTTTCTGTCTGGAAAGATGCGCGTGAGCTGGGCAAAGCTGCCGGGGAAATTGCAGTTGCGTTGAGCAACGGAACAAGCCCCGAGGACATTGAAGGTGCCATCAAATGGACTTCGCCCGGCGGAACCGAGATGAATTCGGTCTTCCTGGCGCCTGTACCGATCACCAAAGACAACCTGTCCGTCGTGGTCGATGCTGGCTGGATTCCGTTGGAAGACCTGTGTCAGGGCGTCGAAAACGGCCCTGCACCCTGTAACTAAACCAAGTTCCAAACCATAATATCTCTGGCCCGCAAGGGCGGGCCAGAGATCATAGCTGAACATGAAAGATCGGATATGACCGAAACTTCGTCTCAGCCGGTACCCCAAAAAGCAAAGGCCAACCTGTTTCAGCAACTGGAACTGGATATGCGGCTATTGGGCATGATCGGCGCCTTCATCATCCTGTGCATTGGCTTCAACATCGTGACGGATGGCCGCTTTCTGACGCCCAGAAACCTGTTCAACCTGTCGATCCAGACCGTCTCGGTTGCGATCATGGCCTGTGGCATGGTGTTCATCATCGTCATGCGCCACATCGATCTGTCGGTCGGCGCACTTCTGGCGACAACATCTGCCGTCATGGCGATGACACAGACCGAGCTGTTGCCGAACGTGTTGGGGATGGGATTGAACCACCCCGCGACATGGGCGATCACGTTGGTGGTGGGTCTTGCGGTCGGGACATTGATCGGTGCGTTCCACGGTTGGATGGTGGGGTATCTGACCATTCCGGCTTTCATCGTAACGCTTGGTGGGTTTCTGGTCTGGCGCAACGTTGCCTGGTACATGACTGACGGCCAGACAATCGGCCCGCTGGACAGCACGTTTCTGATGTTTGGCGGCACCAACGGAACCTTGGGAACAACCGTCAGCCTCCTGTTCGGCCTTGCCGCCACGGCTGTTGCGATCTGGGCGTTGTGGAGCGGTCGCCGGTCCAAAGCGGCTCATGGGTTCCCTGTCAAGCCAGTCTGGGCCGAAGCGACACTTGCCGGGATCGTTGGCATTGCCATCATGGGCTATGTCTTTATCGTCAACAGCTATGCCATCCCGACACGCCGTCTGGAACGTATGTTCGAAGCGCGCGGCGAGACCATGCCGGAAGGGTTGGTTGTGGGATACGGCATCCCGATCTCGGTCCTGATCCTGATCATTGTGGCAGTGACATTGACCATCGTGGCCCGCAAAACCCGCTTTGGCCGTTACATCTTTGCCACTGGCGGCAACCCGGACGCGGCCGAGTTGTCGGGCATCAACACCCGTTTGATGACCGTCAAGATCTTTGCCCTGATGGGGTTCCTGTGCGCGCTGTCGGCGGTCGTGGCCTCGGCCCGTCTGGCCAATCACTCGAATGATATCGGGACGCTGGATGAGCTTCGCGTGATTGCCGCTGCCGTGATTGGTGGAACCGCGCTGTCCGGCGGCATCGGAACGATCTACGGCGCAATCCTTGGCGCGCTGATCATGCAGGCGCTGCAATCGGGCATGGCCATGGTCGGCGTGGATGCGCCGTTTCAGAACATCGTCGTCGGCACCGTCCTGGTTCTGGCCGTCTATATCGACATCGTCTATCGCAAACGTCTGGGGGCGAAATGATGCAAGCACAAGAAACACAGAACCGGGCTTCGGGTCGCGGATCGGGCCAGCCTCCGCTGGTGGAAATGCGCGATATCTCGATTTCCTTCGGGGGTATCAAGGCGGTAGACCATGTGTCGGTTGATCTCTATCCGGGCGAGGTCGTGGGCCTTCTGGGGCACAACGGGGCCGGTAAATCCACCCTGATCAAGGTGCTTTCGGGTGCCTATCAGATGGACCACGGCGAAATCCTGATCGACGGCAACAAGGTCGAGATCAACAACCCCCGCGACGCGCGCGCCAACAATATCGAGACGATCTATCAGACGCTGGCGCTGGCGGACAACCTGGATGCAAGTTCGAACCTGTTTCTGGGCCGCGAAATGGTGACGCCCTTTGGCCTGGTCAACGACGCCGCGATGGAGGCGGAATGCCGCAAGATCATGGCGCAACTGAACCCGAACTTTCAGAAGTTCAATGATCCGGTCTCGGCCCTGTCGGGCGGTCAGCGGCAATCGGTGGCCATTGCACGGGCGGTGTATTTCAACGCGCGTATCCTGATCATGGACGAGCCCACGGCCGCACTTGGCCCGCACGAGACACAGATGGTGGCGGACCTGATCCAACAGCTCAAGGCGCAGGGGATCGGGATTTTCCTGATCGACCATGATGTACACGCGGTGATGGAGCTGTGTGACCGGGCCTCGGTCATGAAGAACGGGCAATTGGTTGGAACAGTCGATATCGCAGACGTCACCGATGACGATCTGTTGTCGATGATCATTCTGGGCAAAAAGCCCGGCGAAAAGACGGAATGAGGTAAGCGAAATGACGAGCGGTTTTTTTCAGGGAATTGAAGAAGTCCAATTTGAAGGCGAGGACAGCAAGAACCCGCTCGCATTCCGTCACTACAACCCGGACGAGATTATCTTGGGCAAGCGCATGGAGGATCACCTGCGTTTTGCCGTGGCGTGGTGGCATTCCTTCGCGTGGGAGGGCGGAGATCCGTTTGGCGGCCCCACTTTCGAGCGCCCCTGGCACCCACAGGATGACATGGGCCGCGCCAAGATGAAGGCCGATATCGCGTTCGAGATGTTCCAGATTCTGGGACAGCCCTATTTCTGCTGGCATGATGCCGATATCCGTCCAGAGCAGGGGAACTTCGCCGACAATCTGCGCACGTTGAACGAGATCACCGACTATATTGGTGAAAAGATGCAGGCATCCGGCACCAAGCTGTTGTGGGGTACGGCCAACATGTTCAGCCATCGCCGCTGGATGGGCGGTGCCAGCACCAACTCCGACCCCGACGTCTTTGCCTTTGCTGCCGCCACGGTGAAATCCTGCATGGATGCCACCCACAAGCTGGGCGGAGAAAACTATGTGCTGTGGGGTGGGCGCGAAGGGTACGAGACGCTGCTCAACACCGACATGAAAACCGAGCTGGATCATATGGGCCGGTTCCTGAACATGGTGGTCGAGTACAAGCACAAGATCGGGTTCAAAGGTGCGATCCTCGTCGAACCCAAACCGCAGGAGCCATCAAAGCACCAATATGATTTCGATGCCGCGACCTGCATTGGTTTCCTGCGCAAATATGGGCTTGAGAATGAGGTCAAACTGAACCTCGAACAGGGGCACGCGATCCTGGCGGGACACAGTTTTGAACATGAGATTGCCGTAGCCGCGGCCGAGGGGATGCTGGGCTCCATCGACATGAACCGAAACGATTATCAATCGGGTTGGGATACGGATCAGTTCCCCAACAACACCCCCGAGGTTGCGCTGGCCTATTACCACATCCTGAAGGCGGGTGGGTTTACCACTGGCGGCACCAATTTCGACGCCAAGCTGCGCAGGCAGTCGATCGATGCCGAAGATCTGATCGCCGCGCATGTGGGCGGTATGGATATCTGTGCCCGGGGCCTGAAAGCAGCGGCAGCGATGATCGAAGATGGCGGATTGGAACAGGCGCTGGCTGATCGGTACGCGGGCTGGAATACGCCCGAGGCGCAGGCAATGCTGACCTCTGGTCTTGATGAGATTGCAGCGCGGGTGCTGGCCGAGGGTCTCAATCCAGATCCGCGCTCGGGGCGTCAGGAAATCCTCGAGAACTACGTGAACCGTTTTGTCTGATCCCTGTGGGTTCAGCCGATCCGTAAAATAACCTGTGTACAATGCCCCGGAAACGCGTGAGTTTGCTTCAGCGTTGGCCGGGGCTTTCCCTTGCTGGGTGCAACGGCATCAAAGGCCCGTCGGGGTCGAACAGGTGGGGCGAACAGGGTTTTGGCGGATCAATCGGCAGGCAAAGCGGTGTTTCTGAGCGGCAGTCTGATGCTGCATGTGACACGCATGTCATTGACCACCAGCATTGGCCTGATGGCCATTTTTGCCGTCGACTTTGTCGATATGATCTTCATCTCGATGTTGGGCAACGATGCGCTTGCGGCGGCGGTGGGCTATGCCGGTACGCTGCTGTTTTTCACCAACGCGATTAATATCGGATTGTCGATTTCCGCCGGGGCGCTGGTTGCTCGCGAACTCGGGGCCGGGCGGGCTGAACAAGCAAGGCATTACGCGTCCAGTGTGGCCGTTATCGGGCTGATTGCCGGGCTGACAACCTCGGGCCTGGTCTTGTTGAATCTCAGCTCTCTGCTGTCCTTGCTTGGCGCGGAAGGAGAGGTTCTGAGGCTGGCGACGCGTTATGTGTCGATCATCCTTCCGACCATGTTCGTGATGTCCATTGCGATGACGGCGATGGCCGTGCTGCGCGCTCATGGCGATGCGCGGAGGTCAATGATGGCCACGATCTACGGCGGAGTGGTGAATGCAGTTCTGGACCCGATACTGATCTTTGCGGTCGGGCTGGGGCTGGATGGCGCCGCTATCGCCTCGGTCCTGGCGCGGCTGTGCATGCTGGGGGCGGCGTTGTGGCCAGCGCATCGGGTGCATCGGGGATTTGCGCGCCCTTCACTGAAGCAGGTTGCAAAGGATTTGCGCCCCGTGCGGGCGATTGCAATTCCAGCGGTTCTGACAAATGTCGCCACGCCGATCGGCAATGCAATCGTTGTGCGGGAAATCGCGCAATATGGAACGGACGCGGTTGCGGGCATGGCGGTGATCGGGCGCCTTTTGCCGGTGGCGTTTTCGGTTATCTTCGCTCTGTCCGGCGCGATAGGGCCAATCATCGGACAGAATTTTGGTGCCGAAAAGTTCGATCGCGTGCGTGCTGCCTTTCTGGCAGGGATCAAGTTCACGGCCATTTATGTCGTTTGCATGTCGGCCGTTTTGTTTTTGCTGCGCGCACCGATTGCGGATCTGTTTGCTGCCGAGGGCGAAACCCGCAGTCTGATCTATCTGTTCTGCGGCCCGTTGGCTTTGGCTTCGTTCTTCAATGGCGTGATCTTCGTGACAAATGCCAGCTTCAACAATCTGGGGCATCCGGTCTATTCCACATGGATAAACTGGGGTCGTCACACTATCGGCACTTGGGTTTTCGCGACGATTGGTTCACAGATCGCCGGCGCATCCGGCGTTCTGCTGGGGCAGGCGTTTGGAGGCGTCATCTTTGCAGTCATAGGCTGGGTTATGGTCGCGCGGGTCGTGGCGCGGTTGGAGCGCTCGCAAGCGCTCGAGCCTTTTTCAGATCAAGGTCGGCTTCATTCGCTGTTCGGGCGTCGCGGCTGGTGATCAGGTCGGATCAGTTCCCCTGATTGCGTGCTTCCAGCCGTTCCAGATTGACCACGGTTGACAGCATCAGGCGGTCATGGCTCCAATCTTGCGTTTGCTGGATCGACGCAGACCCCAATGCAAGAAGGGTGGCGAAGGTCAATGCCATCCCCAGAAACAGAGCGGGCAGGGTAGGCACCGCCGGCTGTGCATCGGTCAATGCAAGCACGCGCTGACGCAGCACGCGCTTGGCCTTGCCGCCCGTCACAAACGCAACATTCAGAACGCGAGGATTGTTTGCCGAGATCGTACGCGCGCAATAATCCAGCAGGCAGGAAGTGTATTCGCGCGCATCGATCCGTTTGCGGGCCACCACGGACTGGTCACATGCCAGTTCACGCAAGCGGCCGAACTGATATTTGAGCATCAGATAGGCTGGGTTCCAGAACAACAGCGGGCGCAGCATTTCAAAGCCCAGTTCCCATTCCACGTCACCGGCCCGAACATGCTGAAGCTCGTGCGCCAACGCAAAGCGCAGTTCGTGCGGGGTATCCAGCAGGTGGCTTGGCAGAACGACATGGCGACGGCGCAATCCGCGCACGGCGAACGGAACGGTGATGCGATCCGAAAGACGGATGTCAACCTTGGCCGACTGCCGCCAAAGAAAGCTGGATTTGACTGTCTGACGGATCATCGCCGCGTCCCGCAGAGCGCGGGCCGCAAACACGGCGGCGACCAAAACAAGCAGCGTTACAAGGGCAGTGATCACCGGCTGTTGCCCTGACAATGCAAGGTCCACCCACCGTTCACGGGTGTTCAGCAAGGCCTCGAACTGGGTGGCGGGCATGGCGATATCGCCGCGCAGATAGGCGGCAACGGCGATGTCGCCAAGCGCCATGGCGCTGCCCGGCCATGCATAAGAGGCGAGTGATGACACGCCAAACGCAAGAAACGGGCTGATCAGAACGCACACGCACAGCGCCTTGAGCGCACGCAACTGCGCGACATAGCTGTGGCGCAGGGCTGTTCGGGTCAGGGCTGCGCGGGCCGCCAGCCAGATGACGGCTGACAAGGCCAGCACGATGTTGAGTTCGATAAATGTGTCGAGAACCGGTCTAACCGCTGTCATTTTGCAGTCTCCTTTCTACCAGTGCTCGAATTTCCTCCAGGTCGGCTTCGCTCAGCCCCGCATCATCGACAAGCCGGGCCACCAGTGTGGCGGGTGTGTCGTCAAACAGAGTGCGGGACAGGTTTTGCAGAGAACGGGCCTGATATCTGTCCTTTTCCAGAAGCGGCGTATAGATCAGGGTCTTTCCTGTCTTGCGGCTTTCCACAAAACCTTTCTCGTCCAGAATACGCAGGATCGTGGCACCGGATGTATAGGCCAGATTGCGTTCCGAAGGCAGGCGGTCCAGGACATCTCGCACCGAGCCTTGCCCGAGGGCCCAGAGCTCGTTCATGAACTCCAGTTCAACCTCGGTCAGCAGATTTGTTGTCTTTTTCTTTCGCATCGATCTCGGTGTTGTCATGTTTAGTATGCCTGCCAGACAAGCATCCTTTCGCGATTTCTCAAAGTCTAAACTTTCCAGAACACAAAAACGCCCCAGCCGATAGACAGGAAAAGAGGTGTCCATACCGGCTGCCCGACAATGCCCAGCCATGCGAGGAAGATATAGGCGGACCCCAGAAGGGTGATGAAAAGCCGATCGCCCAATGTGGTAGTCAGCCCCAGTATACCGCGCCGTTCTATGCCATCGCGATACTTGAAGCCCTCAAGAACGCCAATCAGCGCGATGGCCGAAAAGATGCCGACAAATACGGCAAGTGTCGCCGGGGTCCAGGCCATCCAGAAATCGGGCCACAGTGGTGCAGTCCAGGAAAAACCTTTTTCCTCTTGCTGGCCGACACTGCCCCATCCGGCCTGCTGGGCAAAGGCCGTAGAAGGAAGGAAAAGAAGGATGAGAAGAAGTTTACGCATATCGAACCTCACACACGTCCCATCGCGAAACCACGCGCGATGTAGTTGCGGACAAACCAGATGACGATGGCGCCGGGGATGATGGTCAGGGTGCCGGCGGCGGCCAGCAGCCCCAATTCATAGCCCGCGCTGGACGCGGTGCGGGTCATCACGGCGGCGATGGGTTTGGCCTCGACCGCGGTCAGGGTCTTGGCCAGCAGCATTTCCACCCACGAGAACATGAAACAGAAGAAGGCCGCCACGCCCACGCCCGCTTTGATATTGGGCAGGAAGATCGTCACGAAGAAACGCGGGAAGGAATAGCCGTCGACATAGGCGGTTTCATCCAGCTCTTTTGGAATGCCGCGCATGAAGCCTTCCAAAATCCAAACTGCCAGCGGCACGTTGAACAATGTATGCGCCAGTGCCACAGCCAGATGCGTGTCGAACAGGCCGATCGAAGAATACAGCTGAAAGAACGGCAAGGCGAAGACCGCTGCCGGGGCCATCCGGTTGGTCAGCAGCCAGAAGAACAGCTGCTTGTCGCCCAAAAACCGATAGCGAGAGAACGCATAGGCAGCGGGCAAGGCGACGCTGACCGACAGCACCGTGTTCAACGTCACATAGGTGATCGAGTTGATATAGCCCCAATACCACGTCGGGTCCGTGAAGATGGTGATGTAATTCTCCAGCGTAAAAGTCTGGGGGAACAGGGAAAAACCCGACAGGATCTCGTTCGTTGTCTTGAAGGACATCGCCACCAGCCAATAGATCGGCAGCATCAGGAACGCGATATAGAGGATCGGGATGAGAGACCGCTTCTTCATTGCGCGTCATCCTTTGTCATGAGGGTGTAGAAGAGCCACGAAACCAGCAGCGTGATGGCGAAATAGATCAGGCTCATCGCAGCCGCAGGGCCAAGGTCGAACTGCCCCAGCGCGATTTTCACAAGGTCGATCGACAGCAGGGTGGTCGAGTTGCCGGGCCCACCGCCGGTCAGCACGAACGGCTCGGTATAGATGTTGAAACTGTCCATGAACCGCAGCAGGACCGCGATCGTCAGAACCGTCTTCATCTTGGGTAGCTGGATGTAGCGGAACACCGACCATGGGCTTGCGCCGTCGATCTTGGCCGCCTGATAGTAGGCGTCCGGGATCGACACGAGGCCTGCATAGCACAGCAACACGACCAGCGACGTCCAGTGCCAGACATCCATAACGATGACGGTGATCCAGGCCGAAAGCGGCTGTTGCGTCATGTCATAGTTGATGCCCAGAACGTCATTCAGGAAATATCCCAACAGACCGATTTTGGGCAGGGTGAAGATGTTCCACATGGACCCAACGACGTTCCACGGGATCAGCATCGGCAGGGCCATCAGCACCAGACAGACAGGCACCCAGAATCCTTTGCGCGGCATCGACAGGGCCACGATGATGCCAAGAGGCACTTCGATGATCAGGATCAGGAAAGTAAACAGGAACTGTCGTCCAAGTGCGGCCTGAAACCGGTCCGACCGCAGGATCTGTTCGAACCAACCCAGGCCTTCCCAGAAAAACTGGTTGTTGCCAAAGGTTTCCTGCACCGAATAGTTGACCACCGTCATCATCGGCACCAGCGCGTTGAACGCGACCAGTGCCAGCACGGGCAGGACAAAGAACCACGCTTTTTGATTTTCTGTTCTCATTGGGCCCGCTCCTCGGTTGCGATCCACCCGTCGCGGTAGACGCGGGATTGTTCGGGTTTGAATTGCAGGAAAACCTGTGATCCGGGTTCGGGCACGCTGTGTTCGGTCACGGCCTTGAGGGCGGTATTGCCGACCATCGCGCTGACCACAAAGTGGCGACCGATGTCGGAAACCTTGGTCACATGCGCCGGGATGCCGGTCTCGCCCAAGCCGACATATTCCGGGCGAATCCCCAGATCGGTACGGCCGCCATCACCGTGAATGGGACCTTCCAGCATGACTTCGTGCCCTTCGAACAGGGCGCGGTCGCCGCGCGCCTCGCAGGGCAGCACGTTCATACCGGGCGAGCCGATGAAATGGCCCACGAACGTGTGCTGCGGGCGCTCGAACAATTCGACCGGGGTGCCGATCTGCACCACTTCGCCCTCTTGCATCACCACGACCTCGTCCGCGAAGGTCAGGGCCTCGGTCTGGTCGTGGGTGACATAGATCATCGTCGCCTTGACGCGCTGGTGCAGTTCTTTCAGCTTGGACCGCAGCTTCCACTTCAGATGCGGGTCGATCACGGTCAGCGGCTCATCAAACATCACCGCGTTCACGTCATCGCGGACCAGGCCGCGACCCATCGAGATTTTCTGCTTGTTGTCCGGGCTGAGGCCGCTGGCGCGGGTGTTGAGCATGTCGGTGACATCCAGCATCTCGGCGATCGCATCGACGCGGCGCTTGATCGTCGCCGGATCGACGCCGCGGTTCTTCAGCGGAAAGGCCAGGTTCTCGCCCACGGTCATCGTGTCGTAGATCACCGGAAACTGAAACACCTGTGCGATGTTGCGCTGATCGGGGGGCAGGGCGGTCACGTCACGGTCGTCGAACAGGATCTGCCCTTCGGACGGGGTCAGCAGGCCCGAGATGATGTTCAGCAGCGTGGACTTGCCGCAGCCTGACGGCCCCAGCAGGGCATAGGCGCCGCCATCACGCCAGGTCACGTCGATTTCCTTCAGCGCATAATCCTCGGGGCCTTTTGGCGACGGCATGTAGCTGTGGCGGAGGTTTGAAAGTTTGATCTGTGCCATGTCAGGCCACCCTTTTGCCGTCTTGGCCGAAATACCGGCAATGGGCCGGGTTCATGAAGAATGTGTGGTCCTCGCCCACCTGATAGGGATGGACTCCGGCGGCCAGCGACACCCAGGCGTCCTCGCCATGCTGGAAATGCGCGCTGGAATCCGAACCCGAAAGCTCCGTCACGATCACGCGGCCGGTCAGTTCCACGTCCGCGTCAGACGTACGGAACGGCGTCACGCGATGCGGCCGCACCGCAACCATGTAATCTCCGTCGGCCATGTCGGTTACGGCCCAGCCACCTCCACCGGCCAGTTGCGCCTGCGCAGCGGAAACGGTGATGCGTGCGACATTGATCGGCGGGTCCGAAAAGACCCGCGCGGCGGCGATGTTCTCGGGGTTGCGATAGATGTCAGCGGTTGGCCCGAACTGGGTCACGCGGCCATCTTCCATCAGGGCGGTGTAGCCGCCCAGCAGCAGCGCCTCTTCGGGCTCGGACGTGGCATAGACCACCACGGCCCCGCGACCTGCGAACAGATCGGGTAGCTGCTCGCGCAGTTCTTCACGCAGTTTGTAGTCGAGGTTGGCCAGCGGTTCGTCAAGGAACACGGCGCGGCTTTCTTTGGCAATAGCACGCGCCAGCGCGGTACGTTGTTGTTGCCCACCCGACAGCTCGTGCGGGCGGCGGTGCAGCATCGGGCGCAGTTGCAGCAGGTCGGCGGCCTCTTCCACGCGGCCTTCGATCTCGGATTGCGCCATGCCTGCCACACGCAGGGGCGAGGCGATGTTGTCGAATACGGTCATATGTGGGTAGTTCACGAAGAACTGGTGCACGAGGCTGATTTTTCGCTTCTGCGTATTCAGCCGTGTGACGTCCTGCCCATCCATCAGGACCTTGCCCGAGGCGATCGGGTCCAGACCGGCCATCATCTTGATCAGAGAGGTCTTGCCCGAGCCCGTCGCGCCCAGCAGCACGTTGAAGTGGCCTGTTTGAAGGGTCAGGTTTGTGGGCTTGATATGGATGACGTTGCCGACCCTTTTGGTCGCGTCTTGAAGTTCGATCATGTCCGTGGGTTCCGGTCCTTCAGTGCAATGCACTGGTCTTGAAGTGGGAGTGCCTGATGCGGCACCCCCGGGTTTCAACGGCTTACTTAGACTGCCAGCGCTGAACCAGTTCGTCATAGTTGACGGTCTGGCCCTGCGGCTTTTCGTTCTCAAGCTTGGCCTTGGGCGAACCCGGCTTTTCCAGCCAGAAAGATGGGTCCTGCGGCTCGTTCAGGCGTGGACCGCAGCCGCCGTAGACACCGGCGCTTTCATCCGCGGCCTGCATCCGGGCCATGGTGATGTCCATCTCTTCGGCCAGACGATCCATCGCCTCTTGTGGGGTGAAGGCGCCCGAGTTCACGTCACCGATCTGCTGCCACCAGATCTGGGCCAGCTTCGGATAGTCCGGCACGTTGATGCCGGTCGGCGACCATGCCACGCGGTCAGGTGAGCGGTAGAACTCGACCAGACCACCCAGCTTGGGCGCGCGTTCGGTGAACGACTCGTGATTGACCGAGCTGTCGCGGATGAAGGTCAGACCCACATGGGACTTCTTCACATCGACAGTTTTGGAGGTCACGAACTGGGCATAAAGCCAGGCTGCCTGGGCACGATCCGAGGGGGTCGATTTGAGGAACGTCCAGGACCCCACGTCCTGGTAGCCAACCTTCTGGCCTTCTTCCCAATAGGGGCCGTGCGGGCTGGGCGCCATCCGCCACAGCGGCGTACCTTCGTCATCCACGGTGTTGTTGCCTTCGGACTTCGGCTTGACCATGTCGGCGGTGAAGGCCGTGTACCAGAAGATCTGCTGGGCCACGTTGCCCTGGCTAAGTGCCGGCAGTGATTGGTAGAAGTCATAAGACGCGGCACCCGGAGGCGCATAGGCCCGCAGCCATTCATCCCATTTCCGGATCGCATAGACCGCAGCCGGACCGTTTGCAGCACCACCGCGCGACACCGAAGCGCCAACAGGGTTACAGGTGCCCGCTTCCATGCGGATGCCCCATTCGTCGACAGGCACACCGTTCGGTTCGCCCTTGTCGCCGGCACCGGCCATCGACAGCCAGGCATCGGTCATGCGCCATCCGAGGTCGGGCGCGCGCTTGCCGTAATCCATGTGGCCGTAGATCGTGGTACCATCGACTTCTTTCACATCATTGGTGAAGAACTCGGCGATATCTTCATACGCGGACCAGTTGACCGGAACGCCCAGATCATAGCCGTACTTTTCTTTGAACGCGGCTTTGTTCGCCTCATCATCAAACCAGTCCTTGCGGAACCAGTAAAGGTTCGCAAACTGCTGATCGGGCAGCTGATACAGCTTGCCGTCCGGTCCGGTGGTGAACTGAATGCCCATGAAGTCATCCAGATCCAGCGTCGGCGAAGTTGTCGCGGCCCAGTCACCGCCCATCATGTCCGTCAGCGGATAGGCCAGCTGCAAACGCGAATGGGTGCCGATCAGGTCACTGTCGTTGACATAACCGTCATACAGGTTCCGACCCGTTTGCATTTGGGTTTGAACGGCCTGAACCACTTCACCTTCACCCAGAATCTGGTGGTTGACCTTGATGCCGGTGATTTCCTCGAACGCCTTGGTCAGCACCTCGGATTCGTAGGAATGTGTCGGGATACCTTCGGACAGGACGTTGATTTCCATACCTGCGTAAGGCTGTGCAGCTTCGATGAACCACTGCATCTCGGCCATCTGTTCGTCTTTCGACAAGGTCGATGGCTGGAATTCGTCGTCGATCCAACGTTGTGCTGCGGCTTCGTCGGCCCAAGCAGGACCGTGCCCCGCAATGACGGCAGCCGCCGCCACTGCGGAAAGTAGATGTCTCCGCATCTGTCTCCTCCCAAAATTATGGTTCTCCGGCGGAAACCGGATGACGGACAGCATCAGCGATTTCTTGCGTATGTGTCAAACTAAAAATTTAGTAATTGACGTTCAGGCATCCCAAAAGAGGTGGCGCTGAACTCGTTTGCCAATTTGTGAATTCGTTGTAAGCTAGGATTGTCATTGCAAAAATTACCGCTGAGACGTGCGGCGCGAATTACGAAAAACGACTTGGAACAGTGAGGATAGGCAATGTCCCGAAGTCTGTTGAAGTACACGCGTGTTCTGGAAATCGTCGGGGACACAATCAAGGTCCGGGTTCCGATCCAGAACAAAGGAGAGCCGGCTGTCCGGTTCAACGACCTCGCTGTGATCGAGACGGTGGATGGCCAAAAAACACTGGCCCAGACGATCTTCATCGACCGGGATGTCGTCACGTTGCAGGTGTTTTCCGGCACCAAGGGCATATCGACCGAAGCAACGGCAACCTTTCTCGGTCACCCGATGCAGACACCTTATTCGGCCAACATTCTGGGCCGCGTGTTTGATGGTGCCGGTGTGGCCATTGATGGAGGCCCCGACCTGTCTGCGGAACCGCATATCGATATTGGCGGACCGACCGTCAATCCGGCGGAACGCGCGGTTCCAAACAGAATGATCCGCACGGATGTGCCGATGATCGACGTGTTCAACACATTGGTCGAGAGCCAGAAAATTCCGATCTTCTCGGTTTCAGGCGAGCCATTCAACGCGTTCCTCAGCCGAATCGGTATTCAGGCCGACGCGGATATCGTGATCTTTGGCGGGCTGGGGCTGATTTTTGACGACTACCACACGTTTCGCACCTCGTTCGAAGATGCGGGTGTGTTTTCGCGCACCGTCATGTTCGTCAATCAGGCGATGGATCCTTTGGTCGAACGTCTGCTGGTGCCGGACATGGCATTGGCAGTGGCCGAGAAGTTCGCTGTGGAAGAGGGCAAACGCGTGCTGGTCCTGCTGACGGACATGACCGCCTATGCTGACGCGATGAAAGAGGTTGGCATCAGTCAGGAGAGGGTGCCATCTCAGCGCGGCTATATGGGGGACCTGTATTCGCAGCTTGCGCGCCGATACGAAAAAGCCTGTGACTATGCCAAAGGCGGGTCGGTCACGGTTCTGACCGTCACGACCATGCCCGGAAACGACGTGACCCACCCGGTGCCTGACAACACCGGCTATATCACTGAAGGGCAGTTCTATCTGCATTCCGGCGTGATCGATCCGTTCGGCAGCCTGTCGCGCCTCAAGCAGAACGTGATCGGCAAGACCACCCGCGAAGATCATGGGCAGATCATGAACACGATGATCCGTTTCTATTCTGAAAGCCGCGATGCCGCGCAAAAACAGGCGATGGCCTTCGACCTGTCAGACTATGATCACCAATTGCTGAAATTCGGCGGCCTGTTCCGGTCGCGGTTTATGGACATCAATGTTTCGATCCCGCTGGAAGAGGCGCTGGATCTGGGTTGGAAGACACTTGCAGAGTGCTTTGCGCCGGAACAGTTGCTGATGAAGCAGGCATTGATCGACAAGTATTTCCCGAAGGATGCCAATGGCGCGGTTGCAGCTGAATAAATCGTCGCTTGCGCGCGAGCAGACACAGCTGAAAAGCTATGAGCGGTTCCTGCCGTCGCTGGACCTGAAGCGACAACAGTTGATGGCTGAACGGGTCCGGGCCCGGGAAGAGGTCGACCGCCTCGAGCAAAAGGTGCAGGCGCTGGTGCGGCAGGTTGGTGAAAAGCTGCCGATGCTGGCCCAGCAGGGTGTCGCTCTGGATGGGCTGGTCACGCTCAAGGACTACAAGGTCAAAGAGGTCAATGTGGTGGGGGTCAAACTGCCTGACCTTGATCGGATCGAAGTGGTGGTGCGCCCATATTCCGTTTTGGCCAAGCCCCATTGGGTCGATGCCGCTGCGCTTTTGCTGCACGACGTCATCGAAGCGCGGGTGCGGGTGAAGATTGCCGAAGAACGCGTTCGCATCTTCGACAAGGCGGTGGCCACCATCACCCAGCGGGTCAACTTGTTCGAAAAGGTTCTGATCCCGCGCGCCAAGGCCAACATCAAGAAGATCCGCATCTACCTGAGCGACGAACAGATGCAGGCCGTCGTGCGGTCGAAGATCTCGAAACGCAAACACGCGCAGGAGGCTTTGACATGAGCGTTGCGCGTCTGAAAAAGATGTCTCTGATCGGGCCTGCTACCCGAAAGGCGGAAACGCTTGAGGCGCTTCAGGCCCTTGGCTGCATGCATGTTTTGCCGCTTGTTCCCACACCGAAAGAGCCGGAAAAGATCAGTGAGCGCGGTGCAAGAGAGGCGTATAAGGCATTGCGTTTCCTTGCAGAAGTGCCTGATCCGCGCCGCCAGGTCCAGCGTGCGTCTGATTTCGACATGGATCGTTTCGTGCGCGAGGTGACCGACCTCATGCAGCGCGTTCGGGATACAATGGACCGGCGTGACTTTCTGGCGCATCGCATCGCCCAGGTGCGACCTTGGGGGGATTTGGATTTTCCGCCGACCGATGCGCTGGCTGGCAACAGGCTGTGGTTCTATCAGCTGCCGCTGAAGCACCGGGATGCATTGTCCGAGGTCAGATTCCCCTGGGCGATATTGGAGGAAGACCACCGGTACCTGTATGCCGTTCTGATTTCACCTTACGAACCCGATGATGGTGTTCTTCCTGTTCCGCGAACCCATGTCGGTTCGCTGCCAGTACACGAGCTTGAGGCCCAGTTGGAAGAGGCCGAGATCGCCCTCGAGGCGTTGGAAGCCGAACGCGTGGCGCTGACGCGCTATCTGACATTGATGCGCCGGAACCTGTCCGTCGCCGAAAGTGCCGCCGAGCTTGCCCATGCAACGCAGAAAGTGCGCGACGAAGAGGCAGTGTTTGCTTTGCAGGGGTGGGTTCCCGTGGATCAGATGGATGCTGTTCTTGCCATGGCAAACGCCAAGGGTTCAGCCGTCCTGATTGAAGATCCGGGGCCGGGCGACGCGCCTCCGACCTTGCTGGAGCAGCCTGAAAACCGCAGGGCCGCTGTCGATCTGGCGCTGTTCTATCAGGTGCCCGGATATCAAGACTGGGACCCCAGCGTCATCGTCTCGGCGTCCTTTGCGATCTTCTTTGCCATGATCGTTGCGGATGCCGGGTACGGCGCCGTCATCCTGCTGGCGGTGCTGGCCTTTTGGAGACGGATGGACCGCACCGCTGGTCAAAGATCCTGGCGTCTGTTCGGCCTGATCATATCGGCGGTTACGATATTTTACGGGGTCATGGTGGGCAGCTATTTCGGGGTGTCACCGGCTGGGGGCTCGATTTGGGCAAGGCTCAAGGTGCTGGATTTGAACGATTTCGGCGCGATGATGATGGTCTCGATCGTCGTTGGCGTTATCCACCTTGTCCTGGCCAACGCACTTGCGGCCCGCGCGGCGTGGGGGCAACGCAAGGCGGTTGCCAATCTGGGCTGGATTGCGGCCCTGATCGGCGGGTTTGTCCTTTGGCTCGGCTACATGAACGGGAAGTCTCCGGTGCCGGGCGCAGCTATCCTGACCGCCGGCATCGTGGCGATTGTCCTGTTTTCCAGCGAGCGGGTCATCCAGAGGCCGATGGACTGGGTCTGGCGTTTGCTCGAAGGGGTTCAAAGCCTTGCCGGGGCGATGGGCGCCTTTGGGGATGTTCTCAGCTATATGCGTCTTTTCGCGTTGGGCCTTGCTTCGGCCTCGCTGGCGATCACGTTCAATGATCTGGCGGTGTCGGTCATGCAGGCCCTTAGGGGGCCGGGCATTCTGTTTGGGCTGCTGATATTGATCATAGGTCATGTATTGAACTTCGCGCTCGCGATGATGAGCGGCGTCGTGCACGGTTTGCGTCTCAATTACATCGAATTCTTTAAATGGGGTCTGCCGGATGAAGGCATCATCTTTCGTCCATTTGCCCGCAAGGAGGTTCAGGAATGAATGAGCTTGTTCTTACACTGGGTTGGCTGGGTATTTATGCGCCAATGGCGTTGGGGGCTGCGGCCAGCGCCATAGGGTGTTCGATCGCCGGGATGGCCAGTATCGGGGCCATGACGGAAACCGAGGGCGGCTATGGCCGTTTCGTGGGTGTATCCGCGTTTCCCTCAACGATGGTCATCTATGGGATCGTCATCATGTTTACCCTGAACCGCGACGTGACACCTGAAAACGCAGGCGGTCTGTTCGGGATCGGCATCCTGTCGGGTATCGCACTGATGTATTGCGGCATCTGGCAGGGTCGGGCCTGTGCGGCTGCGATCAATGCGACCAAGGAAAAGCCCGAGATTTTTGGCCTTGCTCTGGCCCCTGCCGCAATCATCGAAGGGTTTGGTGTTTTTGCCTTCGTGTTTGCGTTGGTCATCAGTGCGGGGATCAGCTGATGGCACAAGACAGAACGATTGCGCATGGGGTTGACGCGCTGATCGACAAATTGCGCAACGATGGGGTTGCCGCTGGTCAGGCCGAAGCCGAAAAATTGCGCGCGGAAGCAAAAGCCGAAGCCGCGCGCATCGTGGCAGAGGCAAAGCGCGAAGCCGAGGAGTTGAAAAAGAAAGCCCGCACGGAGACAGACAATTACAGGGCTGCCGGCGAAGAAGCATTGAACACCGCGATGCGGGATGCCGTGCTGACCATGAAGGCGGGTCTGACGGATCGCTTCAAGGCAGATGTCGAACGCCTTGTAACCAAAGAGATGTCCGATCCCGAGCTTCTGAGGCAGATGATCCTCGAGGTGGTAGGCCGGGCCGGGGAAGGTGCAAACCTGGACGGCAAGGTTTCCGTTATCCTGCCTGCCAGGGTCGCCACGCAGGAAGACATCAAGCAAAACGCCGATGACATTCAATCCGGCAAGCTGACAAAATATGTTCTTGGGCTGACTGCGAAGATGCTGCGCGAGAATGTCGAGTTGCACGCAGCCGATGACGTGCAGGAAGGCATCCGCGTTCGCGCAGAAGATCAGGGTGTTGTTCTGGACCTTACGGATAAGGCAGTGGCATCGCTGTTGATGGAGCATTTGCAGCCCCGGTTCCGTGCCGTTCTGGAAGGGGTCATCCGCTGAGATGTCAAAACAGGACGCCTATATCGCGTTGATGTGCAGCCTTCCGGGTTCGGAACGGTTGTTCGTTGCCAAGCAGCCGCCCCTGTCACGTATCAGGCTGGACCGTCGATTGACGGCTTTGACACCGGAGG
The DNA here is from genome assembly GCF_013110595.1 of Ruegeria sp. HKCCD6428. Classification (NCBI taxonomy): domain Bacteria; kingdom Pseudomonadati; phylum Pseudomonadota; class Alphaproteobacteria; order Rhodobacterales; family Roseobacteraceae; genus Ruegeria; species Ruegeria sp. HKCCD6428. The sequence goes on from NZ_WVQX01000001.1 coordinate 150,417, forward strand.
ACAGCAAAGTTTTGAAGATCCTCGAGCACGCGTTGAGCTGGAGCGCCTACGACATGGATGTCACCGACGCTCAGGCGATCCAGCGCTGCAAGAAAGCGATGCTGGACATCCCTCAGCCCACCTTGCGCAAACTCTTCATGGAGCGCATGGAACTACGCTCGGTGGTCGCGGCATTGCGCCTGAGAAAACGCGGAGAACCGGCGCCTTCAGGCCCATTCGGAGTCGGACGATGGAGCCGCCACATCCCAGCCAATTGGGGTGATCCCAGTTTTCGGCTGGAACGGCTCATGCCCTGGATCAAAGAGGCAACTCAATTGCTGGAAAACGAAGATCCGCTGGGTCTGGAACGTCTGCTTTTGTCGATAAGCCACAAGCAGCTCAAGCGGCACGCGGCTCGTCACATGTTCGATTTCGAGGCGGTCGCCATCTACGTTCTGATCTGGAACATCTTCGACCGCTGGGCGCAAAGCAGCGCTGCGGAAGCCGCCAAGAGATTTGAGAAACTGGCACAACAGGCCATGGCCGACTTCGCTGATGTCGATTTTGAGGGAGCAAGCGCATGACAGCCCCAATCTCAGCCAAATACTCATCGACCGCACGCGTCGTCCTTGTTCAGGAAGGGCTTGTGCGGATACAGGCCAATCCGGACGCGACCGGCCACCCCGGTCAACTGGTCAAAAACGAAGTGGTTTACATATTGCCTTCGCGTTCCGGCCCCGGTGGGCGGCAGGAAAGGCTCAAGGGCGAAGTGCTGCGCGTACGTGGGGATATGGCGGACGTTCAGGTCTATGAAAGCACTGATGGGGTGGCGGTCGACGACCCGGTGGAGCAATCAGGTCAGCTCTTGTCGGTCGAGCTGGGGCCGGGGCTGCTGGGGCAGGTGTTTGACGGGTTGCAGTCGCCTTTGCCCAAGGTGGCAGCAGCATTTGGTACCTTCCTGCCGCGCGGCGCAGATGTCGCGCCCTTGGATGAAAACGCGAAATGGTCCTTTACACCGTCCGTGAAGGTGGGTGACACGGTCACTGCCGGGGACAGCATCGGAACGGTGCCCGAAGGCCATTTCAGCCACAAGATCATGCTGCCGTTCAACTGGACTGGTGTGTACAAGGTGGTCTGGGTGCAAAAAGGCGCGGCCACGATCCATGACATCGTGGCCCGACTGGAAGACGAAGACGGTGGCGAGCATACGCTGACGCTTTCGCAGAAATGGCCGGTTCGGCGACCATTGCCGGAAAACATCCTGAAGCGCGCACTGTCCGAGCGGTTGTATCCCACGGAACCGGTTCTGACGTCGCAACGGCTGATCGACACGTTCTTTCCGATTGCACGCGGCGGCACCGCCTGTATTCCCGGGCCGTTCGGTGCGGGCAAGACCGTGCTGCAAAACCTGATCGCACGGAATGCGAAGGTTGATATCGTGATCGTCGTGGCCTGCGGCGAACGTGCAGGTGAGGTGGTCGAGACCATCGAGGAATTTCCGAAGATGACCGATCCAACCACCGGTGGCAGCCTGATGGATCGGACGATCATCATCTGCAACACGTCCTCCATGCCGGTTGCCGCGCGCGAGGCGTCGATCTTCACCGGGATCACGTTGGGGGAATACTACCGCCAGATGGGCAATGATGTCTTGTTGATCGCCGACAGCACCAGCCGGTGGGCGCAAGCCATGCGCGAGACCTCTGGCAAGCTCGAAGAGATCCCGGGCGAAGAGGGGTTCCCGGCCTATCTGGAAAGCTCGATCAAGGGTTTGTACGAACGCGCCGGGGCGCTGAAAACGAATGACGGCGATCTTGGCAGCCTGACGCTGATCGGAACGGTTTCGCCTGCTGGCGGCAATTTTGACGAGCCGGTAACCCAGTCAACCTTGTCGACGGTCAAGTGTTTCCTCGGGTTGTCATCCGAACGCGCCTACAAGCGGTTTTATCCAGCGGTCGATCCAATGCTCAGCTGGTCTCGGTATACCGACCAATTGTCCGACTGGTATGACAGGAACGCCGAGCCGGGTTGGACAGCCAAAGTGCGCACCCTGTTGGCCCTGATCGAAAAAGGCGAACAGGTCGATCAGATGATGCAGGTCACTGGGGAAGAGGGCGTCACAATTGACGACTTTGTAACCCAACAGAAAGCCTTGTTCGTCGATATGGTCTACTTGCAACAGGACGCATTTGACACAGTCGATGCGACAGTGCCGCTTGAACGGCAGATAAAGACGTTCAAGCTTGTGTACGATGTGACGCAATCCAAAGCGGTCTTCTCGGACAAAGCCGAAGTGAGGCAGGTGTTCACGCAGCTGACCGGGCTGATGAAAAACTTTCACTACGCGGCAGAAAACACACCCGAATACAAATCCACCGGGCAAAAGATCGAAAACCTGTGCCGAGAAAAGTTCGGAGTGTGATCAGGTGAAATGATAGCCCGAAGGGGGTAGCGTAGTTTTTTAGTAGTTCCCAAGGCTGACCAATTGCAAAATGCTCTGCTTGCAGCTTTTTTGTGAGAGCCTAACCCTTACCGCTTCCCAGACTTAAACGAAATGCGTGGGACAACGCGGTTGATGTCCTTAGTAAGTTTTGTGATCCAACTTGAGTTTGGTTTCGCACGGGAGAAACCAGATGCTGTACTGCTGACGCGTTCGATTTAGTCGTTTTAACCTGAGAACTATTGTTGGCGGTGAACGAGACATACTTGAGGTTTCGAGAAACAAACGCTTCATGCAGTTGGATAGCTTCTCTCAAGATTAAGTCTGCGTCTTCTAGAGCGGCTTCTATAGCGCGATCTCCGAACCTCTCTGAAACATAACGCAGTTCTTTGGCCTTGTTGATGAAATAATGCTCAATTTCCATTTGGCCTGAAGCATGAAGTTTCCATGCGCCGTGGGCAGCCATGTTTCGGTTTGGCAATCCTGAATGAATACGCTCAGCTAACAGAAGTAGTCGTATCCCTAACGGAGCGTAGCACTTAACGGCCGATTGCCTGAGTCTGGCAACTATGTTTCTGGTGTTTAGCTATAGGCGAACAAATTCCTCAATTTGAGCGCGGGACGAAGGGTCAATTCCATCGACCATCTGAACAATTCGCCACGTGCACAACTCGATGTGAGCACAAGTTTGAAGGTAAACCCCCTGCTTCAACAATACCTCAGAGGGAACAAGCTGCTCGACAAAGTATCTCATTATTTTTTAACTGACTAATTTAGCTCTTCAGTAGATAACACTTCGTGAAAGCAGAAAGCGAAACTGCCTTAGATCAAAAAGAACCCCCGGTGGGGCCTGAGAAGCTTACACTGAGGGTTCCCTGCGTGTATACGGATCTCTTAGGACCAGATGCACGGCTGACAAGCAGGACGGTATTTCCTCTAGGCTGCACCATCAAGGCATAATCAATCCGAAATCGCGCGCAGGGAGACTTTTCCGGTAGCTTGTTGATGTTGAATAAGAAAATGGTAGCCCGTAGGGGAATCGAACCCCTCTTTCCAGGTTGAAAACCTGGCGTCCTAACCGATAGACGAACGGGCCACTTGGTAGTGACGCAAGCACAAGTGGTAGCCCGTAGGGGAATCGAACCCCTCTTTCCAGGTTGAAAACCTGGCGTCCTAACCGATAGACGAACGGGCCACGCTGGCTTGTGGAGGGCCTTTTACGGTTTCACCGTGACCCCCGCAAGCCGAAAAACGCAGGGATGAGAAAGTTTTTTCGCCTTCCGAGCGAGACGTCAATTTGCCTCTGCCGCGTCCTCGAGCCTGAGCTGCACGGATTGCCGCCCGCCCCAGTTGTTCACCTCAAGCCGGCCTGCAAAATGAAAGCGTGCGCCACCATGATTTGATAGTCTCTCGCCCATCGGACCGTCAAAGGCACCAAAGGCAATCGCATCCAGCCCACCACCCATGCCATCGGACAATGACAACTTCAGGTGCGTTTCCCCGACACGTTTGGCAAAACGCACCTGAAGATCCGGAAGCGCGTATCGCGGGGCAGGGGCTCCGGCACCAAACGGTCCGGCCTGTTCGATCTGTTCGACAAGATCCACTGTTGCGGCACCCGGCATAAGGGCGCCTTCCAGCTTCATATCGGCAGGGCCGCCCTGACCTGCGCCTTGTTTTGCCAGCAACTCGCTGAGGCGTTCCATCGCAGGTTCCAGTTTGTCGCGCATGACGGTAAGTCCAGCGGCCATCTTGTGACCGCCACCCTTGACCAGCAACCCTTCGGCCGCGAGCCGCTGGATCGACGCCCCCAGATCCACGCCCGAGACCGAACGCCCCGAGCCTTTGCCCTCATCACCGTCAAAGCCGATCACGACGGCCGGACGGTTGGCGGTTTCCTTCAAACGAGACGCCACGATGCCCACCACACCCGGATGCCAGCCTTCACCGGCGGCCCAGACCAGCGGTGCGTCGAGTCCGCGACCCTCGGCCTGCTCCATCGCGGCGGCGCGCACGGCGTTTTCAATGTCCCGGCGTTCTGTGTTCAGCGCGTCCAGACGTTCGGACAGGGCCTGTGCCTCGTGCAGGGAATCCGTGCTCAGCAGGCGGGCGCCCAGATCGGCCTGCCCGATGCGACCACCCGCGTTCACGCGGGGGCCAAGCAGAAAACCCAGGTGATAGCTGTTGGGCGCCGTATCCATGCGCGAGACATCCGACAATGCGACAAGTCCGGGGCGCTGCCTTTGGGCCATCACTTTAAGGCCTTGTCGAACCAGGGCGCGATTGGCGCCGATCAAAGGCGCAACGTCAGCCACGGTTGCCAGGGCCACCAGGTCCAGCATCGATATCAGGTCAGGCCCCTTTGTGCCTGCCGCGCGCAGCTGGCGCCCTGCTTCGACCAGCATCAGAAACACGACACCCGCCGCGCAGAAATAGCCCAGATCACCGCTTTCATCCTGCCGGTTGGGATTCACGACTGCGACGCAATCCGGCAGGGTTTCGCCGCCGAGGTGGTGATCCAGAACAATCACGTCCGCCCCCGTGGCTGCGGCAATCGGTTCATGGCTGAGCGTGCCGCAATCGACGCAAATGATCAGGTCGTGGCTGGTTGCCAGTTCCCGCATTGCCGGAACATTCGGACCATATCCCTCATCAATCCGATCCGGCACATAAAGCGTCGCCTGCAACCCCATCTGCCGAAGCCAAACCAGCAGCAGAGCGGCAGAGCAGCCGCCGTCAACATCGTAATCCGCGAACACCGCGATTTTCTGGCGATGGCGTACGGCGTCCAGAAAACGCGCCGCCGCCGTTTCCATGTCCTTCATGTCGCGGGGATCTGGCAGCAGCTCCTTTAGCTTGGGGTCCAGAAAGCCGCGCGCCTCCATGACCGGCACGCCACGACGGGCCAGAACCTGACATACCGCACGCGGCAGGTCGGTCTGTTGAGTCATCATCTCGGCAGCCCGCTCCAGCTCGGCTTCCGGGCCAACCCAGCGCCGCCCGGTCAGTGATTGTTCTACGCCAAGAAAACCCATTGCCTGCCCCTTGTGAACCAAGGCCGGATCCTTTCGGACCCGGCCTTTTCATCTTTTCCCAAATACTCCCGCCGGAGGCAACGGCGCAAGCCGTTAGGCGTTATCGTGCGGCCAGGTGGGGGTGCGATACGACATGCGGCGTACGGACCCGGTCTTTGAACGCATCAGCAGCGTCGTGGTTTCCACCCAACCCGGCTCGCGCTTGATGCGCGGCAACAGAGAACCGCCGGTTACACCCGTTGCGGCAAAGATCACATCTGCGGTCACCATCTCATCGCGCGAATAGACCCGGTCCAGATCGGTGATACCCGCCTTGGCAGCACGGCCCCGCTCGTCATCGTTGCGGAACAACAGGCGACCAAAGATCTGACCGCCCATGCATTTCAGCGCAGCGGCAGCCAAAACCCCCTCGGGGGCGCCACCCTGGCCCATATACATGTCGATGCCGGTCACTTCGCTTTCTGCGCAATGCATGACACCTGCCACGTCACCATCGGTGATCAGGCGGATCGATGCTCCGGTTTCGCGCACTTCGGCGATCATCGCCTCGTGACGGGGACGTTCCAGAATACAGACGGTGATGTCCGCAGGCTTGCAGTTCTTGGCTTTTGCCAAGGATTCCACCCGTTCACGTGGAGACATGTCCAGATTGACGACGCCCTCGGGCAGGCCCGGACCAACAGCAAGCTTGTCCATGTAAACGTCGGGCGCATGCAGCATCGAGCCGCGCGGGCCCATGGCAATCACGGTCAGCGCGTTGGGCATGTCCTTTGCGGTCAGCGTTGTGCCTTCCAGCGGATCCAGCGCGATGTCCACGCCGGGGCCGTTTCCGGTGCCGACCTCTTCGCCGATATAAAGCATCGGTGCTTCGTCGCGTTCACCTTCACCGATCACCACGACGCCAGCAATGTCCAGCATGTTCAGCTGTTCGCGCATGGCATTCACGGCGGCCTGGTCGGCGGCTTTCTCGTCACCACGCCCCACCAGCGAAGCCGAGGCCAGCGCAGCCTGTTCCGCCACCCTTGCCAGCCCCAGAGACAGCAGGCGGTCGTTGAAATCGGTTTTGGCAGCACTCATTGTCATGTATCCTCTGGTCATTTAAGCCGTTTCTATCGGCATAGCTTGCGTTTCATGCAGGCCGCAAGTTCAAACCTCTTCAATCCGCAACGCGACGGGGGCACCGGCAACCACATCTGTGTCCCGGAACCCGTCCAGCGCAACGTCCAGCGCGGCGCGGGTGGTTTTGTGGGTAACGATCAGCACAGGCGCCGTGCTTTCGGCATGGGCATATTGGCGCATCCTGTCTATGGAAACACCGGCATCGCCCAGAATGGCTGCAACCTTGGCCAGTGCGCCCGGTTTATCCAGCAGACCCAGCCGCAGATAATAAGGCGCCGGCAGGCCCGTGACGGCGGGGGCCGCAGCCTCAAGCGATTTGGCCGGTCGGCCAAAGGTCGGGATTTGCAGCCCGCGTGCCAGATCGCACACGTCGCCCATCACGGCGCTGGCCGTCGGGCCTTCACCCGCACCGGGGCCGCGCAGCACAACCTGTTCAACCGCGTCGCCTTCGATCACCACCATGTTGGTGCCGCCTTCCAATTGCCCCAAGGGCGAGTCGCTGGGCACAAGGCAAGGCTGCATCCGCTGTTCCAGCCCGCGCGCGGTGCGCTGCGCGACGCCCAGCAATTTGATGCGAAAGCCCATATCCTCGGCTTGGTCGATATCGTCGAGGCTGATTTGCTGAATGCCTTCGATCTCAATCCCGTCGAAATTCGGCTTGGTGCCAAAAGCGATCGAGGCCAGCAAAGCCAGTTTGTGCGCGGCGTCGATGCCACCGACATCCAGATTGGGGTCGGCCTCAAGATACCCAAGTTCGGCGCATTCGTCGAAAAGGGCGTTATAGCCCTGACGCTGCGATTGCATCCGGGTCAGAATGTAGTTGCAGGTGCCGTTCATCACGCCCATCACGCGCGTGATCTCGTTTCCGGCCAACCCTTCGGTCAGGGATTTGATTACGGGGATACCGCCCGCGACTGCGGCCTCAAACCGGATGACGCGGCCAGCAGCTTCGGCCTGTTCGGCCAGTTCCTGCCCGTGAATGGCCAACAATGCCTTGTTGGCGGTCACGACGTCTTTGCCGCTGGCCAACGCGGCTTCGACCGAGGCCTTGGCCGGACCGTTTTCGCCGCCCATCAGTTCGACATAGACATCGATATCGTCACGTTTCGCCAGCGCAACCGGGTCGGTTTCCCAGGCACAATCCGACAGGTTCACGCCGCGGTCCTTGTTCGGATCCCGCGCCGATACGGCCACGATTTCAATCGACCGGCCCGTGCGCGCCTTCAGCAAATCTGCGTGGCGGCGAACAATCTTGACGACACCCACGCCGACAGTTCCCAAGCCCGCAATTCCCAGCCGCAGTGCCTGTGTCATGTCGTGGGTTCCTTTCCGCTCGAAACTTGTCTGCATTCGGACGCCTGCCCGATCAGCGCTGCCTTATCGGGTTCAGGCCAAGGGTGCAATCCGTCACCGGGGGATTGTCGAGGTCAAATGTCACGCTTTAGTTGGTTTGCGCGTTTTGCAGCGCCTGGGCCTTTTTCGCAAGCGCCTCGCTGCGCTGCGTCAGGTCTTCCTCCACCTCTGCGGCCTGGCTTACGGGATCAATCGAAGGCCCCAACGTTTCCTGCACCGGAACAAGGCGCGGATAGGGGGCCGATTTGACCGAGGCCGGTTCACTGCCTTCAAGTTCGGGAAAGTCTGAACACCCGGCAAACACAAGAATAAGAGGCAGAACAGGCAGCAGTTTCATGTGGCACGCTTTTCGGTTTCGTTCGTCATTTCGTGATGCACCTTTTGCCGGCGCCGATCAAGCGGGGTTCTATATGAACATTTGTTCAGATACTGTGGGCGGATGGCACGTACTCAAGGCTCCCACTCTGATATCACAGGCCCGCGCATTCGAAAGGCGGCCCTGAACCTGTTTGCCCGCCACGGCTATGCCGCGGTTTCGATGCGGCAGATCGCGAAAGAGGTCGGCGTTCAGGCGGGGGCGCTATACAATTACACGCCGGACAAGCAGAGTTTGCTGTATCGGTTGATGCGAGAGCATATGCAGGATCTGCTTTCGGCGCTCAACGCGCTAGAGCGCTGCGATGACTGCCAGCAAGCGTTGCGCAGATTTGTCGGTTTTCACATTCGTTTCCACCTGCAACGCCCAGACGAGGTGTTCATCGCCTATATGGAACTGCGCAACCTCTCGCCCGAAAACTTCGCTGAAATCGAAGACCTTCGGCGCCAATACGAAAACGCGCTGGAGGACATTCTTCACTCTGGCCAGCAGGCTGGTCAGTTTGCGATACCGGACACCAAGATCGCCACGCTGGCGGTGATTGCCATGTTGAACGGTGTGATGACCTGGTACAGGTCCGGAGGGCGGCTGTCACTGGACGAGGTCGAACAGATTTATTGGAACATGGTGCATAAGGCGGTGACAGCCTGACAGGGCCAGACAGTCACTGTGTCAGTGCGCAGGGCGAATGAAGGTCCCGTTTCGCAGTTCGCGAAACGCTTGTTCCAATTCGGACCGCGTGTTCATCACAATGGGCCCGTGCCATGCGACGGGCTCATTGATCGGAGCCCCCGAGATCAACAGAAACCGAACGCCTTCGGGGCCAGCCTGAACGGTGATTTCGTCCCCCGTCCCGAAACGGACAAGCGTGCGGTCACCCGACATATCCCGGATATTCACCTCTTGCCCGGCGACCTCTTTTTCCAACAGCACACCGGACGGGCGTGACGCATCTGCAAAAGCTGCCTGACCTTGAAAGACATAGGCGAAGGCTCGGCGATAAGTGTCGATGCGAAAGGTCTTCTTCACACCCGCCGGAACCGAGATGTCCAGATATTGTGGATCTGCCGCAATGCCGTCCACGGGGCCGGTTTTGCCCCAGAACTCTCCGACAATCACACGAACGGTGGTGCCGTCGTCATCAGTGACTTCGGGGATATCCTTGCTTTGAACATCCTGATAGCGCGGGGCAGTCATCTTCTGATCCGAAGGCAGGTTACCCCACAGCTGAAACCCGTGCATCTGCCCCGAGGTGTTTCCCTGCGGCATTTCCTGATGCAGGATGCCGGACCCCGCCGTCATCCACTGTACGTCGCCCGCGCCCAACGTGCCGGTGTTGCCCAGCGAATCCGAATGCTCGACCGATCCGGCCAGAACATAGGTGATCGTCTCGATTCCGCGATGCGGATGCCAGGGAAAACCAGCCTTATAGTCCTGCGGGCGTTCGTTCCTGAAGTCGTCGAACAGCAGGAAAGGATCAAGTTCGGACGGGTCCTGAAACCCGAATGCGCGGTGAAGTTTCACGCCAGCCCCTTCCATCGTCGGGGTGGCCCTGCGTGTTTCCAGTGTGGGTCTAAGGGACATATTCGCCTCCGGTTCGTTTGATCAGCATGTAACCCCTGCGTGATTGCGGTCAATCAGCGTTAATTAACCGGAGCTGTGCAAATTTGCTAAGCAACCAAAGCCCTGTTGTTTCCCCTGGAAAGTCGCTAAGTCGAAGCGGAACGGACAGGAGACATCCATGCAGGACGAAGTGCTGGCAACGATTCAGGCATCATCCCCCAGACGGTGGATCGGAGTAGGGATGCTGTCGACGGTTGGGGTGCTGGTCACATACGTCGCTTTGGCATCGCCGCCCGAACCGGCGTGGCAAGTATTTCTGTTTGCCGTAGGGGGCGCGTCGCTTTGGCTGGCCTATCGTGTATGGCACGCGACCCAGGACCATATTGAACTGACACAGTCGGAATTGCGTACCGGGTCAGGTCAAATGATCGCAAAGGTGGCTGATATTGAGTCGGTGGATCGCGGCGTATTCGCGTTCAAGCCGTCAAACGGCTTTCTGGTTCGCACCAAGCACAAAGATACGTACCAATGGGCCCCCGGATTGTGGTGGCGGATTGGTCGCCGGGTCGGCGTCGGCGGCATGACGTCTGCCGCCGAGGCCAAGTTCATGTCAGAAGTCTTAAGCGCTATTATCCACGCAGACGACCGGAGGGCGCACTAGGTTGCAAGCGACCTTGGTGGAAAAGCGGGGACGGGTGAAGATGAAGTTTTGAAAGTTAATGCCGGTCGCCAGATCCCAGCCAGGTTTAAACTGAGGAATATACTCGTTGGATGTTTCCACCAGAATGACCGTGTCCTGATCCGGCATCGGCGGCAGACGGTTTTCGATTTCCTGAATGTTGTTGTCGTTCCATTCCGTGTCATAGCCGCGCACGGTCGACCAATCCACGTAGTGGCGGTTGTCGTTCTCGTCAAAACGGATCAGCGAGACACGCATGCGCACTTCAGACCGGTTGTTGACCATTTCGCCCATAAGTTCGTGAAGCGAGTCGATGTAAACATCAGTCACGGCGGCCGATTCACGTGAGATCAGATCGCTGACCGTATAGGCAGCCTTCAGGTTCGACGCGCTTTGACGAAATCCCTCGAATGCGGTGAACGTAAACGTAATCGTCCACAACAACAGCGGGAAGATCATGATGGCCTCGACGGTCAGAATACCACTTTCGTCCTGCTTGAAGGCCTTGATGCGGTTTTTCACGTTTCTGAATACAAACATAGCTTTACCGTGGCTCCTGCACGAATGCGGTCGTTGCTGTCACTGCATAGTGGCCACTTTCGTCGACCACTGTGTTTGCGATGATCGAGCTTTCCAGAACAGGATCGATACGCAGGCAGGCCCGCAAAATCATCAACTCGTTTGAGGCCCCGCTTTTGAAGTCGAGCACTGGTTTGGGGTCTTCCGAACTGTCGGTGCAGGGTATTTCGTCCGAAAGTACGATACCATTGAATGCGTTCTGGCGGAGCATTTGCAGCCGCAGGTTGGTTTTACAATTCTTGATACCGGAAATGTCGCAAATCCGGTCCTTGATTACATCGTGGCTCCAGTTGGTGCCTGTGCCCAGACGGATATCCCGAACGACCAGATCAACTCCCCGTTCCAGCGCGGCGTGCTTGGTGGTGATTATCGACATCTCTCCACCAATACCAATGAATGCCAGGAAAAACGGAATGATCATGACAAATTCGATCGTCGCGTTCCCGGACTCGGATCGCTTGAAAGTACGGAGTTTTGACAGTGATTTGCGGATCATTGCGTCAGCCTCAATTTGCGGATGGACGAAGCAATCGCAGTAAACGCCTTGTCCAGATCCAATCCAGCTACATTGTGAACATGGCTGTCCGAGCTTGCGCAGGACTTGATGGTATTCAAGCCGCTGGTGGGGGCCTCGAAAGCGATGCCATAGATGATGACACCCTTGTCTTTGGCCGCGCCGCAGATGCTGGTCGTGCGCGCGTTCTTTGTGGAAGATCCCACTGATTTTCTGAGGCCGTAGTACCAGTTATTCTCGTGGTTGCTTTGCCAATAGAAGTTGTTCTTGGCGTTCCACCACAGCGAAGCTCGGGCAAAAAGCTCGGGATAGGTCAGGCGAGTGGCGGTGCCAATCTCTTCGTTAGAGGAGTTTTCATTGGGTGGATTCCCAAAAGGATGGCCTGCCGTGACATAGCTGCCGTTTTCTTCTGTATGTTGCATCCAGACCCAACGATCCGGGTTGGTCGAATAGCGGATACTATATTCACCCTTTTTCCCGTCGGGTCTTTGATAGTCAGGGTTGAACCAAACTTCAGTCAGGCCACTACGCGCGGACGAGTCCAACATGTACTGCGAAGTGTTTTGCCCGTCGGTCATTACGATTACGACCTTAAGCACGTCCGAGTCATAAGATTCCGGGCGCAGAGCGAATTTTGCAGGAACCTTGTTTTCGGTGGCCAAGGCATTGATCACAGGCTGGAATGACGGATCCAGCATGCCGACACCCCATTTCATGCCTACGTCGATAGATGTGTTGCCACTTGCGGTCAGGGCATCGATGCGGTTGTGCAGATATTGGACATTGTCGGTGACAGCTGTAATTTCACTGCCGCTGCGAACAGGGCATACGAAATAGGCCGGGGGCTGTTCTCCATCGGTTGAAACGCCGTTGACGTTTGCCGAATTGTATCGCCAAGGATCGAAATGCCCAGTACGCTGATAGAAGGTATTCGGGCTAAGCGTCGCAGATCCGAATTGTCCGGAAGTAAAGTTCACGCAATGGGAATAGTTGTGCTCTGAGGTCACGTTGGTGAATTTACCCAGAATGTCCTGCCCGGCATTGACTTGAGTGGCATAGGGGACAATCGACATCGAAATCTTCGTTTCACCAGATTCCTCAAGCATTTTGGTGACAAAGCCCTTCGCCGCAGTTCTCAAGACTTCGATCTTCGACTTTCCGGCGGTCGCAGAAGACCTTGTCATGGAACCGGACATGTCCAGAACCAGCGAGATTTCAACAGAACCGATGGACTCTATGGCAGTGCTTGCCGCTTTCATATTCAGTTCGGTAACTTTTCCGAACCTCATGAAACGCGTCGGAACGACTGCATTGGCGGTCGCGGCCACCTTTCTGGAGCCAAACCCTTCGGTGACGGTCACGGTTTTCTCAAGATGGCCCAGCCCGGCCTTTTCCATATAGGCGTCGACAACATCCTTGGGTGGCAGCTTTTGGTCAAGATCTGCTGCAGCAAGCACCGCACGGTCCAGCGTGGATTGCAGGCTGGCGCGGTCGCGCTCGTACGTCATCAGATCCATCGCCATGCCGGTAATGGCCAGCATCAGGATTAAAATGAGCAGGGTGAATATCGTAAAAGTGCCGTCTTCTTTTCGGGCAAACAGCCGCAACCGGGAAATCTTGTGTTTCGGCTTCGAGCCGTCGTTCTGAAGCGAGAAAATTATCATTTGATGACTCCGCCTCGCACATAGAAGTCGTGCGCCAAAGAAAGGAAATTCCGGTTAAATTTAATTTTCAAACGTGGCGTGAATTGGGCGAAAAAGGCTTGGTTTTGGCCTTTTTGCGCACTCAAGGGGTATAATTTTCACGTTTTCCCCTGGTCTGTCGATGAATTGAAGACAATCAGTTAAGCGGTTGACTGGATTGGGCGACTCACCATCAGGCCCTCAAGTCTCTGTTAAGAAGGTGATGAAAAAAAGTGCATTGTTTGATTGCAGCCAGACTTGGTTGGTGCGACAAAACGTCATGACGTTTCGTCATCCAGCGGTACGGAGGATTTTATGACCGGCATCCAAGAACCAAGCTTTCGCGAGAGTGTTGACCTGATGTTCAACAGGGCGGCCGCCCTGATGGAACTGCCGCCGGGGCTGGAGCAGAAAATCCGGGTTTGCAACGCGACCTATACAGTTCGGTTCGGTGTGCGTCTGCGCGGTGAGATCCATACGTTCACCGGATACAGGTCCGTCCATTCTGAACATATGGAGCCGGTCAAAGGCGGCATTCGTTATGCCACTGCGGTGAACCAGGATGAGGTCGAAGCGCTGGCTGCGTTGATGACGTACAAATGCGCTCTTGTCGAAACGCCTTTTGGCGGATCGAAAGGCGGGCTTTGCATTGATCCGCGGAAATACGAAGAACACGAGCTGGAGCAAATCACGCGACGCTTTGCCTATGAACTTGCAAAGCGGGATCTGATCAACCCGTCGCAAAACGTTCCCGCGCCCGACATGGGAACGGGCGAACGCGAAATGGCCTGGATGGCCGACCAATACGCCCGGATGAACACCACCGACATCAATGCACGGGCCTGTGTGACCGGCAAGCCATTGAACGCAGGTGGTATCGCTGGGCGGGTTGAAGCCACCGGACGTGGCATTCAGTACGCTCTGCGCGAATTTTTCCGTCACCCCGAAGATGTCAGGGCGGCAGGCCTGTCGGGCAAGCTGGACGGCAAGCGTGTTGTGGTGCAGGGGCTCGGCAATGTGGGCTATCACGCTGCGAAGTTTCTAAGCGAGGAGGACGGTTCACGCGTTGTAGGTATCATTGAATGGGACGGAGCGCTCTATAACCCGGATGGTATCGACGTCGAAGCCGTCCGCCAGTGGATCGTCAAGCATGGCGGCGTCAAGGATTATCCGGACGCGACTCATTCAGCGGAAGGCACAAGCGTTCTGGAGGCTGAGTGTGATATTCTGATTCCGGCTGCCCTGGAGGGTGTCATCAACCTTTCCAACGCGGATCGGATCAAGGCACCTTTGATCATCGAAGCAGCGAACGGCCCGGTCACCGCTGGCGCGGATGAGATTCTTCGCAAGAAAGGCACCGTTATCATCCCGGATATGTATGCCAACGCGGGTGGTGTGACGGTGTCTTATTTTGAATGGGTCAAGAACCTCAGCCACATTCGTTTCGGCCGGATGCAGCGTCGGCAGGAAGAGGCGCGACATGAACTGATCGTCAGCGAGCTAGAGCGGCTGGACCGTTATCTGGGTGACGCGTGGTCGATGTCGCCGGACTTCAAGGCAAAATACCTCAAGGGTGCCGATGAGCTTGAACTGGTGCGCTCAGGCCTCGACGATACGATGCGGATTGCCTACCAGTCGATGCGTGAAGTGTGGCACAGCCGCGACGATGTCGAAGACCTGCGTACTGCGGCCTATATCGTGGCGATCGACCGCGTGGCCAAAAGCTATCGCGCCAAGGGGCTCTGAAGCAGGTGGGCGGGGTGATCATTTCGCCCCGCCGGTACACGCCGCGGCTTGAATGTCGATGGCGGCCCGTTAGTTTGACAGATAGTAGACACTCAGAGAAACGAATCCCGGAGACCTCCATGTTGCGTATAGCCATTGTCGCGGCTCTGCTGGCCACCCCTTTGGCCGCTCAGGAAACTAAGGAACAAAGCTGCAAGTATCAGGCGGATGTAGTGGCAGCGATCCAAAACGCGCGGCTGGACCGCGTGAAAGAACGCGATGTAGCGCAAGCCGTGGCTGATAGTGGCCCGACATGGCCCGAGAACTACAACGCCGCGATTCCGCTGATCACACCGTGGGTCTATGAACAAAAGATGCGCGACGTGCGCAAAAAGGATCTGGGCGCCGCTTGGCTTGAGCTGTGTTTGCAGCAATAATCCACAGCCCGGACATTTCCCTGTGGACAAACGCGCGCCTTCCCCTTGGCGCGCTTTCCTGTTTCTGTCAGGTTTGACCCATGTCACTGCCCCCAGGATTTCTGGATGAACTGCGCACCCGCCTGAGCCTGTCTCAGGTCGTCGGGCGCAAGGTGATTTGGGATCAGCGCAAATCCAATCAAGGCAAAGGTGACATGTGGGCGCCTTGCCCGTTTCATCACGAAAAGACGGCCTCATTCCATGTCGATGATCAGAAGGGGTTTTATTACTGCTTCGGCTGTCACGCCAAGGGCGACGCGATCAGCTTTGTAAAAGAAACGGAAAATGTTTCGTTCATCGAAGCGGTGGAGATCCTCGCCCGCGAGGCTGGCATGCCGATGCCTGCGCGGGATCCGAAAGCACAGGAAAAGCAGGATCGCCGCAGTCAGCTTGCCGATGTGATGGAACAGGCGGTGCAGTTTTTCCGCTTGCAGCTGAAAACAGCGGCGGGGGCAGAGGCACGGGATTACCTGTCGCGCCGGGGTTTGGATCAAAGCGCGCTGGATCGGTGGGAGATCGGGTTTGCGCCGGACAGTTGGCAGGCGCTTTGGGATCACCTGCGCGGCAAGAGCATCCAAGAGGAGCTGATCCTTGGCGCCGGGCTGGCCAAGCCTTCAAACAAAGGCAAAAAACCCTATGACACCTTCCGCAACCGGATCATGTTCCCGATCCGTGATCCGCGTGGGCGCTGCATTGCATTCGGTGGCCGCGCGATGGATCCGAATGACAACGCGAAATACCTGAACTCGCCCGAGACCGAGTTGTTCGACAAGGGGCGCAGCCTTTACAATCAAGGTCCGGCGCGGCAGGCGGCGGGCAAAGGGCAGCCGCTGATCGTGGCCGAAGGGTATATGGACGTGATCGCGCTGGCCGAGGCGGGGTTTGGTGCGTCGGTTGCGCCTTTGGGAACGGCCATTACTGAACATCAGTTGCAACTGCTCTGGCGGATCGCGGATGAACCGATCATTGCACTGGACGGGGATGCCGCGGGTCTGCGGGCGGCCATGCGGGCGGTTGATCTGGCACTGCCGCTGCTGGAGGCCGGAAAATCCCTGCGTTTTGCCTTGATGCCCGAAGGCAAGGACCCGGACGATCTGTTGCGCGCCGAAGGCCCGGGCGCCGTTCAGGCCGTTCTGGAAGGGGCCGTGCCGATGGTCAAACTGCTGTGGCAGCGCGAGACCGAAGGAAAGGTATTCGACAGCCCGGAACGCAAGGCAGCACTGGACAAGGCACTGCGGGACAAGATCAAGCTGATCCGAGATCCCTCGATCCGCTCGCATTACGGTCAGGAAATCAAAGACCTGCGCTGGCAACTGTTCCGCCCCCGACGACAACCTCAAAACCGTCCGTGGCAACCGCGGGGAAAATGGCAGCCGCAGCAGACCGCGACGCCGGGCGCGCGCAGTTCGTTTCTGGCCTCTTCGGAAAACGCGGATATCCAGCTGCGTGAAGCCGCTATTCTGGCGATTTCAATTCTGAATCCCAAGGTTGTTGTCCAATTTGAGCAACAGTTGGAAGAAATGGAATGTCACAATCCTGACTACGCGGCGTTGCGCGATGCTGTTCTGCGTCACGCAATTGATGATCCGGACAACCTGAAAGACCACATTATCGCATCAATGGGGCCTGACGCCCTTGAAAACCTGCTGACCCTTCGCCATGTGGCAGTCATCCCCTGTGTGTCCAAGCCAGGCGACGTTGAAAAGGCCGAGATGACACTGGCCGAGGAACTCGCAAAGATCAAAGCGCTCCGGGGGTTGGATGCCGAGATTGCCGAAGCGGCGGAAGAACTGTCCGATCTGCCCGATGAGGCGCTGACATACCGGCTGGCGCAAGCCGCCGAAGAGCGCAACCGCACGAGTCGAAGCCAGAACGAGGATAGGGCCGTTTTCGACATTGCTGACAATGGGGCGCGAATCAATCGTGACGAGAAAGACGCGTTTGCGGCGATCATGTCTGGCATCAAATTCGAGCGGAAACGCCGATAAGTGGTGTTTTCGTAAGGCACTGGAAAAGAAAAACGGGTAAACGGGTGGCCGAATCACTTATACGCGCTAATGATTCGGCTGAGACGAATCACCCATCCCTGCAGGAGCATTGAATGGCCGCCAAGGATACGAACGAAGACCGCAAATCCGACGAGCAGGAACAGGAAATCTCGCTGGACATGAGCCAGGCGAACGTCAAGAAGATGATCGCCGAGGCTCGCGAGAAAGGTTACATTACCTACGACCAGCTCAATCAGGTGTTGCCGCCTGATCAGGTCAGTTCGGAACAGATCGAAGACGTAATGTCGATGCTGTCCGAGATGGGCATCAACATCATCGAAGATGAAGAGGCCGAAGAAGAAGAGAACAAAGGCTCGACCGAACTGGTTGCCGCGGAAAGCAACCGTGAGGTTGCACTGGCCGGTTCCGGCACTGAAAAGCTGGATCGCACCGACGACCCTGTGCGCATGTATCTGCGTGAGATGGGGTCGGTCGAACTGCTGAGCCGCGAGGGTGAGATCGCAATCGCCAAGCGGATCGAAGCCGGTCGCAACACGATGATTGCGGGCCTGTGTGAAAGCCCGCTGACCTTTCAGGCGATCACCATCTGGCATGACGAATTGTTGTCCGAAGACATTCTTCTGCGGGATGTCATTGATCTGGAAACCACATTCGGCAACCAGTTGGACGAGGACGGTGACGTTGAAGAGCCGGTCGTCGATACCTCGGCCGTGCAGGCGAACAAGCCAGCCAAGGATACCGGCCCCGAGCTGGATGCGGATGGCAACCCGCTGAACAACGATGACGATGACGACGAAGACGATCAGGCCAACATGTCACTGGCCGCGATGGAAGCGGCGCTGAAGGATCAGGTCCTGACCACGTTGGAGCGTATCTCGACCGACTTCTCGATGCTGTCAGAAATGCAGGACAGCCGGATTTCGGCCACGCTGAACGAAGACGGTACGTTCAGTGAAAAGGACGAAGAAACCTATCAGAAACTGCGGGCTGAGATCGTCGAGCTGGTGAATGGCCTTCACCTGCACAACAACCGGATCGAGGCGCTGATCGACCAGCTTTATGGCATCAACCGCCGCGTCATGTCTCTGGACAGCGCGATGGTCAAGCTGGCCGATCAGGCACGCATCAACCGCCGTGAGTTCATCGAAGCGTATCGGGGACGTGAGCTGGATCCGAACTGGCTGGCCGAGATGGCCGAAAAGCCGGGCCGGGGATGGCAGATGTTCATCGAACGCTCGACCGCGAAGGTCGAGGAACTGCGCAACGACATGGCTCAGGTCGGCCAGTATGTCGGTCTGGATATCTCGGAATTCCGCCGCATCGTGCAGCAGGTTCAGAAGGGCGAGAAAGAGGCGCGGCAGGCCAAGAAGGAAATGGTCGAAGCCAACCTGCGCCTGGTGATCTCGATCGCCAAAAAGTACACCAACCGCGGCCTGCAATTCCTTGATCTTATTCAGGAAGGCAACATCGGC
This sequence comes from Ruegeria sp. HKCCD6428, assembly GCF_013110595.1. Taxonomy (NCBI): domain Bacteria; kingdom Pseudomonadati; phylum Pseudomonadota; class Alphaproteobacteria; order Rhodobacterales; family Roseobacteraceae; genus Ruegeria; species Ruegeria sp. HKCCD6428. The sequence continues at coordinate 169,418 of NZ_WVQX01000001.1, forward strand.
CTGATGAAGGCGGTGGACAAGTTCGAATACCGTCGTGGCTACAAGTTCTCGACCTATGCGACCTGGTGGATCCGCCAGGCGATCACCCGCTCGATCGCAGATCAGGCCCGCACGATCCGTATTCCGGTTCATATGATCGAAACGATCAACAAGCTGGTGCGCACGGGCCGTCAGATGCTGCATGAAATCGGCCGCGAGCCGACGCCGGAAGAACTGGCCGAAAAGTTGCAGATGCCGCTCGAGAAAGTGCGCAAGGTGATGAAGATCGCCAAAGAGCCGATTTCTCTGGAGACGCCGATTGGCGACGAGGAAGACAGCCAATTGGGCGACTTCATCGAGGACAAGAATGCTGTGCTGCCCCTGGACAGCGCCATTCAGGAAAACCTCAAGGAAACCACCACAAGGGTTCTGGCCTCGCTCACCCCGCGCGAAGAACGGGTTCTGCGGATGCGTTTTGGCATCGGCATGAACACCGATCACACTTTGGAAGAAGTCGGCCAGCAGTTCAGCGTGACCCGCGAACGGATCCGTCAGATCGAGGCCAAGGCGCTGCGGAAGCTGAAGCATCCCAGCCGTTCACGAAAACTCCGGTCTTTCCTGGATCAATAAGAACAAAGATATATCAGAACAAAGGCGCCCCTCAGAGGCGCCTTTTTTCGTTCACATTGGCTGGTTCTCGCATCACGTTGGCGCGAATGCACAAGGCCGGGGCGGTGTGCCTTTCTATATCGGTCTTGTCCACTCATGGGACAGGCCGGGGCGAGGTTTTTCAGGCTGATGACCCCCGGCCAGCTGTCCGAATGGGATGTTCCACTCGGGTCTTGAAGGCGCTGGGCGGTTGACCTGTCCACCGTTTGAAGGCGGTCGAAAAAGCAGCCTGATCGGCATAGCCCAGCGCGTATGAGATTTCAGACAGAGTCATGCCATTTGTGATGAAAGTCTGGGCCAGATCACATCTTAGATCGTCCACAATATCGCGATAGCTTGTGCCTTCTTCCTTGAGACGTCGACTGAAGGTTCTGAGGCTCATCCCCAGATCAGCCGCCGCATCTTCGGCTTGCAGGATTGCGCCGGGCAGGGATCGGGTGATCAGACCTTCGACACGGGCGCGGGTCTGGTGCTTGGGAGGTGTTTTTTCGGCCAGCAGACGTTCACCGTATTCCAGCAAATGCTCCCGCAGCTTGGGATCATAGGTCGGCACTTTCAATTCCAGCGCAGATAGCGGCAGAATGATCTCAATCTTTTCAGCGCTGAAAACCACCGGGCAGCCTGCCAGCTTTTCGTAGGTTTTGGCGTAGCTTCCAACTTTGTGCTGAAAGCGCATCTCGATCGGGTGCAACTTCACCTGCGTGAGGTTTCTCATCCTGGCCAGCGCAGCGAACAACAGGAATTCCGTGCGCCGATGATAGCGGGCAAAGCTGGCGTCTTTCCAATCGGCCTCAAGGGCCGCGAAGTTACCGGCAACACGGAAGCTGAGCCCGATGGCCGGATCGATGATGCCGTGAAAACGGGATAGGTTTTCCATCACCTGCCTCAAATCGCGTGAGTATTTACTGATATACCCCGTCACGGTCGAGGCCGACGTGACCTCGAGCCCAGTGCGCGCCGCAAATGTGATGTCACCAACGGCGTCACAGGCGTGCCGGATGAAAAGGGCCTCTTTATGTGCGCTGTAGACTGCGGCAGGGGGCGCGATATCCTGCTGACGCATCCCGGCCTGTTTCAATACCCGCTGGGATACTTTGCTGTTGCCGGTGTGGCGATCCAGTGCCTGGATCAAAAAATGTAGTCGGTCGATATCTACATCCATCGTGGTACAACACCTTACGTTCTCAAATACACTAACAGTTTATCAGGGAAATCCCTTTGTTGACTTTGGCTTTTGGCAGAAAGGATTTTGCACTTGAGTACTACTTGTTGGCAAGTTCTCGAAAGGTTTTGACCGGAACGCGCATGAAGTGTAGCGCGCGGCTGTCCAAATCAGCTTTGTTGCCGGGTCGGGACCTTTATGGGGATGAGGTCAGAGCCTCGGAGAAATCACCAATCTCTGCTCAGGGCTCCCCGGCACGCTCTTTTTCCCGCAGGTGACGCGTTGGTCTGCGACACCGGGCTTTGGCCTGCTGATCCGCTGTCAAGGCTGGCTCACACCGGATCACGCTATGTACCAGACGGGCTGAATTGATCGTGAGGCACCCTGTGCACGCGGTGAAGTTCGACTAACCTATTTGGAGGTCACTATTTGGAACAAGCAATCAGGGAAGAAATTACCATGAAACAGTCATACACTTTCGCCGCGTTGGCAGCCTTGGCCTTCAGTGTTCCATTGACAGCAGATGCTGCGCGAAACGGATTTCGAACGGAACCCATAAACGCCACTGATTTTGAGGTCATCCCCCGCGGCGACATGCGTACCGAAGGCTATTGGTGCGCGGCCGCAGATTTTGCGCGCCGAACCTTGGGATTGGGCTGGACGGACCGGATTTACGTGCTGCGGGGGTACGGGCCCAGTGTCACAACCGGTCGCAGAACAGCGGTTCAGTTTTCCATCAAGCAACCTCAAACGGTTGATGTGCAACCAGGCAGCTTTGTCTCGTTCGGGTTTCAGCCTGGCAACAGTGAATCTGTACAAGGTGCGAATGCACGGTGTAATTATCGACCGTTCTTCAACGACTGACAAACGCGCAGGATAGTCACGATGCAGACCGAGTTCGTTTTGCACACCCAAGGTCCGGGGCTGTACGAATTCACGTCCGACGTTCTGCAATGGCTTGAACGGGTGGCGAAAGATGGGGTCTTGACCCTGTTCGTTCGCCACACTTCCTGCTCATTGCTGATCCAGGAAAACGCGGACCCCGAAGTTCAAACAGATCTTCAGGCGTTCTTCGAACGGCTGGTTCCGCCGTCAGACAACCCTGCCATGTCCTATCTGCGGCACACCTATGAAGGCCCGGACGATATGCCTGCGCATATCAAGGCCGCGCTCTTGCCGGTTTCGTTGACGATCCCGGTGTCGCAGGGACGGCCTGTTCTTGGAACATGGCAAGGGATTTACCTGTTTGAACACCGCACCGCGCCGCATCAAAGGAAGGTCGCGGCGTATCTGGCCTGACCCACTATTTAGCGGTTTGAATTTCCGACTACCCAAATCCTAGCGGCTGCCCTATAGTTGTGGATAAGTAAGCCGCAGCGCTTACAAAAAGAGGCCGAACATGGGACGAGGAGACGGCGGATGCGCTGCCCGTTTTGCGGAAATATCGACACTCAGGTGAAAGATTCACGCCCGGCAGAGGACCACGTGGCAATCCGCCGACGCCGGTTCTGTCCGGCCTGTGGCGGACGGTTCACGACCTACGAACGTGTGCAACTGCGTGATCTGGTTGTCATAAAGACCAATGGTAAACGCGAAGATTTCGATCGCGACAAGCTGGAGCGTTCGATCCGTATCTCGATGCAGAAACGCCCCGTTGATCCCGAACGGATCGATCAGATGATTTCGGGCATCGTGCGCCGTCTGGAAAGCATGGGCGATACGGATATCCCGTCCAACAAGATCGGTGAGATCGTTATGGAAGCTCTGGCGCGGATCGACACTGTCGCCTATGTTCGCTTTGCGAGTGTGTACAAGAATTTCCAGGCGGCCGATGATTTCGAGGAGTTCGTCCACGAACTGCGCCCGCCGCAGCCTTCGACTGACGAGTGAACGAAACAGATAAGCGATTCATGGCGCTTGCCCTGTCTTTGGGGCGGCGCGGTCAGGGGACGTGCTGGCCGAACCCCGCTGTGGGGTGTGTCATCGTTCGTGATGACCGGATCATTGGGCGGGGCTGGACACAGCCGGGTGGCCGCCCTCATGCCGAGACCGAAGCCTTGGCTCAGGCCGGGCAGGGTGCGCGTGGTGCGACCGCCTATGTAACTCTGGAACCCTGTGCCCATCACGGCAAAACGCCACCCTGTGCCGAGGCCTTGATTGCGGCAGGTGTATCCCGCGTTGTGGCCGCTGTCGAAGACAGCGATCCGCGCGTGGCCGGGCAGGGTTTTGCTATGTTGCGCGAGGCGGGGATTGACGTTGTAACTGGCGTTCTTGCGCAACAGGCAGAACGGGATCTGGAAGGCTTTTTCCTCAAGACTGAACAAGGCCGGCCTTTTGTGACGCTGAAGATGGCCAGCAGTTTTGACGGGCGTATCGCAACCTCGACAGGGCACAGTCAATGGATCACCGGACCGCAGGCACGTCGTGTGGTCCATGCCATGCGCGCACGTCACGATGCGGTTATGGTCGGGGCAGGGACGGCGCGCGCCGACGACCCCTCGCTGACCGTTCGGGATCTTGGCGTTGAGCATCAACCCGTCCGCGTCGTGGTGTCCCGCCATATGGATATTTCTCTGATGGGGCAGCTGGCGCGCACGGCTTCAAAGATACCTGTCTGGCTCTGCCATGCGCATCACCCGGATGCAGAACGTGCACAGGCGTGGGAGGGATTGGGGGCAAAGCTGATCCCCTGTGCGTTGAAAGATCATCATATCGATGCGATGGATCTGCTTCAGCAACTGGGTCAGGCCGGTTTGACCAGTGTCTTCTGCGAAGGCGGGGCCGCGCTTGCGGCCTCGCTGCTGGCCGAAGATCTGGTGGACGAGCTGATCGGGTTCACTGCCGGCTTAACCATCGGGGCCGAGGGCCTGGCCGCGGTCGGGACACTAGGTCTGGAAACGTTGGAGGCCGCCCCCAGATTCGAATTGATCGAGACGCAGGCGGTCGGCGGGGATGTATTGCACCGTTGGCGCAGAGCGTCGGAATAACGTCAACGCCAAAGATGAGCGTGCGTTGCGAACGCGCCCTGAAGCTTTGACAGAAACCGGTTGAACGGACCGGACGGTGCCGAATGCCCCAGCGCCAAGCGTTCAACAGCCACTTCGACAGGGCAGGGTTGTCTGGTGATCGGATCGAAATAGCGTGGATAGTCAATCAAGGTGGCGTGCACCAAACCCATCAGCGACGGCCGTGCACCTCGCCTGACGGGGACGGCATCCAGATCGGTGGTCAGGCCCCATCCCGCATAGAAGGGCGCGCCCAGGGTCGTGACCTTCACCCCGCGCAACAATGCCTCGAACCCCAATAGCGATGTCATCGTCCACACCTCGTCCACCTGCGTCAGCAGCGAGGCAGGGTCAGTTCGGGTCACGACAAGGTCCGCAAGTGACTCTGCGTCTATCTGGCCATCCCGCAAACCGGCTTCGACATCGGGGTGCGGTTTGTAGATCAGGATTGCATCGGGGTTGGCTTCGCGCGCCGTTTTCAGCAAGTCCAGATTGCTGCGCACCGTGTTGGTGCCCAGCAGGATCGAGGCGTCATCTTCAACCTGTCCGGGCACCAGAATTCGGTGCCCATGGGGTAGAACCGGCGCGGATTGGCCCGTGTTGTATTTGCTCAAACCATCGGCCAGCAATCTCTCAACAAGCCGTTCAGCGCGCAATTCCTGATCCGGGCGCAATGTTGCACGCTCGCTGATCAGGTTTTCCAACTGGCTGGGCTTTGTGGGGTCATAGTAGATGCCGATTTCGTCGGTTACCAGGGATAGGGGCGGAACAAGCGCCGCCCCAAGTCCGCGGGAACGCAAAAAACCGTCTTCCACACGAACGGCCCCTTCGCTGTCGCGCGCCTGACTGGCCCAGACCATGTGCGGGCGATCCGAGGCATCAGGCTGTGTGGCCGTAAAGCGCAACTTGCCATGCCGCCCGAAAATCTGTTGCATGTGCCTGCGTTTCCACAGACGCATACCGGCGGCCGTCCAACCGTGCCTGTCCTGCTGCCATGCGCGGGTCTGCGCCTCCAAAATGTCCAGAACCGTTTCCAGTTCGCAGAGCTGATCGCGAAAGGGGTCGTACCAGGTCGGGTAAAGCAGCATAGCGGCCGCGAACAGTTGCGCGCGCGTCAGGTTGCGCTGTCGGCGTTGGACTGGGAATTCATCCTGCGTCAGGCCCCAGCCGGCATAGAACGGTTGGCCGAAAACGCGCGGTTTGTGACCGACCAGGATTGCTTCAAAGCCCAGCTGCGAGGAAACGGTATAAACCGCAACGGCACCCTCAAGCAGGGGCCAGGGGCTGATGGGCTGGTCAAACCACGTGACCCGGTCTGACAGGTTCTGATCGGTGAAATATCCCTGACGATGACCTGCCATCGTTTCTGGATGTGTCTTGATCAGAATGCGCGCGCCTGGGTTTTCCTCCTGCGCGACCACGAGCATTTCAAGAAAACGGGCACGATCGGCACCGCTTGCCGTGACGGCGGCATCGCCAACCGTCTGATCGATGACCAGTACATAACCGGGATCAGGTGCGACAAGGTCGAGGTCAAACGCGGAATACTTGCTGAGGTGCAATTCCCTGACCCGCTCCATCGCCGCGCGTGCGCGGTTCAGCAGCGCGGTGTCGTCCAAGGGATCAGTGTTCAGCAGCTTCTCAAGGTCGGAAGGTTCTGCCGCATCGAAATGCGGGCCTGAACGGTCCAGCAAAAGACCCAAGGGCGGTTCACCGGCGCGCCCCGGGTGCAGAGACCTGAGAAAGGCATCCTCGACCCGCAGAACGGGTGCACGGTGTTTTTCGGCGATGCGCAGGCCCCGATACGCGGTCGGGCTGTTGCCCCATATGCCCACGCAATCGCCATCCTTGGGAAGACCCAGACGAATGTCATATCCGGCAAGCGTCAGAATCCGTCTCAGGCGTTTTTGCGTAAGAAACCCGCCGTTGTAGACGAACAGCCGGGTGCGCTCGGCCCCGGCTGCGCTGTCCGGATCGGGTACCATGCATCAGTTGCCGGTCAGCGTGGCGACGTTTGCGATGGGGGTCAGACCACCAGCGATCAGCGAGATCGATTTGCTCCACTGTGCATAGGGTGCTTCGGTCACATAAATCGTATCATCGTCGCGGATCACGAAATCCCGCGCGATGAACAGGCCGTTGGGGGCCGTCAGGTTCAGCAGGTAGATCATGCGTTGATCCCCCTTCAGGTCGGCGCGTCCCGTGATGCTGCGCGCGATGTCCTGACGCTCTTTTCGCAGAATGAAAATGCCGGTTGGATCAGAGGACAGTGTTAGCAGACCACCGACCTGAGCCAGTGCTTCCAAGGCGGTAAGGTCCTGACTGTCAAAGGCCACACGAGACTGACCCCCGGTCGCGCCGAGAGCTATGTATGATCTGCTGTCTTCTTCCACCAAAATGCGGTCGCCGCCACGCAAAGCGACGTCCAGTTTCGGGTTGCGGAACAGATCTTCGTACCAGACGGTGCCCTTTTGATCCCCTCGGATCAGCGTCACCAACGCGATATCCGACGCTACTGAGACCCCGCCCGCCTTGGACAGCATGCCAAGCAGGGAACGGGTTGGGCGTTCGATCGGATAGATGCCGGGGGTTGCGACTGTACCCGTCAGCGAGACGGTGGAACCGTCACCCGCAACACGCCGCACTTCGATCTGTGGGTCGGGTGTCTGTTCCCGCAGCTTGTTCGTAATCAAAACGCGAAGCTGTTCGGGCGTGTTGCCCGCGGCCCGAATCCGACCCGCATAGGGGACGAAAATGAAACCATCGCTGTCGACCTGAACTTCGTCCAGAATGGTCGCCGCACCGGTTTCGCCGGACAGCAACCCGTCGTCCACGTTTTCCCATATGGTCAGGCCCAGCACGTCACCGGGGCGGACAGTGTCGGCGGTCAAGGCCTGGGCGCTGCTGAACGAGGACGAAAAGCCAAACTGAGGCACGGCGGATGCAAGGCGTGTCACGCGGTCATCGACTTCGACGACAAACGCGTTGCCGCCATTCTGGACTGCGCCCGCCAGAATTTCGGTCTTGTTCGGCCCGGATTTCGGAAGTTGGCAGGCCGCCATCAAGCCGATTGCGGCCACAAGGGAAACCCCCCGCATCCATCGCTTAGGAGAGAATTGCACTGCCGGATATCCTCAGTCTTTTGTTGTTGCGGGAAGATTAGCCGGTAAGCAGCTCAACTTCCAGTCACAGGGCGCCCGAATTGCTCGACGATTTTCAACTGTGGCGTCGGTGCCTCGTTCTTGTTCAGAAGGGCCTGATAAGGGTCACTGCTGCTGAGCATCATGTCCACAGCGCGGCGCAGCAACTGCCGCCTGCCGCGCCGGGAATAATACCCGCCCGGAACCTGGCTGGTTTCCAGCAGGAATTGCCGGTAACAGCGATAGGCGTCGACATCCGGCGCGTCTGGTTCGGCAAAAAATGCGGCGATCGACTGCTGTGATACGAAGTCGGTCTTGTCATAAACCGAACGTCCGAAAATATGCAGCGGAATACCCCGCCACAAGACCTGCTGCCCCGCAGTGGAATTCACGGTGACGGCCGAATTTGCCTCATCCAGCAAACGTGCCAGCTTTCCGCCGGGGACATAGTGAACACGGTTCTGCACCCCGTGTTTCATGGCAATCTCCATGGCGCGCTGGTGCAATGGTTCACGGTGGTTTTCCAAAGGGTGCTCTTTCACAACCAGCCTGTGATGCGCCGGTGCGCCTTGCGCGAATCCTGCGATGACCAGTTCCAGAAAATCGGACATGCAGGAGAATTCGGAATGGGCCTGAACCGAACTGTCATGCCCCAGTTGCAGCAGCACGAGGTGATAGGGGAAGCCCCCCCATCTGACGCGCGCCGTGGCAATGCTGCGTTGCAGGCGATGAACAGGCATCAGCATCAGGCGTTTGAAATACAACCGGAATTCCTGTGAAACCGACAGATCACGATGAGGCCGGAAATTGCGGTATCTCTTGTTCAGGAACATGACGAACCAATGATAGAGGGCACCGTAGAATATGTGTTGCCGCATATCCCCCCAATGCGATGGTGGCGGGGGCGTTTTGCTGTCCGACCGGGCCAGAGCCTGCCGCATCTGGTCGACATTCAGTGACATCAGGCGCGAGTGCCCGTTTGACCCGTTCCGCTCGTACGTAACCCACCAAGGCCGCAGGTAGCCTTCTTCGAAAACGTGAATTGTCAGCCCTTGAGACTTCGCAATCTCAACTGCGCGGGCGTGGACCGGTCTCGTGTCGCCATAAAGAACGATATCCGTGACGCCCTTGTCGGCAATCAACCTGTTCAATGTCTCGGGCCAATCGTCGGGCCTGTTCCGGAATGCGATGAAACTTGCCTTGTCGAACCAGAACGCCTGATCCCCCGCATTGAACCCAACCCGCCAGACCTGTGCCCCCGTGGCACGCAACATCCGCCCGAGTGTCGAGAAAAACGGCCCGTGAGGTCCCTGAAGAAACAGGAAGACCCGTTTGTCTGAGCCTGAAGGCATTTGCGGCATCTGGACGGCTCTTTTGGTATTTGTTGCCGAAACTATGCCCGTTTGGGTCTTGTACGGCAAGGCGGGGCTTGCCCGCGCGGCCCATTGGGCTTACCTCGACGGTGAATAGCAGGCACAGGTTAGGAACTGAGGGTTAACGGAATGTTCACAGGGATCGTCACCGACATCGGCACCGTCACCGAGCTGGAACAGCAGGGGGATCTGCGCGCACGGATCAAGACGGCCTATGACACGGCCGGTATCGATATCGGAGCCTCGATTGCCAGTGATGGTGTGTGCCTGACGGTGATCGCGCTGGGCGACGATTGGTATGATGTTCAGATCAGCGCCGAGACGGTTTCGAAGACCAACCTTGATACATGGGCCGTCGGCAAGCGTGTCAATCTGGAACGTGCGCTGAAAGTCGGCGATGAACTGGGCGGTCACATTGTTTCGGGTCATGTGGATGGCGTGGCCGAAGTGGTCGCGGTCGAGGATGAAGGCGACAGCACGCGTGTCACCTTGCGCGCACCGAAGGAACTGGCCCGGTTCATAGCGCCCAAAGGGTCGGTTGCGCTGAACGGGACATCGCTGACGGTGAATGACGTGAGTGATTGCGAGTTTAGCATCAATTTCATCCCTCACACCAAGGAAGTCACGACCTGGGGCGATGTCAGTGTGGACGATCGCGTCAATCTTGAGATCGATACGCTGGCCCGGTACGTCGCGCGCCTGTCCGAGATGTCCTGATACGTCGCGTCGGAAAGCACCTGCGCCGTTTGTGGACTGGTCTTTGCGCCCTCAGTGGTCTATTCCGCCGAGCAAACCTGCCATGTGAAAGGCTGCCCCATGAGCTTTGAAACCCCCGGACCGGTCGAGGCCCAGTTGCGTGACGCGATCAGCCCGATCGAAGAAATCATCGAAGAAGCGCGCGCAGGCCGGATGTACATTCTGGTCGATCACGAAGATCGTGAAAACGAAGGCGATCTGGTGATTCCGGCCGAGTTTGCGGATGCCGAGGCGATCAACTTCATGGCCACCCACGGGCGCGGTCTGATCTGTTTGCCGATGACGGCGGAACGGATAGATGCGCTGGGGCTGCCGATGATGGCCGTGAACAACTCGTCCCGGCACGAGACGGCTTTCACCGTATCGATTGAGGCGCGCGAAGGTGTCAGCACCGGGATTTCAGCCGCCGACCGGGCGCTGACCGTGGCGACCGCAATAAATGAACAGAATACGATGGCGCATATCGCCACCCCAGGCCATGTCTTTCCGTTGCGGGCAAAGCGGGGCGGGGTGCTGGTGCGCGCAGGCCATACCGAGGCCGCCGTGGATATCTCGCGCCTTGCCGGGCTAAACCCGTCAGGCGTGATCTGCGAGATCATGAATGCAGACGGAACCATGGCGCGCCTGCCGGATCTGGTCGAGTTCGCCAAAAAGCACAACATGAAAATCGGCACGATCAGCGATCTGATCAGCTATCGGTCGCGCAATGACAATCTGGTTGTCGAGACTTCTCGTCAAACAGTCACCTCGGAATACGGCGGTGAGTGGGAAATGCGGATTTTCACCGATCAGACCCACGGCATTGAACATGTTGTCATGATCAAAGGCGACATCACCACGCCTGAGCCCGTTCTGACGCGCACGCACGCCCTGCACGAAGCGCCGGATATCCTGGGGCTTGGCCCGAAATCATCGCGCGAGTTGCCGCGCGCGATGGAAAAGATCGCCGAAGAGGGCCGCGGAGTGGTCTGCCTGTTCCGCCAGCCGCGCAACTCGTTGTATGCGGTCGAGGATGAAGGCCCGCGCACCATCAAGCAAACCGGTCTGGGGGCGCAGATCCTGTCCAAGATGGGGATTCAGGAACTGGTGCTTCTGACCGACTCTCCTGAAACGGTGTATCTTGGGCTGGACGCGTTTGGCCTGTCCATCGTCGGCACCCGCTCGATTCTGAAGGAAGACTGAACATGGCTGAACAAGACAAACACGGAATTCTGCCGACACCCAGCTTCGACAAGCCGGTGAAACTGCTGATCGTGGCCGCTCCGTTCTACCGCTCGATCGCCGACAACCTGATTGCGGGTGCCACGGCCGAGATCGAAGCGGCTGGCGGCACCTGCGAAGTGGTCGAAGTGCCCGGCGCGCTGGAAATTCCCACGGCCATCGCCATGGCCGACCGACAGTGCAACTTTGACGGCTATGTCGCGCTTGGCTGCGTCATCCGCGGTGAGACCACGCATTACGAAACCGTCTGCAACGACTCCAGCCGCGCGATCCAGCTGCTGGGCCTACAGGGGCTGTGCATCGGCAACGGCATCCTGACGGTCGAGAATGACGAGCAGGCCGAAGTCCGCGCCAACCCCGAAAAGATGAATAAAGGGGGCGGCGCGGCCGCTGCGGCCTTGCATCTGATCGCGCTCAGCCGTAAGTGGGGCGCTTCGAAAAAGGGCGTCGGATTCAAGCCGCCGTCCGAGTCCATCCTGGTGGCGGGCGACAGCAACGGATCAACGACAGCATGACCCAGACAGACACGCCGAAACCGGCAAACCGGAAACGCCTGATGAAATCCGCAGCGCGGCTTTATGCCGTGCAGGCGCTGTTCCAGATGGAACAGTCGGGCCAGACGACCGAGCAGGTGGTCAACGAGTTTCTGGACCACCGGTTCGGCGCGGTCTACGAGGGCGACGAGATGCTCGAGGGCGACAGCACGCTGTTCCGCAAGCTGGTGGATGACGCGGTGAACTATCAGGCGCCGATCGACCAGATGACCGACCGCGCGCTGGTGGCGAAATGGCCGATCGCGCGCATCGACCCGACCCTGCGCGCGCTGTTTCGCGCGGCGGGTGCGGAACTGACCCAAAGCGGCACACCGCCCAAGGTGGTGATCACCGAGTTTGTCGATGTGGCACGTGCATTTTTCCCTGAGGGTAAGGAACCAAAATTCGTCAATGCCGTGCTGGATCACATGGCGCGCGAGGCCCAGCCCGAGGCGTTCTGACACGTTTACCTGAACCAGACATGCGCTAGCATTGTTTTCGAAGCGCAAGGAGGTTCGCCATGCCCAAACTGATCCGCCTGTATATCACGCAAGTCGCCTGGGGTTTTGTCATTTCGGCCGTGTTTGTCGGGGTGCTCTTGGCGCTGAACGTCGCGAACCTTCGGCATCTGATCACCGGGTCGGAAATCGGCCTGATAGCGTTGGTGATGATCTGGTTCATGAACGGCATCGTCTTTGCCGGCGTTCAGTTCGCGTACAAGATCATGAGCATGGCGGAAAAGCCGCAGGGGCCGCGTCGGGGAACACCGGTCGCACACAGCTTCGAGCCGGCAACCGTGAAACAGGAAGCCCACGCAGGGCGCTGATATTTCAGGGAAAGTGCGGCGGGACCACCAGTCAACCGTGCGGTTTGATTCCCGAGGACCTGTATGTACAGGTGGGCGCCGGGTAATCAGGCCAGGACCTGAACAGAGCCAGCCCCCTCGGAATTGCTTAAGGCCACCAGAATGCTACCTGTCACAAGAAGGGCAGAACCCGCCACGCGCTTAAGTAGGGTGTCTGACGGGTTCGCGCAAGAGGTCAGGCGTCAACAGTTTCGTGCAATGCCACACGCAACTTGCCGAAATGTTCATCCCATCCTTTGTCCAGGGCCAGGATCAGATCAAATGCTGCGACGCCTTGCGGCAATCCTTCGTGCACAAGCTCAAGACGTGTGCCGCCCGAGACCGGCTCCAATGTCCATTTGACCACGCTGACAGCGTCTCCCATCGGTTTGACGGTGAAGGTGTGTTCAAGATATTTTGGGGGGCGGGCGACACGGACCTCTCCCCAGATCAGCAAGTCGCCGCTTGTCGTGCCGAACATCTCAAGCTTCTGACCTTCTGCCAGTGTTCTTTCAGGTTTGTGGAACCATTCCGCCAAATGCTCAGGTTCCGTCAGATATGCCCAAACGGTTTCCGGTTCCGCCCTGAGGAAAATCGATTTCTTCAATACGGCATCAGTCATTTTGTTTCCTTTCAATGGCTTCCTTGAGAGAGTTGAGGCGATCGTCCCAGAACTGGTCAAAATAGCTGAGCCAGTCGAGCACCGGGGCCATACCCTGTGGTTCAAGTCGATTGATGCGTTCCCGGCCGCGCGCTTCGACTGTGATCAACCCACCGTCGGACAGAATCGTCAGGTGTTTTTTGACCGCAGCGCGGGTCATGTCGAACCGGTCCGTCAACTGCCCGATCGTCATGTCCTGTGACGAGAGCAGTCGCACGATGTTCCGGCGTGTGGGATCGGCCAGCGCGCGAAACGCGTTTTGAGTTTGGTTCTCCATAAGCAACCCCAGAAATAGTACCTTTTGGCGTCATATGAATGTAATACCAAAAGGTACTATGTCAAGACGCAAAGGCGCTTTACTTTTGTTCGCTAATTGTTCACATTTTCAGCTATGACTTTGGATCTGCAACCTGGACAGAGACTGGCACGTGGCGTCGCGCGGCATCTTGCGGCCCATGGCTTTGTTTCTGTGGAGGAATTCGTGCCTGCGCGCGGGTTGCGCGTTGACGTGATGGGGCTGGGGCCAAAGGGTGAGTTGTGGGTGATTGAATGCAAATCCAGCCGTGCCGATTATCAGTCGGATTCGAAATGGCAGGGCTATTTGGAATGGTGTGACCGATTCTTTTGGGCCGTCGACACGGAATTCCCGACCGATCTGTTGCCTGATGAAACAGGCCTGATCATCGCCGATGCCTATGATGCGGAAATCGTGCGCATGGCGCCCGAGGACAAAATCGCACCGGCGCGGCGCAAGAAGATGATCCAGAAATTTGCAACGGATGCCGCGCGCCGTTTGCACGCGCTTCGGGATCCCAGGCTGTAAGGTCAACCTTTGACGGCAAGGGCGGCTTGTACCGCAGCACGAATTTCGTCGGCGATTTCTTCTGCTTCTTCCGGGTCAAAATCCATCGGTATTTCGATGCCGTCAGCTTCGATGAACAGGCGGACCATACCCTGATCGGTCGGACCGATTTGCAGGTTTGCCTGAATGTCGCGTTCGGTATTGATGCCCATCTGTGCCTCCGAGACTGAGCGTTCCTGCTAGCGCGCACGGGGTTGAGAATCAAGTCACCTTTGCGGTCAGATGAGATATGGAAGACGCCGTTCTCAGACCCTTTAACCCCGATGACGCCGCGTGGCTGGTTGAACAGCACGGTCTGCTTTATGCGCGCGACGAAGGGTTTGATGACAGCTTTGCGCCCCTAGTGGCCAGCATCCTTGACGACTTCATGGCCAACAGTGACCCCAAGCTTGAAAGAGGCTGGATCGCCGAGCAGGACGGGCAGCGTCTGGGCAGTATTTTCTGCGTTGCTGTTGACCGGAATACCGCCAAGTTGCGGCTGTTTCTGCTTGTCCCGAAAGCACGAGGGCAGGGGCTGGGAAAGCGCCTGCTGCAAGCATGTACTGCCTTCGCACGCGGGGCAGGATACAAAGAAATGGTTCTGTGGACGCACGAAAGCCATACCGCCGCCTGCGCACTTTACAAGGCGTCCGGCTGGGAATTAACAGACAGCAAAGCGGTGCATTCCTTCGGTGTCGATCTTGTCGAACAAAGCTGGAAAATTCGGCTTTAATGCTCTTGCATTCCGCGGGCGTGTTCGGTACATCGCCCCTCACGAGTGCCGCCTTAGCTCAGTTGGTTAGAGCGCTGGATTGTGGATCCAGAGGTCCCCTGTTCAAGCCAGGGAGGCGGTACCACTTCTCCCCTTTTGAATGTGCTGTAAAGCGCGCGGGCGCGCGGTGATTGGCGTTGATTTGATTTGGTGTCCAGACGTGACTGGCGCGCCGAAACTCAGCGCGCCAGGTTCAGTTTGAACCGCATCTTGGCCCGTTTTGCGACCGGCAGGTGCCGGTTCAGGCGTTTATTGATCAGGCCAAAGCCCCCGACAATCACCAGCGTCAGCAGGATGAAATAGAACGCCAGTATCGGGTATGGGATGAACGGGTTGAACGTCTTGTCCGCAAAGTAACTGGCGTAATACAGGGCGTCTCCGCGTTGCTGCCATGCCGGAAAGGCTGAAAAGAAGACCAGCGTTGTTGCGTGGAAAAGAAAGATTGCTTCGTTTGTGTAGGCAGGCCAGGCAAGACGCAACATGGTGGGCCAGACGATCCGGCGAAAACGGGCCCAGCCTGACATGCCATAGGCATCTGCGGCTTCAATATCGCCCTTGGGAATGGACCTTAGCGCTCCGTAAAAGATCTCGCCTGAATAGGCGGCAGTGTTGAGGAACAGCACGATCAGCGCCCCCAGCCAGGCCGAGGTGAAGGCGTCGAACATCGGGTTGGATTTCTTCAGCGACAAGAACAGGAAATAGGCGAAGAAAAACTGGATAAACAAGGGCGAGCCGCGAAACAGGAAAATGAACCATTCCGAAGGCTTGCGAAGCCATTTGTTTGCTGACGCCTTGCCGACGGCCAGGGCCGTGGCCAGAAAGAAGCCGGTCGCCAGCGCCATGATCCCGAAATAGACATTCCAGATCATCCCCGACCCGATCAGCGTGAACTGTTCGCACAGGGTGAAGTCACTTTTGGGCAGTAGCCGCTCGCCGATACCCAGGGACCGCAGGCCGTAATCTTGAATCGTCTGCAAGCAGCTCATGCCGTGGTCTCCTTGCGCAGAAGCTCGCCGCCGGACGTGGCCTGCCCGTGGGACAGTTTCCGCATCAGCTTTTCAAGCCCAAGTTCAGATACGCGCGTCATGCCGAGGTAGAACACAAGCAGGAACAGGAAGTACCACATGCGCCAGTCGCCATGCGGATACTGAGTGAACTTGGACGTCTTGGTGCCGCCAAGTTCGCGGGCCCAATAAACGATGTCTTCGATCCCCAGCAGGAACAGCAGCGGAGTGGCCTTGATGAGAACCATCCAAAGATTCGACAGGCCGGGCAGGGCATAGACCCACATCTGCGGCACAAGGATGCGCCAGAAGGTCTGACGACGGGACATGCCATATGCTTCGGCAGTTTCAAGCTGCGCGTGGGGCACGGCGCGCATTCCACCAAACAAAACGTTTGCCGCAAACGCCCCGAAAACAATTGAGAAGGTAACGACGGCCAGGAAAAAGCCGTAGGTTTCATGCACCCATTCCGGTGCGGTCCCCAATGGCAGCTTGGCCGCCTGACAGACGATAAAGTCATTTCCCTGCCGGATCGGGTCGGTCCATTCGGGGCACAATATCTTGTGCCGCGTCCATTCGAATGCCTGATCCAAGGCTATCACGAAAAACAGGAAGAAAGCGATGTCCGGAACACCACGCACGATGGCAATATACCCTTTGCCCAGCCAGCTCAGCGGCGGGAAATGTGATCGGGCGGCCATTGCGCCAACAAAACCAAACGCCAATGCGACCGGCGCGGTCACCGCCAGCAATCCCAACACCTTGAGGAACGACAGGTAGAAGGACCAGTGCACGCCGTTGGTCAGGTAGCAGGAGAACCAGCGGAACGTTCCAAGCGTGTCAGGGTCAGCGCAATAGGAAAACATGAAGCGTCTTTCGAGCGTCGTACCCGGTTATTCCACCGGGCAGGGTTCGGCGCGATGGACGCGCCGAACCGCTTGATACGGATTAGTTTGTAACGACCGAACCGTCAGCGTTGTAGGTCGGAACGCCTTCGCCGAACCACTTGATGATCAGTTCGTTCAACGAACCGTCCGCTTTCATTGAGGTGATCGCCTCGTCGAACTTTCCGCGCAGTTCGCCATCCGACTCACGGATGCCCAGCCCGATGCCACCGCCCAGCGGAACGTCATCACCCACGAAGACCAGCTCTCCGGCGGATTCCTCAACGATCGGCACCAGGAAGTCCTTGTCGGCAAACACGGCATCGGCTTCACCGTTGCGGACGGCTGCGATGGTTTCTTCCGGAGTTGCAAACTCGACCAGAGTCGCGCCCGACTCGGCTACGTGGCCTGCCTGAATGGTGGCGGTCTGTGCGGCAACGACGCCGGTGGTGACATCAACATCCGCAGACGCACCGACATAGGCCGAGGCCGCAGGCGGGAAGTAGTTCTGGGTGAAGTCGATGACTTCGTCACGTTCGTCGGTGATCGACATACCCGCGATGATGGTGTCGTAGTTGCCCGAGACCAGGTTCGGAATGATCGAATCCCAGTCGTTCTTGACCCATTCACATTCCAGGTTTGCGCGCTTGCACAGTTCGTCGCCGACTTCACGCTCAAAGCCGTCGATTTCGCCCGCATCATTGATGAAGTTGTACGGAGGGTAGGCGCCCTCGGTTCCCATGCGGACCGTGTCGGCCATGGCGATACCGGCGGTCAGCGCCAGTGCGGCAGTGGACAGAATCAGATTTTTCATTGGTTGCTCCCCAGTTTGGTTCTGTTTTTGAAGTTAAGCCGCCTGAGTGGCGGAGAGAAAACCCCGAAGCCGTTCGGATTCAGGAGATGTGAAGATATCTTCGGGCGTGCCTTCTTCCTCGATCAGGCCCTGGTGCAGGAACACCACGTGGCTTGAAATGTCGGCGGCCATTTTCATGTCATGCGTCACGATGATCATGGTACGCCCTTCGGCGGCCAAGTCCTTGATCACCTTGATCACTTCCTGTTCCAGTTCAGGGTCCAAAGCCGAAGTCGGTTCATCAAACAGCAGGGCTTCGGGTTCCATGCACAGGCCGCGGGCGATGGCGGCGCGCTGTTGCTGCCCGCCGGACAATTGCGCCGGATAGGCGTCGCATTTGTCGCCGATGCCAACCTTATCCAGATACTTGCGCGCGCTCTCTTCCACCTCGGCCCTGTCGCGCCCCAGAACGGTCACGGGGGCTTCCATCACATTTTGCAGGATGGTCATATGCGCCCAAAGATTGAACTGTTGAAACACCATCGACAGGTTGGTGCGTATGCGCAGAACCTGTTTGGAGTCGGCGGGGCGGCGCCCGTGGCTTTCCCCGGACCATTTCACAGGCTCACCCTTGAAAAGGATTTCTCCTTGCTGGCTGTCTTCCAGAAGATTGCAGCATCGCAGAAGCGTCGACTTGCCGGACCCGGACGACCCAATCAGTGATACCACGTCACCGCGATGTGCCGTGATATCGACCCCCTTCAACACTTCAAGATTTCCGAAGCTTTTGTGAAGGTCTTTGATTTCGATAACGGGTGCAGTTTCTGTCACGGGCAGTCCAGTGGTTGGTGGTGTTGGTCCGGTACTAGGACCGAAAAAAAAGGTCAATGCAATGTGCAAATGACAGAATCAAGCGGAGAAACACCCAAATTGGCCAAAATCAGTCGACAAATTGGGCAGTTGTTGATCCGCCGTCTTTGGGGGGCGCCGGAGTGGGGACAGCCAAGTAGTGCGCCGCAGGAATATCGATCAACCCGCGTATATGCAGCAATCGTTGATCGTCGTCGCAAAGCTGGTCAATCGCGGCCCGAACAGCGCCTGCAACGACCTGCGGATTCTGACCCATCGATGTGATGTAGGGCAGGGTCGGAGTCGGAGTCGTTCTTGCCAGTTCGCGCAGTTTGGTCCCCAAATTGCTATGTTGTTGCAGCATCAGCCACGTCAGCATGTCCAGTGCGGCAAAGTCCGCTTTGCCATCTGCGACGGCTTGGGCAGACAGCGCATGCCCGCCGGTTTCCAACAGTCCGGCGGGGTGCAGGTTTGCTTGGGTCATATGTGTGATCGGGGCTGCCCAGCCGGATTGGGACAGGCTCTCATTATACGCGAACACGCCTGTGCTCAGCCCCGCCAGATCCCGGTCGTCGTCATTCCGAGACACAAAGACCGAGCAATAGTATCCGGGGGGACATCCGGGCAGGCCATAGTCCGGGGTGCCAACCAGTTGCACGTGACCATGCAATCGGGTTCGAAACGGCATGCCACAGGTTTGTGCCAGAATCAGTTTTGGGTCCCGCCAGACCGTCCACACGTCTTTGTCGCGGGTAAGGTGTTCCGGGCCTGATCCAAGTTGGGCGCGAATCAGGTTCCAGAACCTGTCATTGGCGGCTTGCAGGGCAGGCATGTCATACATGCCCAGCATGGCAATCACGATTTTGCAGCCTTTTGCCGTGCCAAAGCGGAATCCACGTCACTTACGCCTAGAAGACTGACCACCAGACGCAGCAGCGAATCTTCCTCGCTTGTGCGGTGCCCATCGGCCAACGCCACGGACCACAGTGCCTGAACGACCGCAAGCCGATCTTCATAGGCAACCGCCTCTTTGATGGCTCGGGTAAAGCGGACGGTGTCCGGGGCCTCGGCCTCAAGATCTTCTGCGCGGGCACGCAGGGCGGCGCATTCGAACGGGGACAGGCCATAGCGTTGCGCCGAAATTCGGTCGATACGGGCCATTTCGGTATCGGAATAGTCATTGTCGGACCGTGCCAGACGCACCAGAAGGGCCGTCAGGGCCAGGCGGGCGTCATCTTCGACAAGAGGATCGGGCTGCGGCTGCGTGAGCCTGGAAAGAAATTCACTGAACATGCGTTAGATATAGCGAGCGACTAACTCACATCCAAGCGGCTTTGAACGCGTTCACGCGCAGCCTTGCTGTCGTTAAAGCTCAACCCCATGGCAACGCGGGCTTCCTCGACGATTTTCACCTCGCCTTCGTCGGTGTTTCCATCTGCCAGAACAACTTCCCACAGCGCATCCAGAGCGGCCAGGCGTTCCTTCAGATCCGTGGTCTCACGGATCAGCTTGCCGAAGGTATCGGTATCCGGTGCTGCCGCGTGAAGCTTTTCGCATGTGGCGCGCACCTTGGCTGCTTCGATCGCGTTGTGCTGGTAAAGACGGGCCAGGATTTTGTCGATCAGGCGGATCTCTTCCAGCTTGTAGTCCCGATCAGCCTGCGCCACGCGCACCATGAGCGCCCCCAGAGCAAGTTCGGCATCCGGGTCCGGAAGATGTTCATGCTGGGGCGGTCTGAGCGCCTGAAGGAACTTTTTCAACATGGCAAAAGATTATTCCATATTTTGTGGTGCGCCAAGCGTAGTCTACCCGTCATAGCCTTGAATGATCACAAGATCGCCCATCGATACCGGGGCGCGCAGTGCTTTGGCTTTCTGGTATGCTTCGCTTTCGTAACAGGCAAGCGCATCCTCATAGCTGGGAAATTCGATCACAACGGTCCGGGCGCGCGCTGCGCCTTCCTTAACTTCACGCTTTCCTCCGCGCGTCAGAAAGCGCGCACCATAAGCTGCAAAGGGCTCCGCATTTGCAGCAATGTAGGTCTTGTACGTGTCCATGTCGTCCACATCGACATGTGCAACCCAATAGCCTTTCATCAGGCTTGCCTCCTGTCCGATTTCAAAAGCAGGGTGATGAGAAGTGGCGGCAATTGCAATCCCACAACTTCAGGGTGAACAGTTGCGGTAGTGAATAGCGGCTTGCGCCTGATCTGTTAACCACTTGATCATCTGGCGATAAGGAACCGGACCATAGCTGACGCGCGCAACCCCCAGTTCAGCCAGACGCGGTGTGCCAGGAGTGCCGGGCAGGGCGATGATGTTGACCGGCAGATTCGTACGCTCGCACAGACGGCTGATCATCGCCTCGTCTTTCAGCCCCGGAGCAAAAAAACCGCTGGCGCCCGCAGCCTCATAGGCCGAAGCACGGGCAATGGCGTCGTTCAGCATGGCCTCATCATGTGTTTCTGCCGGGGCTTTCAGGAAAATGTCGGTTCTTGCGTTGACATAGGCAGGTATGCCCGCGTCTTCGCAGGCCGCGCGCATGGCTTCGACGCGTTTGGCCTGAACAGCTGTATCGTACAGCCCGTCACCGCCGATGATCTGATCTTCGAAGTTGAAACCAACCACGCCGCAATACAGCGCACGCTTGACGTTTTGTGCAATGCCCAGTGGATCTTCGGCATATGCCCCTTCGAAATCCAGTGTCACCGGAAGATCAACCGCTGCAACGATGCGGCGCGCATTGTCCAATGCGGTCTCAAGCGGGATGTTCTGACCGTCGCCAAAACCCTGTGCCATGGCAACAGGTGCACTGCCAGTTGCAATGGCTTGCGCGCCTGCATCCCGCACCGCGCCGGCACTGCCAGCATCCCAGATGTTGAACAGAATGACGGGGTCGCCCTTTTTGTGAAGGCTGGCAAAGGTCTTCGCGCGTTGGGATTGATCGCTCATCGGGGCTCTCCTGTCGTGGTGTGATCAACAGTTAACCCCATGAGGGCAGACCGAGTAGAGGTTTTTTGCTCGGCAGCGTCACATTGAAGTGACGGAAACCGCACGGCCCGGTCCATTGCAAGATGGTCCGGGCCATGCTGGTGCATAGGTAAGCGGCGGTGCGTGCCTCAGGCTTCTTCTGCGGCGCCGGATACGAATTTTGCGCTGAAGTTGGCCTCACCCAAACGCTTCAACAGGTTCAGCTGAGTGTCCAGCCAGTCCTTGTGGCCTTCTTCTTCCAGCAAGATGCGTTCGAACAGGGTCCTTGACCCGACATCGCCGACCTCGGCGGCCTGCAACGCTGCCTTGGTGTAGAAGTCGACCGCCTCGGTTTCATCTTTCAGGTCCGCGGCAAACATGTCTTCCAGAGACCCCGCGGCGACTGGACTTTTCTGAAACGCAAGCTCGGGCACGCCGCCAAGGAACAGGATACGCTCGATGAACGCGTCGGAGTGACCCAATTCTTCCTGCATTTCAGCGCGCATTTTTTCGGCAAGGATGTCCAGCCCCCAGTCCTCCAGCACATGGGCATGCAGCTGATACTGGTGCGCCGCCGTCAGCTCCATATGAAGCGCTTGCTGGAGGTTGGTAATCGTTGTTGCGTTGCTCATCGGAAATCTCCTGAAACTCTGAACGGCATTGAGCCTGCGAAGCAGAAATTCTGCCCGCACATACAGTTAAGAGATCAGCCCGCACAAAACAACGCGGGGTGACAGTCCGACACAGCCCAGGGTCAGACCAGGCGAGAAGTGTCTTTCGCAGCGCGTACGAAATCGCGGAACAGGGGATGCGGGTCGAACGGTTTGGACTTAAGTTCCGGGTGGTACTGCACGCCGATGAACCATGGGTGATCCGACCATTCCACGATCTCGGGCAGGCGTCCGTCCGGCGACATGCCCGAGAAGTTGAGCCCGGCCTTTTCAAGCTGCTCACGGTACTTGATGTCCACTTCATAGCGGTGACGGTGGCGCTCTTCGATCTGTGTGCCGCCATAAACTTCAGCGACTTTCGATCCCTCTGCCAGCACCGCATTGTAAGCGCCCAGGCGCATGGTGCCGCCCTTGTCGTCACCGACCTTGCGTTCGACCTTGTGATTGCCCTGCACCCATTCCTTCAGATGGTACACGACAGGTTCAAAACGTTTCTTCCCGGCTTCGTGGTCGAATTCTTCCGAACCAGCTTCCTTGATGCCAGCCGCATTTCGGGCGGCCTCGATCACGGCCATCTGCATCCCAAGGCAGATGCCCAGATAGGGGACTTTGTGCTCGCGCGCATATTGCGCGGCCTTGATTTTGCCCTCTGTGCCACGTTCGCCAAAGCCTCCGGGGACGAGGATGGCGTGGAAACCTTCAAGATAGGGTGCGACGTCTTCGTTGTCGAACACCTCGGCGTCAACCCATTCGACCTTGACCTTGACCCGGTTGGCCATGCCGCCATGGGTCAGCGCCTCGGCTATCGATTTATAGGCGTCTTCAAGCTGCGTATACTTGCCTACGATGGCGACCTTCACTTCACCCTCGGCGTTGTGGATGCGGTCGCTGACGTCTTCCCATTTTGCCAGATCAGGTTTGGGCGCAGGGCTGATCTGGAACGCGTCCAGAACGGCCTGATCCAGACCTTCGCGGTGATAGGCCAGCGGCGCGTCATAGATGGTGCTCAGGTCCTGCGCTGCGATCACACTGTCGGGGCGCACGTTGCAGAACAGCGCCAGTTTCTCGCGCTCCTTGGTCGGGATCGGCCCTTCCGAGCGGCAGACCAGAATATCGGGCGCCAGACCGATCGAGCGCAGTTCCTTCACCGAGTGCTGAGTCGGTTTGGTTTTCAGCTCGCCCGAGGCCTTGATATAAGGCAGCAGCGTCAGGTGCATGAAAATGCACTGCCCGCGCGGCTTGTCCTGACTGAACTGGCGGATCGCCTCGAAAAACGGTAGACCCTCGATATCGCCCACGGTGCCACCGATTTCGCACAGCATGAAATCAACCTCATCCTCGCCGATGGCGATGAAATCCTTGATCTCGTTGGTGACGTGCGGGATCACCTGAATGGTCTTACCCAGATAGTCCCCGCGGCGTTCCTTTTCGAGCACGTTGGAATAGATCCGCCCCGAACTGACCGAGTCGGTCTTGCGCGCAGCCACGCCGGTGAACCGTTCGTAATGGCCCAGGTCCAGATCAGTTTCGGCCCCGTCATCGGTGACGAATACTTCGCCGTGCTCAAACGGCGACATCGTCCCCGGATCGACGTTCAGATAGGGGTCCAGCTTGCGCAGCCGTACCGAGTATCCCCGGGCCTGCAACAAGGCGCCCAACGCCGCCGAAGCCAGTCCTTTGCCCAAGGACGAAACCACACCACCAGTGATGAATATAAAACGCGCCATAGTTTTTCGGCTGCTCCCGTGAGACGTCATTATCAGTTGCCCGACGGTTTCGAAAAACCGCTGCATCACGGGACTTCACGTATAAAGGATTCGCGCCAAAAGCGCAAGAGAACCGCAAGATGCTGTTGCAGTCCTCTTCCATGTTTCTAGGTTTTGTAGGTCAGTCGGCCTGCGGGATCAGCGGCGCGTTGTCGCCCTGTGCAGGCGGCAGAAGGTCATCCGCCGACGGAATTGCCGGAGTATTTTCTTCGCTTGAAGCCGGAGCCGGCACGCCCAAACGGTCGATCACCGAGCTGCCCGAAGATTTCTGCGCCGCCAGAATGGTCAGCGTGATCGAGGTCACGATGAAGCAAGCGGCAAGGATCCAGGTCAGTTTGCCCAAAGCCGTCGCTGCTGAACGGCCTGTCATGGCTCCGCCACCACCGCCACCCATGCCAAGGCCACCGCCTTCGGACCGCTGCATCAGAACAACGGCAATCAAGCCTAGGGCCAAGAGAAGGTGGATGATGAGAACGACGTTTTCCATGGTGTTCCTGTACAGCGTGGCGTGTATCGCGTGGTATCTATGCAAGTTTGCCAGCGGGGGCAAGTGAGGAGTTCGCATCACCCCACGTGATATGTCATATCACGTCAAAGGGACTGGACAGAACGCCGATGCGTGACGCAGGCTGCGGCCCATGCCTCATGACGACCACGACCACCCGCACGCCCTTTTGCCGCCCGAACCCGCGCTGCGCGTCAAAGCGCTGGAAACGATTCTGACCCGCAAGGGCCTGATCGACCCGGCGGCTCTGGACGAAATCATCGACACCTATCAGAACAAGATTGGCCCGCAGAACGGTGCGCGGGTGGTTGCCAAAGCCTGGAGCGACCCAGCTTTCAAGGCCGCTCTGCTGGAAGACGCCACCTCGATGGTCGCGGATCTTGGTTATTATGGTCGCCAGGGTGAACACATGGTTGTTGTCGAGAACATGCCAACCCGGCACAACATGGTCGTCTGCACCTTGTGCAGCTGCTATCCTTGGCCGTTGCTGGGTATCCCGCCGGGCTGGTACAAATCTGATGCCTACCGTGCCCGAGCGGTGCGTGAACCCCGCAAGGTACTGGCCGAATTCGGCCTCACCCTGCCTGAAGACACTTCGGTGCGGGTCTGGGATTCGACGGCCGAGATTCGCTATCTCGTTCTGCCGATGCGTCCCGATGGAACTGATGGGATGGATGAGGAGGCGCTTGCCGCACTTGTGACACGTGACAGCATGATCGGCACGGGCCTGCCGAAGGCCCCTTCATGACCCGCGTTCACGATATGGGCGGCCGCTTTGGAGATGGTCCGATAAATCCAGAGGCCGAGGACGCGTCGGTTTTCACCGAAGACTGGCACGCGCGGGCGCTTGCGGTGACACTTGCATCCGGCTTTCTGGGGCAGTGGAATATCGACGTATCCCGCCACGCAAGGGAACGGTTGTCGCCAAAGGACTATGCCCGGTTTTCATATTACGAGAAATGGATTTCGGGCCTGGCTGACCTGTTGGTTGAACGCGGCGTTCTTTCTCTGGATGACCTGCGCAGCGGCAGAGAGGATGGGCCGCATCCGTTGGCAGAACGGATGCTCAAGGCGGACGCCGTGTCAGCCGCTCTGGCCAAAGGTGGGCCAGCAGACAGACCTTCGAACGTGGCGGTGCAGTTTTCTGTCGGTCAACAGGTGGTCACGACCCGTCCGGCGGGAAATCGCATTGTGGATGGCGGGCACACACGCCTGCCGAATTATGCGTCCGGTGCCAGGGGTCGAATACTGCGCCTGCACGGAACCCATGTCCTGCCCGATTCCAATGCCCATGGGCTGGGCGAAGCGCCAGAACCGATCTATGCCGTGGTCTTCCCCGCTTCGGAACTTTGGACCAGCCCGGAGCATCCGGATGACGAAGTGGTACTGGACCTATGGCAAAGTTATCTGGAACCGGCATGAGCGGCTGCAACGAGCATTCAGCCCCAGAACCGGTGTTTGCCGAACCCTGGCACGCTCAGGTCTTTGCCGTCACCGTTGCCCTGAACGAGGCGGGGCGGTTCGATTGGTCCGATTGGGCGGCACGGTTCTCGGGAACGTTGAAACGCCTCGGGCTCGCGCGAGAGCTGGACGGCGGCGACGACTATTTCCGTGCATGGCTGGAAACGCTCGAGGGGTTGCTGGCCGAGCAGGGCGTCGCGCCGCCGCAGGAGGTAAAAGGGCTACATCAGTCCTGGGAAGAGGCTTATCTGACGACACCTCATGGGCAACCGGTGCATCTGCGTTGATGTCGGGCAGGGGGCTCTGCCCCCGCCGCCCGTTCCGTGCGGCTTCCCCAGGGTATTTTCAGCCAGATGAAGCAGGGGACCGCTTTTCATCTGGCCATAAATATCCCCGCCGGAGGCATCGCGCGTTCGCGCGATTTTCATCTGCGGCGAAATATCGGTTTCCCTGCCGTTTGCGCCCAGCTATATGAGCCGGGTTTGATAACTCAGCGCAAAAAGGACCGGATATGGCCAACGTGGTTGTTGTCGGCGCCCAGTGGGGTGACGAAGGAAAAGGCAAGATCGTCGACTGGCTCAGCGAACGGGCGGACGTGATCGCGCGTTTTCAGGGCGGGCATAATGCCGGACATACGCTGGTGATTGATGGCGAAGTTTACAAGCTGCACGCTCTGCCGTCCGGTGTCGTGCGCGGCGGTAAGCTGAGCGTCATCGGCAACGGCGTGGTGTTGGACCCCTGGCATCTGGTCAAGGAAATCGCGACCATCCAGGCACAAGGTGTGGAAATCACCCCCGATACGCTGATGATTGCCGAGAACACCCCATTGATCCTGCCGATCCACGGCGAGTTGGATCGTGCGCGCGAACAGGCGGCCAGCAAGGGAACCAAGATCGGCACCACAGGTCGTGGGATTGGGCCGGCCTATGAAGACAAGGTCGGGCGCCGTTCCGTTCGCGTCGCGGATCTGGCGGATGAGGCCACGCTCGAGGCTCGGGTAGACCGTGCTTTGCAGCACCACGATCCGCTGCGCAAGGGTCTGGGAATCGAGCCGGTCGACCGCGACGCTCTGATCGCCCAATTGAAAGAGATCGCGCAAGAGATTCTGCCGTTTGCCGCGCCTGTGTGGAAAGTGCTGAACGAAAAACGCAAAGCGGGTAAACGCATCCTGTTCGAAGGGGCGCAGGGCGCTCTGCTGGACATCGATTTCGGCACCTATCCATTCGTGACCTCGTCCAACGTGATCGCAGGTCAGGCCGCGACCGGGGTGGGGATTGGACCGGGATCGATCGACTTTGTGCTGGGGATTGTCAAAGCCTACACCACCCGTGTCGGCGAAGGCCCATTCCCGACAGAACTTGAGGATGCGGATGGTCAGCGCCTTGGGGAACGCGGGCATGAGTTCGGAACAACGACAGGTCGAAAGCGCCGCTGTGGCTGGTTTGATGCGTGCCTGGTTCGTCAGACCTGCGCGACCAGTGGCGTGAACGGTATTTCTCTGACAAAACTGGACGTTCTGGATGGGTTCGAAACCCTGAAGATCTGCACAGGCTATGAACTGGACGGCGAGCGCCTCGACTATCTGCCGACTGCCGCAGAACAGCAGGCGCGCTGCACCCCGATCTACGAAGAAATGCCGGGCTGGAGCGAATCCACCGAAGGCGCGCGCAGCTGGGCCGAGTTGCCTGCCAACGCAATCAAGTATGTGCGCCGGGTGGAAGAGCTGATCGAATGCCCTGTGGCCCTTTTGTCCACCAGCCCGGAGCGGGACGACACCATTCTGGTGACCGACCCGTTTGCAGATTGATGAACAAAGAGCAGAAAACAGGTCTGAGCTACAAAGCGCGCCGGCGCTGGTCGTTGGTTATTCTTGTGATCGGCCTGCCACTTTACATTGTGGCGGTGGTGACGGTTCTGAACTGGCTGGAGCGCCCCCCGATATGGGTGGAACTTCTGGTCTATATCGTTCTGGGCATTCTTTGGGCCCTGCCGTTCAAGTTCGTTTTTCGCGGCGTTGGCAAAGAGGACCCGGATCAATCCTGAGCCGGGCCATTGCTCGGACCAAGGCGGCTGGTCGGGCCCAGTACAATGGGCAACGCTGAGTCTTGTTTAACAACGGGCGTTTGTCTCTGGACGTGCCATAGCAAAAGGGCCGGGGTTCACCCGGCCCTTTTCGTCAATTGGCGCGGCAGTCAGCCTACTGCGCGCTCATCATCAGGACGGAAGCCGATCAGGTCAGAGGCCGCAAAACGGCCGCCACCGGCTTTTTCGATTTTTCCATCGCGCAGCAGCTGTCCGAAGGAACGCAGGCTTTCTTCGCGATTGAACTCATCCTGCTTCAAAGAACGGACTTTGTTCATCAGTTGGGGGCGCGAGAATTGTTGCTGTCCTTCGATGAAAGACAGGTAGGCCGCCGCCGCTTCAAGCAGGTCCTGGAGCGACTGTGCACCCTGATCCTGTGCGAATTGCGCAAAACCGCCTTCTTCCGACCCGGTTTCTTCCACCTGAGTGGTCACGCGACGCGGCATCACGGGGCCATTGGATTCGCTTTGATCGTCCACGCGCTGCTCAGCAACCAGCTTCAACGGAGCCGGAGCGTCTGCTTCCGGGCGTATGCTGGTCACGTTAACTTCGGGGCGGCGCGGGCTGACCGCTGAAGCAAGATCAACGCGATACTCATCAACAGGCGAGGTTTTCGGGGCCGGTTGGTCATCACGGTCGGCCTCGGTCGCGGCAACGGCGGTGCGAAGGTGCGAATAGGTTTCTCGCGCGTCGCTGCTGGAGGGATCCTCCATATGTTCACCGGTTTTGGCCATCAGTCGCGAGATATCCTGATCAGGATCGGCGTCATCCGTCAGTTTTTGGCTTGAACGACCTGCCATGTCTTTTTCGATTTCGGAAATCTCGGACAGCAGCTGAATTTCGTCCTCTTCCGACAATACTCCTTGCGCCTGATCGTCTTGCGGCTCGTCATCTGCTTCATCTTCGGATTCGATCGCCACGTCTTCGACGTTGAGGATGTTTGGAACATCTTCTTCGTCGATTTCCTCGTCGGTATCCTCTTCAAGATCCGAAAACAGGGGCTCAGCAGGAAGCTGCGCGTCGTCCGTTGCGACCTCGATTTCTTCATCCCGCAGGTGGTCGGGGGTCAGCTGCACCTGCTGTTCGGAATTGTTCTCGATATTCGGCGCGGCGGATTCGAAGGCCTGGTGTTCAGATACTGCCGGCGCGTCGTCTTGTACCTCTTCGGCGTCAAGCGCTTGCAGATCCTCGATTTCTGCGGCCTCGGGCTGAGCAGGTTCAGCAAAGTCATCCGCATTGAGAGCACCTGCTTCGAACGCAGCGGCCACGGCGTCCACCGGGGGGGCGGTGTTGGCCAGCAGCGAAGATTCCTCGTCTTCGGAATAGGCAGTGGGGGGGACGTCCGAGTGGGAAACAACGGCCCGGATGCGTTGCAGTTTTGCGGCAATGCTGTCGGCCGGCGGAGATGTGGTGGCGTCGACGGCCTCCGCGTTCGTGAACGCGGTCTGCCCCGGGCTTGCTTGCGCATATCCGGGAGGGGGGGTGGTCATAGCATCTGCATTTTGCGCATGCGGGCCCGTTGCGTCAGAAGCGACCGGTGCCGGGGCTTCACTATTTGGAGCGGCACGCAGCAGAAGCCCGGATTCGTTTTGGCTGGCTTCGACGCGTTGCGATGCGTCGCGGCGTGCGATACGGGTCAGCATTTCGGCGTCTGGTTGTGGAGGCTCTGAGCCGAAGTAACGATCATCTGCAGCAAGATCGCGGAAATATTCGGCAATGGCTTTCATCGTTTCAAAGGAATCGTCGAATCCTTCCAAAGTGCAGGAGAAGGTTCCATATGAAACGGTTAATACCTTGTTATTCTGTACCATCAGACGCACGTCCTTTACAAACTACGAGAGCCCACTTACCCGGAATCGGGAGCACACGAGGGCTCTGAACTTTATGCATGAACCTATCATTTTGTGGTCTTAATGTGTCCAAATCCGGGAAAAATGGCCAATCTTTGGAAAAATGAACCAATTGTACGCTCTGCCGATCCAATCGGGTTGTTTGGGGGTGGTTTTGTTGGTTCCGAGGACCTGAATTTGGTGCTGAACCGCGTCACTTCTGTCGTTGCAGCTGATGGTGGAGCGGCAGTTCTGACAGAATCAGGCCGGATTCCGGATGCGGTCATCGGGGACTTCGATTCGCTGGACAAAGCAACGAAAGCCAAAATCCCGTCTGACCGGCTGTTTGCCATTCGTGAACAGGACAGCACCGATTTCGACAAGGCCTTGCGCAATGTGCAGGCTCCACTGGTTTTGGGGGCCGGTTTTCTGGGCGGACGGCTTGATCATCAGCTTGCCGTTCTGAACGTGCTGGTCAAACGTCAGGAACAGGCCTGCATTCTGCTGGGCGCGCATGAGGTGGTGTTTCACGCACCCCGCCAAATGCGGCTGCCGGTTTCTCCAGGGGATGTGGTGTCGCTGTTTCCAATGCGCCCTGTGACGGGGCGCAGCACCGGGCTGGAATGGCCCATCGACGGCCTGCGGTTGCAACCGGACGACCAGGTGGGCACCTCCAATCGCGCACTGTCGGATGTTGAATTGCAGATGGATGGGCCCGGCCTGTTGGTGATGGTTCCCCGCGCCGCACTCGATCCGCTTATGCAGGTGTTTCTGTCGGGGCAGAGCGAGCGGTGGCCCGTTCACGAAGAATAACGTACAAACCGGCGGCGACGGTAATCATGATCCCAACCGCCGCCAGCCCGTCGGGCAGGTCGCTGAAGATTGCCCAGCCAATCAGGGTCGCTACAGGGATTTCCAGATATTGCATCGGGGCCAGCGTGGCCGAAGGTGCATAGCGCAGCGACCATGTCATCAGCAGATGTGCGACAGTTCCCAAAACTCCTATCGCGATCAGCAGCCAAAACATGTCGGGGGCGGGCAAGGCGGCTGACAGGTTCCAGATACCAAGCGGTGTTCCGATCACAAGGACAGGAACCAGCCCCACAGTTGCCATGACACCAGACACCGCCTGCAAGGAAATCGGATCAGTTTCCTTGGCGATTTGCCGCGTGACCAGCATGAACAGGGCAAATACCACGGCAACGATCAACGGCAGCAGGGCAGGTAAACCTACCTCGGCAAAGCTGGGCTGGATGACCAGAAGTGTGCCGATGAAACCGACGATGCAGGCCGCGAGGCGCCGCGCGCCGACCTCTTCGCCCAGAACGTATCTGCCCAGCAGCAACATGATGAACGGCATTACAAAGGCAATGGCGACGGCATCAGCCAGGGGCAGGAACTGCAACGCACTGAACATCGCGGTTATGCCGATGATGTGCAGCAGCGTGCGGATGACTGTCAGGCGCAGGATACGCCCGTGCATCCGCCAGGGCCGGCCTGTCATCATCACCAGCGGGATGAGAATCAGCGCTTGTACCGCGAACCGGGCTGCAACCAGCAGACCCAACGGTGTCGTTTCGCCCAACAGCTTTGCCATCGCATCCCCCAAGGGTGCAAGCACGCAAAAACCGAGCATCAAGAAGATGCCAAAGACGGGACGATCCTGAGTCATGCGCGCGACGCTATCTGCTTCGCGGCGCAGTGGAAAGGTCGAATGTCAGGCGTCGGGCAGGGGTTGAATCTTTGTGTAATCCGGCCCGGTGCAGGTGGGCAGGTTGTCATCCAGATGCAGCCAGCTCAGCCTTTCTTCATGAGACACGTGCAATGTGGGCTGCATTGCCTCGGGGTTCTCCAAAGTGGCGACGTAAAGATGCAGCACATCCGACATTTTGGCCGAGCGGAACGAGATTGGCGTGCCGCAATCCGGGCAAAAGCTGCGCTCGACTCCGGGCGAAGAGTTGAAGCGTTTCGGCTCTTCTCCGATCCAGCGCCACTGCCCGTCACGAACCGCGAAATAGGTTGTCATCGGCGCGGCGCATTGGCGTCGGCAGCTGTCGCAATGACAGGTGACGCAGGACAGGGCAGGAGGGTCGATTTCGTACTTGATGCTGCCGCACAGGCAATGTCCACGCATATCGACCCCCATTTGTTGCGATCTCAGCAGTTTGGCACGTTCACGGCCAATCCACCAAGCGAGGTTTCCTTGTATTTTTCGTGCATGTCATGACCGGTCTGACGCATCGTTTCGATCACCGCATCCAGCGGCACGAAATGCTCTCCATCCCCGCGAAGGGACAAAGACGCAGCGGACACAGCCTTGATGGCCCCCAGCCCGTTGCGTTCGATACAGGGCACCTGAACCAACCCGGCGACGGGATCGCAGGTCATGCCCAAATGATGCTCCAACGCGATCTCGGCGGCGTTTTCAACCTGTTCGGGCGTACCGCCCATCACGGCGCAGAGCCCCGCCGCGGCCATGGCTGATGCGCTGCCGACCTCGGCCTGACACCCCGCTTCGGCCCCCGAGATGGACGCATTGTATTTGACCAGCCCGCCAATCGCGGCCGCGGTCAGAAGGAAATCTTCGATATGGCTCTCCGAGGCACCGGGAACGTGGTCCAGGTAATAGCGCAGCACCGCAGGAAGAACGCCCGCCGCCCCGTTGGTCGGTGCCGTTACGACTTGCCCACCGGCGGCGTTTTCTTCGTTGACCGCCATGGCGTAGACGCTCATCCAGTCGTTGATCGTGTGCGGCGCGGTCAGGTTCATGCCGCGTTCGGCCATCAGCGCGTCATAGATACCCTTTGCCCTGCGTCGCACTTTCAGCCCGCCGGGCAGAATGCCGTCGGTCGTCAAACCGCGTTCGATACAGGCATTCATGACGTCCCACAGACGGGCGCAGCCCTTGGCGAAACTGTCGGCGCAGCCGCGCGCAATCTCATTGGCGCGCTTCATCTCGGCGATGGTTTTGCCGCTGGATTTGGCCATCTCCAGCATTTCAGCCGCGGACTTGAACGGGAACGGCACCGGTGCGCCCTCATCCGTTGCCTTGCCTTCGGCCAGTTCTTCTTCGGTCAGGACAAAACCGCCACCGATGGAATAGAACACCTGGCGCAGGATCACGTCCCCCTGCGCGTCCGTGGCCATCAGGATCATCCCGTTGGCGTGTCCCGGCAGGTTGGTGTCATAGTCGAAAATCAGGTCTGTATTGGGATCGAACTGAAGCGTCGGCAGGCCGTCGGGGGTAACCGTGTGCGTCTTGGCGATATCCGCCAATGCGGCCTCGGCCTTGTCGTTGTCATAGGTGTCCGGAACAAAGCCGGCCAGGCCCAGTATGGTCGCCCGGTCGGTCGCATGGCCGACGCCGGTAAAGGCGAGCGAGCCATGCAGCGAGCCCTTCAGACCCGCAAATTCAAAGGGTGAAGCACGCATCATATCCAGAAAGCGCGCCGCCGCCACCATGGGGCCCATGGTGTGCGAGGAGGACGGGCCGATGCCCACTTTGAACATATCGAAGACAGAGAGGAACATGTCA
Organism: Ruegeria sp. HKCCD6428; assembly: GCF_013110595.1. Lineage (NCBI taxonomy): Bacteria > Pseudomonadati > Pseudomonadota > Alphaproteobacteria > Rhodobacterales > Roseobacteraceae > Ruegeria > Ruegeria sp. HKCCD6428. The sequence goes on from NZ_WVQX01000001.1 coordinate 202,722, forward strand.
GGTAGCTGAGCCTTCTAAGGGGTTGGCGTAAATTGGAGAGGTGTAGGGTGCGGGGCCCAGACCCTCGGCCGCGATGGCCGTGTGAGTGGCGGGGCGTGTCTCGAGCTGTGCCAGGATGGTTTGCAGGGCCGGGGTGTCAGACAGCGCATACCAACTGCGATCTGCCTCGGCCGGATACAAGGCCATCCAACGCATCATGCAGGCGACATAATAGGTCACAACCGACGGGCATTCCGCGCAAAACCAGGCTGGCGCGCGTTTTGCCAGCGCGTCCAGCAGTTGCAGGTGCTGCTTCAAACGGGGTCTGATGCCTGCGCGCAGGGTATCAGCCTGTGGTGGGGTGATGTATTTCTCGGCATAGAACAGAATGCGCAGATCGGCGTGCAGCGTGTTGGACGCAAAGAACAGCCATTTCAAAAACTCTGCGCGTTCGGGGGCGCCTGCCGCCGGGGCCAGTTGCCCGTGGCGCTCGGACAGCCACAGCAGGATTGCCGCCGTTTCAAAGATCGGCCCTTGCGGAGTTTCAAGCACCGGGATCAGCCCGTTGGGGTTCAATGCCCTGTACGCCGCGCTGTCCTGTTCGTTGCGACGGCGATCGACCAGCACAGTTTCATAGGGCACACCCATTTCTTCCAGCACCAGCCGGATCACCAGCGAGGCGTTGTCAGGGGCGTAGTGCAGGCGGTATCGGGTCAACATGCGGGCAATCTATATGACAAAGATGAGGGCGTAAGACATGATTGCGACGTTTCCGATAGGAAACGCGCAGTCTTCAGGCATCTTTACGCTTGCCGAACCGCAAAATGTGGTCGCAGTCGCGCGGCGCATTCCCTATAACTCCGGCAGGCCAAACTGGGAAAGCTGCCATGACCGGAGAACTGTCGCCCATCGACACCGCAAAATACGTGGCCGCATGTCGTGCCGCCGAGATGGTCGAGGACGGCATGCGCGTGGGTCTTGGAACGGGATCCACTGCGGCCTGGCTGGTCCGTCGTTTGGGCGAACGGGTGCAGGACGAAGGTCTGCGAATCAAGGGCGTTCCCACGTCCACCCGCACCGCGCAGCTGGCACGCGAGGTCGGGATCGAAGTCATTTCTCTGGATCAGGCCGGGTGGCTGGACATGACCATCGACGGCGCGGATGAATTCGACGCCGACCTGAACCTGATCAAGGGCGGCGGCGGCGCGCATTTGCAGGAAAAGATCGTTGCCACGGCCAGCGATCAGATGATCGTCATCGCAGATGCGGGGAAAGAGGTGGAAACGCTGGGTGCTTTCCCCTTGCCGGTCGAGGTTGTTCCATTTGGCTGGCAAACCACGCGAACACTGATCGAAGAAGCGCTGGACGCGATGGATGTACTGGGAACCTCGTCGGCGCTGCGTATGAATGGCGCGGCCCCATTCGTGACGGATGAAGGCAACCACATTCTGGACCTGCACCTGCAACGCATCGGCAATCCCCGTCAGATGGCCCTGATCCTCAACCAGGTTCCCGGCGTGGTGGAAAACGGCCTGTTCATCGATATCTGTGACAAGGTTATCATCGGCCACGGCGACGGGCGGGTCGAACTGCGGGATATCAACGCGGGCACCCTGGAACTGGATCAGCTGCTGAGCGGATCCCGGGAAAACCTGTTTTCCGACCAAACGGACTGAGTTTTATGCAAGCCAATCGGACAAGCGTCGGCAAAAGATCGAAAATTCCACGCCCGGGGGTTGGCACCGGGGTTTTCGCGCCCAGATATCCAGAGGATTTTTGCAAGTTGAACGAAGGAACTCGGCATGAGCTTTGACTATGATCTTTTTGTGATCGGCGGAGGCTCGGGCGGGGTCCGGGCGGCACGCGTGGCAGCGGGTGAAGCCGGTGCAAAGGTCGCGCTGGCTGAAGAAGACCGCTATGGCGGCACCTGTGTGATCCGGGGCTGCGTGCCAAAGAAACTGATGGTCTTTGCCAGTGAATACTCGGGCATGATCGAAGATGCGCAAGCCTATGGTTGGGATGTTCAGCCCGGCGCGTTTGATTGGGGCATGTTTCACGGCAAACTGGTTGCAGAACTGGACCGGTTGGAAGGGATTTATCGCAGCATCCTGAAAAACAAGGGCGTTGAAAGCTTTGATCAGCGTGCGCGCCTGGTGGATGCGCACACGGTCGAGCTGGCCGATGGCACCCGGAAAACCGCCAAACACATCTTGATTGCAACAGGCGGTCGACCGGTGGTGCCGGATTTCCCGGGATCGGATCTTGCGATCACGTCGAATGAGGTTTTCCATCTGGACAAGCTGCCCGAAAGCATTCTGATCGTCGGCGGTGGCTATATCGCCAGCGAGTTCGCCGGGATCATGAACGGTCTGGGTGTCAAGACCACGCAATTCTATCGCGGTGCGCAGATCCTGCGTGGCTTTGATGAAGAAGCGCGTGGGCTGATCTGCGAAGAGATGCGCCAGAACGGCATCGACGTACGGCTGGGCACCAATGTGCTGGAAATGGTCAAAGATGGCGACCAGATCCGTGTCAAGGCGACAGACGGCACCGAGGATCGTTTCGATGTCGTCATGTACGCCACCGGCCGGGCACCGAATGCCGATAACCTCGGGCTGGAAGAGCTGGGCGTTGAACGTGGGCGCAAGGGCGAGATCGTCGTGGATGAATACAGCCAGACCGCCGTTCCGTCGATCTATGCCATTGGCGATGTCACCGACCGGGTCAACCTGACACCCGTGGCCATCCGCGAGGGTATGGCCTTTGTGGAAACCGTCTTTAAAGGCAACCCCACGCCTGTGGATCACGCGCTGATCCCAACCGCCATTTTCACGCAACCGGAATTCGGCACAGTCGGCCTGAGCGAGGAAGAGGCCTCGGCCCAGGAACCGATCGATGTGTATGCCACTTCGTTCAAACCGATGCAGAAGGCGTTTGCCGGTGGCACGCAACGGGTTCTGATGAAACTGATCGTGTCTCAGGCCACCCGCAAGGTTCTGGGCTGCCATATTGTCGCCCCCGGAGCAGGAGAGATGATCCAGCTGGCCGGAATTGCCGTAAAGATGGGCGCGACTAAGGAAGATTTCGATCGCACGGTTGCAGTACATCCCGTTATGGCGGAAGAACTGGTGACAATGCGGCAACCTGTACGCTCCGCTTGATTTGCAAGCGCGCGCACACAAGTTACAAGTGTGCCCGTGATCACACGGGCCTAAACGAAGGAAATGATACATATGGCGGGCAACAGCGGTGGCCCCTGGGGGGGCGGAGGCTCTTCAGGAGGTGGAGGAAATCGGGGTAACAACGGGGACGGGCGACGCCCACCCGAAGGCGACGGCCCGCAGATTCCCGAGATCGACGAGCTGATGAAAAAAGGCCAGGAGCAGCTGCGCGTCCTGATGGGCGGTCGCGGCGGCGGTGGCCGTGGTGGCAGCGGTGGTCAGGGCGGTGGAGGCCCGGCCTTTACCAAAGGTACGGTTGCGATTGGTCTGGTGGCAGCTGCCGTTTTGTGGGGGCTGGCCAGCTTTTATACTGTAAAACCGGAAGAACAGTCAGTTGAGCTGTTTCTGGGTGAGTTTTCTGCGGTTGGCAATCCGGGTCTGAACTTCGCGCCATGGCCGTTTGTCACTGCCGAGGTGATTCCGGTCACCCGCGAACAGACCGAAGATATGGGCGGAGCCCGGGGCAGCGATGATGGCCTGATGCTGACCGGCGACGAGAACGTGGTCGATATCGATTACCAGGTCGTCTGGAACATCAACGACCCGGCCAAGTTCCTGTTCAATCTGCGTGATCCGCGTCAGACGATCCGCGCCGTGTCGGAATCGGCGATGCGCGAGATTATCGCGCAGAGCGAGCTGGCACCAATCCTGAACCGGGATCGCGGCATCATTGCCGAGCGCCTTCAGGAACTGATCCAGACGACGATGGACAGCTACGATTCGGGTGTGAACATCATCCGAGTGAACTTCGACAAGGCCGACCCGCCGCAGGACGTGATCGCCGCCTTCCGCGATGTTCAGGCCGCCGCGCAGGAGCGTGACCGGCTGCAAAACGTCGCCGACGCCTACGCCAACCGGGTTCTGGCTGAGGCGCGCGGTGAAGCGGCCCAGGTTCTGGAAGAAGCCGAAGCCTACCGCGCACAACAGATCAACAGCGCCATGGGTGAGGCCAGCCGTTTCAGCGCGGTTCTGGAAGAATATTCCAAAGCGCCTGATGTGACCCGCAAACGTCTGTACCTGGAGCGGATGGAGCAGGTTCTGGGTGACGTGGACAAGATCATTCTGGACGAAAACTCGACGGGTTCGGGGCAGGGCGTCGTACCTTACCTGCCGCTGAACGAACTGCGCCGCAATTCCGGACAGGAGAGCAACTGATGCGTAAAGCGACCTTTATTCTGCCGATCGTTTTCATCGCGATTGTTGGTGTACTGTCTTCGATCTTTATCGTGGATGAACGTGAGCGCGCGTTGGTTCTGCAATTTGGCCGCGTTGTTGCGGTCAAGGAAGAGCCGGGTCTGGCTTTCAAGATCCCGCTGATTCAGGAAGTTGTCCGCTATGACGACCGGATCCTGTCCATCGACGTTCAGCCGTTGGAGGTTACGCCTCTGGATGATCGCCGACTGGTGGTTGATGCCTTCGCCCGCTATCGGATTTCTGATCTGGAACAGTTCCGTCAGGCCGTTGGTGTGGGTGGTATTCCGGTCGCCGAAGACCGTCTGGATCGTATCCTGCGCGCTGAAACCCGCGAAGTACTGGGTTCGGTGTCCTCGCGTGACATCCTCAGTTCAGACCGTGCCGCGCTGATGCTGCGCATCCGCAACAGCGCGATTGCCGAAGCGCGGGCGCTGGGCGTCAACGTGATCGACGTGCGCCTGAAGGCAACCGACCTGCCGCAGGCGAACCTCGAGGCAACCTTCGACCGGATGAAGGCTGAACGTGAACGTGAAGCGACCGACGAGCGCGCACGCGGTAACGAAGCTGCACAACGTGTTCGCGCTCAGGCAGACCGTACCGTGGTCGAACTGGTCTCGGATGCCCGTCGTGAGGCGGAAATCATCCGCGGTGAAGCTGACGCCGAACGCAACGCGATCTTTGCCGAAGCGTATGGTGCAGACCCGGAGTTCTTCGAGTTCTACCGTTCGCTGACCGCGTATGAAAATGCGCTGCAAGGTGGTAATAGCTCATTGATCCTGAGCCCGGATTCCGAGTTTTTCAACTACCTCGCTTCGCCAAACGGACGGCGAGCACCGGCGGCTGCGGCGTCTGAATAATGGGTATGATCCTTCTGGCTTTCGGGCTGGTACTGATTGTCGAGGGGCTGGCCTATGCGCTGGCCCCTTCGCTTATCGAGCGGATGCTTGAAGCCCTGCGGGACATGCCAGAGCAAGCCCGGCGCCTGGTCGGATTGCTATGCGTGATCAGCGGTTTGGTCCTGCTTTGGGGCGCGCAACAATTGGGATTTTGACGCTGTGGTTTCACTTGCTGGTGATTTCGCTGCGATCCCGAGTTGCTCGTGGGGGCAAACTGACTACATTGGTTTGTAAGAAAGGCCGAGAACAAGCGGTCTTGGCGTGAATGTCGACAAGGAGAGCTCAAGTGCAGGCGAAAGCGCGCAGTGTATCCGTCCGGTGGGACGAAGTGAGTGTTTGGATGCGGCTGATGTGGCTGGCTTTTGCAGGTTCACTGCTGTTGCTGGCGCAATCGGTTGCAGCGCAGGCCAAAAGTGAAAGTTTGGCACCGCTGGCTGAGGAAATCAGCCCGGCAGTAGTGAACATTACCACCAGCACTTTGATCGAAGGCCAGACTGGACCGCAAGGTATTGTTCCTGAAGGCTCTCCGTTCGAGGATTTCTTTCGCGAGTTTCAGGATCGCAACGGTGACAACGGTGACAACGCGCCGCGTAGAAGTAACGCGCTGGGATCTGGGTTCGTGATCTCGGAAGATGGCTTTATCGTCACAAACAACCATGTGATTGCCGAAGCTGATGAGATCCTTGTGGAATTCTTCCCCGGCGATGGGCAACCCAAGAAAGAGCTGGTGGCCAAGGTTATCGGAACGGATGAGAAAACCGATATCGCGCTGCTCAAGGTCGAGGCTTCGGGCCCACTGAAATACGTGAAATTCGGCGACAGCGACGTAGCGCGTGTGGGTGACTGGGTTATCGCCATGGGCAACCCGCTTGGGCAAGGCTTTTCGGTATCGGCGGGGATCGTTTCAGCCCGCAACCGAGCGCTGAGCGGAACCTATGACGATTACATTCAAACGGACGCGGCGATCAACCGTGGCAACTCGGGCGGGCCGCTGTTCAACATGGACGGCGAAGTGATCGGTGTGAACACCGCAATCCTGTCGCCCAACGGCGGTTCGATCGGCATCGGTTTCTCGATGGCGTCGAATGTTGTCGTGAAGGTCGTGGATCAACTGCGCAAATATGGCGAGACCCGCCGCGGGTGGTTGGGCGTCCGTATTCAGGACGTAACCGAGGACATGGCTGAGGCCATGGGCCTGGAAAAGCCGGGCGGGGCGCTGATCAGCGATGTACCGGATGGCCCCGCCAAGGAAGCTGGGTTGAAGGCGGGTGACGTGATCCTCAGCTTTGATGGCGTCGAGGTGGAAGACACGCGAGGTCTGGTGCGTCAGGTCGGTGAAGCAGAAGTTGGCAAGTCGGTCAGAGTGGTCGTGCACCGCGACGGCGGAACCCAGACCGTACTTGTGACACTAGGGCGTCGGGAAGATGCGGAACGCGCTGACACTGGCGAGGAGGAACCGCAGGAAGCTCCGATTGAAGAGAACGCGGATATTCTGGGCCTGACGATTTCCCCCCTGACCGATACGCTGCGTGCAGATTTGGGTCTGGATGGTGATGCAGACGGCCTTGTGATTACGGATGTCGATGAAGCATCTGAGGCGTATGCCAAGGGAATGCGGGCAGGTGATCTTATCACCGAAGCAGGCCAGCAAAAGGTGGAAACCATCGGAGATCTTGAAGCCCGTATGGAAGAATCGCGCGAAGCTGGTCGCAAATCTCTGCTGCTGTTGGTGCGCAGGGGCGGCGATCCGCGTTTTGTGGCGCTGAGCCTCGAGAACTGATTGAACAGGCCGGGAGAACTTCCCGGCCTTTTTTCTGATTGCGGGCCAGACCAGGTATCACTGATGCGCCAAAAAAATGAGCCATACGCAGTGATTGCGTATGGCTCAGATACAGGGAGAGGTCAGTGGACAGATATCGGGGATGATTCTCTGACCTCCTACGGTAACAATCTCACGTTAGGTCAAAGCGTAATCGATGGTCTGTGAACCAGATCACACCGGATCAAATAAGATCTGAATCAGCCAATTCTCGCAGGGCTTCAAAGTCCTGGATCAGCAAACCACCTCGAGAGGCTTCGACCATGTTGTCGCGTTTCCAGATCGAGATGGTTTTGGATACTGCCTCGCGTGTGGCACCGACAAATTCGGCCAGTTCGCTCTGCGACAGGGTGATGCGCGCGGTCGGGTCGTCCTGTAAACTGGACAGGTGCAGCAGCTTGCGGGCCAGCCGAATAGGCATGGGCAGAAAGACCTGCTCGTTCAATTGCAATCCCATCCATCGCATCCGCAATCCGGCCAGACGGATCATATCCACGGCCAGATCAGGCTGTTGCCTGATCTGGTTCATAACGTCGTTGCGGCGCACACGCAGTACACGCGACTTTTCGGCCGCCGCAATGGTGGCCGTACGCGGACCATTGTCGAACAACGCGATTTCACCGAAGACTTCGCCGGGGCGCATCAAGGTAAGTGTCAGTTTGCGGCCGCTCATTGCCAGAAAGGAAACCTCTAACGTGCCTTCCAAAATGGCATAGAGAGAGTCGCCCTCGTCACCTTGTTCAAAAAGTATTTCACCTTGGGACAGAGATATTTCGGTCGCCTGCGCCGAAAGCATTTCTCTGAGCCCGTCGGAAGCTTCGGCAAGGAAGCCGCTGGTGGGAAAGGCCGTCATGTATGCACCGATCTTGGGCAGGGTATGAGAGTGGGTGGTGGCACAACTTCCCATAGCTGGGCGCTCAAGCCAAGAATTTTGTTTGTTTTGGCAGGTCTGGCGGGTGTAAAGGCCGCTATTTCTGCTCGGGATCGTCCATATAGCGTTGCAGAATGCTGAACTGAAGCATCAGGAAGGCCATCAGCGCGATGGGAAAGCCGAAGGTCTCGATCTTGACCCACAGATCCGTCGACATGGTGCGCCAGACGAATTCGTTTGCGGCGGCCAGAACGGCGAAACAAGCACACAGACGGCGCGTGAGTATCATCCAGCCTTCGTGTTTCATCGGCAGCATTTCGTCCAGAACATAGGCCAGGTAGGATTTCTTTTGCATCAGACCGATGCCGAGGATCAGGGCAAACAGACCATAGACAAGTGTGGTTTTCATCTTGAAGAACCGCTCGTCGTTGAACCAGGCTGTGAGACCGCCGAAGAAAATCACCATGATGGCCGTGAAGATCTGCATCCGGCTGAGTTTGCCGGTCAAATACCATAGGATACCCATTGCCCCCAGCATCAGGGGGACAAAGATAATCGTGGCGATAATGAAGCCGGAATACTCGATGCCGCCGATCAGAAAGCTGTCGTCGCGCAGGCGCAGGTAGATGAAGAAGAAGGCCAGCGGGGGGCCAAGTTCCAGAACCTGTTTCAGAAAAGGGTTGATGTCTTTTTTGCCTGTCATCTGTACTTCCTGCTGCTTATCCGCCCATTTCAACTATTACGGCGCCAAGTGCAATCAATGCCATCAGGGCAATGCGTCTTGGGCCAACCGTTTCCTTTAGCACAAGCCAGCCGATCAGCGCAGCGAAGACTGTTGAGGTTTCGCGCAGAACGGCTGCTTCACCGACCTTGTCCAGCCGGGTGGCCAGCATGATCGCCCCGAAGGACAAAGGGGCGATGATACCGCCAGCGAGGCCGCGCAACATCAGCGGGCCAGGCGCAGGTCTGTGCGCCATCGCGCGCCACCTGAGAAATGCGTAGATCGGCATGGCCGCGCCGTCGATCATGAAGAACCAGGCCAGAAAGGTGAACGGATCGGCGGTGGCGCGAATGCCATAGGCGTCATAGGTGGTGTACAGGGCCACAAACAGGCCAGTGATGATTGCCAGTGTCAGCGCGATGCCCAGCGTATCCCTGTTGGTTTCCAGGAACCTGAAGTTGTAGGCAGCCAACCCGAATATCCCCGCCAGCAAGGTGGCCACACCCAGCCATTGAACGGCCGAGAATGTTTCGCCGAACAGAAGATAGGCACCGATGACCGTGAACAGCGGGCCCGTCCCGCGCACCACCGGATAGACGACGGTGTAAGAGCCTTTGGTATATGCCATGGCTTGCAGTGTCTTGTAGGCGATGTGGATCAGCCAGACGAGCGCGAAGATCGGCCACATATGAGGTTCGGGCCAGGGCACCACGAAAAAGGCGAAGGGGGCGGCCATGAGGCAATAGCAGGCGTCGATCGCGCCGCGGGACAGCCATGGGTCATGCCTGCCTTTTTGCAATGCACCGAAGACCGCGTGCAGGAACGCGGCCATCAAAGCCAGCGCCAATGCCAGCTGGTGTCCGGCTTCGGTGCCTTCGAGAGAGATCAGCCAGTCGCTCAAATACGCGGACCTTTTGCGGAGCGGAGAAGGTGGGGGGCTGTCTGCCCCCCAACACCCCCCGAGGATATTTGGGGCCAGATGAAGCCTGGGATCAGCCTTTGTCGAGACCGGTGAGGGCGGCGGCGAATTCTTCGGGGTCGAAAGGGGCAAGGTCGTCGATCTGTTCACCGACGCCGATCGCGTGGATGGGCAACCCGAATTTGTCTGCCAGGGCAACAAGAACACCGCCCTTGGCCGTGCCATCCAGCTTGGTCATGACCAGACCGGAAACGTCCGCCAGTTTGCGGAACGTTTCCACCTGGCTCAGCGCGTTCTGTCCGGTGGTGGCGTCGAGTACGAGCAAGGTGTTGTGCGGAGCAGTGTCATCAACCTTGCGAATGACGCGGACGATTTTGGCCAGTTCCTCCATCAGGTCGGTGCGGTTTTGCAGGCGGCCCGCCGTATCTATCATCAGCAGATCGGCGCCCTCTGCCTGTGCACGGGTCAGCGCGTCAAAGGCGAGGCTGGCGGGGTCCGAGCCTTCGGGGGCGGTCAGCACCGGAACTCCGGCGCGATCGCCCCAGACCTGCAACTGTTCCACGGCCGCAGCGCGGAAGGTATCGCCGGCGGCGATGACGACCTTTTTGCCGGCCTCTTTGAACTGGCTGGCCAGTTTTCCAATTGTCGTGGTCTTGCCCGAGCCGTTGACGCCGACGACCAGCACCACTTGTGGCCGTTTGGGATAGATCGGCAGAGGCTTGGCCACAGGCTCCATCACGCGGGCGATTTCTTGTGCCAGGAGTTGCTTGATCTCTGTGGTCGACAGTTTGCGGCCAAAGCGGCCCTCGGCCATGTTCGACGTGACACGCAAGGCCGTGTCGACGCCCATGTCCGAGGCGATCAGCAGCTCTTCGAGCTGCTCCAGCATGTCATCGTCCAGGGTGCGGCGCATTTCCGTGACGGCGCCTCGATTGAACAGGCGGTTCAGGATACCCTTGGATTCCGGTATTTCCGGCGGTGGAGCGACAGGCGTCGGGTCAGCCGGGATCGGTGCTGGCGGTTCAACCGGTTGCGGGGCCGGGGCAGGCTCGGGCACTTCCGGAACGGGTTGCGGATCGGGCTGCGGCTGAGGGATCACCGGATCCGGAGCCGCCGTTTCCTCGCCGCCATCCTCGACGATGGCTTCCAGCCCTTCTTCAAGACGAGATGAAGATTTGAACAGCTTGTCCTTTAGCTTTGAAAAAAACGCCATACTTGGTCTCCACAGGTGTTCCCTTCACCTAATGCGGATTTGCGGCAGTTGCAAAGGGTCACGCAAACGCAAGGACAAAGCCAAGCTGAGCACCCCAGTAAAGGGGCCATACAAGATAGGGCGTCACCTTGAGGGCCGGATGGTGCGGCGGCAGCAGGAACTTCTCGGTTGCGAGGATCAGATCTGACGCGATGAAGGCCATTGCGGCGGGAAAGGCCCACCGAAGGGGACCGGCATCCGGCAGTGCCAGCACCGTGATCCCCATGCCAAGAATGATGGGGATATAGGCCAGAACGGGCCCCTTCAGGTCTCCGGCGCGGGGCGCAAGCAATGTGGCCATGATGATGCCCAGAATGATCAAGGACCATACAATCGCAGGCGCGCTGAGGATCAGCCCAGCAGAACTGATCGGCAATGTCAGGAACAGAGCGATATAGGCCAGATGCCCGGCGGCAAATGCGGCGATGCCCGTCATGAAGGTGGCATCTGTTTCGCGCGACAGCAGCGCGTCGCCTGTCGCACAAAGAGCGAGCGCAAGAACCAACAGCCAAGGCCCACCGTTCATGATGGCCGTGACCGCCAATAGGGCGACCGATGCGGTTTTCAGTACAGTGCGCAAAGAACCGGCGGGCCGGGAGGTCAGCGGCAGGTACCCAAGGGCACAGCCAAAGGCGATCCAGAACAGTAGGGTTGGCATGTCATCTCCTCGCCGGTTCAGAATAATCTGATCTGGGACGTGGCTTGAAATCAACCGCTTACGTTGAGTTAAGCACCTTGTGATGACCCCGATCCAACAGGCGAATGGCATGACCGAAGCGCTTCTGACAAAATGGAAACATGTTCAGGTTCCTGATGATTCTCGTGACTTTTGCCGCACATTCCGTGGCGGCACAAACGCCTTTGTCTGGCTCGGAGTTCGACAAGTATACGCAGGGCAAAACTCTGTTTTACGGGTTCGAAGGTCAGATTTACGGGGTGGAGCGGTATCTTCCGAACCGTCGTGTGATCTGGTCTTTTCTCGACGGGAATTGCAAGGAAGGTATCTGGTATCAGCAGGGTGAGCAGATCTGCTTTGTCTACGAAGACAGGTTGGATCCGCAATGCTGGGTTTTCACTCAATCCGGTGGTGGTTTGATTGCGCAGTTCGAAGGCAATCCGCAAGCGACCGAACTGTATGAGGCCGAGGATCTTGGGGAAGAAATGGTTTGTTACGGGCCGGACGTTGGCGTTTGATCAGTTTGCGCGCAGCTCATCATAATTGATCATGACATGGGTTTGGTAAGCTGTTCTGTCCGTCAACCCTTCATAATAGCGGCGCAAGCTGGGCAGTGATGCGCGCGAAACATCGATGTCATAGTAGCGATAGAGTATGTGTCCCAACTGGATATCGGCCAACGTCAGGCAGGAACCGCACAGGAAAGCGTTTTCAGAAAGTTGCGCATCGGCGATTGTCACGGCCCCAGATGGTCAACATGGCTTAGAACAGTGATCCCTGATCCGGGGTGTCCGGCCTGGGTTTCTTTGAGGGTGATTTCGCGCCCGGGCCGGTGCTGAGAACACCATCGGCGAATTCGATCTCGAGCGCCGTTTGTTTGGCGGCCTGAGCCTTGGTGGTGATCACATTCCCTTCGGCCCGGACGACCGCGTATCCGCGGTCCAAAGTGGCTTTGTAGCTCAGCGTCTCGCGCAGGCGATCCGTCGCTTCGAGTTGCTGTTTGAGGCGGTCCAGTCGCGTGGTTTGGGCCGTGTGCATTCGATCGCCGAAACGATCGAGGTTTTGCCGCTGCTGGTCGATTTCCCTTTGGATCGGTCGCAAGGACAGGCGCGATGACAGGTTGCGCAGCGATTCCTGTCGCGTCGATATCAAGCTTCGCAGGGTCGAGGGGCGCAGATGGGCAGACAGTTCCACCACTTGAAGGCGACGGTTCTGAACCCCGCGGATCAAGGCGGGCGTGAGGCGATCTGCAATCAAATCAAGGCGTTGCCTTGGAGAGTTCAACAGGCTATCCGGGCGCGGCAGGGCGCGGGACAGATCGCGCAGCCTTTGCGTTCGGCGTTGGACTGCATCCGTTGCCGCGCGGGACAGGCGTGCGCCTTGCTCGCCAGTCCAGGCAAGCAGTTCCATGCGGACGGGAACGGCCAGTTCGGCGGCCGCGGTGGGTGTTGGCGCGCGCTGGTCCGAAACGAAATCAATCAGGGTGGTGTCGGTTTCATGCCCAACGGCCGAGATCAACGGTATGTCCGACGCAGCTGCGGCGCGGGCGACGATCTCTTCATTGAAGCCCCAGAGGTCTTCGATCGATCCGCCGCCACGGGCCACGATGATCAGGTCGGGCCGGGGCAACGCGCCGCCGGGTGTCAATTGGTTGAAGCCTTCGATGGCGCGGGCAACCTCGGGCGCGCAGTTGGCCCCTTGAACCGCCACAGGCCAGATCAGCACCTTGCGCGGGAACCTGTCCCTGAGCCGATGCAGAATGTCGCGGATCACGGCGCCTGAGGGGGATGTGACCACGCCAATAACCTGCGGCAGGTATGGCAGGGTTTTTTTGCGCTCGGGCGCGAATAATCCTTCGGCCTCAAGCTGCTTCTTGCGCTTCTCCAGCAGCGCCATCAGCGCGCCCTGACCCGCGACGGAAACCTCATCGACATTCAGGTTGTATTTGGATTGCGCCCCGAAAGCCGTGAGGCGACCGGTGACGACGACCTCCAATCCTTCTTCGGGAACAACGGACAGGCCGGAAATCTGACCTTTCCACGTGGTGCAGGCTAAAACGTTCCGGTCGTCCTTGATGTCGTAATACAGATGCCCGGATCGGGCTTTGAACACGCGCCCAACCTCACCACGCACGCGGATTCGGCCGAATGAGCCTTCGAGCGTCCGTTTCACCTCACCCGAAATTTCGGACACTGTGTATTCAGGGGTGTTTTGGCCCGGAATCGGGTCATCAAGCAGGTCGGACATTTCAGCGCCTTGTTTCATATGCGCGCCCAGCTTAGAACGCCGCGCAGGCAAGGCCAAGCAGATCGGAGAGCTTTCATGAATATCCTCATTCTCGGCAGCGGAGGGCGCGAACACAGCCTGGCATGGGCAGTGCTGCAAAACCCCAAATGTGATCGCCTGATCGTTGCTCCGGGGAATGCGGGGATCGCGCAGATCGCTGACTGTGCCGCTCTGGATATTGAAAACGGCGGGGCTGTTGTCGGCTTTGCCGAAGAAAACGCGATTGATTTCGTGATCGTCGGGCCCGAGGCGCCTTTGGCGGCCGGTGTGGGTGATCGGTTGCGCGAAGCCGGAATATTGGTTTTTGGGCCCTCGGCCGAGGCGGCGAAGCTGGAAGCGTCGAAAAGCTTCACCAAGGAAATCTGCGACGCGGCCAACGCCCCCACCGCAGCTTATGCCCGGTTTACGGAAGCCGAACCCGCCAAAGCCTATATCCGCGAACAGGGCGCACCAATCGTGGTCAAGGCTGATGGTCTGGCCGCAGGCAAGGGCGTTATCGTTGCGATGGACGAAAAGACCGCACTGGACGCCATTGACGACATGTTCGGCGGTGCGTTTGGCGGTGCCGGTGCGGAAGTCGTCATTGAAGAATTCATGGATGGCGAAGAAGCCTCGCTGTTCGTTCTTTGTGATGGTGAGGACATTCTTTCTGTCGGGACGGCCCAGGATCACAAACGGGTTGGCGAGGGCGATACTGGCCTGAACACGGGCGGGATGGGCGCGTATTCTCCGGCGCCGGTGTTGAGCGAAGAGGTGGAGGCGCGCGCGATGGAAGAGATCGTGCGCCCCACCATCGCCGAGATGAAGCGCCGGGGAACGCCGTTTCAAGGCGTTCTTTATGCAGGTTTGATGATCAAGGACGGGCAGCCAAGACTGGTCGAATACAACGTCCGCTTCGGTGATCCTGAATGTCAGGTGTTGATGATGCGATTGGGCGCGCAGGCGATGGACCTGATGCACGCCGCCGCCGAAGGCAGGTTGGGTGAGATGCGGGTGAATTGGGCGGATGACCATGCCATCACGGTTGTAATGGCGGCCAATGGCTATCCGGGTGCTTACAAGAAAGGCACTGCGATCAAAGGGCTTGAAGGCCTGCCGGAAGACAGCCGGAACATGGTGTTCCACGCTGGTACAAAGAGTGTCGATGGACACGTGGTTGCATCGGGCGGGCGCGTGCTGAACGTGACCGCCCGCGGGGACACGCTGCAAGAGGCGCGCGACCGGGCCTATGAAATGGTTGAAGCTGTGGATTGGCCTGACGGGTTTTACCGGCGCGATATCGGATGGCGTGCTTTGGAAGGTTGACGGGGTTGGGGGGGTGCCTCCTCGGCCTTGCGGCCTCCCGGCGCTGCGCGCGTTCGCGGTCGAAATCGTCCACTGGACGATTTCCTTTCAACCGCTCACCCCCCAGGATTTTTTTGGCCAGACGAAGAAGCGGATCAGCAGTTCAGGGCTTGGGCAAGGCTTTTGTGGCCGTTGAACGGGCCCCGGTCGGATGTGATCCAGCCGTCGTAGTAGAAGACGCTGACGATCCGCGTCCAGTCGGCGCTGGCCACGATCAGTTCCGGGCGGTCGCCGCAGGTGCGCAGGCCTCCGGAAATGAAATCTTCACCGATCCTGTGGTTGGTCAATCCGGGCAGAGCCGCGATTTCGGTCAGGGCGTTGTCTTTGTAGCGCCAGATGCGCAGCGTTTTGGCCAAGTGAGGGCGATCGACATAGGCGATCTCGACATGTCCGTCGCCGTCCAGGTCGGCTGCTCCAATTGGGGCGAGCCAGCGGAAGCGGGTACCGATATGAGGCGTGGCCGCGATCTTGTCTCCGGCGGCGTCGTAGATCGCAAGTTGAGCCCCTGATTTGTCGTGGGATTCAACGACAATTGCTTCGCGCGCGCCGTCCAGGTTGACGTCTGCCAAACGCGGAGCGAGGTCTTCGAACACGCGATCCTGCGGCAGTCGAACAGTTACGACCATAGTGTCGGTCGTGAATTCCACCGCGCCATATTCGATCGTGTCACCCAGGACGCCATGGGCGTAGCGGGTGGTTGGTTCTGTGAAGCGGGCGTCGTTGATGGTTTCCGCCGCGTCAGCCGGTTGCAGCGTGAGCCAAAGTCCGAAAGATAGCAAAGCGCCGCGTGCCCGAGATTGCCAAAAGCGGCGGGGCAGGCGCGGCGCATTGTTGTGCATCAGATCTGCTTTTCAGGCATCTGAACGACCAGACCGTCCAGCGCATCGGTGACCTTGATCTGGCAGGTCAGGCGCGAGCGGGCCGGGTCGGGCTCATAGGCAAAGTCCAGCATGTCTTCTTCCATGTCATCCTTGGCCGGGATTTTCTCGACCCAGTCGGGGTGGACGTAGACATGGCAGGTCGAGCAGGCGCAGGCGCCGCCACAATCGGCCTCGATGCCGGGAATGTTGTTGTCACGGGCCCCTTCCATGACGGTCAGTCCGTTGGCGACCTCGACTGTGTGTTCGGTACCGCCGTGCTCGACATAGGTGATCTTTGCCATTGCGTGCGTCTTCCTTTTGCGATGTTCGATTTCTTCCTTAGTGAAGGCATTTAGGTCTTTCCAGCCTCATTTGCGACTCAGCGCGCCGTGTCTGGACTTTCTTGTCGTTTGTTCTATTTTTGTTCTTATGCTTGTTACACCCATTCGCCCTGTGGTTTCAAACCGGGATTGGCCGCGCCCGCCGTCCTGTCTGCCTTCCAGCCAACTGGATTCCCCGCCCGAGGGCGCGCGCGTGGCTGTGGCCGGGCTTGTGATCCTGCGGCAGAGGCCGGGGACGGCCAAGGGCGTGATCTTTCTGACGCTTGAAGATGAGACCGGGATCGTGAATGTGGTGGTCTGGCGCAAAATCTACGAACGGTTCCGCCGTGCGGTGATTTCGGGGCGATTGCTGAAGGTGACGGGCCGGATGCAGCGGGCGCATTCAGTGACCCATGTGATTGCGGAAGAAATCGAGGATATTTCGGGGATGCTGGATATGCTGGTTCAGGGCGCAGGGGCGGCCTGCCGTGACGGACAATAGCGAGCGGCTGTCTTGCCGCCTTGCGCACAGCAAGACCTGTGCGCCGATGAATGTCGGTAAGTTCTCGCATATCACGCTGGGTCAAAGGCGCTTTCCCGCCAATTCGGCATTGGTCGGTCGACTCTTTGATGTCGTGTTAGTACTGCGGGCATCTCTATGCGTCGGCCTGTGTCTGAACGCAGGCGCGACGGCGCGCTACTCAACATCTTCTCAGAGTCAGTTCAGATGCCCGAAGTAACACGAAATGGATCGTTCGAAAAAACCGTCCAGCTGGATGAGAGCCAGATTGCCGGTCGCCTTGGCGAACTGTTGGAGCATACGCGTTCAAAAGGATACGTGCATACCGCCAGAATGATCGAGGAAGCATTGAGTGCCCACTCTTTCGAGCGCAGACACCTTGGGAATACCCAAAAATACCTCTCGGAATTGCAGCGTCTGAAGCGAAAAGAGATGACACGCTTGGTGCGGGAAACGGATGGGAAGAAGCAAGCGGCTTTTGTCCTGACGCCCCGGATGCGCGTTGACCACAGAAATCCTGCCGCGCTGCGCAGTGGAGCTTGGAGGAACACCCCGATGCCTTTCCCGGCGGAACCCGAATTCAAGTTTCGCTAGCCGAACCTGCCGTGGCCAAGGCGGACAGGGCTGATGATCCGCATCAATCCAAACGGGTTTTCAACGCAGTCATCGTTTGAACAAGACCTCCTGCGCCTGCTTGTCACGATTGTCTCCTCGTAGCTCTGCGTGCAGAGCGCGTCCGGCCTGAACACCGGGGCGGGCGCCGACGGTCTTCAGCCAGCGCGCAAAGTGGGGTTTGTCATCCAGCACTTGCTGCTGCCCTTCCCACAGGCTGGCCCAGCCCCAGATCGACATGTCTGCAATCGAATAGAAGTCTCCGGCAACGTATTCGTTCTCGGCCAGCCGTCTGTCGAGCACCCCGTACAGACGACCGACCTCGGCCCGGTATCGATCTTTGGCATAGGGCAGGTCCTGTGGCGGGTTCAGTTGCGGGGCGTATTTCAGGAAGTGATGCGCCTGACCGGCCATCGGGCCAACACCGCCCATCTGCCACATCAGCCATTCTTCGACGGCAATCCGATCACGCTCGGTCTTGCCATAGAACTGCCCGGTCTTGCGGGCCAGATACATCAGAATTGCCCCGCTTTCAAAAACCGAGATCGGTGCACCATCCGGCCCGTCAGGGTCCACGATTGCGGGCATACGGTTGTTCGGGGCGATCTTCAGGAACTGCGGGTCGAACTGATCACCTTTTCCGATATTGACCAGATGCGTGGTGTAGGGCAGCCCCATCTCCTCCAGGGCGATGGACACTTTCCAGCCGTTTGGTGTGGGCCAGAAATACAGATCAATCGGGTCAGCCATGTGTTCTCCTGATGTTGGGGGGATCATGCGGGTTTCTGCCGGTTCGGCAAGGGCCGCTTACGAAAGCGTGACCGAACGCAAGCCGGGCTTGACCGCAAACCGCCCGAGGCGTATTGCCATCCCAAAGCTACGTGGCGATTTGTTACCGGATTGCGGGCCACGCTAAACAACACCGCTAAAAGGTCAGGATGAAAGACCCCTTTCGCTTGGCCGCGTCTGGGGTTTTTTGTTTGCCTCCGCCGGAGGCTGAAAGGGAATGAGATGAGCGAGAACTGGAACAAACGCACCCAAGCCGTCCATGGCGGTGTCCGCCGCAGTCAGTACAACGAGGTGAGCGAGGCGATTTTCCTGACGCAGGGCTTTGTGTACGAAACTGCCGAACAGGCCGAAGCCCGGTTTCTGGAATGCGGCCCTGATGAGTTCATCTATGCCCGCTATGGCAACCCGACGGTCTCGATGTTCGAACAGCGCATTGCGGCCCTTGAAGGTGGCGAGGATGCGTTTGCGACGGCTTCGGGCATGGCGGCGGTGAACGGTGCGCTGACCTCGATGCTGAAGGCCGGGGACCATGTTGTTTCAGCAAAGGCACTGTTCGGGTCCTGCCTGTACATTCTGGAAAACATCCTGACCCGTTTTGGCGTCGAGGTGACCTTTGTGGACGGCACCGATCTGGAGCAATGGAAGGCAGCGATCCGCCCGGACACCAAGGCGGTCTTCTTCGAGTCGATGTCGAACCCGACTCTTGAAGTGATCGACATCGCATCCGTGTCCAAGTTGGCCCATTCCGTCGGGGCGATTGTGGTGGTGGACAACGTGTTTTCGACGCCCGTCTTTTCGCGCGCGATGGAACAGGGCGCGGATGTGGTCGTTTATTCGGCGACCAAGCATATTGATGGGCAGGGCCGTGCGCTGGGCGGCGTCATCATCGGCACCAGGGATTTCATCCGCGGAACCGTCGAGCCGTATCTGAAGCATACCGGCGGCGCGCTCAGCCCGTTCAATGCCTGGGTCATGCTCAAAGGTCTGGAAACCATGGCGCTGCGCGTAAATGCGCAGGCCGACAGTGCACAGAGGATCGCAGAGGCGCTGGAAGGGCATCACGCGTTGGCGCGCACCCTTTACCCCGGTTTGAAGACCCACGCGCAAAATGCTCTGGTTCAATCGCAACTTGGTGGAAAAGGCGGGACCGTGTTGTCCCTGGATATCAAGGGCGGCAAGGACGCGGCTTTTGCTTTCCTCAATGCGCTGACCATTCCTGTGATCTCGAACAATCTGGGCGATGCCAAGTCGATCGCAACGCACCCGGCGACCACAACGCACCAGCGTCTGAGCGATGCGCAGAAGGACGAGTTGGGCATTACGCCGGGCCTGATCCGTTTTTCCGTTGGCCTGGAAGACGCCGGAGACCTGCTGGCAGACATCCAGCAGGCATTGGAGGCTTCGCAGAAGCAAACAGCAGCACAGTGACAAGCCTCTTACCACTAGGGGTCGTCGCGTTATCTGTGAACGCGGCGTCTTTCCGGGTGGTGTTCGCGGTTGAAGCCTGGCCTTTGTGTCTGCGAAAGGCGTATTTCGTTGCAGAATGACGGTTTTGCGCCGGTTTTTTCAATCCGGACTGCTATTGCCTGCGTATTGGGTTAAACTGGTAAATCACCTGCAGTCGTATATATTTCTACGACCAATCGAGGAACCGCAGCCGATGAACATCCACCCGCGCGACATTGATGAGACCCCGGATCAGGAAAAAGCCGCCGAGGCCCTGAAAGTTCTGCGGCAATGGGCGGAATCTGCGACGGCATCCGAGATCACCCAACTGGATCCGGCTATTGCGCGGCTGGTGCCCGGCCTGACCCGGGTGAACTATCCTTCGCTTTCGCGCGAGTACCCGGAGGGTTTCTCGGTTGACGCGGATTACCGAGCGTCGTTGCCCGACTTGCAAAACGGCCCGTCCAGCTTGATACGCGGTGCCAAGCAACAGATTCAGCATGTTGGCATCTCGAACTTTCGCCTGCCGATCCGTTTCCATCGGAAAGATGGGGAAGACCTGACGCTTGAGACATCTGTTACGGGCACCGTCAGCCTTGAGGCCGAGAAAAAGGGCATCAACATGTCCCGGATCATGCGGTCTTTTTACAAACATGCCGAGCGTACATTCAGCTTTGAAGTGATGCAGGCGGCGCTTGACGACTATATGACCGATCTGGACAGCTTTGATGCACGTATTCAGATGCGGTTTTCTTACCCCGACAAGGTCAAGAGCCTGAGATCAGGTCTGGAAGGATATCAGTATTACGACATCGCTCTGGAACTGGTGGAGTCGGGCGGTGTGCGCCAGAAGATCATGCATCTGGACTATGTCTATTCCTCGACCTGCCCGTGCTCTCTGGAGTTGAGCGAACATGCTCGTGCCATGCGGGGACAACTGGCGACACCGCATTCGCAACGATCTGTCGCGCGGATTTCCGTGGTGGTGGATTGCGATGCCGATTGTCTTTGGTTTGAAGACCTGATCGGGTTGTGCCGACGCGCGGTGCCGACCGAAACTCAGGTCATGGTCAAACGTGAAGACGAACAGGCTTTTGCCGAGTTGAACGCAGCCAATCCGATTTTTGTCGAAGATGCGGCGCGCTTGTTCTGCGCTGAATTGCTGGCAGATCATCATGTTGGTGATTTCCGGATAATAGCCAGCCATCAGGAAAGCCTGCATAGCCACGACGCTGTGTCGATTCTGACCGAAGGCCCAACCTTTGCGGCATCCAGCTTGGATCCAAGACTGTTCAACACTTTGTTTCACGTTGGGTGAATACCGCCGTGTAAGCGATTAGGATTTAATCAGAGATTACGACGGTAGGCGTTCTTTTGCCGCAATGCAGCAAAAATGCTGCATTTGCGCAGTCGTTTGTTGTATATCTATCGTGAATGCAGCAGCTGGATGCTTGCCATTTGATTGGCTGGCCGCCCCGAAAAGGATGCCGAGACGTGAGACGCCTTGGACTGCAAGACCGCGACCACCGTTCGAGAAATCGAAGAGGGCAAGGCGTTTTATCCATCACATTTGGGCTGCATCGTTATTACAGGAGAAGCATGTAATGAATCCGATTACCCAACCGCTGGAGTTTCAAGCTGCGGCAATTCGCATGGCTGGTTACGCAATGGTCAACCAGATGAAGATCATGCAGATCGTGGCCCGTTCAGCGTTCGAATTGCCGATGGCTCCTGTGCAAGCGTTGCACGTGGCTGCGGCGTCCCCGCAAAAGCCGGTGGAAAAGACGACGGTCAAGGCAAAAGCCACTGCGCCGCGTGTGCAAAAATCTGCCGTCAAAAAGACCGCAGCAGTGAAAAAAACCGTAACGAAGGTCACCGCCGGCAAACCTGAGCCCAAACCTGCGGAGTTTTCCGCGAAGCCGCGCGCCGCCGTCACGCCAAAGGCTGAACCTGCGGCGATAGCAAAGCCCGCACCAAGACCAGCACCCAAACCGGCGCCGCAGCCAAAAACAGAATCGAAACCGGCCGCAGCTGTTGCAAAAAACGCCAAACCGGCTGCGCGGAACGCGACTGCAACCACGTCTTCCTCAGGCGCTTCGGCCCCGGCAAAAAGACCTCGTACCAGACCGGCGGCTTCTGCGACCAAGGCACCTGCTGCGCGCGCCAAAGCCGCTAAGCCTATCGAAAAAACCGTTTCGACCCCAGCAAAAACCGCGCCCCTTGCGCCCAAAGCAGAACCTCAGAAGTCGGCGCCCGATGCTGCGCAGTCAAAACCTGCGGCGTCGGCAGAACAATCAAAACCGCAGGCGCGCAAAACGCGACCGCCGTCTAAACCGCCCGCAATGCCGGGGGCAGATACCAAAACAGACACGTAAACCGGGATCATCTGCTTGACACGGTCGGGCTGGCGCGCCAACGCTGCGCGTTATGATGGATCTTCGCCCGGTCGGATATGTGATTGGCTTGCTGGTCGCCATTCTAGGGGCGACCATGCTGTTTCCTATGCTCGCGGACATTATCGAAGGTCGCGGCGAATGGAATGTGTTCCTGGAAAGCGCGATAATCACAATGCTGACCGGATCCGTCCTGGCGATGAGTTGCTCGAACGGTGTGGGCGAGGGGCTGACCATCCGGCAGACCTTTTTGCTGACAACCGGTGTTTGGGTCGCGCTGCCGGTGTTTGGTGCAATCCCGTTTCTGTTCGGTGAAACCGAGCTGCGCTTTGTCGATGCCTATTTTGAGGCGATGTCAGGCCTTACGACGACCGGTTCGACCGTAATATCAGGGTTGGACACGCTGCCAAAGGGCCTTTTGTTGTGGCGCGGTATCCTGCAATGGCTGGGAGGCATCGGTATCATCGTCGTCGCGATGGTATTCCTGCCCGAATTGCGGGTTGGTGGCATGCAAATCTTCCGCTCGGAAGGATTTGAAACCATGGGGAAAATCCTGCCTCGCGCGCAGGAGATTGCGGGGCAGATTTCCCTGATCTACGTCTTCCTGACTCTTGTGTGCGTGCTGGTCTATGCCGCGTTTGGGATGAGCTTTTTTGACGCGTTAGTGCATGCTTTCACGACGGTGTCCACGGGCGGTTTTTCGAACTATGATGCCTCGTTTGGAACATTTTCAGGCCCGGCCGAATATGCTGCATCCGTCTTCATGATACTGGCGGCTCTTCCCTTTGTGCGCTATGTCCAGTTGGCCAATGGTCATACGGCGTCGTTATGGAAAGACAGTCAAATCCGGGCATTTCTGGCGACCATTCTGGTTCTGGTTGTCATCATGTCAGTCTTTCTGACCTCGGTCTTTCCGCATCATTGGGAACAGGCGTTCCGCGAGTCACTGTTCAACATCACCTCGATCATTTCGGGGACAGGATATGCCAGTGTCGATTACATGGGGTGGGGCAGCTTTCCGATCATGCTGTTTTTCCTGATCGGATTGATCGGTGGATGCGCGGGGTCGACTGCGTGTTCGATCAAGGTTTTTCGCTATCAGTTGCTGTTCGCCTCAATCAAAAGCCAGATCAAACGGATCAGGTCCCCACATGGCGTGTTCATGCCGCTCTATGATGGAAGGCCGGTCGGACGGGACGTTCTGACCTCGGTGATGAGCTTTTTCATGTTCTTCGTTTTGTCGATGGGGGTGTTGTCTTGGGCGTTGGCACTGACAGGTCTGGATTTCATCACATCCGTTTCCGGGGCCGCGACAGCGCTGGCGAACGTTGGACCGGGTCTCGGCGATCAGATCGGACCGGCGGGTAATTTTGCTGGTCTCAACGATACGGCCAAATGGCTGCTTACAACTGGAATGCTGGTCGGGCGGCTCGAGCTTTTAGCGGTATACGCGATCTTCACCGTTCAATTCTGGAGAGGCTGATGAAAAGACCCCTTGGCGCGCAAATCTCGCATATGCTCAAGGATCGTGGCGTGGATGTGATTTTCGGTATACCGGGCGTCCACAACCAGGAAATGTATCGTGGTATCGAAGAGGCCGGCATCACGCATGTTCTGGCCCGGCACGAGCAGGGGGCCGGATTCATGGCTGATGGTTACGCGCGCGCAACCGGCCGCCCCGGCGTCGCCTATGTGATCACCGGCCCCGGTTTGTGCAACATCATGACCCCGATCGGACAGGCCTACAGCGACTCGGTTCCGATGCTGATTCTGTCCTCCTGTCTGGATGAAACGCAGGCTGTCCGGGGTCAGTTGCACCAGATGAAAGATCAACGTGCTGCCGCCGGTACGGTTGCGGATTGGTCCGTACAGGCCAACTCCGCCGAAGCTGCCTATGGGCTGATAGAACGGGCGTTTGAAGAATTTGAGCTTTCGCGCCCGCGCCCCAAGCACATTCAGGTGCCCATCGCGCAGTTGCAGGCCGAGGCCGACTCCGCGCCGTTCCCCAACCAGCCCGCGCTGCGCACCAAAGCCTTGCCGCCTGACGTGTCATCGGTCGTGTCCATGTTGAACCTGGCCCGCAGGCCGCTGTTCATCCTGGGCGGCGGATGCAGGTCGAATGATTGGCGTCAGATTTTGACACAGCTGGGGGCGGCCTGTTTTACCACGTATGCCGGGCGCGGGCTGCCGGGCGCAAATTATCCGCTGGACTTCGGGTCCATGTTGCCGCGTCCCGGCAGCGCCGAGGTAATCGCGTCGGCGGATCTGGTCGTTGCGGTCGGGGCCGAGCTGGGCGAGGTCGATTTGTGGCGGCAGGATTTGGGGCACAAGGCGACCTTGATACGCGTCGACCTCGACCCCGAGGTTCTTTCGGATCGCCATCGCGCCGCCATCAAGCTGCAAGTCGACAGCCAGAGCTTTGCCCGCGCCTTGTGGCACGCAACTCAGGACATGAAACCAGCAACAGGCTGGTCGCCCGAGGAAGTCGCCGAGATGCGCGCCCGCTGGCGTGCCGAGGTGGATGCAGAGCGGCCCGGAATCGTGCCGATCGCGGATGCTTTGCGCGCTGCCATGCCGGCCGACACCATGATCTATTCGGACATGACGCAGTTTGCCTATGTCGCCAAAGAGGTATGGGACATGGCCTATCCTCATCACTGGCATCATCCGACGGGGTTTGGCACTCTTGGCTATGGGTTGCCCGCCGGTATTGGCGGGGCGGTTGCCCGGCGCGGCAAACCCACGGCGGTTATCGCCGGGGATTACGGGTTCCATTACACAATGCAGGAACTGGGCGTGGCGGTTGAGTTGGGATTGTCGCTTCCGATCATTCTATGGGACAATGGCAAACTGAAGGAAATCGAGGACAGTATGGTGCGCAGCCAGATCGCGCCCAACGCGGTCATGGCGCATAATCCCGATTTCTGCAATCTTGCCGAAGCCTTTGGTGCGCGCTCCTCGGCGCCTTCGAATGTGGCAGAGATGCAAAGTGCAGTAAGGGCCGCATTCGATGCGCCTGTGCCGACCTTGATCCACGTGACACCTGATATTCTGTAACGAAGAAGCGCCGCACTTTCATGCGGCGCTTTTTTGCTGAGGTGCTGTCTGATCAATCCCAGCAGTGAACCAGAACCGTCATGCCGGTTGCGCGCCGGTTCAACTCATTGGGTGATATCTGTATGGTTTCTTCGCTCGATTGACCGGAAACTCCGGCCTCTGCAAGAATTTCGGTCAACCGATCAACGGTGGCCGCAAGGCTGACCGAAGCGGGCAGGGTGCGCCCTTCGGACGGTGTGGGCAACAACATTCCGACGACGTTGCCGCTGTCGTTGAAGACCGGGCCGCCTGCATCACCGGGTTGGGCGTTCAGCGCCAGACGCTTGACGCCGGTCTCACCGCTCAGCCCACGAATGTCCGCGACCTGCCCGTAGGTCAGCGTGGGGCCACCCAATGCGCCCTGATAGGAAAAGCCTGACACGGCCACTTCCGACTTGATGCGCGGCTTGGCGGCACTGAACGCGGCGACGCTCATGGGGGCGAGCGTTTTTGCAGGGCGCAGGACCGCCACGCCAAGTTCAGGGTCCGTCAGGGCCAGTTGAACCTCTTGATCACCATCCAGAGTGATCCGCGTGCAGCTCTCCGCTGCCTCGGAAACCGTCAGTACTGTCCCGTTCTCATCCGCGAAGAAACCAGAGCGCGTCAGCCGAGGCTTGCGGACCTGAAGGCCCGACACCAGATCGATGCGCTGTTCTGCGGAAGCACCGGCGGCGGCATCCAGAACCGCATCCGTCGTGCTGAAGCTGGACGTCATCGCTGACAGAACTCGCAGGCGACGTGCCTCGTCTCCTTCGGGCCAGACAAGGGTGAAGCCCTTGATTTTTCCATCGGCCAATTGCGCTTGCGTAAAGGACACTTTGCCGTTGCCGCGTCCTTCAAGGGTAAACCAGTCGCGGCCCAGTTCACGAGGGCCATTCAGTGGAACGATCTCAAGCGATTGCATCACCTCGTAAAGCGCGCGGAGCGTGTTCTTGTCCCCCTCCTGGCTGATCAGCAGCGCCTTGGCGTTCAGGTCAGAGCTGCTTTTGAAATGTGCGAAGGGGGCCTCATAGCGATCAAGGCTAACAGCGCCCAGAGGCATGTCGAGCACGATCCCGGCCTTGTCGTCGGAATACCGCTCCATTCCGACAGAGATCAGCGGCGCGTTGTATTCATCCATCAGGGCCTTGCGCTGCAACGTCGTCAGAACGCCCGTGGCGTCAAACCCGTTATAGCGCTGCCAATCGCTCATCGATCGGCGGGTGCCTTGCCCGAACGCACCATCAATGGTCGAGTTGTAAAACCCCGCCGCGCGCAGAGCCGTTTGCAGATCCTTGCGTTCCTGCGCGGTCAACAGACGTTCGGACTGAAGCGCCTGCGCACGGGCTTCATCCGAATCCTGTGGTGTGGCGACTGCCGGAGCCTCTTCCGGTTGTGGCGCTTGTTCAATTGGTGCCGCGACGGCGCCACGGTTCAGAACGTTTGCCCCGATGGGCCAGAACTGTTGCCCCATCGCGCTGGAAAACGCGATGTAACTGTCGCGCGGGATCTGGCCTTCCGCCCGATAGACGCGCAGCACCTGTTCGGCGTCGGCCCGCGCATAGGGGCCGATCACGATCGCGTACCAGCCGCTGTTCAGGCGAAACCCGTTCACGTCCGGCAAAGCGCTGGCATAGGCCTGTGCCCGTTCCTGCGCTTCGCGCAGCGAGGGCCGCGCCTCGACCTGGACCCAGACGCCGGGATCTTGTTGTGCGGCTGCGGCGCGCAGGCCGACCAGAAGAAACAATAGGATTGCTGAAAATACGCGTGTCATAGTCTGCCCGTCTTATGCAGTGTTCGTGCTTTGGCGCAGAATACGCGAATTCATTTGCGAAAAGCCATGCCGCGAATGCGGGGAATTTACGGTGTGGCCCTGCAGATACAGGCTTGGCCCCAAGCCCCGTTGACGCCCCTTTGCCCCTTGCATAGGAAGGGCAAAACCGACCGGAACCGGGCGCAAAGGCGCCCAGAGGGAATGCCATGACCGAACCGACCAGCGCACCGCGTTCATTTCAGGAGATCATCCTGCGGCTTCAGACCTATTGGGCTTCTAAAGGCTGTGCCATTCTACAGCCCTATGACATGGAAGTCGGGGCCGGAACGTTCCATCCCGCGACCACCCTGCGCGCGCTTGGCTCGAAAGCCTGGGCTGCGGCTTACGTTCAACCGTCACGCCGCCCGACGGATGGGCGTTATGGCGAGAACCCGAACCGGTTGCAGCACTACTATCAGTACCAGGTGCTGATCAAACCCAGCCCACCGGATTTGCAGGAGCTGTATCTGGGAAGCCTCGAGGCGATTGGCATCGACATGGACCTGCACGACATCCGTTTTGTCGAAGATGACTGGGAAAGCCCGACGCTCGGCGCGTGGGGTCTGGGTTGGGAAGTCTGGTGTGACGGAATGGAAGTCAGCCAGTTCACCTATTTCCAACAGGTTGGCGGCCATGACTGCGCGCCGGTATCAGGCGAGCTGACCTATGGGCTGGAGCGTCTGGCCATGTATGTGCTGGGCATTGATCACGTGATGGACATGCCGTTCAATGACCCCCAGTCGCCGAGTCCTTTGACTTACGGCGATATCTTCAAGCAGACCGAAGAGGAGTATGCCCGCTGGAACTTTGACGTGGCCAACACCGAGGTTCTGCTGCGCCACTTCGAAGAGGCCGAGGCCGAGTGCGCCGCCATTCTGAGCCAGGAGCATGTGGACCCGAAGACGGGCAAACGCATCATCATGGCGCACCCGGCCTATGATCAATGCATCAAGGCCAGTCACATCTTCAACCTGCTGGACGCGCGCGGCGTGATCTCGGTGACCGAACGGCAGGCCTATATCGGGCGCGTCCGGGCGTTGGCCAAACAATGTGCGGATGCGTTCGTGCAGACCGAGGCCGCCGGGTTTCAGGCCTGATGAGGCAATCAGGCCAGCCCGGGCAAAAGCGCCTTGAGCCCGTCTGCGATCATGCTGACGGCAATGGCGGCAAGGATCATACCCATGAAGCGGCTCATGATCACGCGCGCGTTGCTGGACAGGCGTTCAGCCAGCCAGGCGGCGTTCCAGAACGTGATCAGAAGCAGACCGACCACGACAAGAAATACTCCCATAAAAACAAAAGCCTCGACCGTGGTTTTAACCTGATGTGCGTACAGGATCAGGGTGGTTATCGTGCCGGGGCCCACAAGAATGGGAAAGGCCAGCGGGTAAAAGGCTACCGTATCGGTTTCGGGGTAAGCTTCCTTCTCTCCTTTTGTTCCATGATGAGAGGTGCTTTCGTTTCCGTTCAGCATGTTGAGGCCGATCATCATAACGACCAGGCCGCCGGCGACGCGCAGGTGATTGACGCTGATGCCAAAAAGGCCAAGCGCCTGACTTCCGACCAGCGCAAAGGCACCGCCAAGGATCAGGCAATAGATCACCGTCTTCACCGCAATCTTGCGCTGGTCGGCGGCAGGCAGGTCCTGAGTGACGCTCAGAAACACCGGCAGGTTGGAAACCGGGTTCATGATGGCAAACAATGCGCCGAAAAAACCGACAGCAAGCGTGGATTCCATGGTGTTGACCTCATTGATGCCTGTACCCGGACGAAACCTGTCCTATTTTACAAGAACTTGAAAGAGGCAGCCTGAAACATGACGGGAAAACTGCTGGCAATTGTTCTGTTGTTGTCGGCCTTGGTGGCCGGGGCCGGAATGTATTATTTGCAGATTTACGGTTTCTACTATGAGGTCGAACCGCAGCCCGGCCAGGACGTGGTCCTGATGACGGACCAAAGCGATGCGCCTGTCCCAATCACCTATTCGGACTTTCAGGCGATCGATGCAGACAGTTCTCCGATCCGCTACCGAGGCTGTTTTGAAACGGATCTGAAGCCGGATCAGATGGCCGAGTTTATTGCTGTTGAAAACCCCGAACCCTTGACCGCGCCTGGTTGGTTTGACTGTTACGACGCCGTTTTGCTGGGCGATGCGCTGAAATCGGGGCAGGCGCAGGCGTTTTTGAGTGAGAAGAACATCCATTTCGGCGTCGACCGGATCGTGGCGATTACAAGGGATGGCAAGGGATATGTCTGGCACGCGTTGAACAACTGCGGTGAAAAAGCCTATGACGGTACGGTGGTGGGTGAGGAGTGCCCGAAACGCCCTGAAAACTGAGGAAAACCATGGCTGACGCCGTTTTGATCCCGGACTTCATTACTGCAACTCTGGGGTTTGCGGTGTATTTGTTGGGCGCCCGGATCAACAGCAAAGTCGCAGTTCTGAGGCAGTTCAATATTCCTGAACCGGTCACGGGCGGCCTTTTGGCTTCGCTCGTGGTTTTGCTTCTGTATCTCTTTGCCAATGTAGAACTGTCATTCGAGTTGCAGACCCGGGACGCTCTGTTGGTTCTGTTCTTTGCCGGGATCGGACTGAACGCGCGGCTTTCTGACTTGATTGCCGGTGGTAAGCCTTTGTTGATCCTTCTGATTTTGACGCTTGTCACGATTGTTGCGCAGAACGTTATCGGCGCGGCAGGGGCTTCCTTGTTTGGCTATCCGGCGCAAGCTGGCGTTCTGTTCGGTTCGGCCGCGTTGATTGGTGGACACGGAACCGCAATCGCATGGGCACCCGAAGTTGCCAGCGCAACGGGTCTGGACGGTGCAACCGAACTTGGCGTTGCCGTGGCGACGCTCGGACTGGTGCTTGCTGCGCTGGTGGGGGGGCCCATCGCCCGTCTTCTGGTGGAAACACGAGGTCTGTCGCCGGACCGACCTGACGAAGAACATACGGTCGGACTGCCGGAAGAAACGACCGCGGCCACCGAAATTGACCATGTGACAATCATGCGCGTGCTGCTGCATCTGAACCTTGCGATTATTCTGGGCTATGCGCTGGGCGAGGCGATTTCGGCCGCTGGGCTGAAACTGCCGCTGTTTGTGCCCTGTCTGATCATGGGCATCGTGATTTCGAATGTCCGGGCGGCCATCGCTCCGTCCGCGCCGCCGGTTGCGCGTACACCGTCGCTGGCATTGCTGTCTGAATTTGCTCTTGGTGCCTTTCTGGCAATGTCACTGATGAGCTTGCAGTTGTGGACCATCGCGGAACTGGGTGTGGCAATTGCCGTGATCATGACGGCGCAAACGGTGTTTACGGTCGTCTTTGTGATTTGGGTACTGTTTCCCCTGATGGGCTCGAATTATCGCGGAGCGGTGCTGGCAGCGGGCTTCGGAGGCTTTGCCCTGGGCGCCACACCCACGGCGATTGCAAATATGACGGCAGTAACCAAGCGATATGGGCCGTCGCCTATTGCCTTTATCGTGCTGCCCCTTGTATCCGCCTTCTTTGTGGATATCGCCAATGCCATCGTCATTCAGACGATTGTGAACTTCTAAGGACCGACTATGCCCGACCTGCTGATCGAACTGTTTTCCGAAGAAATTCCTGCGCGGATGCAAACCCGTGCCGGTGAGGATCTGAAAAAGCGGATTACCGATGGTCTGGTCGAGGCCGGTTTGACCTATTCAAACGCGGCCGCACTGACCACACCGCGCCGCCTGACACTGGCGGTGGAAGGTCTGCTGGCGCAAAGCCCGACAATCCGGGAAGAGCGCAAAGGGCCCAAGGTCGGCGCGCCGGACAAGGCGATCGAAGGTTTCCTGCGCGGCGCGGGCCTGACCCGCGACCAACTGGAAGAGCGTGAGACACCCAAGGGCGCTGTCTATTTCGCCACCATCGAGAAACCGGGCCGCCCGGCCGCCGAGATCATTGCCGAAGTGCTGGAAGCCACCATTCGCAATTTCCCATGGCCCAAATCCATGCGTTGGGGCAGTGGCAGTCTGCGGTGGGTGCGTCCGTTGCATTCCATTCTGTGCATATTGTCGGATGAATCAGGGGCGCAGGTTGTTCCGATGCAGGTCGATGGCATTCGTTCCGGTGACACCACGGCCGGTCATCGTTTCATGGCCCCCAACCGGTTCTCGGTTACGTCTTTCGAGGACTATGCCGCCAAGCTGAAACGCGCATTCGTTTTGCTGTCACAGGATGAACGTGCCGAACACATCTGGAATGATGCGCAGAACATGGCTTTTGCCGCCGGTCTGGAAATCGTCGAAGACAAGGGACTGTTGGCCGAGGTTGCCGGGCTGGTGGAATGGCCTGTGGTGTTGATGGGGAAAATCGACGAGGAATTCCTCGAATTGCCGCCCGAGGTGTTGCAGACCTCGATGAAAGAGCATCAGAAGTTCTTTTCGGTGAAGAACCCCAAGACCGGCCGGATCGAGCGTTTCATCACCGTCGCCAATCGCGAAACCACCGATAACGGCGCGACCATTCTGGCCGGCAACCAAAAGGTGCTGTCGGCGCGTCTGGCCGATGCCAAGTTCTTTTGGGAGAACGACCTGCGTATTGCCAAATCGGACATCACCCAATGGACCCGCGCGCTGGAGAACGTGACCTTTCACAACAAGCTGGGCACTCAGGCCCAACGTATCGAGCGCATCGCCGCGCTGGCCCGCGAACTAGCCCCGGTGACGGGTGCCGACCCGGATCAGGCCGAGAAAGCCGCGCGTCTGGCCAAGGCCGATCTGAGTTCAGAGATGGTCTATGAATTCCCCGAACTTCAGGGGTTCATGGGGCGGTATTACATCGAAGCCGCCGGCGAGGATGCCGCGGTGGCTGCTGTTGCGCAGGAACACTACTCGCCGCTGGGGCCGTCGGATGATGTGCCGACCGCGCCACTGTCGGTTGCCGTGGCGCTGGCCGACAAGTTGGACACGTTGACCGGGTTCTGGGCCATTGATGAGAAACCGACCGGGTCAAAGGACCCGTATGCGCTGCGAAGGGCTGCGTTGGGGGTTATCCGGTTGGTTTTGGAGAATGGTGTGGTTGCACCGTTGTCCTCTATCATTGAGTTCTCTTATCTGACTACAGTTAGATCGATGGTTCGTTCTCAAAGGGCGGGGCTTCTTGACGGAGAACATGAAGGTGATGAAGTTTGGGGGTGGGGTGATGTAGTTTACCATCCTGATGGTGAAGAAGGTCGTCGGGAAGACGCTGAAATCGTGCGGAAATTCTATGCTGGTGAGGTGACGTTTACTTCGCTGAATTCCAAGGATTTTAGCCGAATTACACCTCATGCCGAACTGATTGCAGACCTCCTCTCCTTCTTCCACGACCGCCTCAAAGTCTTTCTGCGTGACGAGGGCATCCGCCACGACATCATCGATGCGTGCATCGCGATGGAGGGCAATGACGACCTCAGCTTGCTGGTCAAACGTGCCCGCGCGTTGAATGCCGTGATCGCGACCGAGGATGGCGAAAACCTCGTGCAGGGGTTCAAGCGGGCCAACAACATCCTGACCCAGGCCGAGGAGAAGGACGGCGTCGAATACTCCTACGGTGCGGATGTGAAATTTGCCGAGACAGACAGCGAAAAGGCGCTTTTCGCGGCTTTGGATGGGGCGCAGACGCAAATCGACGTGGCCCTGAAATCCGAAGACTTCCCAACTGCAATGGCGGCGATGGCCGGGCTGCGCGGGCCGGTGGATGCGTTCTTTGAGGACGTACAGGTCAACACCGACAATGACGTGATCCGTCGTAACCGGTTGAACCTGCTCAGTCAGATCAGGCAGGTTTGTTCCAGCGTGGCCGATCTGTCGCGGATCGAAGGTTAAAACCTCGGGCACGCAGTGATGCGTGCCCACAACGCCCTTGCACGAAGGGCGCAAGCGCTTATGCTGCACGCAAATCAAAAGGTGCTGCAGTGCAGAATAATCCGCATACCACGCTCATTACATCCGATGCTCCGGTCACGGCCCATACCCATGGCGGGCGGGCCAAGTGTCTGCAACGGCTGGTCCGACTGGACCTGCCGGTGCCCCGGACCGTCGCCTTGTCGTTTGATGCGGTCCATCAGATTGCGGAAGGAGATGTTCCGAACCTTGACGCGATCCTTGAGCAATTCGATCCCACGACCTTGCTGTGCGTCCGACCAAGTTCTGAAGATCCCGATTGGGGTGGGCCCGGTGCGGTTCTGAACATTGGCATGAATGATGCCCGCTATGTGGACCTGTCCGATACCATGGGGGCAGAGGCCGCTGCTGCGCTGTATCTCAGGTTCGTTCAAAGCTATGCGATCCACGTGGCGCGGCTGGACGCGGATGTGTTCGATGACATCGACATGGATGGCAGCGAAGGCCTGCGCCATTCCCTGCGCGCTTACGAAGATGAAACGGATGAAGCCTTCCCGCAGGACCGGGGTGAGCAGTTGATCGGGGTTTTACGCTCGATGGCCCGCGCATGGGACGGGACATCCGCCCGGCTGCTGCGGCAGGCCAAGGGTGCCCCGGCAGATGCCGGTCTTGGGCTTGTCATTCAAGAGATGATCCCGGGCGTCGGGCAGGGTGAATGCGGATCAGGCGTGCTTCAACTGGTCGACTCGACCACCGGAATGCCGCAGATCACGGGGCGCTACCTGAGCCAGAGCCAGGGCCGGGATGCGCTGGGCGAAGATGTGGCCGCGCTGTTTCTTGAAAAAGACCCGCGAGGACCGTCGCTTGAAGAAGTCGCACCCAAAGCCTTTGCCGAGTTGAAAGAACAAGCCGCGCTGATGCGCGAAAAACTGCGCGAAGAAATGCAGGTCGAGTTCGTCATTCAAAACGGCAAAGTGCACATTCTGGATGGCGTCCGGGTTCAGAGAACGTCGCGCGCGGCGATGCGGATCGCCGTTCGTCTAGCTGAAGACGGGATCATACCGCCGCAAGAGGCGGTGATGCGTGTGGACCCCCATGCGTTGAATGAACTATTGCACCGGCAAGTCCATCCGGAAGCGCGGCGTGATGTTCTGACAACGGCCATCGGCGCCAGCCCGGGCGCCTCAACCGGAAAGATCGTGTTTACATCCGCAGAAGCGCAGGCCAGTGCCGCGCGCGGAGAGGCCTGCGTTCTGGTCCGCCGCGAAACCTCGCCCGAGGATGTGCGCGGGATGCATGCCGCCGTGGCGGTTCTGACGGAAAAGGGCGGCATGACCAGCCACGCTGCCGTGATTGGTCGTGGACTTGGCCTGCCCTGTATCGTTGGTGCCTCAGACATGCGGTTCCAGACCAAAAAGAAGATGCTGACCGCACCCGATGGTCGTGTTTTCAAAACCGGCGATGTTCTAACCATCGATGGCAGTTCCGGTCAGGTGCTGGCAGGGCAGCCTGCCATGCTTGAGGCCGCGTTGGATGATTGTTTTCAGACATTGATGGCCTGGGCCGATGCCGAGCGTGATATTGACATCCGCGCCAATGCCGACACGCCGGCCGATGCGCAGACGGCGCGCAATTTTCAGGCTCAGGGGATCGGCCTGTGCCGGACGGAACATATGTTCTTTGAACCCGGTCGTCTGATCGTGATGCGCGAGATGATTTTTGCGCAAACGTCCTCGGGCAGGGCGGCTGTGCTGGAACGTTTGCTTCCGATGCAACGCGAAGACTTTGTTCAACTGTTCAGAATCATGGAAGGGCAGCCTGTCTGCATTCGCCTGTTCGACCCGCCCTTGCACGAGTTCCTGCCCACCACGCGCAGCGGTCAACGGGAATTGGCCGAGGCGCTGGATTTGCCGGTTTCCGATGTCGAACGCCGGGTCAATGCGATGACTGAATACAACCCGATGCTGGGTTTGCGCGGCGTTCGTCTGGGCGTAACGGTGCCGGAAATCTATGACATGCAAGCGCGCGCGATCTTTGAAGCCACGCTTGATGCCAGAAAGAACGGCGCCCCGGTCGTGCCCGAAGTGATGATCCCGCTGGTCTCTGCGAAACGAGAGGTCGAACTGGTCAAGTCCCGCATCGATTCGGTGGCGGCAGCGGTCGCGTCAGAACGAGGGCAGGAGTTTGAATATCGGCTGGGTGTGATGGTTGAAACCCCGCGTGCCTGTCTGCGCGCGGAAGAGATCGCCCCGCAGACCGCGTTCATGAGTTTCGGTACCAATGACCTGACGCAGATGACCTATGGTCTGTCCCGCGACGATGCCGGCCGGTTCATGTCCGCCTATGTTCGCCAGGGTGTCTTCGGCGAAGATCCGTTTCACGTTCTTGATCCGGATGGGGTCGGGGAATTGCTGAAGCTGGGAGCCGAGCGGGGACGAGCCGCGAAACCGGATGTAACCCTTTCGGTTTGCGGAGAGCACGGCGGAAACCCCGAATCAATCGCCATTTGCAGGGATTTGGGGTTCGACTATGTTTCGTGTTCGCCGTTCCGGGTTCCTGTCGCTCGGCTGGCTGCCGCTCAACTGGCGATTTCCTCCAGACTTGGGGGTTGACAGGGGCTGAAAACCCAAGGATTAGTGGGTTATCAGAACACTCGCAGGCGAAATTTATCTTCGCTGCGGGCAAGATTCCACTTGCATTTTCCGAAAGACTGGACCTTTGCGCTCGATTGCGTTAGATGCCTCGTCGCGCCCGCCGGGGGAGGGTATGGCGCGTGAAGTGCCTGTGCGAGGTTATCTGATGCTACGTTACATAATGGCTGTTGCCACAATGGCGGCAACCGTGCTGCCGAGTGCGTCCTTCGCCGAGAGGGAAGCAATTGATACTGCAAAGAAAGAACTTGTCGCCCGCAGCGAATTGCCGGCGCAAAGCTTTCGCGACTATTTCAAACTGTTCCAGCCGCGCAAGGCGGCCAAACCTGTTGAAGTAACATACTCCAAGGATTGGCTTGACCAACAGCCCAAGGCGACCGGTGACGAAAACTGGAAGTGCCTGTCCGAGGCGCTGTACTTCGAAGCGCGAGGCGAAAGCGTGCGTGGTCAGTTTGCGGTGGCCGAGGTCATTCTGAACCGGGTCAAAAGCAGCCGCTTTCCAAGCTCACTGTGTGGTGTGATCCGCCAGGGCACCGGCAAGAAATACCAGTGCCAGTTCACCTATACATGTGACGGTCGCAAA
Organism: Ruegeria sp. HKCCD6428; assembly: GCF_013110595.1. Lineage (NCBI taxonomy): Bacteria > Pseudomonadati > Pseudomonadota > Alphaproteobacteria > Rhodobacterales > Roseobacteraceae > Ruegeria > Ruegeria sp. HKCCD6428. The sequence continues at coordinate 238,815 of NZ_WVQX01000001.1, forward strand.
GAGGTCATCCACGAGAAGAAAGCCTATGAGCGCGTGTCCAAGGTCGCTCGGGCGGCCATTGATGGTATCGGCCATGAGCTGACCGAAGGGGCGACCCATTACCACACGACCGCGGTTCGGCCATCTTGGTCGCGGGTCTATAAACAGACTGCGCGGATCGGTGTGCACATTTTCTACCGCCACAACTATCGGACAGCGAGCAACTGATTGACGCACCCGCGCTGGAAGCTTGATGGCGCGTGGCAGGTCGCAGTCTATATTACGGGCCAGGAGGCCCGTAATGCTTTTCACCCGACGACACATTCTGAAAACAGCCGCCGCAGTCGCCATTTTGCCGGTCGCGGCCGAGGCTGGTTATCCGCCGCTCAAGGCGCGTCTGAGCCGACAGCGCGTTGCGCCCGATGGGTTTCCTGACACGACGGTCTGGAGTTACGGTGACACAGTCCCCGGTACGATCATAAAGGTCGATCAGGGCGCACGCGTTCAGCGCAAGCTGGTGAATGACCTTCCCCAACCCACATCGGTGCATTGGCACGGAATACGCATCGATAACGCCATGGATGGTGTGCCCGGCCTGACGCAGGATGTTGTCGAACCGGGCGGCACTTTTGACTATGATTTCGTTGTCCCGGATGCGGGCACCTATTGGTACCACGCGCACAACCAGTCGATGGAACAAGTTGCCCGCGGGCTTTACGGGCCGCTGATCGTTGCAGAGGCCACGGCACCGGATGTCGATCAGGATCTGGTGCTGATGTTGGATGATTGGCGGTTGAACCCTGAGACCGCGCAGATAACGGATGATTTCGACAATGGCCATGATCTGAGCCATGCAGGTCGGATTGGGAACATCCTGACCGTCAACGGATCATTCGATCCCGCGTTTGCGGTACGCAGAAACGAGCGACTGCGACTGCGATTGGTCAACGCCTCCAATGCCCGGATATTTGATCTGGATCTTGATGGTCTTTCGGGGTGGATCGTCGCCTTGGATGGAATGCCCCTGGAAACACCACTGCGGCTGTCGGGCTCTTTCCCGCTGGCACCTGCGCAGCGTGCGGATCTGATTGTGGATGTCGTCACCGAGGGCGAAACGGCAAGCCTGGTCAGCGTCGAAAGAGATGGTTCCTTTGGGCTGGCACGGTTCGAGGTCGGTGGAAACGCTGCCGGGGCGCACAGACAGGGCGTGTCAGCATTGCCGCCTAACCCTTTGCCTAAGATCGGGATTCTTCAACATGCCAGAACGCACCAGATGGTTCTGCAAGGTGGTGCAATGCGCTGGCTGGAAAGCGCCCGGCTGGGTGATACGGAACTGTCGGGCCGCGAGCTGGCGCAATTGGGCAAATTCTGGGCGCTGAACGGTTACGCCGAGCGCCCCGAAGATCCGTTTCTGGATGCGGCCGTCGGTAGTTTGCACAGGATCGAGTTCGTGAATGAAACCGCATTTCCGCACGCAATGCATCTGCACGGGCATCACTTCCGGCTGATCATGGACGATGGCTCTCTGGGCCCCTGGCGTGATACCGTTCTGGTCGGGCGGGGACAGACACGCCAAATCGCACTGATCGCGGACAATCCGGGGAACTGGTTGCTGCATTGCCATATGCTGGGGCACGCCGCGTCCGGGATGATGAGCTGGTTTCGGGTCTCGTGACGCCGCATTCGGCGGTTGGAATGGCGCTTGTTTGAATGCTATAGGCCCTCGCAACGCCTATAGTGGGCAAACTATGCAACGAGCCCGAAAAGGCCTGACCCATGAGTTCTGAAATCCGTCTGGCATTCGCACACCCGTCCGAACGGTCCGAGGCGACGTCTCCTCGGGGGCCGTTGGATCGTATCTCGTTGCGCGACCATATCGTCGAAGTCGAAATCGGTGCCTTCCAGGCCGAGCGGGGAACAACCCAGCGGATCTGCTTCAACATCGTGGTCGAAGTCCGACCTCTGACGGACCCGATTGATGATGATGTGGATCGCATCCTGTCATATGACCGCGTAACGGAATCCATCGCCTATGAGCTGGCGGCCGAGCGCCTGAACCTGCTTGAGACATTGGCCGAACGCGTTGCGGAACGCATCCTGCTTGAACCTCAGGCTGTAAGAGTCTTTGTTCGCATCGAAAAACTGGATCGGGGCCCGGGTGCGTTGGGGGTTGAGATCGTGCGCGGAAAAGACTCGGTCCATCATGAGGTGGCCGAAGAAGAACGCCCGCATCCCCGCCTTGTCTTCCTGTCGAATGACGCCATCGCCTCGGAAAACCTGAAGGGTTGGATCGATCAGTTGGAGAACCGCCAGCGCCCGCTGATCCTGTGTGTCGGGGCGTCCGACCTGGCCGCTCCGCAAACGGGTCATGCGATGACGCAACGCCGAATTGACCTGTTGGCAATTGAACAGAATGCCTGGGTTCTGGCGGCACGGGACCATCGCTGTGTGGTGGTCTCAACGCGGACCGAATTGGATTGGGCGATGAAGAATGGCCAGATCTGTGTCTGGGCGCCATCCAAGATCGTACTGGATGCCGTTGACGGCCCCTCTGCCGCCCCGTCGGATGCCGTGGCGCTGGCTGCATGGTTCGCGGCGACCTTTGAAGCGAGCGAAATGATGGTGATCGGCGGCGCATTGCCGACGGAACCCAAAACACCCTTGCGCGCTGTTGCGGTGGATCAGGCCCAGCTGTGAGAACCTATTTCAGACCACTGGTCCAGCATGGAGCGACCCGTCCCACAGGCGCTGTGCCGCTGGCGGGCCAACCCCTTTGGTTCACTCATGTCGAGGCCCTGCGGCGCGGGTCCGAACCCGAAATCGTCGCGGCCTCGGACGTTCCGTCAGATTACCTGAGCCGTTTGAGCCAACTGCGGGCTGACGTGACGGGCCTTGATATGCAGGTGCCTCATATCATGGGGATTCTGAATGCCACGCCGGACAGTTTCTCGGATGGCGGTGTTCACAGCTCGGTGGACGCTGCTCGCGTGGCTGCGGTGAATATGGTGGCGCAGGGTGCCACGATTCTGGATATCGGCGGAGAGTCCACCCGCCCGGGTGCGGATTTTGTCTCGGCCGAGGAAGAAATCGCCCGAACCCGCCCGTTGATCGAAGCGATCCGGTCGGAAACAGGCGCTTTGATTTCCATCGATACACGCAAGGCAGATGTCGCCAAGGCCGCCTGCGATGCCGGGGCAGGGTTGGTCAACGATGTCTCGGGCTTCACCTTCGATCCCGGATTGGCGCCGTTCTGTGCCGCGCAGGGTGTGCCTGTCTGTGTCATGCACATGCAGGGTGATCCGGCGACGATGCAGATCAATCCTCGATACGACAATGTATTGCTGGATGTTTACGATTTTCTCGAAGGCCAGATCGCGTTGCTGGAACGTCTTGGCCTGAGCCGCGATCAGGTCGTTGTGGATCCTGGGATCGGGTTTGGGAAGACCGAGGATCACAACCTGACCCTTTTGCGCAATCTCAGCCTGTTCCACGGCTTGGGCTGCCCGATCCTGTTGGGCGTGTCGCGCAAGGGCTTTATTGGCGCCATCGGAAAAGAGCCTTGCAAGACTGCCCGCGCGCCGGGATCAATTGCGGTGGCTCTGGCAGGATTGTCTCAGGGCGTGCAGATCATCCGCGTTCATGACGTGGCCGAGACCTCTCAGGCCTTGCGCCTATGGGCTGCTGTCCGGTAATCCGGTCGCACGGCAAATCACGGAGTGACACCTATGCGCAAGCTGTTCGGAACCGACGGGGTGCGGGGCACCGCCAACACGCATCCGATGACGGCAGAGATGGCGTTGCGTATCGGGGCCGCTGTCGGGCGGTATTTCCGACGGGACGCGACAGGGGTGCACCGGGTTGTCATCGGCAAGGATACGCGTTTGTCCGGCTATATGCTGGAAAACGCGCTGACGGCCGGTTTGACGTCCACTGGAATGAACGTGCTGCTGCTGGGGCCCGTTCCGACGCCCGCCGTTGGCCTCATGACGCGGTCCATGAGGGCTGATCTGGGCGTCATGATCTCGGCCAGCCACAACCCTGCCGAAGACAACGGAATCAAGTTCTTTGGGCCGGACGGCTATAAACTGTCCGATCAGGCCGAGGTCGAGATCGAAAGGCTGATCGACGAAGGCGTCAGACCCGCCCAGGCGCAGAATATCGGCCGGGCGCGCCGGGTTGACGACGCACGGTTTCGCTATGGCGAACGTGTGAAGTCGTCGTTGCCGCGGAACGTCAGTCTGGATGGTTTGAAGGTGGTGATCGATTGTGCGAACGGCGCAGCCCACCGCACCGCGCCAGAGGTTCTGTGGGAGCTGGGCGCAGAAGTGATCCCCGTGGGAATCGCGCCCAACGGCAAGAACATCAATCTCAACTGCGGATCGACCAAGCCACAACTGGCCGCAGAAACCGTTGTCGCGCATGGCGCCGACGTGGGCATATGTCTGGACGGCGACGCGGACAGGGTGGTTGTGGTCGACGAAACCGGCCAGGTGGCTGACGGCGATCAGCTTATGGCTTTGCTGGCGACGGCATGGAAGAAATCGGGCCAGTTGAAGGGCGACGCCCTGGTCGCGACCGTCATGTCCAACCTGGGTCTGGAACGCCACCTAACAGCGCAGGGTTTGCGTCTGGAGCGAACGGCCGTCGGCGATCGCTACGTGGTCGAACGGATGCGTGAAGGTGGGTTCAACCTTGGCGGGGAACAGTCCGGCCATATCGTGATGAGCGATTATGCCACCACCGGTGACGGGTTGATGGCAGGCCTGCATTTCCTGGCGGAAATGGTTCTGTCGGGGCGCAAGGCGTCGGATCTGTCCAAACAGTTCGAAACTGTGCCGCAGTTGCTGAAGAATGTACGTTATTCCAGCGATCAAACCCCGTTGGAGGTTCAAAGTGTACAGGCGGCCATTGCCGATGCCGAGGCACGGCTGAACGGGCAGGGCCGGTTGTTGATCCGCAAATCCGGGACCGAACCGTTGATCCGCGTGATGGCTGAATGCGAAGATGATGGGTTGCTGACCCAAGTTGTCGACAGCATCGTGGCAGAGGTCGAAGCCGCCACAAGCTAATTCCCGAACAAAACCTTTCGCAGGCCGAACCACTGGCTGATGGCCATGCCGGTCAGGATCAGGGCCAGAGCGATGAAAAAGCGCAGGGGCAGGGCCTCGGACAGGATCCATGCGCCGAACACCATCGACCAGATCGGCACCTGGTAATTCACCAATGTCAGGAAAACCGACCCGGCGCTGCGGGTGATCGAAACGCGCAAAAGGGTGGCAAACGCGGTTGGCAGCAAACCCAGAACGATCAGGGCGATTGTCGGGCGTGGGCCTTGCCAGGTCGGCAGCCCCTCGGTGAGCAGCATTATGGGCAGAAGAAGCACGGCGCCGACAACCAGTGTCAGGGCAGCCAGCACCAAAGGGTCAACCGGCGGGCAGCGTCGCGTCAGCACGGATGAACTTGCGTAACACAGCGCTGCCGTGATGCAGGCCAGTTGCGCGACGGGTTCTGCCCCCTGGCCCAATTGTGCAAGGCCGGGTCCGATCAAAACCAGGGCCCCGGAAAAGCCAAGGCACACCCCCAGAAACCGGCGCAGGTTCAGTGGTTCATCCGAGAAGAAATGCGCTAGCGGCAGCACCATCAGCGGGATGGCAGCCATGGACAGCCCCGCAAAGGCAGATGGCACAAATTGCTGCCCCCAGCTCAGCAACATGAATGGCACGGCAGTGGACAGCACGCCAATAAGGACAATCGAAACACTCAGCGCCGGCGTCAGAACCGGCAGCTTGCGACCGGTCGCCCTCATCATCAGCAACAGGGTAACTGCGCCCAGCGTAGTTCGTGAGGTGGCAACGGTGATTGGGCCATACCCTTCAAGTGCCATGGCAACGACCATGAAGGTCGCGCCCCAGATCAGGCCAAGCGTGAAGACGCCGCTCCAGTCCTGTTTTGTCGGCTGTTGAACCATTGATTGTCCTGTCGGAACGCGCGGGTGCGCCAGAAATTAACCCTGACCGGCTGTTTATGTGCCTTGCCGAACCTTTGTTCAAACGAAAAGGGCGGCCACGCGGGCCGCCCTGTGACAGGCTTCCGCTCTTCTTAGTTCTTTTCTTTGTCGACCATCTTTCCGGCCGAGATCCACGGCATCATGCCGCGCAGCTTGGCGCCGGTTTCTTCGATCATGTGCTCGTCATTGGCACGGCGCGCCGCTTTGATGGTCGGCTGGCCAACGGCGTTTTCCAGCATAAAGTCACGAACGAATTTACCCTGCTGGATGTCGTTCAGAACCTCTTTCATGCGTGCTTTGGTCTCGTCGTATTTCAGGATACGCGGCCCGGTGACGTACTGGCCGTATTCGGCGGTGTTCGAGATCGAATAATCCATGTTGGCGATGCCGCCTTCATAGATCAGGTCAACGATCAGCTTCACTTCGTGCAGACACTCGAAATAGGCCATTTCAGGGGCGTAACCGGCTTCGACCAGAGTTTCAAAGCCGCAGCGGATCAGTTCGACCAGACCGCCGCACAGAACCGCCTGTTCGCCGAACAGGTCGGTTTCACATTCTTCCCGGAAGTTAGTTTCGATGATGCCCGAGCGGCCGCCACCGATGGCCGAGCAGTAGGACAGGCCGATTTCCAGCGCCTTGCCGGTTGCATCGTTGTGGACAGCGACCAGGCAGGGCACGCCGCCGCCTTTGGTGTATTCGCCGCGTACGGTGTGGCCGGGGCCCTTGGGGGCCATCATGATGACGTCGACGCCTTCTTTCGGCTCGATCAGGCCGAAATGGACGTTCAGGCCGTGGGCGAATGCAATCGCGGCACCCGGCTTGATGTTGTCGTGGACGTATTTTTTGTAGGTTTCGGCCTGAAGCTCGTCGGGCATGGTGAACATGATCACGTCACACCAGGCGGCCGCCTCGGCGATGCCCATGACTTCCAGGCCCTCGGCTTCGGCTTTCTTGGCCGAAGGCGAACCTTCGCGCAGCGCGATGACCAGGTTCTTCGCGCCTGAATCGCGCAGGTTCAGCGCGTGCGCGTGACCTTGCGAGCCATAGCCCAGGATGGCCACTTTCTTGTCTTTGATCAGGTTGATATCGCAATCGCGATCGTAATAGACGCGCATTTCGCCGGTCCTTTCTGGTTTGATTGTGGCGGTTGTATCTGCCTGTTCGCGCAATGGCGATAGGGCTGGGCTTGAGTATTTGCGAAAAAGATGAAGAATAATTCGCGCTAATCGGAGAATGTGAAAAAATCATGCTTGATGATATTGATCGGCGTATTCTGCGCCACTTTCAAGCAGACCCGAGCCTGACAACAGCGGAACTGGCCGATCTTTGCCGGATCAGCGCGGGCGTCTGCTGGCGACGAATCGAGAAGATGCACGCCGCAGGGATCATCGAAGGGCAGGAGGCCGTGATAGACTGGGCCGCGATGGGATATGCCGTCGAGGTTTCGCTTCGGATCACGCTCGACAAGACGCAGGCCCGAGCTTTCGACGATTTCACGCAGGCGGCGCGTGACGTGGCAGAGGTGATCGAAATCCAGACCTTTCTGGGTCGTGTCGATGTTCGTCTTTCCGTCATTGCAAGAGACATGAAGCACTATCAGCAGCTTTATCGCGACCGGATTCTGACCCTGCCGCATATTGCTGATATCGAAGCCCTTATGCACATCGCGCGGGTCAAGCGGGACGAGGTGCTGCCGGTATGATCGAGCTGGATGAGATTGATCGCCGTCTTCTTCGCGCGCTGCAACAGGATGCCACGCAAAGTGCCGGAGCATTGGGGCGCAGGTTCGGGTTATCCCAACCCGCCACCTGGCGTCGCATTCGCCGGCTGGAAGAGGCAGGAATAATCAAGGGCCGTCGGCTGCGTCTGAATGCCGAGGCGCTGGGATTCGGTGTGACAGTCTTTCTGGGCATCAAGCTGGGGCGCAAGGGCCAAGTCAGTCTTGAAGATTTTGAGCGCGCTGTCAGTGGCGTTCCCGAGGTGCAGACCGTCGAGCATGTGCTGGGGCTGTATGATTATCGACTGCGTGTCGTGGCCCGGGACCTGGCCGATTTCGAACGTGTTTTGCGGCGCCGGATCATGACTCTGCCAGGTGCAGGCGACGTCGAGGCCAACGTTCTGCTGAGCGAAGAACGTCTGCCCGGTCCCATCGGCTGAACAGAGTCAGTACTTGGTGCGGATGCAATAGCCCGGATGATGCGTCATACGCGCAAAGGTAAGCGGCCTGTCTTCTTTCCAGGTGGTGCGCTCCATTTGAATCATGGATGTTCCCGCCGTGGTGCCCATGAATTCTGCCAGTCGCGCATCTGCGGAAATGGCACAGAAAGCGACCTCGGCATCGGTGAAAGGTGCGGCCGTCAACAGCCATTCATGTGGCCCCTGTTCGAACAAGTCCGCGTCCTCCACATCAGGTACGGCCTCGATGTTGATCCATCGTTCTTCCATCTGGAAGGGCCGATTGTCCGCATAGTGCATACAGATTACATGTAGAACACGCGCATCCGGTGCCACGTTGATCTGCGAGGAAAGCCATCCTGGGCTGGTGACGACATTCCTTTCAACAAGCGCATAACGATAGTTTGCATTCTGGCTTTCGACCACTTGCCGCGCCAGTGACAATTCGAGTTTGGCGTGTTTGCTGGGCTCTTTCTTGACACGTGTGCCGCTCTTGCGTTTGCGCTCGACAAAGCCCTGGTCGGCCAGTTCTCTCAAGGCTCTGTTCACAGTGGCCCGGGCGCAATTGAACTCCTCTGCCAGCTGGGTCTCCGTCGGCAAAAGCGATCCTTGTGGCCAGACACGGCTTTCAATGCGTCGTTTTACTTCGTCTCGAACGAACTGGAAGCTGATCCGCTTTTGTATCGTCACGGGTGAATCTATCCCTTCAAGTATAAAGTGTGCGCATCTGTTCAGAAGCAAGTAGAAGTGTAAAGGGGAAGTGACACTGGTTGGCGTCATTTTCGTGCTTTCACGAATTTAAGCGAAAAAAATTAAGTGTTTGTTAAGCTTTACGTTGGGTCAAATTTTGCCGCGAAAGGGCTTTACCCGAACTGACAAAGCGGACAAGACTTCGAAAACGCTTTGGAAAGGATGCGCGATGCCAGGCTTGCTGGAAACCGTTGACCCGAACGGGCTCGAAGAATTCTCGGTCGTATTTACCGACCGCTCGCTGAACCATATGTCGCAGAAGTTTCAGCAGGTGATGCGCGACATTTCGGATATGTTGAAGGGCGTGTACAACGCAGATGGCGTCGCCGTTATTCCCGGCGGTGGAACCTATGCCATGGAAGCGGTCGCCCGACAGTTCGCGCGCGGCGCAGATGTGCTGGTGGTTCGCAATGGATGGTTCTCGTACCGGTGGAGCCAGATCATTGAAAGCGGGTCTCTGAACAACTCGACCACGGTCATGAAGGCGCGCGAGACCGGCAATTCCAGCCCATCGCCTTTTGCGCCTGCTCCGATCGAAGAGGTCGTCGCCGCGATTCGCGAACAAAAGCCCGGTGTTGTTTTTGCTCCGCATGTTGAAACGTCGGCGGGGGTTATTCTGTCGGATGACTATGTGACCGCGCTGGCAAGCGCGGCGCATGAGGCGGGTGCGTTGATGGTGTTGGATTGCATTGCGTCGGGTTGCGCCTGGGTGGACATGAAAGCCACCGGTGTCGATGTTCTGATCTCGGCGCCGCAGAAAGGGTGGAGCGCCTCGCCATGTGCCGGTCTGGTCATGTTGTCTGAACGCGGAGAGGCACGTCTGGAGCAGACCAGTTCCGACAGTTTCGCCCTTGATCTGAAGAAATGGCGGCAGATCATGCAAGCCTATGAAAACGGCGGCCACGCCTACCACGCCACGATGCCGACCGATGCGTTGCTGGCCTTCCGCGACACCATGGCAGAGACTCGTGAATACGGGTTCGAAAAGTTGCGTGCGGCGCAGTGGGCGCTGGGTGACGGTGTGCGATCGATGCTCAAGGACAAGGGTGTCGTTTCGGTTGCGGCCGACGGTTTCGGCGCGCCCGGAGTTGTGGTCAGCTACACCTCGGATCCCGAAATCCAGAACGGCAAGAAATTTGCGGCACTTGGCATGCAGATTGCCGCGGGTGTTCCGTTGCAATGTGATGAGCCCGAAGGGTTCAGCACGTTCCGGTTGGGTCTGTTCGGGCTTGACAAGCTGTACGACGTGGACGGCACCATCGCGCGTTTGAAACGGGTGCTGGATCAGGTTCTGTAAGCGGACCGGGCCTTAGCGAACGCCAAGGCCCATCTGCATCAAAGTCTTGCGCACTGGTGGCAGGGAATAGAGCGCGCTCAGCCCCATCGCCCGTGCATCTCGCAGCGGCCGCGTCTCAATCATCGAGGCGCGGTTCAGCAGATCAATGCCTTTGACGCGCATCTCGATCTCGGTGTGACGGGCCTTGTGATAGGCACCCAGCATCTGCTCGTCTCCCAGACCTTCGGGCCGGGCCTGTGCCAAATCCAGCAGGCAACGCAGGTCGCCCAGAGACATGTTCAATCCTTGTGCCCCGATGGGAGGCACCACATGCGCCGCCTCGGCCATCAGCGCGATGCGTTCACCCGCCAGCCGTTCCGCCGATTGGCTGATGATGGGCCAGATCGTTCTGCGGGATGCCAGTTTCAGCGGGCCGAACAACCCGCAGGACCGAGAGGTCATGGCGGCCTCGAATGCCTCGGGTTCCAGGTTCAGGAGTTCAACGGCCTTCGGTCCGCGTTCCATCCAGACGATGGCGGACGAGGGCTGCCCGTTCCAGTCCGGCAGAGGCACCAGCGTGAACGGCCCCCCGGATCTGTGAATTTCGGTCGAAACATTCTCGTGTGGAATGGGGTGCGTCACCGCAAATGCCAGCGCCTTCTGCCCATATCGTGTTGTGTGCACCTTGATGCCGGCTGCTTCGCGCATTGGCGAGTTGCGACCATCGGCAGCAAGCACAAGCTTGCACCGGACGCGGCTGCCATCACTCAGGCTCACGCGGGCCTCGGCGGTTCGGGTAAACAGGCTGGTGGTCGCGGTGCCGGGACGGAAATCGACATTTGGCAACTCGGCCAGTCGTGCCACCATTTCACGGCGCAACAGCCAGTTGGGCAGGTTCCAGCCGAAAGGTTGTTCGGAGATGTCGGCCGCGTTGAAGTCGCGGACGACGCGTGGCTCGGGCAAGTCGCCCCCGGCGTCAACGATCCGCATGACTTGCAACGGAGCCGCCTGTGCATCCAGTCTTGCCCACAGACCGCATTGTTCCAGCAGGCCGCGCGCAGGCTGCAAGAAAGCCGTCGTACGCAGGTCTGACCCGTCCACGTCCCGCTCGGTGATTGGAGGGCTCGGATCAACGCAGATCACTTCAAAACCTGCCGTTCCGAATACCGCCGCAGCGGTCATACCGGCGATCCCGCCACCGGAAATCAGGATGTCACAGCTGTCGGACATGGCGCCTCTCATCATTCTGGGCAGAACCTAGTTCGGATCTGCCCCGAGTGCCAAGCGACATCCTGTCCCGTATTTCAGCCCCGTGAAATCAGGATGAGGATAAGAAACATCAGCGGCACCATCATAAGGGCAGGGATGTAGAGGCCGGGAAGGCCGAACAACATTATGGAACAGCCCCACATGCTGAAAATCGCAGCGGCGGTGTAATACAAGTCTTCTGCCTTGGCGTTGACAGCGTCGCGCGCCAGCCATCCAAAGACGGGAATTGCGAAGAAAAGGCGCTGCCAGATCGGCAGGCGCAGCGGCATCTCAATCACGCTCATCGGGGTCTCCATCTGTTCGTCGCTGCAGCGCATATAAGGACGCAGATGGGTGTGCAGAACGTGCAGATCGTCGCACTGTGACAGCCTATCGCAGGCGCGCCAGAAACGCGGTCAGATCGTCCGTGTGATGGTGGATGTGATCGGCTTCATGCGGGTCGGGAGAAACATGAACCGTGCGCATTCCCATCTCGTGTGGGGCCGCGAGATTGCGTGGTTCATCTTCGAATATGGCCGCTATTTCGGTCTGAAGGCCGTCCTTTTCAAAAACCGCTTCGAACGCGGCTTTTTCGGGTTTTGGTCGGTACCCTGCATGTTCAACACCGTATATCGCGTCGAACAGGCCTGTCAGACCGAGTGCCTCAAGGACCCGTTCCGCATAGGGCGCGCTGCCGTTGGTGTAGACGATCCGCCGGCCGGGAAGGGCGCGGATATGATCGGCCAGTTCCGCATCCGGGTCCATGTGGCTCATGTCAACCTGATGTACCGCGTGCAGGTAGGGGTCGGGGTCCAGATCATGTTCGGCCATCAACCCGGCCAGCGTGGTCCCGTATTCCCGCCAGTAATGCGCGCGCAGCCGGTCGGCCTCGGCCCGGTCAACACCGATGGCTTGCACCACATAATCCGTCATCAGAACTTCTATCTGATCGAACAGCCGCATATGCGGTGGGTATAGGGTGTTGTCCAGATCGAACACCCATTGTGTGACATGACTAAACGAAGGTTTGACCATGGCTTGGGTTTAGGGCGCAGTCGGTCGGTTTTCAATGCTGTACTTGATCGCCGCCCCCTGTCACGGCTAGACATGTCCGAACGAGGAGACAAACGATCCCATGAGCCAGACCCGATCCCCGACCAAGGACGCCTACGGCCTTATCCTGGAAGCCATCGATGTGGGCGTCTATAAGCCCGGTGATCGGTTGGTCGAAAGCGAACTGGCAGAGCGTTTCGGAGTGTCACGCACCCCGATCCGCGAAGCGTTGCAACGGTTGGAAACCCAGTCTTTGCTGGAACGGGACGGGCGGTCGTTGATCGTCGCATCCCTGGATCACAACCAGATGGCCGAGCTTTACATCGTGCGCCGGGAACTTGAGGGGCTGGCTGCGCGCCTTGCCGCAAAACACGCCACCGAAGAAGAAATCAAGGTTCTTCAGGACATGGTCGTCGAAGATGACAAGCTGATCGATGACCCAACGGCCTTGTCGCGCGCCAACCGACGGTTTCACGAACAGATTCATCTGGCGTCACACAACCGCTATCTGGTTCAGCAGCTTGATCTGGTTCACCGGACGATGGCCCTGATGGCGACCACTTCGCTGGCAGTTCAGGGGCGTGGTGAGATTGCGCAAAGTGAGCATAAGGGAATCGTCGATGCCATCGCAGCCCGAGACGAGGAGGCTGCAGGGCAGGCGTTGAAGGAACATATTTCGGTCGCCTTCATGACACGTCTGAAACAGGATGCCAGTCGTCGCGACAAATGAACGTTAGGTCAGCGGAACGTCTTCGCTGGCCTGCCCGTGTTGGGTTTTGTCCCAAAAAAACGGATTTGTCGCCAGTTCCCACAGGGCTTTGTAGCCGGCAACCACCCCCAGAGGGAAATACAAACACATCGTCGGGACCCACGGCAGCAAAAACCGCCGTTCACGCGCGGATACAGCGATGATCCCGACGCATATGTTCAGAGCCTCGGTTGCCAGAAACAGCCAGATCAGCGCCGTCGTGATCTGCTGCGGCAGGATCTGCTCCATCGGATTGGGTATGCCCAGGGCGTATAACCAGAAAATCCATAGAACAGGGGCCAGCAGGAACTGACCCAGAGTGCCCAGAAAAAATGCCTGTAGGCCGATAAACTTGGCCGCACCCAAATCAGCATACAGTTTCCGCGGGTCCCGCATGTGCACAAGATAGGTGACCATGAACCCCTTGAGCCAGCGTGAGCGTTGCTTCACCCACGGCCAGGCACGGAAATTCGCCTCTTCGAAGGTGGCGGTGTCCACCATCTCGGTCCGGTAACCCGCCCGGCAAAGCCGCACGCCCAAATCCGCATCTTCGGTGACATTGTGAGCGTCCCAGCCGCCCAGTTCCAAGAGCTTTTCGCGGCGGAAAAAGAACGTCGTTCCCCCAAGCGGGACGACCAGCCCCATACGTGCGATGCCCGGCAGGATCACGCGAAACCAGCTGTTGTATTCGATGGTGAAACAGCGCGACCGCCAGTTCGTGCGGGGGTTGTAGTAATCCAAAACACCTTGCAGGCAAACCACCTCGGGCGAAGCTTGGGTGAAATGCGCAACCACACGTTCAATCTGATCCGGCTGTGGTGCGTCTTCGGCATCCCAAACGCCAACGATGTCACCGTGGCAAAAGTCCAGCGCGTAATTCATGGCGCGCGGTTTGGTGGTCAACCCGTTCAGTTCGGGGACTTCAACAACACGCATCCAACTGGGCAGAGCCACTCGAGCAAGGGCGTCGCGCGTCACGTCATCCGTCGCCTCAAGCACGAGAATGACGTCCAGCAGCGCTTTGGGATAGGTCAGCCTTTGAAGCCGTTGCACCAGAGCACTCGCGATTTCTCGCTCCTTGTACAACGGCACCATGATGGACACGCAGGGGTGACGCAGCGCGATCGCCGCCTCTGTTGGCTCGGTCGGCTTTTTCATGCGGTCGCTGAGGCAGGCCAGGGCGCCCATTATCCGAAAGGCTGCAAAAAGAACCAAACTGCCTACGGCCGCGCCCAACAAAACCATCAATCCAATCGAGGGGAACAGGGCAGAAAGACACAGCACACCCAGCGTTGCCGCAGATGATACGAGCCGGGACCCGGCGGTCCAGTTGCGACAGCTTTGTTCCGCGTTCACACGGGTTTCGGCCGCTTTTGCGAGTGTCCGCGAGAAGTGCTGTGCAATGACCCGGTCGATCTGATGAGAATCCGCAAGAACCGGCAGGATGGAATAGTCGCAATCCTGCATCTCGGCTGCCACGGTTGCAAAACGATCGGGCCGGGCAGTGGCGACCAAAAGCAACGGGCCGATGCGCATCCAAGGGATAACATTGTGCTCAAGCCAGAAGTCCACCGGCTTCAGGTCACACAATCCGGGCATCGGTGGAATTTGTTCGAGGTCCGCGATCTGCCACCCGAACTGCATGGACAGAGCTTTCAGAACGTCCTGCCTGGTGGCATACCCCTCGCCAACCAGAATCTCGCCAAGCGGCGCTTTCTGCCTGGTCTGCAGGCTCAGCGCATGGTCCAGTTGCGAGCGCGTGATGACCTCGGTTTCCAGCAGGCATGTGCCCAGCGGTTTGCGAAATCCGGGCGCCGGGATCGGGGACGCGTTTGTAAAATCCTGAAGGTTAAGTTCAACCATTAAAAAACCCTGGCACAGTTACCTGCGCTCAGGGTTGATCAAACAAGGTTAATGTGCCGTTAACTCTGGTAACTTAAGGGTTTATGCCTGCTCTTTTTTCTTTTCCATCGCATCGGCGAAACGTTCGAACAGGTAAAAACTGTCCTGGGGGCCGGGCGAAGCTTCGGGGTGGTATTGCACCGAGTATACAGGTCTGTCAGTCATGCGGATCCCGCAGTTCGAGCCGTCAAACAGCGATCTGTGGGTCTCAACCACGCCTTCTGGCAAAGACTGCGCGTCCACAGCAAAACCGTGATTCATCGACGTGATTTCGACCTTGCCGGTTTCCAGATCCTTGACCGGGTGGTTCGCGCCGTGGTGGCCGTGGTTCATCTTGACTGTCTGACCGCCTAACGCCAGCGCCAGCATCTGGTGGCCAAGGCAGATACCAAAGACGGGCAGATCGGTTGTGTCCAGAATTTCCTTGATCATCGGCACAGCATAGGCACCCGTTGCGGCCGGGTCGCCGGGACCGTTCGACAGGAAAACGCCATCCGGCTGATGTGCCAGCACTTCGGCAGCGGTTGCCGTTGCTGGCAGCACGGTTACATCACATCCAGCCGAGGCGAGACAGCGCAGAATATTGCGCTTTGCTCCATAGTCGACAGCCACGACTTTGTGGGCGGGGGCCTCTTGCCGCTTGTACCCTTCCGGCCACGCCCAGCGCATTTCATCCCAGCGGTAGCTTTGGGCACAGGTGACATCCTTGGCCAAGTCCATCCCCTCCAGCCCGGCAAAGCCGCGGGCCGCAGCAACCAGTGCTTCGATGTCGAAATCGCCCTCGGGATCATGAGCCAGCGCCACATGCGGCGCGCCCTGCTGACGAATGGCGCGGGTCAGACGGCGGGTATCGACGCCGCCGATCGCGATGCGACCACGGCGGGCAAGCCAGCCCTTGAGTTCTTCGACCGAGCGCCAGTTGGACGGCTGGGTCGGATCCCATTTGACGACCATGCCAGCGGCAACCGGATCAGCGGTTTCGTCATCTTCGGGGTTCACGCCGACATTGCCGATATGGGGGAAGGTAAAGGTGACGATCTGCCCGGCATAGGATGGATCGGTCATGATTTCCTGATATCCGGTCATCGCTGTGTTGAAGCAGAGTTCTGCCACGGTCTGTCCGGTTGCACCGAAACCGATGCCGTAAAACAGCGTTCCGTCGGCCAATGCCAGACATGCGGTGGGCTTGGACGGGGCGTTCTGGGCCATGGCGCGACTCTCCTGCAAGGTAAACCGGCGCATACCTAAGGGGGTTAAGCGCTTGGGTCAAGTCTGTTCAATTTTTGGGCTATCGTTATTTTTCAATGGGTTAAGCTTGTTCGCCCCTGGTTGTAACGCGCTTTTTGTTTAGATATGTTCGGGGTTCCGTTGTCATGGGGATGGACAAGCCAAATGGACATGCGATCACGGGTGAATGCCGCCCTGAAGCAAGCAATGAAAGACAAGGCAGCCGAGCGTCTGTCGACACTGCGGTTGATCAACGCGGCCATCAAGGACCGCGACATCGCCGCGCGCGCCTCGGACAATGAAGAAGTCAAAGGCTGTGGTGATGCAGAGGTGCTTGAAATTCTTGGAAAAATGACCAAGCAACGCAAGGAAAGTGCGCGCGCCTATGAAGAGGGTGGTCGCCTGGACCTAGCCGAGCGCGAGATGCAGGAAGTCGCCGTCATCGAAGAGTTTCTGCCCAAACAGTTGGATGATGATGAGGTGTCAAAGGCGATTCAGGCTGCAATCACTTCGACCGGTGCCGGTTCCATTCGCGACATGGGCAAGGTGATGGGCGAGTTGAAAACCCGTTATACCGGACAGATGGATTTCGGCAAGGTCGGGCCTATGGTCAAGGACCACCTCTGCGCCGCGTCAAACGGCGACTGCTGAGACATCAGGCTGAAACACCTACTGCGCGACAGGGTCGCGCAGTTTCCTGGCCAAATCGTCATAGAGCGTGATGCGCTCATCTTCCGACAAAAACGCCCCGATTTCTACTTCACGCCCGTCTCCGACGAGCGTGACATAGTGTGGAACCGGGCCGCCTCTTTCGTACATTTCAGGTCGTGCCCAATAGCGATTGCACGACCATTCCTGTTGGTCTTTGCCCGGAGTGTGATGCACCAGGCGGGCTTGTGAACCGGACAAGGTGAAAACCTCAAACGCACTGCGCGCGCGATAGTTCGCCTGAATCGCCAGCCAAAGCCCAAGCACCGTCAACAGCAGAAACGGTAACAGGCCCCACAACACGACCGACCCAAGCACGGCCAACAATGGGATCAAACCGAACAGAAATACGGACAGGATGGCAATCATCGCCCCACGTCGCGGCAGTGAGTTATGCGGCCAGAGGCGCAGTTCCTGTTCGGTCTCGGATGTCTGATTCCATTTGTACGGCATACCGGAAACATATCGCAGTGCCGCCTCATGTCGACGGATTTTGATCAGACCACGTGGCCCACACGCGCCCAGGACAAGGCGTCATCCAAACGGTCGTCGCCCCAGAACACCTCTTGCCTCACCACGAAGCTGGGGGCGCCGAAAACACCCAGTTTCACGGCGATGTCTGTTTCAGCTTCCAGCGCGGTGACGAAATCCGGGCTGCGCGCGCGGGCCAGTGTCAGGCGAGGATCCTGCTGGCACCGTAGCAAAGCTTCGGACAGGGCGCTTTCGCTGCCGGCCTCGACGCCATCCTCGAACCAGATGCGGTATAGGTTCTGGGTAAATGACTTGCCCCATCCGTCCATCATACCAAGCAGAGCGACCTGATTGGCCAGGGCAAGATCGGAAATCGGATAGGGTGCGGGCAGGCTGGCGTGGATGTGATACTTGGCACAGCGACGTTCGATATCACGCCACATATATGCGGATTTTTCGGGTTTTCCGGCGAACGGGATATTCTGCTGGGCTGACATGACCGTGCGCACATTAAAGGGCCGCCAGTTAACGGTGGCGTCATGTTCTGCGCACCAGTCGTCCAGCCGCATCACGGTAAGGAAGCTGTAAGTGCTGCCGATTGAATACCATAAGTCGATTTCCGGCATTGCCGATCCTCCGACTGTTCTGTGGGGGTATCATAGCGGATTTTGGTACACTTGGCGAACCGACAGAAGTGGAAAACGAAAACCCCGCCACTTGGGCGGGGTTTTTTTTGGGATCAGATAGGGATCAGTGCGCGTGGCCTTTGTCCCAGTCTTCCTGCTTGGGCAGCTGCTCGAACGTGTGTTCGGGCGGCGGCGTCGGCAGGGTCCATTCCAGCGTATCCGCGTATTCGTTCCACGGGTTCGGACGTGTCTCTTTCGCACCACGGAACAGGGCGTAGAACACGATCCCGAAGAACAGCAGGAACGAGGCGAACGAGATGAACGCGCCGATCGACGAAACGAAGTTCCACTGGGCGAATGCCTCGGGGTAGTCGATGTAGCGGCGCGGCATGCCCTGACGGCCCAGGAAGTGCTGCGGGAAGAAGGTCAGGTTGGCGCCGATGAAGAACAGCCAGAAGTGAACCTTGCCCCAGAACTCGGAGTACTGACGGCCCGTCATCTTGCTGAAGTAGAAGTACACCCCAGCAAAGATCGCAAAAACAGCACCCAGCGACATCACGTAGTGGAAGTGTGCCACAACATAGTAGGTGTCATGATAGGCACGGTCGACACCGGCCTGCGACAGAACCACACCGGTCACACCGCCGACGGTGAACAGGAACAGGAAGCCGAAGGCGAACAGCATCGGTGTCTTGAACTCGATCGAGCCACCCCACATGGTGGCGATCCACGAGAACACCTTGACCCCCGTCGGAACCGCGATGACCATCGTGGCCAGCATGAAATAGGCCTGCTGACGCAGCGACATGCCGACGGTGTACATGTGGTGCGCCCACACGACAAAGCCCAGCACGCCGATTGCGATGATCGCCCAGACCATCGGCAGATAGCCGAAGATCGGCTTGCGCGAGAAGGTGGCGATCACGTGGCTGATGATGCCGAAACCAGGCAGGATCACGATGTACACTTCCGGGTGGCCGAAGAACCACAGGATGTGCTGATACAGGATCGGGTCACCGCCACCGGCCGGATCAAAGAAGGTGAAGCCAAAGTTGCGGTCCATCAGCAGCATGGTGATCGCGCCTGCCAGAACCGGCAGCGACAGCAGAATCAGCCATGAGGTGACGAAGATCGACCAGCTGAACAGCGGTACCTTGAACAGGGTCATGCCTGGGGCACGCATGTTCAGGAAGGTGGTGATCATGTTGATCGCGCCGAGGATCGAGGAGGCGCCCGATACGTGCACGGCAAAAATCGCTAGGTCCATGGACATGCCGCCTTCGGTCGTCGACAGCGGCGGATACAGAACCCAGCCCACACCCGAGCCGAGCTGATCGTTCCCACCCGGGCTGAGCAGCGAGGCAACACCCAGCGAGGTGCCGGCGACATACAGCCAGAAGGACAGGTTGTTCATCCGCGGGAACGCCATGTCCGGCGCACCGATCTGCAACGGCATGAAATAGTTGCCAAATCCGCCGAACAGGGCAGGGATGACAACGAAGAACATCATCAGAACACCGTGATAGGTGATCATCACGTTCCACAAGTGTCCGTTGGGGGTACATGGGTCGGCCATGAAGCCTTCCAGGCACATGTACTGAACGCCCGGGTGCATCAGCTCGAGCCGCATGTAAACGGTCATCGCCACCGAGATCAGACCGGCAAGGGCCGAAACGACCAGGTACAGAATCCCGATGTCCTTGTGGTTGGTCGACATGAACCAGCGCTGGAAAAAGCTGCGCTGATCTTCATGGTCGTGACCGTGAATGGCTGCGTCTGCCATTATAGGTGCCTCCTGTTGCAACTGCACCGCGCAGTCGGACCTCTCCAACGCGCGGGATTCCTGCTGGTTTTAGAATGTGAAGAAGGCACCTTCAATGGCCGAGTTTGATCTGGATCAAGATTAATTGTCGCGGGCACGCGGGTGCCGCACGATTTTCCGGCTTTGAACGTGGGGTATCTGGGCATGGCGGATGAGAATTCAAGCCCGGACTGTCGATGCGGCATGGGCGTTGGCAGAGTTCCGCCTTGACCGTCGCCCGCGCGCGTCTCAGAACTGTGCCAACACCCGCAATCCAGAGGTTTGAGATGGCTGATTACGACCCCGACAATATCTTTGCCAAAATCCTGCGCGAAGAAATCCCGTGCATGCGCGTGTACGAGGATGATGAAACGCTGGCTTTCATGGATATCATGCCTCGCGTGGACGGGCATCTTTTGGTGATCCCCAAAACACCATGCCGCAACGTACTGGATGCCACGCCCGAGCAACTGACGGCGGTTATAAAAACGGTGCAGAAGATGGCCCGGGCGGTCAAGTCCGCATTCGACGCGGACGGGGTGACGATTCAGCAATTCAACGAGGCGGCAGGCGGGCAGGAAGTCTTCCACCTGCATTTCCACGTCCTGCCGCGCCACGAAGGGGTTTCCATGCGCCCGCCGGGCAAGATGGGGGATTTCGAGCTTATCGGTGAACACGCGAAAAAGATCAGCGCCGCTCTCGCCTGATCATTCGGCGCCATGGGGCCCCATGCATTCGCCATGATCCTGAAACGCGTGCAGCACGGCACAGACATGATCGTGCTGCCCGTCGCAGGCCGCTGAAATTCGGGTCAGTTCCGCTTCGAGGTTTTGCAGGCGGGCAATTCGGTCCCGGAGATCGGCCAGTTGTTTTTGGGCAATTTCGTGCGCCCGGTTAAGGTCGCTGCCAGACGCGCCCTCAAGGGACAGCAGGCCCACGACGTCAGCCAGTGGCAATCCCAGATCACGGCAATGGCGAATGAAGATCAGCCGTTTCAACGCGGCTGCGTCATAGCGGCGTTGATTGCCCGCGGTTCGCTCTGGCTTGGGGAACAGGCCTTTGTCTTCATAAAACCGGATTGTCGGAATTTTCACTCCGGTTCGGCGCGATAAGTCCCCGATCGAATACATTTTTCCGGTTTTGACCTCTTGAACCTCTAGTGGCTAGAGGAATTACATGCTCTGGGAAGCCGTAACAAGGGACATGAAACGATATGGCACACCAGCATTCCCACACCGGGCATGGTCACCAGCACAACCACATTGATCCAGACGCTGGCGATGCGCGCGTCGCCTGGGCGATTGCGGTGAACATGTTCCTGACATTGGCTCAGGTCATCGGGGGCATCATTTCGGGTTCTCTGGCGTTGATTGCCGATGCGCTGCACAATTTTTCGGATGCTGTTGCGCTGATCATTGCGTTTTTTGCCCGCAAGATTGCACGGCGTCCGGCCGATCCTCGGATGAGCTTTGGCTATGGCCGGGCCGAAGTCGTTGCGGCCTTGGTCAATTACACCACGTTGACCGTGTTGTCGGCCTACCTGTTCTACGAAGGCGTCATGCGGTTTTTTGAACCCGAGCCGATCAACGGATGGCTTGTGGTCTGGGTCGCCGCGCTGGCATTGGTGGTCGATCTCGTAACCGCCGCTCTGACCTATACCATGGCCAAGGACAGCATGAATATCCGGGCCGCATTCATCCACAATGTTGCGGACGCCTTGGGATCAATCGCCGTGATCGTAGCGGGCACCGCAGTGATCCTGTTCGGCTGGACATGGGTGGACCCGGCGGTGACGATCCTGATCTCGGTCTACATCATGTGGCATGTCAAAGAAGAGATAGGCGAGACGGTCCGCGTTCTGATGCTGGGCGCTCCGCCCGACCTGGAGCCAGAGCAGGTAGCCGCGGCGATCGAAGAAACGGATGGGGTGGCCGAAGTGCATCACGTGCATTTGTGGAGCATGCAGGAGCGGCAGCCCGCGCTGACGGCGCATCTGGTCATCGATGCGAACGCGTGGTCAGCTGCCGAAATGGTACGGGACAGTGTCAGGCACACGCTGCAAGTTCGTTTCGGGGTGGGGCATGCGACGCTCGAACTGGAACAGGCTGGCCGCGCCTGCGTCGGTTCGTCCCGATTTGGCCACCAGGAAGAATAGCGGTGCCTGAAAGAGAATTGCCGTTCCGATTTGGGGTCGGAACGGCAGACTCGTAACCAAACACTTCTCGGATTTCGAGGGCGAGCCCTGGATCACCGGTTAACATACCACTCACTCTTGATTGGCAGTTCCATATTACTCGTTAACGGGGCCTTTGTATCTACCTGAGTTAAAAAAATGCTTAAAGACTTCCATAAATCCACCGAATTCAGGGTTAATTGCCTTACGCATGGGAAACAGAGCCAGCCGGCCACAGGGATTGTTGTTTGCAACAGTGGCGCGCAGCGATTCGCTGCGCAGTGATCGACAGATGGATTCAGGGTGCCACTGGGCCAAAAACGTCTGCGAAAGTCTTTTTCAGTGCGGCATCAAGGTCTGCCATCGTTACCGGCAAGCCCAGGTCGACCAATGAGGTCACGCCGTATTCGCTTATCCCGCAAGGGACGATGCCGGAAAAATGCTCCAGATCCGGTTCGACATTCACTGAGATCCCGTGAAAACTGACCCATTTGCGCAGGCGCAGGCCAATGGCGGCGATCTTGTCTTCCGCCGGTTTGCCGGTCGCTGTCAACGGCTTGTCATCACGCCGAACCCAAACCCCCACGCGCCCATCACGGATCTCGCCTTGCACGTTGAATTCCGCCAGCGCCGAGATCACCCAGGTCTCCAGCTGTTTCACAAACTGACGCACGTCGCGACCACGTTTGTTCAAATCCAGCATGACATAGGCCACACGTTGACCGGGCCCGTGATAGGTGTATTCGCCGCCGCGTTTGCTTGCGTAAACCGGAAACCGATCGGGGTCGGTCAGATCCTCGATCCTGGCCGAAGTGCCGGCCGTATAAAGCGGCGGGTGTTCCAGCAGCCAGACACATTCTTCAGCTTCGCCATTTGCGATTGCGGCGACGCGCGCCTCCATAAAGGCAACGGCGTCGTCATAGCTGGTCAGACCATCGGTGATTTTCCATTCCATGCCGGTCTCATATCCGTCTGGATCGGTCAAGAAAAGGGGTCAGGCGGCCTCGGACAGGCAACGTTGCAGCACCTGTGCATAGGTTTCAGAACCCTGCGCGCCGGTCAGCAGGTATTTCCCGCCAAAAACCATGGATGGCACGCCTGAAATTCCCCGGCTGGTCCAGAACAGCTGTTTTTCACGCACCGGGGCTATGTGTTCTCCGCTTTCAAGCGCTTGTCGCGCCGTGTCCGCGTCCAGTCCGATGGATCGAACAACTTCCAGCAGAACATCCATATCGGAGACATCCCGCTGCGCTGTGAAATAGGCGTCGAACAGAGCCAGTTTCAAAGGATGCTGTCGGCCGACTGATTCCGCCCAATCCAGCAACTGATGCGCTGCGAATGTGTTCACCATTCTGCTGTCATCGTCGAAGTTAAAGGCAAAGCCGAGCTCGGCCCCGATCGAGGTAAGCTTGTCCCGTGCCTGCTGACTTTGCTCGGCGGTCGAGCCGTATTTGGCCATGATGTGTTCACGCAGGTTCTGGCCTTCGGGTGGCATGTCCGGGTTCAACTCGAACGGATGCCAGCAAAGCCGGGCAAGGACACCCTGTTGCTGCAACGCCATGTCAAGCTGTCGAAACCCGACAATGCACCAGGGGCACACAACATCCGAGACGATATCGATCTGAACGATCGGGAGGTTTTCGGGCGGGGGCATCGGCGGCTCCTGTCAGGTCAATGGCGTGTTGTCCAGTGGCAGAGATAAGCCCGTGGTGAAGGAATTTAAACCACTGCGTTTTTGCCTCTTCACATCGCGCGCACCAACGTCTATACGCCGCTTTACCAAGTCATTGGCAGTGCGGTCGTGGCGGAATTGGTAGACGCGCAGCGTTGAGGTCGCTGTGGGGTAACTCCCGTGGAAGTTCGAGTCTTCTCGACCGCACCATAATTTTCTGAAAAATATTTTAATTTCAGAAACTTAATGAGAAATCACATAATTAAGACCACCTTTTGGGCCACCTCATGCGTGCTGCTTTGGTGGAGGTTCAAATCCATCGTTATGACTGCCATCGATTAAATTGGGCAAAGATGCAGCTCTGCCGTGGGGCTCTGTCGGTGCTTTGGGATTGAAGTTTCTTTGGGACTCAAGTGATGTACCTCGGTTGAGGGTCTTTCGCAAGACTTTCACCTTGGTGCAAGCTACCGCTATCTTAGAGTTCCGTTTCCACCAAGTATGGCAGGGCGTTCGCTGCGGGAGCTCCAGCTTTCTCTATTCGATGAACAAAGAGGCGCTACAATTTGCAGCGCCTCTTACGTAAGCTTCAAGAAAGTTCGACAATATTACTCGTCTGAACCAGGATGAAAGATCATCTCAGTACTCCAAGAAGTGTTTCGTCGTTCTAACGGAACCTAGTTACGATTGGGTTAATTGTCTAGTGATAATCACCGGAAGTGGCGGAGCCAAAAGGTTAATTTAGTCTAGGTGGTTTTCTTCGACCTGCATGAAGGGGGGGATGACCTTGCTTCCTTCGTTCGCAAGCGTCCTCATATCTTGTAGCTGCTGGGTGAGCTCCTCACTTGGTGTATTTAAGTAAGTCCAGCAGCTAAAAACCGTTTCTCCGGGTTTAAGCAGTTGTTCTGCAATTGAAATTTGCTCTATGGCTTCGTCATGTGCGCCCAGCGCAATTTGTGCCAAGCCTAGACACTGTCTTGCATTAACAGATAGGTTTGAGTTGCGAGCTTCTGCTCGCTCGATAATGTTTTGCAAGAGTTCAATGGGCGGTTCTCCGTCAATAGCCCACGTCGCCATAGCGCGATTAAACAGGTTCTCAACCACGTATTCGGATGGGTCAGAGGTAGAGAACTTATCAATATACTCAATTGCTTGGTGGAATTGACCAGAGGCGATTAAGCACAAAATAGCGTAATTGCGGGCTTGTGTCCTCTGATCAGTCGGCATTCCGCTGAAGTTGGACAGCTCCAAAAGCCGTTGGGCGCAAAGTGGTGTCGCTTCGCGCCACAACATTAGATTCGAAACGACAGACAGCAATATGGCGAATTGCTCGTCCGGACGATCTAGGGCGACCGCTACAGCGGCCAACCATTCGTCAGAAAACTCTTTCAAAACTTGAATTGCAGGAATGAGTTCGAAGACAGTTGCCGTCTTTGACCGCAATACCGCTACCAAGTCAGCTAAAGAATCCCTAGTGCTATCGGAGGATGATAGGGATTTTACTCCTCGGATCAGGCGCGCCCTATCAATCTCGTGGCCACAATCAATGGCAATGCTGAGCGCTTCGATCTCTTCGGACTGATCGCCAAGAGCGTCGAAAGCTTGAGCTGCCAAAAATGCTACTTCCCCGTCATTCGGGTGAAGGAACAAGATATTGCGTGTTTGTTCGTGCAGTCGTTCGCGTTTCTCTACATTTCCTTGTTGCCTTGCAGTATCTAGTTCGGAAGGGACTAAGCTAAGAGTGTATAGAGCTCCTTCTCGATCTGCTAAATTCCTGCCAACGATCTTAAGCCGCAGTTCATCCAACTCCCGCGAAAGTTTGGAATTTGGTCGAGCAATCGAAAAAGGGCTCTTTGAGAGAATATCAAGGCTCTGATAGTGGTGAATTGTGGTTGAGAATTCTTGGCTTTTGTTCAGTTTTTCCGAAGCATCATGAAGTAGTTCCGCCAGTATTCCTTTCTCGTCGTCCAAGTCTGGAACGTTCGTGGGAGTAATGTGCAGGTCAATTTTTGAGTGCCTATCTTGATTTTCATCGCGAATGCTTTTCACAATTGGAGTTAGGCCTGTGATATTGGAATCATTTGGTAAAAACATAATACTCACGGCATCAGGTAGATGCCGCGTGCAAATTCCTCCAACATCAGTGTGTCCGGTCCTGCTATCAATGAGGACGTAGTCGAATCCATGTCCTTTGTATTGTGCCCACTGCTGCTTCATGTCTTCAAAGAAGAGATAGCCGTCTTGCTTTTCGTACAAGACGCTCCAGTCAATGGAATTTAGATCTTCTGTATAGCTGCCGTCAGAATGACGTCCTGCTGGCATCACCCAAATCGGGTTATTTTTGACATCACATTCAACGATAAACTCTTCACAGTTCGGAGCGATACCGGTGTTGCGATACGACGAAACGTAGTCCACCAACCCTTGCGAGTTCCGGGCATTCTGAAAGATATCAAAACTAGGTAGGCTGGGGGCTTCTAGATCAAAGTCAACCGCGAGCACTTTTCTACCAGATTCAGCGAGCATCGCGGCAATGTTGACCAGAGCCAATGTTCTGCCGACACCCCCTTTGTAGGAGTAGAATGTTACGACGTACATTATGCGGCCTCGAGTTGTCTACTGTGGTTTGGTCTTAGGGAAAAGCTGCGTGCTCTCTGGCGTGTTGCTTCAGAAATCTCTGTACGGAAGACCGAGGTCCAAGACTGAGCATTTTTGACAACCAAGTCTTCGATCAGGGCCCGAAGTTGGTTGTCAAAGGCTTGCCCCTGAATCACTATGCCAGTTTCCCAGCGTTTGATTGACGCCACGCCGATTCCAGTGTGCCTCGCAAATTGAGCTTGCGACATACCCAGTTGTTCGCGCAGTCCTAATATCTCCTTGGGTGTGAGCCTTCCCAGAAAATTACAGACTGCTTCGTGCTTTATTGTTTCGGCACCTTCTGCAAAGTATCCGTCATCACAAGAAGCGCATTCGACAACTGGTACGCGTACATTCAAGGTTGCCAGTCTATCCCCGGCTCTATAGTCAAATTCATGATCTACCATGGAAATCGTAGCGCCCGCTGCGCCGCAAATCTCACAAACCTGAGTGGGAATTGCAGGTCCATTAAGTGCATTATCCATATTAGTAGTTCCTTTTCTCACTTACGTGAAAGCTACGCCCTATCACCTTGCTCTCTGCGATCTCCAGCTTGATGTAGATGCTTTCATTGTGGTTTCCCGGAACAAGCATCACATACCCCGTTTTCCCAGGTGGCTTGTCCAACGTCATAACTTCGATATCGACGCCGTCATCTAGACATTGAGCAATGAACTCCCAAGCTCCCGCGTTGGTAAACGCGTCAATTGTGCCCGGTGCGCAAATGGTTTCCGGTGACCATCGGTTTGGCCTCTTTCTCGTCCAAGTTTCCGTCCGTGTCCGGGTCGAGCGGCATAGTTTGGCGAGCTGCTTGCGTATTTCGTCAGGCGCTGCCATTCCAAAATGCTCGTTCGCTGAGATGTTCTTTGGCATCATATGATACCGACCTTCTTGGATGTCAACTGCATTCTTTGCTCTGAGTTCTAACTATTCAGAAAACATCTCTAACAAGAAAAGGGAGCGTAATCACTTTATTTAAGGGCGAATTGGTATTCTTTTTCGCTCGGGAAAACATTGGGTTATCGGTCGTTGCTCATTTGCCTGTTTTGTAGTCAGTCCTATGCCTGAAATCAGGTCGTCATATGATTCCGTCACATCTTCTTCTGATAACTCACGCCCTTCTCCGGATAGAGAAAGCAATTCAACCAGCCTTATCTGGAGCTCGCGGACCAGCATCATATCGCTTTGCTCACCCTCGCGCACTTCTCCGTAGGCATTGGCGTCTAGTGGGTTTTGGTCGGGACGCCCATACAGTCCGATGCGTTCTCCCATTCTGTCGAACTGAGCTTCGGCTTGGGTCACCGTGTTGAGGTATGCCCGTTTTTCCTTTCGGTCTGTGGCGGAATGGTAGCCGGCCCACGCTTCCGCACGCACTTGCCTGAGTGAGGACACACTTTCCATAACGAAGTCACGCGGCTGCATGGATACGGCCTCTTTGCGAAGGTCTTCCAGCAGTCTCTGCTTCCACCTGTAGGCAGTGTCCACAGAAATGCAGAACGCGTCCGCGATGGCTTTGCCGGAATAGTTCTGCATCAACATCGGATGAAGCAATTGCCTGACGATTTCCCATTGTGCTCAGAGCGCATGCGCCTTTTGATCTTTGAGATTGCCTGTCATGATCCACTCGAGATGCCGCGCCTGTGCTGCCAAATGACTTCGACGGCGGTGAATGCCAGCGATAGATGGTTGGCGCGCGATGGCAATCCGAATGACGGTTTCAAGGCGGAGACACGCTGGAGGATCGCTGCGTGCGGGGCCGTGGCCGTCTGCGGGATCTGGAGTTGGCAGTCGCCGAACCGGCGGGCTCGTCCACTTGCAATGCATTTCCGGGGCCCGTAACAAAGCCGCAGGCAGGGATGCGCGCTATACATCTGCAAAGATGCGTTTTTTCCCGCTATCCTGAATTTGCGGGCCACGGGTACAGGTAGACGCGATGAGACTTGTCATATCCACGATGAAAGACGAAGGGCCGTTCATCCTGGAATGGATTGCATACTATCTTTCGATCGGCTTCACCCACTTTATCGTCAATTCGAACGATTGTTCCGATGGTACCGACGCGATCCTTCAGCGATGCCAGGAACTGGGGTTTCTGGCGCATATCGACAATCCCGGCCCGTGGGAATTTGGACCTCAGGCTTCAGCTTATGCAAACGCCATGGAACACCCCTGGTGCAAAGAAGCCGAATGGATATTGGTCTGCGACGTGGATGAATTTCTTGATATTCGCGTCGGCGACGGAACACTGGACGATTTGTTTCGTGCATTGCCGCATGCGGACGGATTTGCCGCAATCTGGCAGCTGTTCGGGCACAACGGAATCGTCGAGTTCGAAGACAGGTTCGTTGTCGAGCAATTCACCCGTGCGGGCGAGCTTGGCGCCGTCAGTCCTCACAACTTGCGGGCGTTCAAATCGCTGTTTCGCAACAACGGATCGTATCGCACAATCAGCACGCATCGACCGCGCGGCCCGATACCCAACAAGGCGGATCGATTTGCTTGGGTCGACGGGGACGGTGATCCGTTGCCGCCGGCCATGCGAAGACGAGGGTGGGCGTATTCATCAACGGGCGCCGGGTTTGGGCGCAGGCTTTTTCGGATGAACCACTATGCGGTGAGGTCCGTGGAAAGCTATCTGATGAAGCGGTTGCGTGGGGATGTGAAGACCTCGAGTTTTCATCCGAAGATGGAGGCAACAGGTCAGGCCTACTGGAAGCTGCATTGCTATAACGACATCGAAGAAACTTCGATCCTGTCCAAAGTTGCGCGACTTCGGGAGGTTTATGAAAAGCTGCGGTCCGATACTGTTCTGGGGCAATTGCATCATCAGGCAGTTGCATTTCAAAAGGAACGCATCGCAAGCCTCAGAAAAACCGAGGTGGCGCAGGATTTTATCGCTAAGTTCAGCCGTTTTCGCAGCGGGCGCTATGTCAAGGCGCTGGACCTCGGCGTGATGGAAGATGGCGATCTGTCTTTCAACGCTGAAATGTACAAGGACCCGGACATCACATTTGCCCAGGTCGCGAAATGGACGCGGCTCGGCAAGATGTCCAAGCCCGAGAACTCCAAGCCATACAATTTTCCTTGGTTCGTTCGGCTCGATGCCCTCGAAACCTCGTTTGATTACGAAGAGGCCGCTGCGCAGCATGCGCAAATTACGGATGCCAAACAGGTTTCGGTGCCGTTCGATCCCAAGGATCCTGTCTACCTGCCTTCTGCCCCTCCGGAAGTTGAAAGAACAAAAGACCAGCGGCAGAGTTTTCTTCGATCAATCAGTGGCAAGAAGAATTGGGTGCTGATCGGACATGTTGAGACTGAAATCATCGAAGAAATACTTGATCTGGACGCTGTCGAGAAATTGACGGTCATAGGACCGTGGGGGCTGTCTTGGGACGGTTTTACATGTCCGGATGCAACTCAGGATCCCGAGCTACAGGCGTTGGATCGCACGTTTTATGCATTGCTGGAATATTTCCGCGACCCCATTCTTGCCGGGCGATTGCATATCTACCGGGCGCTGCCCCCCTTGATGCTGAAGCTGTTTGAAGACGAAAGCGTCGGCGTCGTCATCATCCGCGGGGTGCGGGCAGAGCAGGTGATGACCCAGCTGTTGCGCCGTATCGACCGGGTTCTTGCCCCCGGGGGTAGTATCGCGTTCACATCCTATCGCCGTCACGGAGGCGGGTCGTATACGGGTATGAATGCGGCGATAAACAGTTTCCTCGGGCGTAATGCTGCACGTTACCGGATAACCAGCTTGCAGCCACCGTGGCTTGGCATCGACAAGTTGCCACCGCTTGGCAAAAAGGACACATAGCTTCTGGTTCTTGAGGCTGTGGCGTGGTAGCCATGGCGCAATGAACAAAACGGGTTTTGAGTGAATGTGATACCCGTCTGCAAGTGAGGTCGAGATGTCGAACGAACCCAAGGTTATCGGTGTTGCGCCCGGCGGCCAGAAGAAACCGAAGGCTGACAAAGCGACCAAACGCAAAAACAGCAAAGAAGCAATCCGCCGAACATTCCTTTCGCGTTTGCCAAAGGGGGGCTTGGCTGTTGAAATCGGTGTCTGGCAGGGTGAGTTCTCTCCGACCATTCTGAAACTGATCGAGCCCAGTCAGCTTTTTCTGGTCGACCCATGGAAACATATTGGTGAGGAATCACACACAACCGCGTTTGTGGGCCGGACCGAAGATGAAAAGATGGAGGCCATCTTCCAGAAGGTCGTAAAGACTTTCGAGGCCGAGATCGAAGAGGGCAAGGTCGGTATTATCCGCGATTTTTCGGTGCCTGCGTTGGAGCTTTTTGATGATGAAAGCATCTCGTTCGCCTATGTCGACGGAGACCATTCGTATGAAGGCGTGACCGCTGATCTGGCCGCTTTGTTTCCCAAGATCAAACCCGGAGGGATCATGGCATTCGACGACTACCACCGCCGCGGCTGGTGGGGCGACGGCGTGATCCGTGCGGTCAACGAGTTTCTGGGCCAGCACCCCCGAGAGCTGCGCATCCGCGCGATTGCCGGCGCGCAGATCGCCATCGAAAAGATTGTCCCGCAAGATGACAGCAAAGGTCAGAACGACTAGGCGGCGGGGATAAGTGGCAGCGATGGAAAAGCCTGAAAAGATCCTCATCACTGCGATGAAGAACGAGGGCCCCTATATTCTGGAATGGGTGGCCCATCACAAGGTGCTGGGGTTTGACCGGATCATTGTCTACACCAATGACTGTACAGACGGCACCAACCAGATTCTGAGACGGTTGCAGGACTTGGGCCATGTGGAGTTTCACAGGAACCGGGTTGGAACCGGAGGGATTCATCGGTCTGCGCTGCGACAGGCACGGCGCTTGCCGGTGGTGAAAGACGCAAAGTGGATATATGTCGGCGACGCGGATGAATTCCTGAATATTCACGTTGGAAATCACAGGGTTGATGATCTGATCGAGGCAACGCCCGGCGTTGACGTCATTTCCATCCCCTGGAAGATTTTCTCGAACAGTGGTCGGCATGTTATGCGCGATACGCTGGTGACGCGGCAGTTCTTCGATTGTGAACTGGATTTCGAACAAGGCGGGGCAGGGCGCCGGTTTGTCAAATCCCTGTTCAGGCAGGGCGATTTCTATCTTCGTTTCGGGTTGCACAACCCGCACCCCCGTCCCGAACTTCAGGCCGGCGTGTTCCGGTCCGTGCCCGGAGGGCACGCCACGGAACCTGCGCCCTTCGGCAACCATGTCTCGCCTCCGTTTGGTTTTGAAGTCGCACAGATCAACCACTATGCCGTCAGATCCACGCAGGCCTATCTGGCCAAGCGCAGCCGAGGTCGGGCAAATCATTCCTCGCAGACACTTGGAACCGAATATTGGGACCGCTGGAACCGTGGCGGTGCCAAGGATGAAACAATCCTGCGGTACAAGGATGAAGTGGATGCGGCGCTGGAAGAGTTTCGCGCCGACGACAGGCTTCGACGGCTACATAGAAGAGCGTTCCGCTGGCACAAGGCCCTGATCAACGATCTGCTGAAACTGCCAGAGTATGATGAGCTGTACCAGAAACTTCTTGAAAAACCGGCTGTGGATTTTGTCGCAAAGGACCGTGGCGTAAGGGAACGCATGTCGTCCAGCGCGCCGTCTTCGACTGACGAAAACCGGACAGAGTCCTGACAAAACAGCCCCTGGAGAAATAGACGAATGGTTGCGGATCACTCTCTTCCGACGATTGGGATGCTGTGGATGGAAGGCAGCCTGAGCTTTCTGGAGCAGATGTGCATGCTGTCATTCGTCGAATGCGGGCACAGGGTTGTTTTGTTCCACTATGGGCAAGTCGACAACGTTCCGGATGGTATCGAACTGGTGTCGGCAAACGAAATCCACGAACCCAGGCAGTTCATCGTGAACAACCAGTTCAAGACGCCGGTGCCCCAATCCGATATCTTCAGATTGCACCTGATGAAGAAAACGGATTTTCTGTGGTGCGACACGGATGTTTTGGCGCTTGCCCCGATACCAAGGGCCGATCATGTTTTTGGGTATTTCAACCGCGATACCATCTGCAATGCTGTTATGCGGCTGCCCTTCGACAGCCCCACGTTGAACGCGTATTCCGAATACTGCCAGGATCCCTATCCGATCCGCCCTTGGGTTGAAGGGGAGGAACGGAAAGAACTGGAACGCCTTAAACAGGCTGGAGAGTTGCCTCATGCGTCAGATCAGGAACACAGTGTCTACGGCCCCGGCGTCATGACATGGTTTCTGCGCCATTTCGACGAGTTGAAGCATGCCAGCCCCATACCGGTCTTTTATCCTTTGCCGTTCAGACGGGCAGGGCAGGCCAATGACATTCACGTCCGAGAGTTCAGGGACGCGTATATCAAAGAGGAAACGCTTGCCGTGCATCTGTGGGGGCGTCGGATGCGGTGGTGGATTGCAAACGGGATCAAACGGCATTCGTTTCTGGATCGACGTTTGCGGAACCTGGGGGTGAGACCGGGCGACGCGCCTTTGCCGCGCCACGGCCGAGGGGGCCTCAAACCGGTGGAGTTTCCGGCAAACCTGCCCACCTTGCGCGCTACGAACGAAGAAATCCACGACGCCACCGGCGGCGTTGTTTCCGTTGCTCTGCTCTCTGACAGGGAAGACTATCTCAAGGCGGCACAGGCTGATCTCGACGCAATTGCAGCTGACAATCTGTACGGTGCCAACACCCCGCCACGCGTCGGTTTTTCGCGCGGTTGGGAACACTATGGCAGTGACCCTGCGCGGCTGAATGCGCTTGGTATGTCTTTGTACAACTATGCGGATAGCCATCGGTCTCTACCCGATCTGCGCGCGCCAAAGACATTCGCCGAAAAACTGGTGGTCATGAAGCTGTTTGGCGAAGTTCCTGATGCGTTGATCTCTGACCGGTCCAAATACGTGGGCAGCGCCTCGGAATTGCTTGCCTGCCCACAGCGCATGTGGGAGGCGCACATTCCGGCATTGCCCGAGACACTCGACCTCGGGCCCGGCCAGTATTGGTTGAAAGGAACGATGAGCCATGGTCACAAGCTGGCCCTGTCGTTCCCGCTGGATCGTACGCAGCGCGACGATGCCAACCAGAAACTGGCCGCGTGGCACAAGACAAAAACGCCCGAAGGGTTCTGGACAGGCGAATGGTGGCGCGCCACGCAAAAGCCCCTCTATTACATCGAAGAAGACTTGTCCGCCGGGGATCGACAGGCCGGCACCTGGAAATTCTGGGTAATCGCCGGACGCGTGCAGCTGGTGCAGGTTGACCGTGACCGGGGGCGAGGGCGCATCCAGATGCTCCATGATCGCGACTACGATTACCTTGCAGATGAGCTGTATTCACCAACCAGCAGCACTGTTGAACCCCGGCCCGAACGTTTTGAAGACATGATCCGGATCGCTGAAACCTTGGGGCAAGACCTTGAATGCGCAAGCGTAGAGCTTTTCCCGGTTGGTGACAGGATTTGCTTGGGTGACATCATGTTGGCGCCGGTGTCGGGCAAGCACAAGATGCGGTCGGATGCGCTGGATCAGCGTCTGGGTGCTGCGTGGACCGGAACTCGGCTGTTTCCCGGCTGAGGCTGGACGATCCCCTGACCTTTCATGCCGCCGAACAGGCAGCAGGGCCTATTCGATCGCGATCTCCTGGCGCAGTTTTCCTGTTGTTTTGTCAAAGATCAGAATGCGATTGTCATCGGTAACGACGGCATACCAGTTTGACCCGATGGTCAAGGCCTGCGCCCGGGCACCGTCGGGCAGCGCGATCTGATCCGGCAAGGTGGGGGTGCGGTCCGATAGGCGGATGACAATCAGGGCGAATGTCACTAGAACCCCGCCAATCATCACCGCGGTCAACAGCATGACCATCCGCCGCAGCAATCGCAGTTGCGGAGTTTCCTGCGGTTCTTGAGGTTCGGAAGGGACAGTCATGGGCACCCGCCAGATTGAGTTTCACATCGCGGCCGATCCGCCGCCTCGCCTTGATAAGGCGCTTTCCCGGGATGTGCCAGACGGGGAAAACCTGTCGCGCACCCGACTGGCGCGTCTGATCGAAGAAGGGGCGGTTCAGATCGACGGTGCCGAGACACGCGATCCCAAGTCCAAGGTGGCCGAAGGGGCACGGGTCACGATTGCCGTGGCCGAGGCCGAAGACAGCCATATCGGTCCCGAGGACATCCCGCTCGAGATCGTCTTCGAGGATGCGGACGTAATCGTCGTCAACAAACCCGCAGGCATGGTCGTGCACCCTGCGCCGGGATCACCCAGCGGGACATTGGTGAATGCTTTGCTCCACCATTGCGGAGACGATCTGTCGGGCGTCGGCGGGGTGAAACGCCCCGGTATCGTGCATCGCATCGACAAGGAAACCAGTGGTCTTCTGGTGGTCGCTAAGTCAGACGCGGCGCATCACGGTCTGGCCGAGCAGTTCGCGGCGCATAGCGTCGAACGGTATTACCGTGCGGTGTGTTACGGGGTGCCGGATGCCAACGATCCTCGGTTGCGCGGTGTCAAAGGGATCAGCTTTGAACCCGGCAACATCATGCGCGTCACAACGCAACTTGCGCGACACAAGACCGACCGTCAGAAACAGGCGGTTCTGTTCCATGGCGGGCGGCATGCCGTGACACGCGCACGCGTTGTCGAGACATTTGGTGTGCCGGCGGGTGTTGCCCTGATCGAATGCTGGCTTGAAACCGGCCGAACCCATCAGATCCGCGTTCATATGGCCCACGCAGGGCACGGGCTGGTGGGCGACCCGGTTTATGGTGGCAAGCGCAAGCTGTCCGCAAAAGCGTTCTCTGCCGCCGCCGCAGGTTTTGTAGGCGCTTTTCCCCGTCAGGCGCTTCATGCCGCCGTTTTGGGGTTCGAGCACCCTGTCACCGGTGAATCCCTGCGGTTCGAGGCCGATTTGCCGCAAGATATGCAATGCCTTGTCGAACGTCTGCGCACACCGCTGTCATAATAAGCAAACTCCTGTGAAAAAGGGCTTTTTACCTTTTCTTAACGTAAGATTAATTCCAGACTGTTAGCAGCACCTCTTGAATGGGAAGGGTTCCTTACCCATATCCTATGTTAAACATCTAAACATTTGTCGGAGGGACACAATAATGGCAAACTACGCAAATCTTCCCGCACCGACGCCCGAGGGCGGCCTGAATCGCTATATGCAGGAAATCCGCAAGTTTCCTCTGCTAGAGCCGGAAGAAGAATACATGCTGGCCAAACGCTGGGTCGAAGAGCAGGACACCGAAGCCGCGCACAAGATGGTGACGTCTCACCTGCGTCTGGCGGCCAAGATCGCCATGGGCTATCGCGGCTATGGTCTGCCGCAGGCCGAAGTGATTTCCGAGGCCAATGTGGGCCTGATGCAGGCTGTCAAACGGTTTGACCCTGAAAAAGGCTTCCGTCTGGCGACCTATGCAATGTGGTGGATACGTGCCTCGATCCAGGAATACATCCTGCGGTCCTGGTCTCTGGTGAAACTGGGCACGACCTCGGCGCAGAAAAAGCTGTTCTTCAATCTGCGCAAGGCCAAGGCCCGCATCGGTGCACTGGAAGAGGGCGACCTGCGCCCTGAAAATGTCAAGAAGATCGCCACTGATCTGGGCGTGACCGAAGAAGAAGTGATCAGCATGAACCGCCGGATGTCCGGTGGCGATGCGTCCCTGAACGCCACGGTCGGGTCCGAAGGCGAAGGCACCATGCAATGGCAGGACTGGCTTGAGGATGAGGATGCCGATCAGGCCGGTGATTACGAAGCTCGCGATGAACTGGAAGCACGTCGGGAATTGCTGGCGGCGGCTCTGGATGTGCTGAATGATCGGGAAAAGGATATCCTGACCCAGCGTCGTTTGATGGATCAGCCGGTCACGCTCGAGGAGTTGAGCACTCAGTATAACGTAAGCCGAGAGCGCATTCGCCAGATCGAAGTGCGCGCGTTCGAGAAGCTGCAAAAGAAAATGCGGGATCTGGCGCGGGAAAAAGGCATGTTGGGCGTCAGCTAACAGTTGCGCCCTTCTTGCCTCGCAGGAAGATTCTTCGCGTTCAAGCAATGACGGAAAACGCCCTCTGATGATCAGGGGGCGTTTTTTGAGAATGTTTGCAGAAACTGAAGCATAGCCCTGAATCAATGGCTGAAGGTCGAAAGCTGTGTTAGGAAAAGACGTGTTTCGTTTTTGATTTCGCAGCAGAACGAGCGCTGGTGACCCTTCGGGAAGCGTGAAATTTGAAACAAGCCGAGTACGGAGGGCGCAATGCAAAGACCGGTTCAATTTGGTGTATTGGGTGCCGCGAAATTTGCCCGCGAATACATGGCCCCGGCAATACATGCCGCCAATGGGGCGCGCTTGGCCGCGCTGGCAACTTCGGATGCCGCAAAAGCAGAGCCGTTTCAGTCCTTTTGCCCGGATTTGCAAGTATTTGACAGCTATGATGCATTGTTGGCAGACGCCGGAATCGACGCAGTCTACATCCCGTTGCCCAACCATATGCATACGGAATGGAGCCTTAAGGCTTTAAAGGCTGGCAAGCATGTTCTGTGCGAAAAACCCATGACCATGAAGGCGGATGAATTCGACGCATTGATCCAAAAGCGGGACCAATGCGGCCTGCTGGCCGCCGAGGCATACATGATCGTCCATCACCCTCAATGGCAGCTTGCAAGGAAACTGATCGCTGATGGTGCCATCGGCAATTTGGTACATGTGACCGGTGCATTCAGTTTCGACAATCGCTCTGACACTCGGAACATTCGAAACCGTGCGGAAACGGGCGGCGGAGGATTGCGTGACATCGGGGTCTACGTGATCGGCGGAGCACGCTTTGCAACCGGGCAAGAGCCTGTGTCGGTGCAATCCGCGATCCGTTGGCAGGATGATATCGACATCTTTTCCGAAGTACGCGCCCAGTTCCCCGGATTTACCTATTCCAGCTATGTGTCCATACGGATGCATCCCCATCAGGAGATGGTATTTCACGGCGAAAGCGGTTTGATCCGCCTGACGACCCCGTTCAATGCGCGTGTGTTTGGCGAGGCTCGGGTCGAGCTGCACTGGCCGGGGCTTGAAGTTCAGGTTACCCGCTTCCCCGGAGCAGACCATTACAAGTTGCAGGTCGAGGCCTTTTGCCGATCAATCAGGGACGGGGCGGAGTATCCCTGCCCTTTGGAATTCTCACGCGGGACGCAAGAGGTGATTGATCGTGTATTCGAGGGCGCGGTTTCACTGTAACTTGCGTTGCGGCCAACGGCTCAGCTATCCTGAGTGTCACAGTTTCAGGAGATGACCGATGGCCGGAGGTTGGGCACGCGACGGCGCTGTAAGCGAACAGATCGAAGCGTCGATCTCAGATGAACTGGCGCGGATGCAGGCGCAAAAGCGGCCCCAGGGCGAAAGCCTGACCCATTGTGCCGAATGCGAGGAACCTATCCCGGAAAAGCGTCGCGTCGCGTTGCCGGGAGTAAAGCTCTGCCTGGATTGCCAGCAAGAGCGGGACGGCGCGTTCAAGGCGCGCGGCGGCGTCAATCGGCGTGGATCGAAAGACAGTCAGTTGAAGTGATCTTGGTATGGCCGCGATGAGCCCATTGTGTCGGATGCGCCACTGGTTATGAATGTCCGAAGTCGGGAACGCAAATAAGTCATATGAAGAATCTCATACTCTTCTTGTTTTGTTCAGTCGGAGTATTGATAACCCTGCCAATAGTTCTGGTTATGGTTTGGTGGAGTTGGATTCACTTTGTTCAAAGCCCGCGATTTGCTTCTACGTTCTTTGAGGACTTGCTAGATATCGAAGACGTAGTCGAAAGCCGTAGATGGCATTGGGGCAGTCATCCATGGGCTGACAACGTATTTGGTTGTTCCTATGCAATTGCAAGTATTTCAGGGAACGCTGCATCAACCCCACCAGCGAACTGGCACGCCGATTGGGTCGAAACACCAGTTGCCGTCCCTGAAGGTCGCCACGATATCCTTGGCGCATGCACCTATCTTTGGCCAGAAGAGCTCAACGCTCGACTAATCCGAGCGCATGACGAACCAGGTTCATATTATTCCTCCAACTCAGAGACTTTGTTGCTTTATTCACCCAAAGAGAGAATCGCCGCAAGTATACGCTTCGGGGATTAAGCCGCCATTGGAACAAGCATACCAAATGGCGGTAATGTCCCACGTAGCGGCCGCTTGCATTCAACAGCCCCTTGGGCGCGACAGTGCCGAGGAAGGAGGATTTCCACAAGGCAGATGTCGCCACCCTCTGTTACGGGCGTCTCAGCCCTCCATCGCCTCCAGCTCGTCAATGAAGCCCGAGATCATCGACAGGCCCTTGTCCCAGAATTTCGGGTCGCTGGCATCCAGCCCGAACGGGGCCAGCAGTTCTTTGTGGTGCTTTGATCCACCTGCGCGCAGCATTTCGAAATACTTGTCCTCGAAACCGTCGGCGCCGCTTTCATAGACCGAGTATAGCGCGTTAACCAACCCGTCGCCGAAGGCATAGGCGTAAACGTAGAAGGGCGAATGAACAAAGTGCGGGATATAGGCCCAGAAGGTCTCGTACCCGTCCATGAATTCAAACGCCGGGCCAAGACTTTCGGCCTGAACGCTCATCCACAGGGCGTTGATGTCATCCGGGGTCAGCTCCCCTTCGCGCCGGGCGGCGTGCAGTTTGCATTCAAAGTCATAGAAGGCAATCTGGCGGACCACCGTGTTGATCATGTCCTCGACCTTGCCGGCCAGCAGAACCTTGCGCTGTTCGGGCGTTTCGGCCTGGTCCAGCATCTTGCGGAAGGTTAGCATCTCGCCGAAGACGCTGGCGGTTTCGGCCAGCGTCAGCGGCGTCGAGGACAGCATCTCGCCCTGATCGGCAGCCAGCACCTGATGCACGCCGTGGCCCAGCTCGTGCGCAAGCGTCATCACGTCGCGCGGTTTGCCCAGATAGTTGAGCATCACGTAAGGATGCACCTCGGTCACGGTGGGATGCGCGAAGGCGCCCGGAGCCTTGCCGGGCTTCACCGCCGCGTCGATCCAGCCTTTAGAGAAGAACGGCGCCGCGATGTCGGCCATGCGGGGATCGAAGGCGGCGTAGGCTTCCATCACGGTTTTCTCGGCGTCCTCCCACGACACGGTGCGGGTGTCTTCCATCGGCAGCGGCGCGTTGCGGTCCCAGACCTGCATCACATCCAGCCCCAGCCACTTGCGCTTGAGCTCATAGTACCGATGACTGAGTTTGGGATAGGCGGCCACGACCGCCTCGCGCAGGGCTTCGACCACTTCGGGTTCGACATCGTTCGACAAGTGACGCCCTGTTTGCGCGGTCGGCATCTTGCGCCAGCGATCGACGATTTCTTTCTCTTTGGCCTGCGTGTTGTGGACACGGGCAAATGTTTTGATGTTCTCCTGAAACACGCGGGCCAGTTCGCGCGCCGCGGCCTCGCGCTTGGAGCGGTCCTGTTCGGTCAGCAGGTTCAGGGTGCCCTCGATGTTCAGCTCGTCGCCGTCCACCGTAAAGGTCAGCCCGGCGATGGTTTCGTCGAAAAGACGCTCCCACGCGTCGCCGACAACGCCCAGATCGTGCAGGAATTTTTCCAGCTCGTCAGACAGCTGATAGGGCTTCATCGCGCGGATGCGCCGGAACACGGGCTGGTATCGGGCAAGATCTGGGTTGGCAGCAAAATGCGCCCCAAGCACATCATCTTCGATCCGGTTGATCTCGAGCGTGAAAAACACCAGAGGCGTCGTGAACACGGTGATCTTTTCCTGCATGTCCGACAGGAACTTGGCCCGCTCTGCGTCGGTGGTCAGCTGGTAATAGCGCAGACCGGCAAAGGACATGATACGGCCTGCGACGGCGTTGATCTTTTCATTGCGCTGAACGCAGGCCAAAAGGGCCGCGGCGTCCAGCTCTGCCAGCTTGCCTTCATAGTCGGCAGCAAAGGCGGCACATTCGCCTTCCAGCCAGTCTAGGTCGCGCGCCAGTTCGGGCGCCTCTTCAGAGGCGTAGAGATCCGTCAGATCCCATTCGGGAAGATTGCCCAGATTGTCGGCACCGCCCATTGCGTTTGCGTCACGGACGGGAAAGGGAAGGTCGCGCATGGATCACCTTTTGTAGACTGCTTTTGCAAACATCTAGGGTTGGCGCGCGCGGATCACAAGCGGCCAATCCCAAGGTGAAAAGGTTTACGTGGAAACCAGCTTGGACGCCCCGTTTGATTGGTTGGCCCGGAAATGACTGGCAAGCTGGTCCAGAACCGGGCCCCGAACGTCCGGTGCTTCCATCAGCACTTCATGTTCACCGTTCGGGATTTCGATCAATGTACCATTCGGCCAATTGGCCATGCGCGCCCGTATGGCCTTGCGATCGACGATTTGTTCGTGGCTGCCCAGAAAAGTCAGACAGGGTGTTTTTGGGGCGGGCTGTTCC
Organism: Ruegeria sp. HKCCD6428; assembly: GCF_013110595.1. Taxonomy (NCBI): domain Bacteria; kingdom Pseudomonadati; phylum Pseudomonadota; class Alphaproteobacteria; order Rhodobacterales; family Roseobacteraceae; genus Ruegeria; species Ruegeria sp. HKCCD6428. The sequence continues at coordinate 279,680 of NZ_WVQX01000001.1, forward strand.
ATCAACCATTCGCATTCGTCCAGCGACTCGCGCAGCCAGCGGTTGGAAGGGGCACCAAGAGCCAGTTCGGGATGCGCATTCAGCTGATTTTGCATCATCCGGTACATGTCCGGGTCGCGGGTCAGCATATTCCCGTCGAAAGGTTGCGACAGGACATAGCTTTCAAGCGTCGTGGTCGGGGGGGTGCGTTCGCCAAGGCCAAGCGCGGTGCCCCAATACGCTGTAACGCGGCTCAGAGGTTTCATGACCGGAGTGAAGAAAATTCCCCACATCGGGCCGGTGAACGCGCACGCGGCAAAACACCCTTTTTCGATGACGGCACGCAACCCGATGGCACCGCCCATCGAATGCCCGACGACGTACCACGGCTTGGGCAAATCCAGAGCGTTGGCAAGGTCCAGGGTTGACTGAACATCATATTGGTAATCTGTGAAATGATCGACATGGCCGATGCGTGGGTTGTCCAGCAACCGATCCGCAAGACCCTGACCGCGCCAGTCCACGGCCAGCATCGCAAAGCCGCGCTTCGCGAATTCACCGGCGGTACTGCCATATTTTTCGATATATTCGGTGCGTCCGGGGAACATCATGACGGTGCCATGTGCGCCATCATCCGGATGCCAGTGACCCACGCGAATGCGTTTTTGGTCAGACGTCGTCAACCAATGGGCCTTTCCACCGGCAGGTCCGCCGGCCACGTCTTCAAAAAAGGGGGCCGGCGACAACTCCATCAGGCCAGCACCGAGGCAAGCTTCATGGCAACACCCATGTCGCCGTCAATGCTCAGCTTTCCGGACATGAACGCGCCGGTCGGATTCAGCTCACCGCTGAGGATCTGTTCGAATGTCTCTGCATCAGCGCTCATGGTGACACTGGCCTCTTCATCGCTGACCCGCGCACCGTTTTCGTCCAGAACGATCGAACCCAGATCGGTGATGGCGAACTTGGCCGTGTCATCAAACGCGCCGCCATCCAGTTTTTCGTTCAGTGCGGCAGCCGCCTTTTCAAGAGTCTCGCTCATGCTTTTCCTCATATTGTTAGTGCGCCGTGAATGGACATCCCCGGTCGCAACGCTACACTGACTATTGTTATGAGCATTGCAATTCACAATCTCAAAGGTACCGTTGCGGCACTTTTTGTCCTAGTCACGTTTTCCACCAATTGTTTCGCGCAGCAGGCGGATTCACGGGACGAGGATGAGTTGCTGCAAAAACTGGCGCAGTCGACCCCGGAACAGGCAATTGCACTGGATCGGCAGTTGCAGGCGCTGTGGTCGCAATCGGGGTCTGCGTCGGCTGATCTGCTGCTGGAGCGGGGACGCGAGGCCTTGGATGAGGGCGACGTCGACGCTGCTCTGGATCACCTGACCGCGCTGACGGATCACGCGCCTGATTTCGCCGAAGGCTGGCATCTGCGCGCATCTGCCTTTTTCGGGGTCGAGCGATTTGGTATGGCGGCCGCCGATCTGGAACATGTGCTGACGCTGAATCCAAATCACTATGAGGCGATTTACGGTCTGGGTCTGATCTTTGAAGTTATCGGGGAACCTCGGAAAGCCTACGAGGCTTATTCTCGGGCGTTGTCTATACATCCTCATCACGAAGAAGTAACCAATGCCGTGAATCGGCTGAAGCCTCAGGTTGAAGGCAAGGCGCTGTAAGGCTCGGGGCAGGGGGCGAATGTGAGCGGGTCATCCCGAATCGTGGCCGTACTTGGCCCGACCAACACTGGTAAAACCCATTACGCTATCGAACGCATGCTGGGCCATCGGACCGGCGTGATCGGTCTGCCGCTGCGCCTCCTGGCGCGCGAGGTCTATGACAAGATCGTTGCGATCCGTGGGCCGTCGGTGGTGGCGCTGGTCACGGGTGAAGAACGGATCGTACCGCCCCGCGCCCAGTATTGGGTGTGCACGGTTGAGGCGATGCCGGAAGGCATGGGCGCTGATTTTGTTGCCATCGATGAGATCCAGCTCTGTGCCGATCCGGAACGGGGTCACGTCTTCACCGACCGTCTGCTTAGGTCTCGCGGCACGAACGAGACATTGTTCCTGGGCTCGGACACAATGCGTGGCCCGATTTCGGCGCTGGTCCCCCAGGCGCAGTTCGTGCGGCGAGAGCGGATGTCACAGCTGGTTTACTCGGGCTCCAGAAAGATCAGCCGGATGCCTGCGCGCAGCGCCATCGCGGGGTTCTCGGTTGAAAACGTCTATGCCATCGCCGAATTGCTGCGCCGCCAGAAAGGTGGTGCCGCGGTGGTCATGGGGGCGCTCAGCCCGCGGACCCGGAATGCACAGGTGGACCTGTATCAAAACGGCGAGGTTGATTACCTGGTTGCCACGGACGCTATCGGGATGGGGTTGAACCTGGATGTGAACCACGTTGCGTTTTCATCCCTGTCCAAATTCGATGGGCGCAGGATGCGTCCGCTTGCGCCGAATGAGCTGGCGCAGATCGCAGGCCGGGCAGGTCGCGGGATGTCGGATGGCACCTTCGGCGTAACCGGAGAGGCCCCGCCGCTGGACGAGGGCGTGGCGCAGGCGATCATGGACAGCCGGTTTACGCCGATGAAAAAGCTGAACTGGCGGAATGCCGCCCTTCGGTTCGGCTCGATCGATGCGCTGATCGACTCGCTTGAGGTCAGCCCGGATGATGAACACCTGATCAAGGCCCGCCCTGCTGATGACCTGAACGCTTTGAAATCGTTGTCGCAAGTGACCGAGGTTGTCGCCCGGGCAAGCGACGGCCCGTCCATCCGGTTGTTGTGGGATGTGTGCAGAATCCCTGATTTTCGCGGTATCAGCCATGCGGAACACGCCAGCTTGCTGGAGGTGATCTATGGCCATCTGCATGAACGGGGATCTATTCCCGACGAGTTCATGGCGCGGCAGATCAGACGGATCGATCAGACCCACGGCGATATCGACGCTTTATCTAAAAGATTGGCATATATTCGCACGTGGACATATGTTGCGCAGCGGAAAGGGTGGGTTCGTGACGAATCACATTGGCGTGACGAAACCCGCACTGTAGAAGACAGACTGTCCGACGCTCTGCATGAGCGTCTCACGCAAAGATTTGTGGATCGGCGCACATCGGTTTTGTTGCGCCGGCTCAAACAGAAGGAGGCCCTTTTGGCCGAAGTAAATGACAAGGGTGAAGTGACCGTCGAAGGCGAATTCGTCGGTCGTCTGGAAGGGTTCCGGTTCATCCCGGACAAAAGCGCGCAGGGAACCGAGGCGAAAGCTCTGAAATCGGCGTCTCTGCAAGCACTCGCGCCGCAATTCCATCTGCGCGCCGATCGCTTCTACAACGCGCCCGATACTGAAATTGATTTCACTGATCAGGGTGGCCTGATGTGGGGTGAATACGCCGTTGGCAAGCTGGTTGCCGGGGCGGAACCTCTCAAACCTATGGTCGAAGTGTTCGTTGACGAAGCGGCGGGGCCGGATGTCGAGCAGAAAGTGCAGCGCCGTTTGCAGCACTTCATTGACCGCAAGGTGGCCGCTCTGTTCGAGCCGCTGCTGAACCTGTCCCGTGATGAGGAACTCAGCGGCCTTGCCAAAGGCTTTGCTTTCCGCATGGTCGAAGCGCTGGGTATCCTGCCCCGCGCCCAGGTCGCACAAGAGGTCAAGGATCTTGATCAGGACGCCCGCGGTGCCTTGCGCAAGCATGGTATCCGGTTCGGCCAGTTCACCATTTTCATGCCGCTGCTGTTGAAACCGGCCCCCACGCGTCTGCGTCTCGTGCTTTGGGCGCTGTCCAGCGGGTTGCAGGAATTCCCCGAAGCGCCACCTCCGGGCCTGGTGACCGTGCCGGTCGCCAAGGATGCACCGCAGGGCTATGACACCATGTGTGGCTACCGCGATGCAGGCGAGCGTTCGATCCGTATCGACATGTTGGAACGTTTGGCGGACATGCTGCGCGCTGAAGACAGCCGCGGGGGATTCGAAGCCAAACCCGATATGCTGTCGATCACCGGTATGACCCTGGATCAGTTCGCAGACCTGATGCAGGGGCTGGGATACAAGGCGGAACGCGGCGAGCGGCCGAAAGTCAAACCTGCACCGGTCGAACAGCCGGCGGCAGCTGAAGCGGACAAACCGACCGCCGAAGAAGCCCCGGCAAGTGAAGTCGCGGCAGAAGAGGTCGCCGCACCCGCCGAGGCGGCAGCCGAGGCCACCGACGGCACCGAGGCGGCAGCCGAGGCTGGCGCGGACAGCATTCCCGCAGAACCAGTGTCAGACGAACCCGAGGTTGAAGTGTTCTACACCTTCACCTGGGCCCGTCAGCGACAGCCCAACCGAGGCCCGCGCCGCGAGCAGGGGCAGGGCAAGGGCAAACCGCGCGGCAAACCGCAGGATGGCCGTGGCAAACCGCACGGCAAGAAGGGCGGCAAGCCTCAGGGCGCCAAGATCTTCTCGTCGCGGCCGCCGAAAAAGGAAAAGGCGATTGATCCTGACAACCCGTTTGCAGCCGCGCTGATGGGTTTGAAGGACGGCAACTGATCCGAAATGGCCGAGGCCAAGCTGCGGATTGACAAATGGTTGTGGCAGGCGCGGTTCTTCAAGACCCGCAGCCTGGCCGCCAAACAGGTCAGCGGCGGCCATGTCAGGTTGAACGGAAACCGGGTGCAAAAACCGGCGCAGGCCGTGGCCCCGGGCGACGTTCTGACCTTTCCTCAGGGCCGTATCGTCCGCGTTGTGCGCATCGAAAAAATCGGGGATCGCCGTGGTCCGGCCCCCGAAGCGCAAACGCTGTATTTCGATATGACCGAAAAACAGGACGTTCCGCCCAAAAATCCGGGGTTTGAGGGAAAAGGTCGCCCGACAAAGAAAGATCGCCGTTCACTTGATCTTTCTCGCACCGAAGATCGCTGATCATATCTTGAAGAGTAGGCCAGACTGAATTAGCTAAACGCTCAAACCGCAAACGGGAATCCGATCATGACCTATGTTGTCACCGAAAACTGTATCGCCTGCAAATATACCGACTGTGTCGAAGTATGTCCGGTGGACTGTTTCTATGAAGGTGAGAACACGTTGGTCATCCATCCCGACGAATGCATCGACTGCGGTGTTTGCGAACCGGAATGCCCGGCCGACGCGATCCGCCCCGATACTGAACCGGGCATGGATCAATGGGTCGAATTCAATCGCAAGTACTCGGAAATGTGGCCCGTGATCGTCACCAAGAAAGATCCGCTTCCTGATGCGGAAGAACGCGACGGTGAAGAAGGCAAGATGGAGAAGTATTTCTCGGAAGCACCGGGCGAGGGTGGTTGAACGATTCGCGCTCAAACCCCTGTTTGATGCGCAAAGAACGCGGCACAACCTGTTGAAAACAGGTTGAATATGAAAATTTACCGTGGGGTAAACTTTCGGGTGTCGTATTTTTGTGATATAGTTGGTTCTTGTATGATGACCGAGATTGGGATGCGCTCCACAAGTATGCTCGCTTTGGAGATTTGAATTTGTGACAATATCGCCGCCTGTCGGGGCTGAAAAAGTCCCCGCATGTGGTGTTTTTGTTGTCTGTGTCCCGTCCGCAAGCAAGGAAAAAACTGAATGACAAAGTCGAAAAAGCTCGAGTTCCGCCCGAACGACTATGTTGTCTACCCCGCCCACGGCGTAGGCCAGATCATCTCGATCGAAGAACAGGAAGTCGCGGGATTCTCTCTGGAGCTGTTCGTCATCTCATTTGAGAAAGACAAGATGACACTGCGCGTGCCGACCAACAAGGTTACCGAATCCGGTCTGCGGTCGCTCAGCTCGCCCGACGTGATCAGTCAGGCGATGAAAACGCTGAAGGGAAAGGCAAAGGTCAAACGCGCCATGTGGTCGCGCCGTGCTCAGGAATACGAACAGAAAATCAACTCGGGCGATCTGATCTCGATTGCGGAAGTGGTCCGCGATCTGCATCGCACGGACGACCAGCGCGAGCAGAGCTATTCCGAGCGTCAGCTGTACGAAGCTGCCCTGGAACGTCTGACCCGCGAGGTCGCGGCGGTTTCCGGCACCGGCGAAGTATCCGCTGCCAAACAGGTGGACGAAGTTCTGACCTCTCGCGCTGCCTGACAGCGAGTTCAATATGACAACAGGCCGCTCCACCATCGGGGCGGCCTTTTTCGTGGCTTGGTGAATTCCGCAAGTACCGCTAATTTCACTGTATATGCAGCAAGCTACAGGGCGGACATGAAGCAGACAGTTAGATATCTGTATATCGGACATGACCCGATTTCGGTCTGGTTTCGGTACGCTCTGATCCTGTTCGATGTTGCGACAATCATTTTCTTTGTCGCAACGGCTCACGTCCCTCATGGTCCCGGCTTGGTCCTTGCAAGCCAGTTGATCGGTTTTTTGATTTTCTTGGACTTCTCTGCGCGGCTTTGGATTTCAAAGGATCGTTGGAAGTTGCTGCGCCAGATTTATACGCTGGCGGATATTGTCGTCATCGTCTCGCTGGTTCTGGATCCGTTCCTGACGGGCAACCTGGCTTTCCTGAGGATTCTGCGGGCCTTGCGCCTGATCCACTCATACCATCTGCTCAGGGACTTGCGACGCGACAGCAGCTTTTTTCGCACCCATGAAGACGCGGTGATTGCGGCAATCAATCTGATGGTATTTGTCTTTGCCACCTCTACGGCGGTTTTGGTGTTCTTCATTCCGGAAGACGCCCAGACGCCTTACATAGACGCGCTGTATTTCACCATGGCCACCCTGACCACAACCGGGTTCGGTGACATCACGCTGAGCACCCCTTGGGGCAAGCTGTTCTCGGTCTTCATCATGGTCGTGGGCGTCGCGTTGTTTGTCCGTTTGGCGCAGGCGATATTCATGCCGCAGAAGGTACGTCACAAATGCCCAAGCTGCGGGTTGTATCGGCATGATCCGGATGCCGTGCATTGCAAGCATTGCGGTGGAACACTGCGGATCGAAACAGGCGGCGCGTCCTAAATCTGCGCGCTGATGGCAAGCAGAAACGCGATCTCGGCCAGTTGTTGCGATGCCCCAAGTATGTCCCCGGTCTGGCCGCCGATCTTCTTGCGCGCTGTCAGCGCCAAGATGGCAGCAACCGAGGCGGCAGAGAAGATGGCGGTGATCGCCGCACCCCCGCACAGGAAAACGGCGATTGGAGCGGCCAGGCCCAAGGACATGCTGACCGAAATCGCGCCGGGGGTTCCCACCGAATGGCTCAGCCCCGATTTTCTGGCGTTTGGCAGGGATGCCATCAAAACCGGCATCAAGGCGCGTGAGAACATGCAGGCTGCCAGAATCGCCCAAATCGACCCGGTTGCCAAAATCGCGGCAACTGCCGAAACCCGAGCAAGCTGAGAAAAAACCAAAGCGAGAACACCATAGGTTCCGATCTGGCTGTCTTTCATGATTTCAAGTCGACGTTCAGCGGTGAACCCGCCCCAGAGGCCGTCGAACGTATCGGCCAGACCGTCCTCGTGCATCGCGCCCGTCGTCATGATCAACATTGCAACCAACAGGGTCGCGGCAACAAAAGGGGGCAGATGAAAGACCATTGCCAACCATCCAGCCAGACAGGCAATCGCTCCGACGGCCAGCCCGGCGACGGGGAAGGCCCATGCCGCCTGTGCCTGCCGTTTGAATACAGGTTCCGGCAATCGGGGCAGGGGCAGGCGGGTCAACAGCACCAGAGCCAGCGGAATATCCCACAGGGAAAAGGGATTGGTGTCGTTTTTATGCACGCCCGTGCCTTTCGGGGTCTTGTTGGATTCGATGCTTCGGTTAAACACACAGGACCACTCTGATGCAATGAGGCTTTCATGTTGCCTGAACTGAATGATTTGAACGCGTTCCGTGCTGCGCTTGCAGCGGCTCCGGGGCCGGATGCCACCGCGGCGCAGGGCGCGGCAGAGCGAAACGGACAACTGACGAAACCCCCGGGCGCGCTGGGGCGACTTGAAGATTTGGCAATCTGGTACGCAGGATGGCGAGGAGATGCCCGGCCACAGATCGCGGCGCCACAGGTCATCGTCTTTGCCGGAAATCACGGCGTCACTGCACAGGGGGTCTCGGCTTTTCCGTCGGAAGTGACCGTGCAAATGGTGATGAACTTCGAACATGGCGGTGCGGCGATCAACCAACTGGCCCGGGCGGCGGGTGCGGCGATGGATGTACACGCACTGGATCTGGACAACCCGACCGCAGATTTCACCCAGGCACCGGCCATGACGGAAGCCGAACTGCTGGATGCGCTGCGCACCGGCTGGCAGGCCGTGGACCCGCAGGCAGATCTTTTGGTCGTGGGCGAGATGGGCATTGGCAACACGACCCCGGCAGCCGCCATTGCCTGCGCGCTGTTCGGCGGTGACGCGGCCGATTGGACAGGTCGCGGGACAGGCGTCGATGATGCAGGGCTGACCAACAAGACCCGCGTTGTGGCCGAAGGTGTAGCGTTGCACAAGTCAGAGGACGGCCTTGAAATCCTGCGCTGCCTCGGAGGTCGTGAGATCGCGGCGATGGCAGGGGCGATTGCCGCCGCGCGGATATTGCGCATTCCTGTGATCCTTGACGGTTTTATCTGTACCGCCGCCGCTGCCTGCCTGTGGAGGCTGTCGGACACCGCGCTGGATCACGCCGTGGCCGGCCACCAAAGCGCCGAGGCCGCACACGGTGCCGTATTGGCGAAGCTGGGCAAGGAACCGCTGCTGAGTCTTGGTCTTCGGCTGGGCGAAGGGTCGGGCGGGGCACTGGCGATCAATATTCTCAAAAGCGCCGTGGCCTGCCATTCCGGTATGGCAACCTTTGCCGAGGCAGGGGTTTCTGACGGTTGATTCATTGCCTGACCCGGGCACAGGCTTGGGTCAGGCGGACTTCTTGGCGTGTTTTTCCGCCAGCTCCAGCAGCGCGGTTTCCAGATCCTTTTCCAGCTGCTGTGCACGCTCGATGTATTTCTTGTTTTCGGCAGTTGGCAGACCCGGGACCCATAGTTCGGCGAGATCGCGAACAGACATCCGGTCATGGTGATAAAAGGTCTGTTCTGCCTGTGCGGCCTCGTACTCACTCAGCCCGACATTCTCCAGAACATAGCGGCCTGCGCGCAATGAGCTGTCGAAAAGTTCCCGCACGATGTCGTTGGCGCCAGCCTGATAGAGCTCGTACACATGCGTCCGGTCGCGGGCGCGGGCGATGATGTGAAGGTCAGGGCGCTGCCGTCTGGCATACCCGACAAGCCGCGTGACTTGCTTGTGGTCATCCATGGCGGCGACAAGGACCGACGCTTTTTCCAACCCCGCAGCGCGCAGCAATTCAGGGCGTGTAGGATCGCCCAGAAACCCTTTGACGCCGAAACGGCGCATCAACTGAATGGTTTCGATATCATGGTCCAGTACAACCGTCTTGAACCCGCTGGCCCGCACCAGCCGGTTTACAATCTGCCCGAACCGACCAATCCCGGCGATGATGACGGGGCCTTTTTCGTCAATTTCGTCCGGCACAGGTTCTTTGAAAGTGTCGCCGATCTTTCGCGACAGAAGATCGTAGATGATAAACAGAAGCGGTGTGATCAGCATCGTCAAAGCGATAATCATCAGCAGTTTTTGGGACAGGTCGGGGGGGATGACATTCTGTTGCGTGGAAAATGCCAGCAGAACAAAGCCAAACTCACCCGCTTGCGCCAAGCCCAAGGTAAACAGCCAGTGATCGCGCCCACGCAACTTGAAGGCCTTACCCACAAGATACAGGATGATCCCTTTTGCAAGGATCAAAAGAAGCGCCAGACCGATCAGGTCAAGGGGATCATCAAAGAAATAGGCAACATCGATCCCGGCACCGACCGTGATGAAGAAAAGCCCAAGCAAAAGCCCTTTGAATGGCTCAAGGTCGCTTTCCATTTCATGTCTGAACTCGGAACTGGCCAGAACCACGCCCGCCAGGAAGGCGCCCAGGGCAGGAGAAAGTCCGACGAGGGTCATCAGGAAGGAAATCCCGACCACGATCATAAGCGCCAGAGCAGTATACATCTCGCGCAGGCGGGTCGCGTGGATGAAGCGAAACAGCGGGCGGGTCAGGTAGACACCGGCCAGGATGACAAACACCACTGCCCCGATCGTAACCAGCGTGACGGCCCAACCCGGCAGACCTTCGACCAGAGAAAGGCTGTGATGGTCCGCGCCGTGAAGGTCTCCGGCCCCGCGGTCAATCGAACCATCCGATTCGATATGAGGCATGGCCGGCAAGGCCAGAAGTGGAAGCAAGGCCAAGATCGGAATGACCGCTATGTCCTGCGTCAGCAGCACCGAAAACGTAGCTCGACCGCCATTTGTTCGCATCAGGCCCTTTTCCGAAAGAGTCTGAAGAACGATTGCCGTGGATGACAGCGACAAGGTCAGCCCTACGGCCAGGGCGACCGACCAGGGGTGGTTGGCGTACATTGCCACGGCAGCGATCGCAGCCGTCGACAACGCAACCTGCAACCCGCCCAACCCCAGCAACTTGTCGCGCATATCCCACAGGGCGCGCGGCTCCAGTTCCAGACCGATCAGGAACAGCATCATCACCACACCGAATTCGGCAACGTGCTGAAGGTTTTCCGTTTCCGCGCCGACAAGCCCAAGAACAGGTCCAATGATGATCCCGGCGGCCAGGTATCCCAGCACCGACCCCAGCCCCAGCCGTGCAGACAGGGGAACGGCGATGACCGCCGCTGCCAGATAGATCGAAGCCTGATATAGGAATACGTCCATAGGTGTCCTCTCGGGCCCGTTCAGGTGGGCAGGGGGGCGTCGCGTTTCAGTTGGTCCATTACGATCTGGCTATGGACCCTTGCAACGGCAGGATGCGGCAGGATGACCGAATGTAGCAAGCTGTTGAGCGCGGAAAGATCGTCACAATAGATGTGCAGCAGGTAATCTGCCTCTCCGGTCATCGTCCATGCGCTGGTAATTTCGGGGCGGGTGTCGACCATGCGGGCGAAGCTTGCAGATTGTTCAGGGCCATGAGTCCCCAGATGGACCTGAACAAAGCCTTGCACTTGCAGACCCAGTTTCAACGGGTCCAGCCGGGCGGCATACCCGGTGATGTACCCTTCGGCCTCAAGCCGCTGGCGGCGGCGTCCTGCCTGACTGGGCGACAGGTTCAGCATTTCGCCCAGTTGGTGCGCGGTCAGGTGTGCGTCCTTTTGCAGGGCGGAAAGCAATCGCTTGTCGGTCGCGTCCAGCATGTGCGGAAAAATCCTGCCTTTATTAACTTTTATGCGCGTTTTGCGCGCCCATCGGCAGTTTACACGAAAACAATGCGCAGAAACAGCGTCACAAAAGTCATATTTTTGAATCAGCAAAGAAATTCCTGTTTTCGAAGGAGACGCGCCATGGGTCCTTTCCCACACAACGCCCCGAAATCTGTTATCAGCGAAGAAAACCCTGCCGGTACCGATGGGTTTGAATTCGTCGAGTTTGCCCATCCTGAGCCGCAGGAGCTGCGTAATCTGTTCGCGAAGATGGGGTTTGATCTGGTGGCCCGCCACAAAGAAAAACCCGCCGTCGAGCTGTGGCAGCAAGGGGATGTAACCTATATCCTGAACGCGGATCCCGACAGCTTTGCCGCGAGGTTCGTGGACGAGCACGGCCCTTGCGCGCCATCCATGGGGTGGCGCGTTGTTGATGCGCAAAAGGCCTATGACCATGCGGTGTCGAAAGGTGCAGAACCTTACGACGGCGCTGACAAAACCATGAATGTGCCTGCGATCAAGGGCATCGGCGGATCATTGATCTATTTCATCGATCAATATTACGACACATCGCCCTACAATCAGGAATTCGAGTGGATCAAGGAATCCAAACCACGGGGTGTGGGCTTCTTCTATCTCGATCACCTGACGCACAACGTCTACAAGGGCAACATGGACAAGTGGTTCAAGTTCTACGGCGACCTGTTCAACTTCCGTGAAATTCGTTTCTTTGACATTCAGGGCAAGTTCACCGGGTTGTACAGCCGGGCGCTGACGTCTCCTTGTGGTCGTATCCGCATCCCGATCAACGAAGACCGCGGTGAGACGGGGCAAATCGTGTCTTACCTGAAGAAATACAAAGGTGAAGGCATCCAGCATATTGCTGTCGGCAGTGACGATATTTACGCCTCGACCGATGCAATTGCGGAAAACGGTCTGAAATTCATGCCGGGCCCGAACCAGGCATATTACGAGATGTCCAAGACCCGCGTGGCCGGCCACGAGGAGCCGTTGGACCGGATGATGAAACACGGCATCCTGATCGATGGTGAAGGCGTTGTTGACGGTGGTGAGACCCGGATTCTGCTACAGATTTTCTCGAAAACCGTCATCGGACCGATCTTCTTCGAGTTTATTCAGCGCAAGGGCGACGACGGTTTCGGCGAGGGAAATTTCCAGGCGCTATTCGAATCCATCGAACGCGAACAGATCGAAAGCGGCGAGATTTCCGCAGCCTGATTGCAACGTATTGACACGCCGGGGGCAGTTCATCTGCCTTCGGCGCTTTCATGTGACGGTTGGTACGTTAGAAGATCGATTGCCGTTTTTCAGCTGCGCGGCATCGCAAGGGTCACGTTGCGGCCCTTTTTCTGATATCGAAGCTCACTGTCGCTGATCGCGATCACTTTCCCGCCATCAAGGCGGTCTCCGACTTTCAGCTTTTTGTAACGCCCGCTGGGAAGCCGCACCAATGCGCGTCTGTTGGCTGGCGTTCCGTAGACCCCGATCAGGTTCAGCCTGCGCAGATTGATTGCGTTGTCGATCGTGGCTTGTCGTGCGACCGACGCGGTCGAAGGGATTTTGGGTGCGACGGTTTTTGGTTGGAACGATCCTGCTTCATCGGATTTCTGATCCAATGCTGCTGTGGACCCAAGATTCGAACTGTTTGAAGCAGGTGATTTGGCAGGGGCCAATCCGGCAGGGCGGGATTTGGGGCGCGGTACTCTTACGACAGCCAAGGCCGTTGGTGCATCATCGACCTGTGGCTTGGTCTGAAGGCTTTCCGGGCGCGTTTTCGGTCGCTTGGATGCCAATTCCTCCAATGACCGGCCACCCAGTTGACCGCGCTCGAAATTCTCGACCAGATCAGCTGGGCGTGGCTTGGGCCGAATGCCCGCCAATCTGTCGTCGACCTCGTCGACCACCGGTTCTTCTTCGAAACGAACCGGAGTTTCAGGCGGAACCTTGGATGGGCGCCCCAGATAAACAACGATCCCTTCCGGATTCACGGTGCCTTCCGGTGTTGGCACGACCAGGCCGTTCTCATCCAGATCAAACCGAGTGCCCGCAATGTTGGGGGATACGTCGGGTTCAAAAGGAGCGTCGGTGTCAAAACTGGGGTCGGGCGGTAGGGCAACCGCATCCTCGAACAGATCGGCGTTGTCGAGTGATGCCAGATACAATTCCTGCGGTTCAACAGTTTCGGGTATTTCCGGTGCCGCTGGCGCTGTCGTGCTTATGCCCGTAACGGCCTCGACACCTCTTTGCGTCTCGGGGTCCAGAGCGACGGATTCCACCGCGGTAGGGGCTACTTTGAGGGCCTCCAGAATGGCTGCATCTGTGGCAGTCAGATCCGGCTGCGTACCGGTTTCGGTTTCTGAGGGCTCGTTCGCAGGCTCTTCGGCGTCATCGGTCGCAAGGTCCGGAACGGTTTGTTGCGGGGCTTCCAGCGCAGCCGTGTCCAGCTCTGGTTCAGTCAGGGGCTCTGCGGCGGGTTCAGTGGCGGGAACCGCAACCTGAGCCGGGCGCTGTTCCGCCTGATCCTGTTCAGGGTCGGACCCCGATGCCAGCCATACGCCAACAAGCCCACCAACGAGAAGCACAGCGGCAAAGACCGGAATGGCAGACCGGTTTACCCTTGAAGATGCATCCAGGCTGTTCGCTGTTTCCCGGGGTACTCGGAAAGCCTCGGGCGCGGCGGTGCCGGCAATCGGATGGGTGGGCAGGCCGGAATCATCAGCCTGTTCAACTGCGTCCATTTCCACCGGAGATGGCTGGTTTTCCGGGTGTGACAGATCGGAAGCGTCCGAGGTTTCGCGAAACAACGCCTCGCGCGGGAACGCGCCCTCTTCATCTTCGGCAGTGAACGCCACCACCACAAAACCATGTTCCGAGGCAAAGGTCCGTGCTTCGGCCAGAGTTTCAACCGCCACGGCGGCAACATAGGTCGTGTCACCTTCGGTCTGGCTGTCATAACTCAGTTCCGACAGGGCGTAAGGCGTGGCCTCGGTCAGAGCACTTTCGATACGTTCCGTCCGGCCTTCCGGCGGCAGCCCATCGGTCGAAAGCTTTAGAAACCGAACCTGATCCTCTGGCAGCACGAGCTTGCAGCTCAGATCATTTTCCAGCGCAAATGCCTTTTCCCGCAACGCCTGTATCTGTGCGGACAAGTCCGGAACATCCAGCGGAATCGTACCGACGACAAACCAGTCGTCATCGGAACGGTGGTGCAGTGTTATTCCGGTCGCAGAAAAAGACAGCGCAAAGGCGGGTTTCATATTCCGGAGGAACCATAATTATCAATGTCAATGCAAACGACTTTGCGTTTGCAGACCGACATTAAAGCAGGAACCCGCCGAGGGAAAGAAAAAGGCGGTATCCCCTCTTGTATCGCAAGGACCCGTCAACCCATCTAAAAGCAGAGTAATTTGGAGTGATAACCTTGAAGACATTCGCTTTTCTGGCCGCGATGATGGCGGCAACGGCTGCCGGGGCCGCTCATGCGGAAGAACGTCGCATCAACGTTGATGCAACCGGAACAGTGCAGATTGCGCCTGATATGGCGACGATAACCTTGGGCGTGACCAACGAAAACGCCGAAGCCTCGGCTGCGATGCAGGCGACGTCGGATGCCGTTTCCAAAGTCCTGGCGCGTCTGACCGAGATGGGTATCGAAGATCGTGACGTCCAGACACGGGATCTGTCATTGTCCCCCGTCTGGTCGGGTCGTCACGGACAGAATGGGGAGACACCGGAAATCACCGGCTTTACTGCGTCCAATCGCGTGTTTGTACGTGTGCGCGACCTGACCCAACTGGGGAAGATCATGGACGCGGTCATTCAGGACGGCGCCAATGATTTCGGGGGCTTGAGCTTTGGCGTGCAGGATCCCAACCCGATCGAGGCGCAGGCGCGTGCCAAGGCCGTTGGCGAAGCCACGGCCAAAGCACAGCAGTTGGCAGAGGCAGCGGGCGTGACGCTTGGTCCGGTTCAGTCGATCTCGGAACAAACGGCTGGCATTCGTCCGATGGCAGAAATGCGCGCGCTGAGCATGGCGGATGCGGGTGGTGTTCCCGTCGCGGGAGGCGAGGTCTCGGTTTCCGTCAGTGTCTCGATGGAATTCGAGATTTCAGACTAAGATCACGCTTTCGCGCGGGCCATCAGCGGTTTGTGCTGCTGGCCCGTGCCGTCAAAATTGTCGGGCGACAGCCAGGCTTCGAATGCATCGCGAATGCGCGGCCATTCGGTGTCGATGATCGCGTACCACGCCGTATCCCGATTGCGGCCCTTGTAATGGGTCGCCTGCCGGAACACCCCTTCGAAAGTAAATCCCAGCCGTTCAGCGGCATTGCGTGACGGTGCATTCAGTGCGTCGCATTTCCACTCGTACCGGCGATAGCCAAGCTCGTCGAAAACCCGCTTCATCATGAGGTACATGACCTCGGTCGATTGCGGCTTGCGTTGCAGCAGCGGCGAAAAGTGGATGTGGCCGACTTCGATGGCACCCGCTGCGGGTTCGATCCGAAGATAAGAGGCCATGCCCACCGGCACTTCGTCCGCATCCAATACGGTATGAAACATCGGGTCCGCATCCATGCAGTTGGTGCGGGCCCAGTCTTCAAATTCCGGTTCGCTGTCAAACGGGCCATAGGGCAGGTAAGTCCAGTTACGGCCATCCCTGTCATTTGCAAACGCCCGAAAAAGCCCGGGCGCATGGCGATTCACATCCAGTGGCACGACAGAACAGTACCGGCCTTCCATCGGTGTATGAGGCGGTGTCGGGCGCGGAAAGTCACCCGACACCGGCAAACCGATGGGCTGGCCCAGTGCGTTTGTGGCGTGCCCGGCCATTGTCAGGCGCTGGCCTTGGCGAGGGCCTGATCAAGGTCCGCGATCAGGTCGTTCACGTCTTCGATGCCGATAGACACCCGCACGACACCCGGACCTGCACCGGCAGCCTCTTGTTGTTCCGGCGTTAGTTGACGGTGGGTGGTCGAGGCCGAATGGATGATCAACGAGCGGGCATCGCCCAGATTGGCCACATGGCTGAAAATCTCAAGAGCGTTGACCAGTTTGATACAGGCGTCATAACCGCCCTTCACCGCAAAGGTGAACAGTGCACCGGCGCCACGCGGATACTGTGATTTGACCCGGTCCTTGTAAGGTGATGACGGCAATCCCGCATAGGTGACGTATTCCACGCGGTCATCCGCTTCCAGCCACGCTGCGATTTTCTGGGCGTTTTCGACGTGACGCTCCATCCGCAGCGACAGTGTTTCGATCCCCATCAGCGTGTAATGGGCTGCCTGCGGGTTCATGGTCATGCCCAGATCACGCAGACCGATGGCAATGCCGTGGAAGGTGAAGGCCAGCGGGCCAAAGGTCTCGTGGAACTTCAGGCCGTGATAGGCAGGCTCAGGTTCGCTCAGTGACGGGAATTTGTCATTCGCGGACCAGTCGAACTTGCCAGAATCCACGATGCACCCGCCTGTGACGGTGCCGTTGCCGGTCAGGTACTTGGTGGTAGAATGCACAACCAGCGTTGCTCCGTGCTCGATCGGACGGCACAGATAGGGTGTGGCCGAGGTGTTGTCGACAATCAGCGGAATGCCCGCTGCATCAGCAACATCCGCCAACGCACGGATATCAGACACATAACCGCCCGGATTGGCGATGGACTCGCAGAACACGGCGCGGGTGTTTTCGTCGATGGCATCCTTCACGGCGTCCAGATCATCGGTGTCCACGAATTTGGCGGACCAGCCAAAGCGTTTGATCGTCTGGCTGAACTGCGTGACCGTACCGCCATACAAACGGGTCGAGGCGACCACGTTGCAGCCGGGGCCCATCAGCGGAAACAGCGCCATGATCTGTGCCGCATGCCCGGACGAGCAGCACACCGCCCCGACGCCGCCTTCAAGCGTCGCCACGCGTTCCTGCAGAACGGCGACGGTTGGGTTGGTCAGGCGGGAATAGATAAAGCCCACCTCTTGCAGGTTGAACAGGGCCGCTGCGTGGTCCGCATCCCGGAACACATAGGCCGTGGTCTGATAAATCGGTGTCTGGCGTGCTCCGGTCGCCGGGTCGGGGCGGGCACCCGCATGAATTTGCAATGTGTCGAAACCGTAGGTCGGGCCGTCAGACATCGTGAAAATCTCCTGTTGGTATCTGTCTTGCGGAATCTGTAGGCCATTGCCCGCCTGCGCACAACGATCCTGTCAGCGCAGCCAGAGTCCTTTGCTTTTGATCGCGTTGCGCAGTGCCTGTTCCCGCCGCGGCAGATTGTCCTGATCAAAGAGCGCACGGATTTTTTCGCCTTTGCCCTGAAGAACCAGCTTTTTCAAAGGATCATACTGTTTGAGCACTTTTTTGACCTTGTTGGGGGCCACGACGGTTTCCAGCACATCGATCACGTGATCGCTTTCGCGGGCATAAAGCAAAGGGAAAAGGCGATAGTGGCAGCTGACGGACCCATCCAGAAGCCCGTCCGGCAAAGCATCTCGCCCACCGCCGAAAGAATGAATGACCAGCGGCAGGGCTGCCTGATCCAGCCATGGGTCAAGGTTCTGGCCCGTCAGTTCGGGAATGTTTTCATCCCGGATCGTTCTTGCGTAGTCCAGGTAACGTTCACCGAACATCCTGGGGCATTTGTAAAAGAAGTAACCTGCGTTGAAGTAAAGGTATCGCCGCCAGTAACCATCGGGTTGGTCCGGATCCACCGAGCTTTCGAAATCCAGCCCGAAGCGTGCATAAAGCGACCGCCAGATACCGTCAAAGCCGGGGCCGTACAGCGTCGGCTTTGGCCACGTGCCCTCGACCTTCAGTGAGGCTCCGGGGCGGTCGAAATCGAACGGAACGCTTGTGATGTCGCCGGTGATCAGCGTGTCCGTATCGAAGAACACAAAGGGTTCACCTTCCGGCAGAGCCAACAAAGCCTCGATCTTGTTGCCATAAGGGTAGCTTTCGCCAAAAACATGCGAGTCGAAGGGCAGGATTTCGGCATCCAACTGTTTCAGGGCTTTCAAAACGTCTTCGTCCTGGATGCAGGGGTTGTGGGTCCAGCGCGGGCCCGGGTTGGGTGTGGCGACAAACAGCCGGCCTTTGAACCCGGGCGAACAATGGCGAAGCGAGGCCGCGAACAACAGGGCCTCATATTGCAGGCGGTTGTTTTGCCCGACAACCGCGATGTTGAATTTCCGAGAACTTGCCTGCATCTATGCCCATTCCTGAAAGCTGCCGGAACCGGCACCCTTTGATCCGGGTTACAGCAAGCGGGGTGGGGCGTCAAAAGCCGAAAGTTTGATTCTTGTTTTCTATGGCATTCCTCTCATTGCGCCGAGGAAGGGCTGAGCAAGGTCATTTTGCGGATTTTCCGAGGTTGGCCCGGTTCATGTCGAAAGGTGAATTCGGTTGCGTGCGATGCTGACCGAACCTTGTTTGCCAATACCCGCACAACCCTTTCCTGGGCAAATCCTGCCTTCGGACCCAATGATTCAACGCTTTTCGTGCTTAATCCCTAAGCGAAGTGCCCAAAAACACGGTTGTTTTTGCAAGGCTTTTAATTTTTTGACCATTTGGCAAATTTTACCAATTGATAAAAAAATTATTTGTGGCAAGCTGAAAGCATAACAAACATATCTACAGGGAGTAGAGTGATGGCACAGGGCCAGATGGCACCCGGTATCGTAGCCGGGCGGCTTTCAAGCGATGAGCTGACCTCGAATTTCACCGATCTGCATCCGCCGCTTGCGCAGCATGAGGCCGCAGTAGCCGCAGATCGCTGTTATTTCTGCTATGACGCGCCATGCGTGACGGCCTGTCCAACGGATATCGATATCCCGTTGTTCATTCGCCAGATTCAAGCCGGTCAACCGCAATCAGCAGGGCGCACGATTCTGGAACAGAATATTCTGGGCGGAATGTGCGCTCGGGTCTGTCCAACCGAAACGCTGTGCGAAGAGGCCTGCGTTCGCGAAGCCGCCGAGGGCAAGCCGGTTGAAATCGGGCGCCTGCAACGTTTCGCTACCGATGAAATCATGGCCTCGGGTGTGCATCCGTTTGAACGTGCGCCTTCGACCGGCAAGACAGTTGCCGTTGTGGGGGCCGGGCCTGCGGGTCTGGCCTGTGCCCATCGGCTGGCGATGCTGGGCCATGATGTGGTGATCCATGAAAGCAAGCCCAAACCCGGCGGCCTGAATGAATATGGTATCGCAGCCTACAAATCGACCAACGATTTTGCTCAGGCCGAGGTGGACTGGCTGCTGAAAATCGGCGGGATTGCAATCGAGACCGGTTCGGTTTTGGGCGAAAGCATCTCATTGGATGGGCTGGTCGAAAACTACGACGCGGTGTTTCTGTCCATCGGTCTTGCCGGTGTCAACGCCTTGCGTGCAGGCGGCGTCGACAAGGACGGTGTGCGGGCCGCGGTCGATTTCATATCGGACGTGCGGCAGGCCAGCGACCTTGCCGATCTGCCCGTTGGACGGAATGTGGTCGTCATCGGCGGGGGCATGACAGCTGTGGATGCCGCCGTGAAATCCAAGCTTCTGGGCGCCGAAAACGTCACGATTGCCTATCGCCGCGGCCGGGATGCCATGGGGGCCAGCCGGTACGAGCGGGACCTGGCAGCGTCGCATGGCGTTCGGATCATGACCAATGTTCAGCCGGTGGCCATCCACGGCAATGGTACCGCGACCGAGATCGAGCTGGAATATACATCCAGCCAGAACGGTCAGCTCATCGGCACCGGAGAAACGATCCGCTTGCCGGCCGATCAGGTTCTCAAGGCTATTGGGCAGACCTTGGAGGGCGCACCCGAAGGCCTGACGCTGGATGGCAACAAGATCGCCGTCAGCGGTGCTGGCCGAACCTCCTTGGCTGGTGTCTGGGCTGGTGGTGACTGCGCTGCGGGCGGTGAAGATCTGACCGTAACGGCCGTTGCCGAAGGTCGGGACGCGGCGATGGACATCCACGCAACGCTCGTTTCGTGATAGGGTGGGGTATTCACCCCATTCCTTTCGCTGCTGAGGTATTCCCATGTCCCAGATCGAACAAGCCGTTGCTCAACACTATACCACCGGTGCACTGACCGAACGCGTCCGCGCGGCGCTGAAGGCCAGCGGCATCGACCCGGATGCGGCCACGGTCGCTGATCTGAAGGCGGGGGATGAATTCCATACAGGCGGCGTTCTTGCGACCGACAACCTGTTTGCGCAACTTTCCCCGACCCATGCGACACGCGTCCTGGATATCGGATGCGGCATCGGAGGCACATCCCGGTACATAGTGGACAAATATGACTCAACGGTTACAGGGGTCGATCTGACGCCCGAGTTCGTGGAAACCGCAACTGCGCTCAGCGATTTGGTCGGGCATTCCGAAAAGACCAGCTTTCACGTTGGCAGTGCTCTGGACATGCCTGTGCCGGATGCCGGGTTCGACCTTGCCGTCATGATGCATGTGGGCATGAATATCGAAGACAAAGCGGGGCTGTTCGCTGAAGTGTCACGCGTACTGGCCACCGGTGGCACCTTTGCCCTGTTCGACGTCATGGGCGGAGAGGTGGATGAGCCGCTGGATTTTCCGCTTCCCTGGTCCACTTTGCCGGAAACCTCCTTTGTTCACGCGCCAGAGGTATACAAAGACGCCGCGGCTGCGGCCGGTCTTGAGCTGGTTGCCGAAACAGAACGCACCGCGTTTGCGATCCAGTTCTTCGAAGATGTGTTTGCCAAGATAGCCGAGACCGGACCAGCGCCGCTGGGGATCCACCTGATGATGGGCGAAACGGCGCCCGAAAAGTTCCAAAACTACGTCAAAAACCTCAAGGCCGGGCGTATTCGCCCGACCGAAATGATATTCAAAAAATCCGGCTGAGCCGGGAAGGGAGAAGCTATGGCCGATCTGACGACAAACTTTCTGGGCATTTCCAGCCCCAACCCGTTCTGGCTGGCCTCTGCGCCGCCGACGGACAAGGAATACAATGTGCGCCGCGCCTTCGAAGCCGGGTGGGGCGGCGTTGTCTGGAAAACGCTGGGCGCCGAAGGACCACCGGTCGTGAACGTGAATGGCCCGCGCTATGGCGCAATCTACGGGGCCGACCGCCGTTTGCTGGGCCTGAACAATATCGAACTGATCACGGATCGCCCTCTCGAGGTGAACCTCGAGGAAATGGCGCGGGTCAAATCCGATTACCCGGATCGCGCCTTGATCGCGTCGATCATGGTGCCGTGCGAGGAAGAAGCATGGAAGGCCATTCTGCCACGCGTGGCAGAAACCGGTGCGGACGGGATCGAACTGAACTTCGGCTGCCCTCATGGGATGAGTGAACGTGGTATGGGCTCGGCCGTGGGGCAGGTTCCGGAATATATCGAGATGGTCACGCGCTGGTGCAAACAGTATTACGACCGTCCGGTCATCGTTAAGCTTACGCCGAACATCACTGACATCCGCAAACCGGCTGCGGCAGCCAGAAACGGTGGCGCGGATGCGGTGTCGCTGATCAACACCATCAATTCGATCACCAGCGTCAATCTGGACACGTTCAGCCCTGAACCGTCCATTGACGGCAAAGGCAGCCACGGTGGGTATTGCGGCCCCGCCGTCAAGCCCATTGCATTGTCGATGGTGTCCGAGATCGCGCGGGCCGAGGCGACGCGGGGCCTGCCGATTTCCGGCATCGGCGGCGTCACCACTTGGCGTGACGCGGCCGAGTTCATCTCGTTGGGTTGCGGCAACGTTCAGGTGTGCACCGCTGCGATGACTTATGGCTTCAAGATCATCGACGAACTGACGGCAGGGCTGTCGGAATGGATGGATGAGAAGGGTTATTCCAGCATAGATGAAGTGATCGGACGTGCGGTGCCCAATGTCACCGACTGGCAGTATCTGAA
Organism: Ruegeria sp. HKCCD6428; assembly: GCF_013110595.1. Taxonomy (NCBI): domain Bacteria; kingdom Pseudomonadati; phylum Pseudomonadota; class Alphaproteobacteria; order Rhodobacterales; family Roseobacteraceae; genus Ruegeria; species Ruegeria sp. HKCCD6428. The sequence goes on from NZ_WVQX01000001.1 coordinate 301,767, forward strand.
CCTCAACTACGTCGCCAAGGCGAAGATCGATCAGGATCAGTGCATCAAGTGTGGCCGGTGTTATGCGGCCTGCGAAGACACCAGCCACCAGGCGATTTCCATGTCCGAGGACCGCGTCTTTGAGGTGATGGATGACGAATGCGTCGCCTGCAACCTCTGCGTCGATGTTTGTCCGATCGAAGGCTGCATCGATATGGTGCCGATGGCAGCGGGCGAGGTTGATCCCCGGACCGGAAAAGAAGTTCAGCCAACCTATGCGAACTGGACGACGCATCCGAACAACCCGATGGCCAAGGCGGCCGAATGAGGGGATTGCGACAGATCGTAAAGGGGCCGTTTTTTCGGCCCCTTTTTTCAGGGGCTCAGAAGTTTGCGGTACAACGTGTCAACAAAAGTTTCTGCGCCCTCGAACGGATCTTCGTTGCCCAGAATTGCACGAACCTGAACATCGAAATCTGCATAGTGCTGCGTCAAGGCCCAGATCGAAAACACCAGGTGGTAGGGGTGCACCCGCGCGATTTTTCCCTGATCCATCCAGCCGGTAAGGATCGTGACCTTTTCGTCGACCAGTGTCTTGAGGTCATTGGACAATGCATCGTGAATACGCGGCGCGCCCTGTACAAGCTCGTTGGCAAAAAGGCGGCTTTCCCGTGGTAGCTCCTGACTCATCTGCAACTTGCGCCGAATGTATGCCAGGATTTCCTCCATCGGATCGCCATTGGCGTCCAGATCATGCAGCGGAGCCAGCCAGGTATCCAGCAGGCCGGACAGCAATTCAGTATGGATCGCTTCTTTTGATGGGAAATAGTACAGCAGGTTCGGCTTGCTCAGACCTGCTTCTGCCGCGATCTGGTCTACGGTTGCGCCGCGAAACCCGTGGGCTGAAAACACGTTCAGAGCGGCCTCTAGAATCGCGGCGCGGTTCTTTTTCTGAATACGGGTTGGTGCGCGGTCTTTTGGCATGTTTTCAGCGTGTCTCTTTTTTCGTCGAACAGGTGCGGGACGTACTGAAAATTTCAGCTGAACCGCGCAAATTCTTGACTGATACCGAACCCGTGATAGCGTGAGTTTGACCATATGGTCAAATCAAGACATCAAAAGCGAGCCAACTCGCCAGCAAACAGGGAAGATGAACATGGCAGCTCCGGCGCAGAATCTCAGGATCAATGGCGACAGGTTGTGGGACAGCCTGATGGAGATGGCCAAGATCGGCCCGGGTGTCGCTGGTGGCAACAATCGCCAGACCTTGACGGATGAGGACGCGGAAGGCCGCGCCTTGTTCCAGAAATGGTGCGAGGAAGCAGGGTGCACCATGGGGCTTGACCAGATGGGCAACATGTTTGCCCGCCGCGAAGGCACTGACCCGGACGCGCTGCCGGTTTACGTGGGATCGCATCTGGATACGCAGCCGACAGGCGGTAAGTTTGACGGCGTGCTGGGTGTCCTGGGAGGGCTGGAACTGATCCGGACGCTGAACGACCTGGGGATCAAGACGAAACATCCGATCGTCGCCACCAACTGGACAAACGAAGAAGGCACGCGTTACGCGCCGGCGATGCTGTCTTCGGGCGTATTTGCCGGGATGCACACGCAAGACTGGGCATACAACCGCGAAGATGCTGAGGGCAAAAAGTTCGGGGATGAGCTGAACCGGATCGGCTGGCGTGGTGATGAAGAGGTGGGCGCCCGCAAGATGCACGCGTTCTTTGAACTGCATATCGAACAGGGCCCGATCCTTGAAGCCGAAGGCAAGGATATCGGCGTCGTCACCCATGGTCAGGGGCTGAGCTGGACGCAGATCACGGTAACAGGCAAGGACGCGCATACCGGATCGACACCGATGCCGATGCGCAAGAATGCCGGGCTGGCCATGGCGCGGATCCTGGAGAAAGTCGACGAGATCGCATGGTCTCATGCTCCTCATGCGGTGGGTGCGGCAGGGCATATCGATGTCTACCCGAACTCACGCAATGTGATCCCGGGCAAGGTGGTGTTTACGGTCGATTTCCGCTCGCCCGAACTGGAGGTGATCACCGACATGGAAAACCGCCTGCGGGTGGCTGCCGAGGACATCGTTGACGAGATGGGTCTTCAGATCGAATTCGAGAAAGTCGGCGGGTTCGATCCGGTGAAATTTGACGATGCTTGCGTATCGGCCGTGCGAAACGCAGCCGAACGGCTGGGCTATTCGCACACTGATATCATCTCGGGCGCGGGGCATGATGCCTGCTGGATCAACCGGGTTGCGCCGACCGCGATGATCATGTGCCCCTGTGTTGACGGGCTGAGTCACAATGAAGCCGAAGAAATCAGCAAGGAATGGGCCGCAGCCGGGGCGGATGTACTGCTGCATGCCGTGGTCGAGACTGCCGAAATCGTGGAATAGGGGGCGCTGCCCCCGTCGCCCCGAGGGCGACTCCCCCGGGATATTTTTGGCCAGATGAAGCAAGCGGCGCAGACCGCATCAGGGAGTTCAAAATGAGTACTGTCATCAAAAACGGAACCGTTGTCACCGCGGATTTGACTTACAAGGCGGATGTATTGGTCGAGGGCGGCGTGATCACCGAAATCGGTATGAACCTGACGGGGGACAAGGAACTGGACGCAACCGGCTGTTTTGTGATGCCGGGCGGGATTGATCCTCATACCCATCTCGAAATGCCGTTCATGGGCACCTATTCCAGTGATGACTTTGAAAGCGGGACGCGGGCGGCCCTGGCGGGCGGTACCACCATGGTTGTCGATTTTGCACTGCCCAATCCGGGTGAAAGCCTGCTGGATGCGCTGAAACGTTGGGACAACAAGTCGACACGGGCCAATTGTGACTATTCGTTCCATATGGCGGTGACCTGGTGGGGGGAACAGGTGTTCGACGACATCAAAACCGTGATCGAGACGCGCGGTATCAACACCTTCAAGCATTTCATGGCCTACAAGGGCGCGCTGATGGTGAATGATGATGAGCTGTTTGCCTCGTTCAAGCGTCTTGCCGAGCTTGGCGGTACCGCGCTGGTACATGCCGAGAACGGGGATGTGGTGGCAGAGCTGAGCGCCAAGCTGCTTGCCGAAGGCAATACCGGCCCCGAAGCACATGCGTATTCGCGCCCGCCGCAGGTGGAAGGCGAAGCCACCAACCGGGCGATCATGATCGCGGATATGGCGGGTGTGCCGCTGTATGTTGTACACACCTCGTGTGAAGAGGCGCATGAAGCCATCCGCCGGGCAAAAATGCAGGGCAAGCGGGTGTGGGGAGAACCCCTGATCCAGCACCTGACATTGGACGAAAGTGAATATTTCAATCAGGATTGGGACCATGCGGCGCGACGGGTCATGAGCCCTCCGTTCCGCAATAAACAGCATCAGGACAGCCTGTGGAATGGCCTGCAATCGGGAACGCTGAGCGTGGTTGCAACCGATCATTGCGCCTTTACAACCGAACAGAAACGCTTTGGCGTCGGGGATTTCACCAAGATCCCAAACGGCACCGGCGGGCTGGAAGACCGGATGCCGATGCTGTGGACACATGGGGTCAACACTGGGCGTCTGACGCCGAACGAATTTGTGGCTGTCACTTCAACAAACATTGCCAAGATATTGAATTGCTATCCTAAAAAGGGTGCGATTCTGGTCGGGGCGGATGCTGATCTTGTTGTCTGGGATCCTGAGAAAAGCAAGACAATCAGCGCCGCGTCGCAGCAATCTTCGATCGACTACAATGTGTTCGAGGGCAAAGAGATCAAAGGTCTGCCGCGCTTTACTCTGACGCGGGGTCAGGTGGCGGTGCATGACGGTGAAATCCGGACGCAGGAAGGTCATGGAGACTTTGTCGCGCGTGAGGCGAACACCACCGTCAACAAGGCGCTGAGTACCTGGAAAGAGCTGACCGCCCCAAGACCCGTCGAGCGGACGGGAATTCCGGCGACCGGTGTTTGATCAGTTGGGGCCGCTTTGCTGGCGGCCCTGACACCACTCTTTTCAAGGCAATAAAATGAACACTGAAAGCACGACCCAGCCCGTCATCGAGGCAAGGCAGCTGGACCTGATATTCCAGACCAATGATGGGCCAGTACACGCGCTTAAAGACGTGAACCTGACAATCGACAAGGGCGATTTCGTCAGTTTCATCGGGCCGTCCGGCTGTGGCAAAACCACCTTTCTGCGCTGTATCGCAGCCCTGGAGACACCTACGGGCGGGACGCTGACCGTCAATGGCATGACGCCTGATGAGGCGCGTCGAAACCGGGCGTACGGGTATGTCTTTCAGGCGGCGGGCCTATATCCCTGGCGTACCATTGCAAAGAACATAAAACTGCCTCTTGAGATCATGGGATACCGTGCTGCCGAACAGGATGAACGAGTGAGAAAGGTCCTGGAACTAGTTGATTTGGAAGGGTTTGGCGGCAAGTTTCCCTGGCAGTTGTCCGGTGGGATGCAGCAGAGGGCCAGTATTGCTCGGGCCCTGGCGTTCGACGCGGATATCCTGCTGATGGACGAGCCGTTCGGGGCGCTGGATGAGATTGTGCGGGACCATCTGAACGAGCAGCTTCTTGAGCTTTGGGCGCGTACGGAAAAGACGATCGGATTTGTGACGCATTCCATTCCCGAGGCAGTTTATCTGAGCACAAAGATCGTGGTGATGAGCCCGCGGCCCGGGCGGATCGCCGATGTGATTGACAGCCCGCTGCCCAAGGAACGGCCGCTGGACATTCGCGACACCCCGGAATTCATCGAGGTCGCGCACCGTGTGCGCGAAGGTTTGCGGGGTGGGCATTCCAATGACGGCTGAGCTGAATGCGGATAAGATCCGGCGCGCGGCGCCAGACGATGTGCCTGCCTGCGCCAAGGTTGTTCATGACTGGGCCACGCAAACGGACTGGATGCCCGACGAACTTCCTGTCGACGAGCTGGCGAAGCTGATCAGCGACGCATTCGACAGCCGTGAAATGTGGGTCGCAGGTGATCCGGTCGATTGCTACATGTCAGTGGACCCGGCACAGAATAAAATCGGCGCGCTGTATTGCAGCCGGACGGGGCAGGGTATCGGCAAGCGCCTTGTCGACAAAGCAAAAGAGGGCCGAAATTTTCTCTGGCTGACGACGCACCGGCCCAATACGGCGGCGCAACGTTTTTATCGCCGTGAAGGGTTTGAAGTGACGGCCGAGGAACCCCCTGTGCCGCCGGATACCGTGCCCGTCTATCGGATGGAGTGGCGTGCATGAAGCAAGTCATCGCCGTATTCACCGTCATCGCCGCAATTGTTCTGTTCTGGTACGTGGCCTGTATTCCGATGAACATAAAGGGCGTGTTGACCGAACAAGAACGCGCGGGGGCCATCGTGCAGCCGCCATCCGCCAAGGACCGGCGGGACATGTCTGAGGTTGGTCTTGTTTTGAACAACACATTCGCCATCCCGGCCACGTGGGAACAGGACAGGCCTCGTTTGCCGGCCCCGCATCAGGTCGCCGTGGAAATGTGGGAAACGACGGTCCAGAAAAAGATCACTTCGAAACGGTCGCTGATCTATCATGGCTGGGTCACGCTCAGCGCGACGATGCTGGGATTTGCGATTGGCACCGGCCTAGGCATTCTTCTGGCCGTGGGTATCGTGCATAGCCGCGTGATGGACCTGTCGGTCATGCCATGGGCCATTGTCAGTCAAACCATTCCGATCATCGCGCTGGCTCCGATGATCATTGTGGTGCTGTATTCCGTCGGTATCCAGGGCATCATTCCCAAGGCGATCATATCGGCCTATCTGAGTTTCTTTCCGGTTGTCGTCGGCATGGTCAAGGGCCTGCGCAGCCCCGATGCGATGCAGCTGGACTTGTTGCGGACGTATAACGCCAGCCGGTCTCAGGGCTTTTGGAAATTGCGCCTGCCGGCATCCATGCCGTATCTGTTCACCTCGCTGAAAATCGGGATCGCCGCGTCGCTGGTCGGCGCCATTGTTGGTGAGCTTCCGACAGGGGCTGTTGCCGGTCTGGGCGCGCGGTTGCTTGCCGGCAGCTATTACGGTCAGACGGTACAGATCTGGTCGGCTCTGTTCGCGGCTGCCATTCTGGCGGCGTGCCTGGTCGGGTTGCTGGGGCTGATTGAACGGGCCGTATTGAAACGGATGGGGATGGCGCAATGATACTGGTTTTGTGTGCTGTCCTGCTTTGGCTTTTGGGCTGGTGGTTGAATAGCCGGTTGGCCAGCGGGCCTTATGCCGACACCCGAATGGTGCGGTTTCTGGCCCCGCTGATCTTTGGCCTGACGGTCATCGGGATCTGGGAGCTTCTGGTGCGCGGGCTTGAGGTTCCACTGGTTATCCTGCCAGCGCCATCGGTGATTGCGGTGCGGTTTGCGGACAGCCTTCCGATCCTGTGGGCTGACTTTGTGCAGACCATCATCAAGGGCGCGCTCAGCGGCTATGTCATCGGGTGCATTGCTGCCTTTCTGATGGCGATTGCCGTGGATCGCTGGGATTTCCTGCGCCTGGGCCTGTTGCCGGTCGGCAATTTCGTGGCCGCCCTGCCGATTGTCGGAACCGCCCCCATCCTGGTGATGTGGTTCGGGTTCGACTGGCACTCCAAGGCGGCGGTGGTGGTTGTGATGGTGTTCTTTCCGATGCTCGTGAACACCGTGGCCGGGCTACGTGAAGCCACCTCGATGCAACGCGATCTGATGGAGACCTATGCCGCAACCTATTGGCAGAGCTTTTTGAAGCTGCGACTGCCTGCGGCGATGCCATTCATTTTCAACGGGCTGAAGATTTCCACCACTTTGGCGCTGATCGGCGCTATCGTGGCCGAGTTCTTCGGCTCGCCGACACTTGGTATGGGGTTCCGGATATCTACCAGCGTCGGGCAACTGTCATTAGACATGGTCTGGGCCGAAATCGTTGTTGCGGCACTCGCAGGTACAGCTTTTTATGGTCTGGTGGCGGGGGTCGAAAAAGTGGTGACCTTCTGGCACCCGTCACAGCGCGGATAAAACAAGGAAATCAACAGACCCCGAAATTGGGGCACAACAAGCAACTAGGAGAATTGAAGATGAACAAGCTACTCAGCGGGGCGGTTGCCGCCTTTGGTCTGGCAGCCAGTGCGGCGCTGGCTGCGGACGAGGTGACATTGCAACTGAAGTGGGTCACGCAAGCACAATTCGCGGGCTACTACGTTGCCAAGGACAAGGGCTTTTACGAAGAAGAGGGGCTGGACGTCACCATTCTTCCCGGCGGACCTGACATCGCTCCGACACAGGTGATTGCAGGCGGTGGCGCTGATGTCACCGTCGAATGGATGCCCGCCGCGCTTGCTGCTCGTGAAAAAGGGCTGCCGCTGGTGAACATCGCTCAACCGTTCAAAAGCTCTGGCATGATGCTGACCTGCTGGAAAGACGCTGGGATCTCGTCGCCCGAGGACCTCAAGAACCGCACGCTGGGTGTCTGGTTCTTTGGCAACGAGTTTCCGTTCATGAGCTGGATGAGCCAGTTGGGCATCAGCACTGATGGCAAAGGCGAAAACGGCGTGGAAGTTCTGAAGCAGGGCTTTAACGTGGACCCGTTGCTTCAGCGTCAGGCGGATTGCATCAGCACCATGACCTACAATGAATACTGGCAGGTCATTGATGCCGGTGTCAGCCCGGATGAACTGGTGACCTTCAAGTACGAAGACCAGGGCGTGGCGACGCTGGAAGATGGTCTTTACGTTCTGGAAGAGAACCTGAGCGATGCGGCCTTCACTGACAAGATGGAGCGGTTCGTTCGCGCGTCGATGAAGGGTTGGAAATATGCGGAGGAGAATCCAGACGAAGCGGCGGAAATCGTTTTGGAAAACGATGCAACCGGTGCCCAGACGGAAGAACACCAAAAGCGTATGATGGGTGAGATCGCCAAGTTGACCGCAGGGTCGAACGGAGCGCTGGACCCGGCTGATTTCGACCGCACTGTCAACACTCTGCTGGCAGGCGGTTCCGATCCGGTTATCACTAAAAAGCCCGAAGGGGCTTGGACGCATCAGATCACCGAAGCTGCGCTGAATTAACTTCAGCCCTCTATTCACGAATTGAGACGCGGTCCCAATCGGGGCCGCGTTTTTCATTTAGAATGCCGGATATGTGTCTGTACTTAAACCAAAAACAGAGTAGTATTTGCTTGTAAAAGAGCGCATTTCGTACGGAATGCAGAAAAAGTGGAAAAAAATGCAGGGATTTGCATCAGAATTCAGTTCTGCGATCGCTCTGATCTTTGAGGGAGACTCAGAGCTTTGGGCGATTGTGCTGTTGTCCCTTAAAGTATCCGTGTTTGCGGTTCTGATTTCTGCCCTGATTGGCATGCCTGTCGGTGCTTCTTTGGCTGTGGCCCGGTTTCCGGGACGGCGGATGCTGATCGTTCTGATGAACGCCTTGATGGGGTTCCCACCCGTGGTTGTGGGGTTGCTGGTCTATCTGATGCTGTCCCGTTCTGGCCCGCTGGGTGTGCTCGAGCTTTTGTATACCCCGACGGCAATGATCATCGCTCAGGTCGTGTTGGTCACTCCTATTGTTGCCGCGCTGACCCGACAGGTGGTCGAAATGCTGGCCGAGGAGTACTCTGAACAGTTGCGATCACTGGGCGTGTCACGGCTTGCATCGGTTCCTGTGCTGCTGTGGGATGCACGGCTGGCATTGGTCACGGCCTTGCTTGCGGGGTTTGGGCGCGCCATTGCCGAGGTCGGCGCGGTGATCATCGTGGGCGGCAACATCAATCATGTGACGCGCGTGATGACGACAACGATCGCGTTGGAGACGTCAAAGGGAAATCTAGCGCTGGCTCTGGCGCTGGGGGCAATCCTGATTGGGATCGCGGTGGCCGTGAACGCGATGGTCAGCGCGGTCAGCCTGCGGGCCGAACGGGAAGGGGTACGTCATGCGTGACCTGTTCTGCGACGCGGTGAATTGCCTGAAAGTCGAGAACCTGCAAATCCGAAGTAACGGCAAGGCGTTGTTGGACGTCTCGTCATTGGTTCTGGATGGGCCGGGGCCAACCTTGATTCTTGGCCCCAACGGTGCAGGCAAAAGCCTGTTGCTGCGCTGCCTGCACGGTTTGATCACGCCGGATCGGGGGCAGGTCGTCCAGGATGGAAAACCGCTGGGCGCGGCACAGAAAGCCCGCCAGGCGATGGTGTTTCAGAAACCGGTTCTGCTGCGTCGATCAGTTGCGGCAAACCTTGACTTCGTTCTCAAGCGTCAAGGCATGGGACGAAGGGCCCGTAAGGCCCGTATCGCCGAATTGCTGGCCGAAGGCGGGCTGGACGGCAAGGCCAGACAACCCGCGCGGTCATTGTCCGGGGGAGAAGCGCAGCGATTGGCGATTCTCCGTGCGCTGGCGCTGGACCCCGAGACCTTGTTTCTGGACGAGCCCACCAGCGCGCTGGATCCAAGCGCGACCCAGATGATCGAACGAATGATATTGCGGGCATCGGCTCGGGCCGTGCGGATCGTGATGGTGACGCATGATATCGGTCAGGCACGTCGTTTGGCCTCGGACGTGGTCATGATGCAGGGCGGGCACGTCGTGGAACATGGTGTGGCAAAACAGGTTTTGAATTCACCCGAAAGCGATGCGTCGCGCCGCTATTTGGCGGGCGGATTGGTTACCTGAAAAAGAGAAAGCGGAGAGAGTGATGTTCCGGAAAGCAATTCGGGCAGCAGCGGTGGCTTTGGGCCTGTTGACCAGCGCGGTTTCGGCGGAAGAGCCGTATATTGTGGTGCAGTCGACCACGTCCACACAGAACTCGGGACTGTTGGAATACATCCTTCCGTGGTTCGAAGCCGATTCAGGTATCGATGTTCGTGTCGTGGCGGTTGGAACCGGTCAGGCCATTCGCAACGCCATCAACGGGGACGGGGATGTTCTTTTGGTTCACTCCAAACCGGCCGAGGAGAAATTCGTTGCTGACGGTTGGGGCGTAGAGCGGAAGGATCTGATGTACAATGATTTCGTTCTGGTCGGCCCCAAGTCTGACCCTGCCGGAATTCGCGGCGGCACCGATGTGTTGGCCGCGCTGTCGAAAATCGCCGAGGCCGAAGCGCCGTTTGCATCACGCGGTGACGACAGCGGAACACACAAGGCTGAACTGGGCTATTGGTCCGCAGCCGGGCTGGACCCTGCCGAAGCTTCGGGTACGTGGTATCGCGAAACCGGATCTGGTATGGGCGCGACGCTGAACGTGGCCAGTGGAATGGATGCCTATACGCTGACGGATCGGGCCACTTGGCTGTCGTTTGGGAACCGGGGAAATCTTGAGGTATTGGTCGAAGGGGATCCACGCCTGTTCAATCAATACGGCGTGATTCTTGTGAACCCTGACAAGCACGCTCATGTGCGAGCAGCTTCCGGCCGACGATTTATCGACTGGCTGACGGGGCCGGACGGGCAGGAGGCGATTGCGTCGTTCAGGCTGGACGGGCAGCAGGTGTTCTTTCCGAACGCCGACTAAGCCGGCCTGCGGCGGGCGCATCCTGACAAGGTAAAAGGCGGGTGAAGGCTCAACCGCTGGCACCGTTGTGGTGTATCGTGCCCAGGCCCGACAGGTCGTAGCCACCGAATTCACGGGCCCTTTGCGCAAATTGATCCGAGCGCAGCAGCGTTATCAGTTTCTGCATTGGCGGATCAAAATATGACCTACGCCAAATCGCCAGATCCAGCCTCTCGGAATGGGTGGGGACGAAACCCAGGTTGTAAAGCCCTGCCAAAGCCCCCAACCCAAAGCCGGCCTCGGCCTTTTCGCCGTGAAGGGCGATGGCCAGTTCCTCTTCGGTGCGTGCGCAGCCGGGGGTTGCGTCCAGATCGTCTCGGCTCATGCCATGGGCTTCCAGCTGGCTGTCGAACAGGTGTTGGCTGGCCGCACTGTCCTGACGCATGATCACGCGGCGCGATTTGAGATCCTTGAACGTTTTGATATCCGATACGCCCGGGGCAAGAAGCAGCCCGCGCTTGCGCCGGGCGACTTCGTACAACACCACCGGCCCTTCGCCCAAGGCGTCCCGCAGGGATATTTCGTTGAACCCTCCGTCTTCGTGGATGTGCAACACGGCCGCCTGTGCGCTGCGTTCGCTCAGCCGTGTCAGCCCGTCAAAAGAGCCGTCGTAATAGGTGGCAAGCCCCGATCCGCTTTCACGCAGCGCCCAGTCCAACAGAGGATCATGGCTGCCTGCTACAATCGGAGGCAGAGGCGGTTCGGCCACCTGCGGACCGGATCGCGACGCGTTGAGCCAGGCAATGATTTCGGCCCGCGGGAACAGCAGTTTGCCCATGGCGCGAACACAGGGCACCTCGCCCGAAGAGGCAAGATCATAGGCTTTGCGCTCGCCGATGCGCAGCAGATCGGCCAGTTCGCGGGTGGTCAGGTATTGCGACATTCAGTCGAGGCGCACGGCAGAGCCGGACGTGGCGTCGGCGGCGGTGAAACCGATCCGATCCAGCACGGCAGGGGCTGCCACTGCAATGACGACCATCGCGGCGACCGCGGCAAGAAAGGCTTTCATGGTCTCCTCCAGTTCAGTTCCGGGCACCCGTTGCGCGGCGCAGAAAAGCAATAAGATCCTGACGATCCTGAGCTTGTGTAATTCGCTGCATCGGCATCTTGGACCCCGGAATGTAATGGTCAGGCCCTTCGTCGAAAAGAGCATTTATCGTTTCGTCATTCCAAATGATATCAGAGCCTTGCAGCGTATCCGAGTACAAATATCCCGGTAACGTGCCCGCGCGTCTGCCGAAAACCCCGTGCAAGGAGGGACCTGCGCGGCGTTGGCTGTCGGGTGTCAGGCTGTGACAGATCGAGCATTTCCGCGCGAATTGACGCTCACCATTGTCCATCTCGTCGGGGTTTTGCAGAAAACTCGGCTCGGCAGAAGCCATCTGTTGCCGGTCGGACAAGGTGGTGACTGGCCAACTGTACATTGCCTCGTCAATTCCGCCCGCATGGATGTTTTCACCATCGACCGAAAAGGCCAGGGCCCAGACTGGCCCCCGCAACGTTGCGCGAAAGTCCTGCGCGATGCGCCAGTCCGAGGTATCGATGACCATGATATAGCCTTCACCGTCGCCCACGGCCAGAAACCGACGATCCGGGCTGAGCGCCATGGCAAGGATCGGGCGACGATCCAGAGTGAAATCGCGTTCTTCACCGGTGGAAAGGTCCAGTATTCGGGTCACTCCATCAACAGCACCGTAAGCGATCCAGTTGTCCGGTTCATTCAGGACCAGTTCGTTGATGCCGAACCCGTGTTCGATGAGCCGGGTGATCTCTTGTCCACTCCTTACGTCCCAAATGCGCAGCGATCCATCCATGCCCGCTGAATAAAGCTGTGTGCCGTCTGAAGAAAACACCACGGCGTTCACACCGCTTCCGGTCGGCCCAAGAGTTGTGTGGGCGGTTCCGTTAACGGGCCAAACCCCAATCGTTCCGTCCCAACTGGCGGTTGCGACGTGGGTCTTGGACGCTGCCAGACCCACGATCTTGCCCTGATGTCGCCCAACCACGTCGCCACCGGGCCACTTGCGCAGGGTGAAGTCATCTCCGGCCGAGTAGATGGCCGTGCCATTGAAGGCAACGGCGTTCACGGCGGCTTCATGACCTTCCAGCCATTCGGGGGTCCGATCAGCCCACAGTCCGACGGAATTGTCGAAACTGGCTGTTGCGATACGCCCGTCCGAGGCTGTGGCGATCCCCATGATTGGGCCGCCGTGTCCCTTGAGTGTGAAGAATTCGGCCAAGGCGGGCAGAGGGATCAGCGCCAGGGCCAGAACCAGCCCCCGCATCTATTCAGCAGGCGAGGCGGCGGTTTTGCCTGCCTCTTTTTCCTGAACTTCTTCCAGCCACAAAGAGTGGTGTTCACGGGCCCATTGTTCTTCGACCTCGCCGGTGCCCATGGCGTCAAAGGCGCCCTCCATTCCAACGGAGCCGAGATAGATATGCGCCACGATGATCGCAATGAACACATAAGCAACCATCACGTGCCAGACTTGGGCATATTGCATTTCTTCCTGCGGCGACATCTGCTCCGGCAGGTTCAAGCCCATCATTTGTGGAATACCGGTCGCATTGGCGATCTGGAAGGTTTTGGCAAACAAGGGCATCTCGAATGGGAACAACAGCGACAGACCCGACAGGCTGATGGAGACGCCCAGCAGGATGCAGGCCCAGAATATGATCTTTTGACCGGCGTTGAACTTCTTTGCCGGTGGGTGGCTGTTCTTGGTGAACAACCCGCCACCTGCGGCCAGCCATTTCAGATCGACGCGGTTGGGGATGTTATGGGCAATCCAGTTTACCGTGACGATGATCAGGCCCAGCATGAAGGCCCAGGCCAGATTGTTGTGCAACCACTTGCAGCCCTGTGCGAGGGCCGCAAAGCCCTCTTTCCCGAAAATCGGGATCAGGAAATCGCGCCCATAAAGCGTCAGCAGGCCCGTGACGCCAAGGATCAGGAACGACCCGGCAAACATCCAGTGGCCGAACCGCTCGAACCCGTTGAATCGCGTGACCGTGCGGCCGGTTTTCTCACCATCGATGCGAATTTTGCCTCGGATCAGGAAAAACAACAGGATGATGCCCAGCATCCCGGCAATGATATAGGTGCCGTATTCGCGCAGCGGTCCGGTGCGGAAGGTCAGCCACCACATGCCGCCATCCTGAATCAGCACGCTGTCTGCCGGACCATGAGAAGACACCGTCACATCAGCCGAGCCATAGCGCAAAGCGCGATACACGTCACTGTCCGAGGCCACACCACGCGTGCCAAGCTGCCCCAGCAACCCCTCGGCATTGCCCTGACCTGTGTTCTCGGAACGATAGCTGTTGTCGACGGTTTCACCACGCTGCCGGGCGAGAATGTCTTCCAGCGTTGTCGCTCCGCCGGTCGAGGTGCGCTCATCCGCCGTGGGTTCAGAGGTCTCTTGCGCCCATGCGGCTCCGGTCAGAAAAATCGAAACGAGCAGAAACTGAATCAGACGCATAGGGATATCCTCCTGTGCATTTTCATATCAGCGGTCAAATCCACCGATTTGCTGGTGAAAAACGGCGCCGACTGGCGTGAGCGCTTCGCGAAGATCATCCTTGGCCGGACCATACACATCCAACCCCACTGGCGTCAGAAGGGCCAGAAACCGTTCAGCGAAGTTAGCACCAAAATTTTGCATATGTATCATGGCATCTTCGGAACTAGCATAGCGTTCATAGATATGAACAGCCGAACCGGTCATGTGCCATTCATAGCTTCTGGCGCCGGTTTCGTGCAGCGTGGCCGCGACCATTTCCGCCATAAGCGCTTCGAACTCATCCTTTTTATCCAGATCGAGGTCAAGCTTCAGCAGCCAGTAAACATCATTGGTCATGCATGCCTCTCAAATATGTTTGCTGTGACGTTGCAGGAAACGGATCCCCGATCACATCACTTGAAAAGCCCCCCGCAAAGGGCGGGAGGCTGCTTTGTCAAAAGCCGGATTTCAACCGTCTTTCTGGTCGTAGGCCGTGCCCCAGCCCCAGGCGCCCGAGCCGAAACCTCGCGCCACGACGCGTTCACGGTAAACTGCGGAAACCACGTCGCCGTCACCGGCGAGCAGGGCCTTGGTGGAACACATTTCGGCGCAGATGGGCAGCTTGCCCTCGGCGATCCGGTTGCGACCGTATTTGGCGAACTCTGCGGTCGAGTGCGTTTCCTCGGGGCCGCCGGCGCAGAAGGTACATTTGTCCATCTTGCCGCGCGATCCGAAGTTACCCGCCTGTGGATATTGCGGCGCGCCGAAGGGGCACGCATAGAAGCAATAGCCGCAGCCAATGCACAGGTCCTTGGAGTGCAGGACGACCCCTTCTTCGTTCTGATAGAAGCAGTCGACCGGGCACACCGCCATGCAGGGCGCATCCGAACAATGCATACAGGCGACCGAGATCGAGCGTTCGCCCGGGTTGCCGTCATTGATCGTCACCACCCTGCGGCGGTTGATGCCCCACGGCACCTCGTGTTCGTTCTTACACGCGGTTACGCAGGCGTTGCACTCGATGCAGCGTTCAGCGTCGCAGAGAAACTTTGCTCTAGCCATTTATCGTCCTCCTTACGCTGCCCAGATCTTGCAGAGAGTCGCCTTGGTCTCCTGCATCTGGGTCACTGAATCATAGCCATAGGTCTGGGCGGTGTTGGTGCTTTCACCCAGCACATAGGGGTCTGCACCTTTGGGGTATTTCTCCCTCAGGTCCTCGCCCTGGAAATGGCCACCGAAGTGGAACGGCATGAAGGCCACACCGGCACCGACCCTGTTGGTCAGCATCGCCATCACCTTGACTTTGCCGCCCTCGGGGCCTTCGACCCAGACCTGTGATCCGTCCCGAATGCCAAGGTTGTTGGCATCACGCGGGTTGATCTCGACGAACATGTCCTGCTGAAGCTCAGCCAACCACGGATTGGACCGTGTCTCATCACCGCCGCCTTCATATTCGACCAGACGACCAGACGTGAGGATAATCGGGTAATCCTTTGAAAAGTCGTTCTTCTGGATCGATGCATAAAGGGTGGGCAGACGATAGGCCTGACGATCCTCGTAGGTGGGATAATCCGCCACCAGATCGCGCCGATTGGTATAGAGCGGCTCGCGATGCAGTGGGATTGGATCCGGGAAGGTCCAGACAACCGCACGGGCCTTGGCGTTCCCGAAGGGCGCACAGCCATGTGCGATCGCGACCCGCTGGATGCCGCCGGACAGGTCGGTTTTCCAGTTGGTCTTTGGTCCGGCCACGGCGTCGATGGCCGCGCGTTCCTCGGCCGTCAGATCACCGTCCCAGCCAAGATCCATCAGCATCTGCATCGTAAACTCAGGGTATCCATCCTGAATTTCCGATCCAACGCTATAGACCCCTTCGGCCAGCAGGTTGTCGCCGTCGCGTTCCACGCCGAAACGGGCACGGAAGGTCAAGCCGCCTTCGGCCACCGGTTTGGACATGTCATAGAGGTTTGGTGTTCCCGTATGGCCCATTTCCGGTGTGCCCCAGCAGGGCCACGGCAGACCGTAATATTCGCCGTCGTTTGGTCCACCAATGGCTTGCAGCGTGGTTCTGTCGAACGTGTGCTGGTTGGCCATATGGCTTTTCAGACGTTCCGGCGACTGACCGGTATAGCCGATGGTCCAGAGACCCGAGTTGAACTCACGCGTGATGCTTTCAACATTCGGGGTTTCGGGGTCTTCCATCTCGATATTGCGGAAGAACCGATCCGCCCAGCCGAATTTGTTGGCGAACTTGGCCATGATGACTTCGTCCGGCAGACTTTCGAACAGCGGATCGACCACCTTGTCGCGCCATTGCAGAGACCGGTTCGAGGCCGTGACAGAACCACGGGTTTCGAACTGCGTACAGGCGGGCAACAGGTAGACGCCATCGGTACGGTCATGCAGAACGGCGGAAACGGTGGGATACGGGTCGATCACGACCAGCATGTCCAGCTTTTCCATCGCCGTCTTCATTTCCGTCATCCGGGTCTGCGAGTTGGGCGCGTGGCCCCACAGAACCATGGCGCGGACATTGTTGTCCTGATCCATGTTGGCCGGGTCTTCCAGAACACCGTCGATCCAGCGGGAAACAGGAATGCCGCGCTCGTTCTGCAGCGGTTTGTCCTTGCCGTCCTTGTCCTTGATCGTGGCGAATTGACCGGCCAGCCATTCAGGTTCTTCGCCCCAGACACGGGCCCAGTGACCCCATGCGCCTGCGGACAGGCCATAATAGCCGGGCAGGGTATGGGAAAGAACACCAAGGTCCGTTGCGCCCTGAACGTTGTCATGACCGCGGAAGATGTTGGTGCCACCACCCGAGGTTCCCATGTTGCCCAGTGCAAGCTGAAGGACGCAATACGCGCGGGTGTTGTTGTTGCCGTTGGTGTGCTGCGTTCCGCCCATGCACCAGACAACCGTTCCGGGACGGTTGTTGGCCATCGTGCGGGCAACCCGCTTCAACTGCGACCCCGGAGTGCCGGTGACACGTTCCACCTCATCCGGGTTCCACTTGGCAACTTCTTCGCGGATCTGATCTATGCCCCAGACACGGGTGCGGATGAACTCTTTGTCTTCCCAACCGTTGTCGAAGATGTGCCAGAGGATACCCCAGATCAGCGCAACGTCCGTGCCGGGGCGGAAACGGACATATTCATCCGCGTGCGCCGCAGTGCGCGTAAAGCGCGGGTCGCAGACGATCAGCGGGGCGTTGTTCTGCTCTTTTGCGCGCAGAATATGCAGCAGCGAGACGGGATGCGCCTCGGCCGGGTTGCCGCCGATGATGAAGATCGCCTTGCTGTTGTGCATGTCGTTGTAGCTGTTGGTCATGGCGCCGTAGCCCCATGTATTCGCAACGCCCGCAACAGTGGTCGAGTGGCAGATCCGGGCCTGATGGTCCACGTTGTTCGTGCCCCAGTAGGCGGCGAACTTGCGGAACAGATAGGCCTGTTCGTTGTTGTGCTTGGCGGAACCCAGCCAGTACACGCTGTCAGGCCCGGATTCTTCGCGGATGCTCATCATGCCGTCGCCGATCTCGTTGATCGCCTCTTCCCAGCTGATGCGCTTCCACTCTCCGCCTTCCTTTTTCATCGGATATTTCAGGCGGCGCTCGCCATGGGCGTGCTCGCGAACGGCGGCACCCTTGGCGCAATGGGCGCCCAGGTTGAACGGACTGTCCCAGCCGGGCTCCTGCCCGATCCAGACGCCGTTCTGAACTTCGGCAACCACCGTGCAACCGACCGAACAATGCGTGCAGACGGACTTGATGTTCTCGACAGCCGTGTTGGCTGCGGTCTGGGCGCTGGCTGGCGTCACGGTTCCACCCGTGGCGCTGATCGCGGCAAGGCCGCCGATCGTCAGGCCCGATCCACGCAGGAATGCGCGGCGATCGACGGTTTTCTCGCCGACCTGGGACAGGATACTTGTCCGCTGGGGGCGTCTCGCAACCCCGTTGGTCTTTTTCCTAAGCATTTGTTTCCTCCCTTGCGCGCCGTGTATGCCACGGCTGGCTTGGTACTGCTGAAGCCGACGTCGGGGCCAATCGCAACCGTCAGTCGGGTGTGAAAACGTCCGATCCTAGAACCGGGTGCTTTCGATGTAGGCGCGTGTATGCGCGGTATCCTGGATGCGGGTATCGTCTGTCGGCGCTTCGGCCGCTTCGGCTTTCCCGGTCAGGCTGGCGGCGGCAACAGCAGCAGGCGCTGCGGTTCCGGCCAGTTTGAGGAAGTCGCGGCGTGTGGCGCCTTCTTCCTTGGTCTTGCTCATGGGCTCCTCCTGTCCCAATTGCGGTTTGGTGCCCACAGGGCACCGGCGATGTGCGGGCTACCCCGCTGTCATCCGGAACGCTTCGCGCTCGATCTCCATGAATACCCGACCGGCGGTGCCGACGGATGCATAGAGAACAGAGTTTTCAGCAGCTTCCAAATCCGAATAGAAATGTGCGGCCCATGGGCCGATATGTTTGCTCCAGAATGCTTTCTGGTCTTCAAGCGATGCCGGGCTGCCAAAACGCCCAACGATCATGCCTGCCATCATCTCCATCAATGAGGCGATGTTGTCCTCGGGCTCAAACACGTTCTGGGCGCGTGTGATCCCGCGCACCGCCATGTCATTGCGGAGCTGCGCCAGAGGTTTCTCGTTCAGAAAACCCGTGAGATAGAAGCTGGCATAGGGCAGCAATTCGCCCCGACCCAAACCGATGAACAATGCGTTGAATTCCCGTTCCGCGGCGGCGGGCTTGGTGACTTTTGCAACCCGCGCCATGGCTTGGATGGCCTGACCAAGATCAGTGTCATCCCCGCTAAGGCTCGCCATTTGATCCAGCAGCATCTGGTCGGGTGGACCGGCCAGCAGCAAGCCCAGAAAGTTGTAGAAATCCGCGCGCAGGCGATCCTCGGCTGAAACGTCCAGAGTGTGCGCGTCACTTGCGGTCATTCGGTCATCCTTCAAATTCAAATGTCATTCGACGTGGCGCCGGGGGAAGGTCGATTTCTTCCGGCTCGTCCGCGCGGGCGACGGAAACCGGTTCGGGCCCGGTATCGGGTTCGACCGGCTCGGCCTCGGGTTCAGCGCGCGTATCGGCTTCGCTTTCAGCAGCATCGTCTTTGGCCTCTTCCGCGTCGGCCGCCAGTGCTTCGATATGTGCCAGCATACCTTTTCCAACCTGATAGGCGGTTTGCATGTTTTCGATCACGCAGGCCGCATCGGTGTAGTCCTCGCCGTAATCAACCAGCCCGTCGACATTGGCCAGAACCGGGTTCAGCCGCCACAGCCGACGCAAAGCCCGACGGCGCAGGCGATCAGGCACGGCCTTGGCCATGAAGCCCGAAACATCGTCGCCGGGTTGCAGGGTCTCTGGGTCGGGAAGGTTGAACTCGGCGAGGATCTCGGCGTCATCCTTTTCTTCCAGCTCCGCTTGCCGTTCTGCGATCGCCTGTTCTTCAAGGGCCAGTGCCTCGGCCTCGGCTTCGGCGTGAACGGCGGCCTTTCGGCGAGACCAGAAATCATCGGGCCGGTTCATTGCAGCGCCTTTCTCGGGGCGCGATACACGTCCGACGTCTGCCGGATACGAGCATCACCCTTACCGTCTTCAACCAGATCTGTCCGCTTCTTGTCGCGGCGGCGCTTGACGAAAACTTCGTGCTGATGATGTTTCAAAGCAAAATCGCGGACCCAGGCAATCAGCCCTTCAGTCATCGGTATCTTCTCGACAATTTCTTCACCGGTATCCGCGTAATCCTGCCCCTCGAACGGAGAGGCGGTGATCAGAACTGCATTCAGGGGAGTTTCGCCTTTCAGTTCGTCCCGCAGCACAAGGTACAGCGAAGGCTGCCCATCCGACAAGTTAACCATGTAGGCTTCGGTTTCATCTGCCCAGAGCGTCAGGGGCAAGGTGGCCGCGTGATACTCGACGGCATCGCCTTCGCGGCGCAGTTCCTGCCAGTCGGCCGGTCCCGCGCCGGGTAAAAGGGCCACAGCGCGCCAGTTCCACCGGGCCCACCGTGTGACCCCGGGTGTCTTGCGCACGATGACGCCAACCGGCATTTCAGTCTGGCTTGCGGCCTTGGCCACTGGCTCCTCCCCGAAAGGCTCTCCCCTGCCTTTCCAAGTCCACTATGGTACACAAACTGGTTGTGTGCCAAGCCTAAGCTCTACGACTTTGGTCGTAGTCCAGGGTAGCAACTGCGTGAGCAGGTCCTGTGAATGCTTGTGTTTCGTGGCATTTATTGCCGAAATTCAACCCTGTGCAGGAAACGCGGCAAGGGGTTGAAGTTGCTTTCCCGGGGGTACAGCCTAGTGTGCATGGAACCGGGGCGGTTGCCCGAGGAGAGGATATGGCCACGAAACTACTGCTATGTGATTGCGCCGGAACACAGGCATTCGATCCGGACAAGATCGAAAGCGCCTGCGGCGTTGCCTGTTCCAGGTTGCATACCGCGCTTTGTACCGATGAGTTGCAGTCCGCCGCGGACTTGATGAAAGAAGGTGATACCGTCATCGCTTGTGCGCAAGAGCATGACGTTTTCAGGTCACAGGCCGAAGACCTGAATATCGACGTGCCCGGATTTGTCGATCTGCGCGATCGGGCCGGGTGGTCAGACCAAGGTGCGGATGCGACCCCCAAGATGGCGGCATTGGCGGCCGAGGCCGTTCTGGCGCAACCGGTCACACCCAGCGTGGATGTCTTCAGTGAAGGCACCTGTTTCATCATCGGGCCCGGTGCGGTGGCCTTTGATCTGGCAGAGCGTCTGGCGGATTCGTTGGCAGTGACCGTCATGACGACCGATTTGTCAGAGCCTCTCTCGCGCGCCTATGACGTGGTACGGGGGCGGCTGCGTTCGGTTTCCGGTGCGCTCGGTGGGTTTTCGTTGCGTCTGGACGCGCTTCAGCAGGTCGTGCCCGGTGGGCGCGGCGCGTTTGCTTGGACCGATCCAAAGGACGGTGCGCTTTCATCGTGTGACATTGTCATCGATCTGGCAGGAGAAACGCCCTTTGTTCAGGCCCCGGACAAGCGCGAAGGCTATCTGCGGGCTGATCCCAGGGATGCGGTTTCCGTGGAACGTCTGGCTTTTGAAGCCGCGCAATTGGTGGGGACATTCGAAAAGCCGCTTTATGTGCGCGTGGAAGAAACCCTGTGTGCCCATTCCCGGGCCGAGCAGGTGGGCTGTACCAACTGTTTGGATATCTGCCCAACCGGTGCGATTTCCCCGGCGGGCGAGCATGTGGCGATTGACCCGATGGTATGTGCAGGCTGTGGTGCTTGCGCCGCGCTGTGCCCTTCAACGGCCATAACCTACGAAGACCCACCTGTTTCGGCGCTGTTGTCGCGGATGCATATTCTGGCCCGTACCTATCGACGGGCCGGCGGCACCGCGCCTCGGTTGCTTGTACATGATGACGCCCACGGGGCCGAAATGATCCGGTTGGCGGCGCGTTTCGGACGTGGATTACCTTCGGACGTGATCCCATTGGAATTGAACGTGATATCTGGCTTTGGCCATGCCGAGATGCTGGCGGCTCTGGCGCATGGGTTCGCGCGGGTGGTTGTGCTGTTGGCGCCGACGACTGAACGCGAGGCGTTGAACCGGGAGCTTGAATTGGCACATGCCATTGCTGGCCCCGAGGGTATAGGCCTGATTGACGAAACAGACCCCGATGCGATGTCCGATCTGCTGTACGGGCAGGCGGTGCCCCGGCCTTTGTCCGATCCGGTCTTGCCTATGGGCAATCGCCGGCAAATCGCGCGGCTGGCAGCACAGGCGCTGAACCCGCAGGCTGAATCGCCTTTGCCGCTGCCTGAAAATGCGCCTTACGGGGCAGTTGCAGTGAATACCGACAGCTGCACCCTGTGCCTCAGCTGTGTGTCGCTGTGCCCATCCGGTGCGTTGATCGACAATCCGGATATGCCGCAATTGAATTTCCAACAAGACGCCTGTCTGCAATGCGGGATGTGCAAGACCATATGCCCCGAGGATGCGATCACGCTTGTTCCACAACTTGATCTCAGCGATGCGGCCCTGTCACAGCAGGTTCTGAACGAAGAAGAACCTTTTGCCTGCGTGGAATGCGGGGCATTGTTCGGCGTGAAGTCCACGGTTGAGCGGATCATGGAGAAGCTGTCGGGCACGCATCCGATGTTCGCGACGTCGGATCAGGCGCGGATGATCCAGATGTGTGACAATTGCCGGGTGAACGTGCAGTTCCAACAGCAAGACAATCCTTTCCAGTCAAAGCCCAAGCCTCGGGTCGTCACGACCGAGGATTACTATTCAGACAGAAAGGATCACTGAAGTTTCAGAGGTGCACCCAGATCCGCAGCGTCGATGCGCGATACGAACGCCAGGATCGCGTCAAGATCGTCCAATGTCATCTCAACCGGGTGAATAGGAGACGGGCGTTCGGGATCGAAAGGCGGTGTCAGACCGTCGATCTGTGTGAATGCGGGGTGGGGGTTCAGGGCGAAAAACGCTTCGAATCGCTGCGACCAGTCGGGCATTGCGCGCAGAACGGCGAAAGAGGGCGTCGACCCCAGGCCATTCATGCGGTTCCTTGGCCCGATGACATGACAGCGCCCGCAATGGGTCATCGAAAGTTCTTCGCCAAGTTGGGTGTCGCCTTCAACGATGTCACCGGACTCAACCACGGCAATATCAAAACTGGCAGAGTAGGGCCCTCCGTCTGCCGGGGCAAAGCTTTCCACCGTGCGCTTGCCGATATCCGATTTCAGCCATTCAAGAAAACGGGTCTGGCGGTCGTTGTCTTCGATACGCAGGTGATAGATCACGTCGTTGCGGGCAAAGACCGGATCACCGGGCGGCGCGGTTTCCAGCACCATGACCCCGGCGTCGTCTGCAATAACACGGATCCCGGTCTTGAGAGAGAAGCGAGGAAGGATATGTTGCAACAGGCCGGAGTCTTTAACCTCTGCCGGGGCCGCAAGGCCAATCGCCTCTTGTGACCAAGAGGGGGTGGCAGAGAGCGTCAGGCTCAGGCACAAGAGGACAAAGCGCATGGCTCAACGTAACTTCGCGGGGCGGGATGCGTCAAATGTACAGACAAAGACGGAGACACGTGCAATGAGCGGCGAGTCGATACGCACGCCCCTGTCAGCAGGGCGGATCAAGGGGAACAAGCATGAGTGTTCGTGACGCGGTTCTGGCGAACCTGAAAAAGATCACCGACCCGGTATCCGGGCAGGACATCGTAAGCGCAGGCATCGTGCGCGCCTTGAATGTGGAAGGCGACACGGTACGCTTCGTGCTTGAGGTCGACCCGAAATATGCGGAAAAGATGGAACCCGTCCGCGCCACGGCTGAAAAGGCCGCTCAGATGGTGGAAGGCGTGGCAAATGTTTCGGCCTTGATGACCGCGCATTCCGACAAGGCACCGCCGGATCTGAAACCGAAACCCAAGCCATCGCAAACCGGGCCGCAGGCAGTGCCGGGTGTGGATCGGATCATCGCCGTTGCCTCCGGCAAGGGTGGGGTTGGCAAATCCACCGTTTCGGCCAACCTTGCCTGCGCATTGGCTGCGGAAGGCCGGCGTGTAGGTCTGCTGGATGCGGATGTTTACGGGCCGTCGCAACCCCGGATGTTGGGTGTCTCGGGTCGTCCGGCCAGCCCTGACGGCAAGACAATCCTGCCGCTGCGCAACCACGGGGTCACCATGATGTCGATGGGTTTGATGACCAACGAAGGTCAGGCGGTTGTCTGGCGCGGGCCGATGCTGATGGGTGCGCTGCAACAAATGATGAGCCAGGTGCAATGGGGCGCGCTGGATGTTCTGATCGTCGATCTGCCGCCCGGCACCGGTGACGTGCAACTGACGCTGAGCCAGAAGTTCCAGGTGGATGGTGCCATTGTCGTTTCAACGCCGCAGGACGTGGCCCTGATTGATGCCCGAAAAGGGATCGACATGTTCAACCAGCTCAAGACACCCATTGTCGGGATGATCGAAAACATGTCCACGCATATCTGTTCGAACTGTGGGCACGAAGAACATGTTTTCGGTCATGGTGGTGTCAAGTCCGAGGCAGAGGCGCTGGGCGTGCCGCTGCTGGGTGAAATCCCCTTGCATCTGGACATCCGCGTCGCCGCCGACGGAGGCGCGCCCATCGTGGTCAGCAAACCTGACAGCCCGCAGGCCGAGGCATTCCGCAAGATCGCCCGCGACATGATCGCCAAAGGCAACGCATGAGCCAGCCGGTTTTCCCACCCTTGCTGACGGGCCACCCGGTTCAGGGTGGGGAAGACCCGTTCGAGCGCGCGCAGGCCATGGCTGCGCTAGGCTGTGATGCGGGGACGGTTGTCTACAATATTCAGGCGGATTTCCTGCGCGTGGCAATTGTTTTTGCCCCCGAGGTACCGTTGCAGGATGCCGTGGCGATGCTGCCGCTTTGTGCTGTGGGATTCCAGAACGCGCTGGGTGCTTTGGCCCCGCCAGAGGTTGCGGTGCATCTGGGTTGGGATGGTCTGATTTGCGTGAACGGCGCGCGGTGCGGCCGGTTTCGCGCGGCTGCGTCAACATCAATGCCCGAAGAAGAGCCGGACTGGCTGATCGTCGGTTGGGAGCTGACGCTGTTGCAAACCAGTGATGCGCCGGGTGAAACCCCTGATATCACCGCGCTGTACGATGAAGGCTGTGCCGAGGTTTCTGCAACGCAGTTGGTGGAAAGCTGGTCACGACACATGTTGACCTGGCTCAACCGTTGGCAGGAGGATGGCAACGCGTCCTTGCACGCCGAATGGATGGGCCTGCTGCGCGGCGTGGGCGAACCGCTGATCGACGGTGGCGTATTCCTTGGAACGGATGAACGTTTCGGGATGCTGATCCGCGACGGGGTCGATACGCATCTGCGCCCCCTGACTGACTTGTTGGAGAACCGAGAATGAAACTGGCCCGAGCGATCCATTTCGACGAAAGCGACATGAACGTGTTTCATTCCCCGGCGCGCACCGGAGAGTGGTGCGTTTCAGGCGGGTTTGAGTTTTCCAACTGGGGGCAGGGTGATCTTGAAGGCAAGGCACGACAGGCATTTGCGAACGGTTGGCTGGGGTTGGAAACCTTTGGCCGGGTGACTTTTGTCGCCGTGACGCAGATCGAAGCCGCAGAGAAAGATCAGATTACTTATAACCTGGCCGAACATTTTGTGCAGTTCTATGGCGCACCCTCGGTCGAGGCCGCATTGGGCGTTGCGCAAGCTGAAATCGACCACATGTCGGAGTTGTGCGAAGACCATCCTGCCAACACGTTGTTGACCGTCGCAAGGGAATTGACAGAGACAGGCGTTCACGAAGCCTTTCGCGTGATCACTCCTCAGGACGCGGAACTGGAGGCGTTGGCGGTTCACGGGTCGCTGGACGATTAGATCAGGTCGACAAACCCGCCGAACTGCCCGCGTTTGAAGATCAGCCCTTTGCCGGTGCGATACATGACCTGCTCTACCTGACCCACGATGATCAGATGATCCCCTGCGTCATGACGGGCATTAAGGCGGCAATCGAACCGGGCCAGACACTGGGCCAGATGTGGACGCCCGGCCTCATCCTCGGTCCAGTCGGCATGTGAGAAATCCGCCCCATCGCGTGCAAACCGCAACGCCTGATCCTGCTGATCCTGCGCCATGACGTGGATCGAATAGAGATCACAGGTACTGAACGTATCAAATCGGAATGATTCCCTGGCCAGACACCACAGGACCAGTGGCGGATCCAATGAGACTGAGGCAAATGAATTCACCGTTATGGCACGCGGGCCCTTGTCGGATTGCGCGGTAATCACCGTGACACCGGTGCCAAAGCATCCCAGCGCTTCCCGAAAG
Source organism: Ruegeria sp. HKCCD6428 (assembly GCF_013110595.1). Taxonomy (NCBI): domain Bacteria; kingdom Pseudomonadati; phylum Pseudomonadota; class Alphaproteobacteria; order Rhodobacterales; family Roseobacteraceae; genus Ruegeria; species Ruegeria sp. HKCCD6428. Next base: position 327,587 of record NZ_WVQX01000001.1, read on the forward strand.
GCGGGGCTTTGATCCGGGGTTGGTCTGAAGGTCTTTTCGGTCATTGCGGGCTTAATCCTTGGCCGCGCATCAGGTGCCATGCGTGGCCCGGATTGTCCATGAAAAGCTGACTGCCGGGTGCAATTTATGCCGTCAGTTCAGATCTTCCAGCAAACGACCATGTTTGCGGGTTTCCATGATCACCTCGCCAAAAGTCGTCAGGCCGCGTGCTTGCAGGATCGGCAGCATCTTGATCAATGCCTCGGCCGTGGCAACCGCGTCGCCCAGTGCGGTATGGCGCAACGTTTCGGGGATCGTGATTTCCAGCCGTTCACACAAGGCGTCCAGCGTGTGTGTATCGCTGGCCCCGAACAGCACCGCAGATAGCAGGACCGTGTCGAGTATCGGATGGTCCCATTCAACACTCATCCGTTTGGCATGACGACGCAGGAACGCCATGTCGAACGGGGCGTTATGTGCCACGATCACCGCGTCACGCGAGAACTGATGGAATACGCGCCCGGCTTCGGCAATATCCGGCGCGCCTTGAACCATGCGGTCGCTGATCTTGTGTACTTTGGTCGAGGCCGGGGGAATTGGAATGCCGGGATCAACCAGCATGTCCAGATGCTCACCCTGAACGATTTTGCCATTCAGAACGCGTACTGCGCCGATCTGCACAATCTCATCCTTGTGAGGCAGCAATCCTGTTGTTTCCGTGTCGAAGACCACGAAGCACAGATCTGACAGGGGGCGGTTCTCAAACGCATCATCCCCCGGTGTATTGAGAAGTTCGAAATCATAGACCAGCGGGCGGGCATCGTCCGGTGACATATGTGCCGCGCTGTCTTCGAAGACAAGCATATACCCAGGTGCATCCCCCAAAGGTTTCATCCGGGCGGAGTATGTCTGCCGCCCATCCACGCTGGACAGGGTGCAATAGACGTCCTTTCCGGTTTTGCACATCTTGGCATAAGCGTCTGTCAGGCCGGTGGCTTCGAGATATTCGAAAAGAGAGGCGTTCAAACGAGGATGCGCGATCTGGGCAAGAACCTCGGCGGCCTGCCCATCGTACAGAACGATCTGATGCTTCGGACTAGCCAGCAGCATGGCCACCGGGATTTCCGTCAGCAGCGCGGTCAGGCGCTGTTTTTCGGCGGCCAGATGCGCGGTTTCGGCGGCCACGGCCTCGGCCGTGCGCATGGCGTTCGAGGCCAGTTGTTCCGCCAACCCCGCCGCTGCCGGGGCAAGATCACCCAGATACCGCGCGGCCTGCATGTCCAGGTCGGTGCTTACACCGGCATGTGCACGGGCCCGCAGTTGGGCGGAAAGCCGTTCGATCGGTTTGGCGACGTTGTCGTCGAACAGCAGCCAAACACCCGCGACCAGTGCCAGAAATCCAAATCCGATAAGGATTTCGGCGAAGACGAAATCATTCAGCAGACCGGGGTTTCCCGCACGGGAATAGGTGATCCAGAGAGCGGTGGCGCTGATGGCAACCCCGCCCAGGGCGAGGAGGCAGAAGAACAGAAAGATCCTGAGCCTCAAACTCAATCCAGTCAGCATGATTACACCCCGCAAGTGGCTGCGATGACGGGGTCATTGGTTCCGGCTGCAATCCAGTCAGCGTTCACCAGACGCCCGTCCTCGGCAAATTCGGCACCATCCGCCAGGTTGGCGCGGCGGCCTTCTGCACAATTCACGGCCACCGGCAGTTTCGAAACCGGAGCCCAGCGGCCAAAGAAGTAAAGATCGACAAGCCGTTGTTCCGGAACGTTTTCGTTTGTGCGCACCGATACGGTGTCGATTGCGGCAAACCGGTCAACGAACGGCACCGCGTAGGTCCAGGGACGATAAAACGCGCGGCTTTCGACCTCTTGCACGATGGTCATCTCTTCCGGCAGTTGGTCGCGCGTGCGATCGTACCAGGAATATTCGCTGTTGATGGTCATCGCGATCATTCCAAGACCGGCCGCAACCGGCGTTGTCCATTTTGGCAAACGCCCTCCGGTCAGCTTGTTCAGCAGAAGAACGATGCCGGCACATGCGACCCCTGCGAAAATCGTGCCGATCAGTTCCAGAAACATGTGGTCTCTCCGTTGGTCAGTCGCATGTCAGCCCAGCATTCCCTTGCCGTGGCCAACTGCCGATTGCATCGTTTTTACCACCACGAAAGCATCACGCAGATGACTTCGCTCAAAGTCCGACAATTCAGACGGTGGCAGGTAGTTGTCGGGCATCGCTCCGGATTTAACCAGCCGCACCTGATGCTCCAGCCGGGTTTCAGCGATCAGATCATAGGCGTCCAGCAAGTCACGCGCACCAGAAGGGCTGAGCACGCCACTGGCCTCGGCTGCTTTCAGACGGGCGCGGGTGTTGGCCTCGGTCAGCTCGCCTTGCAGTGCGTAGATGCGCGCCAGATCGACGACGGGCACAACTCCGTTGTGTTTCAGATCCAGCGTATTGCGATGCTCGCCCGAGCGGATCGTCGCGAAACCGCGCAGCAGGCCCAGGGGGGGCGTGTGCTTCAGCGAGTTCGAAATCATGTGTGCGACGAAGATCGAGTTTGCCCTGGCCACTGCCAGAGTGTCCGCTTGCAGATCGCCAAACAACTCAAATGCGCCGCCGATGGGGCGCAGGTCGAACATGACCGAGGCCAGCATCTGCGCCTCGGGGTTTGGCTTAGCAATCCAGCCTTTGAAATAGTCGCGCCAGACACGAACCGGCTGGCACCAGCGCGGATTGGTCGCCATCATGTCGCCGGGGCAGTAAAAGTACCCGCAGACGTCCAGCCCGTCAGAGACGAATTTGGCCAGTTTGGTGAAATAGGACATATCGGCGTCGGTGACGCTATCGTCCAGCATCAGGCAATTGTCCTGATCCGATACGCCGGTTTGTTCTTGCCGTCCCTGTGAGCCGCAGGCCAGCCACAAATAGGGTACAGGTGGCGGACCCAGTTCAGATTCGGCCAATTTCAGCAGGCGGCGGGTAACCGTGTCTGCAATATCGGTGATCAGCCGCGTGACAATCTCGTGTCGGTTCCCGCCGGCAACCAACTGAACCAGCAACTGCGGAATTTCCGCCGTCACCCTCGCCATCTCTTCGGCACTGTCAGCCTTTGCGATCCGACCAACCAACTCGGCCGAGTTGACGGCCTGATAGCGGGTCAGATCGGTCTGCGTCACGATCCCGACCAGACGACCGCCTTCGGAAACAGGGATATGGCCAATGCCGCGCTCCATCATGATATGCAGAACGTCCGAGCCGATATCGCTGGGCGACAGCGTCACGGGATTTGCAGTCATGATTTCGGAAATCCGTGTGGTTGCGGGCAACCCGTCCGCAACATATTTGCCCGAAATGTCCCGCAGGGTGGCGATACCTTTCAACTTCTCTCCATCTGTCACGCATAGCGACGAGATGTGTTTGTCGCGCATGATCCGTGCCGCTTCCTGAACTGTCGTGTCCGCAGGGCAGGTGGCGGGATCGCGCGCCATCAGAACGTCAATCGAACTGGTCGCAAGGCTTTGCGGGCCGCTGCGACCTCCACGGGTTCGATTGAAGAATTTGGCGACGACATCGTGGTTGTCGATCAAACTGCGCACCAAATCCGGTGGCAGAACCATCAGGACAGACGGCGTATGAGCACGGGCTTTGGTGGCGGCTTTGCCGTCTTTCAGCAGGCCTCTCTCGCCGAAGGAGTTGCGCAGCCCCAGATGAGAGACGATGGCCCCGTTCTCATCAGTAATCTCAACCTGTCCTTCGTAGATCAAGAACACCCCGGGCAACTTGTGACCCAACTCATAGACAGAAGCGTCCTCCTCAACTTCCCAGACCTCGATCTGTTTGACGATCTGATCCAGGGCGTCGGAAGGCAACACGTCATAGGGGTGAACGGATTTCAGAAACCGGGCAATTTCATCATGGGACAGGGGCATGTGTTGTCTCCGGTTTTCTGGTTAAAAAATCCCGCCCAGTGGTGTGCCGGGCGGGAACAGTGGATCGAAAGACGCGGTCGAAGGCAAGAACCAACGACCGCATCAAGCTCACTTATTCTGAGCTGCGCCCGCACCACGGGGAATGCGTACGCTTTCGACCAATTCAACGATCTCCGGCGGAGTCTCTTTGGTCATTCCGGCGACGACGTAAGCGACGCCGAAGTTGATCACTGCACCGATGGCGCCGAACGAGGTCGACTTGATCGGACCCAGCAGCGGATCAGCATCAGTGAACGAGTTGGTGCCCGGAATGAACAGCCAGCCCTTGTGCAGGAAGATGTAAACCAGGGTTACGATCAGACCAGCCAGCATACCTGCGACGGCACCGGTGTTGTTGATGCGGGTCGAGAAAATCCCCATCATCAGCGCCGGGAAGATCGAGGCAGCCGCCAGACCAAAGGCCAAGGCCACGGTTTGCGCAGCAAATCCCGGTGGGTTCAGACCCAGATAGGTTGCAACGACGATGGCCACAGCCATTGCGATACGAGCGGCCAGCAGTTCTCCTTTTTCAGAGATTTGCGGGTTGATCGCGCCTTTGACAAGGTCGTGGGACACCGCCGACGAGATCGCCAGCAACAGGCCCGCAGCGGTCGACAGAGCAGCTGCAAGACCACCGGCAGCGACCAGACCGATCACCCAACCCGGCAGGTTGGCGATCTCGGGGTTGGCCAGAACCAGGATGTCGCGGTTGAACTTGGTCAGCTCGTTACCGACCCAGCCTTTTTCTTCCGCAAGTGCCTGCATGTCGGCATTTTGGTCATTGTAGTACTGGATCTTGCCGTCGCCGTTCTTGTCTTCCCAGTCCAGCAGACCAGTTTTCTGCCACGTCTGCATCCAGTCATAGCGTGGATCGTTGTCGATATCCTCGACGGAAACGGCACCACCTTCGATGCCACCATTGGGCCACATCATGTCGGTGATGTTCAGACGCGCCATTGCGCCAACCGCTGGGGCGGTCAGGTACAGCAGAGCGATGAAGACCAGAGTCCAGCCAGCCGACCAACGTGCGTCAGAGACTTTCGGCACGGTGAAGAAGCGCATGATGACGTGCGGCAGACCCGCAGTACCGATCATCAGCGACAGCGTGAACAGCACCATGTTCAGCGTGTTCGAATGATGCGCTGTATACTCGGCAAAGCCCAGCTCGGTCACGATCGCGTCCAGCTTGGTCAGCAGAGGCTCACCGCTGGCGGTATCGCTGAACAGACCCAGCGCCGGAACCGGCGTACCGGTCAACTGCAGCGAGATGAAGATCGCCGGGATGGTGTAGGCGGTGATCAGCACGCAGTACTGAGCGACCTGAGTATAGGTCACGCCTTTCATCCCACCGAACACCGCGTAGGCAAACACCACACAGGCACCGATCAGCAGACCGGAGGTGTTCGACACCTCAAGAAAGCGGCCGAAGGCCACGCCCACGCCGGTCATCTGACCGATAACGTAAGTCACCGAAGCAACGATCAGACAGATCACAGCAACGATACGTGCGGTCTGGCTGTAGAAACGGTCGCCGATGAATTCCGAGACGGTGTATTTGCCGAACTTACGCAGGTAGGGCGCAAGCAGCAGTGCCAGCAGAACATAGCCACCGGTCCACCCCATCAGGAAGGTCGAGTTGTCATAGCCGGTGAAGGCAATCAGGCCCGCCATCGAGATGAACGAGGCCGCAGACATCCAGTCCGCCGCTGTCGCCATACCGTTGGTGACCGGGTGAACGCCGCGACCGGCGGCGTAGAATTCCGATGTGGACCCCGCGCGGGCCCAGATCGCAATGCCGATGTACAGCGCAAATGACGCGCCGACAAACAGCAGGTTGATGGTAAACTGGTCCATGCTGCTTACTCCTCGTCCACGCCGAATTCAGCGTCCAGCTTGTTCATGCGCCAGGCGTAGTTGAAGATCAGCACCAGAAAGACCAGGATCGATCCCTGCTGAGCGAACCAAAAGCCCAGATCGGTGCCGCCAACGGCGATGCCGGACAGCAATGGACGCAGCAGAATGCCGAATCCAAAAGACACCAGCGCCCAGATCACGAGGCTGATGTAGATGAGACGCAGGTTCGCCTGCCAATAGCCTTTGTCGGCTTCGGCAGTCTGCGCGGAGTTTGTTGATTGATCCGCCATTGCGGGTTCCTCCTTCGCTTCCTCGTTGGACGGCCCGATGCCCACATCCTCCAGTGCGTCGGGCCGCTTCTCACTTGCGCCAGACGCCATGTGACGTCAGGCAAAACTCCTCCAGTCCGCCAAGGCGGTCTTTTGAAGTATTCTGTTTGGGATCAGAGCCTTGCGGCCCTAAATCCACCCCCTATTTCATGACTTTACTAACGATCCCTTCAAGGCCATTGGCAATGTCTTCGATCCTGCCCATGGCGTTTGTACGCTGCAGCACGCCCTGACCGTCATAGTAGGCGATCAGTGGTGCCGTCTGCGCGTGGTACGCTGCAAGGCGCGAGGCCACCGTTTCGGCATTGTCGTCGGCGCGGCGCTTGAATTCGGTATGGCCACACTTGTCGCATTTGCCTTCTACGGCAGGCTTCTTGAACTGGTCATGGTAGCCTTCACCACAGCCGGCGCAGGTGTAGCGGCCCGAAATACGGGTCACCATTTCTGCGTCTTCCACCTCGAGGCTGATTGCGGCGTTGATCTTCTGGTTGTTCGATGCCAGCAGGCTGTCCAGCGCTTCGGCCTGAACCGTCGTGCGCGGGAAACCGTCCAGAATGACGCCCTTGGCGCAATCCGGCTGTGCCATGCGGTCGCGCAGGATGGCGATGACGATTTCATCGCTGACCAGATCGCCGGCTTCCATAACGGCTTTTGCCGCTTTGCCGGCTTCGGTTCCGGCCGCGACCGCTTCGCGCAGCAGGTCACCGGTGCTGAGTTGTACAAGTCCGAATTTTTCTTCCAGCATCCGGGCCTGTGTGCCCTTCCCGGCACCCGGAGGGCCGAGAAGGATGAGAACGGCGGGCGTGGTGATCGTGGCAGCGTCCATCATACCCTCACTTGTTCGCACGGTTTTCGATCAGGTCTTCGACCACCGACGGATCGGCCAGTGTCGAAGTGTCGCCCAAGGATCCGAAATCGTTCTCGGCGATCTTGCGCAGGATACGGCGCATGATCTTGCCCGAGCGCGTTTTCGGCAGGCCGGGTGCCCACTGGATCACATCCGGGGATGCAATCGGGCCGATCTCGGTGCGGACCCATGTGCGCAGCTCTTTCATCAACTCGTCCGAAGGCTCGCGATCATTCATCAACGTGACATAGCAATAGATGCCTTGCCCTTTGATTTCATGAGGGTATCCAACCACGGCAGCCTCGGCCACTGCAGCATGTGCAACCAGCGCGCTTTCCACCTCGGCGGTGCCCATGCGGTGACCGGACACGTTGATCACGTCGTCTACACGACCGGTAATCCAATAATCGCCATCTTCGTCGCGGCGGCAGCCGTCACCCGTGAAATAGTAGCCTTTGTAATCCGAGAAATAGGTTTTCTCGAACCGCTCATGATCGCCCCAGACGGTGCGCATCTGGCCGGGCCAGCTGTCTTTGATACACAGAACGCCCTCGACACCGTTGCCTTCGATTTCAACACCGGATTGCGGGTCCAGAACCACCGGTTCGATGCCAAAGAACGGCTTCATGGCCGATCCGGGTTTCATCGCATGTGCACCGGGCAGCGGCGTCATCAGGTGGCCGCCGGTTTCGGTCTGCCACCAAGTATCGACGATGGGGCATTTGCCTTTGCCGACAACCTCGTTGTACCAGGTCCAGGCTTCGGGGTTGATCGGTTCACCCACGGTGCCCAGAATGCGAAGATCGCTGAGGTCGCATATCTCGACAAACTCATTGCCCTGACCCATCAGGGCGCGGATCGCAGTGGGGGCGGTGTAGAACTGGTTGACCTTGTGCTTTTCGCAGACCTGCCAGAAGCGCGAGGCGTCGGGGTAAGTGGGCACGCCTTCGAACATCAGCGTGGTTGCGCCATTGGCCAGCGGGCCATAGACGATATAGCTGTGCCCGGTGACCCAGCCCACGTCAGCGGTGCACCAGTACACGTCACCTTCGTGATAATCGAATGTGATCTCTTGCGTCATCGAGGCGTAAACAAGATACCCCCCCGTGGTGTGCACAACGCCCTTGGGCTGACCGGTCGAACCGGACGTGTAAAGGATGAACAAAGGATCTTCGGCGTTCATTTCGGCTGGGGCGCAATAGTCGTCAGCCTCGAGCGCCATTTCGTTGTAGTCAAAGTCGCGACCGTCGATCCAGGTGGTCTGACCGCCGGTGCGCTTGACCACAAGGCATTTTACCGTGTCTTTGCAGTGCAGCAGGGCGGCGTCTGCGTTGGATTTCAGCGGCGTTTTGCGGCCGCCACGCGGCGCTTCATCCGCAGTGATCACGACCTTGGCGTCGCACCCGTTGATGCGCGCGGCCAGAGCGTCGGGCGAGAAGCCCGCAAAAACGATCGAATGAATTGCGCCGATCCGCGCACAGGCCAGCATGGCGTAAGCGGCTTCGGGGATCATCGGCAGATAGATGACCACGCGATCGCCCTTGCGCACGCCAAGGGATTCCAGAATGTTGGCCATCCGGCAAGTGCGGCGGTGCAATTCTGCGTAAGAGATATGCTGGGCCGGGTCATTCGGATCATCCGGCTCCCAGATGATCGCGGTTTGGTCGCCGCGGGTTTTTAGATGACGATCCAGGCAGTTGGCCGACACATTCAACGTGCCATCGGCATACCAGTTGATCTTGACCGAGCCAAACTCGTAACTGACGTCCTTGACCTGGGTGAAGGGCTTGATCCAGTCGATGCGCTTGCCTTGCTCGCCCCAGAACGCGTCGGGGTCGCTGATTGAGGCTGCGTACATGTCAGCATACTTTGCCGCATCGACATGCGCACGAGCGACAGTTTCTGCGGATGGCGGATAAGTCTTGGCATCTGCCTGGGCAGCGGTGGTCATCTTTGAGGCTCCTCCCTCTGGACTGGATTGCTTTTGGATTTTTTGCCTGTCATTCAGGCAATGTCGATCCTGTTCCTCCCCAAGTTTGAATATTACCGCGTTCTGAAAATAAATAAATAAATTGGTGTAATCCTTGGATTTCTTTGTAAAGAAATTTCAACAATATGGCCAAATCTGTAAAAAAATCGGCAAAAGAATCACTAAAATAGAACAAAAACAGCCACTTAAAAGTAACGAGAATTGAGGGCGCTGTGTGTCAATTGTGGTTGCAACGACAGGTGACCTCAAGGCTTCTGTCGTCTTGGGTCATTTCTGGGGCTTATTCTGCAAAATACGCAAATACCGGTTAGGGTTGGCACAATCGAGTGTTGGCGCTAGCTTGATCGGCAAGCGCCTCGGTAGGGGGCGCACCTATGGGAGACAAAACTATGAAAAAGATGTTGAGCGGTGCCGCAGTCGCCGCCCTTGGCGTTGCTTTTGTGACCGAAGCCGCGGCGACAGAATGGAACGCATCCGTCTGGGGCAAGCGCCGCGCCTTTACGGAACATGTTGAAAAGCTGGCCGAACTGGTCAGCGAAAAAACCGGTGGCGAATTCACCATCAATGTCAGCTATGGCGGGTTGTCCAAACCCAGGGAAAACCTGGACGGGATCGAAATCGGCGCCTTTGAGATGGCTCAGTTCTGTGCCGGCTATCACCGCGACAAGAACCGGGCGATCACCGTTTTGGAACTGCCGTTCCTGGGTGTGAACAACCTGCAGGAAGAAGTTGCGATAAGCCATGCGGTATACGACCATCCGGCGGTCAAGGAAGAGATGGCGCAATGGAACGCCCGCATCATCATGACCTCGCCAATGCCGCAGTATAACCTTGTCGGCACGGGCGAGCCGCGGGATGAACTGGCTGAATTTGACGGAATGCGGGTCCGGGCGACCGGTGGCCTTGGTCAGGCCTTCGAGGCGGTCGGAGGGGTGCCGACATCGGTTCCGGCGACCGAAGCCTTCAATGCGATGGAATCGGGCGTCGTCGACACCGTGGCCTTTGCCCAGCACGCGCACCTGTCATTCGGAACGATCAACGAAGCGGACTGGTGGACCGCGAACCTGAATCCGGGAACGGTGAACTGCCCGGTTGTCGTCAACATCGATGCCTATGAGGCCCTGCCAGCCGAACATCGTGAAGCTCTGGACAGCTCGATTGACGAGGCGATCGACCACTACCTTGCGAATTACGGCGGCTTGCTCGAACAATGGGACAGTGTCCTGGAAGAAAAGGGTGTCCAGAAGGTCATGATCGACGACGCGGTAATTGAAGAGTTCCGCACAAAGGCCGCTGATCCGATCCGTGAAAAATGGATTGCGGACATGACCGCACAGGGCCTGCCGGCGCAGGACCTTTACGATCTTGTCCAGACGACGCTGAAGCAACAGCGCGGCGGCAACTGATCCACACGACCGGGTGCTTTCAAGGCGCCCGGCAACAAACAACAAGGAAACACCGGAATGGCAGGACAAGCCACGGTTCTGGTAGACGGCAGCCGTCTGAGCCAGTTGGATCAGCGTTTGCTCGTGCTCGAACGGTTTCTGGCACTGATCAGCGGATTGGCGGTTTTTTCACTGATGGTATTGGCCGTTGTGTCGGTCAGTGGTCGAAATGCGCTGAATGCTCCTTTGCCGGGCTACGTGGACTGGATCGAACAGGCGATGCCTCTCATCGCTTTTCTGGGCATTTCATATGTTCAGCGTGATGGGGGGCATATCCGGATGGATATCGTCATATCCCGCTTGCACGGTCGGGCTTTGTGGCTGTTCGAACTGCTCTCGGTGGTTCTGATCCTGATCCTGATGCTGGCTCTGGTTTGGGGCAGTTGGTCTCATTTCGACCGGTCCTTTGATTTTGGCGCCCCAATGTGGAGCCGGGACAGTTCGATCGACATCGGCATACCCTTGTGGCCGGCCAAGCTGCTGGCACCCGTTGCATTTTCCGTTCTCTGCCTGCGCCTTGCGCTGCAAGTCTGGGGGTATGGTCGGGCGTTCTGGCTGGGGCTGGGCGCTCCGGCGGCCGTTCCGTTGATACAGGATGCAGCGGCGCAGGCGGCGGCCGAGGCCGAACAGTTCGAAGGGCAGGACTGATAGATGGACACGATTGAGATTGGCCTCTGGGTCACTGGCGGCCTTCTGGTCCTTGTCGTGGCGGGCATGCGGGTTGCCTTTGCAGCCGGTTTGGCAGGGCTTGTCGGACTGGTTTGGATTTTCTGGGCCAAGTTCGGTTACGATCCGGAACGGTTTGGCAAGGCGCTGACAGTGGCGGTCAAGACCGCGGGGCAGGTGCCACATTCCAAGGTCGCGTCCCACACTCTCAGCCTGATTCCGACCTTTATCCTGATTGGATATCTGGCGTATTACGCGGGGCTTACCCGCGCTTTGTTCGAGGCCGCAAAACGCTGGGTCGCATGGGTGCCCGGCGGGTTGGCGGTTTCGACCGTTTTCGCCACGGCCGGCTTCGCTGCGGTGTCCGGAGCTTCGGTTGCGACGTCCGCCGTCTTCGCCCGTATCGCGATTCCGGAAATGCTGAAGGTGGGCTATAACAAACGCTTTGCAGCAGGTGTGGTTGCCGCGGGCGGGACGCTGGCCTCCCTGATCCCGCCTTCGGCCATTCTGGTGATCTACGCGATCATCGTCGAGCAGGATGTCGGGAAACTGCTGTTGGCGGGTTTCATTCCGGGTGCGTTTTCCGCAATCGTGTACGGCCTTCTGATCATTGGGATTGCAGTGATCTTCAAATCCGTTGGCCCGCCGGTCACGGGGTTTTCCTGGAAACAGCGCTTTGCAGCACTTCCCGGTGCCATTCCGATTGTCGCCGTCATTCTGATTATCATTTGCTTTGTCTATAACCCGTTTGGTGAAAAAGCATGGGGCACTCCGACGGAAGGCGGTGCCATTGGCGCCTTCATCGTATTCTGTTTCGCCTTGTTCCACGGAATGCGCTGGGCCGAGTTCAAATCCGCACTTTTGGAAACCGCCAAACTGACGGCGATGATTTTTTCGATCATCTGGGGCGTTCTGATCTATGTGCGGTTTCTTGGGTTCGCCGACCTTCCGGGTGCCTTCTCGGATTGGATTACGGGGCTCGAGATGTCGCCCATGATGATCCTGATCTGCATTCTGCTGGCATATGCGGTGTTGGGCATGTTCATGGACGCGATCGGGATGCTGCTTTTGACCTTGCCCGTCGTCTATCCGGCGGTGATGGCCCTGAATGGTGGTGAAACCGTCAGTGCCGCCGACAGCGCGTTTGGAATGTCCGGCCCGATGTGCGCGATCTGGTTTGGCATTCTGGTCGTCAAAATGGCCGAGTTTTGCCTGATTACACCGCCCATCGGGCTGAACTGCTTTGTCGTTGCCGGTGTGCGCCCGGACCTGAGCGTTCAGGATGTTTTCAAGGGTGTCACACCCTTTTTCATTGCCGACGCCCTGACCATCGCAGCTCTCGTGGCTTTCCCGGGTATTGTCCTCTACCTGCCATCGCTTGCGGGGTAGCTCGGAAGCGAGGCTCTGCCTCGCGCTCCGGGATATTTGTGGCCAGATGAAGTTCGGATCCCTTGCTTCATCTGGCTGAAAATATCCCGGGGGAAGCGCGCGCAGCGCGACGGGGGCAGAGCCCCCAAGATCGCGCGCTATCCAGCTCGCATCAACATTCCGAACAGATCGCGCGGATCGTCCGGGTCGGCCAACATGTCCAGAGGTTCAAAGAAGGTTGTGCCTTCAATCGCCTGTTTCACAAAGCGCAGGGCCGAGAAATCCTCGATGGCAAAGCCTACACTGTCGAACAAAGTGATCTGCCGCTCATCGATGCGCCCCTTGGCGGCGCCGGTGATGACCTGCCACATCTCGGTCACAGGGTGATCGGCGTCCAGCGCCTGAATTTCGCCTTCGATCCGGGTTTGTTCGGGGTACTCGACGAAGATGTCCGAACGAAACAGGATGTCGCGATGCAACTCGGTCTTGCCGGGGCAATCGCCTCCGATGGCGTTGATGTGCACGCCGGGCCCGACCATGTTGTCGGTCAGGATCGTTGCGTATTTCTTGTCTGCCGTGCAGGTGGTGATGATCTGGGCACCTTCAATGGCGTCTTCCGGCGTCTTGCAAGGGATGACGGTCAGGCCCTTGCCCTGCAAGTTCGCAGCGCATTTCGACGTGGCATTCGGATCGATATCATAAAGCCGAACGGTGTCGATCCCGCACATTGCCTTGAAGGCCAGGCACTGGAATTCGGACTGTGCGCCATTGCCGATCATGGCCATTGTCTTGGCATTTTTCGGGGCCAGATAGCGCCCGACCAGAGCCGAAGTCGCCGCCGTGCGCAGCGCGGTCAGCATTGTCATTTCGGTCAACAGCGTCGGATATCCGGTGTAGACATCCGCCAGCAGGCCGAATGCGGTAACGGTTTGCAGCCCTTCGGAGGTGTTCTTGGGATGGCCGTTTACGTATTTGAACCCGTACGCCTCGCCATCCGAAGTTGGCATCAGCTCAATCACGCCATGAGGAGAATGCGCCGGAATGCGAGGTGTCTTGTCGAAGCTTTCCCATCGTTTGAAATCGGCCTCGATCTGAGCGGCAATCTGCGTGATCATCTGTTCGACGCCAATGTGGTGTACCAGTCGCATCATGTTGTCGACGGAAACGAATGGTACCAGGGCCTTGTCTGAAGGTTGCATGGTGCTCTCCTATCGGCGGGCAAGGTGAACGCCTGCAATCATGCAGCGCACGGACCCACCGGCGGTTTCAATTGTTGGAACGGACAGCGGCAACGGTGTTGAACTGTCCTGGATTGTTGCGATTTGGTCTGGTGTGAGGGCGGCAAGTGCCCTGCTGGACAGGGCCAGAACCAACCCATCCCGTCCGGTCAGTTCAATGGCGTTGCCTGCGAACTCGGCAATTTGGTCGTGCGTCAGGTCAATGACCGTTCGACCGGATTCTTCCAGCCGATTGCGAACGGTCATGCGGCGGGCCGGGTCCGAAATCATGTCGAGGCAAATCAGGGCGTAATGCGTGCCGATACCCATCAAAACGTTGGTGTGATAAACGTCCCGGCCCTTGGCATCGCGGGCTTCGAAGGCGATTGGTTCATAGTTGAAATGTGTGCAAAACCGTTCCAACAGGACCGGATCGGCGCGATTGGACGTCACCGTGTAAGCGATGCGGGCCACATGATCCAACACCATCGCGCCGGTCCCTTCCAGGGCCAGGTTGTCTTGTTCCAGCCCGGAATAGTCGATGACATCCTGCACACGGTATTCCTGTTTGAGCAGTTCGATTACATCGGTCCGGCGTTCGCGTCTGCGCGATGGCACGAACATCGGGTAGATCGCCACATGGCCGCCGGGATGCGTCGAGAACCAGTTGTTTGGAAAAACGCTGTCAGGTGTGTTGAGGTCGCCGAAATCGTCAAACACATGAACAGTGACTCCGGCGTCGCGCAATTGCTGCACCGCCCGATCATGTTCATCCCTGGCCGCTTCCGACGTGGCCTGGGCGGATGCGGTGCTCAGCGTTTGAAAGGCATTGTCATCGCGTGTTTCCGGATTGGACGCAAAAGCGTGCGGCCGGATCATGACGGCGGCAGATGGCGCTTGAAGAGACAGCATCAGAAACTCCGGGTGGGACGGTCGAAGATACGGCGACCCATCAACGAGGCGGCCAGATCGACCATCAGTTTTGCGGTTCGGCCCCGGTCATCCAGAAACGGGTTCAATTCGACTAGGTCCAGCGAGCAGACAAGTCCGCTTTCATGCAGCAGTTCCATTACCAGGTGAGCTTCGCGCTCGGTTGCACCGCCGGGCACGGTCGTGCCGACCGCGGGGGCCACTGCCGGGTCGAGGAAATCGACATCCAAAGAAACATGTAGCAGAGCGTTTTCTGCCTTCACGCGATCAAGAAAGGCCAAAAGGGGGGCTTTGATACCGTTTTCATCAATGCTGCGCATATCCGCCAGCATGGCGCGGTCTTGCTCCAGCGCCGCCCGTTCCGCCGGGTCGACAGAACGCAATCCGATCATGCCGACGCGATCCGTCGGTATGACGGCCGGCAAAGGGGGGAAATCCTCGAATCCGGGTCTGCCGGTGAAATACGCCACCGGCGTGCCGTGCAGATTGCCGCTGCCGGTACTGTCCGGAGTGTGAAAGTCGCTGTGGGCGTCAAGCCATAGCACAAAGAGAGGGCGGTCGATCCGAGCGGCATGGGCGGCCATCCCGGCCACCGTACCCATGGACAGGGCGTGATCACCCCCCATGAAAATCGGAATGCCCTGACCCGCCGCGTCTTGCGCAGCTTTGCTGAGAGCGTGCGTCCACCCCACGCATTCGGGCAGGGCGAACAGGTGCGGGTGTTGGGGAATGTCGACGTTTTCGGCCTGCACGTCGCCCCAATCGTGAACGGTGTGACCAAGATCAGACAGCGCTTGATCCAACCCTGCCACGCGATACGCATCAGGTCCCATCCGGCATCCCTGACGACGCTTCCCGGCGTCCATTGGGGCGCCAACCAGTATGATATCCTTGATTTCCATGTGTTCATTTAGGCCGTCCGACTGTCTTGCGTGAAGTCGGCAAAATGCTCAAAATGGTCTCGGAAAATTCTTTATGAGAAAGCGCTATGGACGAATTGGACAATCGACTGCTCAATGCGTTGCAGCGGGATGCTCGGGCAAGCCTGTCAGAGCTGTCGGAAACACTGGGCGTGACCCGCACCACGGTCCGCAGCAGGTTGCAGCGGCTGAAACAGTCCGGTGAAATCGTCGGCTTTACCGTCCTGACGCGTCGCGATCTGGCGCAAAGCCCGGTGCGCGGGTTGATGATGCTCGAGATTGAGGGGCGCGGGACGGAACGCGTCATGGCCCGGATCGGTGCCATGCGTCAGGTGACGGCAGTTCATTCGACAAATGGCAGTTGGGATCTGATCGCCGAGATCAGTACGGAAACCCTGGCTGAACTGGATGAGGTTCTGTTTCAGATCCGAAGGATCGACGGCGTGACGCGTTCGGAAACGAACCTTTTGCTGTCAACACGCAAGGGGCGGCTCTAGCGCTTTGAGATAAAACCAAAATGTGCCAGAGTCCGTTGGCAGATGATGTCTGAATCGTCGACGGGCGGGTGAGCCGCGCGTGGTATCTGCGATCAGAAACTGGCGGGGACGTGCAGCATGACCAATGCGAAAAGTGACGGTGAACCTCTGGCCGTGCACTGGGCAGAAAAGCTTGCGGCCATGTTGGAAAAACCCTGGCTGCGGATTGCGATACCGGTTCTCGTGACCGGAATCGCGCTGACGGTTCTGCATGATTTGTCAGCGCATGTGAAATGGTCAGATGTTCAGACAGATATCGCAACGACGTCGTGGAAACTGATGTTTTTCGCCTTGTGCTGGACCGCGTTCAGTTTCCTGTCGCTGTCGCTCTATGATGTGTTTGCCGTGCAAAGTGTAGCTGGCGGCAAAGTGCCATTGCCTGTTGCCGGAATGGCAGGGGCCAGCGGCTATGCCGTGTCGAACTGTCTGGGTTTTTCCTACATTACCGGAACTGCGATCCGGTATCGGATATATGCGTCGCTGGGATTGGATCTGGGGCGGGTGGCCGGGGTTATCGCGACATCCTGGGTCGCGTTCTGGATGGGGCTTGTTCTGGTTCTGGGTGTGTTGCTGACCGTGCATCCGGACGGAATTTCCAAAGTGATGCCTGTCAGCGAAACGGTGGAAACCGTCATCGGGCTGTGCCTATTGGGGGCATTGGTTGCGATGTTCATATGGTTGTCCAGCGGCGGCAGGCGGTTGGCCGTCGCCGGTATCGGGTTTGACTTGCCGGGTGGCAAACTGGCCAGCCTTCTGACACTGGCCGCCATTGGAGATCTGGTTGGCGCGTCCATGGCGCTCTATGTCCTGATGCCGGACGATCTGGGCGTTGGCTATCCCTATTTCTTCACGATCTACATCGCCGCCATCGCCGTTGGAATTCTCAGCCACGCACCGGGCGGGCTTGGGGTATTCGAAGCCACGCTGATCGCAGGGCTTGGGTTGTCGGGACGTTCGGATGTAATCGCAGCCTTGTTGCTGTATCGCGTCGTTTACACCTTCTTGCCGTTCGGTATCGCCAGCGTGTCCATTGCGATCGCGTCCGCACTGACGCAAAGGCACAGGATCGGTGGCGCCGCGACATGGGTCTATCGGGTCATCCGTCCCATTGTTCCGATGGCGGCAGCCGGGGTTGCGGCCGTGGCGGGGGTGGTCCTGCTGGTGTCCGGCGCATTGCCAGCGGGCACGCAGAACCTTGGCGTTCTGAGAGAGGTCTTGCCGCTGTCGTTTGTCGAGGCATCGCACCTTGCCGGCAGTGCTGTCGGCGTGCTGCTTTTGCTGGTGTCCCGCGGTTTGTTTCGAAAGCTCTACCGCGCATGGGTGGTGGCAATGTTGTTGATGGTGGCCGGGTTCTTTGCCTCGCTGGCAAAGGGGCTGGACACTCACGAAGCGCTGTCGATGCTGGGCACGATTGGCCTTCTGGCGATGTTCCGCGGGGCGTTTTATCGGGTCAGTGGCGCGTCGATCTTCAGGCTGAATATTCCTTGGTTGGTCAGTGTCGTGGCGCTGTTGGCGGTGATATTCTGGATCGGACTGTTCGCCTATTCCCATGTCGAGTACCAGAACGCCCTGTGGTGGGAGTTTGCCTGGAACGGTGACGCTTCGCGCTTTTTGCGCTCCAGCCTCATCGTGGCGGTGATCGTGGGCGTCGTGGCCGTGAACTCTCTGTTCGGGCGAGAGATTCCGACGCCTGTGCGCACGGAAATCCCCGAGGTCGTTGAACGGCTTGTGATGGAGTGCGAAGATACCGAATCCCAAATCTCGCTTACCGGTGACAAGCAGTTCCTCATCTCACCGGATCAGACCGCATTCATTGCGTATGCAGACACGGGCAACGCTCTGATCTCGAAGGGAGAGCCGGTTGGTGATGAAACGGCGGGGCGGCAGTTGATCTGGCAACTCAGGGAAATGGCGGACCGAGAAGGAAAACTGTGTGCCTTCTACAGTGTTTCAACCAAGTACCTGCCGACATTTCTGGACCTGGGCCTGTCGATCCTGAAGATTGGTGAGGTCGCGCGGGTTCCGCTCAAGGATTTCTCGCTGGACGGAAAGTCACGCAAGCGGTTCAGACAGGCCAGAAACCGGGCCGAGCGGGAGGGCTATGTATTCGAGATCGTCCCGAAAGAAGACCTGGCCCCGGTTTTGCCGGAACTGCGCGCGATTTCAGACCATTGGCTGGCGCAAAAGGCGGGTGCCGAAAAGGGCTTTGCGTTGGGGGGCTTTGACGATCAGTACCTGTCATATTTCGATCATGCGGTTCTGCGTGACGGTAAGACAGGCAAGATCATGGCCTTTGCCAACCTGTTTCAGGGCGGCAACAAATCCGAGCTGTCGCTGGATCTGATGCGCTATGAGCCTGACAGCCCGAGCTTTGTCATGGATGCTCTTTTTGCCGAGATGATGAACTGGGGATCGCAGCAGGGGTTCCACTGGTTCTCATTGGGTGCGGCGCCGTTTTCGGGGATCGAAAACCGTCAGCTTGCATCACTTTGGAACCGCATCGGCGGCTTTGTCTATGAGCATGGCGAGCAGTTCTATCATTTTGAAGGTTTGCGCGCCTTCAAACAGAAATTCGATCCGGAATGGAGCCCCAACTATCTGGCTAGCCCCGGCGGGCTGGCTGCGCCCCGCATCCTTTACGAGGTCAATATTTTGATCTCGGGTGGGCTGCGCGGGTTGGCCAAGTAGCGCCTAGTTCAGGCTGGCCCGGGTCGGGGTTTTTTCAAGCAGATCGCCCCAATCGGTGCGATAGGCCATTTCCGCCAGCACGGTTTCAGGCAGGAATTCCTGGTTTTGCCGGATCTGCCATCCGCCGCCCAGACCCTTGTAAACGGCAACCAGATTGCTGGACACCTGCTGCCGCGCTTCGATCAGATTTGCCTGCGACCGCAAAAGCGCGGTCTGCGTGTTCAAAATGCGAGAATAGCTGGCGATTCCATCCCTGTACTGGCTTACGGCGATATCCGCGGCCTTGCGCGAAGCTTCGACGCTTTTCTGATAGAACCCAACCTGTTTTCGCGCTTGCGCATAGGCGACCATTGCGCTTTCCACCTCGGAATACGCGGTCAGAACGGTATTCTGATAATTGGCAATCAGCGCTTGGTATGCCGCATCCTGCGCGCGGACATTGTTTTTGATGCGGCCATAGTTGAGCACGTTCCAGACCACGCCGGCACTGGCCAGACCGGTGGTGCTGTTGCCGCTGAACAGATCGCGCCCGCCCGATGCCTGCAAACCGATTGCGCCCGACAGCACGAACTGAGGATACAGGTCAGCCATCGCGATACCCACCTGTGCCGATTGAGTCGCAGCGGCCAGTTCCGCCGCGCGGACATCCGGGCGGCGGCGCAGCAATTCTGCCGGCACCCCAACGGCCACATTTGTTCGCGCTGACGGGATACGGCCGGAATTCCCCAGCAGGTTGGTCATCCGGGACGGTGTGGCCCCCAGCAGCACGGCCAGCGCATTCTTGGTCTGTTGCAGGTCGCTTTCCAACTCGGGCACCAAGGCCTTGGTATTGTTGAGTAGGGCAGTGGATTCCTGAACGTCCAGTTCGGTCGTGACCCCGTTGTTGAACCGCAGCTGGGTCAGGTCCGCCGATTCCTGCTGCAATTTGATGTTTTCCCGGGCGACCGCCAACGATTCCTGCAACGCGCGGATATTGACATAGAGCGCGGCCACGTCGCCGGTCAGTGTCACCAATGCGTCATCATAGTTTGCGACCTGCAAAGCCAGATTCGACCGCGCCGCCTGCACGCCGCGCCGTTGTGCGCCCCAGACATCCAGCTCCCACTGGGCGTCGAACCCAACCTGAGACGTCGAGAATTCGGTATCCAGGGGGATGATCCGGTTGATATCGGCAACAGGCCCAAGATTGTCGCTGATTTGCCGCCGCTGCAAAGACGCGCCTATGGCCTGGGATTGCGGGTACAATTCGCCGAAAGCGATCCCCAACTGTGCCCGCGCTTGAAGCACCCGCGCGCCCGCGACCTGAAGCGTCAGGTTCTGGGCATAAGCTTCGGCAATCAGCCGGTTGAGGGTCGGGTCATTGAATGTCTCCCACCATTTGACCACGGGTGCGCTGCGCGATGTCAGGCCGCTTTGGCCGACGCTGGGGCTGTTTACCTCGATCCATTGCTTGACGACCGGAGAGTTCGGGCGCACGAAATCGGGCCCCACGGGCGTGCAGGCCGCGAAGGTGGCGGCGCAAAGTGCAGTTCCCATCAACCGGCGGAGTGTCATGGCGCGCATCCTCAGATATCCAGCGGTCGAATGAAGTTGGCGAAGGAATAGAGACGGATGTTGATGCGTCTCAGGAACTCAAAGCTTTTGCCCATGCCGGTGTAGATCGCCACGGCGGCGTGGCCGCCAGCCGGGAAAGTGTGCCCTTCCGGGATATCGACGGTGATCTGCACGGCAATTCGACCGGGCAGTTTCGGCAGTTCAAAGCCGGGCAGGCGGCCTGAAGGGATCAGTTGCCCTTGGCGCGTGGCCCACCAGATCGCCTCGACCTTGCCCGTCAGGATTTCGCCCGGGTAAAGATCCAGCGCCACTTCGACCTCTTGCCCCGGTTCCACGAATTTCAGGTTCTGCTGTCGAAAGGTCGCAAGGATATAGGGGCTGTCCTCGGTCACGAAACTGGCAATCGCGCCCAGTCGAACATCGCCGACGACCAGACCAGGGCGGGCTTGTTGCGATACGATCATGCCGTTTTCAGGCGCGTAGATCGTTGTGTTTTCAAGAAAATACTCAGCTTCGGCCAACTGCGCCCTTGCCTGAAGAATACCGGTGTTCACGCCGTCTATCTGGGACTCCACGGCCAGTTGCGCCTTTTCCAGATTTGCTTCGGCCTGTTTGACGGCAGCAAGGTCTTCGGTCACCTGCTCGTTCCAACGGTCCAGTTCGTCTTGCCGCGCTCCACCGGCGGGCACAAGAGTTTCGTACCGGGCTTGCTGAGTCTGCGCATAGGCCAGCTGCGCGTTTGCGCGTTCAACAGCTTCGGTCGACGCGATCACATCCTGTTCCAGAATTTTGGAATTCTGTTCAGCGGCGACCAATTGCGCCTGCGCATTGTCTACCGCCAGTGAAAATACCGTGTCATCAAAGCGGTAGAGCGGATCGCCCTTGGTGACCGGTGTGTTCGGTTCCACAAGAACTTCGGTCAGGATCGTCGGCTGTGTCAGTTTGGGAATGATCTGTATGGTCGAACGCACCACGTGGCTGTCGGCCGAGAAGGGCTGAAAGAACCGCAATGCGACCAGAAAAATCAGCAACAGGTGCGCGCCAACCCAAAAGGATACGATGCCCCAGGCGATGTTGAATTTCAGCAGTTCCAGCTTGAAGAAAATAAGCCAGACGAAAATGATGTAAAATAGCGTTATGCCAAGGGCGACAAACATGTTTTGTGACTTCCTCTGGCCTTAGCTTTGCTGCGGATCGTCTGTGTCCAGACGACCTTGATATTCAGGCCGGACATCACCACCCAGACGTTTGATTTCATCACGAATGGCGTCTTTTTCCTCGTCAGGGCCACGGCGAATGTCGACCGTAACGCCATCATGGAACGCCCACATGAAGGCATGGACCCAGGGCACCACGGCCAGAAATCCCATCCAGCCCATGATCTTTACGGCCTCGGCATGGGGATGGTTGCGCTTGATGGCAATCCGACCCGGAAGACCCATGAGAAAGAGAAACAGTGCCATCACCGCCGCCAGAAGCAGGATCAATGCCACGAAAGTCAGATAGTCATAATAGCCAAGCGGTTGTCCCAGTAATCCCATGCTCGCGCCTCCTTTTGGGGAAGGTTACGGTATCTTCAGTTGCCGGCGTCCAATTCGTCAATCAACTTGTAGCTTGTCGGCGGGTCGGCGCAGATACCCGGCCCGCATTCCAGCAAGGTTGAACCCGCGTTCAGCACCGCCAAAGCCAGCATGACGAAAAACGCGATCTTGGCCAGAGCATTTCCGCCGAACCTTGGTTCCTGACCAGAAGGGTCGGCGTATTGGCGACCAAACAACAGCATGATCGACGTGCCCAGCAACACAAGGAAAAAGGCGATTCCTGCCCAGGTATAGTAGTGCAGGCCCAAAACAGGAGAGCCGTAGTGCCCGGTGCCGGGTACGATATGCAGAAGAATTTGGCGGATCGATACAGTGCCGCCATACAAGGCCGCTATCAGCACGATGGCATAGTGTTGCGGTCGTGGACCGTAGAGCAGGTTCAAACCAAGCCCCACGCCGACGGCAACGAACCCAACTCGTTGCAGCAGGCAAAGCGGGCAGGGCAGCTCATAGAGGACAAGCTGATAGAAAAACGCTAACGCCAGTACAAGGCAGACGGCAAGCATACCGATCGCGTTTAGGGTGCGGGACAGTTCAGGTGTCATGGCAAGCCCCTCAGAGTTGAATTGTCAGCGGTGTGGTGGCGTGGAATTTCAGCCAGTAGATACACATGGCCAACGTGACGAAAAACAAGGCGTTGCCAGCCTTGGTCAACTTGAAATAGTTCAGCCCCATCGTGGCGATAAACAACGAAAATAAAAGCGCAATCATGGCCCGGTCCTCCCCTCCCGTGCACAAATTCTTGTATGAAGGATAGTGTCAGGCCAAGTTCGATCTGGCAAGCCGCGCAACTCGCCCGGACGTTGTTATTTGCCCGCCTCTAGTCGCAGATGATGACACCAGTCTGCCACTCGCGACAGTGCTCTGGCAGCTTGCCGGGCAAGGGCAGGTCGCTATAGACCGTGTCAAGTTCGGCAATTGATCCTATCCGCGCCGGGGCCGAGCGTTGAAACTTCGAATGATCGGCAACCAGAAAAGTGCGGCGCGCCTTCTCGATGATGGCCTGGCTGACCTGAACCTCCTGAAAGTCGAAGTCCAAAAGATCGCCATCCGTGTCCAGCGCCGAACATCCTATGACGGCGATGTCGAATTTGAACTGCCGGATGGCCGATACGGTCAGGTTGCCGATCAGCCCCCCGTCTGTTCGACGCAAAACGCCGCCGGCCATGATGATTTCGCAGTCCGGGTTTTCGACAAGAATGTTTGCAACGTTCATGTTGTTGGTCACCACCAGCAGGTTCTTGTGGTTCAGCAACTGCCTTGCCACGGCCTCGGTCGAGGTTCCGATGTTCATGAAAATTGATGCGCCATCCGGGATATCAGCCGCGCAGGTCTGAGCGATGCGGGTCTTGGCGTCCGCGTTCAGCGCGCGGCGGTCCTCGTATCCGATATTTGAAACACCCGAGCGGAGAACCGCGCCCCCGTGAACCCGGTCCAGCTTGCCCGCGTCTGCAAGCTCGGTCAGGTCGCGCCGGATCGTCTGAACGGTGACGCCAAAGCGTTCAGCCAGCCCCTCGACAGTAACGCGCCCTTCGGTGCTGGCGATTTCCAGAATGTCGGATTGGCGAAAGGACAAGGACATGGGCAGTTCCGGTGTAGAGGATTGATTTTCGTTTTTGTTCTTTTTGTCGATTTTGGCAAGCCAACTTGCTTGAAAATCATATCTGTGTTGCAAAAAGAAAAAAAACGAACATAAACATTGACGAAGCGAAAGTCATTCTGGCTAATGCCCGCAACCGTGTCAGGCAGGGAATCAATGGATATGCAGTCAACGGACAACCAGATCACAGACCTTTTCATCATCGGTGGCGGGATCAATGGCTGTGGAATAGCGCGGGACGCCGCCGGGCGGGGTCTTTCGGTGACGCTGGCCGAGATGAACGATCTCGCTTCTGCCACGTCCTCTGCCTCGACCAAGTTGTTTCACGGCGGATTGCGGTATCTTGAGTATTTTGAAATTCGCCTGGTGCGTGAGGCCCTGATCGAGCGTGAAACCCTGCTGCGCGCGATGCCGCATATCAGCTGGCCCATGCGTTTTGTGCTGCCCTACCACAAGGATATGCGGTTTGATTCCGAAACGCCGACCTCGCGGTTGCTCAGCACGGTCATGCCGTGGATGCGTGGGCGGCGTCCGGCTTGGCTGATCCGGTTGGGCCTGTTCATGTATGACAATCTGGGCGGGCGCAAAATCCTGCCAGGCACGACGTCATTGAACCTGCGGTCAGCACCCGAGGGGGCCCCGTTGCAGGACAAGTTCGAAACGGCTTATGAATATTCCGACTGCTGGATCGAAGACTCGCGATTGGTGGTCCTGAATGCGCGTGACGCCGAGTCGCGCGGCGCGCAGATCATGGTCCGAACCGAAGTGACCTCGGCCGAGCGGGTCGGTGATCTTTGGGAAGTGTCCGTTCGGGATCGGAGCAGTGGTGAGACTCGTGTGGTCCGGGCCAAAATGCTGATCAATGCGGGTGGGCCCTGGGTGGGCGACATCATTCAATCCAAGATCCGCGTGAACTCTCGCGAGGGCGTGCGGCTTGTTCGGGGCAGTCATATCGTGACGCCCAGGCTTTACGATCACGACAAGTGTTATTTTTTCCAGGGCGAAGATGGCCGCATCATTTTCGCTATACCATACGAGCAGGATTTTACCTTGATTGGGACAACGGATCAGGATCATCCGGACCCGTCGACCAAACCGGTCTGCACCGAGGCCGAGCAGGATTACCTGTGCGCCTTTGCATCGAAGTATTTCAAACGTGCCGTAACCCGTGACGATGTCGTATGGACCTATTCCGGCGTGCGGCCTCTTTATGATGACGGCGCAAGCAGTGCCACTGCTGCAACGCGGGATTACACGTTGAAAGTCGATGCGCAGGGCGGGGCGCCTGTTTTGAATGTGTTCGGCGGCAAGATCACGACCTATCGCAGGCTTGCAGAAAGCGCGCTTGAGAAGGTCGGTGAGTTTTTTCCGAACCTGCCCGGCCCCTGGACCGCTGGTGCCGCACTTCCGGGGGGGGATTTTCCGGTGGATGCCGTCGAAACCCTGAAAAGCGATCTTTTGGCGGCCTATCCCTTTTTGACCGAAAGCTGGGCTGCCCGCCTGATCAGAGCTTACGGGACCGAAGCAAGGGATGTTTTGGGTGATGCAAAACAGATATCCGATCTGGGAGAGGATTTTGGCGCAACCCTGACAGCGCAAGAGGTCGCGTGGCTGATGGACAAGGAATATGCCCGTTCAGCCGAAGATGTGGTTTGGCGCCGCAACAAGCTGGGCTTGCGGCTGAGTGCCGAGCAGATTGCGCGGATCGATCAATGGATGTCCGAACGGTCCGCGGATAAGGGGTAGCCTGAAAACGCCTCGAGGCTGTCAGCGTATCTGCAAAAAAGCCCCATCAGTTCAGATGGGGCTTTCTGTGTTCAGGCGGCTTTTTCTGTAGGGTCGGGGTCGCTCTTGCTGCCCTTCAACCATTCCCGCATGCCTTGCATCAGGGCATAGAGCACGGGCACCACGATCACACCAACCAGCGTTGCGGCCAGCATCCCGCCAAATACCGCGACACCAATCGCCTTCTGGCTGGCGGCACCGGCTCCGTTCGCGGCCAGCAGGGGGACAACGCCAAGTAGGAAGGACAGCGCAGTCATCATCACAGCGCGAAAACGCTGATACGCAGCCTCTGCGGCGGCCTCTTTGATGGAAAGCCCCTTGGCGCGTTGCTCCATGGCGAACTCGACGATCAGAATACCGTTCTTCGAGGCCAGCCCGACAAGCATGATCATACCGATCTGTGTATAGAGGTTGATGTCACTGCCCACGATGGCCACCGCCGCCACGGCCCCAAACAAGGCCACGACAACGGAAAGCAGGATTGAAACAGGTAAGGTCCAACTTTCGTACTGACCCACCAGGAACAAGTAACCGAACAGGATGGCAAGCCCGAGGATGATGATCACCAGACTGCCCGAAGCCAGCTGCTGCTGCGCTGTCCCCGTCCATTCGAACGCATAGCCCGGGGGCAGGGCGGTTGCGGATTCTTCGGTCATCACGCTGATTGCATCGCCGCTGGACAAGCCGGGTGCAGGGACCGCCGTCACCGTGGCCGACCGGAACAGGTTGTGGCGCTTCAGAAGGACCGGACCCAGCACGTTTTCAACGTCGATCAGTGTCCCCAGCGGCACCATGTCTCCGTTTTGAGAACGGACATAGAGGTTCGCGATATCTTCGACATTGTCCCGATAGTTCCCATCGGCCTGAATCATCACGCGATAGACACGGCCGAACAGGTTGAAGTCATTGACATAGTAAGACCCCAGCTGCGCCTGCATGGTCTGAAAAATCTCGGCGACCGAGACATTTAGCGTTTTGGCCTTTTCGCGGTCCAGATCAACGAACAGCTGCGGGACGTTGGCGCGGAAGGTTGTATAGGCCTGCCCGATCTCGGGTCTCTGATTGGCCGAATACACGAACGAACCCACGGCCGATGCCAGATCCTGCGGAGTGCCACCGCCGGTTTGCTGAACTTCCATCTCGACACCGGCGGACATACCAAGGCCCTGGATGGGCGGTGGGTTGAAAGCAAGGACCGAAGCTGCTGATTCACCGTTCGCGATCGCCAGCACTTTGGCCAGAATGGCGTCCGCGCTCAGATCGTCTTCCTGCCGTTCGCTCCAGTTTTCGAGGTTGACGAAAATCGCAGCGCCGTTGGTGATCGTGCCGTTCAGCATCGAAAAACCGTTGACCAGAACCGTGCTCGCGACGCCCGGGATTTCACTTATCTGTTCATCCAGACGTGCGGTCACCGCCTCGGTCCGTTCCAATGTTGCGGCATCAGGCAACTGTACATCAACGAACAGATACCCGTTGTCTTCAAGCGGAATGAATCCGGCCGAGGTGTTGGACATGATTGTCCCGGTTCCCAAGCCAAGCCCAACCACGATGGCCAGCGCAATGGCCGGAAAAACCAACAGCTTTCGTACAATGGCCACATAGCCGTTGCGCACGGTGCCGATGAAGTTTTCGAACATCGCAAGCACCCCTTTGGGAGGGCCGGACCGGGGGCGAAGAACCAAGCCGCACAGGGCAGGCGAAAGGGTCAGCGCGTTGATGGACGAGATTACGACAGCGGTCGAGATCGTGACCGCAAATTGTGAATACAACCGCCCCGAGATGCCGGGCATGAACGTCACCGGCACGAACACCGCCAAAAGAACCAGTGTGGTCGCGATGACCGGACCCGTGATCTGGCCCATGGCTTTTCGGGTCGCTTCAGCAGGGGGCAACCCTTCATCCGCAATGATGCGCTCCACGTTCTCGACGACGACGATGGCGTCATCCACCACTATACCGATGGCCAGCACCAAGGCGAACAGCGAGATGGTGTTCAGCGACATCCCGAACGCTAGCAGGAAGGCAAAAGTACCGATCAGGGATACCGGGATTGCCACGGCTGGAATGATCGTTGCGCGCCAACTTCCCAGGAACACGAACACAACCGAAATAACCAGAATGAAGGTCAGGATCAGGGTCGAGACCACGTCGTTCAAAGATGCCTCGACAAAGTCGGTCGTGTTGAAGGGGACATCATATTCGACATCCGTCGGAAAGGCGCGGGACAGCCGCGCCAATTCCGCCTGCACACGTTCCGAAACCGCCAAAGCGTTTGCACCGGGGGCCTGATAGATGCCGATGACCGTGGCTGGAACCGCCTGAAAATAGCCCGAAGCCGCATAGTATTCTGCGCCAAGCTCTACCCGGGCGATGTCTTTGACGCGGACGATGGCACCGGCGTCACCTGTTCGGATCACGATGTCACCGAATTCCTCTGCGGATGTCAGGCGGCCTTTGGATTTGATCGTGTATTGAAACGTCTGCCCCTCGGGAACGGGTGGCGCACCGATCGAACCGGCGGACACTTCGATATTCTGTTCCCGGATCGCATTGATGACATCCCCCGGTGTGATGGACAGTGCCGCCATCTTGTCCGGATCCATCCAGATCCGCATGGCGTATTCAAGGTTGGTCAGAACATCGGCTTTGCCGACGCCCTGCACCCGCGCCAGCGCATCGCGCAGATTGATCGAGGCATAGTTCGACAGGAACACACTGTCATAGGTCCCATTTGGTGAAGTCAGAGTTACCAGCATCAGCATGTTGGTCGAAGATTTCTGTGTCACCACGCCGGACGAAGTCACTTCGGCTGGCAGCGATGACATGGCCTGCGCCACCCGGTTTTGAACGTTGACCGATGCGATGTCGGGATCGGTGCCGACCTCAAAGGTCACATCCAGCGAATAGGACCCGTTATCCGATGATCTGGACGTCATGTAGATCATGTCGTCCACACCGTTGACCTGCGCCTCAATCGGCGCGGCGACTGTGTTTTCAACGGTCTCGGCGTTTGCGCCGGTATAGGTGGTCGAGACATTGACCACGGGCGGGGTGATATCGGGAAACTGCGCGACCGGCAGCACAAGGTATCCGATACCGCCCATGATGGTCAGCACCAGCGAAATGACGAGCGCCAGCTTGGGCCGGCTGATGAACAGGGCTGAGAACATCTGTTACTCTCCCGGTTGCTCAGAGGCGACGACTGCGTCAACAGCGACGCCGGGGCGAACCCGTTGCAGGCCCTCGACAATTACGCTTTCGCCTTCGCGCAGCCCGTCCAGCACAATAATCGCGGTTCCAACCGTGTCACCGGTGGTGATGTAACGCTGTTCAACCATCTGCTTGTCGTTGACGACCAGGACAAACTCGCCCCGCTGATCGCGCTGCAAGGCGGCTTGAGGCACCAGAACCTGCAAGGTCGGTTCCAGCGCTTCGATCTGCACATTCACAAAGGCGCCGTCCAGAATCAGCCGGTCCGCGTTGTCGAACTGGGCGCGAACGGTAATTGCGCCGGTCAATGGGTCGATACGGTTGTCAACGAATACAAGTCTGCCGACTTCATCCATCTCGGTGCCATTGGGCAGGATGACGTGCACGTTCGGGCTTTGCGGGCTTTCCGCCAGCGATGCCGAGTTTTCACCATAAGTCTGTAAGACTGAGGTGAAGAGCTTTTCGTTCAACGAGAAATTCACATATATGGGCGTCTCACTGACGATATTGACCAGAGGAGGGTTGTTTGGTCCGACCACATCTCCGACGCTGGTCGTGATCCTGCCGATACGGCCGTCGAATGGCGCATGTATCTGCGTGTAGCTCAGGTCAAGCTCGGCCTGCTGGATCGCAGCATTGGCCGCCTTCACCTCTGCCTCGGCGACCAGTTCGTTGGCGCGGGCAATGTCGCGTTCTGACTCTGGCGTCGCGTCGCGTTTGTAGAGCTCTTCTTTACGCGCCAGATCGACCTTTGCCAGTTCAAGATTTGCTTCGGCCCGGTTCAGATCGGCCTTTCGGGCCTCCAGCGTCGCCTCGTACAGGTCGGGTTCGATGGTGAACAGCAGATCGCCTTCTTTGACAGTCGCCCCATCCTCGACCTCGCGGCTGTTGAGAAACCCGTTCACCCGCGCCACGATATCGACCTTGTTGATTGCCTCGGCACGTCCGATGAACGTGGCTTCGTCGGTGATTTCCTCGGTATAGGCCGCCGCTATGGAAACCTTTGGTGGTGCCCCTTCTTCCTGCGCGGTCGCCGGATGCGCCAAACCCAAGGACATCAGCATGAATGCGGCGGCCAAATGCCTGCTGATCTTGTTGGGTGAAAGGAATGCTGGGGACATGGCGAAAGCCTCGTTCGATGCGGAAACAAAAGATACCGACCCAGTCGCCAGGGCGACGCGAGTCGGAGGAACCTGATCTCAGGATGACTTTTTTGTGCCGATATCTCAAGCGTGATGAGTCCCGCCCCGGTCGGGGCGGAGGTCAAAAGTTCAAGCAACTATGCTGGCTTAGGCCCTGACGTGGCCGTGGGGCCCAAACAAGAGGGGCCCGAAACGAGCCCCCTGCGTCCAATGCGCCGGACCGATCAGTCGCGGGTTCCCGCGAACCTGTCCTGCCATTCTTCGCGCTGTTCATCCGTTATCTTGGCGAACAGAACGTCTGGCACGGTAAAATCGTGACCGGACGGCAAGGCGTTCAGCGCGGTGGCAACATCATCGGGCCAGCTGGTATCCAGCGTGTTCATCGCGCTCAGCATGCGGGCCGAGGTGTCGGGGATGAACGGTGCGCTGAGAACGGCGTAAAGCCGGATCAGATTCAGGCCAAGACGTACCTGCGCAGCGGCCTGCTCGGGGTCTTCTTTAAATGTGGACCACGGAGCCGCGGCCTGTAGATATTCATTTCCTGCGACCCAGATTGCCCGCAGCTCCTGCGCGGATTTGCGAACCTCCATCGCCTCCATATGGCCTTCATAGGCGCGGACGCGTTTGGTGAGCTCTTCGATCAAGGCCTGCTCGCGGGGGCCGAACTGTCCACCTTCGGGCACGGTCTCAGCAAATTTCGAGCGGCAGAATTTGGTGATCCGGCTGACAAAGTTGCCCAGAACGTCTGCAAGGTCCTTGTTCACCGATTGCTGGAAGTTCTCCCAGATGAATTCGCTGTCGCTGCTTTCGGGCGCATGGCTCAGCAGCCACCAGCGCCAATAATCGGCAGGCAGAATGTCCAGCGCCTGATCCATGAACACGCCACGGCCCTGGCTGGTCGAAAACTGGCCGCCGTCATAATTCAGATAGTTGAACGACTTGATGTAATCCACCAGCTTCCAGCGTTCGGGCGATCCGGTCTCTTCATTATGGGCGTTGGTGCCCAGGATGGTGGCCGGGAAGGACAGCGTATGGAACGGCACGTTGTCCTTGCCCATGAACTGGACATAGCGCACGTCGTCCGCGCCCTTGTCGGTGCGCCACCAGCGTTCCCAATCCGCATCAGTCCTGCCGTTGGCGTCCGCCCATTCCTTGGCGCAGGCGATGTATTCAATGGGGGCGTCGAACCAGACGTAAAAGACCTTGCCTTCCATCCCCGGCCAATCCTGATCGCCTTTCTTGACCGGTACACCCCAGTCCAGATCGCGGGTAATGCCACGGTCCTGCAAGCCGTCGCCGTCATGCAGCCACTTCTTGGCAATCGAAGTGGTCAGGACCGGCCAGTCCGTCTTGCTGTCGATCCACGCATCCAGCTTGTCCTTCATCGCGGATTGACGCAGATACAGGTGCTTAGTCTCGCGTACTTCCAGGTCGGTCGATCCGGAAATGGCCGAGCGCGGATCGATCAAGTCCGTCGGATCCAACTGCTTGGTGCAGTTTTCGCACTGGTCGCCGCGCGCGCGATCATAGCCGCAATTGGGGCAGGTGCCTTCGATATAGCGGTCAGGCAGAAAGCGACCATCGGCGTTGGAATACACCTGTTTCTCGCTGACTTCGCGGATCAGGCCCGCGTCATCCAGCTTGCCCGCAAAATGCTGGGTCAGGCGCTTGTTCTGCTCGCTGGACGAACGGCCGAAGTGATCGAAGCTGAGACCAAACCGGTTGGCGATATCGGCCTGAATCGCATACATGTCAGCGCAATACTCCGCCACCGGCTTGCCAGCCTTGGCGGCGGCCAGCTCGGCGGGTGTGCCGTGTTCATCCGTGGCGCACAGGAACATGACCTCGTTCCCCCGGCCACGCTGGTAACGCGCGTACAAATCAGCCGGTAATTGCGAGCCGATCAGATTGCCGAGGTGTTTGATCCCGTTGATGTAGGGGATCGCCGAGGTGATGAGAATCCGAGCCATGATCCGTTTCCGCGTAACTGTCTGCGCGCCCGTCTACATGATGTGATCGCCCAGCAAAAGCCCGGCTTTGGCCTGCTTGTCGATTTAGACCCCGAAGGCAACGAAAATCGTGCTGCCGCAACGATCTGGATCGCGTTCCGGGGACATGTCCAAAGCTTTGGGGCAAGCAGAGGGACTCCAACGCCTTGAATCCGAGTCGCAGTGCCCCGTCCTTGTTCCATACCGAACCGACCGAAAAGGCCAGGGTGATCACAAAAGACATTCAAAGAACAGCGGGGGTGCCCAGTTTTTCACTCTTCCCGCGACCGTTTCAGAAGGCGACCAATCGTGAATGAGGTGCGCGGGGCGTAAACATAATTCGTGCGCTCCTCGGGGGTTGGGCGTGACCGCATCCGCGCCAGACCAAACACGATCAGGAAGACATGCCCGAACGCCACGAAGGCAAAAAGGGCACCCGGGCCAAATTTCTGGATCAGGGTCGAGGTTATGTAGGGCGATGCAATTGCCCCCAAGGCAAACCAGAACATCAGGGCAGCCGAGAGTTCCACCCGTTCCTCGGTCGTGGCAAAGTCGTTTGCGTGGGCGGATGAGACCGAGAAGATCGGAAAGGTTGTCAGGCCAAAGAACACGGCCGCCGACATAACCCCGATCGTTCCGGTGCCGCTGGCTGCCATGGTGACGCCGCAGCTGAGTACCGCGGCAGCCGACAGCCAGATCAGCACCCAGCGCCGGTCATATTTGTCAGCCAGCCAGCCGACGGGGTATTGAGCAAGCGCTCCACCAAGTACGAAAGAGGCCAGGAAGAATGCGATCTGATCGACGCCAAGTCCGACCTCTTGCCCGTAAACCGGACCCACCATTCGGAACGAGGCCGAACTGAGCGCGGCCACGATCACGCCAGCCACGGCCAAGGGTGAGCTGCGCCAAGCCAGCTTGGGTTTCAGGCGGGGCGCGTCAGGTGTCTTGGGTTGGCTTGCTTTGGTCAGCGTCAGCGGCAGCAGTGACGCACAGCACAGGATCGCCAGCAGGTTATACGAGACGTAAGAGGCCGGGGGCAGAACGGCGATAATCAACTGGGCGCACAGGGACGCGCCCATATCCGCGATCCGGTACGTTCCCATTGCACGCCCTCGGGTTTCATTGGTGACCTTCGCGTTCAGCCAGGCCTCGATCACCGTGTATGCGCCTGCCACGCAGGTGCCCGAGGCCACACGCAGGGCGGCCCAGATATATGGGTTTTCGGTCAGCGTATGTCCGATGAGGCCCATCGCGCCCAACGCGGTGCAAACTGCAAATGCGCGCGAATGACCGACATTGCCCATCAGACGTGGTGCCCACCAGCAGCCGATGAAAAACCCCAGAAAGTGCGAAGACCCCAAAAGACCGATCTGTTCGGTCGTGAAATCCAGCGTGATGCCGGATATGGCATCGAGTGGCCCGACGCCTCCTGTCGAAAGCTGAAGCAGAATGACCGAAAGAAACAGGGCTGCAAATGAAATGATCGTGCGCATGGTGGTCTCAGATTGGCAGGGTCGCCGCACAATGCGCGCATCAATTCGACTTTAGCGAGTCGTTTTTTGCCGTTCGGCGATCAGGTCGCGCGTATGATCTCGGCGCGGATGTCCAGGCCGACGGTGTCGTCAACCAGGTCAGGATAGCCCGAAGCTCCGAAGTCGTGCCGGTTCAAAGCGCCCTTCAGGCCAATGGTCAGGCGGCTCAGATCGTTCACTGCACTTCCTACCTGCCGGTACAGATTGGCCTCCAACGTGATCGGGCGGGTCACGCCGCGGACCGTCAGATCACCCGTGATCCGAGCGCCATCTGATATCCGCCCTTCCGCGCCCAGTTGTATGTCCGTTGACACAAACCGGATCGTTGGGTGCTGCTTCGCGTCCAAAACGCTGGGGCTGAGCATGGGCATACGGGCAAAGGGAAGCCGCGTTCTGGCTTTGCTGACGTCCAGTGTCACCGTGACCTGGCTGTTCTGTAGCCGACCTGTGTCAATCTGAACATTGGCGGTCCGGATCGGCATCGTCCCTGACTGTGTCACCCCCGCAATATCAAACGTGAACCCGACCCGGGTGCCTTCATCCGACAGGATGTATGGCCGCAATGCGGCTTGTGCCGCCTGGGTCAGGGGCAGGGTTGCCAGCCCGGCAAGCAGGCTGCGACGGGTCAGAAGGGTCATGCCATGACACCTTCCCGTGTGGGGCGGGATCTTCTGAGCAGCATCAGAACGATCGCAATGTTCAGACCATTCCAAAGGATGCCATTCACGAACGCCAGTTGGTAGCTTCCGGTGAGGTCGTAGATCCATCCTGACATCCAGCCACCGAGTGCCATGCCAAGAATGGTCATCATCATGACGAACCCGACCCGCGCACCAGCTTCTTGCGGCGGCATGTATTCGCGGACAATCAACGCATAGCTGGGCACGATGCCGCCCTGTGCCAGACCAAAGAGCAGGCTGATGGCATAAAGCGACACCATTCCATCGTAGGGCAGGAACAGGAACAGGGCGATACATTGCAGGAGCGAACCGATCAAAAGCGTCAGGACCCCGCCAAGCCGATCTGCCAACAAACCCGAGATGATCCGGCTGACAACACCACCCAATAACATCAGTGACAGCATCTCGGCCCCGACCGCGGGCCCATATCCCAGCCCGACGCAATAGGAGACGATATGAACCTGTGGCATCGACATGGCGACGCAACAACCGATCCCGGCCAGGCCCAGAATATATTGCAGCGCGCGCGGTGACACACCGACACTTCGTGCATTGATTTGGGCGGATGCTGCGGCGGTGCTGTGTGCCTCGACCGGAACCCTGCGGCGTAGCAGCAGCGACAGGGGAATGACGACGACAAGCGTCAGCACGGCGAGCGTCAGATAGACCTGTTGCCACCCATCCCGCGCCAGAATTCCGGACAGCATGGTGGGCCAGATGGCGCCGGACAGGTAATTCCCACTGGCGACCAACGCGACGGCAATGCCGCGCCGTTTCATGAACCAATGTGAGATATCTGCGATCAGCGGGCCAAACCCAATCGATGTGCCCAGCCCCAGCAGGAGATGCGCCGCGGATAGCAACACTATGCTCGGTGCCAGCGTTGCCAGCACATAGCTCAGCGCACTTGAGACGGCTGCTCCGATCAGGGCGCTGGTAACGCCCAGCCGGTCCACCACCTGCCCCAGCCACATGTTGCCCAGGGCAAAACCGATCATCGCCAGAGTGTACGGCATCGAGGCTTCGGCACGACCGGCCCCGAATTCGGCTTCGACTGCGGGCATGACCACGA
Source organism: Ruegeria sp. HKCCD6428 (assembly GCF_013110595.1). NCBI lineage: Bacteria > Pseudomonadati > Pseudomonadota > Alphaproteobacteria > Rhodobacterales > Roseobacteraceae > Ruegeria > Ruegeria sp. HKCCD6428. The sequence goes on from NZ_WVQX01000001.1 coordinate 362,497, forward strand.
TCACGGCCCACATGCCCACATTCGCCACTGTTGCAATGGCGAGCGTGATTAGAAGGCGAAGCCAGGAATAGCGGCTGTCATGGATCGGGTGGCTCATGTGGTGACGCTAGGGCGCGGCCCGCGTTTTGACCAGTCACATCTTGCGTGATCCGTGTGGCTTTATGCCGGTGTGTCTTCGGTTTCGATCCGTTCCAGATGCAACCCGGCACGGGCGGCGGTCATGGTGGCCTGCCATGTGACCGGGGGCAGGGCACGGGCGCGGCGGCGTGTCAGGGTCCAGATCCGAGCCTCATCCCGATGGGTGGCCGCCATGTGCCAGCGCGTCTCAACCCCTTGCGCGCCGCCATCTCCGGGTGTCAGCAGCAAACCAAGCGGAGCCCGCCCCATCGCACCCCCCTGTTCGGCGGCCAGATGCATCCGGCGTATCGGCGTGAGCCCCGGTGCGCCGGGCAGGTCGCCGATGATCAGCGGAATGGCCCCGCTGCGCAGCGCCTCCTCCAGGCACCACAGCAGATCTTCGGCACGGGTGGGATGAACAAAAATGAACCGGGCCGGATCGGCAAAGGCCATCATCCCATCGGGGTTCAGCTGGCCGGGTTCCCAGGCGGGGGAAATCCACAAGACTGGCCCCTGCGTCTGACCGGCCAGCCACATGGCAAAGCTGCGCCGGGCGGGGCCGCATGCCTCGTGCACGCGGCCCAGTTCCAGGGTGATCTGCGGATGGAGCTTTACCCCCGGTGCCTGACGCGCAGTTTTGTGGCCAAGAAGTTGAGTGGACATGCCGGAATGCTAGCATGTTCTATTTTTGTTCTCAAGTGATCAGGGCCGTCAACGAGACAGGATCAACTTGCCATTTGCAAATTGGACGCTCGAGAAACGATGCAGATATTCCATCCCCAAAAGCGATTTATCCAGCTCGCCCTCATTGACCCAGGCCGATACGTTCTGGTCGGTAATGGGGCCTGCGGTCAGGGTGTCAAGCCGCACCGGTGCTGTGCGCACCTCGCCGTTGGCGGTCAGGGCGCGGCCGAAATAGTTCAGTTGATCGGGGTCGATGCCTACACGTTCTGCGTCCCGGGCACTGAGAACGATCTGGCTGGCGCCGGTGTCGACAAGAAAGTTGATCGGCTCACCATTCACCAAAACCGGAAGGTAATAATGACCATCATAGGCACGAGGCACCTCGATTGCGTTGCCGGTGACGGTCATCTGCGGGGCAGGGCCAACCGAAGACCGGATGTCTTCCCACAGGCCGATGACGGCGATGACGCCAACAAAAATGAACACCCAGGCCATCACCTGCTGCAACGTCTTGTTCAGGGACTGGCGGTTTTGCGAAACGAACCAGAACGCGACGGCCAGCCCAAGCACGACCAGATAGACCAGTTGTCCGATATCGACGCTGTCCACAGGGTTCACCCCACTCAAATTGCACGTCACATATATGGGGGTTTAAGACGCAAAACCAAAGGCCTTGAGGCCATCGAGAATGAACTGCACCGACAAGGCCGCAAGCAACATCCCCAGCAGCCGGGTCAACACGTTCAGCCCGGTTTTGCCCAAAACCCGCGCGACCGCGCCAGAGGTCAGATACATCACGAAGACCATTGCCAGCACAACCAGCATCACACCGATGACAATAGCAAGGCCCTGAATGCCCGGCTGCTGGCCCGCAAGCAGAATCATCGTTGCAATCGATCCGGGGCCTGCAATCAGCGGGATGCCCAGGGGAAAGACGGACGGGTCCGGGTGTTCCTCTTCCTCGGCGCTGCTTTCGCGTCGCTTGGTGCGGCGTTCAAACAGCATATCCAGCGCGGTCAGGAACAGCAGGACACCTCCTGCAACGCGGAACGCTTCCATCGAGATGCCAACAAACCCCAGAAGGGCTTCGCCAAAGGCGGCAAACAGGGCCAGGATGAAACCCGCCGTCAGGCAGGCCCGAATGGCAATGGACCGGCGCGTGTGCCAGTCCATACCCTGTGTCAGCGCCACGAAGATCGGCGTTTGCGCGGGCGGATCAAGGACCACGAAAAGCGTTGTGAACGCGGTAATCAGAAATGCACTGTCCATTGCTATCTGCTGCTCCGTTGCAGGTCTTGCAGGATACGCATGGCATCCTGCGAACAACCCGATGGGACATAGACGTGATCGTGGTGATACCCCGCGACCATGTTCGCGGGAATGCCGGCCCGTGCCAGCGCGCTGGAAACGGCGGCGGTCAAACCAACACCTTCCAGCGAGGAATGAACCTGCAACGTGATGCACCGCATCGCGACAGCATCTTGCGGAGCCGCCGCGATCGGGACGACAAGAGACAGCCCTTCGGCCTCGGCACAGCTGGCCCGCGTGCCCTGTGGCCAGGGTTTGTCTTCAGGCCATACGACAAAGGCAAATTCACCGGGCTGCAAGTCGGGATGCATACCCGCGATCATGGCGTTGGTGTCCGTGATGGGCGTGCTCATGCGGTTTCCGCCCGTTCAAGCCGTTCGGCGGCCGCGACCCACAATGCCTCGGCTTTTTGCATGGCCTCGGTGACTTCGGTGAACTTGCGGTTCCAGGTTTCCAGGTCGTTGATCCTGTCGTCCTCGTACAGCGCCGGATCGGCCAGTTTGGTCGAAAGCTTGTCATGCATTTCCGTCAGCTTTTCGATCCGGTCCTCGCATTTGCGCAGATCCGCACGCAAGGCCAGTATCGTCTCGCGCGGGGGGTGTTTCGATTTGACCGCCCGGGGCTTTTCCCTGGCGGGTCTGTCGCGCGCCAGCAGCAGGGACCGATAGGCTTCAAGGTCGCCGTCGAAAGGTTTGACACTACCGTCCGAAACCAGCCAGAGTCGATCCGCGACAAGGCTCAGCAAGTGCATGTCGTGACTGACCAGAACCACCGCGCCGGAATAAGCCGTCAGCGCCTCGACCAGCGCCTCGCGGCTTTCGATGTCAAGGTGGTTGGTCGGCTCGTCAAGGATCAGCATATGGGGCGCGTCGATCGTGGCGAGCAGCAGAGAAAGCCGCGCTTTCTGTCCGCCCGACAGGCGCCCGACCTCGGTTTCCGCCTGATCCGCATTCAACCCGAACCCGGCCAGTCGCGATCGCCACTTGCCCGGCGCTTCGTCAGGGCGCAGACGGCGCAGGTGGTCCAGCGGCGTTTCGTCCACGTAAAGCTCATCCACCTGATGCTGTGCGAAATACCCGATGCGCAGCTTGTTGCTTCGGGTCATCTTGCCCGCCATGAGGGGCAGCCGGTCCGACAGCAGCTTGGACAAGGTCGACTTGCCCTGTCCGTTCTTGCCCAACAGCGCGATACGGTCATCCTGATCGATACGCAGGTTCAGGCGGCGCAGCACTTCGGTTTCGCCATAGCCGGTGACGCCGCCTTCGATCTGGATGATCGGTGGAGACAGTTCCTCGGGTTCCGGAAAGCTGAAGGCGCGCAGGGCGGCCTCTTGCGGGGTCGAGACCAGTTGGATGCGTTCGATCATCTTCAGGCGCGACTGGGCCTGAACGGCCTTCGAGGCCTTGTAGCGGAACCGATCCACAAAGCTTTGCAGATGTGCGATGCGGGCCTTGGCCTTGGCGTTTTCCGATTCCGCCTGTGCCAGCCGTTCCGCACGGCGTTCCGCGAACTTATCGTAGGGCACGGCGTAATAGGTCAGCTTGCGGTCTTCCAGATGCAGGATCGAACCAACGGCGCGGTTCAGAAGGCCGCGGTCGTGGCTGATGATGATCACAGTGTGCGGATATTTGGCCAAATAGCTTTCCAGCCACAGCGCGCCTTCGAGGTCCAGATAGTTGGTCGGTTCGTCCAGCAGCAGCAGATCGGGCTGAGAAAACAGCACCGCCGCCAGCGCAACGCGCATCCGCCAGCCGCCCGAGAAATCCGAACAGGGGCGCTGCTGGTCTTCGTCGTCAAAGCCCAACCCCTTGAGGATCGAAGCCGCGCGGGCCTCGGCGGACCAGGCGTCGATATCGGCCAGACGTGTCTGAATTTCAGCGATACGTGTCGGGTCTTCGGCGCTTTCGGCCTCGGCCATCAATGCACTGCGTTCAGTATCGGCGGCCAGGACCGTATTGATCAGCGAGACGTCAGAGGAGGGCACCTCTTGCGCCACGCCACCGATCCGAGCGCGTTTCGGGACCGAGATATTTCCCGATTCCAAAGCCAACTCGCCCCGGATCAGGCGGAACAGCGTGGTCTTTCCGGTTCCGTTCCGACCGACAAGGCCAACCTTGTGACCATCGGGAATTGTCGCGGTTGCGCCGTCAAACAACGGGCGACCTTCAACGGCATAAGTGATGTCTTCGATCCGTAACATGGGGCGCTCTTAGCAGAGCTGTGTTGCCTCCGCCAGCGGCTCGGCATGTTCAATCTTTAAGCAATGTGATAGCGCTGTGTCGTTTGCTATTCGGAACGGTTTTCACATGCGCGCGGCCCGGACACCTCCGCACTTGGTCACTCTGATTTTTGCCACGGCACTGTCGGTTTTGTCACTGAACATGTTCCTGCCGTCTTTGGCCCACATGAGTACGGATTTCGGTGTGGATTATGGCTTGGTTAACCTGTCGGTTGCCGGGTATCTGGCGGTCTCAGCCGTGTTGCAGCTGATCATGGGTCCGCTTTCCGATCGTTACGGGCGCAGACCGATACTTTTGATGTGCATCACCATCTTCGTCATCGCCTCAATCGGATGCTCTCTGGCCGAGGCCATTTGGACGTTCCTGGGCTTTCGTCTTTTGCAGGCCGCGGTGGTGGCTGGGTCAGTTCTTTCCAGCGCATCGATCAGAGATCGGTATCCGCCGAACGAGGCTGCAAGCAAACTGGGGTATGTGGCGATGGCCATGGCTTTGGCCCCAATGCTTGGCCCTATGCTGGGTGGGACACTCGACATGCTCTTTGGCTGGCGCTCGGGGTTTGTTCTTTACACTGTGCTGGGGGCAGGGCTGCTGGTTTTGCTTTGGTTCGACATGGGCGAGACCAATACAAACCGCTCTTCAACCTTTACAGCCCAATTGCGCGAGTATCCGGATCTGTTCCGCGCCCGCCGATTCTGGGGCTATGCCTTATGCGCATCGTTTTCGATTGGTGGGTTCTACAGCTTCATCACCGGCGCGCCATTGGTGGCTGCCGCATGGTTTGATCTGAGCCCTGCCATGTTGGGACTTGGGATTGGTATCATAACAGGCGGGTTCATGGTCGGTAACTTCGTTACTGGTCGGATCGCGGCACGGACACGTCTGACCACAATGATCCTGATCGGCCGCGTTGTGGCTTCGACCGGGCCATTCTGCGGATTGCTTCTGTTCATCGCCGGGCTGGGGTCAGTCTGGGTATTCTTCGGTTCGGCCATCTGCGTTGGGTTCGGCAATGGACTGACCAATGCAAACGCTTCGGCAGGGGTCATGTCCGTGCGACCCAAACTGGCAGGCAGCGCGGCAGGGTTGTCCGGGGCGATGGTGGTCGGGCTTGGCGCGATCCTGACCTCGATGACGGGAGCGTTTGTCAGCCCTGAAAACGGGCCGTTTCTGGTTCTGGGCATGATGTGGGCCAGCAGTTTTGCAGGTTTGCTTGCAGTGCTTTACGTTCGGCGTCTGGACCGGGTAGACCCTTTGCCGGATACATTCTGAGCGCCAAAGCGGCAGGCAAACCATCATAACACTTTTCATGAGCGAAAGACCGTGGTACGCGGCGCGCGATGGATTTCGGCGCGGACCCGCGCCACATTGTAAGGAGAGGCCGACATGGCACTGGAACGTACATTCTCGATCATCAAACCCGACGCAACGCGTCGCAACCTGACTGGCAAGATCAACGCCAAGTTCGAAGAAGCCGGGCTGCGTATCGTTGCGCAGAAGCGCATCCACATGACCAAGGAACAAGCCGGCAAGTTCTACGAAGTACATGCCGAGCGTCCGTTCTATGACGAACTGTGCGAATTCATGTCGTCGGCTCCGGTCGTTGTTCAGGTTCTGGAAGGCGAAGGTGCCATTGCGAAGAACCGTGAAGTCATGGGTGCAACCAACCCGGCGGACGCAGCACCGGGCACCATCCGCGCGGAATTTGCTGAATCGGTTGGCGAAAACTCGGTCCATGGTTCGGATGCACCGGAAACAGCGGCTGTTGAGATCGCATATTTCTTCTCGGGCATCGAACTGGTCGGCTAAACCGGTTTTTTGCCGAAAGATCGGGCCGCTCTGCCAGGAGCGGCCTTTTTTTGTTCAGACCTGCTTTAGATCTTTGGGTTCAACCCGAACCCCGACGGCATCCAGATCGGCAACCATCCGGTTTTCCGGCGCGGCGCTGTTGCCGGCCTTGATCGCGTCGAAACGTTGTCGCAGCTTCTTTTTCTCTTCACCCTTGCAATCATTCCAGGGGCGTCCCTGAAGCCCCATCACCAAAACATAGTAGCCGATGAAATGTGCTTTGGTACCAGCCCGCAAAAGCCGGGCATAGGCTTCATCCGGTCCCAGCTGTCGCAGTTCATCAGCCGAGTGGATGCCGGCGCGCGCGCAGGCCTGCTCGAAAGCCGGGCCAAGGTTGCGGATCGAAGAAACTGGATCGCTCATGAGCCTGTCTTAATTGCACCTCTGGGGTCTGTCACCCATGTTTGCGCGTTGGCGAAACATAAAGTCTTGCTGTCTTCTGGTGTTTCCGCTCTCATGAAGTCATGCTGCCTCGGCGGTCCGGGTTTCAAAAGCCAACAGATACCAAAAGCGGGTGGGTCCAGGGCCAGACAAACTGCTGACCAAGGTAAAAGCCGAAAACGCTGAACGTGATGAAGGATCAGAACCGTCGAAGAAGGAACCAGCGTGCAGAAGATCGTTGAGACAAATGTCAATGAACACCTGAAAACGCCCTGGATTGGTGGATCATGACCGAACCTTCAAGTGTTCAGTGCATTCTGTCCCAATCCATTGACAAAGCGCATGTTGAAAAGCTCATTCCCGGGTTCACGATCAGGATCGGCCCATCAACGGAATCGAGATCTTTCGTGCTTTTGGATTGCCACGATCAATCGATGCGGAATTCAGGTCGTGTTCTGGTTGAGGTCGCAGAAACACTGTGGCTTTTCCAGAACGGCCGTGCGCCGCTGTCTCAACGCGGCAAGGGGCAGGGGCGGTTTGTTCAAGACCTGCCGCAGGGTCCGGTGAAAGCGGCTTTGAAGGGTTTCCCCAAACTGCGTGCGCTGATGCAGATCGGAACCGGAGAGATTCAGACGAATCCCCTCGCCATATTGGATGAGCTGGAGAAAACGCTGGTCAGGGGAACGGTTTGGTGCCTGTCTTCGCAGACGGGTCAGGCAGCAATCGTTCAGCTTCAGCGGCTGCGGGGGTATCAGAAAGAATTTCAAAAAGTGAACACCGCGTTTTCCGCCTTGTCCAGGGGCGGACCGGGTGTCGAAGCGCTTTGTGCCGGACTTTTCCCGGGCATGGCCGCCTATCGCGCCAAGCCAGAGATCAAGATGGGAAAAGCTGAGCCATCTATTCAGGTCGCGGCAGATATCATTCAAACATATCTGCAAGTTGCCCGGCAAAACGAATATGGGATGATAGCCGATATCGACACAGAGTTTCTGCATGATTACCGGGTGTCATTGCGAAAGGTCCGATCCGTGATCAGCCTGTTCAAAGGCGTATTTTCAGACGCGCAGACAGTGCAATTGAAGCGTGTCTTTTCCGATCTCATGGCCGCCACCGGGCGTATGCGTGATCTGGATGTCTACCTTCTGGAAAAAGATAAATACTTCAGTCTTGTGCCGACCAGTCTTCACAGGGGCCTGCAAGAGATGTTCGACCTTTTCGAGAAGGAGCGCGCCAAGGAATTGTCACTCTTGTCCCGCCGGTTGCGCAGTGACGAATACAACGCCCGTATGTCCGATCTGACGGCGATGTTCAACGGAACGGATCACCTGACGCCCGGATCAAACGCGATACGGGCAGCACATGAATACGCGTGCGCATTGATCTGGAAACGGTACCGCAAGGTCTGCAAAATCGCACGCGGTGTCACCGACGAAACTCCGGACGAAACCGTGCATGACCTTCGTATCGATTGCAAGAAACTGCGCTATCTGATGGAGATATTTGGGCCTCTGTTCGATGAAAAGAGCTTCAAGACAATCATCAAGCCGTTGAAAAAGCTACAGGACAATCTGGGTGTGTTCAACGACTGCGCTGTCCAGCAAGAGTCCTTGACGGCTTTTGTCGCGCAGCACAGCGACACGCGGGGCCATGTGGATGCGCGGATGGGCCTGGCCGTTGGGGGATTGATTGCGGTTCTGGATCAGCGCCAAAAGGCCGAGCGGAGCCGCGTGATTGCCAGCTTTCAGAAGTTTGACGGGCCAGATACCCGGCGCCTGTTTCAGAACTTGTTTCACCGACAAAAGGAGTGAGGAATGAAGATCATTGCCTGTTACAGCAACAAGGGCGGTGTTGGCAAAACCGCTACTTCGGTGAACCTGGCTTATTCCTATGCGCAGGCGGGGCAACAGGTGCTGTTGTGTGATCTCGACCCCCAGGGCGCTTCAGGGTTCTACTTTCGGGTGAAGCCATCAAAAAAACTGAAGGATGCGCGGTTTTTCGAGGATGTGGCGCGGTTTATCAAGGCGATCCGGGCCAGTGACTTCGAAGGGCTGGACGTGCTGCCGGCGAACCTGACCTTTCGCGACTTCGACGTGTTCCTGTCGCGGATGCGGAACAAACGCTCGCGGCTGAAAAAAGCTTTGATGGCCGCGGGCAGCGACTATGACGTGATCATTCTGGATTGCCCGCCCAACTTTTCAACTTTGTCCGAGAATGTCTTCAAAGCTGCCGATGAAATCGTCGTGCCGGTCATGCCGACAACCCTGTCCGAGCGGAGTTTCGATCAGTTGGTAAGCTTTTTTGAACAACACAAGCTGCGCAAGAAAAAGCTGCGCGCCTTTTTTTCGATGGTGCAACACCGGAAGGTTTTGCATCAGGAAACCATGAAGGAGATGCGCAAGCTGTATCCGAAACGGTTTTTGCAGGCGGTGGTTCCTTTCGCTGCGGATATTGAAAAGATGGGTCAGTATCGTGCCCCGGTCTGTACCTATGCCGGGCGCAGTGCGGCCTGTGCGTCTTACAGGGCGCTGTTCGAAGAGCTGGAAAACGGAGTGATTTCGAACCAATGAGCAAGGAAATCGAGCGCAAGTTTCTGGTTTCAAGCCTGCCGGACCTGAGCGAAGCGAAAAAGGCCGTCGTAAGGCAGGGTTATCTGACGGCCCCCGACGATTCCACCGAGCTGCGGCTGAGGCAAAAGAACGATGCGTATTTCCTGACCTTGAAAGGGGTCGGTGGCCTGGTCCGGGTAGAACGAGAGGCAGAGATCACCGCGGATCAGTTCGAAACATTCTGGCCGGAAACCGATGGGCGCAGGGTTGAAAAAGAGCGCTACACCGGCCATTTGCCGGATGGTTTGCTGTTCGAGCTGGACGTCTTTTCAGGCGATCTGGCACCGTTGCGCCTGGTCGAGGTAGAGTTCACTTCGGAGGAGCAGGCCAAAGGATACGTGCCACCGGATTGGTTCGGTGCAGATGTCACCGCCGACACGCGATACAAGAACAAGACCATGGCGATATACGGCGTTCCGGATTAACGCAGTTGTGCCAGATTGATCGTGGTTTCCAGCCCGGGGTCGCAGTTCCGGGCGGCGAATTTTCCGCCGTGCATATGTGAGATTGCGGCCACCAGAGCCAGGCCCAATCCCGCATTCCGTTCCGTCCGCGCGGGGTCAAGTGTCACGAAAGGAAGCTGAAGGCGATCCAGTTCTTCAGGCGGCACGCCGGGGCCACGATCCCTGACGCTCAGTTGGGTGAAACCGTCGCGAGTACCGATCGAGATCGTGATTGCAGTATGTTCCGGCGCGTAACGCATTGCGTTTTCCAACAGATTGGAAAGAGCTTGCGACAGAAGCGGCCGGTGCCCCTGAATGGCAGGGGCGGAACCCTTGACTTCAAGCTGCACGCCTTGATCGGCGGCCACCGGGTCATAAAGCTCGACAACATCGCCAACAAGTTGCTGCAAATCGATGGTTTCGAATTGTTCTCGTCCCAGACCGGCCTCGGCCCGAGAGATTTCGGTGAGCTGCCCCAAAACCCGTAGGACGTGATCGATTTCACCCGTCGCCCGCGCAATGTCGATCTCGCGATCCAAGTCGCTTTTGTCGGGTTCAGAGAGGGCCTCGACCCTTTGCCGCAGACGAGACAAAGGTGAGCGGAGATCATGAGCAATCGAATTAGATGTGGTCCGAAGGTTGCTTATCAACTCCTCGATCCGGTCAAGCATGTTGTTCAATGTGCCTGAAACCTGATCGAATTCGTCCCCGGTTCCGCGCAGCGGCATCCGTTTTGACAGATCGCCTGAAACGATATTCTCGGCCGTACTGGCGATATCCGAAAGGCGTAAAAACACCAAACGCGTGAACAACCAGCCGGTGATGACGCTCAGAACCAAAGCAATCCCAAGCGCCAACGCAACCGAGCGAAACAAAACCCTGTCGAATTGCTGGCGCGACGCTGCATCCCGCCCAACCAGCAGGCGCTCGCCGCCCGGCAGGCGGATGGATGCGGCTGAAACCGGCACAAGCTGATCATTGTCGGCCCGGCGCAATTCCAAGTCCACCCAACCGCTTCCAGCGGCAATGTTCACCGGCCAAGACTTGAGATTGCCGACAAGTTTGACCCCCAACCTGTCTGTCAAAAGATACAGCGCGTCCCGCTCGGCGGCACTTGGCAAACGGCGCTCAATTGCAGTGATCAAACCTATCAGCCCACGCCTTTCGTATTCATCCGCAAGCCCTGTCAACTCGGCTGATACGACCGAGCGGGTTTCGGCCTCGATGCTTCGATTGGCGGTCACATAGACGATGGCGAGTACAGACGCCGTCAGAATCGTGCTCAGAAACATGCTGGTTGCAACCAGCCTTGTGCGGGAATTGTTCAGGGAAAGCCGAAGGTTATCCATCGGACATCATGTAACCCGCTCCGCGGACGGTTTCAATCAATGGCGCGTCACCGCCTTCGTCCAATTGGCGCCGCAACTTCGAAATATGCACGTCCACGACGTTGGTGTTTGGGTCAAAATGATAATCCCAAACGCCTTCAAGCAACATGGTGCGCGACACCACGCGGTTCTTGCGGCGCAGGAAAAATTCGAGAATCTGAAACTCACGCGGTGTCAGGGTGATCTCGTGCCCGTCGCGTGTGACCTTGCGGGTCAGCAAATCCATCTGAAGGTCTTTGCAAGTCAATGTCGGCGACTCTTCGGATTCCTGAGGGCGACGCAAAAGGGCTTCGATTCTGGCGTGCAACTCCTGAAACGAAAAAGGCTTGACCAGGTAATCGTCAGCGCCCGAGCGCAGCCCTTTTACCCTTTCGTCCACGGCGCTCATCGCCGTCAGCATCAAAACCGGGGTTTTCAAACCGGCGGCCCGCATCGACTTGATCAGCGACAGCCCGTCCAGACCGGGTAGCATCCTGTCAAGAACAATGGCGTCAAACCCACCGTCCGTGGCATGGTACAACCCCTCACGACCGTCAGCAGCGGTTTCGACCACATACCCCTCTTCGCCAAAACCTTTGGCGATGAAGTCCCTGGTGTCAGCATCATCTTCGACGATCAACAGACGGCGGCTCATGGTCGGGATCCTTTCTTTTGATATTTAAACACAAATTTTAACTAAAGCATATGGTTAGAAGAAGTTCTTGCCGGGTGCTGGGCCGGCACCCGGCAAGCCCGGCGGATAGTGGACAACTCTGATCCGCCGGGTGAGGCGTGCGCCGAAAATCCCCATCAAGCGGCGCACGCATGTTCAAGGTCAGGCCAGTTCGACCGCGACAAAAATCTGGCTGCCGCCACGGTTGATCAGCACCAGGGCAGGATCGGTTTTTTCACTGTCCAGCGCAGCCTTCAAAGCATCCGGAGTGACAGTGTCCTGATTGCCGAGCTTGACGATCACATCGCCGCGTTGCAGGCCAGCCTTTGCCGCAGGGCTGTCGGGCTTCAGGTCGGTGACGACAACGCCCTCGACGGTTTCAGCAACACCATTTTCTGCCCGAACCGCTTCGGTCAGGGGGGCCACGGTCACACCCAGTGTTGTTCCCGCAACTTCCGCCTCGACCGGTTTGTCGGCCTCGGCCGATGCGGCCTGATGCTGGCCAACCGTCAAGGTCACAGTTTCCATCTTGCCGTCACGCAAAACGGTCAGAGTGCTGTCGGTGCCGACCTTGGTCGTGCCCACAAGGATGGGAAGGTCACCGCTGGACTCCACGGCATCGTCGTTAAAGCTCAGGATAACGTCTCCCTGCTTCAGGGCGCCGTCTGCCGGGCTGCCGGCAACCACGTCAGACACCAGCGCACCCGAGGAAGCCTCGATTCCCAACGCTGCCGCAAGTTGTGGGCTTACGTTCTGGATCGACACGCCCAGCCAGCCGCGGCTCACCTGTCCGTCATCCCGCAGATCGGCCGCGATGTGTTCAACGATGTTCGACGTGACGGCAAATCCAAGCCCCACAGAACCACCGCTGGGTGAATAGATGGCCGAGTTCACACCGACCACTTCGCCATCCATGTTGAACAGGGGACCGCCCGAGTTGCCTTTGTTGATCGCTGCATCTGTCTGGATGAACTCGGCATAAGGGCCTTCCGAGATGTTGCGGCCTTTTGCCGAAACGATGCCTGTGGTCACGGTCGAGCTCAGGCCGAAGGGGTTGCCGATGGCGACCACATCTTCACCTACGCGGATCTCGTCACTGTCGCCAAGCTCCACGGCTTGCAGGTCAGTTCCTGCGTCGATTTTCAGAACCGCGATATCCGTCAACGGGTCCGTTCCGACCACTTCGGCTTCGAAGGTACGGTCATCGCTGAGCCTTACGGTCACGGTCGAGGCATTGTCGACGACATGGTGATTGGTGACAATGTATCCGGCTTCGTCCAGAACAAATCCCGAACCCAGGCCCTGGGATGGGCCGCGTTGCGGCATGTTGAACCCTTCGGGGCCGCCGAAGCGTTTGAAGAATTCACCAAAAGGGTGTCCTTCGAAGTCAAAGTTTTGCCCCTGGGTTGGGGTCGGCGCTGTATCTTGTTCAGCGATGATGGTTACGACCGAGGGTGAAACGGTCTCAACCAGATCGGCCAATGCCTCGTCCGCCATGGACGGGATAGCCGTCGTTGCCAGTAGGGCCGCGCCGAGCGTACTGACACCGACCCAGTTGGAAGTGCGGGGAAGTAGAAGCGAGGATTTGCGGATGCTCATTTGTGTCTCCTGATTATCGTCACGCAGTTGCGGCTGCGCGTTGAGACAACAGTTGCATGCTCAGAATTGGCGTTTCCTGACTGATCAATTAATAAATCTTAATTTTGCCACAAAGCCGGTGTTGGGTTGCGGTCGACGTCGATCGGGATTCGCGGAATTTCACCGATCCGCACCAGAGCGAATCGGAGGATTGTTGCTAAAAATGGCGTCAAACTTTCAAAAATATTGAATTTGTTTTGTTTTGTTGACAATCATCCTTCCGAATGATGGAGAAAAAAGCTGCTCTTCCAATGGTTGTGGGTGGGTTTGTGTGAGGCATGGCTTGACACACTAAAAATCTTTTTGAGTGCGGATATCGGTGAATAAGTTTGCGCTTAATCACGAATCGCTACCCCTTCCGAATTTGAAGAGTCTCCTTTAAGTTGATCCTAGTCTCGCGCGATGTTGCGTAAAAGCCATTCGCAGAAGACCCAAATTAACCATTCCTTCCAATTTTACGTTGTTTCGAGCGATCGGATAAGTGAGGATAAAGGTGCCCAAGTGAGGGGAGCCAAAAGCGCTAGGGGGCGCTGGCGGCTAACTCGATCACCAAAAGTGATAGCGGCGTGTTAACGAGGGGGTCTTGTTTAGGTTTGGCTGTTTGGGAGTCGGAGTGTTTCTGAAAGCACACTGGCCACACTTTGGAGATTGAGCAAAGTGGTAGTCCTGTTTTGGGCACCGGCCCGGTCGATAAGACCGGGCCGTGTTTGTTCAGGGGGCATGTTTTTTGCGCCAGGCCTTCCAGTCATCCAGGGTATCCAGATCCAAAAGTGCGTTTCGGCCGGGGAGCGGATGCAGATGAACAAAGTCTTTATGCTCCCGCACGATCTCTTGTGCACCGTCGTCCCCCTGCAACTGTGACAGTTGACCAAAAAGGGATCTGTCAAACACCACCGGATGACCGGGCTTTCCATCCTCGGTTGTACCACGCCAGATCAGGTAGTCGGGATGGGTTAGTCGCGCTTTCAGGATTGTTGCCAAGTCAGCCTGAGTCAGATCGGGCAGATCGGCCAGCAAAACCATCGCGGCGGGAGCATCCGGCGGCAGTTTTTGGATTGCGGCGCGCAAACTGGCGTTCATGCCTTCTGCCGCATCCCGGACCGGAACGATCTGAACATCCATGCCATCAAGTGCGCCATATCTGGGATTTGGTTCAGGGGGCAGGGCGACAATCACAGGACCCACGGCGGAGGCTGTGCGTGCCGAGCGTGCGACCAACGGAATACCGTTGATCGGCTGCATCAATTTGTCGATGCCACCCATGCGGCTGGATTGACCCGCTGCCAGAAGGATAATGGGTATTTCAGTCATTTCGGTACAATGCCGTCGGCCCGAGCGCGAGTCATCCCCTCATTCGGGCGCCATCTGCGTCAAACAAGGGTGTCGAGATGACCTTTGCCTTGCGCATCTGGCCCAGTATTTCGATCTTGACTTCAAGCCCTTCTGCTGCGCGTTCGGTTGGCAGAAAACCGATGGCGACGGACTTGCGGGCATAATGCGAATAACCGCCCGAGGTGCAGAAGCCCACGACAGTGCCGTCGAGCCAGATCGGTTCATAGGCGTTCACGTCGGCGTCGTCTGCGTCGACCTCGAAGGCCACCAGCCTGCGCGCGGGGCCGTCGGCACGTTCCGTCTCGGCGGCGGCTCGGCCGATGAAATCAGCGGGCTTGTTGAAGGCGATGAAGCGGTCGAGCCGGGTTTCGGCGGGGGTGTAGTCGGGTGAGAATTCGCGCATCCACGAGCCGAAGAACTTGTCGAGCCGCAGGCTCATCATCGCGCGCATGCCGAAGGGCACCATGCCGTGCGGTTGGCCGGCCTGCCATAGGGTCCACCAAAGCTGGCGCTGCGCCATCGGATCGCAGTAGATCTCGAACCCCAGGTCGCCGGTATAGCTGACCCGCTGCACGATGCAGTCGGTCATGCCCACGACCATGCGGCGCACGTCCATGAAGCGCATGCCGCTGACATCGGCGCGGGTGCAGGCGGCCAGAACCTCGCGGGCCTTGGGGCCGGCGATCTGGAAGCCGTTGCGGCGGTCAGAGATGTTTTCAACGGTTGCGCCGTCTTGCTGATGCTGCCGGAACCAGCGCATGTGGAAGTTCTGTGCCCCGTAGGAGGCGGTGAGCTGGAATTCTTCCTCGCCCAGGCACGACACGGTGAAATCGCCGATCAGCTTGCCCTTGGGCGACAGCATCGGGGTCAGTGACAGGCGGCCCGGGGCGGGGATGCGCCCGGCCATGATCCGATCCAGCCAGTCGCGGGCGCGCGGACCTGTCACAAGGTATTTGCCGAAATTGTGCACCTCGTTGATGCCGACGCCCCCGCGCACGGCACGTACCTCGCGGCCGGTTGCCGCGAAGGCGTCCGAGCGGCGGAAGGTCGGGGTTTCATAGCTCGGTTCGCCCGCTTGCGCGAAATAGTTGGCGACCTCGAACCCGTATTGCTGGCCCCAGACGGCGCCCAGATCGCTGAATATGTCATACATCGGCGTGGTGCGGTTGGGCCGCGCGGCGGGCAGTTCCTCGTTGGGGTAGGCGACGGAGAATCGTTTCTGATAGTTCTCGATCACCTTGGGGCGGGTGTAGCCGGGGGTGATCCAGTCGCCGAAGCGGGCGACGTCCATGGCAAAGACGTCGCGCTCGGGCTCGCCTTCGATCATCCATTGCGCCAGCGTCAGACCGACGCCGCCGCCCTGGCTGAACCCGGCCATCACGCCGCAGGCCGACCAGTAGTTGCGCACGCCCGGCACCGGCCCGACCAGCGGGTTGCCGTTGGGGGCAAAGGTGAAGGGGCCGTGGATCACCGATTTAACTCCGGCCTCGGCCAGAACCGGGAAACGGCGATAGGCGAACTCGATCGAGTCGGTGATCTTGTCGAAATCATCGGGCAGCAGCTCGTGGCCGAACTCCCACGGCGTGCCGTCCACCGCCCAAGGCTTGCAGGGTTGTTCGTAGAAGCCGATGCACAGGCCGCGCCCTTCCTGCCGCAGATAGCTCTCGCCGGCCGGGTCCATGACGTGCGGATGCTCGCCGCCTGCGTCGATGATCGCCTCGATTTCGGGGATGTTGTCGGTGACCAGGTATTGGTGTTCCATCGGGTGTAGCGGGAAGTAGATGCCCGCCATCGCGCCCACCTCGCGCGCCCAGAGGCCGCCGGCGTTGACGATATGCTCAGCGTGGATGGTGCCCTTGTCGGTGACCACGTCCCATGTACCGTCGGGGCGCTGGTTGGTCTCGCGCACCATGCAGTGGGTTTCGATCGTGGCCCCGCCCATGCGTGCGGCCTTGGCATAGGCGTGGGTCGTGCCCGAGGGGTCGAGGTGCCCGTCCAGCGGATCATACAGCGCGCCGATGATGCCGTTGGTGTTGGTGATAGGGGCGATCTTCTTGATCTCGTCGGGGCCGACGATCTCGGTTTCCAGCCCCATAAAGCGATGCTTGGCGCGTTCGGCCAGCAGCATGTCGAACCGGTCCTGGTTGTCAGCCAGCGTAATGCCGCCCACATGATGCAGCCCGCAAGACATGCCAGTGATCTCTTCCAACTCCTTGTACAGGCGGATGGTATAGCCTTGCAGTGCGGCCATGTTGGTGTCGCCGTTCAGCGTATGAAACCCGCCCGCCGCGTGCCAGGTCGATCCGCTGGTCAGTTCCGACCGCTCCAGCAACATCACGTCGGACCAACCCAGCTTGGTCAGGTGATAGAGCACCGAACAACCGACGACGCCGCCCCCGATGACGGCAACCTGACAGGTGGTTTTCACAGTGTTCCTCCCCATGATTTTGAAAAAAACTGTCGAGCCGATGGGGATATTACTCGTCTGTTAGCGACAACAAGTGTCGCATGTCACCTATTGCACCAGCTTTGGATTTGCACAGCCTTCTCGCGCAGCCAAAGTGCGTCGAAACCTGTAACCGAGGGCAAACAAACAGACGGCCTGCGCCTCGTTCAGCACGACATCGCCCGGTGGTTTTTCGGCCGGAAAGGCCGCTTTTTCACTTTATTGCACGGCGGCAACAAAGTCGGGGTGATCAAACTGGCCCATCTCGCCCAGCTCCGTGCTTGGGCCGGACTTTGCGATGATCGGAGTATCCGCGCCCGGTTCAGCGCAATTGGGTCGTTCGGTTGACGACAGGCGCTTGGGCAGCGCGCGGAACATTTCAGAAAAATCGCAAGAGCTACAGGGGGCGCACTTTCAGTCCGGTGATGCGGTTGCCTTCACGCGCCGTGACCTCGAACCGGAAACCGTGGAACGAAAACACCTGACCGACGTCAGGGATCATCTGGGCCTCGTGAATCACCAGACCGGCCAGCGTGTTCGCCTCGTCATCCGGCAGAGACCAGTCCAGTGCCCTGTTGGCATCCCGGATTGTCATGGAACCTTCAACCAGATACTGGCCATCTTCGATGCGTGTTACCGGAACCTCTTCGTCTATGTCGAACTCATCGGCAATCTCGCCCACGATTTCTTCAAGAATATCTTCAAGCGTGATCAGGCCTCGCAGTGACCCATATTCATCCACAACCAATGCAAAATGGCTGTGCATCCGCAGGAATTCCCGCATCTGGTCGTCCAGCGTCGTGGTTTCGGGCACAAAGTAAGGGTCGTTTGCCACCTTTCCGATGTCAAAGCTTGCCAAACGGTCGGTCCCGCCGTCGCTGCTGCCTGCCTGCGCATACATGGCGCGAAAGAGGTCCTTGGCGTGGACGACGCCCACGATGTTTTCCGGCTCGTCCCGGAACACAGGCAGACGGGTGTGGGGGCTTTGCAGACATTGTTTCAGGATTGCCTCGGGGGCGGCATTGGCGTCGATCATCTCGATATTCGATCGGTGCAGCATGATCTCTTCCACCGTTCGGTCGCCCAAATCCAGCGCACCCAAGATGCGGTCGCGGTCTTCCTTTTCGACCACGCCTTCGGAATGACCAAGTTGCAAGGCGCCGGCAATCTCTTCGCGTACAGCCAGAATGTTGCTGTCGGGATCGATCTGCACGCCGAACAGGCGCAACACACCGCGCACTAGCAGCCGCACCGCGGCCACAATGGGTGAAAACACCGTCACGACGACGCTAATGATCGGCGCGACAGCCGCCGCGGCCTTTTCGGAATTGGTGATGGCGTAGGTCTTGGGCAGCACTTCGGCAAAGATCAGCACCAGCAAAGTCATGACCAGGGTCGCCAACGCCACGCCGCTTTCGCCGAACAAACGGGTGAACAAGGCCGTCGCCAGCGAGGCCGCCAGGATGTTGACAAGGTTGTTGCCCAGAAGAACCGAGCCGATCAGGCGTTCATTGTCATCGGTGATTTCCAGCGCCTTTTTTGCGCCCCGTGATCCCTTGTCGGCCTGCGCCCGCAGTTTTCCGCGAGAAGAGGCTGTAAGCGCCGTTTCCGAACCCGAGAAAAAGCCAGACAAAACGAGCAACAAGAGGATCGCGCCTGACGTAAACCAGAATGCGCTGTCGATCAGAGAAGATGAGGGTTCCATTGGTCCTTGGTGGGTTAGGGTGACGCATCCGTTATGGGGATGCCGCGCTGCTGGATCAAGGGCTTAGCCCCGGTCTTCGTCAGGGTCTTTGCTCAGCGGGTGGTGTTGCAACACCAGTTCCGACAGCCGTTCATCCAGAACATGAGTATAAATCTCGGTCGTTGCAACGTCGGCGTGACCCAACAAGGTCTGGATCGAACGCAGATCAGCGCCGTTGGCCAGCAGATGCGTGGCAAAGGCATGGCGCAGGGTATGCGGGGTTACTTTCTCGGGTGAAACGCCACCCTGAACGGCCAGTTCCTTGACCAGCAGAAAAAACCTGTGCCGTGTCAGGTGGCCGGACTTGCCGCGCGACGGAAACAGAAAACGAGACCTTTGACCGCCTTTCTCGACGGTCTGGTCTTCGGCTTCGTCCCGCGCGGTCAACCAGGCAGCCAAAGCATCCCGCGCCGGTGGGGACAGGGGCACCATGCGTTCCTTGCCGCCTTTGCCCATCACCAACAGCATACGCGGATCGCCACGGGCCGAGGAAACAGGCAGGGAGACAAGTTCGGTCACACGCATCCCGGTGGCGTAGAGCACTTCCATCAAACAGG
The DNA here is from genome assembly GCF_013110595.1 of Ruegeria sp. HKCCD6428. Lineage (NCBI taxonomy): Bacteria > Pseudomonadati > Pseudomonadota > Alphaproteobacteria > Rhodobacterales > Roseobacteraceae > Ruegeria > Ruegeria sp. HKCCD6428. The sequence continues at coordinate 381,878 of NZ_WVQX01000001.1, forward strand.
TATTGCGTACGCGATCAGCCTTGCTGCGCCCGGTTTGTCGGGCGGCTGCCAGAAGACGGTCGACTTCGGGCACGTCCAGCGTTTTGGGCAGTCGCTTCTGTCGCCCCGGACCTTTGATCTGGATGGCGGGGTTCGTCTCGCTCCAGCCTTCCTCGAACGCAAAGCGGTACAGCTGTTTTATCGCCGACAATCGCCGCGCGCGGGTGGAACGTGACAAGCCCTGTGCCTGGCAGTCGATCAGATAGGCCTCGATCTGATCACGATCTGCCTGATCGAATCCGGATCCCATGCGCTGCAACCAGGACGCAAAGTCTTTCAGATCGCGCCCATAGGCCAGCAAGGTATTTGTCGCCGCGCCAAGTTCCGCTGCTTGGGCCTGTAGAAAGGTCGAAATCCATAGCTCATTTGTCGCCGGAATTGCCATCTTCAACGCTCTTGCAGGATCAACAGGCTCAGCGCAGCACGCCGCGCGGTGTCTTCCAGGCCCACGCGTCGGAAGGTTGCAATTGCTGCGGTCAGATCCACCAGATTGCCCCGTGCACCATGCGCAAACAGCTGCATGGCTTCCAGTATGGCTTCACCAAGCTGACCGTTGTCCAGTAAGGCGTCAATGTCGTTGGGTGCGGGTGCCGCCCATGCAAACCCCTGAGAAACCGCGTCCGCCAACGGAGAAGGAGAAACCGCCCGCCCCGGATCACCCTGCGCCAGCGCCGCAAGAAACAGGGTATCGATCGAGTTGTCCGGTGCTGATTGCGCAGCCTGTTCGTACAGGCCAGACAGCATCAGAATGCGCCAGCGCAGGTTTTCAGTCGCCGGCACCGACAGCGAAACCTTCGACAGACGCTCGGCGAACAATTCGGCGAAGGGCACTTCAAGCCCGACGCTGCGCATCTGCTGCCAGACCGGTGGCAGCGTTTTTCCGATAGCTTCAGCGTTTCGCGTATCCAACGCGCTTTCAAATCGTTGGATGGCCGCGACCCGGTCCCAAACTGCGCCGGACGCTGCCGGGGACCTTTCGGTATAAAGGCCAAGCAATTGATTGGGCGTCAAGGCGCCAATGCGTGTAAGCCGTTCGGCGGCTTCGATCTGCGCTTTCCATCCGGCCACATCCCGAAGATCCGCATTGGCGAAAGCGCGTGGCAACGAGGCGGAAGGAAGCCGTTCTCCGATCGCTTCGAACAGTCGGAAACTCAATGGATCCGGGTTTTCAGGTTGGGGCAGATAAGCCGCGCCTTCATAGAGTTCAGGGCTTAGAAAACGATCCAAAACCGCCAGCTCTTCCGGTGGCAGAATGTCCAGGGCGTGCGCTGCCTCAAGCGTCAACGCGGCCGATGCCCAATCACCGCGTCGGGCTTTGCAGAACACTTGCGCGGCGTAGTCCGTTGACAGATGCGGTTCGGCGATAAGGGCGGTGCAGCTGCGATCCTCATCACCGGTCAGCAGCGTTGCGTCAAACCAGCGCTGAAACCGATCCTGTGTATCGGTCGGCCCGGCCAGTTGAACCAGCGATTGCACAGGATCAGCCGCGCCCAGTTGCATCAGACGGTCCAGCCGCGCCAGCAGCATGATCTCTTGCGCATCAGGGCCCGCCGGTGCCCGGGTTTCCGACAGAAGCAATGTAAACAACAGGCGTTGCATGGCCGGGTTGTCGCGAACGGGCGTCTTCGCGATCAGTTCCGCCAGCCGGTTCGCATCGCTGCCTTGCCACAAATCCACGGGCAACCCGGTGACGGATGATGCGACCAGGCCCAAAGGTTGCGACAACGCTTCAAGCGGCGTGACCTCAATTTCGGGCAATCCGCCGTTCTGTGCCACCGGCGGTTCCAGCAATACGGTTCCGGGCAGGTTTTCCGGCGGATCCGCAAGCCACTCGATCGCGGATAACGGGGTCTGCGCATGTGCCGATCCCGCCAGAAAGACCGCCAACAGCGCCTGTTTAGTTGACATCCAATACGACCGGTTCGCGGATTTCACTTTGAGGCGCAGAAAAATCCGCGCCAAAGAATGGGCCAAGATAGGCGTAGGCGACCAGCCCAATGAACACCAGGCAAAGAACATATATCAGGAATTTGATCAGTCGGCCCATGGCCCCACGCTGCCTCAATTTTTGATTTTGGCCAAGTTATAACTGGCATTTTTCCCAAGATCACGTCATTCACGTTTAAATGAGCGAAATTAAGCATAACACACATTCAACAGACACACAGGGTCGTTTTGATCTGCACAAAACCGTGGTTCTGGTGGGGATGATGGGGGCTGGCAAGACTGCGGTGGGTCGCGCGTTGGCCGCACGTCTGGGTGTTCCGTTTCTGGACAGCGATGCCGAGATCGAATCAGCCGCCAACATGACCATTCCTGAAATCTTTGAGCGTGACGGTGAACCTTTCTTTCGCACCAAGGAATCGCAGGTCATCGGGCGCTTGCTGGATGAACAAAAAGGCATTCTTTCAACGGGTGGGGGGGCGTTTCTCCAGCCGGAAAACCGTCGCATCATCGCCGAAAAGGGCGCTGCCGTCTGGCTGCGTGCGGACCTGAACGTTCTGTGGAACCGTGTGCGCCACAAAGACACCCGTCCTCTGCTGCGCACCGACGATCCCTATGCGACGCTGAAATCCCTCTACGAGGCCCGCGTGCCGGTTTATGCTGAGGCCGATCTGACAGTGGATTCGGATGGCGAGACCTCGATCGAAAATATGGTAGGCCGCGTTGTCGACGCTCTGTTGGCGCGCCCTGATGTTTTGGAACTCAAATAAATGCACCAAACAGTACATGTGGACCTGGGTGACCGATCCTATGATGTTGAAATCGGTCCGGATCTTCTGACGCGGGCAGGGGGCTGGATATCACCACTTCTGGCCCGGCCAAAAGTCGCGGTTTTGACGGATGAAAACGTGGCCGGTCTGCATCTTGAGGCGCTGCGCGCCGGGCTGAATGCCGCGGGGATCGAGATGACCGCGCTGGCGCTGCCCGCCGGAGAGGCAACCAAAAGCTGGCCGCATTTCGAGCGCGCCGTCGAGTGGCTGCTCGCGGAAAAAGTCGAACGCCGGGATGTCGTCGTGGCCTTGGGGGGCGGCGTCATCGGAGATCTGGCAGGCTTTGCAGCGGCGGTTTTGCGGCGCGGTGTTCGCTTTGTGCAGATTCCAACGTCATTGCTGGCGCAAGTGGACAGCTCGGTCGGTGGAAAGACCGGGATCAACGCACCACTGGGCAAAAACCTGATCGGCGCGTTTCATCAACCGTCTCTGGTTCTTGCGGATACCTCTGTTCTGGGGACCATGACCCAAAGAGACTTCTTGTCGGGCTATGGCGAGGTCGTGAAATACGGATTGCTTGGCGATGCGAAATTCTTTGATTGGCTTGAGGCGCACGGGCCAAGCGTTTCCTCGGGTGACATGGCGGCCCGGGTACACGCGGTGACGCGCTCGGTGCAAATGAAGGCCGACATCGTCGCGCGGGATGAAACCGAACAAGGTGACAGGGCTCTTCTCAATCTGGGTCACACGTTCTGCCACGCCCTGGAGGCCGCGACGGGATATTCCGACCGCCTTCTGCATGGCGAAGGTGTGGCAATTGGCTGCGCGCTGGCGTTTGAGTTGTCATCGCGCCTGGGTTTGTGTTCGCAAGAGGACCCAAGCCGGGTGCGCGCGCATTTGCGCGCGATGGGGATGAAGACGGATCTGGCCGATATTCCGGGCGAATTGCCAAGCGCCGAGGCGCTGGTGGATCTTATGGGACAGGACAAGAAAGTCGTGGATGGCCAGCTTCGGTTTATTCTGGCGCGTGGGATCGGAGAAGCGTTCGTGACCTCAGATGTGCCGAAAGATGCGGTTCTTTCGGTCCTGTCGGATGCGCTTGCCACGGCTTGACCTGAAGGCCTAGCGCCCCTGAATGACCATCAGTTCACCGATGTTCTCGCGCGTGATGTAACCCATCATGCGACCACCCCGAGTGACCACAGCAATGGCCGGAGCGCCGTTGTGCAAGTGCTCCAGAACGGTCTCGAGCCCGGTGGTAAGCGAAACTGCGGGGACCGCCGCGTCCATGATCGACGTGGCGGGCGCTGATCTGGGTTGATCACTTGCCAGCGCAGCAAACAGCCGTTCGCGCGTGACGAATCCCAACAGGGCCTGGCTTGAGTCCAATACAGGGAATTCGTGCTGAGTGGTGTGAATCACGGCTTGCGCCGCGGTACTCAGCGTATCGTCGGGGGAAAGCGCGTGAAACTCGGTGATCATCGCGTCCCGGGCCAGTACCCGGCGCGCTGCGGAGCGCAGGGCGACGTCCTGGCTTTCGGCGTTGGCGGCGATGAACACGAACACGGCGATGAGCACGAGAAACGGGTTGCCTGAACTCAGCCCCAAAAACCCCAGACCCACCGCAACGATCTGACCTCCGACCGCAGCCACCCGTGTTGCTTTGACGCGGTCCATGCGCAGGCACAGAAGGGCGCGGAACACGCGCCCTCCGTCCATGGGGAAGGCCGGGATCATGTTGAATACGGCCAGCAGCAGGTTGATGTAGGCCAGCCTTTTCAGAAACCCGATACCCGGTGAATCGATCTGGGAAAGCGTCTCGATCGGCACTCCTGCTCCGAAGGCGACCAGTATGACCCAGATCACGATGTTCACCGCCGGACCTGCAAGTGCCACAAGCACTTCTTGCATCGGTTTTTCCGGCATCCTTTCAAGCCGGGCCAACCCGCCGATCGGCAACAATGTTATGTCTGGGGTCTTGATTCCAAAGCGCCGCGCCATGAGGGCATGACCGAATTCATGCGCGACCACACAGGCAAACAAGGCCAGAACAAACAACAGGTTGTCTATGGCGGCCGGCAGGCCACCGGCGGAATAGGCCGCAAAGCCCACCCAGGCCAGAAGCAGGAAAAACGTGACATGGACCCTCAGTTCGGACCCGAGCAACCGGCCGAGAGAAAAGGACCATGTCATGTCGTGTCTCCGAATTTTCTAGAACGGAATCTCGTCGTCGTCGATTCCACCCGATGCCGGTGCCGGGGAACTGGACGGACCGCCGTAAGGATCTCCGTACCCGCTGCCACCGGCTTGGCCGCCGCCGTAACCACCGCCGCTGCCGCCGCCTTCGCCGCGGCTGTCGAGCAAGGTCAATTCACCGCGGTAGGGGCGCAGAACAACCTCGGTTGTATAACGGTCTTGCCCGGACTGATCCTGCCATTTTCGGGTTTCCAGCTGGCCTTCGATATAAACCTTGCTGCCTTTGCGCAGGTATTGCTCTGCAATACGGGCCAGCGGTTCCGAGAAGATTGCGACCGAGTGCCATTCCGTGCGTTCGCGGCGTTCGCCCGTGTTGCGGTCTTTCCAGTTCTCTGACGTGGCAATGCGCAGATTGCAAACCTTTCCGCCGTTCTGGAACGACCGGACCTCGGGGTCGCGGCCAAGATTACCTACCAGAATGACCTTGTTGACTGAACCCGCCATGTAATTCCTCGTTCTGTTTTCGCGTATGTGCGCCGAATCTGGCGCGACTTGTTTCGTGAGACCCTATACGGCCTGCATCATGGATGAAAACAGTAGATACAACAGTGTTGGGCAAGAGTCTTACTTTGGCCTTTACCAAGCTTTCATTTTTTGTGGGAATACCTATAATCCGACTGGTTTCTTATCGAGCAGGATAGGCATTGATGCGTTCTTGGGTTGCTGGGTTTTCTGTTGTCTGCCTTGTGCTGGCCGTTTTGCCTGTGCAGGCGCAAACTCTATCTACCAAAAGCCGCAAGGATATCTTCCTCAAGCAGTCCAAGATTCTGGATTCCCGTGCGGCGACGCAGTATCGCGACTCCGCGAGGTTGAAACCCAAGACATCCCGTGCGCATACCGGCAAGCGATATACTGGCAAGTATCGCGGCCAGTATCTGGATCTGGCGAAACAGGCTGCCCGCCTTCACAACATTCCCGAAGACTTGTTCCTTCGCCTTGTTCAGCAGGAAAGCGGATGGAACCCTCACGCGAAGTCTCACAAGGGTGCTCTGGGATTGGCGCAATTGATGCCTCAGACCGCCGAGCTTCTGGGGGTCAACCCGCATGACCCCAAGCAGAATCTCGAAGGTGGGGCCAGATACCTGTCCTGGCAGTATCGCAAGTTCAAATCCTGGCCACTGGCTTTGGCCGCCTACAATGCCGGCCCAAAAGCGGTGGAAAAGCATGGCGGCATACCGCCATACAAGGAAACCCAGAACTACGTGAAGGTAATCTGGGGCGGTTAAACCCGATGCCGCGGCGCAGAACGTCCGGTTCTTGATCCGACGCAACCAGTCCAACTAACCTGAAAGGGTATCCTCCAGTAACTGGTGAGGCCGCCTCATGCCTGTTGACCACCCTGAGATCCCGCAAGAAACGCTGGCAAACTGGCAGCAACTGGTTGATCTGGTCGCAGAGCTGGCGGATGTGCCTGCAAGCCTGATCATGAAAACCGACGCGCCGGATCATGCGGTTCTGATCACCTCGGATCATCCCGAAAACCCATATCCGGTCGGCTTGAGTTTCCAGTTGAACCCCAAGCTGTATTGTCAGGGCGTCTTGCAGCGGGACGGAGAATTGGTGGTCAAAGATGCTGCATGCGATCCGGTTTGGGCCGACAATGACGATCTGGAACACGGGATGACATTTTACATCGGCCTGCCGCTGAAATGGCCCGATGGATCGGTATTCGGAACGATTTGTGTTCTGGATCGCAAGCAGAACCGCCGTGCCTTGTTGTTCCGCGAAGGGCTGGCGCAGTTCGCACGCATGGTCGAGTCGGATTTGGCTTTGTTGCAAGAGGTTTACCTGCGCCGCGCGCTGGAAGAAAAGCTCAACGAAACACTGGCGCAGCTTGAAACCCGTGTCGCGGATCGTACCCGCGAGTTGCAGGAAACCAACACGGCGCTGCGCGTCCTGCTGTCCAGTCTGGATGATGATCGAAAAAGCCGCGATCACGAAATAGTCGAACAGGTGCGCAGCCGGGTTTTGCCATATCTCGAAAAGGTCCGGGCGCAGCTTGCCGGGGACGAAGCGCAGTATGTCTATCTTGAACTGGCCGAGAAAAACCTGAACGAGCTCACGTCTGCACTGTCGGACAAACTGACAGATGCATTTGCAGTGATGACCCCGACCGAGATCGAGATTGCGCAGATGGTCATGTTTGGAAAAACGACCAAAGACATTGCCAAGGCCCTGTCGCGGGAAACATCGACAATTGATTTTCACCGCAACAACATCCGCCGCAAGCTGGGCCTCGAAGGGCGCAGCCAGAACCTGCGCAGTCATTTGCTCTCGATTTCGTGAATGCGGAATATGGGTTTTTCCCCCACATTCCGCCCCCATTTTTTCGGTCTGAGCCAATATGCGCTGGCTTGTTACCTTTGGCTGGGACGCGCGGAAAAACTGCGCGGGTCCAACAGAGAGGTACACGAAAATGGATCGCAAAGATCTGAAACCAACCATCCTGAACGAGGACAAGGATCATCTGGCGCCGGGGCTGTCGCGCCGGTCGTTCTTCATGGCGGCAGGCGCTGCCGGGGTCGGCGCGACCGCTTCTGTGCTGGGTGCAAGATCGGCACAGGCGCAATCTCAGGCGTGGCTACAGCCGGGCAACAACAACCATGTGATCGATCTGCAAGGCACAACGGGTCAGGCCAGCACCGGGACGGTTGGCATCGACTATTATGGTCATTGTGCGATCAAGATCACCTCGCCCAACGGGGCAACAGTGCTGTTTGATCCCTGGCGGGATGATCCGTCGGGCGCGTGGGGTCTTTGGTTCCGCAACGAATTCCCGCAAATCCCGGTGGACATCACCCTGTCGACCCATGCCCATTTCGATCACGATGCGATTGAACGCCCAAGCTCGACCATGGTGCTGGATCGGATGGTCGGCAATTTCGAGTTTGCTGACATCAAGATCACCGGCTTTGCCGACAAGCACGCCTGTGTCGCGCCGGGATGGTATGACTGGACCAATGCGCTGGCCGAGTTCGGCGTGGAAGCCTGCCCGCCGAACAACGTGGGCCACATGGATATGGTCGTCTATCTGGTCGAGACCGGCGGCATTCGAACGCTGATCTGGGGCGACAACCGCCACAACCCGCCGCAGGAGTTCTGGGACGCAATCGGTCAGGTGGATGTTCTGACCCTGCCGGTGGATGGCTCGGAACATATTCTCAGCTTCGATCAGGGCAACGACATCGTGTCCAAGCTCCAGCCCAAGGTGATCATCCCCACACATTACCTGAATGAGGTCACGTCCTACACGCTGACCACGCTGCAATCTGCCGATGACTGGGTGAAGGGACAGCAGAGCTACAGGATGCTCGACAGCGCCAGCCTTCAGCTTGAAGCCGGTGACATTGCCGGCATGAACCGGGAGTTCATGCATTTCGGCAACAACGTTTTGACTGGCTGACGAATTACCGGGATCGCCACTCACGCCACTCCCAAGCGCCGTCTGTCTCCCCACAAATCACGGCGCCAAAAGAAAGGGCCGGTCCTTGACCGGCCCTTTTTCAAGGTTCAGAAACAGGTTTACTCCGCCGCGACTTTTATCACCGGCTCCATCCGGGCCAGAATATCCTCGGCCAGGTGACATTTCACCTGATGCCCATCTGCCAGCGTCTGCACCGGCGGCACATGGGATTCGCACCGACCGTCAGGCACCTCGGATTTCCATCGGCAACGCGTCTGGAACGGACAGCCTGGTGGCGGGTTCATGGCCGAGGGAATATCGCCTTCCAGAACGATATGCTGCTTTTCGATCGAGGTATCCGCAATCGGAACCGCGCTCAGAAGCGCCTCGGTATAGGGGTGATAGGGCGGGGCAAAGACCTGATCCGTCGTGCCCAATTCCACGACATGGCCCAGATACATCACCATGACCCGGTCACTGAGGTAACGCACGATGGACAGATCGTGGCTAATGAAGAGCAGCGTGGTCTTGTGCTGTCGCTGTATCTCCATCAACAGATCCGTCACGGCAGCCTGAACCGACACATCCAGCGCCGAGACGGGTTCGTCCGCCACAACGATACGCGCATCGCCGGCAAAGGCGCGCGCGATACCCACGCGCTGTTTCTGCCCGCCGGACAGCTGTCGCGGCATCCTGTCTGCAAAGGCGCGCGGCAGCTTCACCAGATCAAGCAGTTCCAGCATCCGCTTCTTTCGCTCGGCTTCAGAGTTTCCGACACCGAAGATTTCAAGCGCCCGGATGATCTGACGGCCAACGGTCATCGACGGATTCAGCGTGTCGAACGGGTTCTGGAAAACCATCTGAACTTCGCCGATCGTCTTGGCATCGCGTTCTTCGATGGGCACCTGTTCGATGTTGCGGTTGTCCAGCAGGATCTGCCCGTCTGTGGCCGTCTCCAATCCCATAAGGACCTTGGCGAAGGTGGACTTGCCGCAGCCGGATTCCCCCACGATGGCCAGTGTCTCGGACTCGTGCGCCTCGAAGCTGAGCGTTTCGTTGGCCTTCACCACCTTCTTCTCACCGCCGCCAAACAAGGCATTTGCCGCAACCTCGTAATATTTCTTGAGGTTGTCCATTTTCAGAACCGTTCGGCCGATTTCACCCTTTTCTTTCTGATCGGCCAGCGCAAGTGGGGCGTTCCAGTCGATTTCCTGGAATTTAAGGCAGCGGGTGTGGTGCCGGTCATTTCCCGGAACGGCCTCCATCAGGATTTCCTTCGCGTCACAGCGCCCCTCTTCGAAATAGTCGCACCGCGGTCCAAAGTTGCAACCCGGAGGCCGCTCGTGGGGCAATGGGAAGTTCCCCGGAATAGCCACCAGCGGACGCGTGTTCTTGTCAGCCCCCGGCAGCGGGATCGAACGGAACAGCGCCTGTGTATAAGGGTGCTGCATCTCGTCGAACACATCCTTGATCGAGCCACGCTCGACCGCTTCACCCGAATACATCACGCACAGACGGTCGCAGGTTTCCAGAACCAACCCGAGATTGTGCGAGATGAACAGCATTGAGGTGCCGTATTTCTTGCCCAGATCCTTGACCAGTTCGACCACGGCGGCCTCGACGGTCACGTCCAAAGCCGTTGTCGGCTCGTCCAGGATCAACAGCGCCGGTTTCGACATCAGCGCCATTGCAATCACGATCCGCTGTTGCTGACCACCCGACAGTTGGTGCGGAAACGAATTCAACATCCGCTCGGGGTCTGGCAGGCGAACGTCCGTCACCACTTCCAGCGCACGGGAATAAGCCTCTTCCTGACTTACCCCTTCGTGGATCATCGGCACTTCCATCAATTGTTTGCCGAGCTTCATCGCCGGGTTCAGCGATGCCATCGGTTCCTGATAGATCATCGCGATTTCATTGCCGCGAATGTCACGCAACTCTTCGGCCGACATCTCTGCCAGATCGCGGCCCTTGAACTTTATCGTGCCACCGACGATGCGACCGTTCTTACCAAGATCCTGCATCACGCCCAGTGCCACGGTCGATTTGCCACAACCGGATTCACCAACCAGCCCCACGGCTTCGCCGGGCTCTACGCTGACCGAGAAATCCATCACGGCGGGGATTTCCCGCAGGCGGGTAAAGAATGAGATGGACAGCTTGTCGATCTCCAGGATCGGGCCGTCATAATCCGCCATTTTGCTCATTTTGCTTACTCCTCACCAAATGCGGGGATCCCCTTCATCTGGCCAAAAATATCCCGGGGGGTCCGGGGGGCTGGCCCCCCGGCCTCGATCACATCAGTCCTTCAGGCTTTCCTCGCGAAGACCGTCAGCCAGCAGGTTCAGACCAAGAACCAGCGACAGCAGGGCAAAGGCAGGAGGAAGGGCAGGGTGCAGGTAGATCGACAGCAGCTTGCGCCCCTCGTTGATCGTGGATCCCCAGTCCGGGCTTTCCGGCGGAAGGCCCAGTCCGAAGAAGCCCAAAGTCCCCAGAAGAATGGTGGTGTACCCGATGCGCAGACAGAAATCGACGATCAGGGGGCCACGGGCGTTGGGCAGGATTTCCCAAAGCATGATGTACCACGGCCCTTCGCCGCGTGTCTGGGCCGCAGCCACGTAATCGCGGGTTTTGATGTCCAGCGCCAGGCCGCGCACGATACGGAAGACCGTGGGCGAGTTGACGAACACCACCGAGACGAACACCACCAGAATACCGCCGGGGATATCGAACAGGTCCAGATAGGTCGGCAGACCCCAGATCCGGTAGGCCTCGGTATTGATGATGTAGCCACCGGTCGAAATCAGCGACAGATACAGCCAGATCGCAACACCCAGAACACCGATAAGCAACGGCGTACGGAAATTCGGGCGCGTGTAATAGCGTGAATTCAGCAATACGCCGATGAACAGAATCGGGAACACGAACAGCACGGCCGCCATGTAGTTCGGCACCCCGGTCGCCACGATCTCCGGTGTCACCAGCAGGTAGAACAGCAGGATCACCGGGAAGGCGAGGATCAGGTTGGCGAGGAAGGACAGGAACGTATCAAAACGGCCCCCATAGTAACCGGCGGGAAGCCCCAGCGTAATGCCGACCATGAAGGCGAACATCGTTGCCAGCGGTGCAATTTGCACCACAACCCAGGCCCCCTTGACCATCCGGCTGAATACGTCGCGCGCCAGATTGTCACCGCCCAGAAGATACCAAGCATACTCGCCGTCCTCCAGATTTGGCAGAGGCGTTCCCGGCACTTTGTTCTTCATGCCAGAGATCTGTGTCAGCGGGTCATGGGTCACGATCAGATCAAGCGCGCCGAAGATGCCGGTAAAGACCCAGAACATCACAAGGCCAAAGCCGATCATTCCGATGGGACTGTCATACAGTTTGCCGTACAACCCCAACCGTCGTTTGAAGGCGATGGACATGGCGAACATGATGATCAGCGCGACCCATACAGGCAGGAATTGCTGGGAAATGGCGCCGATGATCCCTGCGCCAGTGCCCATCAGGATGCCCAGCACCAGATAAGCCACGGCCAATCCCACGCTGGCAAGGAAACTGTAATGCAGCGCAAGCTGGATCAATCCACGGACACCGCCGCCAGAACTGACGGATCCATCCGGATTCACGACAATCTGCTGTTCAGGCAAAAAGATACTGGCGATGATCCAGACCAGGATCGACAGCAAAAGTGCGGCCAGTGCAATCATCAGCAGCGGGTTCAGGAAGGCGATAGAGCCGGTCCAGGTTAGTGGTTCCATAATCTCACCCTCCTTATGAAATGCGAATGCGCGGGTTGAGGTAAACGTAGCCGATATCCGAGATCAGCTGCGTTATCAGAACCACGAAGACCGACACGACCGAGATCGCCAGCAGAAGCTGAATGTCGTTGTTGCCTGCTGCCTGAACAAGCGCCCAGCCGAAACCCTTGTAGTTGAACAGGGTTTCAACGATTACCACGCCGTTCAGCAGCCATGGGAACTGCAGCATGATAACCGTGAACGGCGCGATCAGTGCGTTGCGCAACGCGTGTTTCATGACGATGTTCGGGAACGAGACACCCTTCAGCCGTGCGGTCCGGATGTATTGCGCCGTCATCACTTCGGTCATCGAAGCGCGGGTCATCCGGGCGATATAGCCCATACCGTACAGCGCAATGGTGAGAACCGGCAGGAAGAAGTTCTCGAATGTCGGGTTCTCCATCGCTTGCGTCGCGGTTCCCTTGAACCATTTCAGCCCCACGGTGGACGAGGTGAAAATCGCGATGAAGATAACGCCCGATACATATTCCGGCGTCGCTGTCGTGATGATTGAGAAGGTCGACAATGATCGATCCAGGGCTGATCCCTCTCGCATACCGGCCAGTACGCCAACGATCAGTGCAGATGGCACCATCAGGACCAAAACCCAGAACATCAGGTAACCTGTATTGCCCAAGCGCTTGCCAACGATGGTTCCGACTTCTTCCTTGAAAACGGTTGAGTATCCCCAATCGCCCTGAAGAACACCACAATATCTTGCCGTGTCCTCTGCCGTCGAACCGGGTCTTGTGCAGGTTCCCACGAACTGGCCATCTTCCAGTGTATTCTGGAACCCGGGCATCACGCCCAACCATTGGCCGTATTTAACGAGTGTCGGCTGCAAGTAGCCGCGGTTTTCCAACCAGGCTTCGACCTGCTCATCCGACATACGCTGGTTGCCCTGCGTTTTCGCTAGCTTTTCAAGGTTCGGGTATAGGTTGGTCAGGAAAAAGACGACGAATGTCAGACATAATGCCGTAAGCAGCATCACTCCGAACCGTCGTAGGATAAATAGTCCCATGGTGGCCCCTGTTGTTCAGGTATTCCGCAGATCATTGGACCATTTTCTGGCCTCGGACGTCCGACCCCGCGTCGGCAAGTCTGCGGCTGGAAAGGGGCGCCCGTGTCAGGCGCCCCTCGTGTGTGGATTGCAGTGCTTAGGCAGCCCAGCCCCACTTGTAGTGATGGTGTTCGAAGGTCACATGCATGTCGGTTCCAACAAGACCCTCCTTCATGTGGCGATAGAGCGAGCGCCAATAGGGCTGAATAGTAACCCCATCTTCCTGAAGCAGTGCTTCGCCACGCGCCATGACTTCGCGACGCTTGTCCGCGTCGGCAATGGCCAGCGCCTCTTCCAGAATGGCGTCAAACTCGGGGCTCGCATAGCCGAACTCGTTCCAGGCTTCGCCCGTACGATAAGCAAGCGCCCAAATCTGAACACCCAACGGACGCGGGTTCCAGTTGGTCGAGCTGAACGGGTACTTGGCCCAGTCGTTCCAGAAGGTATTGCCCGGCAGAACGGTCCGCTTGACCTTGATCCCGGCATCGCGCAGCTGCGCGGCAACGGCATCTGTGGTGTTGCGACGCCAGTCATCGTCGATCGAGATGATCTCGTGCTCGAAATCTCCGAAACCGGCTTCGTCCATCAACGCCTTGGCTGCTGCTGGATCAACCTTTTGCGGCGGAAGCTCGGCATATTCCGGATGCAGCGGCGCCACGTGATGGTTTTCCGCCGGCGCTCCGCGACCGCCATAGCCCAGTTCCAAACAAACTGAATTGTCTACGGCCATCTGAAGGGCCTGCCGGACACGTTTGTCCGCATAAGGCTTCTGCCCGTCGATCTCGGCCAGCTGGTTGGGACGAATAACGATGGTCGCGGCGGTTACCACTTCTGACTTCACATAGCCAAGCCCGTCCATCACGTCGATGAATTCACCCACCGATTCATACAGCATGTCGACTTCGTCGGATTCCAGCGCCGCCAACCAGGCAGAAGGGTCGGTTCCGTAGTCGATGTACTCGATACGATCCAGGGCAGGGCGGCCATACACTTCTTCACCCCACCAGGTGTGATCCGGGTTGCGAACCAGAACGGCTTTAACGCCAACCTCAAGTTCGTCCATCAGATATGGGCCGGTTCCCACATTGTTCAGCAGGTCAGTCTCGCTGAACGAGCTGTGAACAATCGCGCCGGGATAATCGGCCATGCCAGGAATAAGGGTGATATCCGGCTTTGGCAGGTTCAGTTTGACCGTGGTTGCGTCGACGACTTCGATGACACCCTCACCGGCCTGACCGGTATCCGCGTCAATCAGGGTTGCAAAGCGGCCCGCCATCGAGTTGGTTTCCGAGCTCTTGTCGCACCAGCGCGCGATGTTGCGGGAAACGTCATCAGCCGTGAAATCGTCGCCATTGTTCCACTTGACGCCCGGGCGGACATTCAGAGTGTAAACGGTCGCGTCGTCGTTGACTTCCCAGCTTTCCAACAGCATGCCACGGAACGATCCGTCCGAGTTGTACTCGACCAGATATTCCAGCGTGCCGCGCGTCACGTTTGCGATCTGCGACCAGTCATAGGTTCTGGGATCTTTGAGGGCGCGGACTTCCTGCTGCACACGCAGCGTGCCGCCTTCCTGCTTTGCTGTTTCGGCCAAAGCAGGTGTCGGCAATCCGATCATGCCATAGGCCGCTGCGGCAGTAACCCCAAGACTGGTTGCGCGTGTCATGAATTCCCTTCGGCTTAGCTTGCCGTCGCGGTATTCCTGAGCGTGCATCGCTGCCGCCCAGTGCACCTTGTCTTCGGTGGATACGGTATTCGTCATGGATGTCTCCCTGTGACACTGATTTTGTTGATTGATTATGGCTCTACGCGACCCGGATTTTCACGGTCGCCAGAGCAAAGGATTTTGTTTTTTGGACTCTGGTCATCCCCATGTCGTTATTCGGCACCAGATTTCTGATAAGGTCAATGTTCGAAATCGTCATAAGTAGTACAAAAACGACATTCGCGATCTGTTGAAGTCGTTGAGACGCATTTCTTCAGGCCGTCCAAAACGATGCCGACTTCCCCATTCTTTTCCCGGTTTGTTAAGGGAAACCGCAGCAAATCATTAAGTTCTCTTAAGCTTTGAGACTTGGCGGGCGCCTTGTTCGTGCAACGTCAGACGTGCCGGGTATCACACAGAGGGATCGACGTGATTCCAGGCCTTCATTCGGGCGCGAAACCAGGTGCGCTGACGCTTGGCGAACTGCCGCGTCGCTATGGTTGCGCGCTCTCGCGCCTGATCCAAAGTCATCGCGCCGTCCAGATATGCCCTGAGTTCCGGCACGCCTATGGCCTTGCAGGCCGGAAGGGTGGGATCGAACCGGTCCTGCATGGCACGCACTTCCTCGATCGCGCCCTGTTCCAGCATCTGGTCAAAGCGGCGTTCTATCCTGTTCAGCAGCCACGCTTTATCAACGTCAAAAACGATTGGTAGGGTCTCGTTCAGCCGAAGTGCCGGTGGGGGCGTTTCGGCTTGCCAGGACAACAGGCTGCGACCTGTGGCGCGCTGCACCTCCCATGCGCGTTGCACGCGGGCACGGTTGTGTATGTCCAGCTTTGCAAGCGTGTCTGCATCGACCCCCTCCAGAAGGTCTGCCATGGGCATCTGATCGGCCTCGGCCCGAACTTCGGGTGGCGTCGCAGGGATTTGGGCCATGCCTTCGGTCAGGGCCGAGAAATACAATCCTGTCCCACCGACAATGATCGGGCGTTGATGCCCCGTTAGCAGGGGCAGGACCTCGCGCAGCCAATGGCCGGTGGAATAATCCTGATCATAGGCGACGTGCCCGTACAACAGATGCGGCGCGCGGGCTTCTTCCTGGGCGGATGGCCGGGCCGAGATGACGCGCCAGCAGTCATAAACCTGGCTTGCATCCGCATTGACGATAACCCCGCCATGGCGTACGGCGATCTCCAGCGCCAGCGCTGATTTCCCGGATGCCGTAGGCCCCGCAATCAGAACCGGCTTGTCGTCCGGAACAGGCGGCAGTTGCCGAAAAAGCAGGTCTGTTGATCGCCGGGTCATGCGCGGTTGCCTCTATCCTCACCAACCGCATTGAACCTGCGGAGCTTTTGCTTCATTTTGCGCCGGAAATTAACCCCGTGCCAGCCCGGAGCGCAACATGAGCCTTTCCCCTTCTTCTGAAACAGCCGAGACCCCGAAAACAAAGTACAATCGGGTCATGTTGAAAATCTCAGGCGAGGCGTTGATGGGGGATCAGGGATTCGGCTTGCACCCGCCAACCGTGCAACGCATCGCGCAAGAAGTGAAATCGGTTCACGATCTGGGCGTCGAGATTTGCATGGTCATCGGTGGCGGAAACATTTTTCGCGGCCTGAGCGGTTCAGCCCAAGGCATGGAGCGGACAACGGCGGATTACATGGGCATGTTGGCCACGGTGATGAACGCGCTGGGGATGCAATCCGCACTGGAAGAGATCGGAGTGTTCACCCGCGTGATCTCGGCCATTCGCATGGACGAGGTGTGCGAACCTTATATCCGTCGCCGGGCTGTTCGGCACCTCGAGAAAAAGCGGGTCTGTATTTTCGCCGCCGGTACTGGCAACCCGTATTTCACGACAGACACCGCAGCCACCCTGCGCGCCAACGAAATGGCGTGCGAGGCGATCTTCATGGGCAAGAACGGAGTGGATGGCGTGTATGACAAAGACCCAGCGGAACACGCTGACGCCGTACGCTATGATACCGTGACCTATGATGACGTGCTGGCCAAACGTTTGCGGGTCATGGATGCTTCGGCCATTGCCTTGGCACGCGACAACAATCTGCCCCTGATCGTCTTCGGACTTGATGAGCCCGGCGGCTTCCGAGGAATTCTCGCGGGCGAAGGGACCTATACCAAGGTTCAGGGTTGAGGCGAGAGGAATCGCCGGACAATTCCGCAAGCTTTCAAAGCCCCGGCGTCGAGCCGGGGCTTTTGCGTTTTGCTTTCGCTTGACGGTTGTGGGCGGCCCTGTCTAAGTATCGGTGTCCTTCCAAGGCGAAGGGCTGCCCCGTGTTTCGTCGGCCAAAGGCCCAAGCACAGGCTGGGCTGGAAGACCTGCCATGATTTCTGAGATGTCCGGAAACATGCGCGGGCATCTCATTGATCTGACTGCACAACTAAGGAGCAATGAGGCATGAGCTCTCTGGATATCGATTTCGTTCGGGCGCAGTTCCCGGCCTTTTCAGAACCCAGCCTGCAAGGGCAGGCGTTCTTCGAAAATGCAGGTGGGTCTTACACCTGCAAACCAGTGATCGACCGGCTGACGCGGTTCTACACGCAGCGCAAGGTTCAGCCTTACGCCCCATACGAGGCCAGCCGCCTTGCGGGCGCCGAAATGGACGAGGCGCGTGCGCGTATGGCTGCCATTCTGGGCGTCGACACGGATGAACTGAGTTTTGGTCCTTCAACCACCCAGAATACCTATGTCCTGGCGCAGGCGTTCCGGCAATGGATGAAGCCCGGCGAGGCAATCGTCGTGACCAATCAGGATCACGAAGCCAACTCTGGCCCGTGGCGTCGTCTGGTCGAGGCCGGGATAGAGGTGAGGGAATGGCAAATCGACCCCGAAACCGGGTCGCTGAACCCTCAGGATCTGGAAAACATGCTGGACGAAAAAGTGCGTCTGGTCTGTTTCCCGCATTGCTCA
Source organism: Ruegeria sp. HKCCD6428 (assembly GCF_013110595.1). NCBI lineage: Bacteria > Pseudomonadati > Pseudomonadota > Alphaproteobacteria > Rhodobacterales > Roseobacteraceae > Ruegeria > Ruegeria sp. HKCCD6428. The sequence continues at coordinate 399,790 of NZ_WVQX01000001.1, forward strand.
AATGTCGTTGGCGAGATCAATCCGGTCACCGAGATCACTGCTATTGCGCATGCGGCGGGTGCGTTTGTCTGCGTTGATGGCGTATCCTACGCCCCGCACGGATTTCCGAATGTTGGCGATCTGGGGCCGGATATCTATTTGTTTTCTGCGTACAAGACCTATGGCCCGCACCAGGGGTGCATGGTGGTCCGCCGCACATTGGGTGAGCTGTTGCCCAACCAGGCGCATTATTTCAACGGTGACGTCCTGTACAAGCGGTTCACCCCGGCGGGACCCGATCACGCGCAGATTTCGGCCAGTGCAGGTATGGCGGATTATGTTGAGCTGCTTTGCGCCCACCATGGCGGGCCTGAGGCGGGCGCGGCGGAGCAGGGCGTATTTGTCCACGATCTGATGCGATCACACGAAGAGTCATTGCTGCAACCGGTTCTAGATGCGGTAAAGGATCGAAACGCTGTGCGCCTGATCGGTCCTTCCGACGCCAGTCGGCGCGCGCCCACCGTCGCGCTTTCGTTGAACCGTCCGGCTGAACCGGTTGCGGCGGAACTGGCGCAATATGGTGTCATGGCTGGTGGCGGAGACTTCTATGCGGTGCGCCCCTTGCAGGCGATGGGCGTCGACCCGGCGCAGGGTGTTTTGAGGGTCAGCTTCACTCACTACACCACGAAGCAGGAAATTGATCAGCTTTTAGAGGCTCTTGAGCGCGTTTTGTGATCCACTACTCTTGAGGGTGCGTAGAAATCAAAAAACCTCAAGGGCGTATTGTGAAGCAACAGCAGGCTCCGATCATTTTGTGGTTTCGACGGGACTTGCGTCTGTCGGACCACCCCGCGTTGACTGCAGCGGCCGAAAGTGGCCGTCCGGTCATACCTTTGTTTATTCATGACCACCTTGTCGAACAGATGGGGGCCGCGCCGAAGTGGCGGTTGGGTTTGGGGTTGGAGGCTTTCACAGCGTCACTGGCCAATATGGGCAGCCGACTGATTTTCCGACGCGGCGACGCACTTGAACAGGTGCAGCAGGTCATGGCCGAGACCGGCGCAACCTCAGTCTTCTGGTCTCGCGCTTACGATCCGGCCTCAATCGAACGCGACAAGACGATCAAGTCTGTGCTTACAAAAGTAGGAGTGACGGCAAAGTCATTTGCGGGGCATCTTCTTTTTGAGCCCTGGACTGTCGCTACAAAAACAGGAAATCCGTTTCGGGTCTACACGCCCATGTGGCGTGCGGTTCAGGGGCGGGATGTACAATTTCCCGACGCGCGGGTTGCCGATTTGCAGGCCCCGATGTCGTGGCCCGCTTCTGACAAATTGAGCGATTGGCAGATGGGGGATGCCATGAACAGGGGCGCGGCCGTCGTTCGCCCTCATGTAAATCCCGGCGAACAGGCCGCCTTGGATCATCTCGAGGCGTTTCTTGGGCGAATTTCTCACTATTCCAACAACCGGGACAGGTTGGATCAAGACGGAACTTCCAACCTGTCGGAATACCTGTCTTTGGGTGAAATCGGGCCGCGTACAGTCTGGCATATGGTCCAAAGGGCCGCATTGACTGGAACACCCGGTGCCGATGCCTATCTACGTCAACTCGTCTGGCGCGAGTTTGCCTATCACCTGATGTATCACACGCCCCAACTGGTGGCTTCCAACTGGAAGCCGGAATGGAACAGTTTTCCCTGGAATACCGATCCGGACCATCCCGAAGTCACCGCGTGGCAGCAGGCCAGAACTGGAATACCTGTCGTCGATGCTGGGCTGCGGCAAATGTATGTGACGGGTCGAATGCATAACCGGGCTCGGATGATTGTCGCAAGCTATCTGACCAAGCATCTTATGACCCACTGGAAAATAGGGATGAATTGGTTTGAGGATTGCCTGATCGACTGGGACCCGGCCTGCAATGCCATGGGCTGGCAGTGGGTTGCTGGATCTGGGCCCGATGCATCCCCGTTTTTCCGGATTTTCAATCCCCAGACGCAAGCCGAGAAATTTGATCCCGACGGGAACTATGCGCATCGTTGGATTGCCGAAGGTTATTCCGAACCCACCAAAACCGCCCTGTCGTATTTTGATGCCGTCCCGCGTTCATGGGGGCTGCGTCCGGATGCGGATTACCCCAAACCGATAGTCGAATTGCCCGAAGGGCGGACTCGCGCGTTGCGCGCATATGAAAGCCGAAAATCCCACTAAGGAACTGAAAACTTGCCAGAAACAATTTCGCCGCCTAGCTTTGTACGCGTACCGCAGAGGGGAGAGCGGATGATCCTGACGACGACCGAAGGGCAAAAAGACCTGCCCAGATATTTCGCCCAAGTCTTTAAAATGTTGAACCGGATGGAAACCGGGCGTCTTGATATCAGACTACCCGACGGTCGCACGTTTCGCGCAGAAGGCGCAAAGCCCGGGCCGGTGGCGCAGGTCGATATTCACGACGACGATGTCTTTGCGCGCCTGATCCGCGAAGGTGAACTGGGTTTCTCCGATGCGTATCTGGACGGACATTGGAGCACACCCGATCTGCGGTCTTTCATGGATCTTGTGCATCTTGGAACCGAGACCGTTTATGACGGGTTTACGGGCCAGTTTCTTGTTCAGGCCTATGAACGGCTGCGGTTCTGGCTGCACAGAAACAACAGGGCGCAAGCCAAAAAGAACATCTCGTATCACTACGATCTGGGTAACGAATTTTACAGTTCTTGGCTGGATGACACGATGACCTATTCCAGCGCGATTTTTGAGTCTGGGCAGGAAAGCCTCGAGAAGGCCCAGATAGCCAAATACGCAAGTCTTGTGGATGAGATGGGTGCCAAACCGGGTGACCATGTACTGGAGATCGGATGTGGCTGGGGCGGCTTCGCGGAATATGCCGCAAAGGAACGAGGTTTGCGTGTCACCGGCCTGACCATCAGTGAGGAGCAATTCAAGTACGCCAAGGAACGTATTGAAAAAGCAGGTTTATCAGATCGGGTTGAATTCAAGCTTCAAGACTATCGGGATGAACGCGGGGTCTATGACGGCATCGCATCCATCGAAATGTTCGAGGCCGTGGGTCAGAAATACTGGCCGGTCTATTTCGAAACCGTTCGTGAGCGGTTGAAGCCCGGTGCCCAGGCAACCTTGCAAATCATCACGGTGGGTGATCATCGCTGGGATTTTTACAAGAATGGCGTTGATTTCATTCAGAAATATATCTTTCCCGGCGGGATGCTACCGTCGCCGACCATCCTGCGTCAGCAGATCGATCAGGCCGGGTTGAAAGTCGTGCATTCGAAGGAATTCGGGAAAAGCTATGATCTGACTCTGCGCCGTTGGTATGAAACGTTCAACGACAAATGGGATCAGATCTCGGACATGGGGTTTGATGAGCGTTTCCGCCGCATGTGGAATTATTATTTGACTGCGTGCGGTGCGGCCTTTGACACGGGCAATTGCGATGTGACACAGATCACAATAGCAAAACCAAGTTAACTCACGGACCGTCACATGCCCACTGCCTCGCGTCTCGTCGCCGCTGTTTGTCTCGTCGTGCTGGCCTTTCTTGTTTCAAGCATGGTTATCGAAAACGGCGAAGAGGGTAAGGACTATGGCTACTTCACCTATGTGAATATGGCTCTTGGTGCGATCTGTGGTTGGAAAATCATGGGCAAGCGCGCTGGGCGTGGTTGGACAGCGGGTATTAATAACGGCCTGACCGGCGTTGCTTCGCTGGTTTTCTGGGCGCTGTTTGTGCAGGGGTGCTACCGTATGTTCGACCTTGCGATGCGCAATCGATATGGCGGCCCGTTCGAAGCTGTGATGGCCATTTTTTCGATCGGTATCGATTATGGCAAGCAACTGATCTATCCCGAAATTCTGGTTGCACTCGCACTTGGCGCCGTTGTCGCCGGTCTGGCCACGGAACAGGCCAGCCGCAAATGGCGCTGAACCGTTTCGTCACAAGAGAGATTGAATTTGTCTGATTTGTTCTTCTATGGAACGTTGCGGTATCTGCCGTTGTTGCAGCGTGTCCTGGGCCGTCCGCTGAGCGAAATAACGTTTCACGCTGCCAAGCTGTGCGATCACGCTGTTCACGCGGTCCAGGGGCAGGATTTCCCGATGATACTTCCCGCCAAGGGTGCCGCTGCCGAAGGTCTGCTGGTGCAGGGCCTGTCCTCCGATGATCTGGCCAGACTGGCTTATTACGAAGGATCCTTCGACTATGACCTGAAATCGTTGAATGTCATTCTGGAGGACGGGGGCGAAGCACAGGCGCAGGTCTTTTTCCCGACCTCGGGCGCGTGGCAACCCGGTGAGTTGTGGTCGTTGCAGGGCTGGGCAGACAAATTGGGCGAGGTTACGGCGCTCGCCGCCGAAGAAGAAATGGCCTATTTCGGCAGAGTCGATCCCAAAACCATGGCGCGCAGCGTCCGTGCTATTCAAACCCGTGCCTGGGCAAAGATCATGGCCAGGCAGCGGCGTACCGGCGATCCGCGGAACATAGCCGAAGACGTGATCGTCCACCGGCACGAACGCGTTTACGTCGACTATTTCGGGATGGAGGAAATAGACCTTCAACACCGGCAGCATGACGGCAGCATGGGTCCCGTGCTGCACCGGGGCGGTTTGATGCAGGGCAGCGCGGTGTCCGTTCTGCCATATGACCCGATCCGCGACACCGTGCTTCTGGTCGAGCAGTTCAGACCGCCGGTGTTTTTGATCGACGATCCAGAGCCCTGGCTTTGGGAAGCGGTTGCCGGGATGATCGACCCCGGCGAAACGCCGGAACAGACGGCACATCGCGAAGCCATGGAAGAAGCCGGAGTTCGATTTGACAGGCTGGAATATGCGGGCGGGGCGTATTCCTCCAGCGGGTCGTCGACGGGTTTCATGTATCTCTATGTCGGGCTTGGCAACTTGACCCAGACAACCATCACCGGTGGCCTGGACACAGAAGGCGAAGATATTCGCAGTCGGATTCTGCCGTTCGACGAATTCATCGATATGACAGACCGTCATCTTTTCAAGGATTTGCAGCTGGTGTCCCTGGCTTACTGGCTGGCCCGCCATCGGGATCGTTTGCGCGCGTGACTATCGCGCTTGTGGTCCCGGCAGTGCGCCTGTAAATCTTCGAAGATACCAAATGACAAGAGGCGACCATGCGCATTGCACGAGATCTTGCTGACGCAGTAGGAAAAACACCGTTGATCCGGCTGCGCCGCATCAGCGAAGAGACCGGATGCGAGATTCTTGGCAAAGCCGAGTTCATGAACCCGGGACAGTCGGTAAAGGATCGTGCTGCTCTTTTTATCATCAAAGATGCCATCGCACGCGGGGATCTGAAACCGGGCGGCACCATCGTGGAAGGCACCGCCGGCAACACCGGTATTGGTCTGGCTTTGGTCGGTGCGTCGATGGGGTTCAAAACGGTTATCGTTATCCCCGAGACCCAATCGGAAGAAAAGAAGGATATGCTGCGTCTGGCGGGCGCACAGTTGGTTCAGGTACCCGCGGCCCCGTATCGCAACCCCAACAATTTCGTGCACTATTCCCGCCGTCTGGCCGAGGAATTGGCGCAGACAGAACCCAATGGTGCAATCTGGGCCAACCAGTTCGACAATGTGGCGAATCGTCAGGCACATGTGGAAACCACGGGCCCCGAGATCTGGGAGCAGACAGACGGCAAGGTTGACGGGTTCGTCAGCGCGGTCGGGTCGGGTGGGACATTGGCAGGCGTTGCCGAAGTTTTGCAGCCCAAGGGCGTCAAGATCGGTCTTGCCGATCCCATGGGGGCCGGCCTGTATTCGTACTACACCACAGGCGAGATCGCGATGGAAGGTGGGTCAATCGCCGAAGGTATCGGGCAGGTGCGTATCACCAAAAACCTTGAGGGGTTCACGCCGGATTTTTCTTATCAGATCACCGATAACGAAGCGCTGCCCTACATCTTTGATCTTCTGCGTGACGAAGGCCTGGTCATGGGCGGCTCGACCGCGATCAACATGGCAGGGGCGGTGCGCCTGGCCAAGGAAATGGGGCCCGGCCATACCATTGTGACCATCCTGTGCGATTATGGCACACGCTATCAATCAAAGCTGTTCAACCCCGAGTTCCTGCGTGAAAAAGAGCTTCCGGTTCCGGATTGGATGACCGAGGCACCGCGCAGCATTCCCGGCGTTTTCGAGGACGTGTGATGCTTGGACAGGTCCGCCTGTTTCTGACCCTGCTATTCCTGTGCTTTATCGGGTTTTCGAATAGCGCTGTTGCACAGCTGACGGATCGTCAAAGTGAGTATTACCAAGGCTGGGTCAAAACCGCGAGCCGGGCCGAAGCCGTCATCGAGGCGAACCGGGCATCTGACGCTGCGCTGGAGAATTTACGTTCTGAAATAAATGGTTACAGGGACGACTTCAATCGAGCTCGTGGTGCAAATACCGACCGTATAACGACGCTGGAAAGCCAGATAAAAGCGTTGGGGCCCAAACCCGAAGGGGACACGACTGAACCTGAAGACATAGCAAATCTTCGCGTTCACCTTGAGGAACAGCTCAACAGCCTGCGTGTTCCGCGCATCATTTCCGAAGAAGCGTATAGCCGTGCGAACGGGCTGATCAGCGAAATTGATCAGATTCTTCGCGCACGCCAGAAAAAAGAGTTCTTTGAACAGGGCCCGTCGCCGATCAACCCGGCGTATTGGGGTCCGGCATGGGTGGATGTCAAAGAGGCCGTTCAAGGCCTGGTAAACGAAACGATCACAAATTTGCGTTCAGATGTCGTGCGCGAGCAAATTCGCGCTCGTGGGCTCGCAATTTTCATACTTCTGGTCATTTCAGCCGTGCTGCTGATCTTTGGCAAACGGTGGTCTGAACTTGGAGGCGACTACCTGAGGTTACTCGGCGGGGCCGGGACGGGGGTTTGGTCGTTCGTAATCTCACTATTGCGAATTCTGTTGCCATGGATCGGTGTGGTGGCCGTGGTCACGGCGATCAGTCTCACAGGCGTTCCGGGTCTGCGGGGCAGTCTTTTGCTTCAGAATGTTCCGTATTGGGCGGCGATCGTGTTTTTCTATGACTGGATTGGTCGCCAAGTATACGTGATCGGCGCGTCGCAAGGGTTCAAACGTCTGTCCGCTGCGCGCATCACTGAACTGCGCGTGTATATCGATCTGCTTGCCCTGATGCTGGTTTTGCACGAATTGGCGTTTTTGTTCGAACGGATCGAAAACATTTCCGACGCGACTCGCGCCGTAGTCAGTTTCCCGGTCATTGTCGCGACGGCTTTGTTGTTGTTGCGAGTACGTCAGATTCGAACAACCGACGGGCCTCCGGATCAAGCTGGCTCGACCCGTTCCGCGGGTTTCAGTCAACTGGTCGAGTTCCTGCGCCGGGCTTTGTTCCTTTTGGGGATCATGTCTCCTTTAATGGCGATTTTCGGATACACCAATGCGGCCGAAGCAATCGTGTTTCCTGCCGTCAAGACATTGGTGCTGATCGGGGCCTTGGTCATCCTGCAACGGTTCATCAGTCAGATTTACGGTTGGGTCACCGGGCAGGGCGAAGCCGCAGGGGATTCGCTTTTTTCCGTGCTGGTCGGGTTTGCATTGGCCATCTTGGCGCTTCCCATTCTGGCGATCTATTGGGGTGCGCGGGAAACAGACCTGCTGGAAGCATGGTCGCGCCTGCTGCTTGGTTTTGATATCGGTGGTGTCACAATTTCGCCCAGCAACTTTCTGACCTTTGTTGCCGTGTTTGCAATCGGTTATACGCTGACGCGTCTGTTGCAAAGCGGGCTGCGCAATTCGCTTTTGCCGAAAACCAACATAGATCCGGGTGGCCAAAACGCGATTGTCGCTGGTTCGGGATACGTTGGCATATTCCTTGCTGCGTTGGTGGCAATCATGGTGGCCGGTTTTGATCTGTCATCGCTGGCGATCGTCGCTGGTGCGCTGTCTGTTGGCATCGGCTTTGGTTTGCAGACAATCGTGTCGAACTTCGTTTCTGGCATCATCCTTTTGGTCGAGCGTCCGATTTCCAAGGGGGATTGGATCGATGTTAACGGCATGATGGGATATGTTAAGGACATTTCCGTTCGTTCGACCCGGGTCGAGACGTTCGACAGGACGGATGTCATCGTTCCAAACTCTGACCTGATCAGCGGTGTCGTAACGAACTATACCCGCGGCAATACGATCGGGCGGGTGATCGTTCCGGTGGGTGTTGCATACGGAACTGATACGCGTCTGGTAGAAACCATTCTGGGCGAAATCGCCAACAGCCATCCGATGGTTTTGGCCAACCCGGCACCAAGCGTCGTGTTCCAGGGGTTCGGAGCAGATTCCTTAGACTTTGAAATACGGGCGATCCTGCGGGATGTGAATTGGGTTTTGTCGGTGAAATCTGACATGAACCATGAAATCAACCGTAGATTCTCGGAAGCAGGGATCGAGATTCCATTCGCACAACGTGATGTCTGGCTGCGAAATCCCGAAACCCTGCGGGCATCTGACCCGAGCAAGCAGGAGCCTTCCGCACCTGTGCAGGATAAGCCACGCAAAGTTGCAGAGGCTCCGTCGGATTTGACCGAGGCGGATATGGACCCGGATGCCGGTGATGAGATTTGAGGGGCCAGATCGCAGCACGTGTTGACCTGTGATCACCCGTCGGTGGGTGCATTGATTAAATTGCGCTATTCCCCTGAATTCGTCGAATTGGGGCCTTGCAAATCCGACGGCATTCGTCCAAATATCGCCGGCACGGAGAGGTGGCCGAGTGGTCGAAGGCGCACGCCTGGAAAGTGTGTAGGCGGGAAACCGTCTCCAGGGTTCGAATCCCTGTCTCTCCGCCACCATCACCATTGCGAAACTTGAACTGCACCTGTCCGCGAACGCGATGCACGATTACAAGCTGTCCTGCTGCGCTTCGACCCAGCCGGTGCCTGACCTGCCGCCGAGTTTTTCGACGAGAAAATCCATGAAGATTCGTGTCTTGGGCGTCAGCACGTTCGAGCGCGGATAGATCAGCCACAGCCCTGCATGATCATTCAGCCGCCAGTCAGGCAATACCTGCCTGAGCCGCCCGGAGCGCAGTTCATGGGCCACGCTCCAGATTGAGTTGATCGAAAGCCCCGCTCCGGCAAGCGTTGCCTCGCGTTGCGCAGTGCCGTCATCGACGATGGTTCGGCTGATCATCGCGCGCGGGTTCAGGATCGCCTTCTGACCAGCAGGATCAACCAGTTCGCGCCGGTCGAGATTGGCCCACGCGATGAAACGATGCTCCGTCAGTTCCTCGGGTGTCGAAGGCACTCCGTGCCGCTCGAGATATTCCGGCGCAGCGCAGAGCAGGCGGATGTCATCTGAAAGTTTGCGCCCCTTGAGGCTGCTATCGGCCAGAGGCGCGTTGCGCAGGGCTAGGTCGAAACTGCCCTCGATGGCGTCGAAGGGCTTGTCCGACAGTCGCAGGTCCAGCGTCAGGTCGGGATAGCGTTGATGAAACTCGGGCAACAGCGGCATGATGTGCAACTGGGCAAAACTGCTGGGGGCTGCGAAACGCAAGGTGCCTGTGGGGCCGGTATCCGTGCCTCCGAGGGCAGCGCGCGCTGCATCCGTCTGGGCGAGAATTTCACGCGCATAAGGCAGAAACTCCGACCCTTCTAATGACACCGATACCTTGCGCGTGGTGCGGTGCAAAAGCTCGACGCCAAGTTCGTTCTCAAGCTTGGCCAGCCTGGCACTCGAAACCGCCGGTGCAAGGCCAAGCTCGCGCCCGGCGGCGCTGATATTGAGCCGTTCGGCCGCCATGACGAACAGGCGCAGGCTGTCGGTATCCATATTGATTATATCCAAAATGCGAAAACTGAACTTATTTTTCACCATCTTTTTCTTGTTCTTGCAAGTGATAAGTCAGGTGCACACCGACACACACCCCAACGGAGACATAAAATGAACGCGATCACCGAGGTGAAGACCGATATCAACGCGCAGATCATTGAGGCCTTCAATTCTCGCCATGCCACCAAGATCTTCGACCCTGAACGCAAGGTGAGCGACGCTGACTTCGAGACGATCCTCGAGGCTGCACGCCTTTCGCCCACTTCGTTCGGGAACGAGCCCTTCCGCATCCTGATGATCCAGTCGCCCGACAAGCGCGAGCTGTTCCGCGAGTTTTCATGGGGTGCCAACGGGATGATGAACGGGTCGACCGGCCAGCTTGGCACCGCCAGCCATTTCGGCATCATTCTGGCGGCGACGGGTGAACTGATGCGCGCCGGATCGGATTATCTGCAAGACCACTACCGGCAAGTGAAGCAGCTGCCCGAGGAAGTGATCGAGATCTTCAACGGCGCATACGGCAAGTTCCAGGCCGAGGATCACAAGATCACCTCTGACCGCGAGATCACAGACTGGTCGGGCAAGCAGGCCTATATCGTGCTGGCCAACATGATGACCACCGGTGCGCTGATGGGGATCGACAGCTGCCCGATCGAGGGCTTCGACATGGAGCGGACGACGCAGACGCTGGCCGAACATTTCGGCGTCGATACCGCGAAATGGAAACCGGCGGTGATGTTCGCCTTTGGTCATCGCGCGAAAGATCCTGAATTCCCCAAGACCCGCCGCACGATGCAAGACACCGTCGCTTGGTTCTGACCCCGAAGGAGATACACGATGACCTATTATTCCGTTCTGGACGTCACCCCCACCGCCGAGGACTGGATCCCCGGCTACCTGCCCACCGCCAACGAACGCGTGGCGGCACATGGCGGCAAGTATCTTGCGCGTACCGCGACCCACGCGCAGATGGAAGGCGAGGATCAGCCCGCCGGGCTGAGGATCATCATCGAGTGGCCTTCGGAAGAGGCGGCCCGCGCCTTCATGGCGGACCCGGCCTATGCACCGCACCTGGCCTCCCGCACCAAGGGCTCGGTCAGCCATCACTACCTGATCGCGGGGCAGGACGACCTCGCCTGAATGCAGCACTGGCCCGGTATGCCGGGCCGGCACCCCCAAGGAGGCTTTCATGACCCGGACCGGAACCGTCAATTATCATGTTCACAAGCCCGCGCCGCAGGCATTCGTGCTGGACGCGGACAGCATCGCTGGCAATCTGGTCTCGCCCGAACTGGCCGCGACCGAGGTGGCGCTGACCGATCTGCGTGCCGGGCGGGCAGGGGCCAGCTTTGTCTCTGACGGGTTCGAATTTGGTGTGGCACCGACGCGGGTGACCAGTTTCGAATCCCCCGGCTGGCAGGAGGTCTACGACCGCGAACTGGCCGAGCTGCTGTGCGACCGGATCGGCGCGCGCGAGGTGCTGTTCTTCGACCACACATTGCGCATTGACGACCCGGCAGCCAACCGCCGCCCCGCGCGCAACGTGCACAGCGACCTGAGCCCGCAAGGTGCGCACCAGCGGCTGGTGGACATCCTCGGGCCCGAGCGGGCGCGCGATTGGGCGGCGGGGCATTACGCCTTCGTTAACCTGTGGCGGCCGGTGGAAAACCCGATCAACACCGCCCCGCTGGGTTTCGTACGCCCTGCAACCGTGGACGACGCGGACTGGATCAACATCGACCTGATCTATCCCGACCGGCGCGGTCGTATCCTCGGTCTGGCGGCCAATCCGCGTCATGATTGGGTGTATCTGTCGCGCATGACGCCGGACGAGATCGTCTGGTTCAACATCTACGACAATCGCGGCCGTCCAACGGTGGGCCACAGCGCGATTGATCTTGCCGAAGATCCCGACCGGCAAACCATCCGCAAAAGCCTGGAAAGCCGGGCGCTGGTGCGGTTCTGAGAAAGGCAGAAAATGCTGGACAAATCCAACACGCCAAACTTCGCGCCGCTCAACCGCGCGTTCAACGCGGTGTTCCGCCCTGGTAGGCTGAGCATTGGGCTTGTGGTCCCGCTCGAGGCAAACCGCAACGATCCGGTACCTACTATGACGCGCCATCTGGAGCGTGCCGTGCTGGCCGACGAACTGGGCTTTGCCGCGCTTTGGCTGCGAGACGTGCCCTTCAACGTGCCCTCGTTCGGCGATGCGGGACAGGTGTTCGATCCTTTCGTCTATCTCGGCGCGCTGGGTGTTGCGACGCGCGACATCGCGCTTGGCGTGGCTTCGATCGTGCTGCCATTACGGCACCCGGCCCATGTGGCCAAGGCGGCAGCCTCGGCCGACCAGCTGTCGGGCGGGCGGCTGCTTCTGGGTGTGGCCTCGGGGGATCGTCCCGAGGAATACCCGGCGCTGAACAAGGATTTCTCTGATCGCGGGGCGCGCTTCCGTGACAGCCTCGCCTATATCCGCGCCATGGCGCAGGATTACCCGCGACTGGACAACCCGCAGGGCGACCTCTCGGGCGGTATCGACATGTTGCCTAAGCCTGCCGCCGGGCGCCTGCCGCTGCTTATCACCGGTGGCAGCCAGCAGACGCCAGAGTGGGTGGCGCGCCACGGTGACGGCTGGATGACCTATCCGCGTGGTGCGGCGGCGCAGTCCCGCGTTGTGGCCGATTATCGAGCGCGCGTAGCACAGGCCGGCTTGCCCGACAAACCGGTGATGCAGTCGCTCTATGTTGAACTGGTGGACCAAGCCGACGCTCCGCCGCGCCCGATCCATCTTGGGTTCAGTGCCGGCACCGATTACCTGCGCCGCTACCTGCACGAGATCCGCGATTTGGGCATCAACCACGTGGCACTGAACCTGCGCTTTAACGTGGCCGGGATCGAACCCACCCTGCACCGGCTGGCCGAAGAGGTTCTGCCCGAGTTTCACGACTGATTTCATCCCCAAGGAGGCCGCAATGCCCAAGACTATCCTGATCACCGGCGCGACCGACGGCATCGGCCTGTTGACCGCCAAGACACTGGCGGCCGAAGGCCACCGCGTGCTGCTGCACGGACGCAGCTCTGACAAGCTGAAGGCCGCCGCGCAGACGGTTGGCGGCAACCCCGAGACCTTCCGCGCCGATCTTTCCGATCTGGACGAAGCCGCCGCGCTTGCAGACGCCGTGCGCGCCCGGCACGACCGGCTGGACGTTCTGATCAACAATGCCGGTGTCTACAAGACTCCGCACCCACGCCGGGCTGACGGGATGGATGTTCGGTTCGTGGTAAACGCGCTGACGCCCCATGTGCTGACCCGACGGCTGTTGCCGATCATCCCAGCCGAAGGGCGCGTGGTGAACCTTTCATCGGCCGCGCAGGCGCCGGTGGATGTAGAAGCGATGCACGGTAAGCGGCAATTGAGTGACATGGAGGCCTATGCGCAAAGCAAGCTGGCGATCACGATCTGGTCACGGGAAATGGCGCGCGCGCACCCAAAAGGCCCAGTCTTCGTCGCGGTCAACCCTGGCTCGCTTCTGGCCTCAAAGATGGTCCGAGAGGGTTTTGGAATGGCCGGCAATGACTTGGCGATCGGCGCTGATATCCTGCGACGGGCCGCGCTGTCGGACGAATTTGCCAATGCCTCGGGGCTGTATTTCGACAATGACAGCGGGCATTTTGCTGATCCACACTCAGCGGCGGCCGACCGCGATCACGCGGCGCGGGTCAAGGATGCTATCGCGACGCTGACCGGCGGCGGAGTTTAGATCCGCGATAAGCCCGTTGCTCTTGCGCCGGCTTTGAGGTGTTCGGTCCCGCTTGGGCCAGGCACAGTGCTTCGACCTCAGTGGCCATGCCTCCGGCAAGCCAAAGCGGCAGGTGGGCGTCTGGGACCTGCGCGTCGCGCAGTTGGGATTACCGGAGCAGGTTTTCGACATCAGACCCACCGCCTTCGTCACTACATCTGATGGGCACCAGATATTATTATCTCTTTGCAGAAATTCCCTCGTTCGCCCACAAAACTTTGAGGACGAGATTGGTGAAAAGATGCTGGCTCAAAATTCGGACGTGTGTACGAGATTGGAAGACGCAGCTATTTGGTTGGAACAGTTGCAAGAAGGTTTTGTAGGTGACCCTAAACGCTAAAGTCCGGCGCCTTTGACAAAACAATGCTACAAGATCTTGTCACCGCATGACGAATGGGTTCGACATTGGCTGTTCCGACGTATTCAGCCAGACGGTTTTGGTCCTTGTGTAATCGTGAATTGCCTCGATCCCGGCTTCCCTACCATAGCCGGATTGATTGTAGCCGCCAAACGGAGCAATCGGGGACACTGCGCGATACGTGTTGATCCAACAAATTCCCGATTTCAGACGGGATGAAACCCGATGGGCGCGGGCGACCTTTTCAGTGAAAACGCCAGACCCAAGCCCGAACTGCGAGTCGTTGGCCAATGCGATCGCTTCTTCTTCCGTATCGAATGGCAGCAGAGACATCACGGGGCCGAACATTTCGACCTTCAGCGTCTCGGTCTCTGGGCTCGCACATTCCACCAGCGTAGGGGCCAGAAAGTTGCCCGGCCGGTTCAGAGGTTTTCCCCCGAAGCGGATGCGTGCGCCTTGTTCTGTGGCTTTCGCCAAAGTCGCCTGAATTCTTTCCACCTGAGCTGCGGTGCAGAGCGGGCCAATATGGGTGGCCGTTTCCAATGGATCGCCGATTGCGACGCCCTTCATCTTCTCTTCGATCTTGTCAACAAGCGCTTCCAGTATCGGGCGATGTATCAACCCGCGCGAGCCGGCCACGCAGCTTTGACCCGAGGCGCCGAAATTTCCCGCAATCAAACCATTGGCGGCGCCATCCAGATTGGCATCCTCAAAGACGATGATCGGGGATTTCCCGCCCAGTTCCAAAGTGGTCACCGCAAAGTTCTCAGCCGAATTGCGCACGACATGGCGCGCTGTTTCCGGGCCGCCGGTGAATGCGATCCGGTCCACGTCCGGGTGACGGGTAAGCGGAATGGCGCAGTTTTCGGCATCCCCCGTAATGACAGAGACGACACCGGGCGGAAAGCCGGCTTCATCGATCAGCCGTGCGAATTCCAGCATCGGAGCGGGCGCAATTTCAGAGGCCTTCAGCACGACCGAACAACCTGCTGCTATCGCGGGGCCAAGCTTGGTTGCGGTCAGGAACATCTGTGCGTTCCAGGGGACGATTGCGACCACCACGCCAATCGGTTCGCGTTTGGTGAAGACGTGCATGTCCGGTTTGTCGATCGGAAGAACCGCCCCTTCGATCTTGTCCGCAAGCCCTGCATAATATCGATAATAGTCACCGACATAGGCTGTTTGGCTTGCGGTTTCGGCAAGCAGCTTTCCGCTGTCTGTGGTCTCAAGCTGGCCCAGGTGTCCGGCGTTTTCCTCGATCAGTTCGGCAAGTTTGAACAACAATTTGCCGCGTGCGGTTTGCGTCATGTCGCGCCACGCGGGATCATCAAGTGACCGACGCGCGGCGGACACGGCGCGGTCAACGTCTTCGGGTGCGGCGCAGGCGAAACTGGACCAGTCTTGGCCCGTCGCCGGGTTTTGCGAATGCATCACTTGCCCGCGTGCCCCTTCGGTCCACGCGCCGTCGATATAAAGCTGGAAGTGTGGTTTCTGATGCATCATCGATCCTTACTAAAACTTTGGCATGACGTCGTCGATGAAACGGGCCAGCGATGCGCGTTTGCGTTCGAAACTCATACCGCTGTCTATCCAAAACGAATACTCATCATAGCCCAGATCTTCGTATCGTTTCAGACGTTCCGTGACCCCATCCGGGGTGCCGACAGTCAGATCGCGCGCCAGGTTTTCCGGTGCCATCATCGTGTTGGCCGCCATCTCTTCATCCGTCAACGTCTGGATCGAGCCTTGCCGGACTGGTCGCTTGTTTTGAAACCAGGCCCCGAAGTAGTTGTAGAAGCGCGACAAATCCCGAGCGGCCTGACCCAGATCATCATCGTCGCTGCCAACGTAAGTGTGATGCAGCAGCATGATCTTGGGGCGCGGCCCCTCATGGTTTGCGCATGCATCTTCAAAGCGGCCCATTAGCGTTTCAATCTCATGCATGCCCTGCCAGAGCGGTGTGACCTGAATGTTAAAGCCGTTCTGCACACCGAATTCATGACTGTTCGGATCCCGCGCTGCGATCCAGATCGGTGGCCCGCCGGGTTGCACCGGTTTGGGGGCCGAGGTGGTAGCAGGGAATTTAAAATACTCTCCATCATGGTCACAGTCACCCGCCCACAGCCGGGGCAAAAGCGGCGCGATTTCTCGCATGCGCTGGCCAGCATCCCATGCATCCATTCCCGGCATCATCCGTTCATATTCATACGAATAGGCGCCGCGGGCGATGCCCAGCTCGATACGTCCGCCTGTTATCAGGTCCGCCGCAGCCGTTTCGCCCGCCAGTTTGATCGGATGCCAGAATGGTGCAACAACTGTACCCGTGCCAAGCCGCACATTCTTGGTGTGATGTGCGATATCGACCAAAGACATCAAAGGGTTGGGCGCGATCGTAAAGTCCATCCCGTGGTGCTCGCCGGTCCAGACGGCGCGCATTCCCGCCTCATCGGCCATTTTACACAGCGCGATGAATTCTTCATACAGCTTCTCATGGGGTTGATCGGGGCTCAGCCGTTCCATGTGTGCGAAAAGGGAAAACTCCATCCATCAGGTCCTTTCAGAAAAGCTGTGCACGTCGCCTTGCTGCGCACTGCCCAGATACAGTGAGAAGTCGCGGGTTCGGCTTTCCAGCGCGAAACGAGAAATCATGGTGGTGATTGGCGCCGTCGAGTAGCTAAGGGTTGCCAGGTCTTCAATCGCGACGGCCTCAAGCTTGCCATGTTTGGGAAGTTCCGGCGCATTTCCCAATATGTAGACATGATGCGCTGTGGCATCGTCATAGACCGAGTAGACCACGCCGAGACGTGCGTCGATGCCACGATCATGCAGATCCTGCCAAAGGCTGTCGCGCAACTGTCGACGGTCGGACAATGTGACCTGCGGCGGCCTGAAACCGGCATCCGTTTTCTCAAGCAGCACGCGGCCTTCGTGTTCGATGATTGCGCCACAGACGATCCTGCGCCCCGTCGGTTCAAGCGCGCCCCGTTCCAGCCCAAGGCTGAAGTACCGCCCGTTCGCGTAGCCCAGCGCCGGGCGGTCGTTGTGGGAATAGGTTTCGACCTGTCCGATCAGAACGCAATGGTCTCCTGCCTCGATCACCCGATGGGTCCGGCAGGAAAATGTCGCGACCGCGCCGTTGATCAAAGGGATCTCTCGCGCGTCGAGGTCATGGTCGGTTTTGGCGAACCGGTCACCTTTGAAGCCGGCGAAAGTGTTGGACACATCCTCTTGCCCCTCGGCCAGAACACTCACCGTGAAATGGGTGCAGGTCGAGAATTCGCCGTATGAAGACAAGTTCTTGCCGGGGCAAACGATCAACAGCGGCGGGTCGAGCGAAACCGAAGTGAAGGAATTTGCCGTGAAGCCCAGGGCCGTACCAGAGGCGCTGCGCGTGGTAACGACGGTCACGCCGGTCATGAATTTGCCGAATGCCCGCCGGAGATCGCGGGGGTCAATTTCGGTCATGATTGCACCTCGCTTTGAAAGCTGGAAATGGCGGCGTTGACCTGACTTGCATGTGTCATCGGCATCATATGGGCCGCCCCATCGATGATCAGCGCGCGGCCGTTCGGGGTGATTTCAGCCATTTTAAGCGACATGTCTGGGGTGGAGTTCGGCTCCTGACTGCCGGTTATGAACAGCGCGGGGCAGGCGAGTTTCTCCAGCGCGTCGCGCCGCAGATTTTGGCCTTGGGCAAAAACCGTATAGGCCAGCTTGTAAGCAGCCGGATCCATGGCCGTCAGCCATTCGCAGCAGGCATCACGTTCAGGCGAACCGATGTCACCAAACCACCGGCGCAGCGTGCTGGTTGGGTCAACCGGTGTTTCCCCATCCAGTCCCGCCGCACGTTTCTGAACCGCCAGCGCGGCCTTTGCGCTGCGTTCAAAAACGGCATTCATTGCCACGACACCGCAAATCCGGTCGGGCGCCTTGCTGGCAAGGTCCAACGCGATCATCGCGCCCATCGAGTGGCCGACAACAAGGACCGGTCCGTTCAGATTGCCCAGCACGTTCTGTGCTGCATCACTGTATTCCGACAGTTCCGTACCGAAAAATCTCAGCGGGCTTTCGCCGTGACCGGGCATGTCCGGCGCCGTCAGGCGAGCCTCAGAGGCCAACCCGTCCAACTGCGCGCGCCAGGCTTCGGCCCGCAGGCCAACCCCGTGCAGCAACAGGATGTCCGGACCTGTGCCTGCCTGGATGGCGGCCAGCCCGCCGATTTCAGACCGCGGCCGGGTTGTCCACGTCATGACCCAAATCCTTGAGATCCTGATACCGGTCGCCGATACGGTGATGCGGTCTGCCCGATGTTGCCGCCCCCAGTACCACCACAATTTCGTCGTCGCGCGGTGCGTCCGGGATCGAGAATTGAACGGTCAGGTAGTGAGACCGCCGCCCGGCATCGTTTTTGTCCATCAATGGCACCATGATCGGCGCATTTGCGGGGCCGCGCGTGTTCGTGAAAGCCAGATAGGATTTCGCGCTGACAGCCTGCCGGTAGTGGTTGCCGAACCGAAGGGTGTGAATAATGCCTGAGGCGTGCTCGACCTCGCCATTCAGCCCGACGACGGCTGCCTTGCCATAGGCTTCGATTGCGTCGCCACTGCCGGCCAACGCGATCATGCGGTCCGTCATCATCTTTCCCAGTAAGGGGCCATATGCGTGGATTTCCGGTTTGAGGTCTTCGACATATCGACCCGCCCAGGGATTGGTGATCACTGCGGCCACGGAGAACATGCGCCATGGGATTTCCGCAGGGCGAAATCCCTCGACAAGAACTTCCTCGTCGTAGGTAACAATCTTGCGTATTTCCGGCTTCATCACACCTCTCCTGTCGCGCTGGGAGAAAGTAGAAACGGGTGTGGTTTTTGACAAATGATTGAATTATGTGCTTTCGCATTAAAAAGATTAATGGATAACTTGATCAATGGCAAAATCACTTCCCCCCCTGACCTGGTTCCGATCCTTCGAGGCGGCGGCCCGGACCCTGAGTTTTACCGCGGCGGCCGAGGAAATCGGCCTGACCCAATCGGCTGTCAGTCAGCAGGTGAAATCCCTTGAGATGCGTCTGGGGACAGCGCTTTTCATAAGGCATCCGCGCAGTCTGGCCCTGACGGATGCAGGGCGGAAACTGCTGCCCGAAGTCGGCAGTGCGCTTGAGGCGCTTGCCGCCGCCGCCGGAAGGGCCGACGCAAGCGCACCAGGAGATGTCCTGACAGTGGCCACATCTGTCAGCGTCGCGCAATGGGTCATCGCCCCAAACCTCGCGGACTTCACCACCCGCAATCCAGAGATCAGCGTGCGGCTGCTCAGCGCAATCTGGCCTGACGATTTTCACGCGTCGCAAGCTGACGTTCAGGTCAGGTTCGGATCGGAAAAACAAGTGGGCAGGGGGGCCGAACGTTTGTGGCCGGACAGGCTTGTCGCTCTTAAGGCGCCGACGCTTGCAGGGGATCCGTTTGACCTTCCATTGATAGAGGCAGTCGGCACTTCAAGCGGATGGAAGACGTGGTTCGACAAGCAGGGCGTACAGCGGCAGCCTGCCGTTTTCGTCGATACGTTCGGCATGGCGCTTCAATTGGCGGTTCATGGCAGCGGGGTTGCCCTGATCAGCGAGTTCCTGGCGAAACATGCGATGATAACCGGTCTTGTCGAAAGCGCACATGACAGCACTGTCGACTGCAACGAAGGGTATTATCTTTCCGCCGATGCCAGCAATCCGGCGGCCGCATTGTTTCGGGACTGGTTGCTTGAACAGATACGTGTTTGATCAGGCGCGGGCGTAGGATCGTTCGTGCACCACTCAGGGCTTGACGAATACTTTGCGTGGTCGTTTGCACAGACACTCTGCGGGACCGTTTTCCTTGATCAGGATGGTTTCGGTGATCGCAAGCCCCCAATCATCCATCCAGAGCCCGGGCATGAAGTGAAATGTCATGCCAGCTTCAAGGATCGTATTGTCTTCGTCCCGCAGCGAGATCGTGCGTTCGCCCCAGTCCGGAGGATAGCTGAGGCCGACAGGATAGCCACAGCGAGCACCGCGTTCGATCCCCGCACGTTCGAGAGGCGCCGCCAGCGCTTTGGCGATATCCTTCGCGCGATTGCCGGGGCGCGCAGCCTCCAGGCCTGCTTCCAACCCTTCAACCAAGGCCGCCTCGGCCCTTTTGAGATAATCAGGCGGCTGACCCAGAAATACCGATCGGCAGAACGGAGCATGATATCGGCGATAGCAGCCAGAGAGCTCGAAGAAGGTGCATTCGCCCGATTTGAACACATCTCCATTCCAGGTCAGATGCGGCGCGGCGGCGTCTGAGCCGGACGGCAAAAGTGGGACGATGGCTGCGTAATCCCCCCAGTCATCACCGACGCCCGTGATTGCGTCATGGTAGATCTGAGCGACCAGCTCGTTCTTGCGCAGGCCGGGTTCAACGCGCTCAAGCACGCCGTCAGTCACAAACTCTGAAATCCGGGCCGCCTTGCGCATCAGGGCGATTTCTTCGTCGGATTTCACGACCCGTTGCCAGTTGACCAAGGCCGTTGCATCGATCAGGGTTGCCCCGGGCAGTTCCGTTGTCAGAGTAATATGGGCTTTGGCCGAGTAGTAATAATTGTCCAGTTCCACCCCAATTCGGCTTTGGCCGTGTCCGCAGTCCGCAATAAGTTTGGCCAGATCCTGCATTGGATGCCGTGTGGTCGACTGCACGAAGTGATCCGCGTATCCGAAAACCCGATCGTCCCCCATCCACACCGTGCGCAGCGCACCGTTTGCATCCTGCCGGCGCCCCCACCAGATCGGGTCCGCGTCAAGAAAGATCAAGGCACCCTGGTGAACGTAAAAAGACCAGCCCTCGTACCCGGTGAGCCATCCGATGTTCGAGGGGTCTTCGACAAAAAGGCAGTCAATTCCCTTTGCGGCCATCGCCTTTCGGGTCTTGGCAAGACGGCGATCATATTCCGCCCGGCTGAAGGCTGGATCAGAGTGGGTCATTGGCGCCTCCGGTCAACAAAAGACTTTGGTTGACAGAACCCTACCGATCCGCTCACGTCAACGAACGAAAATTCAGGGGGCTGCATGAAAGCCGATATCAATCTACACCGAACAGGCCATAGCACCGGGCCATTCAAGCGGTGTCGTTTCAACGGTTCAGCCTGCATGCGGCGCCCCACCTCTGAGGTCGCCGGATGAGAGGGTTCGAGCCAGAAGAGTTCGCAGCGCGCACCGAACGCGCACAGGTGATGATGAATGCCGCTGGCCTGTCGGCGCTGCTGCTGACCACGGAAACCGACGTGCGTTACTTTACCGGATACCTGACCAGATTCTGGGAAAGCCCGACCCGCCCGTGGTTCCTGATCCTGCCTGTGGCCGGTAAACCGGTTGCGGTTATCCCCTCGATCGGCGCCTCGTTGATGGGGCAAACCTGGATCGACGACATCCGAACATGGAGCTCACCCGACCTTCAGGATGACGGCGTCTCGCTTTTAACGGATGCCCTGACGGAATTGACACCCCTCAAAGGCCGTATTGGAATGCCCGATGGTCACGAGACGCACGCGCGTATGCCCGTGTCGGATATTGAACGCCTGCGAAACAGGCTCGGTTCGCGCCACATCACCGGAGATCACGGTATTTTGCGCCAACTTCGCATGGTCAAATCCGAGGCGGAAATCGCCAAGATCGAAACCGCATGCGCCATAGCCGGCCGGGCCTTTGCCCGAGTTCCCGAGATTGCTCGGGCCGGCGTGCCTTTGGATGAAGTATTTCGCGGTTTCCAGATACTCTGTCTGGAAGAGGGTGCCGACTGGGTGCCGTATCTCGCAGGTGGCGCAGAGCAGGGCGGTTACTCTGACGTAATATCGCCGGCGTCTTCGTCCCCCTTGGAGGATGGCGATGTACTGATGCTTGATACGGGCTTGGTCTGGGATGGCTATTTCAGTGACTTCGACCGCAACTGGTCGGTCGGCCCAGCAAATCCGGACGTGAAATCTGCTTACGCCAGGCTGATTGAGGCGTCTGATGCTGCTTTCGAGATTGCCCGCCCCGGCGCCACCGCAGCAGAGCTGTTTCATGCCATGAACGCCGTGCTGACCAAGGCATCCGAAAGCACAGATGCCGGTCGGTTGGGGCACGGGTTGGGAATGTCGCTGACCGAATGGCCGTCGCTCATCCCGACGGACCAGACAGTTCTTGAGCCAGGCATGGTGCTGACCTTGGAGCCGGGCATTGCCGTTGGTGGCAAGATCTTGGTTCACGAAGAAAACATCGTCGTAACAGACGATGTTCCGCGCTTTATCAGCCCGCGTATCGGGCCGGAGATGATCCAGCTATGACCTACGTGCCATACACGCTTGACGAGGACGACCCGCAAGCCCCGCCGCTTGGATTGATTGTTCTTCAGGTCGACGAGACGATCGAGCCGGAATTCAGCAAGATTTTCTCGGACCGGAAAAACCCGTTGTATGTAACACGGATACCCAGCGGCATTGAAGTGACACCGGAAAGCCTGGCCGAGATGGAAGAGGCCCTTCCGGCGGCGGCGGGATTGCTGCCCAGCGCGCGTCCTTTCCGGGTGGTGGGTTATGGCTGCACGTCAGCAAGTTCCGTCATTGGATCAGAGCGTGTGGAGGAACTTGTCAAACAGTCGTGCAATACAAAAGAGGTTACGAACCCTTTGCGCGCGGCCACGGCCTGCGCCGCGGATCTTGGCGTGTCCAGGTTTGCGATGCTGTCGCCTTACATCGAAGAGGTCAACGCACCGCTGCGTGCCGCGTTTTCAGAAAACGGAATAACCATGGATGTTTTCGGGACATTCGGGCAGGCCGAAGAGGCAAAGGTTGCTCGGATTTCGGTGCAGTCCGTGATCGAAGCTGCGACAGAATTGGGATCTGATCCGTCGGTAGAAGCGGTATTCATTAGCTGCACCAACCTTCGGACCATTGAAGCAATCCCTGAGATTCGCAAACGGATTGGTAAGCCTGTTCTTTCAAGCAATCAAAGTCTTGCATGGCATATGGGTCGCCTCAATCTTGCTGATTGAAACAGCAAATATGATATGAATATTCGCAAAAGCGTCATCTAATGTTGCCAAGTGCCTACTGCATGGTCTTAACTGCTGACTACAGATCAATGAAATCCGCAACTCTCGGATAATCATTTGACGCAACAGGGGGTCTTGTGACCGACACAAATACTGATGCCGCGTTTGTTGAATTCCAACGCGTACAAAAATCTTATGATGGCGAGAATCTCGTTGTCAAAGATCTCAACCTTGCAATGCCTAAAGGCGAATTCCTGACCATGCTCGGGCCGTCCGGGTCTGGAAAGACTACCTGCCTTATGATGCTTGCCGGATTCGAAACCGCCACACATGGCGAAATCCTTCTTGACGGGAAGCCCATCAACAATATCCCTCCACACAAGCGTGGGATTGGCATGGTCTTCCAGAACTACGCCCTGTTTCCGCATATGACGGTGGCCGAAAACCTTTCATTCCCCTTGGAAGTTCGCAAATTGGGCAAGTCTGAACGGGATGAAAAGGTTCAGCGCGCCCTGGACATGGTTCAGATGGGTGCGTTTGGTGGGCGACGCCCGGCTCAGTTGTCTGGCGGTCAACAACAGCGAATAGCCTTGGCGCGCGCTTTGGTTTTTGAACCCGAACTGGTGTTGATGGACGAACCTCTGGGCGCTTTGGACAAACAACTGCGTGAGCATATGCAGTTCGAAATCACGCGTCTCGCGCATGAGCTGGGGATTACCACGGTCTATGTAACGCATGACCAGACCGAAGCATTGACCATGTCGGATCGTGTTGCCGTGTTCGACGATGGCCGCATTCAGCAGCTTGCACCGCCCGATCAGCTCTATGAAGAACCGGAAAACAGCTTCGTTGCGCAGTTCATCGGGGAAAACAACACAATGGAAGGCGTCATCAAGACGATTGATGGCGATACATGCCTCGTCCAGCTGGATGATGGCTCGGAAATTGACGCTGTTCCGATCAATGTTCGCGAACCCGGCGAACGGACAAAAGTATCGATCCGGCCCGAGCGGGTAGAATTCAACAAGGATCGCCTGCACGCCGATGCACATACGCTGAAGGCAACCGTCAAGGAATTCATTTACATGGGTGACGTGTTCCGTTTCCGCATGTCCGTTGCCGGAAATGATGAGTTCATCGTCAAGACCCGGAACGCGCCAGACGCAATCCGCCTGTCCCCGGGGCAGGAGATCGAGATCGGCTGGCTGGCTCAGGATTGTCGTGCGCTCGACGCATAGGCCAAGTCGCGCGGAACAAGCGCGACCTCACTGAGGGACCGGCTGGTGAAAACCCGTGCATCAGCCGACCACACACATAAACGGGAAAAACTGGGAGCAATTCATGAAGACAACCAAAACATTGTTGACAGCAGCGGCACTTGGGGCAGTTGCTGGGGGTGCATTCGCAGAGGAAATGACGATCGTTTCCTGGGGCGGCGCTTATTCCAAATCGCAGCTTAAGGCGTATCACGAGCCCTATTCGGAAAAGACAGGTGTCACCATCCTGAATGATGACAGCTCGGCCGAAGCAGTTGCGAAACTGCGCGCGATGAACGAAGCCGGCAACATCACCTGGGATGTGGTTGATGTTGTGGCCGCAGACGCAATTCGTCTGTGTGACGAAGGTCTTGCGCTGGAAATCGACTTTGACACCCAGCTTGCCCCCGCGCCGGATGGCACACCTGCCTCCGAAGATTTCGGCGACCTTTTGGTCAGCGACTGTTTTATCCCGCAGATCGTGTATTCAACCACCTTTGGTTACCGCACCGATCTGGTCGGAGACACTCCGCCCAGCGATGTCTGCGCCGTATTTGACCTGGAAGCCTATCCGGGCAAGCGTTCGCTTGAAAAGCGTGCGATCAACAACATGGAATGGGCCCTGTTGTGCGATGGCGTCGCAAAGGACGATGTCTATGACGTTCTGGCCACTCCGGAAGGACAGGATCAGGCGCTTGCCAAGCTCGACACGATCAAAGACAGCGTAGTCTGGTGGTCCGCTGGTGCGGATACACCGCAACTTCTGGCTGATGGCGAGATCGTCATGGGTTCGACCTATAACGGTCGTCTGTTCAGCGTGATCGAAGAGCAGAAGCAGCCCGTTGCCATGTTGTGGGACGCGCAAATCTTTGACCTGGACGGTTGGATCATCCCTGCTGGTCTGAGCGAAGAGCGTCAGCAGCGCGCGCTGGACTATATCATGTTCGCGACCGATACCCAGCGTCTGGCGGATCAGGCCAAGTACATCTCGTACGGTCCGGCCCGTGCATCGTCGGCTCCGCTGGTGGGTAAGCATGCCGAATTGGGTATCGATATGGCGCCCCATATGCCAACCGATCCGGAAAACGCCAAGAACACGTTCCTTTACAACTACGAGTTCTGGGCGGATTACCGCGACGACATCGAAGCCAAGTTCCAAGCTTGGTTGGCGCAATAAGCGCGCGTTTTCATGAAAAAGTCGAGGGCGGCTCGCCGCCCTCAGACTCAAGCAGAGCCAAGGGGCACAGATGACTGACGCAAGCCAAAATGCAGGGCCGATGCTGGCAGCGGACGGAACGCCGCTCAAGCAATCGCTGGCACGTTCACTGCGGCGGCAGAAATTGCGGGCGTTGATGCTCGTCGCTCCGCTTCTGCTGTTCGTCATGTTTTCCTTCATCGTGCCGATTGCGTCGATGCTGTTTCGTTCGGTGGAAAACAGCATGGTGTCGGAAACCCTTCCACTTACTGTGGAAACTCTGAAGGGTTGGGATGCTCAAAGCGGCGAGCTTCCGGATGAAGCGGTTTACGATGCTTTCGTTCGCGATATGGTCGTTGCGGTCGAAAACAAAGAACACACTCGCCTTGGTTCGCGTCTGAACTATGAAGAAACAGGTATGTCTTCGCTGTTCCGCAAATCCGGGCGTCAGATCAAAAAACTGGATCCTGAAACGGATGGGCCTTTCAAGGAAAAGTTGATCGAGATTCACGAAGGATGGGGAGATCCGCAAACCTGGCGAGTGATCAAGACCCACTCACCAGCGATTACCAATGGTTACTTCCTGAATGCCGTCGATATGCGCAGAACCCCGGAAGGCGCACAGGCCCAACCCGAAGACAAGCAAATCCTGATAAAGCTTTTTGGACGTACTCTGTTCATGTCGCTCGTAATAACAGGTGCTTGTATCCTGCTTGCTTATCCTGTCAGTTATTTGTTGGCGACACTTCCGATGCGGGTATCGAACCTGTTGATGATACTTGTCCTTTTGCCCTTCTGGACGTCCCTTCTGGTTCGAACGTCCGCCTGGAAGGTCATGTTGCAGCAACAGGGGGTTATTAACGATACCCTCGTTTGGTTGGGGCTGGTCGCTGATGACGCTCGCCTGATCATAATCAACAACCAGATCGGCACCATCATCGCGATGACACACATCCTTTTGCCGTTCATGATCTTGCCAATGTATTCGGTGATGCAGACCATTCCGCCGTCTTACACGCGTGCGGCCAAATCCATGGGTGCAACGAACTGGACGACGTTCTGGCGCATCTACTTCCCGCAATCCGTGCCCGGAATCGGTGCCGGTTCGATCCTCGTGTTCATTCTGGCGATTGGGTACTACATCACGCCCGAGATCGTGGGCGGCACCAAGGGCGTCTTCATCTCGAACCGGATTGCCTATCACATCTCGTCCTCACTGAACTGGGGGCTGGCTGCGGCCTTGGGTACGATCCTTCTGGCGGTCGTGCTGTTGCTCTACTGGGTCTACGACAAGATCGTGGGCATCGATAACGTGAAGTTGGGATAATCAAGATGGCAGCACTGACACCGATATCCCGCAAACCCATGTCCATGGTTTTGCCCAGTGTCGCACTAGCCGGGGCATTTGCCGGCATTTTCGTCGGGGCCGGAAATGGTTCGGTCCTTCTGGGCATACTGGGTGGAGCCGTCCTGATCGCGGGGCTGGCCTGGGTCTACATAAATATCGTGAAGAACGAAAACCTCGCACGCTTGATCAATATCTTCGGATTCGGTGTCGTGGGTTTTTTAGTGGCCGGGTTGATGGGCGGTGTATTGGGGCTGCTCGGCGGCTGGTTTTTCGCCTGGTTTATCTATTGGTTGTACGAGGGGCGGTATAGGCGCAAACTGCTGCCGTATCTCACGGCGCAACAGGTTTTCTATCACTACCTGTTTCGCGTGATCTGTGGTGCGATCTTCGTCTTTCTGATCACGCCGATTCTGGTGGTGTTGCCGTTGTCTTTCAACGCGCAGGACTTCTTTACCTTCACGCCCGAGATGCTGCGGCTTGATCCGGAAGGCTATTCGCTGAAGCATTACCGAGATTTCTTCACCAACAACGAATGGCAGCGCAGCTTCAAGAACTCGCTGATCATCGCGCCGATTGCGACGGTTATTTCGGTAACGTTGGGAACGCTGGCCGCCATTGGGCTCAGCCAGTCTCACGTTCCAGGACGCCGTGCGATCATGGGAATTCTGATTTCGCCGATGATTGTTCCGCTGATCATCTCGGCGACGGGTATGTTCTTTTTCTACAGTGATATCGGACGTTTCCTCGAAGGTACACTTGGCATGAACAAGAACTTCGTAGGCTATCTGAAAGTTATCCTGGCCCACGCAGTGCTGGGTATTCCCTTTGTGATCATCACCGTGACGGCGACCCTGGTGGGCTTTGATCGATCTCTGACACGGGCGGCGGCCAATATGGGCGCAGGGCCCGTTAGGACCTTCTTCAAGATACAAATGCCGTTGATATTACCGGGCGTAATCTCGGGCGGCCTGTTTGCCTTCATCACATCGTTCGACGAAGTGGTCGTGGTCTTGTTTGTGGGCTCCGCCTCGCAAAAGACATTGCCGTGGCAGATGTTCACCGGCCTGCGGGAACAGATCAGTCCAACCATTCTGGCGGTCGCGACAATCCTTGTGGTCCTATCCATTGCCCTGTTGACGACGGTTGAACTGTTGCGGCGTCGGTCGGAGCGTCTGCGGGGCCTTTCACCCGCTTGACGCAGCAAACCGTCTGATCTAACGATTCACCTGTTCATCTCCGCTGCGATGGCGTCGCGGCGACTACGGAGGTGATCGGCTCTCGGACCCCGAGACCGCCTGTCCTGAACGCCGGGACATGTGGCCGGGAAAATGCATGCCCGGCATAGATGAGAGACCAAGGATGACTGACATTTCTAACCGCCCTCAGTTCTTCACCTGCCATAATGGCGACAAGGCCCCGTTGCCGTTCAGAAAAGCCGAATATGACCGCCGTCTTGGCAAGCTGCGCGCGATCATGGCCCAGCGGGATATACCGGTAGTGCTGCTGACATCGATGCAGAACATCGCCTATTATTCAGGCTTTCTGTACTGTGCGTTCGGGCGCCCCTATGGCTGCGTTGTGACCCAGGACAAATGCACCACCGTTTCTGCCAATATTGATGCCGGGCAACCCTGGCGCCGGTCGGTTGAAGACAATGTGATCTATACGGACTGGAAACGCGACAACTACTGGCGGGCAGTTGCAAGTCTGATCGGGAATGCAAAGCGGATCGGCATCGAAGGCGACCACATGACGCTTGCAGCGCGCGACACGGCGCTGAACACGCTGGACAAGCCAGAGTTGGTTGACATCGCGGCCGACACCATGGCCGCGCGGATGATCAAATCCGCTGAAGAGATCGAATTGATCAAGGGTGGAGCGCGCACGGCCGATGTGGGTGCTGCTGCGATCCATGCCGCAATCCGCGAAGGCGCAACCGAAATCGAAATCGCGATGGCTGGTCGAGACGCGATGGAAGTGGAAATCGCGCGGGCCTATCCGGATGCCGAATACCGCGACACATGGGTTTGGTTTCAGTCGGGTTTGAACACCGACGGCGCGCATAACCCGGTCACCAAACGCGCGTTGCAAAAAGGTGATATCCTGTCGCTGAACACCTTTCCGATGATCTCGGGCTATTACACCGCCCTGGAACGGACCCTGTTTCTGGGCGAGCCGGATGCCGACAGCCTGCGCCTGTGGAAGGCCAATGTGGCCGCGCATGAACTTGGATTGAGCCTGATCAAACCCGGTGCCACATGTTCCGGTATCACCGCCGAGATCAACCGGTTCTTTGCCGACGAAGGCCTGCTTCAATATCGTTCCTTCGGCTATGGGCACTCGTTTGGTGTTCTGAGCCACTACTATGGTCGCGAAGCCGGTCTGGAACTCCGCGAAGACATCGACACAGTGCTGGAACCCGGCATGGTGGTCTCGATCGAGCCGATGCTGTGGATCCCCGAAGGCCAGCCCGGTGCAGGCGGTTACAGGGAACACGATATTTTGGTGGTGGGCGAAGACGGAGCCGAAAACATCACAGGCTTCCCCTACGGGCCGGGACACAACATTATCGACGCCTGAGGTTTTGGGTGGAGCTTCCGCTCCACCCGCTTTTCACGCGCGTCGGGCACGTTCGTGAAAAATGAAACCCAGAAAATTCAACAGAAGCTGCGCCGCCAGAATCTGAGTGCTTTCAGTGGGGTCGTAGGCGGGGGCCACCTCGACCAGATCGATGCCCACCACGTCACCCCTTTTCGCCAGCCCCTGAAGGATTTCCAGAACGTCGTAGTACAAGAACCCTCCGTGGCTTGGAGTGCCGGTTCCTGGCGCGATTGAGGGGCAGAACGCATCGATATCGATCGTTACATAGTACCGTTTGCCTTCGGGAATGCGGTCAAGAACGGCCTCTGTTCCCAACCTGCGAACCTGCCGCACGGACAGGATGTCCGATCCGCGCGCACGCGCGTCGTCATACCCTTCCTTGGCGGTGGACGATACGTTTCGAATGCCCAGCTGGGTCATCCCTGAAACATAGTCTTTCTCGATCGCGCGGCGCATGGGATTTCCGTGTCCGTTGGTGACGCCGTGACGTTCATCTACAAAGTCCAAATGCGCATCGATTTGAACAACATGGATCGGGCCGTTTTCGGCGCAGTCGCTTTCAAACGCGGAAATGCAGGGGATGTTGACCGAGTGATCACCGCCAATCACCAGCGGAAGTGCCCCGGCTTCGAGAATTTTCTGCACGCCAAAGGCTATGTTCTTGTGGCTGGTCTCGGTCTTGGTGTGGACGATATCCGCATCGCCCAGGTCGACGATCCGAACCGAGCTGTCCAGATAGGTCGCGTCATCCTCATGATCATAGGCGCCGGCATGGCCAAAACTGAAAAGTGTCGATGCCTCTCGCACGGCCCGAGGACCAAAACGCGCGCCGGGGCGCCACTGAGTTCCAAAGTCGAACGGCGCGCCGAGCACGCAAACGTCGGCGTCAATTTTGTCCCAGTTCTCGACATATGGAGATTTTGCGAAGGTCGATATTCCGACAAAAGGAAGATTCAGTCGCCCGGACGCATATCCATGTTCCTGCACTTTTGGTCCTTTCGATGGTTAAGCCATTTTTTGCATGTGAACATGACGACACGCCGTATTGAAACCAAATTCTCTTTGAACGGCTACTTCTGGGGGGACCAGAGGAAAATTTCCTCCAGAAGGGCGGGCTGCTTGCGTTCAAAGCTGATCCGGCCCAGCCCATCAGAGCGCTTTAGGATCAGTCAATAGATAATCCTGCTTGGTGTAACTTTCCTTCGTTTCCCATTCTCAAAGAACGTATGAAGGGTCCTCTTCGGCCTCAGCGATGCTCTGGCAGGTTTTCCTGTGCGGAAAGACGGTTTTGGATCCTTCCGGGCCAGAAAATCATAAGCGTTAACAAAAATATCGATTTGATATAAAGTTGTGGGGTTATTGATTGGTAACGCGCGGGTATTCGTGTGGCACAGACACTTTATGAAAAATATGGCGGTTTTAAAACGATCAGCCGGGTCGTGATGACCTTCTATGAAATGGCTTTGGATTCGGATGAGATCGGCCATCATTTCGAAGACATTGATATGCCGCGCCTGATCGACCATCAAACCAAGTTCGTCTCGTCTTTGATTGGCGGACCCGCATCCTTCAGTGATGACAGGATCGAAGCAGTTCATCGGCATCTAAACATTTCGCACAACGAGTTCGACGTCATGGCCGAGCTGTTTGGCGGCGCGCTGAGTCAGCATGGCATGTCCGATGGAGACATCAAAACTGCGCTGACCGCAATCGAAGGCAAACGTTCGATCATAGTCACTCGGAACGCGGCATGAGCATTCTGGCGATAAACGAGCAATTGCTGCGTGCGATCGGAGTCGGCGTCGCCGTGGTGCGCGCATCCGACCTGCAATTCGTTTTTCACAACGGGCCTTTCACGGAATGGTTCGGCACTCCTGAACAGGGGAGTACCCTAAGCGACGTTCTGTCGGATCTCGACCCTAAGGAACTTGAGGATGTAAAGCAGTCAGGCCTTCGGTACTCGGTCGAATTGCAGATAAAGCCGAAACGCAGGACCTTGATCTTTGCTGTCACGGTCTCATTGGCCAATGGCTTGTCCGAGCAGGTGCTGATTGTGGAATGTCAGAACATCACCCGCATTCGAGAATTGGAAAGCATGATCGACAGCTATTCCACCATGGTCGAGCGCAACACCCGAGAGCTTGAGCGCGAAAAGGAAAGAGTGGAACGGCTGTTGCTGAACCTGATGCCCCGAGCCGTGTACGAAGAGTTCAAGACGTTCGGCGTTGTCACACCGCAGCTGTATCAGCAGGTTTCGGTAGTTATGCTGGATTTTGTCGGGTTCACGGATTTTGCGGCCAAGACCGACCCGACGGTCACCTTGAGTGAACTGAACGACATCTTCACGGCCTTTGACCGGATCGTGGAACAATTCGGGTGTGAGCGGATCAAAACGATCGGAGATGCTTATCTGGCCGTGTCAGGTATGCCAGATCCAACACCGGATCATGCGACCGCCGTGGCGCATTGTGCGGTAAGGTTCCTGCGCTATCTCGAACGCCGCAACGAAAGCCATCCGCATAAGTGGCAGGCGCGGATCGGATTGGGGATGGGTGCGGCGGTCGGATCGGTCGTGGGCATTCAGAAATATGTCTATGACGTGTTTGGCCCTGCCGTAAACATCGCGTCCCGGTTGCAGGTCTTTGCCAACCCCATGAACATCGTGGCCCCGGAAGAGATGAAATATGCCCTAATTGACGAGTTTCAGGTCTCGGAACTTGGGTGCGTTGATATCAAGGGCATGGGTGAGATGGATCTGATCAATGTGACATCGGGCTTGAGTATGCCTCAGGGAAGTCGCTCGTTCTGACCGCGTCACTCGTCCTGGGGGATCAGGCCCAAACCGCGCAGGTAGATGCCGATACCGCTTTCCAGCAAATCTTCGGGAGGAAAAGGCGAAGTTGCGCCGGTATTTCGGGCATACAGCTCGACGACTCCGTGGCTCATCGCCCAGATATGGGCGCTGAACATCGATGCGGGCGGGCGCTTGTCAGGCGGAATATGCTGGGACAGGTCCGCGGCCGCTTTTTCAAGAACAGCCTTCGCCCGGTTGGCTGCCAAGGACAGTTCGGGTGTCCGGTTCAGGGAAATCCCGCTTTCGAACATGGCGATGTAATGCCCGGGATTTTTGCGCGCAAAGGCCAGATATGCACGCCCCGTTGCTTCAAAAGCGGCAAGGGCTGAAGGCTGTCCCTCGTCATAGGCGTATTGCATCAGGTCTGCGAACATCTCAAACCCCTGCCGTGCGGCTTCGGCAATCAGGTCCTCGCGCCCTTGAAAATGACGATAGACGGCGGCAGGCGTGACACCGGCGGTTTTGGCCGCCTCGGACAGCGTGAAACCGGTCGGGCCCTTGTCTTCGATCAGGGACAAGGCAGCCTCGATCAGGGCTTGCTTCAGGTTTCCGTGGTGATAACCGCGTTTCGTCATCCCGGCCTCAGTTGCATTGATTGCGTGTTGAAAGACAAGGACATAGACCACCGACGCATTGTCGTCCAATACATGATCGAGAAGCCATCGACGGGGCAGGGCAGAGAGACAATTTATGCCTCCCACATATCCGGGCCACCGCAGATACGGGCATCAATCTCGCCGATACTCTTCTTGTCCTTCTCATCATAGTCCAAGGCATGCAGAACCGTTCGGATGGCCGCAAGGCGCGCGCGTTTTTTGTCGTCAGAACGCACAATTGTCCACGGGCAGGCATCAGAATGCGACCGGGTCAGGGTTTCCGAGATCGACTGCGTGTATTCATCCCATTTGTTCAGCCCTGCGACGTCGATCGCGCTGAGCTTCCAATGCTTCAAAGGGTCGTTTTCGCGCGCCAG
Source organism: Ruegeria sp. HKCCD6428 (assembly GCF_013110595.1). Classification (NCBI taxonomy): domain Bacteria; kingdom Pseudomonadati; phylum Pseudomonadota; class Alphaproteobacteria; order Rhodobacterales; family Roseobacteraceae; genus Ruegeria; species Ruegeria sp. HKCCD6428. The sequence continues at coordinate 433,008 of NZ_WVQX01000001.1, forward strand.
AAAACGGCTCAGTTGTTCTGCGCGCCCGACATTGAGCCAGAACTTGAACAAATGGATGCCGTCATTCACCAGGCCCGTTTCAAGCGGCAGGACTTGACGGAAGAACCTCTCACGCTGTTCCTGAGTGCAGAAGCCAAAGACATTCTCGACGACACCTCGATTGTACCAGCTGCGATCAAAGAACACGATCTCTCCTGCGGCGGGAAGATGCGGGATGTAGCGCTGAAAATACCATTGGCTGCGTTCGGCGTCTGATGGTTTGGCCAGCGCAACGTTGCGCGCGCCGCGCGGGTTCAGGTTTTCGCGAAACCGTTTGATGGTGCCACCTTTGCCGGCGGCATCGCGGCCTTCGAAAATGATGGCAACCCGCTGGTCGGTTTCCTTGACCCAGGATTGCATTTTGACCAATTCAATCTGAAGCAGGTCCATCTGCTCATCATAATCCTTGGTCTTCATTTTTTCGGAATACGGGTAGGTCGGGTTCAGAATTTCGCCCTTTTTCGCGTTTTGAATCTCTTCCCGTACAGATTTGGGCGCGTCTTTCTGAAAATACTTCTCGATAGAACCTTTTCCTGACCGGGCCATATGTCACCTCGCGATAAAATCCATATCTGACTATGGATTAGAGCGTGGGTTAACGCAAACCCGCGCGCTGCGCCGCGCGATCTATCGCGGCGGCAACCTCGGGCGCTGCGACCACCTGTGGCATATGGCCGACACCCGGTAGCTCGATCAACTCGGCCCCGGGGATCTGTTCGATCAGGCGTTCAGAATGCCATTCAAGACCAACGGTGTCGTCGGCCGTTCCGTGGATGATTTCCGTCGGAACGGAGATTTCGCTATATCTGGGTTGCAGTCGGGTAATTTCGTCCAGCAGGTTGGCGCGCTGCTTGGCGTTTGCATGCATCGAGCCACGCCGGATCGTCAGCCCGGGCCCGAAATGTTCCGCATAACCTTCGGGCGCCGTTTGCGGTGCAAAAACTTTGTCCAACGCCTGTGTGACGTACCATTCGGGCACGAACGAGCTGATCAAGGGCAAGGCCAGCAGATTGCCCGCCGTGGTTGACGCAAGCCGGTTGAACCCATCCAAGGGCGTTTCCCATGGGATAGCGGCCGGGGCGATCAGAACCAGAGCCGAGATATTCTCGGGTCGGGTCACGGCCCAGGCCAGCGAGACCGATCCGCCATAGCTCTGCCCGGCCACGATGGGTTTTTCCGCACCAAGCTGAGCCGCCGCCCGTTGCAGGATATCCGCCTGTTCAATGATGGTTTCGCCATCCGGATTGAAGCTTTCGGAATAGCCCAGGCCCGGTCGGTCAAAAACGATCACGCGGTATGACTTGGCCAGAATGGGGGCCAGCGCAAAGGTCATGTCGCGCGTGTTCCCGCTGGAACCATGGATCAGAACGACATCAGGGCCGTCCCCCATGACCACGGCGTGCACGGCGATGCCGCCCACATCCAGAAACCGACCCTCGGGGGGGAAAGCCGCCTCGGCCAGCGCTTCGTTCCGGGCGCTGCGCCAGGTTGTCAGTATGACAAGGCCCAGAACGGCCAAGCCAAGGGATATCAGGGCTTTAGTGGCCAATTTTCGTTATGTCGAAAGGCGTGGTCTGATAGATTTCGTTGATCCAGTTGCCGTACAGCAGATGTGCATGACTGCGCCACCGGTTCTGCGGCGTTTTGGATGGATCATCATCAGGGTAATAGTTTATCGGCACGTTGATAGGCGTGCCGTTGCTGACGTCCCGATCATATTCCTGTTTCAGCGTATCACTGTCGTATTCGAAGTGATTGAATATATACAGCGCGCGATGGTCGGGATCTTCGACCAGACAGGGGCCGACATCGTCGCTGCCCAACAGGGTCCTCAGCCCGGGTGCGCGATCGATTTCATCCTGTTTCATTTCCGTCCATCGACTGACCGGAACTACGCAGTCATCCGAGAAACCGCGCAGGAACGGAGACGCCGGATCCAGGTTGCGATGCCGGAAACACCCAAAGGCTTTTGCGTCCAGCATGTGTTTTTTGACACCGTGAAAATGGTTGATCATCGCCATCCCGCCCCAGCACACACCAAAGGTGGAATGTACGTTGGTTTGGGTCCAGTCGAAGATCTCGCTGATTTCGTCCCAATAGGTGACATCATGAAATTCCAGATGTTCGATCGGGGCGCCGGTGATGATCAGGCCGTCGAATTTCTGATCCTTGATCTCCTGAAACGGGCGATAGAACTCGGACATATGCTCGGCGGCGGTGTTCTTGGTCCGGTGTTCGGTCATGCGGATCAAAGACAGATCGATCTGCAACGGGGTTGCCCCGATCAGGCGCGCGAACTGGTTTTCGGTCTGGATTTTCTTGGGCATCAGGTTCAGCAATCCGATGCGCAGTGGGCGGATGTCCTGACGCATTGCCTGATCTTCGTCCATGACCATGACGCCCTCTTTGGTCAGGACGTCAAAAGCAGGCAGTTCCGATGGGATTTTGATGGGCATGTGTTAGGCTTCTAAGAGATCAGTGAAAACTGATAGTTAGGCGTTATTGCGCGTGGTCTCAAGTGTGTGCTCAATCAACTCATCGAAATCGGCGGCATCGCGGATTTTTCCGATGTCGTTGGCGGCAATCGTCACGCCCCAGTTGTTCGCCATGGCCTCGTAACGCGGCTGGCGGTGCGCCAAGGCCTGTGCATAGGTCCAACGGACGAAATCATCGGGATCCACATCCGCTTCCGAACAGCCTTGCAGGTCCAGATAATCTGTCCACGCCTTGGTCAGGAATTCGGCCTGATAGGACATCGGCTTTGGGGCTTTGTCAAAACGGCGTACAAGCTCTGCCGTGTGTTCCTCATCCCCCTTCAGCCAGATCATCAGGGTGTGTTGCGAAAGCTCGGACAGTACCCGATCGTTCGGATCTTCGGGGTCTACCCATTCGCAGATCGATCCACCGGTGTCGCAGATGAAATGGGGGTATTTGTACAAACGCTCGGCCCGGTCGATGAAATACTCGGTATCCAGCAGGGCGTGTATTTCGGCCAGCCGAAACTGTTCCTGCCTGCGGCGGTATTCCGGCATTTCCAATCCGCCAAGGGCAGGGTTGCCCGGCTTGCCCAGATAGGCTGCGACCGGAGTCAGGTTCGCGAACGAGATATTCGAGCCGATGTAAATGGAATCCGACAGGAGCAGGTCACGCAAGAACGGGACTTTCATCGCCTCGGCTTTCGCGTTGTCGGTGATGTATTCGCCCATGTACCGGGTGCCGATGCGATAGTCGATCGAGTAGTGAAACCAGTTCCCCGAGTCCCGAAGTATGTTCGAGACATATGTCTTGCCCAGACCGGACATGCCAAAGAACAGCACCTTCTTGCGGCTTGCCGTGCGCCAGTCTTCGGCTGAGTTGTAGATCATCTTGTGCTGTCCCTTTTTTGCCTTTGCTAAATCGGGCAGCGCACGGCGTCAATCACGGCGGCCAGCTCGGTTCAATACCAAAAGACCCATGGCAAGGATGACAAAGCCAAAATAGGCATTCGACGGCAGCGCTTCGTTCCGCAGAATTGCGCCAAGCACGATGGCAACAGGAGGGATTACAAGCGTCACCAGCATCAGGTTGCCGCTGCCCGCCATTGCCAGGACTCGATAGTACAAAAGATATGCCCCCGCTGTTGCCACAATGGCGTAATAGCCAATCGCAACCCAGGTAATCGCGGGTAGGGCAAGTGTTGGCACCCCGTCCGTCATGAGCGCCAGCGGCAGGATCAGCACAGTCGAACCGGTCAGCATTCCTGCTGCCGCGACTACGGGATGAAGGTCAGACAGATGATGCCGCGCCCAAGCCGCCGCAAAAGCATACGACAGCGTTCCGGCCAACACGGCAAGCTGCGCTGTGTTTTGCAGGCTGAAAGACGTGAAGGTCTTTAGTCCGATCGTGATCGAGACACCGAGAAAACCCAAAACGACTCCGATAACCCGGGCTTGTGTCAAACGCTCATCTTTGAAAAACAGCGCCGCAACCAGAACGCCAAAGATGGCTGTGGTCGCGTTCAGAATGGCCGTAAGACCAGAATCGATGTAAAGCTGACCCCATGCCATCAAGCTGAACGGGATGACATTGTTCAGCAATCCCATGATCAGAAATGCACCCCAGATGCGCACAGAGCGGGGCAGCGAAAGCCCCTTGCCCCAAGCCACCAGCCACAGCACCAGCATCGCCCAGAACGTGCGGTGCAGAACCGATGTCATAACGGGAATGGAGTCCAGAGCGATCCGGATGGCTACAAAGGATGCGCCCCAGATGACGGCCAGAAGAAGAAGCTCGACCCAGGCGCGCCGAGAAAGGTGTTTTTGCGTGTTCATGGCCGCACAATTTCATTCATTCGACAGATATACGACCCGAAACCTGCGCATAAAAAAGGCCCCGCTGAAACAGCGGAGCCTAAGATGAAAACGCCTTGGATTTAGTTCAGAGCGTAAGTGATCTGAAACCCAACACTCCAGGCGCTGTTGCCGCTGAAGGTGGCTGTTTGCCCAAAGGCGCCATCTGCCGTTGCATCACCGATGTCAGTGTAGCGTACGCCACCGGAAATTTTGGCATTCTCCAACGAATATGTTCCGCCCAGACCAATGCTCCAGAACCCGTCAGTCGGGCCGAGGTTGGATACAGGAGTACCCTGAGAAGACTCATAGCCTAGTGTTACAGCACCGCTGAACTCTTCCGAGAATTGATACCCCAAGCCCAACGAATAGGTGAAGGTCGCATCGTCGTAGTCAACAAGGTTGCTGGTCGGCGGGTAGTTTGGCGGGTTGTACACCAGCTGTGGCCAGTCGACCCAACGAACAGAACCAAACAACAGCGTTTTAGGCGCGACGCCCGTCTGAAAGTCTAGGTTGATCGACTGGGGCGTCTCAATTTCGCTGTTTGTGTTGAAGGTGGCCACGGTCCCGGGTGGAATCGGAGGGAACGGTGGTGGGTTCAGAGATTCTGTTTGCGATAGATCGTGGCTGATCTTGGAGTTGTATGTCAGTGACACACGTGCTGCGATTTCCGGTTTCTCCCATGCAACCCCGATAACGTAGCCGAATGCAGTGTCGGCATCGGTGTCTACCTGGTACCCTGCTGCAAGCGGGACGGTGACAGAAGCCTTCACACGCTGTGCTCGAATACCGCCGATTGCGCTGAACCCGCCATCGAATTTGTAACGCAGCAATGCCGTAATGGCGTCCGTGTCTGCTGTAGCCCTCAAAACATCGGTACGACCACCCGGAATAGGGTTGATCGAAAGAGGGTAGGTGTTTGCGTATTCAATGTCGGCCCCAAAGGGCTGGTCATACATGATCGCGAAATCGAGCTTTTCGGTCAGTGACGTTTTATAACCCAGATGCGGTGTGAAAAAGTCGTTCGCAACTTCTCCGGAATCGACCGGCTGCCCGATGTTTGGTCCAGCCAAAGCAGGCATGGTGCCCGTTACGCTGGGGTTGGTGTATCCCAACCGAAACTGGACTGCTGACCCTTCTTCGAAGATCAGGTTGATGCCCTGACCGCTTCGATCAAGGCCGCCTGCGTATCCTGCCGTCGCTCCAACGCACAAAGCGCAGGTCGCGAGTAGTGTTTTTTTCATTCTGTCCTCCCTAACAATCTCAGGCGGGTTTCAATGGCGTTTGGCTGAGTGTTACGAACGCCTATCCCGTGTATGATGAGCGATACTCTCTTTTTGGTTACTTTAAGGTCAACTGGTGACGGTGCGTTACGTATTGCGACTACTGTTTTCAACTGTTGCTAAACTGTTACGGCTTTCAGACCAGATATTCAGGAATATTCCTGAAAAGATGATCGCCGCACCGATCAGAACCCAATGGTCAATGGGTTCGTGGTATAGGATCATTCCGACCACAGCGATGGTGGGAAGCCTCGCAAAATCAAATGGGATCACAACTGTCGCCGGGGCGATCGCCAGCGCGTTGGTAATGCAGAAATGTGCCAGCAGTCCCGCCAGACCGACCAGAACCAAAAACGGAGCGGTTTGCGCCGTGGGCAAGGCAATCTGCCCGTCAAAACCGGCTGCGATGGCCCCAAGCACCGCCTGCATGGAAGTAAGCCAGAAAACGATGCACCCGATGCTGGCAAAACGAGTGAGGTTTTTTGTTGTAATCGTTGTAAATGCGAAGAAAATCGCAGACGCGGCTGCGGTAGCAAGGCCAGGGCTTAAAGGCGCACTGCCTGGGCGCGTGACAATCAGAACGCCAGCAAAACCGATAAGTGCTGCCGTTATTTTGAGGGGCGTCAGACGTTCATTCAGCAGCAGCGGCGACAGCAGGATCACCCAAAGCGGCTGTGTGAATTCCAGCGCGAATACCTGCGCCAGAGGTGCAACAGCGACCGCATAGAACCAAAGATTCTGCCCTGTGAAATGCAGGGTGTTTCGCAGGGCGTGCAACCCCAGGCGTTGCGTGGAAACCTGAATCCAACCGCCTGTGGCCGTGAGTACGAGGGCGACAACAAGAAACCCGACGAGGCTTCGATACATCATGATCTCGAAGGTGTCGTGCACGAGGCTCAATTCGCGACCGGCAACCGCCATCGAGGAGAAGGACGCGATGGCTCCGGTCATCCACAAGGCGGCTTTGAATGTGTTTTTTTGTGTCTGATTCACGTACCGCACCCCGGCCTGGCCGCGCGGTCACGGCCTCGGTATCGGGGCTTTCGCTACGCGATCAATAAGATTGAATTCGTTGAATCATTGAAACGCTTATGAAGCGTCAGGTTCAAGGCCGTGCCCGGCTTTTTCAGGCACGACTAGGGCAGATTTCCCGGGATCGGGTCGTTTTGGCGTCGACCGAGGTTGCGTTTTACCGGATCATTCCCACTCGATGGTTCCGGGGGGTTTCGAGGTGACGTCATATGTGCACCGGTTGATGCCTTTGACCTCGTTGATGATCCGGGTTGCCGTTTCGCCAAGGAACTCATGGCTGAACGGATAGTAATCCGCCGTCATCCCATCGACCGAGGTGACGGCCCGCAACGCACAGGCATAGTCATAGGTGCGCCCGTCGCCCATCACGCCGACGGTGCGGACGGGAAGGATGGCGACGAAAGCCTGCCAGATGTCATCATAAAGCCCGTGTTTGCGGATCTGATCGATGTAGATCGCGTCGGCCTCGCGCAGAATCTCCAGCTTTTCGCGGGTGATCTCGCCTGGGCAGCGAATGGCCAGACCCGGTCCGGGGAAGGGGTGGCGCCCGATGAAGCTCTGCGGCAGACCAAGCTCGCGACCCAAGGCGCGGACCTCATCCTTGAACAATTCACGCAGCGGTTCGACCAGTTTCAAGCCCATCTTTTCCGGCAGGCCACCCACGTTGTGGTGGGACTTGATCGTTACGGAAGGCCCGCCCGAGAACGACACCGATTCGATCACATCGGGATAGAGAGTGCCCTGAGCCAGGAATTCGGCGCCGTCGATGGTATCGGCGTGTTTCTGGAACACATCGATGAACAGTTTTCCGATGATTTTGCGTTTGGTCTCGGGGTCGCTCTGACCTTCCAGTTCGCCAAGGAACAACTCGGATTCGTCGGCGTGGATCAGCTGAATGTTGTAGTTGTCCCGGAACATGCCAACGACTTCTTCGGCCTCATTCTTGCGCAGCAGCCCATGATCGACAAAGACGCAAGTCAGCTGATCCCCGATTGCTTCGTGAATAAGGATCGCGGCAACCGAGCTGTCAACGCCACCGGACAATCCGCAAATGACCTTTTTGTCTCCAACTTGTTCGCGGATCTTGCGGATCATCTCTTCGCGATAGGCACCCATGGTCCAGTCGCCCTTGAACCCGGCCAGCTTAACGAAGTTTTCATACAGTTTCGCGCCCTTTGGCGTATGGTGTACCTCGGGGTGAAACTGCACGGCGTAGAAGTGCCGCGATGGATCGGCCGTGATCGCATAAGGTGCGTTGGGCGAGGTTCCGAATACCTCGAACCCCGGTGCGATTTCACTGACATGGTCGCCATGGCTCATCCAGACTTGTTCATCACCGTCCTCGAACCAGCCTTCCAGGATATCCAGTTTGTCTTTCGGTGTAACAAAGGCCCGACCGAACTCGGCTGTGCCATGGCCGCTTTCGACCTTGCCGCCAAGCTGATGCATCATCACCTGCTGACCATAGCAGATGCCCAGAATCGGAACGCCATAATCAAAAATCTCTTGCGGGGCGCGGGGCGAGCCCTCGCGCGTCACGCTGTCCGGGCCGCCCGAGAAAATCACGGCGCGTGGCGCCATTTCCCGCACGAAACCCATCGTGACATTCTGGTAAGGGTGAATTTCACAATAGACATTCAGCTCGCGCAGGCGGCGGGCGATAAGCTGCGTAACCTGGCTGCCGAAGTCGATGATCAGAAGGCGGTCGTGGGATGTCTGGGTCATAACCGGCTCATAAGTTGCAAGCCTTGCATGTGCAAGCGGTATGGCGTCATTTGGTGCAAAAGCTGAGTCAATCCGGCGGAAAGATCAGGTGCCATGTCAAAGATCGAGTTCAGAACGGCTGCTGTGGTGGATGCAGACGAGGTAACGCGGTGCCTGGGAAGTGCCTATGCAGATGCGATGAGCCGGATCGAGGATCTGCCGGACGTTACTGCCGGAATCGCGGATGACATCAAGACCCACCGCGTCGTGCTTGCGATATCCGGCGGTATAGTCGGGGTCATCGTTTTTGACCAAGTTGACGACGCAATCATGGTGTTCAACCTTGCGGTTGCGCCCGAAGCCCAAGGGCAGGGGGTTGCGCGGCGATTGATGCAGTTTGCCGAAGAAGAGGCAATGTTGCGCAAACTATCCAAGTTGAAGTTGCGAACTCATAAAATGATGAAAGACACGATTGCGATGTATCGGCACATGGGCTGGAAAGTGACGGATCAGTCGGGCAGCGGCCTTACCATGGAGAAAGCGTTGGCGGTCGATCCTGACTGACCGGTTGCTTCTTGGCGGGGCGGCAATGTCGCTTTTCCCCCCAGAGCGCCGCAATCTCTATGCTTGAGTTCCGGCAAACCTGTATCAAAACGCTCAATCTAACCAATCAGACGGGATTTTCTCATGGCAGAGGCAAACACCCGGCGCAGGGCGAGAGGTGGCGGTGGCGCTGCCCGCCGTGCCGAGCGTACCGCAGTTCGTATCGAGACTGCGAAATACATCGAACGCAACATTCCGAATTTCGAGATCCTCAACGAAGAGGCGCTTGAGATTATCGAAAACAACGCTGAGACCGTGCTGGAAGAAATCGGCGTCAACTTTGTCGACAATCCAGCAGCTTTGGAACGGTGGCGTGGCGCGGGCGCAGATATTGACGGTGAGCGTGTGCGCATTCCGCGTGGTCTGGCGCGTGAGCTGATCAAGACAGCCCCCAGCCAGTTTACCCAGCACGCCCGCAACCCCGAAAAATCGGTTGTGATCGGTGGCCGCAACATGGTTCTGGCCCCGGTTTACGGTCCTCCGTTCGTGCGTGATGCACAGGGTGGTCGACGCTATGCAACCATGGACGATTTCAACAAGTTCGTGAAACTTGCCTACATGTCCAAGTGGTTGCACCACTCGGGCGGTACGGTGTGCGAGCCGACCGACATTCCGGTGAACAAGCGCCATCTGGACATGTTGAAGGCGCATATGACCCTGTCGGACAAACCATTCATGGGCTCGGTGACCGATCCCAGCCGGGCACAGGATTCAGTTGAAATGTGCGAAATCCTGTTCGGCAAGGAGTTCGTGCAGGAAAACACCGTGATGACCTCGCTGACCAACATCAACTCGCCGATGACATTCGACGATGTGATGATGGGGTCGTTGGAAGTTTATGCGCGCAACAATCAGGCCTGCATCATCTCGCCCTTCATCGTGGGTGGAGCGATGGCGCCAGTCTCGGTGGCCGGTACTTTGACCCAGGTTCTGGCCGAGGTCATGGCCGGTGTTGCCTACAGCCAGATCATCCGCCCGGGTGCCCCCGCGATTTTTGGCGCGTTCGTGACGTCGATCGATATGAACTCGGGCGCACCCACCTTCGGCACGCCAGAAGCCGCGCATATCACGTATGGTGCAGGCCAGCTGGCGCGTCGTCTGAACCTGCCATACCGCTCGGCCGGGTCGTTCTGCGGCTCGAAACTGCCGGATGCGCAGGCGGCCTACGAAACAGCGAATTCGCTGAACATGGGGCTGCTTTCGGGCGTGAACTTCATGCTGCATTCCTGCGGCTGGTTGGAAGGCGGTCTGGTTGCCGATTTCGAAAAGTTCGTCATGGATGCGGATCAGTTGGGCGTGCTGCATTCACTGGCCAAGGGCGTGGCCTATGATGAAAACGCGCAGGCCATGGACGCAATCCGCGAAGTAGGGCCGGGTGGTCACTATCTCGGCTGTGCCCATACGCAGGCCAACTTCAAGGAATCCTTCTGGAAATCCGAAGTCCTGGACTACAAGCCATATGAAACCTGGCAGGAAGAGGGTGCGCGTGACACGCGGGCTTTGGCCACGGCGCGAGTAGAACATTTGCTGGCCAATTATCAGCAACCACAGATGGACCCGGATACCGCGGCGGCGCTGGAAGCCTATATCGCCGAGAAAAAGGCCTCCATGCCGGATGCTTTCGCCTGATTATTGAAGAACCGAGGCGCGGCTGGCCTGATATAGCTGCGCCTCACCCAACAGCGCAATAAGCAGATCCAGATGCCGCACCAATGAGTAGGCGGCATCATCTTCTTTTCGCAGTTCATTTACCTCTTTCTCCATTTCAAGCAAACGCAGCAGCGCCTGACCTGAACCGGGCAGCGACCCGTATCCCAGAATACGTTGCAGATGCCTGTCCCGATTGTAATCCCGCGCCCCGAATCTGGCAGCACGCGCCAACATGCGTGGGCGGCGGAGGGTTGCGATCATTGTCATCAGGTCCTGCATGTTATGTGTCCTTTTTTCGGAAATTGATGGATCCTGTTTTTGCACAACTTAAGCGGGTGTTGCCTTGGTCAAAGTCTCCCCGAACGATGGTTTCACGACTGTTTATCTTTTTGAATCAAATCTGGTTCTTGCCTTGTGTGGTTAACGAACGAGTAACGAATGGACCTCTAGTTAGATTTGGTTAACCCACATTCCGAGGGCGAAAAGTGGCAGTTTGTTTTGTCGACGAGGGCAAATAATTATGGAAAACAACATGGCTTTCACCATTCCGGCATGGGTTCCAGAAGGGGCGCAAAGATACCTTGCTCATACCGAGACCGGTCGCTCGATCCGCGATATCGCGCGATCAGCCGGGTGCCATGCTTCAACTATCCTCAGGCAAATTCGACGCATCGAAACGCGCCGCGACGATCCACTGGTGGATGCGGCCTTGCAATCGCTCGCAGAGACACATTTTTCAGCTTCGGAGTGCGCAGACGGCCCGGCAAGCGGGTCAGAAAACGCGGCTGAAGAAGAATTTGAAAATGAGGCACTGCGTGTGTTGCGCCGCCTGAGCGAGACGGGTTCGGTCCTTGCCGTGGCCGAGGAAATGGACAAGGCGGTCGTCGTACGCGACACCGGCAATGCCGGGGCTACAAGAACCGCTGTCGTAGAATGCAGGATCGCGCAGGCCCTGGCTTTGAAAGACTGGATCACCTGCGACAATCCCGGACGCATTTCGCGATATCGGATATCCGCAGCGGGACGAACGGCGCTAAGCCATTTGATCGCCAAGGCAGAAAACAAGGCACGTGCCGGGACTGACTTTGGTTTTGCCGAAGCTCAGAGCAGCTTTCAGGGCAAGCCTTCGGGCGGGTCCGCCGAGCGGGTCAAACGCATTCGGTACAGTGCTGCGGAAAGCCCGCTGATAGCATTGTCGCGCAGACGGGATCGTGACGGAAAACCGTTTCTGGATGACTCACTCGTCAGCGCCGGCGAGCGCTTGCGCGAAGATTTTGAGCTGGCACAGATCGGCCCTCAGGTTTCGCAGAACTGGGATCGTTTTCTGACGACAGGTGGTCGAAGCAGCTTTGACAGTGAAAGCCATGGAGGAAAGGGGGCTTCTGATGCGAAGGACCGCGTTGCACGGGCCTTGTCCGACCTGGGACCGGGTCTGAGTGATGTTGCGTTGCGATGCTGTTGCTATCTGGAAGGGTTGGAGCTGGCGGAAAAGCGAATGGGTTGGTCAGCGCGGTCCGGCAAAATCGTCCTGAGGATCGCCCTGCAACGGCTGAAACGGCATTATCAGGAACAGGCGGAACGAGATCGGATGATCGGCTGATCAGAAAAAAGGCCCGGTGTATACGGGCCTTTTCTTTGGATTTGAGGCTTAGGCCATTTCAGGTTCTGCTGACGCCTTCAGGTGTTTCATCAGGTTTTCCGGCGAGGACACGCCATAGGGATCTTCCGGGCAATTATCCATCAGGCCGGGCTCTTCGAACCACGCCTCGACAACGCCATCATTGACGATGGCCGCATAGCGCCACGAGCGCATTCCGAAACCCAGATTGTCCTTGTCGACCAACATGCCCATTTTCCGGGTGAACTCCCCCGATCCGTCGGGGATGACTTTCACGTTCTTCAGGTCCTGATCCTGGGCCCATTTGTTCATCACGAAACTGTCGTTGACGGACATGCAGTATATTTCGTCGATCCCCATGGCCTTGAAATCGGCATAGCCGTTCTCAAACCCAGGCAGCTGATAAGTCGAACAGGTCGGGGTGAACGCACCCGGCAATGAGAACAGGATTACGCGCTTACCGGCGAAATAGTCAGCTGTCGTCTTGTCTTCCCAACGGAATGGGTTTGGTCCTTCGATGGAATCGTCACGGACACGGGTGTGAAAGGTCACGTCGGGCAGTTTTGCGCCGGTTTTCATAGTCAAACTCCTGTGATTCACATGTGATTTAGGTGTGAATTAAAACAGTTCTAAACCGCATTCAATCGCGTAAACGCTGCGATTGCGAATAAGGCCAACGTCTTGCTAGATGTTGAAATTAAATTGCAAATACGAATACGCGCATGATGTATTTCTGCGCTTGCGAGGGTACAACGCATAGCGGCTATGCGCCGCTGGTCTAACACCGCGCTTCTGACTATGTTATGAGCAAGAAGAGTTGACCCAAAGTCAGGAAAACGACCGTGCGAGATCTGAAGATCCCCGAAGAGCGCCATCCGGAAAAAGCCCATCGTCCGGACAATGCACAGCCCAAAAAGCCGAACTGGATCAGGGTCAAGGCACCCGGTGGCAAGGGCTATGCGGATACGCGGCGGATCATGCGCGACAACAATCTGGTGACGGTCTGCGAAGAAGCGGGGTGCCCCAACGTAGGAGAATGCTGGAGCCAAGGCCATGCCACCATGATGATCATGGGCGAGATTTGTACGCGCGGCTGCACCTTCTGCAACATCGCAACCGGTCGCCCCGACGATCTTGACGCGTTTGAACCCGGTCGCGTGGCCCATGCGGTCGAAAAACTTGGCCTGAACCACGTGGTGATCACCTCGGTGGACCGTGACGACCTGCAAGACGGCGGGGCCGAGCACTTTGCGCAGACAATCCGCGCGGTACGTCATCGATCTCCGAAAACCACGATCGAGATTCTGACACCGGACTTCCTGAAATGCGACAGCACGGTCCTTGAGATTGTGGTCGAAGCGAAACCGGATGTGTTCAACCACAATCTGGAAACGGTACCGGGTCTCTACCCCGAAGTGCGCCCGGGGGCGCGGTACTTTCATTCCCTGCGCCTGCTACAGCGGGTGAAAGAGCTTGATCCGTCGATCTTCACCAAATCGGGCATCATGGTCGGGTTGGGCGAAAACGAACAGCAAGTGCGCCAGGTCATGGATGACATGCGCGCGGCGGATATCGATTTCCTGACCATCGGCCAGTATCTGCAACCGACTCCGAAACATCACGGAGTGGATCGGTTCGTAACCCCGGAAGAATTCGCATCTTACGAAAAGGCGGCCTATGGCAAGGGGTTCCTGATGGTATCCGCAACGCCTCTGACCCGGTCTTCGTACCACGCGGGTGACGATTTCGCTCGGCTTCGCGCGGCCCGGCAAGCAAAGCTACAGCAAGCGTGACGCCAGAGCGGATCGCGCAGCTCATCCGCCTGCGCCACGAGTTTCACCAACAGCCAGAGCTTTCGGGGCAGGAGGAGAATACCGCGGCGCGGGTTGCGGATCTTTTGCGCCAAGCGGGTGCGGACAGGGTTTTGTGTGGCATCGGCGGGCACGGTGTTGCGGCGGTTTACGAAAGCGGTGTTACCGGCCCCACAGTTGGAATTCGATGCGAGCTGGATGGGCTGCCAATTCAGGAACTCTCGGATCTGGAATATGCATCTCAGATTGCAGGCAAAGGGCATCTGTGCGGCCATGATGGCCACATGGTGATGGTTCTCGGGGTGGCGGAGGCGTTGAAGGAACAGCGCCCAAAATCTGGCCGCGTGGTTCTGATCTTCCAACCCGCCGAGGAAACCGGACATGGTGCGATTGCATATCGGGCCGATCCTCAGTTCGCTGAGGTTGCCCCTGACATCGTGCTGTCTCTGCATAATTTGCCGGGGCTGGAGCTGGGCGCGGTGGAACTGTGTGAAGGTCCCGCGAATTGTGCCTCGCGCGGGATGCAAATCGTTCTGACAGGCAAAACCTCACACGCAGCGGCCCCTCAGGACGGCGTGTCACCGGCAGTTGCATTGTCCACGTTGATTCCGGCATTGGCCAACTTGGGGGCGGGTGGCGACTTGGATGACACCTACGCTTTGACCACGGTCACCCATGCCACTCTGGGCGAGCGCACAGTCGGTGTCGCACCGGGACAGGCCGAACTGTGGGTGACCCTGCGTACGGTTTCGGACGCGCGGATGGAAAGCCTGATGACCGAGGCCGAAACTCTGGTCAAAAACACGGCGGAGGCCGAAGGTCTGGCGTTCGAAATCAGCTATGACGAGGTGTTCGAAGCCTGCGTCAATGACCGTGAAACCGTTTCGGTTTTGGCCAAAGCCTGTGCCGATCGGGGCGTCGCGTGCAGGCTGGTCGATCAGCCACAGCGTTTTTCCGAAGACTTCGGCCAATTTGGCAAAGGCGCGCAGGCGGCCATGTTCTGGTTGGGGGCGGGGCAGGACCATCCGCAACTGCACAACCCGGATTACGATTTCCCGGATGCGCTTATTCCGATTGGAACCGGGGTTTTCCTGAGCGCGATTGATGTCGCACTTAGCAACAACTACTAGACGCCATCCACTTATTTGACCAGATCACCAACGATTCCAAAGGCTTCTATAACTGTCTTTGTATCATCAGATATCGAGAGTATTTCATCATCCACCCGGATATAGCGCTGGCCGGGCCCCAAAGGCTTGAGCTTCCAGTTGTCGAGATCGTCGATATAGTCAAAACTCAGATCACCCGGCAGCTTCTGCCCGCGCGTGTATCTTTTGATTTGACCGGGCGGTACGGCTTTGCCGTTTGACTTGATGGATTTCTCTACCTTGTTTTTATTGGCACCTTGCCCTTTGCCCTTGTTGTCTTTTGCAGCACCCGAACTTGCAAGTGCTACGATCGCTATAACGACGCCGGCTGTCGCAACTACACGCTTCATCCATAATCCTCCCGAGCTGATAGGAAGAGTAAGGGCGCGCAAATAAGTTTGTCTATTATTATTCGGGTTTTTGAATTTGAGGCGCTGGGTAGCCACTCAAATTGCCCGGGTAAAGTGCGGCTAGTCCTCGGTAAACCGGACTTTGCCGATAAACGGCAGGTTGCGGTTGCGCTGAGCGTAATCGATCCCGTAACCCACGACGAATTCATCCGGAATTTCAAAGCCTATCCAGTCTGACCGGAAATCAACTTCGCGACGGCTGGGTTTGTCGAGCAGGGCAATCGACTTGAGCCGTTTCGGCTTGCGGCTGCGGAGCAGGTTGGTGACGTGGTTCAGCGTGTGTCCGGTGTCGACGATATCTTCGACCACCAGCACGTCGCGGCCTTCGATGGCGCCGCGCAAGTCCTTGAGAATGCGTACTTCCCGGCTGCTCTCCATCGAATCGCCATACGAGGACGCCTCAAGGAAATCCACTTCGATCGGCAGGTCCAGTTCCCGCACCAGATCGGCGATGAAGACGAAACTGCCGCGCAGCAATCCTACGACGACAAGCTTGTCCGTGTCGCCGAACTCATCCGTTATTTCGCGGCATAACTCTTCGATCCGCGCCGCGATGGCCTTGGCCGAGATCATCTCATCTATCACATAAGCGCGGTTAGTCATCGCAGCCCCCTTGATCTTTGGCGCGCAACATACGACATGACGCGCCATTGTCACCTGTAAATACCGGACATCATGCCAATCCATTCGGAAACCCGCCACCTGCCATACACAGCCCAGCAGATGTATGATCTTGTTGCGGATGTGGGCAGCTACCCAAAGTTTCTGCCCTGGTGCGCCGCGGCCCGGATCCGCAAGACCTATGCGGTCGGTGCGGCCGAGGTGATGGAGGCCGATCTGGTCATTTCGTTCAAGGTGTTTCGCGAACGGTTCGGCAGCCGGGTGACCCTGTTTCCAGATCAGAAGAATATCGATACCGAGTATCTGGACGGGCCTTTCAAATACATGAAATCCGACTGGCAGTTCGAGGACGCGCCCGACGGGGGGTGCAACATCTCGTTCCATGTGGATTTCGAATTCAAGAACGCCATCCTTCAGGGGATCATCGGCGTTGTGTTTAACGAAGCCATGCAGCGGATCGTCCGCGCCTTCGAGGCGCGTGCGAAAGAACTCTACGGCTAGGCCTTTACGCGGCAAGGGCGCACGCTAGACTGCGCTCATGACGGATTTCACAGCAGCATTGGCCACCTTCGCGGCCGGCCCGGTTTCAACGACGGCTCAGGCGCGGATTGTCACGTCGCTGTCCGTTCTGGATTGGATGGCGGTTGGTCGTGCAGGGGCGTCCGAGCCGGTGTCTTGCATAGTTCGCGATATGGTTCTGGCCGAGGGCGGGAACGCTCAGGCCCATCTGTTCGGAGGGGGCGCGGCCCCATTGCGCGGCGCAGCTTTGGTGAATGGAACCATATCCCACGCGCTGGATTACGATGACACGCATTTCGCGCATATCGGGCATCCGTCAGTCGCCATCCTGCCTGCGACCCTTGCCGTGGCCGAGTGGGATGACCGCATTCTGGTTGATCTGCTCGAAGCCGCGCTGGTCGGTATGGAAACGTCAATCCGTGTCGGCCTGTGGCTGGGCAGGGGGCATTATCAGGCCGGGTTTCACCAGACAGCGACATCCGGTGCATTCGGGGCCGCTGTCGCCGTGGGGCGGTTGCTTGGATTCGACAAGGTTCAGATGCGGTCCGTATTGGGTTTGACGGCAACGCGCGCGGCCGGGTTGAAGGCCCAGTTCGGAACAATGGGCAAGCCTTACAATGCCGGGCTTGCCGCTTCGGCAGGGGTCGAGGCGGCTGTGCTTGTTCAGCGTGGATTTCAACCCAACGCCGACGCGCTGGAAGGCACGTATGGATTTGGTGCGACACATCAGGGTGCAGCGGATCAAGGCGCGCTGGATGGTTTGGGCGATGAATGGTTGTTCGAAACGGTAAGCCACAAGTTCCACGCCTGTTGTCACGGCCTGCACGCGGCGTTGGAGGCGGCGCGCGCGCTGGACATCGCGGAACCCGAAGTGGCCGAGATCAAAATCAAAACCCATCCCCGTTGGATGAGTGTGTGCAATCAGCTTTCGCCCACAACCGGGCTGGGGGCCAAGTTCTCTTACCGGACGGTCATCGCAATGCAGGCGCTGGGGTATGATACGGCTTTGCCGGGCAGCTACACCGACAAGGTCTGCGCGGACCCGCGCATTACGTCTCTGCAAGATCGCATCACGGTCGAAGCGGAAGAAAACCTGTCGGAAACGCAGGCGCATCTGGCCTTGCTGCGTCGCGACGGTATCCGCCGCGAGGCGACGCATGACCTGCTGACCCCAATGTCGCTGTCTGACCGCGAGGATCGTGTGCGCGCCAAAGCGTCGAAGCTGATCGGAACGGATGAGGCGGACGCGATCTGGTCGATGCTGCGCACCGGCGGTCGCGCCCGTGATCTGGCCGAACGTATGGCGGGTTAAGCCACGCGCCAGTGCAGCGGAAAACCGGGGTCGAACACCGTGACAGGTCCATCGCCCGTGTCGATCTTTGACGGGTATGCAACCGGCTCGCCTTTGGTCAGGGTAATCGTCTCTTCGTTCACAGGCAGGCGGTAAAAGCCCGGCCCGTTGAGAGAGACGAACGCCTCGAGCTTGTCCAGTGCACCTTCGCGGTCGAACATCTCGGCCACCAGAGACATGGTATTCGTCGCGGTGAAACACCCCGCACAGCCGCAGGCCATTTCTTTGTTTGCATCCGTGTGCGGAGCGCTGTCCGTGCCCAGGAAGAACCTCGGATCGCCCGAGGTGGCGGCAGCCAGCAGGGCCAGGCGATGTTCCTCGCGCTTGGCGACCGGCAGGCAATAGTAATGCGGTTTGATCCCGCCCACCAGAATATGGTTGCGGTTGATGATCAGGTGGTGCGCGGTGATCGTCGCACCCAGATCCGTTTCGTTGGCTTTGACATAGTCCACGCCGTTGGACGTGGTGATATGTTCCATCACCACGCGCAGACCCGGCGTCGATTTTCGGATCGGGTCCAGAACGCGGTCGATGAACACGGCCTCGCGGTCAAAGATGTCGATCTCGGCGTCGGTCACTTCGCCATGGACACACATGGGCAGGCCGATCTCGGCCATTTTCTCCAGAACCGGGCGCACTTTGTCAAAGTCACGCACGCCCGAGGCCGAATTGGTCGTGGCCCCTGCGGGGTACAGCTTGACGGCTTTTATCAGCCCGTTGGCATGGGCGGCGGCGACGTCCTGGGCATCTGTATCCTCGGTCAGGTACAGGGTCATCAGTGGCTCGAACACCATGCCGTCGGGCAGGGCGGCCAGGATTCTGTCGCGATAAGCAGCGGCCTGATCCCCGCGCACGACCGGCGGCACGAGGTTCGGCATTATGATTGCACGGGCGAAATGACGTGCAGTTTCGGGCAGAACGGCCTGCAACATGGCGCCATCGCGCAGATGCAGATGCCAATCGTCGGGGCGGCGGATCGTGAGGGTATTAGTCATGGCCTTCCGCTAGCATAGCTGCCCCGAAAGACCAACCAGCCCGGAACGAGTTGCCGAAAAAACTTGTCAACCAACCGGAACGTCGTAGCTCTGACAGGGGCTAGGGCCTTGACGCAAAGGCGCTTGCGTGACCTGTTTGTCGGCGAAGTAGAGAGGAATTCCATGTCGCAGCCAAATTCCATCAATGCCGTGCAGCAGATGCTGGGACGTCAGGGCTATGTCTGCGGGCGGGCCCTTGCCACGGTTGTGTTCCTGTCGCTGAAGCTTGGACGCCCGTTGTTTCTGGAGGGCGAGGCCGGAGTTGGCAAAACGGAAATCGCCAAGGCGCTGGCATCCGGTCTGAACCGCCGTTTGATCCGGTTGCAGTGCTACGAAGGTCTGGACGCGTCCTCTGCCGTTTACGAATGGAACTTTCCGGCGCAGATGGTTGCGATCCGAACGGCCGAAGCTTCGGGCGGGGCCGACCGGGGCGCGTTGCAGGCGGAACTGTTTTCGGATGAATACCTGATCGAACGCCCCTTGCTGCAAGCAATGCGCCCCGACGAAAACGGAGCACCGGTTCTTCTGATCGACGAACTGGACCGGACCGATGAACCGTTCGAAGCCTTTCTGCTGGAAGCTCTCAGTGATTTTCAGGTCACGATCCCTGAACTGGGCACCGTTGCAGCACCCCAACCACCCATTGTGATTGTCACGTCGAACCGGACTCGCGAAGTGCACGATGCCCTCAAGCGTCGCTGCCTGTATCACTGGGTCGATTATCCCGATTTTGAACGCGAGATCGAAATTCTGCACGCGCGCGCGCCCGAGGCCGCCGATGCGCTCAGCCGCGAAGTCGTGGCTTTCGTTCAGCGTCTGCGCACCGAGGATCTGTTCAAGAAACCCGGCGTGGCCGAAACCATTGACTGGGCCAAATGTCTGCTGGCGCTGGACGTGATGAACCTTAGTCCCGAGGTGATCGGTGACACGCTGGGGGCGATCCTGAAATATCAGGACGACATCCAGAAGCTGCAAGGGTCTGAGGCCAAGCGCATTCTGGATGAGGCCAAAGCGACCCTTGAGCCGGCCTGACGCGCTATGGCCGAGCAAATCCCGCTGGAGATTCCCGACAACCCGAAGCTGGCGCAGAACATCACCCATTTTGCCCGCGCGTTGCGGAAGGCGGGGCTGCCGATTGGTCCGGGGCGGGTGATCGATGCAATTCGCGCGGTACAAGCCGCGGGTTTCACCCAGAAACGGGATTTCTACTGGACGCTGCACGCCTGTTTCGTGAACCGCCTCGAACATCGCACGGTGTTTGCGCAGGTTTTCCGAATGTACTGGCGCGACCCGCGATACATGGAACACATGATGGCCATGATGCTTCCTGCCATTCGGGGCGTGCAAGAGGAACGCAAAGCGGATGCCGGTGAAAAGCGCGCAGCCGAGGCCCTGCTGGAGGGTGTCGAACGTGACGCGCCCCAGCCGGCTGCGCAAGACGAGGGCGAAACCGAAATCGAGATTGACGCCACGCAAACGGCATCGTCCGAAGAGCGTCTTCGCAACCTGGACTTCGAACAGATGAGCACCGCAGAAATCGCGCAAGCCAAACGCGTATTGGCGCGGATGACCCTGCCGGTCAAACCCATTGAGTCGCGCCGCGGACAGGCCAGCCATCTGGGGCACCGTATCGATCGTGCCCGCACCTTGCGCGCAGCCATGCGGCAAGGGGGCGAATTGCGTGATATCGCCCGGCTGCAACCCAAACCGCGATGGCCAAATCTAGTTGCGCTTTGCGATATCTCGGGCTCGATGAGCCAGTACAGCCGAGTCATTCTGCATTTCCTGCACACGGTCTCGAACGCCAAGGGGGCGGGTTGGGCCAAGGTTCATGCCTTCACGTTCGGCACGCGCCTCACCAACATAACCCGCCACTTGCATCATCGGGATGTCGACGCAGCGCTCGCCGCTGCCGGGGCCGAGGCACAGGACTGGGAAGGGGGCACACGCATCGGCGACTGTCTGCATCAGTTCAACAGAGACTGGTCAAGACGTGTCATGGGGCAGGGGGCCGTTGTTCTGCTGATCACCGACGGTTTGGAGCGGGGTGACCCGGAGAGCCTCGAGAAAGAGATCGAGCGGCTGCACCTGTCCTCAAAACGCCTGATCTGGCTGAATCCGCTGCTGCGCTGGGACGGGTTTGCCCCCAAGGCTCAGGGGGTGGCGGCCATGCTGCCCCATGTCGACAGTTTCAGGGCAGGGCATTCCATAGCCTCGCTCGAAGATCTGGCTTCCGTGATCTCGCAACCCGATGACCAGGGGCAGAAAGCACGGCTGTTGGCCGCGCTTTCCGAATAGTTGCCTATGACAACTGTTCTTCGTTGCACTTACGCGCCATCTCCATGGCTTTGTACGTGCCGGTCAGATCGACGGTAAATGCATAGGATGTCTCGGGAAACACGATCATGACCTTTTTCTTGGCCAGATCATCCGCGAATTGCGGGCTGTCTGACAGGACATAGCCACCGGAATAGCCCTTGGTGATATTGCCTTTCATGCCTGTGGCTTCACCCAGATAGATGTTGTCCCCGATCAGGATGGCCACTTCTTGCGTCTCGCCACGTTTGATGTCGGTCTCGGCTTTGGTGAACACCCCCACATATCCCACGCCGCGATCTTCGGTCAGGCCCATCTGAACGACGTTTTCCGCATCGTCCACGGCCTCGATCAGGCAGGACTTCTTTTCGTTGTCGATGAAGACTTTCCAGCCTTCTACTTCTCCGTAGCGTTCGAATGTGTCAGCCCACGCTGCGGTTGAAGTCAAAAGGCCAACCACTGCGCCCAGTGCAAGAAAATGTTTCAACTGCTTGTCTCCGAAAAAATGTGTTTGATACGCGGCTCGGTCGCTTGGCCGGCTGCCCGCGCAGGCTAAAACCCGTGGCACTAACAATCAATGCTGTGATTTCTTGAATGCAGTTCAGGCCTTAGCTTCTGCTCGCTGGGTTCAATATAGACGTTTTGACAGGGGCGTCGCGCTTTTCATCACGCCAATCCTGCTTATGTTGGGAAACAGACGACGTCTGGAGGTTCTGATGGAGCGATTCGACAACAGCCCGGAAACGGCACTGAAGTGGCACCGCGATGGCAGCGGCGCCGCGCTTGCCACGGTTGTCGAAACCTGGGGCAGCGCGCCGCGCCGGGTTGGTTCCCAGCTGGTGATCGGCGGCGATGGCCGGATCGAAGGCTCTGTGTCGGGCGGCTGTGTCGAAGGCGCGGTGATCGTCGAAGCGCTTGAGGCCATTGACGAAGGCGAAGCCCGCTTGCTGGAATTCGGGGTGAGCGACGAAGATGCCTTTGCGGTCGGGCTGGCCTGTGGTGGAACCATTCGCGTCCTCGTCGAACCCGTTGGAAAGGTTCTGCCCGAACCGATGCTGGCGGAACTGGTTGCAGCCCGCGCAAGGCGCGAACCCATCGCTTATGAAGTCAATACCGATACCGGGCACAGAGCCTTGCGTCGTAACGCCTATGCCGAACGGCTGCGCATGGATCGATCAGGTTTTGAAGAAGATGGCCGAACCTTTGTGGCCGTTCACAACCCGCCGCTGCGATTGATCATTGTCGGTGCGGTTCACATCGCGCAGGCGCTGGTGCCGATGGCGCGAATTGCCGGGTATGATCCGACCATTATCGACCCGCGCGACGCATTTGCCTCCAACGCCCGTTTTCCGGGGGAAACGATCCTCACGGATTGGCCGGATGAGGCCGTTGCAAAACTCGGGCTGGATGCGCGCACCGCAATTGTCCTGCTGACACATGATCCAAAGCTGGATGATCCGGCATTGCAAGCTGCACTGGATGCGGATGTGTTCTATATCGGTGCATTGGGATCGACACGCACCCATTCCAAACGCGTCGAACGTATGAAGGCGGCGGGTTTCAGTGATAAGCAAATCTCGAGGATTCATGGGCCAATCGGTTTGGATATCGGGGCTGCCGGCCCATCCGAGATTGCCGTTGCAGTTCTGGCGCAGATGACGGCCGTTCTACGAGGCAGGGCATGAGGTTTGGTCCGGTAGCAGTCTCCGAAGCGAAAGGTGCCATTCTGGCCCATTCAGTGACGGCTGACGGGCAAAAGCTGCGCAAGGGGCTGTCACTGCGGGCAGAGCATGTGGCGCAGTTGACGCAGGCGGACATCCGCGAAGTGATCGTTGCCCGCCTTGAACCCGGCGATTGCCACGAAGACGAGGCCGCACGTCGTTTGGCCGCAGCTCTTGCGCCAGATGCGGCGTCGGCCAATCTGCGCGTGACCGATGCGTTCACCGGCCGGGTCAACCTGTTGGCGGACGGGCCGGGCGTGGCGGTTCTGGATGTGGATGCGCTGGAAATGTTCAATCGGGTCAACCCGATGATTACGGTTGCGACGGTTCCGCAGTACCAGCAGATGGGCCCGAAGGGCATGGTCGCTACCATCAAGGTTATCTCATATGCCGTGCCAGAAGCAGATGTTCGGCGGGCCGCCAATCTGGCGCAAGGGGCCGTGCGTCTGGCAAGACCCGTTCACAAGACGGCAGGTTTGATCGTTACGGATATCCCCGGAGGCCCCCCCAATGACAAGGGGATCGCCGCCATTCGAGGACGGACCGAAGCCCTGGGTCTGGATTTGTGTGATGTGCAGATCGTGCCGCATCGCGTGGATGCGCTGGCCAAGGCGGTTTCCAGAACGACCGGTGATTTGCTGATGATCCTGACTGGTTCCGCGACCTCGGATCCGGACGATGTTGCGCCGTCTGCTGTTCGGCTTGCCGGCGGGCAGGTGGATCGGTTCGGTATGCCGGTTGATCCGGGGAACCTGCTGTTTCTGGGTTCGATGCAGGATCGACCGGTGATCGGGTTGCCCGGGTGCGCGCGATCTCCGGCGTTGAACGGGGCGGATTGGGTTCTGTCACGGGTTGCCTGCGGGATCGAAACGACCGGGGCAGATATTGCCGGAATGGGTGTCGGAGGATTGCTGAAGGAAATCCCGACCAGACCGCAGCCGCGCGCCAAACGAAAAGAATGATCCGCCGCTCATCCTGAGCGGGGCTGAATTCTGAGGTTGACCCCAGAGGCTTTGACCGAACCGGCTTATGGTTTTCTGAGCTTTGGCAATACGCCGGGTCGCCAATACGCACCGGTATCTTCCCGCGCTTTCTGATAGGCATCCACTCTTTCTCTGGCGGTCTCTCCGCCGGCGACAAACAAATGGCCCAGCAGGCATTCAAGAACAGCCATTGCCCCCGAAAAACTGGAAAACGGGTGTAGGGTTCGCGTGCTGACAGGCAGGACGACATCCGGTTCAACCCCCGGGGCGATGACCTCGCTATCCGACAACAGGACGATGCGCATCGACCGGTCACGAGCATACCGCATCGCCTGAATCGTGTCGGCGGAATAGGGGTGAACCGTGATGGCAAACAGACAATCCTCGGCGGTGGCTTCGACCAGATCGTCGATGGCCGAACCCATGTGGCGGGGCACCAGCTGAAGCCCGGGATGGGCCATGCGGGCGGCGTAGTGAAAATAATAGGCCAGCGCGTGGCTGGATCGTGTGGCCGTCACATAACAGCGACGCGCCGATCTGATGTGCGCGACGGCCTGTTCCGTCAATTGGGGGGCCATGAGGCGCAGCGATCTGGCCACGACATTTATTTCGTTCTGCGCAAATCGTGCCTGCGCCGCACCAAACTGTCCTTGTTCCTTTAGGTGTTCCAGCCAATCCTGCCCAAACCTGTCCTCACCATCGGTTGTCAGAGCGTTTCGAAATGGGCGCCGAAAAGCGTCAAAGCTGTCATACCCCATGCGTTGCGCCAGCCGGATCAGAACGTTCGAGCTGATGCCGATACGATCGGTGGTGGTGCGGATCGAATTCAACGCGAACTCGGCGGGATGATCGATGATGTACTTTACAGCGACCTGCATTTGCGCAGGCATTTCATCGATCTCGCGGCGCATTTGCGTAACGATGGCAGTTAGAGCGCGGGTCATGTGGCAAGCAAAACATATGTTTTCTAGTTGGTAAATTGAAAACGAAACTTGAGCTCATTAGCTGAGGACAGACGAACACGAGGGCGCAATGACCGAGAGCAAAGTGAAAACCACCTCGAAACCATATATACTGGTTGCTCCGAACGGGGCCCGGCGGGGCCGCGCGGATCACCCGGCCTTGCCAGTCACGACGGATCAGATCGTCGCAACGGCGCGGGGCTGCCACGAGGCCGGGGCGAATGGCATACACCTGCATGTACGGGATGCCGACGGACACCACACGTTGGATGCCGGATTGTATCGCGAAACAATCGCGGAACTGAAAAGGGTGGTGCCGGGCATGGATGTTCAGATCACCACCGAGGCAGCAGGCGTGTTCGACGTATCGTCGCAGTTTGAATGTCTGCAACGGGTCCGGCCTGAATGGGCCTCGATTTCAGTCCGGGAAATCGCCCGGGCCCTTGATCTTGCGCCTCGGGTCTATGCGCTATGTGCGGCTCAGGGCACGCGGGTTCAGCATATTCTCTACGACTTGGAAGATGTGAAGCTGCTGGAAGACTGGCAGTCAAAAGGTATCGTCCAGCCGGACCAGACAGACCGATTGCCTGTGTTGGGACGCTACAGTCAGAACCAGCAATCCGTGCCAGCGGATCTGGATGCGTTTCCGTCCAGCCCGGCCAATTGGATGGTGTGCGCCTTTGGGACGCAGGAACATGATTGTCTTGCCGAAACAGCGCGGCGCGGCGGTGACTTGCGTGTTGGATTCGAAAACAGCCTGACGGCACCGGATGGCACGCTCTGGACGGACAACGCGGCCTCGGTCGCGGCTTTGGTTGAAACACTTGGAAGGACCGGAACATGAGTCATGTTTTCCCACGCCACACCAAATCTGAACTTCCCGTCGCAGCGGGTGGCGACGGCGCTTACCTGATCGATGCCGACGGCAAGCGATATCTGGATTGCGGCGATGCGGCCGTGTCCTGTCTGGGGCATTCCAACCCGGCAGTGATCCGGGCCGTGCAACAGCAGGTGGAACAGATCGCATTTGCCCATACCGGGTTCATGACCTCGGAACCGGCCGAGGCATTGGCCGATCTGCTGATCCAGCACGCGCCGGGGGGTTTGGACCGGGTGTATTTCGTATCGGGCGGGTCCGAGGCGACCGAAGCGGCCATCAAATTGGCGCGCCAGTATTTTTTGGAAATCGGGCAGCCCGAGCGCCGCCACGTGATCGCGCGCAGGCAAAGCTACCATGGCAACACTCTGGGGGCCTTGTCTGCGGGGGGAAATGCCTGGAGACGGGCCCAATTCGCGCCGATGCTGATCGAAATGACCCATATCTCGGCCTGCTATGAATATGCCGAGAAGCCCGAGGATGAGAGCAGCTTTGACTATGGTCAGCGCGTCGCCAACGAGCTGGAGGCGGAAATTCTGCGCCTTGGTCCCGAAACGGTTATGGCCTTCATGGCCGAGCCGGTTGTCGGCGCTACGCTTGGCGCGGTTCCGGCGGTTGAGGGGTATTTCAAACGCATCCGGGAAATCTGCGACCAATATGGCGTGCTGCTGATTCTGGATGAGGTGATGTGTGGCATGGGGCGCACCGGTCATTTGTTTGCCTGTGATCACGACGGTGTTGCACCGGATATTCTGTGCATCGCCAAAGGGTTGGGCGCAGGATATCAACCGATCGGGGCGATGCTGTGCACCGACAAGATTTTCGGTGCGATTCGGGATGGGTCAGGGTTTTTCCAACATGGGCACACCTATATCGGCCATCCTGTCGCCACGGCTGCGGCTCTTGCGGTGGTCCGTGAACTGACAGAGGGTGATTTACCGGCGCGCGCCGGACGCATGGGCAGCAAACTGCATTCCGCACTGGAAGCCGCGTTTGGACAGCACCCGAATGTGGGCGATTTGCGTGGCCGTAGCCTGTTCCGGGGTGTGGAACTGGTGGCGGATCGCGAGACGAAGACCCCCTTTGATCCATCCCTGGGCATTGCCGGAAAGATAAAGAAGGCAGCACTTGCCGAAGGGTTGATCTGTTATCCCATGGCGGGCACCCGGGATGGCCGGAACGGAGACCATATCCTGCTCGCGCCGCCTTTCATCATAGAAGAGGACCAGATAGGCGAACTTGTCAGCAAACTGGAACGCTCTTTTTCAGCCGTTCTCTGACAATACCGTGAGCGCCCTGTTTGCCTGCGACACGTTTGCTATGTGTCGAGGGCTATGGAATTGGAAAAGGCGACGTCCATGGTACTGGATATCTGGCGCAGTTTCCGAACGCTCCCTGTGTGGGTGCAGGTCTGGGTAGCCTTCATTTTGGTGCCGGTAAACCTGCTTCCGTTGGCATTTCTGGATCAGCCACAGGGGCACCTGATTGCATTGCTTGCAATTTCAGGCATGGCGCTGAACGTACTGATCATGGTGGCTGCCCGCGGGATGAGCGGTGCGATGGCCTTGCCGCACATTCTGTGCTGGGTGCCACTGGTCATCATGGTGACGCTTCTGCTGATTTCCGAAAAACCCCTGAGCCCGGCCTTTGCCGGCTTTCTCCGGGTGCTTCTGATCGTCGATATCACCTCGCTGGCGTTCGATTTCCGGGACGCGGCCCGTTGGTTGAAAAGCAGGAAGGCGACTTAAAAAGCCCCCTCGAAGGCGAAGGGGCTTTGATCGTTTGGGTGTTTGGGCCGGGTTATTTCTGCGGAAGGGGGCCGATCATCATGATCATCTGACGGCCTTCCATTTTCGGCATGTTTTCGATCTTACCCAGTTCTTTGACGTCCTCAGCGACACGCTCCAGCAATTCGCGGCCCAGGTTCTGGTGTGCCATTTCGCGGCCACGAAAACGCAGGGTGACTTTCACCTTGTCGCCGTTTTCCAGAAACTTGAAGACGTTGCGCATCTTCACGTCATAGTCATGCGTGTCGGTGTTGGGTCGGAACTTGACCTCTTTCACCTCGATGATCTTTTGCTTCTTGCGGGCTTCGGCTTCGCGTTTCTGCGTTTCGTATTTGAATTTGCCGAAGTCCATGATCTTGCAGACCGGTGGGTTCGCATTGGGCGAAATTTCGACCAGATCAAGACCGGCATCGGTGGCCATCTGCATGGCTTTGGCGGGATGAACCACCCCGACATTTTCACCTTCGGCGCCAATCAGGCGAATTTCGGGGGCACGGATCTTATCATTGACGCGCGGGCCGGTGTCTCGTTGTGGCGGCGCGTTGTGAGGTCTGCGAGCTATGGGTTCATTCCTTTGATAATTGCAGAATTTCGAGCCCGGAATTTAAACCGGGCCGGGCCACACTTCAAGCGGCATAAACACCGGCAGTTGCGAAAAAACAGTGTTTTGTCCGCTGATTTTTGCGTTCGGGGCTGCAAAGCTCCGAACGCATGGTGCCTTTAGCCGACAAAGGCCTTTTCGATCACGAACTCTTTGGGTTCGGAATTCGCGCCCTCACGCAGACCAAAACCTTCAAGGATTTCCTTGATGTCCAGGTTGAAAGCCAGCGAACCGCAGACCATGGCGCGATCGGTTTCGGGCTTGATTCCGCCTTCGATGCCCAGATCGCTGAACACGGTGCCATCCTTCAGCAGGTCGGTGATCCGACCCATCTTGGGGCTCTCTTCGCGCGTGGTTGTCGGGTAATAGTGGATCTTGTCAGCAAAGCCTTCGCCAATAAGTTCGGCCAGCATTTCATCCTGACGGATGCTGTCGATCAATTGGCGGCCATATTCCAGTTCGGCCACTTCGCGGCAGGTATGGGTGATGATCACCTCGTCATAGTCTTCATATGTTTGCGGTTCACGCAACAACGAAGCAAACGGGGCAAAGCCAGTGCCGGTGGCAAAGAACCAGATGCGTTTGCCCGGCAGCAGGGCGTCATGCACCAACGTGCCAACCGGCTTGGGGCGCAGGATGATCTGGTCGCCGGGCTTGATATGCTGAAGCTTCGACGTCAGCGGGCCGTTCTGAACCTTGATCGAATAGAACTCCAGCTCATCGTCCCACGACGGCGAAGCGATTGAATAGGCGCGCAGCAATGGCTTGCCATTGTCGCCCAGCAGACCAATCATCACGAACTCGCCCGAGCGGAAACGCAGCGTGGCGGGGCGCGTCACCTTGAAAGAGAACAGGCTGTCGGTCCAATGCTTGACCTCGGTTACAGTTTGCGCGTCCGGCAGGACCGGGGCCTTCACGGCAGTTGCTTCGCTCACGGGCTTCATCTCTGTCATCGTTTACCTGCCGGTCTGCTAAACCGACATCTCCGTTTAATCTTTGATCCAAGTCAGGAAAAGGGGACAGATTGCCCCCTTTGCGTTTCAAGCTGGCGATGGGCGGCTTTTAACCGCGCAAACGCGCCTGATAGTTGTTCTCTTTCCAGTTGGCCCGGGAAAGCCACTGATCTTCGGGCTGGCGATCTGCCAGGTCTCCGTCAATCTCAACTTCGTCAAAACCGCAGCGACGTGCCATGGCATATTGGTCTGCCAGAACATGACCCTTGGCGCGCAAGCGTCCCGTATAGCCCTTAAGGCGCAGGGTGCGGGCGATGGTAAAGCCGCGACCGTCGGCAAAGGATGGAAAATCCACCCGAACCAGCTTGGCACTGCCCAAGCGGTCAAAAAGCTCATCCGGGTCCGTGTCCGAGCTGACGTCCAGCGCAACCACGTCATTTGCGGCATCATCCAGAGTGACAAAGCCGTCGGTCCAGTCATCGGGCGAAAAGCCCTCATCCGTTACGATTACGTTCATGTTTTCTCTCCGATGCGCACCATCTTGCCATCGACAAAATGAATGCCGCATTCTTCCTTGTTCTGATCGCGCCAGCGGCCGGCGCGGGGGTCTTCGCCTTCCTTCACCGGCGAAGTGCAGGGCGCACAGCCGATCGAAGGGTATCCTTTGGCCACCAGCGGGTGCCGGGGCAGGTTGTTTTCTTCCATATAGGCGCGCACATCGTCCGGCGCCCAATGGGCCAGCGGATTGACCTTGATCCGGCCCGTGCCGTCTTCGACCTCGAAAAACTCGAGCGCGGCGCGCGTGCCGGACTGGAACCGTTTCCGGCCGGTAATCCAACCGCAATACCCGGTCAGGGCTTGCTGCAAAGGAAAGGTCTTGCGCAGGTTGCAGCACGCATCCGTATCCCGCAGGCGCAGCGCGCCATAGGGGTCTTCGCGTTGCAGTTCTTCGTCATCCGCCCGGATGATCCGGATGTTCCTGAGCCCCAGGCGCTCGCTGACTTCCTGCTGGTACTCCAGCGTTTCGGTGAACAGCAATTGGGTATCCACGAACAACACCGGCGTCATCTTGTCGATCACCGCAGCCATGTGCAGCAGCACCACCGATTCCGCACCAAAGCTTGAGACCAGAGCAAGCGCATCGATCTCTTCAAGGGCGCCATGCATCACGTCATGGGCGCTGTGGTGACGGAACCGGGCATTCAATGCGTTGACCTTCTCGGTCAGGTCGCTGCGGTCTTTGCCCAGTTCCGTTTGGATCAGATCAAGCGGCATTCGCCCGAGCCTCGGGGTAGAGAGCGGCCTTGAATGGCTCCATGCCGACGCGGCGATAGGTCATAAGAAAGGTTTCTTCAGCACTCTCGCGCAGATCCAGGTAGGTGTCGACGATGCGTTCCACGGCCGGCACGATCTCGTCATAGGCAAAGCCCGGACCGGTGCGGTCGCCGATCGCGGCCGTCTCGGTGGCGTCGCCACCCAGGGTGATCTGGTAGTTTTCGACGCCTGCACGATCCAGGCCCAGGATGCCGATATGGCCCACATGGTGGTGGCCGCAGGCGTTGATGCAGCCCGAGATCTTGATCTTCAGGTGCCCGATGTCATGCTCCAGCTTCAACTCTTCAAAGCGGGTCGCAATTTCCTGAGCAACCGGGATCGAGCGGGCCGTCGCCAGCGCGCAGTAATCCATGCCGGGGCAGGCGATGATATCGCTGATCAGGCCGATATTGGCGGTGGCCAGTTCGTGCTGTTTCAGCTTGGCGTGGATCGCGGGCAGGTCCGATTTGTGGACATGCGGCAGGATCACGTTCTGCTCGTGGCTGATACGCAGCTCATCATAGGCGAATTCTTCGGCCAGATCGGCCATCACGCGCATCTGCTCGGCGGTCGCATCACCCGGCGTCTGGCCGTGTTTCTTGATCGAGATCGTAACGATCGCGTGGTCCGCGTTCTTGTGGGGCGCGATGTTGGTATCGACCCACGACCGGAAAACCGGATCGTTGGAATAGGCGCTTTCAAACGACGCAACCGAACCTTCGCGGAAGGCCGGAGGCGCAAAATGGCCCTTGATCTCATCCAGCAGCGCCATGTCGGCGCCTTTGAACTGTGGGCGAACCTGCAAGAAACGCTCATTCACCTTGGCGCGGATGGCGTCGATGCCGTGTTCATGCACGGTGATCTTGATGCGTGCCTTGTACTTGTTGTCGCGGCGACCGATCTGGTTCCAGACCGACACTGTGGCTTCAAGATAGGCCAGCAGATCATCGAATGCGACGAATTCGGACAGTTCCTTGCCGATCATCGGTGTACGGCCCAGACCGCCACCGACGATGACGCGCGCACCCAGAACGCCGTCACGTTCGACCAGTTGCAGGCCGATGTCATGCGCTTTGATCACGGCGCGGTCGTTTTCCGAACCGGTGATCGCGATCTTGAACTTGCGCGGCATGAACTGGAATTCCGGGTGGTCGGTCGACCACTGGCGCAGCAGTTCGGCATAGGGACGCGGGTCGGCGACCTCATCCGCGGCGGCACCGGCGAAATGGTCGGCGGTCACGTTGCGGATGGTGTTGCCCGAGGTCTGGATGGCGTGCATGCCGACCTCGGCCAGCGCGTCCAGCATGTCTGGCACATCTTTCAGTTTCGGCCAGTTGTACTGGATGTTCTGACGGGTGGTGAAATGACCATAACCTTTGTCCCACTTTTCAGCCAGCAGGGCCAGTTGACGCATTTGCGCGCTGTTCAGCGTGCCGTAGGGAATGGCGACTCGCAGCATGTATGCGTGCAATTGCAGATACAGGCCGTTCATCAGGCGCAAAGGCTTGAATTCATCTTCGGTCAGCGAACCGTCGATGCGGCGCTCGACCTGAGCGCGGAACTGCGCGTTACGCTCTGCCAGAAAATCTTTGTCAAACTCGGAGTAGCGATACATGTCTAGCTGTCCTTGGTTGCAGCCCCGAACCTGGGGCCTTGAAGGGGAGAGAGAAGGGCCAGAGGTCAGGCCCGGGGCTGCGGGGAAGTTTCCTGTTTGCCGTGGGCATAGTTGGACGGACCAGTGCGGCGGAAGTCTTCCCGGAAATGGGTGGGCTCGGGGCCGTTTTCGCCAGCGACGGCATCGGCCAGATAAGCGCCCACGATTTTGTTTGCCTGACGCGCGGCATCCAGTAGGCGAACCTGCGCATGCGCCTCGTCGGTGATCAGTTCTGCTTCGCTCAGGTCACGAGACCAGCGGTCATCTTCCGTCAGATAAATCACGTCACCTTCGAGCAAGTCATTTGCAGTGACGACTTTGGGGGTAAAAGCGCGGGCCATCAGGCAAGCTCCTTGTTGAATTCGGTTACAGCCTGCGCCGCTTCGCGCGGGGCAAGGCCATAGAAGGTCAGAGCCGGTCCATCCATTTCGGCGGCGGCCAGATCGGTGGGCAATTGGTCCAAGGTGGTGGCCAAAATCCGTTGGTCGGGACGCGATGCATTCTCGACCAGGGTAATGGGGTTGGTGCGATCGGCGCCGTGCATGATCAGACGGCCCTGAATGAACCGAGCGGATTTCTTGCCCATGTAGATTGCCGCCACGGAACCGGCCTGAGCCAGAGCGTTCCAATCGTGATCCGCGAATCCTTGCATGTCGTGCCCGGTCAAAAAACGCACCGATGAGTTGCGTCCGCGGCGGGTCAAGCTTTGACCGATGCCAGCCACTGCGGCAGAGGCCGCCGTGATGCCGGGAATGATCTGCCAGGAAATACCGGCCGCATCGACGGCCTCGATTTCTTCGTCCAGGCGGCCAAAGATTGTGGGATCCCCCGATTTGAGACGCACCACACGGTTGCCATTCAGGGCGTGTTCAACCAGAAGCGCGTCGATATCGCTTTGCTTCCACGAGGGGCCGAACCCGGCCTTGCCGACATCGACCAAAGCGGCGTTCTGGGCGGCAACGTCCAGCACAGGCTTGCTGATCAGGCGATCATGCAGCACCACATCCGCGCGCTCGAATGCGGCCAACGCCTTGAGCGTCAGCAATTCGGGGTCACCGGGTCCGGCGCCGACAAAGTCGACATGACCTTTGGGCTTGGTTGTGTGAAAATCCTGCATCGGATCGTCTCGGACATTGTTTGACTTGACCCTTAATATAGGAAATATTCCCACCAAAGCGCCATATCGCCGCTGAAATAAGGACAAGTGTTCCGATTTTCGGGAAAACCGGAACAGGGGTGTCGAAACAGAAGGAAAATTGGAATGTCGGTGCGGATAGATGACACGGATCGAAAAATTCTGGCCGAGCTGCAACGGGACGCAGGACAATCATTGGACGAAATTGCGGCTCGGGTCGGTAGTTCAAAGACGCCTGTCTGGAATCGCATTCGCAAGCTCAAGGGGGCGGGAATCATCGGCCAGCAAACGGTGCTGCTGGATGCCGAGGCACTTGGGTTCGAAGCCACCTTTTTTGTTTTGATCCGCACCTCGGAACATGAGGCGGACTGGCAACGTAAATTCCTGAAAGCATTGAAGGATCACCCCGAAGTGCAAGAGGCGCACCGGTTGGCGGGTGATATCGACTATATCCTGAAAGTCCGGGTCAAGAACGCACGTGCCTATGATCAGTTCTATCAGTCGCTCATCTCGGAGGTGCGCGTGCACAATGTCACGGCGTTGCTGTCCATGGAAGAGATCAAGTCCACGACGATGTTGCCGCTGAATGCGTTGGCAGAGGGGGCCTAGAACACTCGACCGTGGCTCCTCCGCCAGTGTCTTTCAGGGGGCTTTGAGCCAGATGAACTGATGGGTGTTTTCATCCGGCCGGAAGCAAAATCGCCGGAAGCGTCGTGTAGATATGCGAAATGTGATGGCTAACGTCTGACCAGCAGCTGATTCAGCCCGTGAAAGTGATAGCTGTCCGAGTAAAGCGGCGGCGTAGCCAGTTTCAGGTTTGGGCAGCTTTCGAACAGGATCGGCAAAGCAATCCGCATTTCAAGACGCGCCAGCGGTGCCCCGACGCAGAAATGAATTCCGCCCCCAAAGCTTGTGTTGACTTCAATCGGACGGCTCGGCTGAAACGTGTTCGGTTCAGCCCAGACAGCGGGGTCGCGGTTGGCCGCGCCAAGCAACAGTGCCACTTGATCGCCACGTTTGAATGAATGGCCGAACAGATCCACGTCCTCATACGCGTAACGTGTGAACATGTGCAGAGGCGGGTCATAGCGCAGGATTTCTTCGATGGTTGCGTCGAGTCCATCCGGTGCCAGGGCGTCGGGGGCGGTACGGGTCTGCAACAGGGTTTTCACCCCGTTCCCCAGTGAATGCTCGGTGGCCTCATGGCCTGCGTTGAGCAGCAGGATGCAGGTGGCAACCAGCTCGTCCAGTGACAGTTTCTGGCCTTCTTCCTCGGCGCTTATCAACCGGGTTATCAGGTCGTCCCGTGGATCATTGCGCCGCAGCTCTATGTATTCCTTTAGGAATTCGGTGAACTCCCGTGATGATTTGGCGGCCCTGTCTTCGGTGGCCTGCGTGCGGTTGGCCTGATACATGGCAACCATATCGTGTGACCACTGCAACAGGTCAGGCGCCATAGCTTCAGGGACGCCCAGAAGCCGGCAGATCGTGATCACCGGCACCTGAGTGCAATAGGCTTCCAACAGATCGAACGACTTATGAGGGAAGCCTTTGATCAGGTCGTGGCAAAGGTCTTCGATGGACGGTTGCAGCGCAGAAATCGCCCGTGACGTGAAGGCGCGCATAACCAACGACCGAAGGCGTGTGTGCCTTGGTGGTTCTGCTTCAAGCAGTGAATGGGCCTCGATGGCCAGCCAGGGCGCCAGGTGGGCTGGACCTTGCTCTGCCAGTTCGGGCGGAACCTCGCGGCCAAACCTGCGGTCCCGAAACAGGGCGCGAACCGCGCGGTATGAAACCGCGGCGACCAAACCATAGTCCTGCCAATAGAACAGATCGCCTGAGCCTCGCGTCTTGTCGTAGAACGGGTAGGGGTTTTGGACGAAACCCGGGTCTGTCGGTGATTGCGAAAAAGACTTCATGCGCCGCACACTTGCCATGCGGCGCATTGAATGCAAGACCCTGTCTATGCACAGGGTTTGGTTCATTTCCGGTTTTTTGCTCGCCGTTGGGCTATTGTCGGGGTTTGTCTGGTCTTATGGATATCGACAGGCCCTGTCTCAGCTGAGCGAGAAGGCAGAGGCAGATCTTGAGCTGGCGGCTGACCGGCTGAGCACGCAGATGCAAGTGTATCAGGAACTTGCCGTACTGATGGCAACTCATCCCGTTTTGCATGAACTGGATACGCAGGCCGGTATTCGCCAAGCCCAGGCAACGCTGCTGGACGTCGCTGACAAAACGGCCGCCGTAAACATGATGTACCTGGATACGAACGGGCAGGTTCTGGTATCGGCGCAGCCTGTGTCCCAGCGCAACATGGCCCATCATCCGGCTTTCCGCCGTGCGATGCAGGGCGCCTTGGGCAGTGCGCATGAGGTTGTACCTTCGGGCGAAGACCGGATCTATTCCTATGCCGCCCCCACTTTTGGCCCGTCTGGCCAGATCGAAGGCGCGTTGATGGTCGTTGCTGATGTTCAGGACGTTGAACAAACGTGGCGTGGCAGTACCGAGGCGGTTTTCTTTGTCGATTCAGATGGTGTCGTTTTCATTTCCAACAGATCCGACCTGCTGTTCTGGCGCCGGGCGGACGGTGAGGCGGGATTGACGCCGCCAGATGGTGCGGCCGTCGATTTTTCTTCGAAACAGGTCGGCAGGCACGAGTTGTGGCATTTGAACTGGGGGCGTTACCTGCCGCGCGATGCGCTGCATCTGACCCTTGATTTGCCGGTGATCGACATGACGGCCGAGGTTCTGGTGGATGTGGCGCCAGCCCTTCAGCTTGCCAGGCTTCAGGCGGCGGCCGTCGCGGCGATCTGTCTGGCCTTTGGGGCCATGCTCTTTCT
This sequence comes from Ruegeria sp. HKCCD6428, assembly GCF_013110595.1. NCBI lineage: Bacteria > Pseudomonadati > Pseudomonadota > Alphaproteobacteria > Rhodobacterales > Roseobacteraceae > Ruegeria > Ruegeria sp. HKCCD6428. The sequence continues at coordinate 469,302 of NZ_WVQX01000001.1, forward strand.
TGCCATGGAGCGGCGGCGGGCATTGGCAGAAGCGAATGCCGTTCTGGAAAGCCGTGTGGCCAAACGTACCCATGACCTGACAGTGGCAAATGCCAGTTTGCGCAAGGAAGTGGCGGAACGGGAAGAAGCCGAGGCGGCGCTGCGGCGGGCCCAGGCAGACCTGGTGCAGGCGGGAAAGCTCAGCGCATTGGGGCAAATGTCGGCAGGGATCAGCCATGAACTGAACCAGCCGCTTATGGCCATACGACAATTCGCGGATAACGGTTCAGCGTTCATGACGCGGGGAAAACCTGAAATGGCTGCCGAGAATCTGGGCCGGATCTCGGAAATGGCGGCGCGGATGGCGCGGATCATCAAGAACCTTCGCGCCTTTGCCCGCAACGAAAGCGAACCGATGGGGCGGGTTGACCTGATACAGGTTCTCAACACCGCTGTTGAACTGACCGAGGCCCGCCTGCGAGACGACGATGTAACCCTGAACTGGAACCCCCCGAATGGCGCTGTGTATGTTTGGGGGGGTGAAGTACGTTTGGTGCAGGTGTTCGTAAATCTGATCAACAATGCGGCGGATGCAATGCTGGGGCGACCAAAACGGATTATTACGATAACGCTGCGAAAAGGCGCACGATTGAGCGTTTCCTTGCAGGATACTGGCCCGGGCATTGAAGACCCCGACCGGATGTTCGAGCCCTTCTATTCCACGAAAAGTGTTGGATCGTCAGAAGGTTTGGGGCTGGGGCTTTCCATTTCCTACGGGCTGGTTCAAAGTTTTGGTGGGGATATACGGGGCGCGAACACGGCGGATGGGGCCATGTTTACCGTCGAACTGGAACCCTGCGACAAGGAAGAGGCCGCATGATGCGCAGGGTTTTGTTGGTCGATGATGATGCCGCCGTACGCGAGGCCCTGTCTCAAACTCTGGAATTGGCGGATTATCAGCCAACGACCGCTGGATCCTTTGTGGCGGCCAAGGATCACATCAGCCGCGAGTTTCCCGGTGTCATCATCTCGGATATCCGCATGCCGGGGCGGGACGGGTTCCACCTTTTGTCTTATGCCCGAGAGGTCGATCCGGATCTTCCCGTGGTTCTTCTGACGGGTGAGGGCGATATTCCCATGGCCGTCGACGCCATGGGAAAGGGTGCGTTCGATTTTCTGGAAAAGCCGTGCGCCGCGTCCGATCTTCTGGAGGTGCTTGAACGCGCCTTTGCAGCCCGTTCGCAGGTGTTGGAGCAAAGAGCGGCGAAATCCGAGTTGGAACGAGGAGACCCCGCCGCGCGTTTGCTGTTCGGACTGTCGCCGCAGGCCGAGGCCCTGCGCGAACGGGTTCGGACCGTTGCGCCAACAGGTGCCGAAGTTCTTGTGACGGGACCGCCGGGCAGCGGCATCTCAAAGGTCGCCGAGGTCGTGCATCTGATGTCGCCAGCAGGGCAGGGACCATTTGTCAAACGCACGGCCTCAAGCCTCAGCCCCGACGACTTGGCCGAGAGCTGTGAAGATGCGGCAGGTGGGTCATTGTTTCTGGATGAAGTCTCGGCCATGCCCCATGCCACGCAATTTGCGGCGTTGGAGATCATCGAGCATGGACCGGGCGGGCGTATCATTGCGGGAACGACCGCTGATCTTTCGGCGCTAAGTTCTGAAGGCCGGTTCAATGCAGACCTGTTTTACAGGCTGGATGTCATGCGGGTGCGTATTCCATCGCTGGCAGAACGCCCCGACGACATTCCGGTGATCTTCCGTCATTACGTTGCACAGGCCGCAGAACAGGCGGGGATCGTGGCGCCGGAAATCTCGTCCGAGCATCTGGCGTCGCTAATGGCCAGCGACTGGCCGGGGAATGCGCGATCCCTGATGTCAGCCGCGATGCGCTTCGTGCTGGGAATGCCGGAAGAAGTCGCGCAGGCAACTGATCTGGGGCTCAGCGAACAGATGGCGCGGGTGGAGCGGTCGCTGCTCATCGCGGCGCTGGGTCGTCACAACGGCAAGGCATCAGATGCGGCGAAGGCATTGAAACTGCCGCGCAAGACATTTTACGACAAGCTGGCACGGTACCAGATTCGGGCCGAGGATTACCGGCGGTAACGGTCGGGCTCCCGCCACCTTTTTCCGCATTAACATGCGTCTAAAGCTGTTGGGCCGGGCAGCCCGCTGTCGCGGACTGCGGTTTCGCACCAGTTGATTCGGGTGTTTTGATTCGCAGGGTGTGCGGATTTCCGCACAAACTGGAAGATTGCTGTGCGGAATCTCGCACTCGGGGTTTCGAATGGATCGAGTATACATTGCAAAATGCTTCATAACATTTTGAAATAAATAATATTAATAGAAAATTGAGGGGCAAAAAACAAATCGTTGAGTGGATCGTGCCGATTCGTTTCACTTCGCTTCATCTGACACCGAATTGGTGTCGAAGGACAGTTTCAAGGAAGTCTGGGAGGAAAAGACAGATGAAATTCCTGACAACGGCAGCAACCGCTCTGGCGCTGACAGTCACAGCCACCGCAGGGATGGCAGCCTGCGACGATGGTGAAATCGTCGTCAAGTTCGCGCATGTGACCAACACTGACAAACACCCCAAGGGCATCGCCGCATCGCTGCTGGAACAGCGCGTCAATGATGAGATGAACGGCGTGATGTGCATGGAGGTCTATCCGAACTCGACCCTGTACAACGACGACAAGGTGCTGGAGGCGATGTTGCAGGGCGACGTTCAGCTGGCCGCACCGTCGCTGTCAAAGTTCGAGAAGTTCACCAAGCAGTTCCGCCTGTTTGACCTGCCGTTCATGTTCAAGAACATCGATGCTGTGGATGCGTTCCAGGCTTCGGCTGATGGTCAGGCGATGAAGGACAGCATGCAGCGCCGTGGCCTTCAGGGGCTGGCCTTCTGGCACAACGGCATGAAGCAGATGTCGGCCAACAAGCCGCTGGTCGATCCGTCGGATGCAAACGGTCTGAAGTTCCGCGTGCAGTCTTCGGACGTTCTGGTGGCACAGATGGAGGCCATTGGTGGCAGCCCGCAGAAAATGGCGTTCTCGGAAGTTTACGGCGCGCTGCAACAGGGGGTTGTGGATGGTCAGGAAAACACCTGGTCGAACATCTATGGCAAGAAGTTCTTCGAAGTACAGGACGGCATCACCGAGACCAACCACGGCATCATCGACTATCTGGTCGTAACCTCTGTGGATTGGCTGGACAGCCTGGATCCGGACGTGCGTGATCAGTTCCAGACCATTCTGGCTGAAGTCACGGAAACACGGAACAAAGAAGCCTTTGCCGTGAACGAAGCAGCCAAAGCCTCGATCGTTGAAGCAGGCGGTGTCATCCGCGAGTTGACCCCGGAACAGCGTCAGGCCTGGGTTGATGCGATGAAGCCCGTTTGGGACCAGTTCGCAGGTGACGTGGGTCAGGACAAGATCGACGCGGCTCAGGCCATCAACGCCGGCTTCTGAATCTGGCCAAAGGCAGCGCGTCCGGGGACTGGGGAGTATTCGACGCGCTGGCCGGGCGGGCTGAACAAGCCCGCCCAACACTCTCTCATCACAAAAAATGCGGGGACAGAAAGATGTCTGGTGCGAATTCCGGCCAAGGCGGGCTGGTCGACCATATCGAAGAAACCCTGATCGCGTGTCTGTTGGGCCTGATGACGGTCGTGACATTTGCCAACGTGATCGCGCGGTTTGTTTTCAATTCCAATATCCTGTGGGCGCTTGAACTGACGGTGTTCACTTTTGGCTGGCTGGTGCTGCTTGGTGCCTCTTACGCGGTCAAGAAACACTCTCATCTGGGTGTTGACGCGATCCTAAACATGCTGGCCCCGGCGCCGCGTCGCATTCTGGCGCTCATCGCTGTGGGGTGCTGTCTGGTGTTTTCGCTGCTGTTGCTGAAAGGCGCCTATGACTATTGGGCGGTCTTCGCGGATCTGCCGCCGACATCCGGACGCTGGTTCCCGACCGGGCTCAACTTCGACGCCCGCAGCCAGAGCTTCTATGAGGTTGACGATATCCCGATGGTCGCTCCGCTGCGGTTTCTGGAAGACCTGATCAACTATGGCGAAGGATACGAGAAGCTTCCCAAGGTGGTGCCCTATCTGGTGCTGCCGGTATCGATGCTGCTGCTGGTGATCCGGTTCGCCCAGGTTGCCGTTCAGATCTGGCGTGGCGAAACGGATCGCCTTGTCGCCAGCCACGAAGTCGAGGACGAGATCGAAGAAGTCCGCGCTCAGCAAGGAGAGCACAACTGATGGACGTCGTACTTCTTTTCTCGATGGTCGTCGGCCTGCTGCTGATCGGTGTGCCGATTGCGGTTGCGCTTGGCCTCAGCTCGACCCTGTTTCTGCTGATCTACTCTGACAGTTCACTCGCTTCTGTCGCGGGCACGCTGTTCGAGGCTTTTGAAGGGCATTTTACCCTGCTGGCGATCCCGTTCTTCATCCTGGCGTCGTCCTTCATGACAACAGGCGGTGTCGCACGACGGATCATCCGGTTCTCGATCGCCTGTGTCGGGCATTTGCCCGGCGGGCTGGCGATTGCGGGCGTCTTTGCCTGTATGCTGTTCGCAGCCCTGTCCGGGTCGTCCCCGGCGACCGTGGTCGCCATCGGCTCGATCGTCATCGCGGGGATGCGTCAGGTGGGCTATTCCAAGGAATTTGCCGCCGGTGTGATCTGCAACGCGGGGACACTGGGTATTCTGATCCCTCCGTCCATCGTCATGGTCGTATATGCCGCCGCTGTTGAAGTCTCGGTTGGGCGCATGTTCCTTGCGGGGGTTATTCCCGGTCTGATGGCTGGTTTGATGCTGATGATCACCATCTATGTCATGGCCAAGGTCAAGAACCTGCCCAAGGGTGAATGGAAAGGCTGGGGAGAGATTTTTACCTCGGCCCGTGAGGCCGGTTGGGGTCTTTTCCTGATCGTCATCATTCTGGGTGGTATCTATGGTGGCATCTTCACCCCGACCGAGGCCGCCGCAGTCGCCGCAGTCTACGCGTTCTTCATTGCCAGCTTTGTGTACAAGGACATGGGCCCGCTGAGCACGGAAGAAGGCACACAGAACCTGCCGCTGCTAAAAAAACCCTATGCGCTGATCACGGCTTTCTTTCACCCGGACACCAAGCATACGCTGTTCGAGGCTGGCAAGTTGACTGTCACTCTGCTGTTCGTGATCGCCAACGCGCTGATCCTCAAGCATGTTCTGACCGACGAACAGGTGCCGCAGCATATCGCCGAAGCGATGCTGTCGGCGGGCCTTGGCCCGGTGGCTTTCCTGATCGTGGTGAACGTGATCCTGCTGATCGGCGGTCAGTTCATGGAACCGTCTGGCCTGCTGGTCATCGTGGCGCCCCTGGTGTTCCCGATCGCTATCGAGCTGGGCATCGACCCGATCCATCTGGGTATCATCATGGTGGTCAACATGGAGATCGGGATGATCACGCCTCCGGTCGGTCTGAACCTGTTCGTGACTTCGGGTGTTGCGGGTATGCCGATGATGAGCGTTGTGAAGGCGGCGCTGCCCTTCCTTGCGGTGCTGTTCGTCTTCCTGATCATGGTGACGTATATTCCGTGGATATCGACCTTCCTGCCCAACACCTTCATGGGGCCGGAAATAATAACCAACTAGACTGCCTGAAAACTGAGCAAAGCCGGGTGGTGTCAACTTCCCGGCTTTTTCGTGTCTTGAAACCGCGCGATGGGTTCTTATCTGAGGCATAGAGGACGACCTCTGCTTTCTGGGACATCATTCGGGACGACCCGTACGGATATGAGGTTGTCTTATGCCCTGGATCTTTCTTCTGTTTGCTGGCCTTTTGGAAATTGTCTGGGCGGTTGCCATGAAGCAGTCGGCCGGTTTTACCCGATTGTGGCCGACGGCCGTGATGGGCGTTTCGATGTTGGGTTCATTTGGTCTGCTGGCGCTTGCAATGCGGGACTTGCCGTTGGGGACCGCATACACGATCTGGACTGGGATCGGTGCGGTGGGGGCGTTCAGTGTCGGTATTCTGTTTCTTGGCGAAGCCCTGACACCTGCGCGGATCGCAGCTGCGGTTCTGATCGTGACAGGCCTTGTGGTGATGAAGCTGGCCTGATGCGCTTGACTTGCCAAGCCAAAGTACTTCGGCAGCTTACAGCACACACAAGAAGCGGAGCTCGGAATTTTTACCGGCTCTGACAAACGCATTTTGTGTGGCTTCTAAAAAGGCAAAGGCCGGATTTGATAACGGCGGATGTCGCATCGGATCGGTTCTGGCGCGGGATGGCGGAGTTGTCTCACAAGGTCGCAATCATCCTGTACAGGGCGGCAACCCGACCGTGCTGGAAGAGCTGGATGCCCTGCCCAAGGCGGGGCGTCAGAAAACATATCGCGCCATTACCCAGTTTAATTTTGTTCGCTTCCCATCGCTCAGTTCGGAATCCCGCGTATCTTCGTCAACTCATGGAGTTTCGTGCGCAAGGCAGGATTTTTGTACGATAAAAAGGGACGGGCCTGTTGTAGTGAACAACCCTGACCGCAACGCGTTGAAGCGACGATCTATTGAATAACCGATCCTTGAGCCGAAGAAACTGTGGGACGAAGTCTGGAACTAGGCGCCTTCCAGCGCTTGAATAATATCCGAGAAATCAGACGCTTTCAGGCTGGCCCCGCCCACAAGTGCGCCATCGACGTTGGAAACTGAAAATATATCCGCCGCGTTGCTGGGTTTCACCGAACCGCCATAAAGCAGGCGGACAGAACGGCCCACGCCTTCGCCAAAGCGGCGCTCCAGCCGGGCGCGCATGAAGTCGTGAACTTCCCCGATTTCTTCCAGGGTGGGAACTTTGCCGGTGCCAATTGCCCAGATCGGTTCATACGCGACGATCAGGTTCTCGCCGGTCGACTGATCCGGGATCGACCCGGACATCTGGCCGCCGATGATGTCGAGCGTATTGGCCGCTTCGCGCTGCTCAAGGCTTTCGCCGACGCAAATGATCGCCTTCAGACCTGCATCCATCGCTGCGCGCGCCTTGGCCCGCACATCTTCATCATGTTCACCGTGGTCCACGCGGCGTTCGGAATGGCCCAGGATGACCGATGTTGCACCGGCATCCACCAGCATATCCGCACTGATATCTCCGGTGTGTGCGCCTGATTTTGCGGCATGACAGTCCTGACCACCGACAGAGATGGCGGTGCCCTGAACGGCAATTGATGCGCGGCTGAGCAATGTTGCCGGTGGGCAAATCAGGATATCCACCGATGCCGCCGGGTGGATCTGAGACAGCGCCTTCAACTCGGTCAGCTCAGCGCCGGTCCCATTCATTTTCCAGTTTCCAGCCGCCAGCTTCTGCCGCATTTCGGTATCTCCCTGATCATCCGATGATTTTAGCATGCGGATAGCATTGTCGGCATCATCTTACAATTCTGCTCGCATGCTGATCCCGGACGGAAACATCGAAGATGGGTCCGCATGCGACGTTCAAATGAAAAGTGATGAGGCGGGCTTAGCCTTGTTGGGCGATGTTTTCGTCAAATTTGATCGACTCACCGCAGCCGCAGGCGTCGACGACGTTCGGGTTCTTGAATTTGAATCCGGATTCCAACAACGACACTTCGTAATCGATTTCGGTTCCAAACAGAAACATCTGGGCCATTGGCGCAATCATGATGCGCGCGCCGTCCTGTTCGACGATTTCGTCATGAGGATCTGCCTGGTCGACATATTCCATGGTGTATTCCATGCCTGCGCAGCCGCCTTTTTTGACGCCGATGCGCAAACCAGCGTGACCGCCCGAATTCATCAGGCGGGTAATATGCTCTGCGGCTTTGGGCGTTATGGTCACAGCCTGTTTGCCGGGGATGCCGAACATGTAAATCTCCGTTGTCGCGCGTTACACCTAATCTAGGGGCCAAGGCTCTTTTGCTCAAGGCAATGTCGTGTAAAGAAATTGAATTCGCTGGAAAGCTTAGTGTTTCTGCGTCGCCGCTCTGCAAACTTGCTTTGATACGGGAGGCGGGGTTAGCATCGGTCTTATGAAGTTTTGGAACCCCGTCCGAATAGATGGCATGACATGAAGTGGTAAAAATATGAATTATTTAGAGTCGAAAGTTAAAGTAGCTTTACTTGCGGCCGCACTTTTTTTCGTAAGCGTGTGTGCGATGTCCGACGAAGCTTGGGCGGCCACGGGATCCGAACGGCACCCGGTGAATTGTGCAACGGCGGAAGGGGATCTGCGCGCAATTGCATCGGAAAAGAAACATGCGGAAGACAAACAACTGGAAAGCATTGCTGCCATAACACCTGCCGGGGCTCTGTTGGGGCTGGTCACGGGAACCGAGCAAAAAAGGCTGCAAATGCTGTCAGGTGACTACGTCAAGCAACTGGACGCCAGAGCGGCAGAGATCAAGGAAACCTGCAATCTGAATTGATCGTCGTTGTCGGAACAAAAAAGGACCGTTCTCGGGCAAGAACGGCCCATATTCTTGAGCTGGGAAGCGGGGGGCGGTCATGGCGTGCCCAGCCGACGGCACCGCATACGCGAATGCCACCTTCAGATGTTATCCGTCAGGAGTGTGACAGGGGCTGCACGACAAGGTGACGAAAATGCCAAGCTTTCGTGACAGTTGGCAGGGCAAGTGCCTGATGGCTACATAAAGCCCAATTCCAGGCGCGCCTCATCTGACATCATTTCCATGCCCCAGGGCGGTTCCCAGGTCAGTTCGACATCGACTTCCTTGACGCCTGCAACAGGTTCAATCGCCTCGACAATCCAGCCAGGCATGTCGCCCGCGACCGGGCATCCGGGTGCCGTCAGGGTCATGATAACTTTCACTGCGTTGTCCGGAGAAATGTCGATCGTATAGATCAGGCCCAGGTCATAGATGTTGACTGGAATTTCCGGATCGTAAACCGTGCGGCACGCTTCGACGACTGCCTCGTACAGCGGGTGTTCAATCGTTGACGGCGCAATCAGCGGGGTGCCTTCAAACTGTTCGCTCGGGTGGGTCATCTTTGCCTCGGGTCAGTTGCCTGAGTGATTATATAGGGAATACCAGCAACAGCGTCCAGTAGGGGCGTGACGCTCGGGTGAGCGTCACTGTGTCTTAGTCATTGATGTCATGCGTGAAGGTTTTGACCTGACCGTGCGGCAAGGCAAAAAGCCGGCGCAGGACAAGCCATGCGATCAACGAAAGAACTGCGAAGATCAGCGCAATCACATGCAATGACAATGTCAGACCGGGGATGGCGAGGATGAGACCGGTGATCGCGGCCCCGATTGCAAAGCCCAGAAAGATGAATCCGGGCAGAACGATTTCCAGGATCCCCAGAGCCAGCGCGGCGGCCAGCCAGATCCACCAGGTCAACCAAAAGGGATCAGCCATCATCTACCTCCTTTGAGCATCTTGAACGCGTCACCAAAGGCTTCGAGCGCATTGGCAGGCACAACTATGGTCTGCTTGCCGGAACCGTTGCCCAGTGCATTAAGGGCTTCAACCTGTTTCAGCGCAACCTGATACTGCGCAGCCTCGATGCCATTGTCCTGAATGGCCTTGGCGACGACGCCTGTCGCGTAGGCCTCGGCCTCGGCCTGAATGCGGCGGGCCTTGGCTGTTTGCTCGGCGGCATACAACTCGGCATCGGCCTGTAGCTCGACCGAGCGTTTCAGACCTTCGGCCTCGGTCACCTGCGCGCGGCGGGCGCGTTCTGCGTTCAGCTGTTGCAGCATGGCATCGCGGGTGGCCTGATCCAGATTCACATCCAAAATCTCGGCACGGGTCACTTCGATTCCCCAATCATCCACTGCGGTTTCAACGCTTTCCTGAATGCGTGAAATCAGTTGCGATCGGTTCGATTGTACTTCGTCCAGATCCATCTTGCCAATCTCGGCCCGGACAATGCCAGCAACGGTGGTTGCAATCGCACCATCAACATCGCGGATTCGATAGACTGTCTTTTCCGGCTCGAGAATGCGGTAAAAGACTGAGGTGTCGATCTGCACCAGAACGTTGTCCTTGGTGATCGCGTCTTGCGTCGCGTTCGGCAACTGGCGTTCAAGGATCGAGATTTTGTGGCGGGCAACGTCCAGTAACGGAACAATGAAATTGATGCCGGGGCCAAGCACCGAATGCAGTCTTCCAAACCGTTCAACCACGTATTTTTCGGATTGCGGAACGATCTTGATGCCCTTGAAAATAACGATGACCACCAGCACGGCGGCCAGCAGGTAAATGATGTTTGATGAAAGCAGTCCGATGATCTGATCTTCGGTCATTCTGTCCTCTTTTTATTGTGTACTATGGTATACATATGGGGATCGAGTCGCTCGATTTCAACTCTGGTATGGAGGGAAAACCGGCAGATGCAAACGCCTCACTACGGGAATTCAGCATTGAGCCGAACTGCTGTGACTGCTTTGCATCCCGGCTTGTTTGCGGTATCGGGCGGGGATGAAATTGATAATCGATACAGACCCCGGCATCGACGATGCCATGGCGATCGCCTATGCCGCCGCTGCGCCTGAATTTGACCTGATCGGCCTGACCACGGTTTTCGGCAATACGCATGTTCATCAGTCCAGCCGCAATGCCCGTTTTCTGCTGGACAAGCTGGGCCTGGACCTTCCGGTGGCGGAGGGTGCGCCTTTCCCTCTGGGGGCTGACATGCACGTCCCATCGGACCATGTCCATGGTCCCGAAGGGTTTGGCGATCTGACCGAGATTCCCGAGATTGGACGGAACCATGATCTTCCCGCCGCAGAGTTTCTGGCCGAGATGGCCCGGATGCACAAAAACGAGTTGGTTGTTTGTGCGGTCGGACCGCTGACCAACATTGCCAACGCCATGCGATTGGACCCGGAATTTGCCGGTAATCTCGGCCGTTTGGTGATTATGGGCGGTGCCGTCTACTGCAAGGGCAACGTTACCGACCATGCCGAAGCCAACATCTATCACGATGCGGTTGCCGCAGATGCGGTCTTTTCCGCACCGCCCGAGACCGTGCTGGTTGGTTTGGACGTTACCCTGAAAACACTTTACGAGACCGCGGACTTCGACGCGCTGGCTCAAAAATCGCCCGGCATGGGATCTTTTCTGCGTGATATCTCTCGATTTTACCTGAAATTCTATAAAGAAATCGGCGGATTGGAAGGGTGCGGCCTGCATGATTCAACCGCCGTGATCGCCTGTTCGCACGGGGCCATGTTCGACATGGTCGAAACCGGGCTGCGTGTTGTGACGGAAGGCGACCGGATAGGTGCGACGCAACCTGACCGGGATCGTCCCGCAGTTCATGTTTGTCGTGATGTGGATGGGGCGGGTGTCGTGCGTCTGTTTACTGACCGCGTTGCATCCTTGCCCTGACGGGTTGCAAAGACCGATCGGATCGGGCAAATCCTGCCCGGTTCGGCGATCCGAGGCGATGACATGACCCAGCAATTCTCTTTCAAGCTCAAGGCTGCAGACGGCAAGGCGCGCACCGGTGTTATAAGCACTCCGCGTGGCGAGGTGCGGACACCTGCCTTCATGCCGGTTGGTACCGCGGCGACAGTCAAGGCGATGATGCCGGAAAGCGTCCGGGCCACCGGGGCCGACATCCTGCTGGGCAACACCTATCACCTGATGCTGCGCCCCACGGCCGAGCGGATTGATCGCCTGGGCGGGTTGCACAAGTTCATGAACTGGGACCGACCGATCCTGACGGACTCGGGGGGGTTTCAGGTCATGTCGCTGGCCGGTTTGCGCAAGCTTACCGAAAAGGGTGTGACCTTCAAATCCCATATTGATGGATCGAAACACGAGCTGACGCCAGAAAGATCAATGAAAATTCAGCGCCTTCTGGGTTCCGACATTGTGATGTGCTTTGACGAATGCCCTGCATTGCCTGCAAATCGCGACCGGATCGCCGAGTCCATGCGTTTGTCGATGCGTTGGGCCGAGAGGTCCCGTAACGCATTCGGGGATCGTCCGGGGCATGCTCTGTTCGGAATCATGCAGGGCGGTCTCGAGCGGGACCTGCGGGAAGAAAGCGCCGAGGCGTTGAAGAAGGTTGGTTTCGAAGGCTACGCCGTTGGTGGTCTGGCAGTGGGTGAGGGGCAGGAAGCCATGTTCGACTGTCTCGATTACGCGCCTGATTTCCTGCCCATAGATAAGCCGCGTTACCTGATGGGCGTTGGCAAGCCGGATGACATAGTCGGAGCAGTGGCGCGCGGGATCGACATGATGGATTGCGTTCTGCCCTCGCGCTCGGGCCGTACCGGTCAGGTGTTCACGCGCCATGGCGTGGTGAACATCAAGAACGCGCGTCATGCGGATGATCCACGCCCGCTGGATGAAAACTGTTCTTGCCCGGCCTGTTCGAACTATTCACGTGCCTACCTGCACCATGTGTTCCGCGCCAACGAGATGATCTCGGGCATGTTGCTGACCTGGCACAACCTGCATTACTTTCAGGAAATCATGCAGGGCATGCGGGACGCGATCGCTGAAGGCTCATTCGAAGCGTGGCAGGCCGCGTTCCACGCGCAACGCGCACAGGGGGACATCGAGCCCCTGTAACCTGTCCGTTCAGGTGACAATTGCGGGGTTTTCCGGTATTCTGAAACCACTTTGTTCAAAGTTGTTTTGTTTGTTACCCGGAGAATTTTTGATGTTCCGCTTTTTCCTCGGCGCAGTCATTTTTTGCGCATCCCCTTCCGTTGCTGACGTCTGGACCTTTGAAACCCCATCCGAAAACATTCAGTGTTCGGTGGGGGAAAGCCCCGAGTCCTCGGACATTCGGTGTACGATCATAGAAAGATACGGCCCTCCGGCGTTGCCGCGCCCCGCGAACTGCCAATCTGACTGGGGGCATGATTTTCAGATGTTCGACACCGGTCCCGTGGAATTGCTGTGCCAGCCACTGAACCGGAGCCGGGACGGATTTGACCGTGCGGAATACGGTGTAACCGGTCGGTTCGGAGGATTTACCTGTACCTCCTCCACGAAAGGTCTGGAATGTCGCAACCTGGATGGCCACGGTTTTTTTCTGTCCCGGGCGGTGCAGCAGGTGTTCTGACCCTGAATTTGCGCATTGCATATGCATGCCACACTAATTTCGGTGGATATGTTCCCGGGACATCTTGCAGTCCCGAAAACCTCGGTTCATGCTGCGACACGATACATGGCGATAAGGTTGAAAAAGGGCGATGAGGCCCCACCTTTATCGTCCAAGACAGGAGATGGCCGGATGTTGCCTCGATGAGGGACAAGCGCCATCTTGCCAACGATAAGGATAGAGCATGCAAGAGCCTCTGAATTCCTCATACCCCGTCCTGCCGCTGCGCGATATCGTGGTGTTCCCACATATGATCGTGCCGCTTTTCGTGGGCCGAGACAAATCGGTCCGCGCGCTGGAAGAGGTGATGCAGGATGACAAACAAATTCTGCTGTCCAGTCAGATCGACCCCAGCGTCGACGACCCGGATGAGAACGGTATTTACCAGTCCGGTGTTCTGGCCAATGTGTTGCAGCTGCTGAAACTGCCCGACGGCACCGTCAAGGTGCTTGTCGAAGGGCAGGCGCGCGTGCAGATCACCGAGTTTCTTGAAAACGAAGAGTTTTTCGAGGCGCGGGCGGAATATCTGACCGAAATCCCGGGTGACGTCACCACGACCGAAGCCCTGTTGCGCACCGTCGCGGACGAGTTCGAGCGCTATGCCAAGGTGCGCAAGAACATCCCCGAAGAAGCGCTGACGGCCGTGGGTGAAACCACCGAGCCGGCAAAGCTGGCCGACCTTGTGTCGGGCCATCTGGGCATCGAGGTCGAACAAAAGCAGGACCTGCTGGAAACACTCAGCGTCAGCGAGCGGCTTGAAAAAGTCTATGGCCTGATGCAGGGCGAAATGTCGGTTCTGCAGGTCGAGAAAAAGATAAAGACCCGCGTCAAATCCCAGATGGAGAAGACCCAGCGCGAGTATTATCTGAATGAGCAGATGAAGGCCATTCAGAAAGAGCTTGGCGATGGCGAGGACGGCGCGAACGAGATCGCCGAACTGGAAGCCAAGATCGCCGAGACCAAGCTGTCGAAGGAAGCGCGCGAGAAGGCGGAAGGCGAGCTGAAGAAGCTCAAGAACATGTCGCCCATGTCAGCCGAAGCAACCGTGGTGCGCAATTATCTGGACTGGATTCTGTCTTTGCCGTGGGGCACCAAATCCCGCGTCAAAAAGGATCTGGGTCGTGCGCAGGATATACTGGACGCCGATCACTATGGCCTTGAAAAGGTCAAGGAGCGGATCGTCGAATATCTCGCCGTTCAGCAGCGTTCGAAAAAGCTGAAAGGCCCGATCCTGTGCCTTGTCGGCCCTCCGGGCGTGGGCAAGACCAGCTTGGGTAAATCCGTCGCCAAGGCCACGGGGCGCGAGTTCATTCGCATTAGCTTGGGTGGGGTGCGCGACGAATCCGAGATCCGCGGCCACCGCCGGACCTATATCGGTTCGATGCCCGGCAAGATCATTCAGGCGCTGAAAAAGGCGAAAACCACGAACCCGCTCATCCTGCTCGATGAAATCGACAAGATGGGGCAGGACTTCCGTGGTGACCCGGCCTCGGCGATGCTCGAGGTGTTGGACCCGGAACAGAACAACACGTTCATGGATCACTATCTTGAGGTCGAATATGACCTGTCCAACGTGATGTTCCTGACCACGTCCAACAGCTATAACATGCCCGGGCCGTTGCTGGACCGGATGGAGATCATCCCACTGGCCGGCTATACCGAGGATGAAAAGCGCGAGATCGCCAAACAGCACCTGATCGCCAAGCAGGTCAAAAACCATGGTCTGAAAACCAAGGAATTTGAGCTGACCGATGACGCGCTGCAAAAGATAATCCGCACCTACACCCGCGAGGCCGGTGTGCGGAACCTCGAGCGCGAAATCGCCAAGGTGGCACGGAAGGCGCTGACCAAGATCATCAAGAAAGAGGCGGAAACCGTTACGGTCACGCCTGAAAACCTGGATGAATTCCTGGGCGTGCCAAAGTTCCGTTACGGTCTGGCCGAACAGGACGATCAGGTCGGTGTCGTGACCGGTTTGGCCTGGACCTCGGTCGGGGGCGATCTGCTGCAAATCGAGGCGCTGAAGCTTCCCGGCAAAGGTCGGATGAAGACGACAGGCAAGCTGGGCGATGTGATGAAAGAATCCATCGATGCGGCGTCGTCATATGTGCGGTCGATTTCTCCCAAGATCGGAGTCAAACCGCCTCAGTTCGACAAGATCGACATCCATGTGCACGTGCCGGATGGCGCAACGCCCAAGGATGGTCCGTCAGCGGGTCTGGCGATGGTGACATCGATCGTATCGGTTCTGACGGGCATTCCCGTACGCAAGGATATCGCCATGACGGGCGAGGTTTCGTTGCGCGGGAACGCAATGCCGATTGGCGGCTTGAAGGAGAAACTGCTGGCTGCGTTGCGCGGTGGTATCAAGACGGTCCTGATCCCAGAGGAAAACGAAAAGGATCTGGCGGATATCCCGGATAACGTAAAGGAAGGGCTGGAAATCATCCCGGTCAAGCACGTCTCGGAAGTTCTTGAGCACGCTCTGGTTCGTACACCGGAACCGGTTGAGTGGGACGAAGCCGCCGAGGAGGCTGCGGCAGCCGCAGCAGCCTCGTCAGAGGCGACTGGGCCATCGGCCACGGCACACTAAGCAGATTGAGCGAATGAAAAGGCGGGGCGAATGCCCTGCCTTTTTTACAATCCAATGACGGGTTGCTTTGGATCAAGAATTTCTTCTTCGGCTATGTATTCCTTGAACTTTTTGGGTGGCAGCGCCGAGCGGACGGCCAGAACGAAAATGCTCGACGAAAACAGGATGCAAAGCAGAAGGTCCCACCCAAACGGGATCTGCTTCAACGAACCGGCTCCGAATTGCCCAAGGAATGAGATTAGCCCAAGGCCTGAGAAATAAGGCACAAGCCACAGGGCCTCGGTAACGTCCATTTCATCCAAACGTCCCCGGAACCGGATCAGCAACAGAATTTTTCCGACAATCAGCGCGATGCCAAGCCGCCAGACCGTGTCCCATCCGCTCCAATAGACGATCAGCGTGGCGATGGCGAAAGCGGACAGCGCGACAAGTCGCACGGCCGGTATTCGGATCGATCTGGGATGATCTGGCATAAGGTTTCGCAGGCAAACCACGGCTATGGGCCCGACGGCGAATGACAAGACGATGGCCGCACCGTTCAGGGCAATGACGGTGGTAAAGGGTACTGTCAGCAGGAAAACCGTTCCGATCAGAAAGTTCAGCCCCAGCGCCCACAGTGGAACCCCGAATGACGACAAAACCTGCAACTGTTTGGGCAGGAAACCGTTTTTTGAAAGGGCGAGGGCGATACGGGCGTTCGATCCGGTTGCGACCAGCCCGTTTCCAAAGGGGCCTATCACGGATCCGACATTCAGCAGGCTCAGAAACCAGACCAGCCCAACAGACATGATGATGGCGTCCAGTGGTCCTTCGCCCCCAAAGCTCAACTGTGCCCATCCTTTGGACAGCATGGATGGGTCCAGCGCACCGATGAAGGCCACTTGCAAGCCAAGGTAGATGACGGCGCAAAGAACAATCGACAACACCAATGCGGCCGGAATTGCAAATTTTGGATTTCGAACTTCGCCAGCCATATCAACCACATGGCGAAAGCCGATGAATGAAAAAATAACGCCCCCGGTGGAAACGGCGGCCATGATACCCTGCGCGCCGTAGGGGGCAAACCCATCCGGCTGGGTGAAGTTCTCGATGTTGAACCGGCTTGCGACAAGCAGAACGGACAGGACAACTGGTATGGCGATCTTGGCCCAGGTCAGCGCAGCATTGACGCGCGTGAAGAACTTGACCCCAAGCGCATTCACCGCGACGAACAGCAGCATGAAAACCAGCGCAACGAAAATACCCGCCCCGGTCAAATCACCTGTCTCTGCCGTATGCAGCCAGGGCGCATACGGCGCCAGGTACTTCAGCATGGCCTCGACTTCGATTGGCGCTGTGGTGTTGTAGCCGATCCAGGCGGTCCATCCCATGGCCATCGATACGATGTTACCATGCGAAAACTGAGGCACGCGCGCGATCCCTCCGGGAATGGGCAGCATGGCGGAAATCTCTGCGAAGGTGATGGCCAATATGAACATGGCAACCGCGCCGACTATCCACGAGATCGTGGCCGCGGGCCCTGCATGCTGAACGGCCAGAAGGGGGCCGAATAACCAGCCCGAGCCGATGATTCCTCCGACTGAAATGAAGGTCAGTCCCAGCAGGCCAATGTCGCGCTTTAACCCCGTCATGGTGACCTCAGCCTTTGTGTGTGGCCTTTAATCGGGCCAAATAGGGCAAGATAGCCGCCGAACGCGCGACATGGCAAGCCCGCTGATTCCAAGCGAAAATCCGAAAAAGGGATGGTGGGTGATAAGAGATTTGAACTCCTGACATCTTCGATGTGAACGAAGCGCTCTACCACTGAGCTAATCACCCATGACACGCGGTCATATCTTTCCCGGGGGTGCGCTGCAAGCGAAATTGAACAATTCGCGCGGGCAAAAAACAGCAGGCAAACAAAAAACTGGATTCTGACAAAAAACTGCAAAACGCCGCTTGACGCTGCCCGACCGTGGCCATAATACACCCAAACGTTCAGCAATGAACATGCAGCGGGCGGTTGTAGCTCAGTTGGTTAGAGTACCGGCCTGTCACGCCGGGGGTCGCGGGTTCGAGCCCCGTCAACCGCGCCATCGCTGCCAACCTTGGTCCAGGGCAAAGGCCATGAAATAGATGCGCGGTTGTAGCTCAGTTGGTTAGAGTACCGGCCTGTCACGCCGGGGGTCGCGGGTTCGAGCCCCGTCAACCGCGCCATTTTCTTCTCAAAATCATAAGTTCGCCAGATAGCCAGGCATTGAGCTGTTCGATTCCATGCCCATCGTTTGATTTGGTCGGCGAAAACCTGTACGTTCACTAAATGTTCTAACTTTTCTGTTGGAGACTCGGGCAAGCTCGCCTATCTCTAAACCACTTGTTTGTTGGGGGTCGGAAATGGCTGAGCTGAAGAATATAGAGGTGCGCGGCGCGCGCGAGCACAACCTCAAAGGCATCGATGTCGACATCCCTCGGGATCAGTTGGTGGTGATCACCGGGCTGTCCGGTTCGGGCAAGTCGTCGCTGGCGTTCGACACGATTTATGCCGAAGGTCAGCGCCGTTATGTCGAAAGCCTGTCCGCCTATGCGCGGCAGTTTCTCGACATGATGGAAAAGCCCGATGTTGACCATATCAGCGGACTGTCTCCGGCGATCTCCATTGAACAGAAAACGACCTCGAAGAACCCGCGTTCGACTGTGGGAACCGTAACCGAGATCTATGACTATCTGCGTCTGTTGTTCGCACGCGCAGGTACGCCGTACAGCCCGGCCACCGGCCAGCCGATCGAGGCGCAACAGGTGCAGGACATGGTCGACCGCATCATGGCGATGGAGGAGGGTACGCGGGGTTATCTGCTGGCTCCGATCGTGCGCGACCGCAAAGGTGAGTACCGGAAGGAATTTCTGGAACTGCGCAAGCAGGGGTTCCAGCGCGTGAAGGTGGATGGTGAGTTCCATGAGCTGGATCAGCCCCCGACATTGGACAAGAAGTTCCGTCACGATATTGACGTTGTGGTCGACCGCCTGGTTGTTCGTGAAGGCATGGAAACGCGTTTGGCCGATAGCCTGCGCACCGCTCTGGATCTGGCGGACGGAATCGCGATTCTGGAAACCGCCCCACGAGAAGGAGAGCCGGAACGGATTACCTTCAGCGAAAACTTCGCCTGCCCGGTCAGCGGTTTCACCATTCCCGAGATTGAACCGCGCCTGTTTTCGTTCAATGCGCCATTCGGAGCTTGCCCGGATTGTGACGGCTTGGGGGTCGAGCTGTTCTTTGACGAGCGTCTCGTGGTGCCGGATCAGACGCTGAAACTGTATGACGGGGCCCTGGCACCATGGAGGAAAGGCAAGTCGCCGTATTTCCTTCAGACCATTGAGGCCATCGCGCGTCACTATGAGTTTGACAAGAACACGCCTTGGAAAGACCTGCCCAGCAAAGTGCAGCAGGTGTTCCTGCGGGGCTCGGGCGATGAGGAAATCCAGTTCCGCTATGACGAGGGCGGAAGGGTGTACCAGGTGACACGCAGCTTCGAAGGCGTGATTCCGAATATGGAACGGCGTTATCGCGAAACTGATAGCGCTTGGATACGCGAGGAATTCGAACGGTACCAAAACAACCGCCCATGCGGCACCTGCGAAGGGTATCGTTTGCGCGCCGAAGCCTTGGCCGTGAAGATTGCGGGGCTGCATGTCGGTCAGGTGGTGCAAATGTCCATCCGCCAAGCGCTTGCCTGGATCGAGGATGCTCCGAACCATCTGAGCGCTCAGAAGAATGAGATCGCCCGGGCCATTCTGAAGGAAATCCGCGAGCGGTTGGGTTTCCTGAATAATGTTGGTTTGGAATACCTTACGCTATCTCGTTCAAGTGGAACCCTGTCAGGCGGCGAAAGTCAGCGTATCCGTTTGGCAAGCCAGATCGGATCGGGCCTGACCGGGGTTCTTTATGTATTGGACGAGCCCTCGATCGGCTTGCACCAGCGTGACAATGACCGGTTGCTTGGTACGCTCAAGAATCTGCGGGATCAGGGCAACACCGTGATCGTCGTCGAACATGACGAGGAAGCCATCCGCGAAGCCGATTATGTGTTCGACATTGGCCCCGGTGCGGGCGTGCACGGCGGGCAGGTGGTCAGCCACGGCACGCCCGAGCAGATCGCAGCGGATGCGGCCTCGATCACGGGGCAGTACCTGTCGGGCGTACGCGAGATTCCGGTGCCCGCCGAGCGGCGCAAGGGGAACAAGAAAAAGGTAACGGTGGTAAAGGCTTCGGGCAACAACCTCAAGAACGTGACGGCCGAATTTCCTTTGGGCAAGTTTGTTTGTGTCACGGGTGTATCTGGCGGCGGTAAGTCGACCCTGACGATTGAGACGTTGTTCAAGACCGCCTCGATGCGCCTGAATGGCGCGCGGCAGACGCCTGCGCCGTGTGAGACAATCAAGGGTTTGGAGCATCTGGACAAGGTCATCGATATCGATCAACGCCCGATCGGGCGGACTCCGCGGTCGAATCCGGCAACCTATACCGGGGCCTTCACTCCGATCCGAGACTGGTTCGCCGGGCTGCCCGAGGCGAAAGCGCGGGGATACAAGCCGGGCCGTTTCAGCTTCAACGTGAAGGGCGGCCGCTGTGAGGCCTGTCAGGGGGACGGCGTCATCAAGATCGAGATGCACTTCCTTCCCGACGTCTATGTCACCTGCGAAACCTGCAACGGCGCGCGGTACAATCGCGAGACGCTTGAGATCAAGTTCAAGGGCAAATCCATTGCGGATGTGCTTGATATGACGGTGGAAGACGCGCAGGAATTCTTCAAGGCCGTGCCATCAATCCGCGACAAGATGGATGCGCTGGCCCGCGTTGGTCTTGGCTATATCAAGGTGGGTCAACAGGCGACCACGCTGTCGGGTGGTGAGGCGCAGCGCGTGAAACTGTCCAAGGAACTGTCGAAACGATCAACCGGGCGGACGCTCTATATTCTGGACGAACCGACCACGGGTCTGCATTTCGAAGATGTGCGCAAGCTGTTGGAAGTGCTGCATGAATTGGTCGATCAGGGCAATACCGTCGTGGTGATCGAACACAATCTGGACGTGGTGAAAACCGCCGACCATATCATCGACATCGGGCCTGAAGGCGGCGACGGCGGTGGTGAGATCGTAGCCGTCGGAGCACCCGAAGAGATCGCTCAAGTCGAACGCAGCCATACCGGTAGGTATCTGAAAACCATGCTCAACCCGGATCGGGTGGCGGCGGAGTAGGCGGCTTCAGGCTGCCTTCACTCCACCGCCTTCCCAGTCAATTTTTCTTGGTTGGGCAGGTGCTGACGCCCAACATCGAGTATATCGGGCATGAATTCAGCAGACCGGTGACCAACGGCACGATGCCGATCCACATCCAGGTTCCGTATCCCAACAGGGCGCCCAGAATAAGCGCGGCGCCTAATGCGATCCGAAGCGATTTGTCGAGCCCACCCATGTTTTTGGTCATCACGTAAGAATCCTTTCCAAAAGGTTGCACCCTTTGGGTATCAAACATTCCGTGGGCGGAATATGACTTGGATCAACTTCGCCCACGCTTTTCAAACCGAGGCAGCATGGCGCTGAAATCGCGGCCCAGACCGTCCTCGTTTTCGACGAATTGCTCGTAAAGTGCAGTCGCGGCCTGTCCCATAGGTGTATCCGCATCCGCACTGGATGCGGCCTGTTGGCTGAGGCGCAGGTCCTTCAGCATCAACTCGGCTGCAAATCCAGGAGTATAGCCATTGTCGGCTGGGCTTTGCGGGCCAACGCCCGGGGCAGGGCAATAGGCGTTCATCGTCCAGCTGTACCCCGATGAGGTGCTGACCACATCGAACATCTTTTGGCGGTCCAGACCCAGTTTGTCGGCCAGGGCAAAGGCCTCGCACGTGGCGATCATGGTCACGCCGAGGATCATGTTGTTGCAGATCTTGGCGGCTTGGCCGGCTCCAGCTTCGCCGCAGTGAACCGCTTTCTGCCCCATGATGTCGAACAGAGGAGCCGCCTTTGCAAAGGCGTCGTCTGACCCGCCGGCCATGAATGTCAGGGTGCCACCTGCCGCGCCGCCGACACCCCCCGAAACCGGAGCGTCCACGAACAGCAGACCGGCGCCGCTGGCCTGTTCCGCGACTGCGCGCGCGCTGTCCACGTCAACTGTCGAGCAATCGATCAGCACGGCACCCTTTGCCATGGCGGGAATGATCTGATCTGCAACGGCCCGCAGGATGGCGCCATTCGGCAGCATGGTTATGACTGCATCGGCAGAGGCGACGGCTTCGGTCGCGGTTTCGGCTTGAGTCACCCCGTCAACGGCAACGCCGGCCGTGTCGAATCCGAGAACCTGATGGCCGGCCTTTGCCAGATTGGCCGCCA
The DNA here is from genome assembly GCF_013110595.1 of Ruegeria sp. HKCCD6428. Classification (NCBI taxonomy): domain Bacteria; kingdom Pseudomonadati; phylum Pseudomonadota; class Alphaproteobacteria; order Rhodobacterales; family Roseobacteraceae; genus Ruegeria; species Ruegeria sp. HKCCD6428. The sequence goes on from NZ_WVQX01000001.1 coordinate 491,321, forward strand.
TGGGCGCCCCCATGTTTCCCAGCCCTATGAACCCGATCTGCATCTCTCAGTCCTCCTCGAATGTCAGGGTGTCCGCACCCAATGGCTGCAACATTTTCGAGACGGCCACCAGGGGGACGTCCATATCGGAAAACTGCCAGTTCGGGTTGCGGTCTTTGTCTATGATCTGCGCGCGGATACCTTCCAGAAAGTCACCATGCTCCATCGCCCGGTGGGTAAAGCGGTATTCCATCTCCAACGCGCGCCGTATGGTAAGCGAGGGGCCACGCAGACGGTGCAGCATCTCGATCGTGCAGGCCACGGAAAGCGGTGCGTTTTTCGTTATTTTTTCCAGAGTTTTGTCTGCAAATTCCTGACCGTCATTGCGCAGGCTGATCAGGATATCGCTCAGAGTTTCACCGGAAAAATGATTGTCGATATCCGTCAGCACCCCTGCCAATTCACCATTGGGTGGCGTTTCGGCATGTTCGGCCACCAGTTCGGCATTTCCAGACGCTTCCAGAATTTCGATCAGGTCAGACCATTGCGATTGGGGGATGAAATGGTCGGCAAACCCCGCAAAGATCGCGTCCGCAGGCCCCATCCTGAAGCCCGTGGTCCCAAGGAATTCACCCAGTCGCCCCGGTGCAAGGGCCAGCATCAATGACCCGCCGACATCCGGAATCAAGCCAATCGAGCATTCGGGCATGGCAATCCTGGAGCTTTCTCCGACGACACGGTGGCTGCCATGGCAGCCGATGCCGACACCCCCGCCCATGGTAAACCCCTGAAGAAAACTGATGACTGGTTTGGGATATTCGAAGATCAGGGCATTCAGACGATATTCATCACGCCAGAACTTCTGACCATACGCATAATTGCCCTTGGTGCCCGTTTCATAAAGTTCGGCAATGTCACCCCCTGCACAAAAGGCTTTTTCTCCTTCAGCGTCCAGAACGATCAGGTCAACGGCATCGTCTTCCCGCCAGTTGCGCATCGCCGTGTCGATGGCCATGCACATGTCATAGCTCAACGCGTTCAGCGCATGGGGACGGGTCAGGGTGATGCGACCGGCACGGCCTGTGGTGCGGATTTCAATGTCTGACATCGGGGCCTCAGCGATTGGCGAGCAGTTGGCGCGCGACGATCACGCGCATAATCTCGTTCGTGCCTTCCAAAATCTGATGCACGCGAAGATCGCGCACAAGCTTTTCGATGCCGTAATCCGCAAGATATCCGTACCCGCCATGCAGTTGCAGGCACTGATCCACCACCTTCGACCCGGTTTCGGTTACGAATTTCTTCGCCATCGCACAGAATTTCGTGGCATCGGGCGCGCCGTTGTCCAGTTTCCATGCCGCCTGACGCAGGAAGGTGCGTGCCGCCTGTAATTCGATCTCCATATCCGCCAGACGGAACTGAAGGGCCTGGAACTGATCGATGGATTGGCCGAACGCCTTGCGCTCGGACATGTATTGCAGGGTCATATCCAGCCCGGCCTGTGCAGCCCCAAGAGAACAGGCCGCGATATTGAGCCGCCCGCCATCGAGGCCCATCATCGCGTATTTGAAGCCGTCGCCTTCGGTGCCCACCAGGTTGCCTGCGGGAATTTTGCAGTCGTCGAACTGAACCTGCGCAGTGGGTTGGCTTTTCCAACCCATTTTTTGTTCCAGCGCCCCAAAGCTGAGCCCCGGCGTGCCGTCCTCGACATATACGGTCGAGATCCCCTTGGGCCCGTCCTGACCGGTGCGTACCATGCAAACATAGGCATCCGAATAGCCACCGCCCGAAATGAACGCCTTGGTACCGTTCAACGTATATCCTTCGTTGGTGCGTTCGGCGCGGGTTTTCAAGGCCGCCGCGTCAGAGCCGGAACCGGGTTCCGTCAGGCAATAGCTCAGAACCGTATTCAGGCTCAGAACATCCGGCATGATGCGCGCCTTTAGGTCATCATCTGCGAAATTGTCCAACATCTTGGCGCACATGTTGTGGATCGACAGGAAGGCGGCGACCGAGGGGCAGGCCATCGACAGCGCCTCGAAAACCAGCGTGGCATCCAAGCGGGTCAGATTTGACCCTCCGCTTTCCTCGGATACGTACAGCGCGCCGAAACCAAGCTCGCCTATCTGGGGCCACAGGGTTTTGGGAATGGTTCCGTCCGCTTCCCACTGGCGCGCAAAGGGGGCGATGTTTTCCTGCCCGAACGCGTGCGCCATGTCGAATATGGCTGTTTGCTCCTCGCTGAGTGCGAAATCCATGACGCTCCCTCCCGTTGGCATTGAATTGAACGGTTGTTTATTTCTGAATTCTTACAGAAATTTTGCAGGCGCAACAATGAGTCGGTTGAAACGGGTCACAAGCCGGAAACGTTCAGAGGTCGGCGTGAAATTCCTCGATCAGGTGGCGCACGACGGCTTGCCCCGGATCATCACCGCGCGCTGATGCCTCGGCATGAATACGGCGTTGGCGCGTGGCGGATGTTCCGTTTTCAGCAATCTGCCTGAGCCGTGCAAGCTCGGTCATCGTGCCAAGTGCTTCGGTGTCTTCTGCCAACAACCCCATGAGGTCGCCGATCAGTTCAGACATGGGCTTGACCGAACGGTCGCCGAAATCGATCAGCCCTTCACCCACTCCGTAGCGCTGCGCGCGCCAGCGGTTTTCACCGATCAGGAAACGATCATATTGCCGCCAGCGCAGGTTGCGGTCTTTCAGACGGCACAGCATCCGGGTCAATGCCTGAACCAGTGCGGCCAACGACAAAGTGTGTTCCAGACGGGGTTGAACATCCATGATCCGCGTTTCCAAAGTTGGGAAACGATGTGAGGGGCGCAGATCCCACCAAATCTTGGTGGTGTCTTCGATGACCCCAAGCTCGACCAGAATGCCTGTGTTCCGTTCGTACTCGCCCCAACTGGCGAACACGGGTGGCAGCCCGGTGCGGGGCAGGTTGTCGAACACCGTCAACCGGTATGAAGACAGGCCGGTATCCTCGCCGTTCCAATAGGGCGAAGATGTGGACAACGCCAGAAGATGAGGAAGAAAGTATGACAGTTGCGGCATCAGATCGGCACGCAAGGCAGGGTCCTCGACCCCGACATGTACATGCATCCCGCAGATCAGCATCCGCCGGGCAACGCCGCCCAATGCATGTTGCAGCGCGTCATACCGTTCTTTCCGCGTGTGGTGTTGATCCTTCCAGTTGGCGAACGGGTGGCACGAGACGGCGATAGGGGACAGGTTGTATTCGGTGGCCCGTTTGGAAACGCATGACCGCAGCCGCTTCAGGTCTTCGCGCGCCGAAGCGACCGTGGCGTGCGGTCTGGTTCCAACCTCGATTTGACATTGCAGGAACTCGGGGCTGACCTGACCTTCGAAATCGCTTTGGCAGGCCGCCATCAGCGCTTCGGGGGCTTCGGACAATTGCAGGCTGTCACGATCCACCAACAGGTATTCTTCTTCGATCCCGAGTGTAAATTCCTGCTGCATGGGGCCCCTCGCAGTTGTCAGTCCCATCAGTGAATACGGAAATTTACGTTTTGCCAAGGGTTTGACAGGCTTGCCCTTGCAGAGAAACGGTTCGCAACGGTAAGGAACATTGCATCACAGATCGCGGAGCCAGCGCCTTGAAACCCAGAAAATTCCCGAAGATCAACGCCGCCCTTGAAGAATTGGGGGTGAAACTGGTCGACAGAGTTACGGAACAGGATGAACGGGCGCGGCTGGAAGCCTTCGAAGCGGCGGGTGGGTTGACGCGCCCCGCCTATGCGTTGTCGCCAGGGATGGAAGGGTTCGACATCTCTCAACTTGTGGCGGAATTCGAGCGTCACAAAGCTGCCCTGGAGGCGCTGAAAGATCCCGCACGCAACCAGACCGGTTATCGTACCGGCAATGGTTACTATGACAGCCCGGATGCGGATGCATTGTATCTGATGATCCGCCGCTTTCAGCCCAAACGCGTGATCGAGGTCGGATGCGGCAATTCCACCCGTGTGACCCGTCAGGCAATCATCGATGGCAATCTGGATACCACCATTACCGCGGTCGATCCGTACCCACGCGCCGATATCGCCCATGTGGTCGACCGGTTCGAACAAAAACGTCTTGAAGAAACAGACCCGGCATTGTTCGCAGAACTGGAGGCCGGAGACATTCTGTTCATCGACTCCAGCCATGTTGTGCGGATGAGCAATGATGTCGCCCATCTGTTCTGCCGCATTATACCGTCGCTGAATCCCGGGGTGGTGATCCACGTTCACGATGTTTTTTTGCCCTACGAATATCCCAAGCGCTTCTTCTATGATTGCCCGGGCTGGGGAGAGCAGTACGTATTGCACAGCTTGCTGCAATCTGGCGCGTATTCAATGCTTTGGCCGGGATATTACCTGCAACAGGATCGGCCTGATGCCGTTGTTGCCTTGCCGTTTCTGGCCGAGGGGCGGGCGCAAAGCATCTGGGTGCAGTTCAAAGAAAACTGAAACCAAAGTGATCCATTGCGGCAAAAGGTCCGTAACCCTTTCCATAACACGCTGGAGAGGAGAAGACAGCTATGTTCCGTCGTACATTCATGGGCGCAGCCGCCGCACTTGCATTCGCTATGCCGCTCAAGGCTCAGGCCGCTGATATCGTAGACACCGCCGTTGCCGCCGGGTCGTTCAACACTCTGGTCGCCGCCGTTCAGGCTGCAGGCTTGGTTGACACCCTGAAAGGAGACGGTCCGTTCACAGTATTTGCACCCACAGACGAAGCCTTTGCTGCGCTTCCTGAAGGCACTGTCGAGACGCTTTTGAAACCAGAAAACAAAGATCAGTTGGTCGCGATCCTGACCTATCACGTGGTACCGGCCAAGGTTATGTCCGGTGATATCGTCGGCAAACGCGCCAAGGTCCTGACTGTTCAGGGCGACCGGCTGAGCGTCAACGCCAAAAACGGCGTGAAAGTGAACGACGCCAAGGTCGTACAGGCCGACATCGAAGCCAGCAATGGCGTCATCCACGTCGTCGATGCCGTGATCCTGCCGGAATAAACGCCGTCTTCCAAAGACAAGAAAGCCCCGGCGATTGACCGGGGCTTTTGCTTTTCAGAGAGGGTGAATCAGACCAATCGGACCTGCGTGCCGACTTTTACCAGCGGATACAGCTCTTCTACATGCTGGTTGTACAGGCCAATGCAACCTGACGAGCTCTGACGACCGATCTTGCGGGTGTCGTGCGTGCCATGGACAAGATAGGCAGGCCAACCCAGATACATGGCGCGGGTTCCCAGTGGGTTGCCGGGATCGCCACCTTCCATCCGAAGCGGCAGCGAAGGATCACGTTCGCGCATTGATGCCGTAGGTGTCCAGCTTGGGAATTCCGTCTTACGCACAACTTTCGTGTACCCGCGTTTGGTAAGCTCTTCGCTCATGGGTACGGAACTTGGGTACAGTTTGTATGTGCCGTCAGGCCCCCAGTAATGGACTGCGCGGCTGGTGATATCGGCCAACAGGCAACCAACGCCCAATTCATCGAAATGGTCCTGCCAGTTCTGCTGCGAGAAGGACGATATATTGCGTCGGACTGGCAATTGCGTACTGATCGCGTCTTCCGTTTCAGGGAAAGCATCCGTGCTTTGTGCCCGAACAAGGGCAGGTGTTGCCACCAAAGAAGCCACGCCCAGCAAGGCAGAGCGACGGGTCATACGGGATTGGGACAAGGTTGCCTCCGATAAGTTCACTGCTCAGTACATCGTTCACGCCAAAATATGGGTGTTGGTTGAATTTTTCCAGAGTGAACCACTTGAATTTCCTGTGACCGAGCGGACGAAAGCAGGTTTTCGGCGGAAAGATGCAAAAAGCCCGGCCATTGAACGGGCCGGGCTTCAAGCGTCAGGAAACTGTGGGATCAGTCCATTGCTTTGAAGTTGAACTCGCCACCTTCCTTGATGCCCGACGGCCAGCGTGCGGTCACGGTTTTGGTGCGGGTGTAGAACTTGAAGCTGTCCGGGCCGTGCTGGTTCAGATCGCCAAACATGGATTTCTTCCAACCGCCGAAGGTGTGATAGGCCAGCGGAACCGGAATCGGAACATTGATGCCGACCATTCCGATGTTCACACGGCTGGCAAAGTCACGTGCGGTATCGCCATCGCGGGTAAAGATCGCGGTGCCGTTGCCGTATTCGTGATCCATCGCCAGTTTAAGGGCCTCTTCGTACGAACCCGCGCGCACGGTGGACAGAACCGGGCCAAAGATTTCCTGTTTATAGATGTCCATCTCGGGCGTCACGTGGTCGAACAGGTGCGGGCCGACAAAGAAGCCGTCCTCATAGCCTTGCAGGCTGAAGTCGCGGTTGTCGACAACCAGTTTCGCACCCTGTTCGACGCCTGAATTGATCAGGCCCAGAATGCGCTGTTTGGCGGCGGCGGTCACAACCGGGCCCATGTCGACATCATCGCCGGCAGTATAGGGGCCAACCTTCAGCTTTTCGATACGCGGCACCAGTTTTTCGATCAGTGCGTCCGCGGTCTCTTCACCCACGGGAACAGCAACCGAAACGGCCATGCAACGTTCGCCAGCCGCACCGAAACCGGCGCCAACCAGCGCGTCCGCTGCCTGATCCAGATCGGCGTCGGGCATGACGATCATGTGGTTCTTGGCACCGCCGAAGCACTGTGCTCGTTTCCCATTCGCGGTTGCGCGGCTGTAGATATACTGTGCAATCGGGGTTGAACCCACAAAGCTGACGCCCTGAATGATCTCGCTGTCGAGGATGGTGTCGACCGCTTCCTTGTCGCCGTTTACGACCTGGAAAACGCCTTTGGGCAGGCCGGCTTCGACGAACAGTTCAGCCAGCATCAGGGGCACGGACGGGTCGCGTTCGGACGGTTTCAGAACAACGGCGTTACCGCAGGCCAGAGCAGGGCCAACGTGCCAGAGCGGCATCATGGCCGGAAAGTTGAACGGCATGATCGAGCCGACAACACCCAAAGGCTGGCGCATTGAATACATGTCAATGCCGGGGCTCGCGCTGTCGGTAAACTCGCCCTTCAGCATCTGCGGTGCGCCAATGCAGTATTCGATCACTTCCAGACCACGCTGCAAATCACCCTTGGCGTCGGGGATGGTTTTGCCGTGCTCACGGCTCAGCGCTTCGGCCAGTTTGTCCATGTCGCGGTTCATCAGGCCGACCATGGCCATCATGACGCGCGCGCGCTTCTGCGGGTTGGTTGCGCCCCATGCGGGCTGGGCGGTGGCGGCGGCCTCAATCGCGGAGGTGGTTTCCGCCGCACTGGCCATCGGGCACTTGTATTGAACTTCGCCAGTTGCCGGGTTGTAGACGTCGTCGAAACGACCGGACGTTCCGGCGACCATTTCGCCGTTCAGGAAATGGGTCAGGTCTTGCATCAATAGCTCCTCCGATAAATTTGCGCGCAGAATAGGCTTGCAGAAATCCCGCGAACAGAGGCAATGTCTCAAAAGAGTTTTGCAAAAATGCAAAAGGGATCAAAATGACCCCAAATTGGGATGATATGCGGATTTTCCTGGCTGTTGCGCGCGAGGAAAGCCTGTCTTCCGCTGGTCGCATCCTGAAGATCGACCCTGCCACCGTCGGTCGGCGCATTGCGCGCCTGGAGGCGACGCTGGATTCCACATTGTTCACCAAGTCGCAGCAAGGCTATGTTCTGACCCCGGCGGGACAGCGGCTGTTGGAACACGGGCTGCACGCAGAAGAGGCGATGCGCGCGGCGGCCGGGGCGGTAACAGGGCCAACAAAAACGCTAAGCGGGCAAATCAGAATTGGCGCGCCGGACGGCAGTGCCAACTATCTGCTGCCGCAGGTGTGTGCCAAAATCAGCGACGCAAACCCTGATCTGGACATTCAGATCCTTGCGCTTCCGCGTGTGATCAACCTGTCCCGTCGCGAGGCGGATATGGCGGTTACGGTCAGTGCGCCGACCGCCGGACAGCTGTTGGTGAAGAAGGTCAGCGACTACAAGCTGCACATGGTCGCGACCGAAGAGTATCTGAAGCGACATGATCCGATCCGGAGCATAGCTGACCTGAAGGGCCACAGGTTGATCGGCTATATCCCCGACATGATCTTTGACCGGGAACTCGACTACCTGAATGACATTGGCGTTGACCGTGTCGCTCTTGCATCGAATTCGGTATCGGTTCAACTGCGGCAGGTCTGCCTGGGAACAGGGGTTTGCGTGGCGCATGATTTCACGTTGCCGTTCCACCCGGGGCTTCGGAAAATCCTGACGGATCAAGTGAGTTTGACGCGCAGCTTCTATCTGGTCAGGCATCAAGGTGACCAGCGCAACGAGCGGTTGAACCGCTTTGCGGATGCCCTGACACGCGGTATTCGCGATGAAGTGCTTCGTTTGGAAGCAGGTCCCGACGCTTGACAGGTCGCGGCAATCGCGCAACGCTTTGGAATAAGTGTTATTATTCCGGAGGTATTCTTCATGCTAGTCCAGGCCATCCTGAAGTCCAAAGCGACAGATGGTGTCGTGACCGTGGCGTCAACGGCGACAATCTCAGAGGCCTCGAAGATTCTTGCGGACAAGCGGATCGGAACGGTCGTTGTTTCCGACGACGGTGGCGAAACCGCGGCCGGCATCCTGTCGGAACGAGACATCGTCCGGGAATTGGCGGCCAGCGGCAGTGGTTGTCTGAACCAACCGGTAAAGTCTTATATGACCCAAGACCTCGTCACGGCGACGCGCCAGACCACCGTGGAAGACATCATGTCCCGTATGACAGAGGGGCGCTTTCGCCACATGCCGGTGGTTGAAGATGGAAAACTCGTAGGCATTGTCACTTTGGGTGATGTGGTGAAGGCTCAGCTTTCCGAACTTGCGATGGAAAAAGATGCCCTTGAAGGCATGATAATGGGGCACTGACGGCAAGGGTTGCCCAAGCAATTACTTGCACCTGCAGCAAAGTTATGTTTGCTTGCGCAGAAATTTTGTTGCGCAGGAGGGCGCGATGCGGGTTGGATTGTATCCTGGAACCTTTGATCCCATCACCATGGGGCACATCGATATCATCCGTCGGGCGGCAGCTTTGGTGGACAAACTGGTTATCGGTGTGGCCATCAACCGGGACAAGGGCCCTCTGTTCTCGCTGGAAGAGCGCGTGGCCATGATCGAAGCGGAATGCGCCAGGCTGTCCGAGCAGACCGGAACCGAAATCATCGCGCATCCCTTTGAAAACCTGCTGATTGATTGTGCGCGGGATGTAGGCGCGCAAATCATCGTGCGTGGCCTGCGTGCGGTTGCCGATTTCGAATACGAGTTTCAGATGGTCGGCATGAACCGGGCTCTGGACGATTCGATCGAGACTGTATTCCTGATGGCCGAAGCGCGCCATCAGGCGATCGCGTCCAAGCTGGTGAAGGAAATCGCACGGTTGAACGGGGACGTGTCGAAATTCGTCACGCCCCGTGTCAATGATGCGCTGAAAAAAAGGTTAGGCTAGGGCACCCATTGCGGCCGCCGTATCCAGCATCCGGTTCGAAAAGCCCCATTCATTGTCATACCACGCCAGCACACGAACCAGCGTGCCATCAGTGACTTTGGTTTCAGCCAGTGACACAGTCGAGCTGTGCGGGTCGTGATTGAAGTCGATGGAAACCAGAGGACGGCTTTCCGCGGCAAGAACGCCGGGGATTTTGGCAGCCGCATCGACGAACAGTTGGTTGACCTCTTCTTCGGTCGTCGGGCGTGAAACCTCGGCCACAAGATCAACGACCGAGACATTGGGGGTTGGAACGCGGATGGCCTGACCGGTCAGTTTTCCTTTGAGTTGCGGCAGCACCAGGCCCACGGCAGCGGCCGCACCGGTTGTCGTAGGGATCATCGACAGCGCCGCCGCTCGGGACAGGTAGGGATCTTTTCCCACTGTATCATGCACCGGCTGGCTGGCAGTGTAAGCGTGAACAGTGGTCATGTTGCCGTGCTTGATACCAAGGCCGGCATCCAGAGCAGCAGCAACAGGAGACAGACAGTTGGTGGTGCAGGACGCGTTGGACACCACCAGATCATCGGCGGTCAGCTCGCCATCGTTGACGCCAAAGACGATGGTTTTCACACCGCCGTCACCTCTGGCCGGGGCAGAGATCAGAACTTTCCTGGATCCGTTCTTGAAGTGACGTTCCGCCGCTTCGCGCGTACGGAACACACCCGTACATTCCAGAACGACGTCAATGTCAGACCAGGGCAGATCCTCGGGGTTGCGCTCGCTGCTCAGCCGAATTGGACCACGACCCACGTCCAGACCTGCATCGCTGAGCGTAACCGGGTTGGGGTAGCGGCCGTGAACGCTGTCAAATTCAAACAGGTGCGCATTCATTTCGGGTTTGCCAAGATCGTTGATCGCGACGATCTCGACGTCCGTACGTCCGCTTTCCATCACCGCGCGCAGAACTCCGCGCCCGATCCGTCCAAATCCGTTGATCGCCAGTTTCAAGGTCATGGTCTGCTCCGTCCAAATGTCTCAGCAAGATGAGTTAGCGCTAACAATGACAGATCAAGCGAAATGTCAAGGAAAACCTCAGTCACCGCCAGAAAGCGAGCCAGTCCAGAAAGTCGTAAAGTTTCTTTCCAAGGAAAAGCAGATGTTCGGTGCCGTACAGCGCCACATCCAGCATGATACCGCCGAGCAGAAGAAGGCCGAGCCAGATAGCGATTTGGTTGGTCATGGCTGTCCCGAACGTAAAATGCCCGCTCAGATAACCTGAGCGGGCATCAAGGTACAAGCGAAGTCCGAAGGGTCAGTTAAGGCGGCCCATCGCAACAGCTACGTCAGCCATACGGACCGAGAATCCCCATTCATTGTCATACCAGGCCAGAACGCGGACCATGCGGTCATCGACGACGCGGGTCTGATCCGGTGCAAAGATCGAGCTTTCCTCGGTGTGGTTGAAGTCGGTCGACACCAGCGGAGCCGGCTCATATCCCAGAACGCGCTGCATCGGGCCCTTGGCGGCCTCTTCGACGATCGCGTTGATTTCCGCCGTGCTTGTGTCGCGTGAGGCACGGAACGTCAGGTCCACCGCCGAAACATTCGGGGTGGGGACGCGAATGGCGGAACCGTCCAGACGGCCTTTTAGGTTTGGCAGAACTTCACCCAGCGCCTTGGCGGCGCCGGTCGAGGTCGGGATCATCGACATTGCAGCAGCGCGGGCGCGGTAGAGGTCGCTGTGGCGACGGTCCAGTGTCGGCTGGTCGCCCGTGTAGGCGTGGATGGTCGTCATGATGCCGTGTTCGATACCGACGCCCTCGTCCAGCACCTTGGCCAGCGGGGCGAGGCAGTTGGTCGTGCACGAACCGTTCGAGACCATGTTGTCATTGGCGGCCAGCGTGTTGTGGTTGACGCCGAAAACAATGGTCTTGTCCACGTTCTTGCCCGGAGCCGACAGCAGTACCTTGCCAGCGCCACGTTCCAGATGCGTTTTGGCCTTCAGGCCATCGTTGAACTTGCCGGTGCATTCGAGAACGACGTCACAGCCTTCCCAGTCCAACTCGGTCATGTCGTAGGTCGAGAACATCTGCATCGGGCCGCGACCCAGATCCATGGTATTGCCGTCAATGGTGATGTCGCGTGGAAAACGCCCGTGAACACTGTCATATTTCAGCAGATGCGCCGAAGTTTCCAGCGGGCCAGTTGCGTTGACTTTGATCACTTCGATGTCGTTGCGCCCGGACGCGGCGATGTGCGACAGGGTGCAGCGGCCAATACGGCCAAAACCATTGATACCGACCTTGATGGTCATATGACGTCTCCAGATGCACTTGCTTTGAGGGCCATATAACGGCGAAAAGGGAATCTCAAAAGGGCAAAAACGGCATATTTTTAAGGTGTTAGCGCAAACCTGCGCCGGTTGCGCTAACGCTTGCGCTAGCCGTTGGATCAGGTAGGGTCCGGTTGGCGGCAGCAGATGTGAAGGGAAACGCGATGAGTGGTCTTTTGGCCCTGTTGGATGATGTGGCGGGCATTGCCAAAGTTGCGGCGACATCAGTGGATGATGTGGTCGCGGCGGCAGGCAAAGCGGGGGCCAAAACCGCCGGTGTGATCATTGATGACGCAGCAGTGACGCCGAAATACGTGCAAGGTTTCGCCCCGGCGCGCGAGTTGCCGATCATCTGGCGCATTGCGCGCGGGTCGATCTTTAACAAGATCATACTCTTGCTGCCCGTCGCCTTGTTGCTGGCCAATTTTGCGCCGTGGCTGATCACGCCCTTGTTGATGCTTGGCGGGTCATATTTATGTTTTGAAGGGGCCGAGAAGATTTTTCATGTGCTGTTTCCTCATGGCAGCCATGTGATTGAGGACGATATGAAAAACCGCGATCCGGGCCACCTGGAGGAGCAAAAGGTCAAGGGCGCTATCAAGACCGATTTCATTCTGTCTGCCGAGATCATGACCATTGCATTGGCGGCGATCGAAGCCCCGAACCTGTGGATGCAGGCTGCGACGCTGGCCGTTGTCGGGATCGGCGTGACGATGGCCGTCTATGGGTCCGTCGCGCTGATCGTGAAAATGGATGATGTGGGGCTTTATCTGGCGCAGAACGCGCCGACACCTATCGGTCGCGGTCTGGGCCGAGGGTTGGTCAAGGCAATGCCCGGAGTGATGAAAACACTGTCCATTGTCGGAACTGCGGCGATGCTGTGGGTGGGGGGCTCGATCGTCATCCACGGGATGGAGGTTCTGGGCTTTGGCTGGCTGGGCCATCATATCCATGATTGGGCCTATGCCATTGGGCATTCCGTGTCTGATCAATGGGTTGGTGCGGTTGAGTGGGTATCCAAGGCCACGATGGATGGCGTATTTGGTTTGGCTTGGGGATTGGTTTTGATCCCGGTGGCAACCAAGATAATCATGCCCCTGTTCAGCAAATCCGAAACGCATTGAAACCAAAATGAAAAGGGCGGCCAAGGCCGCCCTTTACTCGATCAGAAGGGACTGTCTTACAGTCCCAACAGTTCCTTGACCTTGGCCACAGTTGCTTCGGCCGTGATGCCGAAATGCTTGTACAGCTCACCGGCAGGGGCCGAGGCGCCAAAGCTGGACATGCCGATGAAGCCTGCCTTGGCTTCGCGGCCACGCTCGCCCAGCAGCCAGCGATCCCAGCCACCGGCGCGCACGGCGGCCTCGATGCCGACGCGGACCGGACCGGCAGGCAGTACCCGCTTGCGATAGGCTTCGTCCTGCTCGGCGAACAGCTCCATGCAGGGCATCGAGACGACGCGGGTGCCGATGCCTTCGGCTTCGAGCATCGCTTTGGCTTCCATGGCCAGCGAAACCTCTGACCCGGTGGCAATCAGGATCGCCTGACGCTTGCCCTCGGCCTCGGCCAGAACATAGGCGCCTTGTGCGGTCAGGTTCTTGGTCTTGTGATCCTTGCGCACGGTCGGCACGCCCTGGCGGGTCAGCGACAGGACCGAGGGGCTGTCCTTGAAGGTCAGCGCCAGTTCCCAGGCTTCGGCGGTTTCGATCGTATCGGCGGGGCGGAACACATAGGTGTTCGGCGTCGCGCGCGAGATGGCCAGATGTTCCACCGGCTGGTGGGTCGGACCGTCCTCGCCCAGACCGATCGAGTCATGGGTCATTACGAAAACCGACGGGATCTTCATCAGTGCCGCCAGCCGCATGGATGGGCGGGCATAATCGGTGAAGGCCATGAAGGTGCCGCCATAGGGGCGGATACCGCCGTGCAGCGCCATACCGTTCATCGCTGCGGCCATGCCGTGTTCGCGAATGCCGTAGTGGATATAGCGGCCCTTGCGGTTTTCCGGCAGGAACACGCCCATATCAGCCGATTTTGTGTTGTTCGATCCGGTCAGGTCGGCCGAGCCGCCAACAGTCTCGGTCATGATCGGGTTCACGACGTTCAGAACTTTTTCGGACGAGGCGCGGGTGGCCAGTTTTGGCTGCTCTTCAGACATCTGCTTTTTGAACGCACGAATGGCGCCAGCCAGCCGCTTGGGGGCCTCAAACGCATAGGCGCGTTTGAATTCGGCCTGTTTCCTCTCGGAAAGCTGCGCGAAACGTTCTTCCCAAGCCGCACGTTCGTCTGCACCGCGTGCACCAATGGCTTCCCAGGCGGTTTTGACGTTGGCTGGAACTTCGAATGTGTCGTGCGGCCAGCCATAGGCCTCTTTCGCGGCTTTCAGCTGATCCTGATCTGTCAGCGCCCCATGACCTTTCGAGGTGTCCTGCGCAGCATGACCCAGAGCGATATGGGTTTCACAGGCGATCATGGTTGGTTTCTTGGACTTTTTCGCCTGAACAATGGCCGCATCGATGGCTTTGGGGTCATGACCGTCGATCTCAATCACGTGCCAGCCAGAGGCCGCAAACCGGCGGACCTGATCGGTGCGATCGGCGATATCGACAGTGCCGTCGATGGTGATGTTGTTGTTGTCCCAGAAGACGATCAGTTTGCTCAGCTCATGACGGCCGGCCAATGTGATCGCTTCCTGACTGACACCTTCCATCAGACAGCCGTCGCCCGCGATCACGTAAGTATAGTGATCCACGACCTTCTTGCCGTAATGCGCGCGCTGGATTTCCTCGGCCATGGCAAAACCCACGGCGTTCGAGATACCCTGACCAAGCGGGCCGGTCGTGGTTTCAACACCGTCGATCAGAAAGTTTTCAGGGTGGCCCGCGGTCTTGGCGCCCAACTGGCGGAAATTCTTGATCTCTTCCAGCGTCACGTCGGCATGACCGGTGAGATAGAGAAGTGAATAGACCAGCATCGAACCGTGACCAGCCGACAGGATGAACCGATCGCGGTCCGGCCAGTTCGGGGCCGAGGCGTCGAATTTCAGGTGCTTTTCGAACAGAACGGTCGCAACATCGGCCATGCCCATCGGCATGCCGGAATGGCCGGAATTTGCGGCGGCGACGGCGTCAAGGGTCAGGGTGCGGATGGCCGCCGCTTTGTCCCAGTGTTCGGGGTTGGCTTTGCGCAGCGCAGTCAGGTCCACGGGCGTTGTTCCTTTGGATAAAAAGCAGATTGCGCGCTCAATACCATTCAGCACCCAAAGTGCAAGCGGAACCGGGCTTTGGCAACGCCCGATAGGTGAAGAGCGCGGCCCAAGTGATTGAAACCAAACAGTGGGTATTTTCTGTCGCATTCCGTTAGACTGTCGGCAAGCGGGATTCGGTTTTGATTCGGATCACTTCGCGACAGAATGAACCTTGATAAAGAGGTGACAGGGGCATGAGCCAGTTAGAGGAACTACAGCACCGTATTATTGCTGCGATGGACCGTATCAGTGCGGGCGTCGAAGGGTTGGGCGGTGCGTCCCGGAACGCTGAAGTAAATGAGGGGCTTCAGGCCGAACTTGAAGACGAAAGAGTTGCCAATGCGCAGCTTCAGGAACGACTGAAGACCCTGAAAGAGCAGCACGAAAAACAAGTGGACGCGTTGCGTGCTGATCTGGAGGAGCTGCGCACGGAACCAGCGGATGCCCCAGACGCGGATGCGCTGCGCGCAGAGCTGGAGGAAGCCCGGGCGAAAATCGCGTCTGTCGAAGCGGCCCGCGCCGAGCTGGCCGAGGCCAAGGCGGCCTTGGACAACAGTGCCGAACTGGACGCGTTGAAGGCCGAGAACGAAAGGCTGCGCGCCGAACTTGACGGCATCGAAGATCCTTCGGCGGTGAAAGCCGAACTTGAGCAATTGCGTGAATTGCTTGCTCAGGCAAAAGAAGTCGAGGCGGAAAACAGCCGCCTCAAGGCAGAGCTTGAAGATACGGTACGGGTCGATGATCTGAGCGCCGAGCTTGAGATGCTGCGGGCCGAACGGGCCAGCCATGGCGCTGCGATGTCCCGCCTGGATGACGATCTGCAACGTATGCGCAAGGCGAACGAGCAGTTGCGGAATTCGGTCGAAGAGTTGCGTTCCGCCGCCGCAGAAGGGCTGACGGATGCTGAATTGCTGAACCGCGCCACCGTTGCCGAGCTAGAGGCGACGCGCGCGGCGCAGGCTTCGGACGCCGCCGAAGCGCAGGCCGTGTTGGCACGGTTGGAACCTCTGCTGTCGCAGGCAAAACTTGTAGAAGGTGAGGTAGAGTAATGCCCGAGGTAACCATTCATATTGGCGGGCGGGGTTTTGACGTGTCCTGCCGGGACGGGGAAGAACCCTTTCTGCACGCGGCCGCCAAAATGCTGGATGACGAAGCGCAGGTTCTGTCCGATCAGATTGGGCGGATGCCGGAAGCGCGCATGTTGCTGATGGCCGGTCTGCTGTTGGCTGACAAGACGGCGGCGACGGAAGACAAGGTCAAGTCGCTGGAGGCCAGGCTGGCCGAGGCCGAGGCCGAGCTTCAATCACTGAGAAATGCGCCCGCGCCGGAACCTGAACGTATTGAAGTCGCGGTGGTGCCGCCATCCGTCACGGATACGCTGGCCGAGCTGGCAGCACGTGCGGAAGCGCTGGCTTCAGTCGTCGAGGAGAAGAAGGCACAATGACATATCTGCGCAATTTCTTCTGCGGTGCTTTGCTTGTTTTCCCGGCAACAGCGGCACTCGCCGAAATCGACATTCTGTCTGTCACCTTTACCTGCGAGAACGGCGTGCCGTTGCCGGTGACCTATTTCAACGCGCCCGACGGTTCAGGCGCGGCGGCGACGATGGTGGACAATACTCTGGTCGCGATGCGCCAGGTCGAAAGCGGATCGGGCATCCGCTATGAGTCTCTCGGAGCCGAAGGAACCTATATCCTGCGCTCAAAAGGCTGGAACGCGTCAATCAGCTATTTGGCGGCGGGCGCCGCCAATGAGCAGGCGATTTATCGGGACTGTTCCAGCCAGTAGGCAGGATTACGCGTTTGCTTCGCGGATTTTGTCGGCTGCTTCCTTGTTGTAGCCGACACCGTTTTCATCAAAAAGCGTGTCCAGCTCACCCGAAAGGGTCATCTCGGTGATGATGTCGCAACCGCCTACGAATTCGCCTTTGACATACAGCTGCGGCACGGTCGGCCAGTCGGAATAATCCTTGATGCCCTGACGCACATCTTCGTCGGCCAGCACGTTCACGTCGGTGTATTCGACGCCCATATAGTTCAGAACTCCGGCCACGCGCGAGGAAAACCCGCATTGCGGCATTTCCTTGGTGCCTTTCATGTACAGCACCACGTCATTGGCTTTGACGGTTTCGTCGATCTGGGTTTTCACATCGGTCATTTCGCGTTTCCTATTCGTTTCTCCAACGGGAGAGTCATATGTTCGCCTCGAAAGAAGCCGAGAATCTTATTCTGGCACTTTGGTGGTGAGCGCCAGCGCGTGCAATTCTCCGTCCGGGCCGTCCATCTTGCCCTTCAGAGCTGCGTAAACAGCGCGCTGTTGCTGAACCCGGTTTTTGCCGCGAAAGCTTTCATCCACCACCATGGCAGACATATGAACACCGTCATTTCCGCCGACCTGAATCTCGGCGTCGGGAAAGGCTTCGCGCAGCAGGTGTTCGATTTCATGGGCGCTCATCGGCATGTAGGTAACTCCAGAAGGTCTTTCCCAAGATGTAGAGCGCATGAACCGGGCGTGCAAGAGCACTGGCGCATGCAAAAACAACCAAACCCGCACCGGGTCACGACGCGGGTTTCGATTGGCATTCGCGTGGCGTTGTCAGGCGACAGCCTCGGCAAAGCTGTTGCGGTAAATCGCGGCAAGTTCATCAAGCGAGGCTTCCGAACTGCCGATCTTCACCGTATCGCCGGTGAAACGACCAACCGCATTCAGAGGAACGCCGGCCTGACCGGCCGCAATCATCAATGCCTCGGCCTGATCGAAATTGCACGCAACAAGATAGCGGGCCTGATCTTCACCGAACAGGAATTGAGTCGGGGCGTCGTCAAGACATACGCCAACGCCTGCGGCTTCTGCCAGTTCGAAGGCAGCCAGAGCGATGCCGCCATCGCTGAGGTCGGTGCAGGCCTTGATCATCTCGCGGTTGGCGCGGATGAAATCACCGTTGCGCTTTTCGGCATCCAGATCGACATGCGGGGCGTCGCCGTCTTCGCGGTTGAACACCTCGGCCAAAAGGGCGGATTGACCCAGATGCCCCTTGGTTTCACCGATCACCAGCACGACGTGGCCTTCGCGCACTTCGTTGCCGATGACCTCGTCCGAGTGCTGCAACAGGCCGACTGCGCCAATGGTGGGGGTCGGCAGAATGGCCTGTCCGTCGGTCTCATTGTACAAAGAGACGTTGCCCGACACGATCGGCATATCCAACGCGCCGACTGCGGCGCCGATGCCCTGTATGGCACCGACAAACTGGCCCATGATTTCGGGCTTTTCGGGATTGCCGAAGTTCAGGTTGTCCGTGGTGGCCAGCGGCTTGGCTCCGACGGCGGTCAGGTTGCGATAGGCTTCGGCCACCGCTTGTTTGCCGCCCTCAAAAGGGTTTGCGCGCACATAGCGCGGGGTCACGTCGGATGTGAAGGCAAGCACCTTGTCGGTCCCGTGGACGCGGACCAGGCCCGCACCCAGACCCGGCGTGCGGACGGAATCCGCCATCACCATGGTGTCGTATTGTTCATAGACCCATTGCTTGCCTGCGTAGTTGGGCGAAGCGAGCAGGGCGCGCAGCCCGTCAATCGGGTCGATCTGGGGCACTTCGGCCAGTTCCTCTGCCTGTGGCGTAGGCTCCCATGGGCGGTCGTATTCCGGCGCGGTGGAAGACAGTTTGGACAGAACCAGATCGGCTTTGACTTCACCGTTATGCATGATCAGAAAGCGGTCTTCGGCAATGGTTTCGCCAACGATTGCGAAATCAAGATCCCATTTTTCGAACACGGCGCGGGCCTCTGCCTCAAGCTCGGGCTTGAGGACCATCAGCATACGCTCCTGAGACTCGGACAGCATCATTTCATAGGCTGTCATGTTTTCTTCGCGCTGAGGAACGTTCTCCAGATCAAGACGCACGCCAAGGCCACCCTTGTCACCCATTTCAACGGCCGAGCAGGTCAGGCCCGCCGCGCCCATGTCCTGGATCGAGATCACCGCACCGGTCCGCATCAGTTCCAGCGTCGCCTCCATCAGGCGTTTTTCGGTGAAAGGGTCGCCGACCTGAACGGTGGGGCGCTTTTCTTCGATCGTGTCGTCGAATTCGGCGGATGCCATGGTTGCACCACCCACACCATCACGCCCGGTTTTTGCGCCCAGATAGACGACGGGCATACCCACGCCCGACGCGGCCGAATAGAAAATCTTGTCACTGTCAGCCAGACCGGCCGCAAAGGCGTTCACAAGGCAGTTGCCATTGTATGCGGGATGAAAGCGCACTTCGCCACCGACGCAAGGCACGCCGAAGCAGTTGCCATAACCACCGATGCCCTCGACCACGCCGTTGACCAGTTGGCGGGTCTTGTGATGGCCGGGATCGCCAAAGGACAATGCGTTCATGGACGCAATGGGACGCGCGCCCATGGTAAAGACGTCGCGCAGGATGCCCCCCACGCCGGTCGCCGCACCCTGATAGGGTTCGATGTAAGACGGGTGGTTGTGGCTTTCCATCTTGAAAACCACGGCCTGACCGTCGCCAATGTCCACCACGCCTGCGTTTTCACCGGGTCCGCAGATCACCTGGGGACCAGAGGTGGGCAGGGTGCGCAGCCATTTCTTCGAAGATTTGTAGGAACAGTGCTCGTTCCACATGGCCGAGAAAATGCCGAGCTCGGTGAAAGTAGGTTCACGCCCGATGATCTCGAGGATCATGTCATATTCCTCGGGCTTGAGCCCGTGTGCGGCAATCAGATCGGGTGTGATGGCGGGCTCTTGCATCTTCTGTCCTGTGTCCAAGTGGGCCGAGATTGCGCGCCTTGTAGGGCAAGCGCGCGCGTGTGGAAAGGGTCAAGACGGCGCAGGTTGCGTCTTTCAAAGAAAAACGGAACCGGCATCACTGCCGGTTCCGGATGAATGCGCCCCGAAATGGGTGCATGCAGCTGGCGTGGGCCGCGAGGGTTACGCCGATCCCTGATCCTTGTTGAGCTGCGCTGCGGCCGCGGCACCAACAGCCGTCTTCTGTTCCGGGGTCAGGTTTTCATTGTCGTCCAGACCCGGAATTGCAACGCGCACCTCGCGGCGGGCAAAGTCGATGCCGTTTTCCTTGAAGGCCGCCTTGACCCGGTTGAAGATCTCTTTGCGCAATGTGAACTGCTTGCCGGGCTTGGCCATGAACTTGCCACGGATGATCATGCCGACATCGTCAAAATCGAACACACCTTGCGATTTGAACGGTTGCAGGAAGCCATCCTTGTGGGTCTCGTCCTCCATCATCTCAGCACCGATCTTCTTGAAGATCTTCTTGACCTTGTTGGGATCGGTGTCGAACGGCACGGTGAATTTCAGCTTCATGATCACCCAGTCGCGGCTGAAATTTGTCAGCTTCTGAATCTCACCGTAGGGAATCGTGTGTACGGGGCCGCGATGGTGACGCAACTGCATCGAGCGAACCGAGATTTTCTCGACAGTTCCCATCGTGCCGCCGACGTCGACATATTCTCCGACGCGGAAGGCATCGTCGATCAGGAAGAAAACCCCGCCCACGATGTCAGCAACCAGCTTCTGCGCACCAAAACCGATCGCCAGACCCAGAACACCGGCACCGGCCAAAAGCGGCGTGATATTGATGCCCAATGCGCCCAGCGCCAGCAGGCCAAAAATCACGGCAATCGTAATCTGGGCCGTGATCCGCATCAGAGGCAGAACCGTCGCCAGACGAGAGCCGCCGGCACCGCCGCCTTCACCGCCTGCCTCTTCGTCCAGGGCCTCGGCCGCCGTCTGTTCCCGGGCCAATCGGCGGTTGATCCAGAGCGAGACGACCTCGTTCAGGATATAGCCAACGGCGATGATCAGCAGGAATTCGATCACAGCCCCGCCGACTTCGGCACCGACACCGGCCGAAGCGACGTTGCGCAGGTCAAGATGCCATGCGCGTGCAATCATGAAAACCACGACCAAGCCGGCGATAACGCGACCAATCCGGATATAGCTGCGTTTCGCGGAACGGTAGGCGCGTTCGGCAAGAGGGCCTTCGCCCGACATTGGCGGTTGCAAATGCCGCACAAGACCGCGGATCAGCGTATCCAGCGCAGGGGCAATCAACAACCAGAACATCGTCGTGAAATGCGCACCGCTGGTCAGCAATCTCAGTGTTGCCGGATCACGCTGCGCGACCAGGAACTCGACCAGCAGCCAGATTGCCACCGAAACGCCGATGGCAAAATAGGGGTAATAATGCGCAACTTCTTCATCGAATTTCGTGTGATCCGGGTCTGTCCCAAGCATCATCTGCGACAGTCCTTCGCGCGCGGTCCACGCGATTACGGCGATATAGACGTGAATTGCAGCGTTCAGCCAGAAGCCAATGCGGGTATCGTCACCCGTGACGCCATTGAGCGCGTTGAACCGTACGACGAACAGCGTGAACCCGATCAGGATCAACAGGCCGATCAGGTTGCGGTGCAGGTACTTTGCCCAGTGGTCGTCGATATTGACCAACCGAAATTGCGGCTTTTCCGGTGCCAGAACAAACCGGGACGCTGCTGCACCCAATCGCGGCACCCAGATAAGATAGAATACAAACGGTGCAGCATAGGTGATCTGTTCCGTGGTTAGAAGACCGCGGCCAACTGCGCGGATCACGACATAGAAAATGATCAGCCCGGCGATTTCGCGGCAGAACCGACGAAACAGGTATCTGACGGCGCCCCAAAGGTCGGCCTCGTCCGCCGCTTCGGTCGCTTCATGCCAGCGACGTGTCAGGAAGATGAACAGCTTTTCCGCAATGAAACCGACAACAAGTACAGAAAGGACAAGCCCCATAAGTGTAAAGACACCGGTCGTTCCGAATGTATCGCTAAAATTGCTGAACGCGGTAATCTGCGCGGTGATAATGTTGGGAGCAGTTGTCAGAACATGTGTCCAGGATGCGACCATGGCTGCCCAAATCTCGCTTATCTCGGTCAACGGGTCTTCTACGTCCGCCTTTTCGGCGGCTTGTTTTTCCGCCACAGCATCAAGACGCTCCAATAGAATTGCGCGAACCTGATCATCGGACATGCGTGCAACAAGATCGTCGACCTGTTCGGGTGTCAGGTCTTCCGGAATGGCCACTGTAGAAGTTGAACCGGAGTCCTGTGCATATAGTGGCACTGCCATGAACAATGCGGAGACGAGCGCCAAAACCAGGCGGAGTGGGTGGAACATGTATTTTCCCTCAAACACGAAATTGTATCGTTTTTTGGGGATCATATGCCTATGCGTGTATTTTTCCCAGAGCTTTCGCTGACTTAATGCAGGGTCCAGCCAAAAAAAAGGCCGAGCTATGAGCTCGGCCGTAGTCCAACAGGGAGGTATGAAGATGATGAGCGTTTCAGCATCACCGCCTTCGAGTGCTCATTTAGGGGTCAGTTTGTGAACGTTCAAGGCAATTAACTCTGTGATCACTTCATGTCCGTTATGCTATTTGCGCATAGCTACAGTTTTCCCATCTGTTTCAGCTGCTTACGCTGTGCGATGATTTCGTCCTGCACGAAGTCCCGAAACGCGCCAACGCGTTTTGAATGCCGTAATTCTTCCGGGTAGGCCAGATAAACCGGAACATCTGCGGTTTCGATGTCTGACAGGATGGGCACGAGGTGCGGAAAATCCTGAGTGACATAATCGGGCAGAACACCGATGCCCAGATTGTGCAAAACGCCCTGAAGCACACCAAAATAGTTGTTCACAGTCAGCAAGGACCCGGGATTATAGGTCATCAGGTGGCGCACCATAGCGGCACTGGCCCCAACCTGCGGCGCCGCAGGGGTCTGACAAATCAGACGGTGGTCCTTGATCTCTTCCAGGGACTGCAACATGCCGCCGTGGTTTTCGATATAATCCTGGGTTGCATACAACATCATCTGAACGGTCATTAGGCGCTTGCGCACCAGATCAGCCTGGCTGGGCTCTTTCATGCGGATGGCGACGTCCGCTTCGCGCATCGGAAGATCCAGAACGCGTTCTTCAAGCATCAGGTCGATGTTCAGGTCCGGGTATTGCTCATAAAGTTTCGGCAAGCGCGGTGCCAGCCAGAGCGTTCCAAAGCCGAAGGTCGTCGTGACACGCAAAACACCAAAGACTTCTTCCTCGCTGTCGCGAATACGTGCAGCTGCGGCATCCAACCGTTTCGACATGGCGGATGTGGCGTCAAACAACAACTCGCCCTGTTCGGTGAGAATCAGCCCCCGCGCGTGACGGTGGAACAGGGTGGCATCCAGAGACTCTTCCAATGCGCGGATCTGTCGGCTTACGGCGGATTGAGACAGGTTCAGCTTGTCTCCGGCGTGCGTAAGGCTGCCTGCATCGGCCACCGCGTGAAATATTCTAAGCTTGTCCCAATCCATCACCGCAACTTTCGTTATCTTTCAGAAGCCCTATATGAAATAGGTAACAAGTTCTACATTCAAAGGACGAAATCGTTACATATCAGTGGATAAATTCTATACAGGTCAGAAATTATGACCTAAAATGAACCCAAGTAAAGCACACTGATCTGACGAGGGGAGACGTCTGATGAGCCAGCCACAGATAACGCTGAACGACCGGTTCGATCTTGAGAAAAACCCGGTTCTTCTGAATGGAACGCAGGCGCTTGTGCGCTTGATGCTGATGCAAAAGGCCAGAGACCGGCAAGCGGGCCTTAACACGGCGGGATTGGTTACCGGGTACCGCGGGTCGCCTTTGGGCGCAGTGGATCAGCAAATGATGCGGGCCCAAAAGCCACTGGCCGAAAGCGATATCACGTTTCAGTTCGGTTTGAACGAAGACCTGGCGGCCACCGCGCTTTGGGGCAGCCAGCAGGCGGGTCTGCGCGGCGACGGCAAATTCGATGGGGTCTTCGGGCTTTGGTATGGCAAGGGGCCGGGCGTTGACCGGTCCGGTGACGTCATGCGCCACGCAAACATGGCGGGAACAGCCAAACATGGCGGTGTGCTCATGGCGATGGGCGATGACCATACCGGCGAAAGCTCGACGGTGCTGCATCAGTCGGAATGGTCGCTGGTCGACATGTACATGCCGATCGTCAGCCCTGCCGGCGTTCAGGAAATCCTTGATTATGGAATTTATGGATTTGCACTCAGCCGTTTCGCGGGGGTCTGGGTGGGTCTGAAGACGATGAAGGACACGATCGAAGTCACCTCGGTCGTGGATGGACGCCCGGACCGGATGCAAATGGTCATCCCAGAATTCGACATGCCGGAAGGGGGGTTGAACATCCGGTTGGGCGACACGCCGCACATGCAGGAAACGCGTGTCATCGATTACAAAAGGTTCGCGGCCGAAACGTTTTCACATGCCAACAAGCTGGACAAACGGATGTGGGGCAAACCCGGCGCCAAGATCGGCTTTGTCGCTGCGGGCAAAAACTGGTTGGACCTGACACATGCGCTTTCGCTTCTGAATATCGACGAAGCCGAGGCCGAGCGTCTGGGGATTACCACGTACAAGGTGGGGCAGACTTTCCCGCTGGATATGGCCGGATTCCACGACTGGGCCGAGGGGCTGGACCTGATCGTGATCGTCGAGGAAAAGCGCAAGCTGATCGAGGTTCAGGTCAAAGAGGCCATCTTTGACGACCGGCGCGGACGCCGAGTATATGGGTGGTACAAAGGCGGTGCCGGGACATTGCACCGCGAAGAACTGTTCCCGACGCGCGGTGCGCTTGATCCGATCATGATCGCTGAAAAGCTGGGCGAGATCCTGATTGAAGAGGGGCGCGAGACCGATGGTATCCGGGCCGGGCTGGCGTCTTTGTCAGAAGCGCGCCGGGCCGACAATGCACAGGAAATAGCGACGCGGCTACCGTATTTCTGTTCCGGCTGCCCGCATAACAGCTCGACAAGGGTGCCGGAAGGCAGCCGCGCCTATGCCGGTATCGGCTGTCACTACATGGTTCAATGGATGGATCGCGAGACGACCGGTTTCACTCAGATGGGTGGGGAAGGCGCCAACTGGATCGGCGAGGCGCCGTTTTCGACGACCAAGCACGTGTTCCAGAACCTTGGCGATGGCACGTACAACCATTCCGGCGTTCAGGCGATCCGGGCTGCGTTGTCCGCAGGAACGAACATCACCTTCAAGATCTTGTTCAACGACGCGGTTGCCATGACCGGCGGGCAGGAGAATGAGGGCGACCTGACCGCCGAACGGATCGTTGCCGAGGTCAAGGCAATGGGTGTCCGAGAGGTGGCCCTGGTTTACGATGAAAAAGAGGACGTCAACTTCAAGGCTCTGCCCGCCAGCGTTCAGACATACGAGCGTGCCGAACTCATGCAGGTGCAGGAGAAGTTTCGCGAGATCGAGGGCGTATCGGTCATCGTCTATGTACAAACCTGCGCTGCCGAAAAGCGCCGCCGCCGCAAGCGCGGTACATTCCCCGATCCCGACAAGCGCGTGTTCATCAACACCGATGTCTGCGAAGGCTGCGGCGATTGCGGTGTACAGTCAAATTGCGTGTCGATCGTTCCCAAACAGACCGAGCTGGGCCGCAAGCGGGCCATTGATCAATCGAGCTGCAACAAGGATTACTCGTGCTTGAACGGTTTCTGCCCGTCTTTCGTGACGCTTGAGGGCGCGAAAATTCGCAAAGAGGCGACGACCGAAATTGATCTGCCAGATTTGCCAACACCAGATCTGCCGAAGATCACCGGCACGCACAACGTCGTGATTACCGGCGTCGGCGGTACGGGTGTCGTCACCATTGGCGCCATCCTTGCGCAGGCGGCGCAGATTGACGGAAAAGGCGCGGGCATGATGGAAATGGCGGGGCTGGCGCAGAAAGGCGGCGCAGTCCACATCCACTGTAGATTGGCCAACCGCCCCGAGGATATCAGCGCGATTCGCGTCGCCACTGGCGAGGCCCACGCGCTGATCGGCGGCGATCTGGTGGTCTCGGCCGGCGCAAAGACGTTGGGCCTGACGCGCACTGGACGTACGGGGGCCGTCGTGAACAGCCATGAAACGGTGACGGGCGACTTCACGCGTGATACCGAGTTCCGCATTCCGGCGGATCAGCTGGAACTGGCCCTGCAAGCGCGGCTGAAAGAAGATGTCTCGCTGTTTGATGCGACCGAACTGGCGCGCGCGGTGATGGGGGATTCAATCTATTCCAACATGATGATCTTCGGCGCGACCTGGCAGCGCGGGCTGTTGCCGGTCAGCCATCAGGCGATCTTTGAGGCCATCGAATTGAACGGCACGGCGGTCGAACGCAACAAACGTGCGTTTGATATTGGACGTTGGGCGGTTCTGCACCCGGAAGACGTGCAATCCATCCTTGCGCCGACCGTGGCCGAGATGCCCAAGACACTGGATCAGATCATCGCGTTTCGCGCGCAGCACCTGACGGAATATCAAAGCGCCCGGCTGGCCAGGCGGTACCGCAAGCTGGTGGACAGTGTCGAGGACGCGGATGTGCGCGAAGCGGTGGCGAAAGGGTATCACAAGCTGTTGTCGTACAAGGACGAATACGAGGTTGCGCGCCTTCTGCTGACCAGTCGGGAAAAAGCGGCGGCCGAGTTTGATGGTGACTTCAAGATGACCTTTCACCTTGCCCCGCCGATATTCGGCGGATCGGGCAGCAATGGCAGGCCGAAAAAGCGTGCCTTCAGCGAATCCATCATGACTGCGTTGAAACTGTTGACCAAACTAAAGGCATTGCGCGGCACACCATTGGACATTTTCGGGTATTCATCCGAACGCAAGATGGAGCGCGCCCTGATCCGACAGTATGAAAAGGACATGCGCGAGGTACTGCCCCTGGTGTCGCAGGACACCCGTGATGCGATTGCCGCCCTGGCCCGTTTGCCGCTGGATATCCGCGGATTTGGGCCGGTACTGCGGGAAAACGAGGCCAAGGCTGCGAAACGGCGAGAAGAGCTGCTGGCCGTCATCCGCAGCGGTGGGCCTGAATTGCAAGCTGCGGCAGAGTAATTCGTCACAAGCGTGTCACGATAGCTGGTCAAACCTGTTGCTTGTACTTATTTTGCGGGCAGCAAAACGGAGCCCTTCATGTCTTCTCGTCGTCATGTCGTTCGTGACATCTCGTATGCGCATTCCGCCGAAACCAAGGGGGGGCGGTTGGTCATCAGGCTGATGGAGAACACCACGGGACGGTTGCGTCTGATCAAACGGGCCGACGGATATGAACAAGAAGTCGCAAAGGGTCGGGATTTTTGGTCGGTCATGGTCGATCGCTATGGATTGACCTTGGATGTCGTTGGTGGCTCGCTGGAGAATGTCCCCAAGAATGGTCCGCTTATCCTGATTGCAAACCATCCATATGGAATTCTGGATGGGCTGATGATGGGGCATATATTGTCCCAGACCCGTGGTGATTTCCGGATTCTCGCAAATCGCGTTTTCCGCAAGGCCGAAGACCTGAACCGTATCGTTTTGCCTGTTTCGTTTGATGAAACCAAAGAAGCGGTGAAACTGAATCTGGATACGCGGAAGACCGCATTGAACTACCTTGGCGATGGCGGCGCGATCGGGATTTTCCCTGGGGGTACGGTCAGCACTGGCGTTAATCCGTTCGCGCATCCCATGGATCCGGGTTGGCGCGGTTTCACGGCCCGAATGGTGGCCAAATCAAATGCCACCGTCGTTCCGGTGTTCTTCGACGGGCACACGTCACGTCTGTTTCAGATTGCTAGTCATATGCACAACACCCTGCGCATGGGGTTGCTGATCAAGGAATTCAAAAAACGTGTCGATACTCCGGTCAAAGTGGTGATTGGCACGCCTATCGAGCGCGACATTCTGGATCCGCTGGGCAAGGATACGCGCAAGATGATGGATTTCCTGCGCAAAGCGACGTATGAGCTGTCTCCGACACCGCTGAAGTCTTATGACTATGGCTATGAATTTGAGGAACGGCATCGCGCCTGAAGGGGCTAATGGCAGTAGGTATCTTTGATTCCGGATTGGGCGGTCTTACCGTCCTGAGCGCCGCGCAGACACGTCTGCCTGACGTTGATTTCCTGTATTACGCGGACAGCGCGCATGCCCCTTACGGTGTGCGCGATGCCGAGGACATCTATCAGCTGACCCGAAAGGCCGTGCAGGACCTTTGGGATCGCGGCTGCAACTTGGTGATTCTGGCCTGCAACACCGCCAGCGCGGCGGCGCTGCGCCGGATGCAGGAAGAGGGCGTGCCCGAAGGCAAACGTGTGCTTGGTGTCTTTGTTCCCTTGATCGAAGCCCTGACCGAGCGGCAATGGGGCGACAATTCCCCACCACGCGAAGTGGCGGTCAAGCATGTCGCCTTGTTCGCCACGCCAGCCACTGTATCCAGCCGGGCCTTTCAGCGCGAGCTGGCGTTCCGGGCAATTGGCGTGGATGTCGAGGCGCAGGCATGTGGTGGCGTCGTGGATGCCATTGAAGACGGTGACATGATCCTGGCCGAGGCGCTGGTGCGCAGCCATGTGGAAGCCCTCAAGCGCAAGATGCCTGAACCGCAGGCGGCCATACTGGGCTGTACGCATTACCCGCTAATGGCTGACGTATTTCAGGCGGCATTGGGACCTGATGTGCAGGTCTACAGCCAGGGGGCGCTGGTTGCGGAAAGCCTTGCGGATTATCTGCATCGCCACCCCAACATGCTGGGTAACGGCCCGGGAGGGTTCCTGACGACGGGGAAACCCAATGTGGTAAGCGATCGGGCGACACAGTTCCTCCGACGACAAATCACATTCGAGGCTGCCTGACTTCGGTCAAGGACGCGGCCGCTCTGCTTTCATTATTTCCAGACCGTCGCATCGGCGGTCGTAACAGGTGACACACGTTGAGAAGAGGTCTGACATGACCCATAAAATCGCAATTCTAGGCGCCTCGGGCTATACCGGCGCGGAACTGGTGCGGCTGATCGCCGAACACCCGAACATGGATATCGTTGCGCTGGCCGCTGAACGGAAGGCGGGAATGACAATGGCGCAGGTTTTCCCCCATCTGCGCCACATGGACCTGCCGGATCTGTGCAAGATTTCCGAGATCGATTTTTCCCGGATCGATCTGTGTTTTTGTGCCCTTCCGCACAAGACCAGTCAAGAAGTGATCAGTGCGCTGCCCAAGGATCTGAAGATCATTGACCTGTCTGCTGACTTCCGGCTGACTGACCCGGACGAATATGAAAAGTGGTACGGAAACCCGCATACCGCGCTCGAGCAGCAGGAAGAGGCCGTTTATGGCCTGACCGAGTTCTATCGCGACGAAATCCGGGACGCGCGACTGGTGGCGGGCACGGGGTGCAATGCGGCAACCGGGCAATACGTTCTTCGGCCGCTGATTTCTGCCGGAGTGATTGATCTGGACGATATCGTGCTGGATCTGAAATGCGCTGTTTCCGGGGCAGGGCGGTCGCTGAAAGAAAACCTGCTGCACGCTGAACTGAGCGAGGGCGCCAATGCCTATGCCGTCGGCGGGACCCACAGGCATCTGGGCGAGTTCGATCAGGAGTTTTCCACACTGGCCGGTCGTACGGTTCATGTGCAGTTCACTCCGCACCTGATCCCTGCAAACCGGGGCATTCTGGCCACCACCTACTTGAAAGGGGACCCGAATAGCATCTATGAAACGCTTGCAAAGGCTTATGCGGATGAGCCTTTCATTCAGATGCTGCCGATGGGCGAGACACCATCGACCCACCACGTGCGCGGGTCCAACTTCTGTCATATCGGTGTTGTGGCAGACCGGATCGAACGGCGCGCGATCGTGATCGCGGCGCTGGATAACCTGACAAAAGGTAGCAGTGGCCAAGCCTTGCAGAACGCCAATCTGATGTTAGGTGAGACTGAAACCCGGGGCCTGATGATGGCACCGTTATTTCCGTGAGGACGGTATGAAAACGCTCAAGAAACGTCGCCGAGTACAAGTCATTCTGGTAGCTGTCGTTGCCTTGGTGGCATCGACTGCGTTGATTGGCTATGCCATGCGCGACGGGATCAACTTTTTCCGCTCGCCAAGCCAGGTGATTGCCGAACCACCCAAGCCGACCGAGGTCTTTCGGATTGGCGGCCTGGTCGAAGAAGGTTCAATCATCCGTGGGCAGGGCGAAACCGTACATTTTGTCGTCACCGACGGCGGCGAAAGCGTAAAGGTATCTTTCACTGGGGTTCTGCCTGATCTGTTTTCGGAAAATCAGGGCATGGTCGGCACCGGGCGTTACGTGAACGGTGTGTTTGAAGCCACTGAAATTCTTGCCAAACATGACGAAACCTATATGCCGAAAGAAGTCGTGGACGCGTTGAA
Organism: Ruegeria sp. HKCCD6428; assembly: GCF_013110595.1. NCBI lineage: Bacteria > Pseudomonadati > Pseudomonadota > Alphaproteobacteria > Rhodobacterales > Roseobacteraceae > Ruegeria > Ruegeria sp. HKCCD6428. The sequence goes on from NZ_WVQX01000001.1 coordinate 521,586, forward strand.
AGAGCAGGGCGTGTACAAAGAGGCTGAAGAAAGCTGACCTGACCCACATTCGTGTTGAGGGCGTTGCGCGCGGGATGCGGGCAGCGCCCTCTGTCGTTCAGGCTTGTTAATTCTTTTTCGGGATCGTCAGCGCCATTCAACGAAATGAGGGCGCTATGCAAACGGTTCGGCAGATTGCCAATGAAATTGTGCGCCGGGAAGGCGGGTACGTGAATGACCCGGACGATCCGGGCGGGGCAACCAAGTTCGGTGTCACGATCCATACGATGCGCCGGCTTGGATTGGATCTGACGGGGGATGGGCTGGTTGACGTGGCGGATGTCCGGGCGCTTACTCAGCGCGAGGCGGTCGATATCTTTGTTCAGCACTACTTTGAAAAGCCACGCATCGCGCTGTTGCCGGATGTTATGCATGCCTCTGTTTTTGACATGTATGTCAACGCCGGTGCGCAAGCAGTAATAATCCTGCAACGGCTTTTGCGTGATATGGGGTTTGACGTGGTGGCAGATGGCGTGATCGGCGCGCAAACGGCGCACGCATGCACAGACGCGGCCCAACCAAATCCCAACGCGTTGCGCGATGCGTACGGTGTGGCGCGGCGGAACTATTACTTTCGGCTGGCCGACAAACGACCGGCATCCAGAAAATACGCGCGCACCCGATCCGGTGGCAAAGGAGGCTGGATCAAACGGGCCGAAGAGTTTCTGTCGCCGCGCTATCGTCTGACGGAAAGTGAATTCAAGGAAAGGGTTGCGGCATGGGGTTGATCTCGGGGGTATTGGCGCTGCTATTCGGGGGCGGTCGCAACGCTGTGCGTGAGACGGTTGAAATATACCGGGAAAACGCCGAGTCCCGTGCCGAGCGCGCGACAGAGTTGCAAAGTCAGGCAATGACGCAGTTCGGCCGAGAGTTCGTGGTTCCTCAAAAAGGCCTGTTCGACCGCGTCATGGATGGTGTCAACCGGTTGCCGCGCCCGGCTTTGGCGCTTGGAACGCTGGGATTGTTTGTTGCCGCGATGGTGGATCCGCTGTGGTTCGCTGAATGCATGCAGGGCATTGCGCTGGTGCCGGAACCTCTTTGGTGGTTGCTGGGCGTGATTGTCTCTTTCTATTTTGGCGCGCGCCATCAGAGCAAAATGCAGGATTTTCAGCGGGATATAGGCGCAGCCATGCAGCGGTTGCCGACGGTCATGGGGAACATAGAAACGGTGCGGGCCATGCGCAGCGACAGCCCGGGCGTCGCCGACCCCGGCCCTGATGCCAACCTGATACAGAACGCCTCGCGTCCTGATGCGAATCCAGCATTGACCGATTGGCGCAAGCTTCGGGGGCTTTGACCCGCGACACTATGTGCCCTCGGATCGTGCGAAAGTTAATGGCCCCCGGTTCGGCCTCGCAGTATATTCCGGGGCATGATTACAGAGCTTGGCCACTTCGCCCTCATCCTCGCCTTTTTCGTCGCCATCGTGCAAAGCGTGGTGCCTCTGATCGGTGCGTCAAAAAACTGGACCGGCTGGGTGGCTTTTGCCGAGCCTGCGGCCATCGTGCAGTTTCTGCTGACTGCATTTTCCTTCGGTGCGCTGATCTGGGCTTTCATCGTGTCGGACTTTTCGCTGCGGATCGTGGTCGAAAACAGTCATTCGGCCAAGCCGATGATCTACAAGATCAGCGGGACGTGGGGAAACCACGAAGGATCGATGCTGCTTTGGGTGCTGATTGTCACGCTGTTCGGAGCGATGGCGGCATTCTTTGGGGGCGGGTTGCCCCCAAGCCTGAAGGCGCGTGTGCTTGCGGTTCAATCTGCCATTGCCGTGGCGTTTTTTGCTTTCATTCTGTTTACCTCGAACCCGTTTGACCGGCTGGCAATTGCGCCGTTTGACGGGCGAGATCTGAACCCGCTGTTGCAGGATCCCGGTTTGGCCTTCCACCCGCCATTTCTGTATCTCGGTTATGTGGGGCTGAGCATGGCGTTCAGTTTTGCCATCGCGGCGCTGATCGAAGGGCGTATCGATGCGGCATGGGGCCGCTGGGTTCGCCCATGGACGCTGGCCGCCTGGGTGTTTTTGACGATCGGCATCGCACTGGGGTCCTGGTGGGCCTATTACGAGCTGGGCTGGGGCGGTTTCTGGTTCTGGGATCCGGTTGAGAACGCCTCTTTCATGCCGTGGCTGCTGGCGGCAGCGCTGCTGCATTCGGCAATCGTTGTTGAAAAGCGCGAGGCGCTGAAAAGCTGGACCATCCTGCTGGCAATCATTGCCTTCGGGTTTTCGCTGATCGGAACATTCATCGTTCGTTCGGGGCTACTGACCTCGGTTCACGCCTTTGCCAATGACCCGGAACGCGGGGTGTTCATCCTGTTCATTCTGGTGGTTTTCATCGGTGGGGCGCTGACTTTGTTTGCCGCGCGGGCGCAGGCGATGGAGGCCAAGGGTGTTTTCGGCATGGTCAGCCGCGAAAGCGCGCTGATCGTAAACAACGTCCTGCTGGCGGTTAGTTGTTTCGTGGTCTTTGTCGGTACGATGTGGCCGATGGTGGCCGAGATGATGTTTGATCGCAAACTCTCGGTCGGGGCGCCGTTTTTCAACGCTGCATTCTCTCCTTTCATGGTTTTGCTGGGATTGATCCTTCCCATCGGGGCCATGTTGCCGTGGAAACGCGGGCGGATTGGAAAAACGGCCTGGTCGCTGCGCTATGCCTTTGGTCTGGCCTTGGCGATTGCCTTGCTGGTTTGGGCGATGCAGACCGGCCGCAGCGCTTTGGGGCCGGTGGGTCTGTTCCTTGGGGCGTGGATTACATTTGGCGCCATCGTTGATTTGTGGAGCCGTACGGGGCGCAACGGCAGCCTGAAACGCTTGTTCCGCCTGCCAGGTGCGGATTGGGGTAAAGCCGTCGCTCATACCGGGCTGGGTGTTACCATCTTTGCCATTGCAGGCCTGACTGCATGGGAGGACGAGGATATTCGCGTCGCCCAACCCAACCAACCTTTCGAAGTGGGACAGTTCACGCTGACGCTGCAAGATGTCCGTCGGGTCGAGGGGCCGAACTATTTTTCGACCACGGCGGATGTTCTGGTTGAAAAGAATGGTCGTCCGATCGGGACATTGCACCCGGAAAAACGGGACTACCCCGTTGCGCGGATGCCCACGACCGAAGCGGCGATCGATTATCGTTTCCTCGGGGACCTTTACGTCGTGATCGGCGATCAACAGGCAGATGGTGGCTGGGTGATGCGAACCTATATCAAGCCGCTTGCAAACTGGATCTGGGGCGGCTGTATCCTGATGGCGCTTGGCGGTGTCCTGAGCCTGTGTGACAGGCGCTTCCGTGTGGCCGCAGGCGCAAGAAAAACCCCGGTCGGCGGAGTACCTGCGGAATGAAACGCCTTGTTCTGATTCTGATGATGCTCGCAACACCCGTCTTTGCGGTGCAGCCTGACGAGGTTCTGGATGATCCGGTACTGGAACAGCGTGCGCGGGATCTCAGCGCCGGACTGCGTTGCCTCGTGTGCCGCAATGAGAGCATCGACGAAAGCAACGCGGATCTCGCGCGCGATTTGCGCGTGTTGTTGCGGGAACGGTTGATGGCTGGGGATACGGACGAACAGGCGATCGCGTTTATCGTTGATCGGTATGGCGAATACGTACTTCTGAAACCGACAGCCAGCGGCTCGAACCTGTTTTTGTGGCTGGCCGGGCCAATCATGCTGTTGATCGCTGCCGCGGTTGGGTTGAACTTTCTCCGTACCCGGGCCAAGGCCCGTGCTTCGGTGGACTCTGCCGCGTTGAGTGAGGACGAAAAAGAACGTCTGCGTCAAATTCTTGAAGACTGACGCGTGGTTCTGCTTTTCCCGTCCCGTCCGGGCCAGTAAGTGTGCAAAAACACATGGCGCGACGGGAGGGTTTTCATGAATTACGAAACGGTTGCTCTGGAGATTGCAGACGGTCTGGCGGTTCTGACGCTGAACAGGCCGGACAAGATGAACGCGCTGACCACCCAGATGCGGGCAGAGATTACGCACGCCATGAAAGATGCAGCGATCAAGGCGCGCTGTGTCGTCATCACCGGTTCGGGCCCTGCGTTTTGTTCCGGGCAGGATCTGGGCGATGCGTCTTCAACCGGCAAGATCGATCTGGAACGGTCGCTGCGCGATGAATATGAACCGATGCTGGAGACGATCCACAATTGCCCGGTGCCCACGATTGCCGCGGTGAACGGACCGGCGGCCGGGGCAGGCGCGAACCTTGCCCTTTGTGCCGATGTGGTGATTGCCACCGAAAGCGCCTACTTCCTACAGGCATTTGCCCGTATCGGTCTGCTTCCCGATGCCGGGGGAACATGGTTCATGCCCCGTCAGATGGGGTTGGCCAAAGCAATGGGCGCGGCCTTGTTTGCCGAAAAGATCACGGCAAAGCAGGCGGATGAATGGGGCATGATCTGGGAAGCCGTGCCGGATGACGCTTTCGCCGATCATTGGCGCAAGAGGGCAGAGTATCTGGCAAAAGGCCCCACGGCCGCCTATGGCGCGATCAAGCAAGCCATTCGCCGAACGTATGAAAACACTCTGCAACAGCAGCTTGCGACCGAGGCGCACCTGCAAGGCGAATGTGGCCGTTCGAGGGACTTTGCCGAAGGTGTCGTGGCCTTCATGGAAAAACGCCCTCCGAAATTCGAAGGGCGCTGATCAGGCTGACATCATGCGCGGCGGCGGCGGCGTGTGCGACGTTCCGGTGCCGCATCGTCATCCGTCCCGTCCGAGGCGGATGTGAACGGACCCAGCGCATCAGTGATCTGATCGAGCGTCGGGCGTTCACCACGCGGCGTGCTGTCCAGCGCCTCACGCATCTTGCGCAGGTGGTCGGGCATGGTTCCGCAGCACCCGCCAATGATGGTCGCGCCGGCATCCCGCGCCATGGCGGCATACTGCCCCATCAGTTCGGGCGTTCCGTCATAATGGATGTGACCATCCACGTATTTCGGAATGCCTGCGTTGCCCTTCGAGATCAGCGGGCGTTCAGTGCCTTGCGCGGCAAATCCCAGTACTGTGCGCAGAATGTCGGATGCGCCGGTGCCGCAGTTCGCACCGAAAGCGATGGGAGGATTCGGCAGAGTTTCGACCAGCTGGGCCAGATCGGCCGATGTGACACCCATCATCGTGCGTCCGGCAGTGTCAAAGCTCATTGTGCCGCACCAGGGCATGTCGGTCAGGGCAAAGGCTTCGGCGGCGGCGCGAAACTCTTCGGGGGCGCTGATGGTTTCCACCCACAGAACATCCACCCCACCTTCTTTCAGCGCTTCCGCCTGTTCATGGAACATTTCCACGGCTTCGGCGTGCGACAGGCTGCCGACCGGCTCCATGATTTCACCAGTCGGGCCGACCGATCCTGCAACGACGACAGGTCGTCCGGCCTTGTCGGCGATTTCGCGCCCCAGCTCGGCGCCGATGCGGTTCAGCTCGCCCACGCGGTTGTGCGCGTCATGAAGTTTCAGCCGTGCCGCTGTGCCGCCGAACGTGTTGGTCAGGAACAGATCGCTGCCTGCATCAACCGACCCCTGATACAGAGCCCGGATCTTGTCCGGGGCATCCACGTTCCAGAGTTCGGGAGCGTCACCAGATTGCAGGCCCATGTTGAACAGATTCGTTCCCGTGGCACCATCGGCCAGAATGGCGTCATTGGATTCCAGAAGCTTGCTCAGCGCGTTTGTCATAGGGTTGTTCCAGGAAAAGGCGCAAAACGCCGTTAAAAAAAGAGACGCCCCGTGTCTCATGACCAAGGCGTCAAATCAAATTCATAAAACTCATGAAGATCATGAGTCGGACGCCCTAGGCTCAGTTGGTCTCGCTCAGGACCTGCGCCTTGGCTTCCGGCAGAAGCTCGGCCATTTTTGCGCGGATTTCCTCGTCCGAGGACAGGTTGCCCAGATCGCCCGAAACCTTGCGAACGACATCTTCGTGCCCGGCTTCCTCGAAGTCGGAAATCACGACCGTCTTTGCATATTCTTCGGCGTCGGCACCGGATTTACCCAGTTTTTCAGCAGCCCACAGACCCAAAAGCTTGTTGCAGCGGGCTTGTGCCTTGAACTGCATCTCTTCGTCATGGGCAAACTTGGCTTCAAAGGCGTTTTCGCGTTCGTCGAACGTCGTCATAGGGCAAGGACCTCTTGGGTTATGTCTTCTTTCCTGATGATATGACTATACGACGTCCCATGCGCAAGGGATTTGCGCTGCGTCAAAGCCTCTCGGGTACATGAACTTGCGGGAAATGGGTGCTTGGACTATGAGGACGCCAACGTGAGGGGACTCAATCCCTCTGTGCAGAGTGGAAAGGTCGCTTATGGCGCGTCGCAAGAAAATCTACGAAGGCAAGGCCAAGATTCTGTACGAAGGCCCCGAACCGGGAACGATCGTCCAGTATTTCAAGGATGACGCCACCGCCTTCAACGCGGAAAAGAAGGACGTGATCGACGGCAAGGGTGTGCTCAACAACCGCCTGTCGGAATTCTTCATGACCGGCCTGACCCAGATTGGCATTCCGAACCACTTCATTCGCCGCCTGAACATGCGTGAACAGCTGGTTCGCAACTGCGAAATCGTTCCGCTGGAAGTGATCGTGCGCAACTATGCCGCCGGATCGATGTCCAAGCGCCTGGGCATTGCAGAGGGCACGCAACTGCCGCGCCCGATCGTCGAGTACTGCTATAAGGACGATTCGCTGGGTGATCCGTTGGTCACCGAAGAACACATCGCCGCGTTTGGCTGGGCCAGCCAGCAGGACATGGACGATATCCTCAGCCTTGCCTTGCGCGTGAACGATTTCATGAGCGGTGTGATGCTGGCGGTTGGCATTCGTCTGGTCGACTTCAAGATCGAGATCGGCCGCGTGTTTGAAGGCGATTATCAGCGCCTGATCGTTGCTGACGAAATCAGCCCCGACAGCTGCCGCCTGTGGGATATCGAAACCGGTCAGAAGCTGGACAAGGACGTGTTCCGCCGTGATTTGGGCAGTTTGACCGACGCCTATTCCGAAGTTGCACGCCGACTGGGTGTCCTGCCCAGCAACAATGTCACCAAGCCGACGCTGATCAACTAGGAACGGCCGGACCACAAGTTTGCCAAAGCGCCGCAACCGTGTTTGCGGCGCTTTTTCGTTCGTGGTTGAAATTGACAGTTTCTCGTTTCCCCAGCATGTTTGCCTCGGGCAGGCACAAAAGGTTCAGGATGGGTGTCAAATGGCGGAACTGTTTGATCAGACAGTATTTCTGAAGTTTCTGGCCGCCGTGCTTGCAATCTTCAATCCGCTTTACAACATCCCCATTTTTCTGAGCATGACCAAGAACTGCACTGCGGCAGAACGGCGGCATGTTGCGGTTGTTGTCATGATCTCGGTTACCGTCATTGCGCTGACCGCTGTCGTGATCGGGGAAGAGGTGCTTGGGATTTTTGGCATTGATGTGCCGGCTTTCCGGATTGCCGGAGGGATCATCATCTTCGGAATCGGGATGTCGATGCTGAAGGCCGAGGACCGGCCGCCGGGCGATCAGGCCGCGATGGACGACGGGCACGAGCGGAAACTGAATTTTGCGGTCGTACCGCTGGCGATACCTTTGACCATCGGGCCGGGCACGATCGCCATCACGATCGTTTTTTCGCACCAACTGTCAAGCGGCGCCGAAATCGTGACGCTGGGTTCGGCGGTCCTGATTGCCTGCGCGATCGTGGGGCTGGGATTGTTGTTCGCAGATCAGATCTCGCGCCTGTTGGGTGAGACAATGATCAACGTCCTGACCCGGATCATGGCCATCTTGCTGGTCGCCGTCGCGGTCGAGATGGTTCTGACTGGCACGTTCCATGCAATTGACGCGCATTACCCGGGATTGGCCAAAGAAGGCGGATAGTTGGATTGCTGCGGCAAACTGCTTTGCAAACAGGGTTGTCGAAAGCCATTTGGCGCGCTATCCCCCGCGCAACGAAATGGGCCTCGGATTGCGGCCCGCAGGTGGAGTTGCCAAAATGAAAGCACGGGTTCATGTGATGCTCAAGAACGGGGTGCTGGACCCGCAGGGCGAAGCGGTTCGGCACGCATTGGGCGCAATGGGCTTTGATCAGGTCGAAGGTGTGCGTCAGGGCAAGGTGATCGACCTTGAACTGGCCGACGGCGCGACCGAAGCAGATGTGACCGAGATGTGCGAAAAGCTTTTGGCCAACACGGTTATCGAACGCTACGAGATCGAACTGGTCTGATGGAATGCGGGCCGCGCGTCTGATCACCTACCGTCAGCCGCTTGAGGTAACGACGATCCCGGATCCCGCACCTGCGGAAGACGGCGTGGTCGTGCGGGTGCTGGCCAGCGGCGTGTGCCGGTCTGACTGGCACGCGTGGTCTGGTTCGGACCCGGACGTCATCCTGCCCATGACGCCAGGGCACGAGTATTGCGGCGAGGTGGTTTCCGTCGGCGCGCGCGTCACCCGGTGGCGTGTCGGAGATCGGGTGATTGCTCCTTTCATTCTGGCCTGTGGCCGGTGTCCGGATTGTGCGCAAGGTCATCAAACGATCTGCGCGGATCAGGTTGTGCCGGGGTTCACCTGTGACGGCGCTTTTGCGGAATATGTCGCGGTGGCTCATGCCGACGCGAACCTGACATCCTTGCCGGACAGCATCGCGCCGGACATCGCGGCCGCGTTGGGTTGCCGCGTGACGACAGCGTGGCAGGCATTGGTCGGCCGGGCACAGGTTCAGGGCGGTGAATGGATTGCCGTCTTCGGCGGTGGCGGTGTCGGGATTTCCACTTTGCTACTGGGCAAGGCGCTTGGCGCACGTGTGGTAATTGTCGATATCACGGATGACAAACTGAACTATGCCAAGGCTCTGGGCGCAGATGCGGTGGTCAATGCGGCAACCTGCGACGCGCCGCAGGCGGTGAAGGAAATCACTGGTGGCGGCGCCCATGTTGCGATCGAGGCGCTTGGCGTCGAAGCAACCGCCGTTTCCGCGATGCGTTCCCTGCGCAAAATGGGGCGCATGGTGCAGATCGGGATGCCTGCTGGAGATCACACCCAGATGGCGTTGCCGATGGATGTGCTTTACTCTGGCCAGCTTTCCGTCTTTGGCACACGCGGAATGCCAAGCTGGCGCTATCCGTCTTTGTTGTCGCTGATCGCGGGCGGTGGAATTGACCTGAGCCCGTTGGTCACGCGAAAAATATCTCTCAACCAAGTGAGCGCCGAGCTTGCCGCCTTTGACCATCCAACTCCTCCGGGCGTTGCGGTCGTCACCGATTTTGTCTCGTAGGAGGGCCCGCCATGCGCGCAGCCGTAATCGTTTTCCCCGGATCAAACTGTGACCGAGACCTCGCGGTCGCCTTTGAGCAGGCCGGTTTTCAGGTCGACATGGTCTGGCACAAAGATGCAGCGCTGCCGGACGGTATTGATATCGTGGGCGTTCCGGGCGGGTTTTCTTACGGTGACTATCTGCGGTGCGGTGCAATCGCTGCGCAGTCGCCGATCTGCAAGGCCGTGGTCAACCACACCGAACGCGGCGGTTATGCGGTCGGGATCTGCAACGGATTTCAGGTTCTGACAGAAACAGGTATCCTGCCGGGGGCGCTGCTGCGCAATGCCGGGTTGAAATACATCTGCAAGACTGTGGGCCTGAAAGTTGAAACCAGCGACAGCGTGTTTACCGGCGGCTACAATGCGGGCGACGTGATCGGTATTCCGATCGCGCATCACGACGGCAACTATTTCGCGGATGACGCAACGCTGGCGGCGTTGAGAGATCAGGACAGGATCGCATTCACCTATACCGAGAACCCCAATGGCTCGGTCGGTGATATCGCGGGGATCCTTTCCGAAAACCGTCGTGTTCTGGGTATGATGCCGCACCCCGAACGCGCGGCCGATCAAGGGCATGGCGGCACCGACGGGGCGGCGCTGTTCCGCGCATTGTCAGGTGTGTTTGAAGCGGCGTGACTTGAGGTCACGCGCGCCCGCGCGTAACGTCTGATCATGAACTCGGACGTGCGATCAGGCTGGTCAAAGCTGCTGAAACCGTTTCGCGGCGCCCCGTTGGGGTGGCGGCTGCGGCTGGCTGTTCTTGTTTTGATGGTGGCAACAATCGCAACGGTTTGGACCACCAACCGCTTGTTGACCGACAGGTTCACCGAATCCACCCGCAACCGGGCCGAGCTGCGCCTTGCGCTGTATTCCGGCAATTTGCTGAGCGAACTGCGCCGCAACTCGATCGTGCCCCAGTTGCTGGCGCGGGACCCGACCCTGATTTCGGCACTGCAATCCAGGGACTATTCGCTGTCGACGCAGCGTTTGATTTCGTTCGTAGAGGAAATCGGTGCGGCGTCGTTGATGCTGTTGGATGGAGACGGGCGAACGGTTGCGGCGACGGACCGGAACCGGCTGGGTGAGGCGCACCGGAATATTCCTTATTTTGTGGACGCGATCCGGTCAAATGCGACGATCTTTTCCGTTATTCCCAAGGAATCCGGCGGATACAGCTTTGTCTATTCCCGCCGGCTTGAAAACAGCGCGGAAATACTTGGCGTGATCGTTGTAGAAGTTGATCTGCAAAAGTTTGAACAGGCATGGGCCGGTATTTCGGATGCGGTGATGGTCACTGACAGCACCGGAACCATCATTCTGTCCACCGAACCGCGCTGGCGGGGTCTGGATGAGGGGGCGGCCCTGCTGCGTCAACCGCCGCAAGGGGCGATCCAGCGGGCCATTCGCGCAACGACCGACTGGACCGCTTTGCCGCCTGACGCCTACCTTCAAGGCGAGGCGGTAATGCGTCTGGAAACGCGCATCCCGTTCCGCGGCTGGCAAATGACATCATTCACGACCTATGCCTCGATCCGCGAGAAAGTGAACAGCGTTCTGGCGCTCGAGATCATGGGCTTTGCGATTCTTCTGGCACTGGCGTTCTACGCGCTGAGCCGACGCGCGACGTTGCGCATGACCCTGTTTCAGCGCGAGTCGGCAGAGCTTCGCGCATTGAACGCCAGGCTACAGCGGGAAATCGCTGAGCGCGAACGGGTTGAAAAGACGTTGGATTTGGCCGAACAGACCCTTGCCCAAAGCTCGAAACTTGCTGCTCTGGGTGAGATGTCAGCGGCGGTCAGTCACGAGCTGAATCAACCGCTGGCTGCAATGAAAACCTATCTGGCCGGCGCCCGTCTGCTGTTGCGTCGAAACCGGCCGGAAGAAGCGTTGGCAAGTTTCGGGCGCATCGATGGTCTGATTGAACGGATGGGGGCGATTACGCGGCAGCTCAAATCTTACGCCCGCAAGGGGGCGGATGCGTTTTCACCTGTAAATCTTGGCGAAGCGCTGGCCTCGGCCTTGTCGATGATGGAACCGCAGCTGCGCCAGCGCCATGTGAAGATCACCCAGATCCTGCCGGAAGAACCGGTGGTGGTGATGGGGGACCGGATGCGGATCGAGCAGGTGATGGTCAACCTCTTGCGCAATGCGCTGGACGCCACCAAATCAGTGGCAGAGCCGGATGTGGAAATCATCCTGGCGGCGGGTGACACGGCTGTGCTGACCGTGCGCGACAACGGGCATGGGATCGAAGATATCGAGAACCTGTTCGAACCGTTCTATACCACCAAACAACCCGGAGATGGAGTTGGGCTGGGGCTTGCCATCTCGTCGGGGATCGTGAACGACCATGGGGGACGGCTGACTGCGCGCAACGGCCAATACGGCGGTGCGGTGTTTGAAATGCAGTTGCCAGCACTGGGAAGCGACGGCCTCGAGGCCGCGGAATAACGAGGAATGACTATGGCACAGGCCATGAAAATTGCCATTGTGGATGACGAACAGGACATGCGCCAATCGATCAGCCAATGGCTTGCTTTGTCCGGATATGACACGGAAACCTTTGCCAGCGCGGAAGATGCGCTCAAGGTTCTGGGGCCGGATTATCCGGGGATCGTGATCTCGGACATCAAGATGCCGGGTATGGATGGCATTCAGCTTCTGAAAAAGCTGATGGGAGCCGACAGCACCCTGCCGGTGATCATGATCACCGGTCACGGCGATGTTCCGATGGCGGTCGAGGCGATGCGGGTTGGCGCGTTTGACTTCCTTGAAAAACCGTTCAATCCAGACCGTATGTCCGAGCTGGCCAAACGCGCCAGCAATGCGCGCCGACTGACACTGGACAACCGTGCGCTGCGGCGCGAGCTGTCCGGTGGCACGCAGATCATGAACAAGCTGATCGGTGCCAGCCCGGTCATGGAGCGGCTGCGCGAGGATATTCTGGATCTCGGCCAGGCCGACGGCCATGTGTTGATCGACGGTGAAACCGGTACCGGGAAAACGCTTGTGGCTCACGCGCTTCATGCCGTTGGCAGCCGTGCAGGCAAGAAATTTGTCCTGGTGTCCTGCGCCGCGCTTGAAGAGGATGCACTGGCCAAGCGTCTCTTTGGCCCCATGATGCCAGAGGATGCGCAACTGCCTGCCATCGAAGAGGCGCGGGGCGGAACGCTGGTTCTGGAAGATGTGGAAGCGTTGAGCGATACGTTGCAGGCCAAGCTGCTGAGCGTGATGAACGAGCAGGGCACACCTGCGGAGACCCGGATCGTTGCCATCTCGAACCTGCAGGAGGCGGGCAAGACGTCGGAAGACGTGCTGCGCCCGGACCTGTTCTATCGCCTGGCGGCGCTGCGCATCACAATGCCGCCGTTGCGGCAGAGGGGCGAAGATATCCTGACCCTGTTCACCCGCCTCAGTGAGCAGTTTGCCGAGGAATACGGTTGCGATGCACCCCAGGTGAGCGCGCAGGAGGCTGCGCAACTGTTGCAGGCCCCTTGGCCCGGCAATGTGCGTCAGTTGATCAACATTGCCGAACGGGCGGTGCTGCAATCGCGCCGTGGTTCGGGCACCATCGCGTCTTTGTTGATGTCCGATCACGAAGAGATGCAGCCGGTGATGACCACCGAGGGCAAGCCGCTGAAGGAATATGTCGAAGCTTTCGAACGAATGCTGATTGATAATACGATGCGCAGGCACAAAGGCTCTATCGCGTCAGTCATGGACGAGCTTTGCCTTCCTCGCCGGACGCTGAACGAGAAGATGGCCAAATACGGCCTTCAGCGTTCGGACTATCTGTAAGCGATGCGATTTGGGGGCTCTGCCCCCGTCGCCTATGGCGCCTCCCCCGGGATATTTTTGGCCAGATGAAGGGGATCCGTTGCGCTGGTTGGTGGCGGAGTGCAGTTTGCCCATTGTCTTTTCCACAGGGTTGCTTTTATTGTGTCGGAACGGGCCGGGCGATTTTGACGCCTGCAAGTCCCGAATCTTTGAGTTTCGCTGCTGATCCGTTGGTGAGGGTCAAGACCTCGCGGTTCAGCAGACCGATTATGCCCCTCAAGGGGCAGTGGAGTACCTGAGCCCGGGATCACTGGGCGAAAGGAATAAATGGGCAGGCTGCGTTCAGACGCGCCTGTCGGAGAAGAACCGCGATGACGCGCGCGCAACGATTGAGAGAACGGGCAGGGGGCCACAGCGCCAGACCCTGCCGCGCGCCGTCTGATATCGCCCTGACAAGACACCTCCCCAAAAGCGCCTGTCCGCCTGGACAGGTCAGGACAACGCGTTTGGCGCGGTGCACCAAGGACAAATGGCTAAGAAAATGCTTATCGATGCCACCCACGCGGAGGAAACCCGCGTCGTGGTGGTTGACGGAAACAAGGTCGAGGAGTTCGATTTTGAATCCGAAAACAAACGCCAGCTTGCCGGCAACATCTATCTTGCAAAAGTAACGCGGGTTGAGCCGTCGCTTCAGGCGGCCTTTGTGGATTATGGCGGGAACCGGCATGGCTTCCTGGCATTCTCTGAAATTCACCCGGATTATTACCAGATCCCCGTCGCCGACCGTGAGGCGTTGATGGAGGAAGAGCGCGCCTATGCCGAGGCCATGAAGGCGCGGGATGAGGCTGAGGAGGCCAAATCCAAGAAGCGGCGGACCCGGTCTCGCGCGAAGGCCGCTGACGTGAAATCGGATGATCCGGTTGAAACGATGGAGGTTTCGACCGAACCAACCGGCATGGAAACCATCGATCTGGACGAGGGTGAAGAAGCAGATGTTGAGGTTCCGGAAGGAACGTCACCGATGGAAGTCGTTGCTGAAACTCCGGTAGAGGAGCCGGTTGACGATGACGCGCCGGCCACTGAAGAAGCAACCGAAACCGCATCGGATGAGGCTGCGTCAGACGACGTTGCCGAGGAAGCCACTGAACAGGCCATTGAGGCGTCGGGTGACGACGCGGAGGATCAGGCCGAAGAGCCACTGGAAGCCGTTGAAGACGTTCAAACGGAGGGGGATGAAGCCCAATCCGAGCCGGAGCAAGCAGAAGAACCTGTTGAAGCTGCGGATGATGAACAAGACCCTGATGAGGACGTTGACGAAACCAAAAGCACAGACGCTGCATCAAAAGACGCATCGATTGAATCGGTTGCTGATGATGATGACAGCGAAGACATTCGTCCGCCGCGCAAACCGCGCCCGCGTCGCTACAAGATACAGGAAGTCATCAAAGTACGTCAGGTCCTTTTGGTGCAGGTTGTCAAGGAAGAGCGCGGAAACAAGGGTGCTGCGCTGACCACCTATCTTTCGCTGGCAGGACGGTATTGTGTTCTGATGCCCAATACCGCACGTGGTGGTGGCATCAGCCGCAAGATTACCAACGCGGCGGACCGGAAAAAGCTGAAAGAAATCGCAACGGATATCGATGTGCCGACCGGGGCGGGTTTGATCATTCGAACCGCCGGAGCCAAGCGAACCAAATCCGAGATCAAGCGCGACTATGAATACCTCCAGCGTTTGTGGGAGCAGATCCGGGCGCTGACACTGGAATCCATCGCGCCGGCAAAGATTTATGAAGAAGGTGATCTGATCAAACGGTCGATCCGAGACCTTTACAACCGTGATATCGACGAGGTCTTGGTCGAAGGCGAGGGCGGGTACCGCATCGCCAAGGACTTCATGAAGATGATCATGCCGTCGCACGCCAAGAACGTGAAACGGTACGAAGATGCGCTGCCTCTGTTCGCGCGCTATCAGGTGGAAAGCTATCTGGCCGGGATGTTCAATCCTACCGTACAGCTGAAATCCGGTGGCTATATCGTAATCGGCGTGACGGAAGCACTGGTGGCGATCGACGTGAACTCGGGCCGTGCCACCAAGGAAGGTTCGATCGAGGAAACCGCACTCAAGACCAACCTCGAGGCCGCTGAAGAGGTTGCACGTCAGCTGCGCCTGCGCGATCTCGCCGGTCTGATCGTCATCGACTTCATCGACATGGACGAGCGCAAGAACAACTCGGCTGTCGAAAAGCGTTTGAAAGACAAACTGAAAACGGACCGCGCCCGCATCCAGGTTGGTCGTATTTCGGGTTTTGGTCTGCTGGAGATGAGCCGTCAGCGTCTGCGCCCCGGCATGATCGAGGCAACGACACAGCCGTGCCCAGCCTGTCACGGCACCGGTCTGATCCGCTCGGACGACAACATGGCCTTGTCGATCCTGCGTCAGATCGAAGAAGAAGGTACCCGCCGCCGTTCGCGCGAAGTCCTGGTGCGCTGCCCTGTCAGCATCGCCAACTTCCTGATGAACCAGAAGCGAGAGCATATTGCGCAGATCGAGGCGCGTTATGGGCTTTCGGTGAGGATCGAAGGGGATATCCATTTGGTCAGCCCGGACTTCTCGATGGAGAAGTTCAAGACGGCCAGCCGGATTGTTCCCGAGGCCACGGCGCCTGTTGTTTCTGTCGATGCGTCGCTGATGGATCTTGTCGATTCATCGGACGCGGAAGAGACCGAAGAGGAAATCGCTCAGACCGAAGAAGAGGCAAAGCCCAAGCGCAAGCGCCGTCGTCGTCGTCGCAAGAAAGGTTCGGGCAATGGCGACACGCCAGAGCAGGCCGCGGAAGAGGGTGACGCGCCAGCACAGGAAGACGCAGAGAGCGATACGCCTGACGTCGAAAACGCTGAGCCGGCTGAAGCTGAGGCTTCGGAGGAAGAAAAGCCGGCAAAGCCCAAGCGCAAACGCGCCCCGCGCCGTCGCAAGAAAGACGCGGTTGCCGAAGAAGTTGCGGATCAGCCTGAAGAGCCATCCGCCGCGACGGCCGACGCTGTAACGGAAGAGCCGGCAGCCGAGGAAACCGGCGAGAGCATCGAGGGCGAAAGCGCCGAGATAGCGGCGGAGCCGGTTGAGGAGGCCGCTGAACCAGCCGAAGCACAGGCTGACGCTCCGCCGTCGGAAGAGCAACCTGCAAACGGTGTGGATGCGGCACGAGCGGTTGAAGAAGCGGATGAGACGGAAAAGCCATCTGCGGAAGCTGTAGAAGCCTCTGACGTTGCAGAAGCCGAAGATCCTGCCGAAGACTGGCCAGCAGAAGCAACGCCCGAGCCGGTGCTTGAAAGCGTGGCGGAAGAGCCTGAACCCGTACCCGCCAAACCCAAACGACGCGGTTGGTGGTCGCTGGGAAGTTAATGAAAAAGGCGGGCTGATCGGCCCGCCTTTTTTGACCTGCAACGAAGGTCAGCTGGATTTTTGGATCAGATAGATCTGATGTGCGCCGTCAGTGTCCTGCGAAAGCAGTGTATGCCCGGCCTCGGCACAAAAATGCGGAACATCCACGATGGCCGCAGGATCATCGGCCAGCACCCGCAGAACGGCACCCTCCGGCATGGATTTCAGTCGTTTGCGGGCTTTCAGGACGGGCAAGGGGCACAACAGGCCCAAAGCGTCCAGGGTATCTGTAATCTCTGACATGATTTTCGGGATAGGGTGAAGTTGTAATATTGTCCAGATTCCGAGCACGAGGATGTGACTGTTTGGCCCCGTGACGGATCGCTCTTCATCACATATGTGCAGAAACATGTTCGGAATCGAAATCATCGACGCGGGACTGCTGCCCGCCATGTTCGTCGCGCTGCTGGGTGGCCTGATCAGCTTTCTGTCGCCTTGCGTATTGCCAATCGTACCGCCTTATCTGGCGTATATGAGCGGCGTTACCATACATGAGATGCAGGACGAGGCCCGTGCGCGGCGCAAGGCAACCCTGTCGGCGCTGTTCTTTGTCATGGGCCTGTCGACCGTTTTTCTGCTGCTTGGCTTTACCGCATCGGCCTTTGGCGCGTTTGTGCTGCAAAATCAGGTGCTGTTCGCCAAGTTGTCCGGTGCCGTTGTCATCGTCTTTGGCCTTCACTTTCTGAATGTCTTCCGGATTCCTTTTCTGGATCGCGAAGCACGGATTGAAACCGGTGATTCCGGTGGGTCGGTCTTTGGCGCTTACATTCTTGGCCTGGCTTTTGCATTCGGCTGGACCCCGTGCATTGGTCCTCAACTGGGTGCGATCCTGTCACTGGCAGCCAACGAAGCGTCTGTCGCGCGTGGCACGTTTCTACTGGGGGTTTACGCTGCGGGTTTGGGTATTCCGTTCCTGTTGGCGGCCATGTTCCTGAATCGCTCCATGACCGTGATGAACCGGATCAAACCGTATATGGGCACGATCGAAAAGATCATGGGCGGGCTGTTGCTGTTTGTGGGCATCATGCTGATAACCGGGCTTTTCACCCGTTTCAGCTGGTGGTTGCTGGAGACTTTTCCGGCGCTGGCAAATTTCGGGTGATCAACTGACCCTCTTACCTTGACCTCAAGCCTGCGTTAACCTGCGCATCAGAAGGTAAGGGCATGAGCAGTCACACAAATCAGCCGCAGGTGCGCAGACGTCGGGTGTTCTATATACCCGGCTATGATCCGATGCCGCCCCGGCGATATCGCGAGCTGTATCGCACCGAGTCTCAGAAGCAGGCCCGGATCTCGGGGTACGAGATCGCAATCGCCCCAAAGACAACGGACGGACGTTTTGGCTGGCGTGTGAACTCGGAACAAGATGGGCTGACTGTTGAAACGGAATTCGAGGTTCTGGTGTGGTCCGACATCGTGCGCGACAGCATGTCGGTCTCGATCCCGGCGACCTATTGGCAATTGGCCCGCACGGCGTGGATTTACATATCAACCGGTACGTTGTGGCGTCTGATGCGATTGCGCAAGGGCCCGGTGATCGTTGCGTTGTATCCAGTGGCGATGTTGGTGTCTCAGCTGCTGATCGCGCTTGCGTTGGCGTGGGCGTGCATAGCCATGGCTGGTTGGTGGGGGGTATTCCCCGGAGCGGCCATCGCCGTCGCGTTACTGCTGTGGTTTCGCAAGGTCGATAACCGGCTGTTTGCGTATTACCTGATGCATGATTACGCCTATTCAGCGCAGTTGAGCGGGCAAATGCCGGTCGAGCTGCGGGAAAGGTTGTCTTCGTTTCGTGAAGCGATCCAAGACGCGTTGAATTCCGATGTGGATGAGGTGCTGGTCGTTGGCCACAGCTCGGGCGCGCATCTGGGGGTGTCTGTTCTGGCCAAGCTGATCCGAAGAACGAACGTGCACGAGCAACGCGCGGTGCTGTCGTTTCTCAGCCTGGGACAGGTGGTTCCCATGGTCTCGTTTCTGCCCCAGGCACACGATTTGCGGTCCGATCTGCATTTCCTGTCCACACGGTCCGAGCTCAGCTGGATCGATGTCTCGGCTCCCGGTGATGGCTGCGCCTTTGCGCTGTGCGATCCGATTGCGGTCACAGGGGTGGTCGATGCTGATAAACGCTGGCCGCTAGTCCTGTCAGCGGCTTTTTCGCAAACCTTGTCTCCGGAACGCTGGAAAGCTTTGCGATGGCGATTTTTTCGGCTTCATTTTCAGTATCTTTGCGCCTTCGATAAGCCGGAAAGCTATGATTATTTCCGGATAACGGCTGGCCCGTTGACGCTGGGGCAAAGGTTTGCGGATCGTGAGGCTTCGCGCAGCCGCATCGAGACGCCTGTCTCCAAGTTCACTTCGGTACACCCATGACCATAACCCCGCCCAAGCCAGACCCGCGCCCCGAGAAAGTTTCGTTGCTGCGCTATGTGAAACTGTTCAGACATGACCTGCTGTCGGCCCAGCCAGCCCGGCTGTATCGCGCGTGGATGGCAGAATTCAAAACCCCGTTCTTCCGGTCGTTTCTGATCAATCAACCGGATCTGGTTCAAACGGTCCTCAAGAAACGGGCTGACGATTTCCCCAAATCCGGCAGGATCAGCGAAGGCCTGCGTCCGTTGCTTGGCAATTCAGTGTTTCTGACCAATGGCGAGGCCTGGAAACGACAGCGGCGGATTATCGATCCCGCGTTCGAAGGGGGCCGTCTGAAGAATACATTCCCTGCCATGCTGGCCGCTGCCGAGGCGTGTGTGGAACGGCTGCGGCCTCATGTCGGCGAGGAACTCGAATTCGAAGAACAGACAAGCCATGCGGCGGCGGACGTGATATTTCGCACCCTGTTTTCCGTTCCTATCGACAACGCTATCGCCAGCCAGGTGTTCGAAAAGTTCCGGGCCTATCAACGCGCGCAACCTTTGCTGAATCTGGCGGCTTTTGTTCCTTTGCCAAAGTGGCTGCCCCGGTTTCATTCCGGGGCGACCAAACAGAACGCGCGGGATATCAGGGCGCTGATTGCCGAACTGACCAGAACACGCGCAAAGGCCATTAAGGACGGAACGGCACCTGACGATCTTGCGACCAAGATCATGACGACGGCTGACCCCGAAACCGGGCAGTTCTTCGACCCCGAGGAAATGGTTGATCAGGTGGCGATCTTTTTTCTTGCCGGGCATGAAACCAGTGCGTCAGCCTTGGCCTGGACGCTGTACCTGATGGCGCTTTATCCGGAATGGCAGCAGAAGGTTGCAGAGGAGGCCGCTGCTCTGGATGATCCTTCATTTGCCTCTGTTTCAAAACTTCGGATCAGCCGGGATGTGTTCCGCGAAGCGCTGCGCCTTTATCCTCCGGTGCCCATGATGGTCCGCGAGACCACGTGCCCTGAACGGTTCCGTAACCGGGATGTGCCGGTTGGCGCGCAGATCGTGATCAGCCCGTGGCATTTGCACCGTCAGGCGCGTTTGTGGGACGATTCGGACGGTTTTGATCCCAACCGTTGGGGCACGGAAAACGGCAAGCGGTGCCAGCGCGACGCTTACATCCCGTTCTCAGCAGGCCCCCGAGTGTGCACCGGGGCCGGGTTTGCAATGGTCGAAGGGCCGCTGATCCTGTCGATGCTCTTGCGCCGCTACAGGTTCGAAACAATCCCGGGAAAAACACCTGTTCCGGTCGCTCACCTGACGGTTCGATCCAAAGATGGCATATGGTTGCGCCTGTTTGAGCGCTAACAACCTACCATCGGTTCACGCCCTGTTGTATGCGGGGAGGAACATCGGAATCATCATTGAACGGGAAAACAATATGTCCAAAGCAGAACAGCGCGCGCAGATGATCAACGGCACGGGCTTTATCGCGGCACTGGATCAAAGCGGCGGATCAACCCCGAAAGCGCTTGCGTTGTATGGTGTCGAGGCATCCGACTACAACTCAGACGAAGAGATGTTCGGTGAAATCCAGAAGATGCGTGCCCGCATCATTCTGGCCGACGATTTCACAAAGGACAAAGTGATTGGTGCAATCCTGTTCGAACGTACCCTGGGCGAAGAGATCGAAGGCCGCAAGGTTGCCGATTACCTGTGGTCGGTCAAAGGTATCGTGCCTTTCCTGAAGATCGACAAAGGCTTGGAAGAACAGGCAAATGGCGTTCAGATGATGAAACCGATCCCCGGTCTGGCCGAGACCCTGGCCAAGGCCGATGGTGTGTTCGGCACCAAGGAACGCTCGGTCATTCACGAAGCGAATGCCGACGGCATCGCGGCGGTGGTTGCGCAACAGTTCGACGTCGCCCGCGAAGTCACCGATGCCGGTATGGTTCCGATCGTGGAACCCGAAGTGAACATCCATTCGGAAACCAAGGCCGAAGCAGAAGACATCCTGAAGGCTGAAATCCTCAAAAACCTCGATCAACTGGCCGAGGGTCAGGAAGTGATGCTGAAGCTGACGATCCCGACAAAGGCGAACCTGTATGACGCGCTGGCAGACCACCCGCGGGTATTGCGGGTTGTGGCCCTGTCGGGCGGTTATTCGACGGAAGAAGCCTGCGACCTGTTGAGCCGAAACGGCAAAATGATCGCATCCTTCTCGCGGGCTTTGACCGAAGGTCTGTCGAAGCAGCAGTCAGATGCCGAATTCAACGCGGCTCTGGGTGGCAACATCGACAAGATTTACAAAGCCTCGGTCTGATCCGTCAGGCAGGTTTGATGAAAGAGCGGCGCATCTGTGCCGCTTTTTTTCTGCCGATGCAGCCCTCGGCGTGGTCATTGACCAACCCCATGGCCTGCATGAACGCAAACACGGTTGTAGGGCCGACAAACTTCCACCCCCGTTTCTTGAGATCCTTCGACATGGCCACGGATTCGGGTGATGTGGATGCTGTTTGCGGGGGCGGAGGCGTTTCAGCCTCATAACGCCAGACATAAGCCGCCAGAGATCCTTCGGCGGCCACAAGGTCCTGCGCGCAACGCGCATTGTTGATCACCGCTTCAATCTTGCCGCGATGACGGATGATCCCGGCGTCCTGTAGCAGGCGTTCCACATCTGCATCAGAAAACGCGGCCATCTTGTTGAAATCAAATCCGCAGAAGGCTTTCCTGAAGTTTTCGCGCTTGTTCAGGATTGTCCGCCAGCTGAGGCCTGACTGAAAGCTTTCGAGGCACAGTTTTTCAAACAACCGTTGGTCATCGTCGACAGGGTAACCCCATTCATTGTCGTGATATTCAAAGAATTCGGGCGCGGCCTGACACCATGTGCATCTTTGCTGCCCATCCGGCCCGGTAATGGTGTCGCTCATGGTTGTACCCTTTTTGTTCCAGCTCACGTTACACGTCGAGGCGACGACGTGACAAGTCTCAATCAGGGTTTCGGAACCAGTTCAGCACAAAGACGCGTATGGCGGATGCAAGACCCGTTTCCGGGTCGCGCTCCACATCAATCTCAGCCGCCAAGACATTGATTGGCTTATCTTGTTCCTGAGCGATCTCGCGAAAAGCACGCCAGAATTCATCCTCGAGTGATACCGAGGTTCGATGCCCTTTCAGGGTCAAAGAGCGTTTGACAGGGCGGCCGCTCATTCGTCCAGCTCATGATTGTCGAGGTCGCGCTTTTGTTTTTTCTGTTGAAGCTTCACGACTTCTTTTTCAGCTTTCGTTCGCCCAAACGCGACGGCGTTCCGGTCGGCGCGGGCCTTTTTCACGGCCCGCGCTTTTTCTTTTCGATACCGGTTCAGATTGACCGGCTTGCCCATCAGTCTTTCGGGCCGATCATCTGTTCGGGACGGACGACGGCATCAAAGGTCGCTTCGTCCACGAAGCCCAGTGCGATGGCTTCTTCCTTGAGGGTGGTGCCGTTCTTATGAGCGGTTTTCGCAACGGTGGTCGCATTGTCATAACCGATTGTAGGGGCAAGCGCCGTGACCAGCATCAGCGATTCCTTCATCAGTTTGTCGATGCGCGGCTCGTTCGCTTTGATGCCCAGCAGCATCCGCTCGGTAAAGCTGTCGGTGGCATCCCCTAGCAACTGGATCGATTGCAGCAGGTTGTAGGACATCATCGGATTGTAGACGTTCAATTCGAAATGACCTTGCGACCCGGCAAAATTCATCGCCGCGTTGTTGCCCATCACATGCGCGGCGACCTGCGTCAGCGCTTCGGCCTGCGTTGGGTTTACCTTGCCGGGCATGATCGACGAGCCGGGCTCATTTTCCGGCAGGATCAGCTCACCCAGGCCGGAACGAGGCCCGGAGCCCAGGAAACGAATGTCGTTTGCGATCTTGTAGCAGCTGCCGGCAATCGTCGCCAAAGCGCCCGACAGGAAGACCATGGCATCATGGGCGGCCAGCGCTTCGAACTTGTTCGGTGCCGTCACGAAGGGCAGGCCGGTGATCTGGGCCATATGGCCTGCGACGGCCTTGTCCCAGCCGTGCTGGGTGTTCAGGCCGGTGCCAACGGCCGTACCGCCCTGGGCCAGTTCATAAATCCCCGGCATTGCCGCGTGTACACGTGCGATCCCCTGACGAACCTGGTGGGCATAGCCACTGAATTCCTGACCCAGTGTCAACGGTGTCGCGTCCTGCGTATGGGTTCGGCCGATCTTGATGATGTCCTTGAATTCCTCGGCCTTCTGCTCGAGCCCGGACGCCAGTTTCTCAAGCCCCGGAAGCAGCACGTCGCGCACGCTCATCGCCGTTGCGATATGCATGGCGGTAGGGAAGGTGTCGTTCGACGACTGTCCCATGTTGCAGTGGTCATTCGGGTGTACCGGGTCTTTGGATCCGATCTTTCCGCCCAGAATCTCGATGGCTCGGTTGGCGATGACCTCGTTCGCATTCATGTTCGACTGGGTGCCCGAACCCGTCTGCCACACGACCAACGGGAAGTTGTCGTCGAACTTGCCCTCAATCACCTCGCCTGCGGCCTGAATGATCGCATCTGCTATCTTTGCGTCCAGTTTACCCGTTGCCTTGTTTTCCATGGCGCAGGCTTTTTTGATCACGCCCAGCGCGCGCACGATGGCGACCGGCTGTTTTTCCCAGCCGATGGGAAAATTCATGATCGAGCGCTGCGTCTGCGCGCCCCAATATTTGTCGGCAGGAACCTCGAGCGGGCCAAAGCTGTCGGATTCTGTGCGGGTTTGAGACATCGGTCACTCCGTCTGGTATGCAGTTGTATGCCGTTTAGCCGCAGCCACGCCGTGACGCAATCGGCCAGTTGCGCGCACCTTAAACTCAAGGACGCCAAAGGTATAGGCGCGGGGTGCGTCACTTTAATCGTTATTGGCGGGGAATGTGCATTGTTTGCGGACACCTCTGGGCTACAATAGAGAAATGACCGCCCAGGAGGATAAAATGCCAAATTTACATCGCCTTAAGCTTGAAAAAGCTGCCGCGATACTTGCAGTTTGCGCTTTGTGGCTGTCGGTTCTGAGCGCAGCGGCTCGCGCGGCAGACATTACACCGTTCATAGGAGATTATATCGGTTCAGCCGAAGTCGTGGACGCGGATGGCACGACAACGCCCCGCGACATGAGCGTTTCCATCGTCGAGACCAAGAACGGTTTCAACGTCAGTTGGCGGACGACGACATACAAGCTGGATGGACGCGTAAAGGAACAGAAGTTCTCGATTGATTTTGTTCAGTCAGACCGCCCGGATGTGTTTTCGGCGGCGATGAAACGCAATGTCTTTGGTCACGAAGTCCCGCTGGACCCGATGAAGGGCGAGCCATTTGTATGGGGCCGCATCGTCGGCGAAACACTGACCGTGTTTTCTTTGTTCATTGACGAGGACGGAGGATATGAGTTGCAGCAATTCGACCGCACGCTTGCCCAAGGCGGGCTGAACCTCGCGTTTTCACGATTCATAGATGGTCAAAAATCACGATCGGTCGAGACTTTCCTGATGAAACGATAAACCCCGCGCCGGGCGGGGTTTGAAGGTTCATTTCCGAAAGCTGTCCAGCGATACGATATCCGCATCGTGATGTATTTCTTCTTCTTCGACTTCGATGTCGTCTTCGATGATTTGATCTTCTTCGATTTCGTCTTCCGGGCTTTCGAAGCGAAGGCCGAATTCCACGGATGGGTCCACGAAAGTCTTGATTGCAGAATAAGGGACGTACAGCGGTTCCGGGGCATCGCCAAAGTTCAAAGTGATGCCAAAGCCGAGGTCTCCGACTTCGAGGTTCTCGAACCAGTGCTGCATGACGATGGTCATTTCTTCGGGATATCGTTCACGCAGCCAGTCGGCGATTTCCACACCATCTTCACGTGTGTCGAAAGTGATGAAAAAGTGATGCGCCCCGGGTAGACCGGTTTCAGAAACTTCCTTCAGCACTGTTTTGATCAGGCCGCGCATGGCGGTGTGCATCAGGTTTCCATAATCGATGCCTTGCGACATGTGTGATCCTCAAAAGTGGTTATGCTCAGCATAGGGGTTTTGTTCGGAAACGAAAGGGCGGGTACGACCGTATTGATCAGATATTGTGTGCAGCCAGGCCGGCAATCGACATCAGGGCAAGCACGGTTCCCATCCCTAATTTTAGTCGAAAAATCAAGGCTCCAGCAAGGATAGTTAGACCGAACGCGGTAAAATTCAACGCGGAAATCTGCGGCATGGGGATTGCCAGAGGACCCCATGATTTTTCAGACACTGATTCGAAAAGAACATTCAGGGCGAACCACACGGAAAGGTTGAGAATCACTCCGACGACGGCCGCGGTGATTCCATGCAGGGCCGCAGACAGGCGGGGACGCGCGGCCAGACGGTCGAGATATGGGGCCGCAAGAAAAATCCAAAGAAAGCACGGAACGAACGTCGCCCACAATGCTACCGCTCCGGCTGCAAGCGCCAGCGTGAACCCGCCGGTCAGTTGTCCGGTCAGCATGGCGACAAACTGTGTGACAAGTATGAGCGGCCCCGGAGTCGTTTCCGCCAGCCCCAGCCCATCAATCATCTGATCCGTGCTGATCCAGTGGTACTGGTCGACAACCGTTTGGGTCATGTAGGCCAATACGGCATATGCGCCGCCAAAGGTTACAACGGCGAGCCGGGCAAAAAACCACCCCAGATCGCTCAGCAGTTGATGGCCTGTGACGCTCAGAGCGACGAGCGGGCCCAACCAAAGGGGCAACCAGACAGCAATCGTTCGCAGAGACCGCGCCAGATGTGGTGTTCCTTCTCGCGTGGGAGTTTCTACGGGTCCTTTGAAGGTCACGTACCCCCAGGCTGCGGCAACGAATATGATCGCCGGAAAAGGAAGGTTCAGCAGAAAAATGGCCAGGAAGGACAGGATTGCGATTGTTCGATGCTCGCGATCATTCAATGCCTTGCGCGAAAGATTGCGGAGCGCCTGCAAAACGATGACGATGACGGTTGCCTTGATGCCCGTGAAGGCCGACTGCACCAAGGGAACATCGCCAAATGCTGAATAGAGCGCGACCAGAACCGCAATCACCAACGCGCCGGGCAACACGAACAAGCTGCCGGCAATCAGCCCGCCAGCAACGCCGCGCAGACGCCACCCCGCATAGGTTGCCAGCTGCATCGCCTCGGGGCCCGGCAGCAACATGCACAGAGACAGTGCGCGCAGGTAAGTCTGTTCATCCAGCCAGGGTCGGCGTTCGACCAATTCCTGATGCATCAAGGAGATCTGAGCCGCAGGACCGCCGAAAGACAGCAGACCGATCCTGCCAAAAACCTTGGTAATCTCGGCCAGTGTCGGTGTCATGACGTTCGCCCGGTGGGCCAGTCGTGGCTTTCGTCAAACCCATCGCGCGCCCAGCGATACATCGCGTCGTAAAGGTTCATCCCGGCTTTCAGGTTTTCATGGTCATCGCGATACTGCCTTGAAAGCCCGACGGACACCGCCAGCAATCCCGCCGCTTCGGGTGCAAGCGCGTGCCGGTTCGTGTCCGCTGCCCGGATGACCGTCGCCAACCGGTCCAGCGCAGGGGAGTGAAGCCCGAATTCATCCAGCATGGTGTCAAACGTGCAATTGTCCCCTCGGTGGCTCCAGAACGTGTTCTCGATATCAAAAGGTGACGCCCCGAAAACAGTCGCAACGCTTTCGACTTCGCCGGGTGCCACAAACAGGAACTTGGCGTCGGGATCAACAAACCTGCGTATCAGCCAGGGACATGCGATTCTGTCGATCTTGGGTCGGTGACGCGTGACCCACAACGTGTTGCCACCAATTCGATCAGGAATGCGTGCTGCGGGCACACGTGGTGCATCGGCCATGTCGCGCCAGGCATGCATTCCACCTTCCAGATATTCGGCTTGATGGCCTTCGCTGCGCAACCAGGAGACAACGCCCTGGCTCAGCTTTTTGCCTTTCTGACAGATAATCACGGCTGGGCGATCGGAGATCTTGCACGAAAGCTCCCGAAGATCTGCGGCCGGGTGCCGGATTGATGCGGGGATCAGATAGGGATCTTCTTCAAAATCGTCATTCAGGCAGACGTCGAATAGAACGGGCACGTTCGGAGTACCAATCAGACGCAGGAGCTGTTTGGGAGAAATAGAGTTGGGCGATGCCATGGCATGTTTCCTTGTGACCGCGGATACATGCGAAACTTGGGCTGTCGCCTCACGGGGCGTTCGCAATCTTACCCCATGGCAATTGCTAGCGCGCAAGGGTCATGGGGGTCAAGATTGCTTTGGGTTCACGCCCAGTCCAGACGTTGCCCGGTCATGCATACGGGCAGGGTGTCCGATGGAAACTGGCCCAGTTCTTCAAAAAACGAGATGAAGTCAAAATGGTTGTAGGCTTCAACCATCTTTTTGTCCTTGAACCGCGCCATGACCTGGCCGGTGACTTCCAGCGGCGCGCCATTGTCAGCACGAAAAGTACGCACATGCAGAATGGCGGACACCCAGTCGCCGTTTTCGATGATCTTGGGCAATTCGACCTTGATGTCCCCCAGAATATGGCGGAACGCCATGACCAGATCCCGGAAATCGTCCGCACCGACCTGCATTTCCGGAATCAGCCCCTCGGCCATCGTTTCGGGTGCGAAGAACTGATCAATTGCTTCGGTGTTTCCATTTTCCCAAACCTCGGAGTACCACTTTCTGAGTATCTCTGAATTCGTCATCCCAGTTCTCCTGTCCAAGTGCTGGCAAGATGGCAAAAAGGAATGAATAAACTCTGAATCCGCCTAAGGGCGGGTAAAAAAAATCAGACATGTGGGTGATTAATGCAGGTTTCTGTTGCCAGGTACCTGCGAACCCCGCCTTACGCGGCTAGGCGCAAGGGCTTAAGTTTCGGTCTTGCTACTGCTTACGCAGCAACTGCAACCGGAGCACGATTGTCGTTTGCAATTGTACTGTTTTCGCCGGTAACGGTGGCAGACAGCCGAGACAAAGCTAACCCCTTTAGACGTTCGTCGATCCTGTTTCGGCCCCAAAATCCCCAAACGAAGGATGGTTGGTGGAGCCGCCGGGTACCGCCCCCGGGTCCGATCCGCTTATTACGAGCGCGTTTATGTCCATAGTCCCGAAGGACGACTCTTATATAGGTGAGGTAATGGGTGGATGCAAACTCAGAATGAACGCAACCGTGTTTAACATTTCCAATCTGTTAGGTGGCTTTGTTGAAGTTTGCAGCAATCAGCCAGACGGCCAAAACCAGTTCGATTCCCCCAAAGATCAACGCCTTGGCCAAGGGGGGATTGTCCAGCGCGACCGACACAAACCGGCCCAGCGCTGCACCGGAATAGACAATGCCCAGCATGACATAGGCCATTGGGTTGTTCAGCCAGATAACGGCAATCCCCGTCACAACAAACAAACCACCGACCGAGGCGCGCATCTCGGACAACCCCATCGTGCTGTTGGTCGGGGCCAAATCCAGGGCCGACGCGGTGTGGGCCGGCGCCAGAAACCCGAATGCGCCGAACCCGATGGTCAGCAATGCCGCGATGACGTTCAGAGTTGCGACCATTCCGGCCCCCTTATGGTTCAGGCCGCGTAGGCGGCGTCAAAGAAATCACGTTCCAGTTCGACAGCGCGATGGAACAGTCGCGTGACCTCGGCCTGTTCGGCCGCATCCAGCGTCGGCCAGACGTTGTCCAGCTGACTGCGCAGATATTCCACGACGCTTTCGAACCCTTCGCCCGCATGTAGCGTGATCCATTCCGCAAACCAGAACGGCAAGCCGTCCTTGGGCGGGTTTTCCGGGCTGGCCCAGCTCAGGTAAACCCATTCCGCCACGACGAGTACCGCCAGCATTTTCTGATAACGGCCAGAGGCTGCAGCTTCGGCCATCAGATCCTGAAACGCGCGTGTGGCGGGCGCGGGCTCGGTGCTGGGCTCAGTGCCCAAAGCGTCCATCGCGCGCAGGAAATAGGTGTTCTCGGGGCCTGTGATCACCGCCAGAAACTGCGCGGCCGGTACGCTGTCGGCAAGGGTCGGCGCATGCGCGATGGCGCTGGCCAAAAGACGCACGAAACCGTCGACGAACTGATAGTCCTGTTGCAGATACCAGCGCATCTTGTTCTCGGGCAGGGTGCCGTCAGACAACTCGCGGGTAAAGGCATGGGATGTGGCGGCCGTCCAGTCGTCGATTTTGCCCTGACGCAGCACTTCGGTTGGGCGGGTTTGGTCCTGCATTCGGAAGCTCCAGTTTTGTTTCGATGCAGACAAAGCGCGTTTCAAAACAAAGTACAAGGTCAGCCAATTGCGGACCAAAGACCCAGACCACCGACCAGAATGAGGCTCAGGGCCCAGAGGAGCTCCAGGTTGAACCAGCTGCGCGACAGGAATTGCAGACCAAGCCAACGATAGACCGCAAAGGCCAAAAACCCGCCACCCAAAACCATGGCGGCCGTATGCAGCGCGGCGACGCCCAGAACCAAAAGGGTGTTCGTGGTCATGATCTGAGAAATCGCTTGATGGCCCGCGTCCAGTTCATCTACGGCACACAGGCCCAGATAGATTGGAACCAGCATCAGGGCAGCCCCGTGGGCAAGCGCCACAAGAAAAGACCACAGCGCGAGCCTGCTTGGCGGGATCCGCGAAAGAAAGCGGGGGTGACGGCGGGTTATCGCGATGTACAGGCCCATGCCAATCACGACCAGAGCCGCGCCGATGCGGATTACATTTTGATAATCGACCAGTACGGCCATCAGGGCAAAAGGAAGAAGTACGCCGAGCATGGCTACGAAATGCCCGCCAGCCAAAGCCGCGAGTGCACCCCAAAGCGCGGATTGGCGTTGTTCCATCAAAGCCGAAGACACCGCCAGTGGCCAGCCCATGCCGGGGTTCAGGCCGTGATAGGCGCCGCTCAGAACAACGGCCAGCCACAGGCCAGCCGTTGATGACATCAAAAATTCCAACTCAGACCGACGGATAGCAGAAGCTGTCGGTTGAACAGTCTCCGCCCTCCAACCGGATCTGGTGGCTGCGATAGCCCTTGGGAAACTCTACCCAGAACTTCGGATCCAATGTCAGACCACCATTCTCGCCGACATCAGCCTTGACCATGGCCGCACCACCTTCCTCGGGGTAGAACTGATCGTCCCACGTGGAATAGAGCGAATTGGTCCAATAGACGCGTTTGCCGTCGCGGCTGATTTCGACCATCTGTGGACCATAGCCAAAGGTTTGACCATTTGGATGCTTTGTCTTTTTGACGATTCCGCCGATCTCGACCTTGCCTGCCAGGGTTGGGTTCATCGGGTCGGATACATCGTATTGATGCATCTCGCCGGTTCCCCAGCACGCGACATAGAGGTACTTGTCGTCCAGGCTCAGGTCGATATCAGTGACCAGCGGCGGAACGGCTGAGAAGCCCTTCAGAAGGTCAGGAAGATCATCAGGATCAGCGGGTTGCGGATCGATTGTTATGGTCTTCTTGGCTTCGAACGTGCCGTCATCATTGCGCCACCAGGTGAAGATCGCACCTTGCAGGTTGGTTGTGTCGACGACAACGCCGCAGAACCCGTATTGTTTAACGGGATCATGCGCGGGGCGGATTTCCAAGGCCATCTGATGGTTTTCGCCCAGATCGATGGTTTGAATATTCGTCCGGTTCCGAAGGTTCCAGAAATGGATCCGGTGGCCGTACTTGTTGGACAACAGATCCTCGGCCACCAGCCCGTTTTCGAATTGCGGCGGCAGCCCCCATTCGGAACTGACCATGTAGTCACGCGGTAGGTTCCACCAGAAATCATAATGCTTGTCCTGCACGCCGCGCTCGATCTCATAGCGCCCGATGATATCGAAGGTCTCGCAATCCATGATGAATATGCCCGGAGGGCCATCTGTGCCGTCAGGGCCACCACCACCAAGGGTGCTGACGTAGATCCCCTCGGGCCCGCAATGGATCGTGTGCGGACGGGAGTACCCTGTCTTTGCAAAGACTTCTTCGGGTTCGATGATCTTGTGAATCTTGGCTTCTAGCGGGTTCTTCACGTCAATGACATAAATCCGGCTGGACCGGATGCCCGGGATGATCAGATAGCGCCGCTCCAGAAACGCGTGACCGCTCAGCGGCGACAGGGAAGAAGAACAGGCGTTCCAGCCGAAATGGTGAAATTCGTCACCCTTTTCGGGCATGATCACCTGATGCACGATCTTTCCGAAATCGTCCGAGCTTGGATCGACATTCACAACCGCCAGCCCGTCGGGTTGAGAAAAGTCAGGGCTGAGCATCAGCGTGAATGCAAGTGTCTCGGCGGGGCCCTCCATCGCCAGTTTCGCGGATGGATAAAAACTTGGATCCGGTCTTTGGTTCATAACGTCCTCCCGTAAGTCATTGAACTTCAATTCATATTGAAAGTTCCGATCTTGGCGCCGGATGACAATCTGCCCGTTCGTATGCCCCTTGTTCTGATCTTGTTTCGAATGCGGCCCTCAGATCGGTTTACGTTTGCTTTCGACCACGTCGTGGGCCAGCCGTCGTGTGTAATGTTCCAGATCAATAAGTGCGGTGTCTACGGTGTCTGCGTCTTTTGCCTCAAGCGCGTCCACTATTCTGCTGTGCAGTCCGATGATCTCTTCGCGGGATCGCGCGGTAAACGTGATCATGTTCATCAACGGTTGCATCGCTTCCACGGCGCCTGCCAGCTGATAGGACAGGACCGGGTTGCCAGCCCCATCCACCAGCGCGCGATGGAAAGTCACGTCCGAGGCGCAAAATGCTTCGTCCGTCAGGCCCGGTTGGGACTGGCGGAATATTTCTGCCCGCATGGTCGCCAGGTGATCTGCCGTGCGCCGCTGGGCAGACAAGGCCGCACAGGCCCTTTCCAGGGCATATCGCGCTTCGCATGCGGTATCGAAGCTGACCGCATTCATCGACAGCAGCAATGTCGAAGTCGTGACTTGCTGAGAATAGGCATCCTCAAAGCTCAGGCGATTCACGAACGCTCCGCCAGAAGCGCCGCGTTGCGTGCGGATCAAGGATTGCGCGGCCAGCCGTTTCAATGCCTCACGTACGGTCGGGCGAGAGACCTGGAACTGATCCGACAGTTCGGCTTCGGACGGCAGGCGCGCGTCCACGATCAGTTCACCCGATACGATCGCATCCCGAATGGCCTGGGCGATCTGGGCAGACAGGTCTGCGGTTTTCCGGGGCGCGGTTTTCATCTTCAGACGACCTTGGGCAAATTTTTATTTGTCTGACATTTAAAAGTCTGACATTTGAAAAGCAAGGGAGTTGAGTCGGGAGGCCGAAGTGAGTCGTACGTGGCTGCGCAGCGGAATGTGGCTGGGCTTTTATGTTCTGATCTTGTGGGCGTGGTGGGTCATGTTCTCGATGAGCCGGGACATGGACCTTGATCTGATCGGCCGTCCGGGGCCGATGGGGCAGGCGATGGCCGCGATGGATCCGCGCATGGATATGTACATGCCCATGGCCGAGTTCGGCCCGCTGTTTTCAATGTGGGCGATCATGATGGCGGCCATGATGCTGCCGACCCTGATCCCGACCCTGCGCAGTTACGATGACCTGATCCGCAGCGCAAATGGCAGCCGCGCCGGCTGGCTGGGGGTTCTGGCCGGGTATTCCGTCGTCTGGGTCGGGTTTGCGGCCGTGATCGCAGGAATTCAGCTGGTTCTGCTGTTTGGCGGCGTTGTCGACATGCTGGGAATTGCCAAATCCGGATGGATCGCGGGCGGCTTGATGATTGCCGTGGGCGTCTTTCAGTTTTCCCGCGCCAAAGAGGTGTGCCACGGTGTCTGCCATGCCCCGCTGACCTATTTCCTGGGACATTGGAGAACCGGTTTTGCAGGTGGCGTGCGCATGGGACTGGGTCTTGGCGCGTTTTGCGTCGGCTGTTGCTGGGGCTTTATGGCACTTGGCTTTGTCGGCGGTGTGATGAGCCTGTTGTGGATGGGGCTCGCGACCCTGTTCATGGTTTTGGAGAAACTTCCTCAGATCGGGCACGCCGTGACCCGTCCAATGGGGTTTGTGTTGATTGCGGGCGGTCTTGTCCTGCTCGTGTATCCAATTAGCTACGGAGGATAAGCCAATGGCTAAAAACAGAAAACCAGACGCCGATCGGCTGCCCGTCAGCCAGCGTATCGACAGCCGCATGCCCAATCCCAAGCGGCGAGAGATGAGCCCGACGGAATGGGCCATCAAGGGCGAGTTAATCCTGAATTGTTCATGCGACGTGTTCTGCCCCTGCGTGGTGTCGCTAGGCTCACATCCCCCGACGGAAGGTCACTGCCATGCTTGGATGGGCATCATCGTTGATGAAGGCCACTATGAAGGCGAGGATCTGTCGGGTCTGAATGTCGGCTTGCTGGTCGATATTCCGGGCCGGATGGGGGAAGGCCAGTGGAAAGTCGCCGCTTATGTCGACGAGCGCGCAAGCGGCAAAGCTTATAACGGTTTGTTGCAAATCTTCAGCGGTCAGGCGGGCGGCACGACCGGTCTGTTTACTATGCTGGTCAGCGAGATCATTGGTGCGGAACGGGCGCCGGTCCAGATTGAGCGCGACGGAAACAAACGTCGGATCGCGATTGGTCGCAAAATCCAGGGAGAGATCGAGATGCTTGCGGGCAAGGACCCGGAGCATCCGGTGATGGTCTCAAATTCCAAATACTGGATGGGACCTGACATCATCGTGGCGCGTGGCACCAAATCGAAGGTGCGCGACTATGGCCGGGTCTGGGACTTTGGCGGCAAGTCCGCAGAGATCTGCCCGATCGACTGGCACGGGCCCAAATGATGATCACGGGTAGGTATGCGCAGGAAATGGCGCGTTACAATCACTGGCAGAACAAACAGTTGGCAGAGTTTTTGCAATCTCTGACACCGAAGGAGCTGACCCTTGAACGCGGGGCGTTCTTTGGCTCGATCATGGGCACGGTGAACCATCTGCTGTGGGGCGACTGGATGTGGATGTCGCGTTTCGAAAAGCGCGACGGGCCAGATGGCAATATTCACAAGGCGGGCGGGGGTATCCATGAAAGCGTATACCTGTGCCCGGACCTGCAAAGCTGGTTGGCGTTACGCGAAAAGATCGACACGCGTATCCTGCACTGGGCAGAAGGGCTGGGGGATGATCCGCTGACCGGATCGTTCACGTGGTATTCCGCCGCAAAAGAGGCCGATGTCACAATGCCTTACGCGCTGTGCGTGATCCATTTCTTCAATCATCAGACCCATCACAGGGGACAAGTGCACAAAATGCTAACCGAGACGGGCTCGGAAGCGCCTGTCAGTGATATCGTCTTTATGCCGCAGGAGGTATGAATGCCGCAGATTTCCGCCTCACGCCGCTTGCGGCGCACTCCGTTCTCTGAAGGAGTCGAAGCTGCCGGGGTCAAGGGCTATACGGTTTACAACCGCATGTTGTTGCCGACGGTATTTGAAAGTGTTGAAGCCGATTACCGGCATCTGAAGACCCATGTTCAGGTCTGGGATGTGTCGTGCGAGCGGCAGGTTGAATTGCGTGGCCCTGATGCTGCGCGTCTCATGCAGATGCTGACCCCGCGCGATCTGCGCGGTATGCTGCCGGGGCAATGTTTCTATGTGCCGATCGTTGACGAAACCGGCGGCATGCTGAACGACCCGGTGGCGGTGAAGTTGTCCGAAGACCGATGGTGGATCTCGATTGCCGACAGTGATCTGTTGCTGTGGGTCAAGGGTATCGCCGTTGGGTACCGTCTGGATGTGCTGGTGGATGAACCGGACGTGTCGCCGCTTGCCGTTCAGGGCCCGAAGGCGGACGAGCTGATGGCCCGTGTCTTCGGGGACCGAGTGCGCGACATCCGTTTCTTCAAATTCGACATGTTCGAGTTCGAGGGGCGCGATCTGGCCGTCGCGCGATCCGGTTATTCGAAACAGGGTGGTTTCGAGATATACGTGGAAGGTGGCGATATCGGCATGCCTTTGTGGAACGCCCTGTTTGCCGCCGGCGAAGACCTGCACGTGCGCGCGGGCTGCCCGAACCTGATCGAACGCATTGAGGGCGGGTTGTTGTCCTATGGGAACGACATGACCGACGACAATACCCCGCATGAATGCGGTCTGGGAAAGTTCTGCAACACGCATACCGCGATTGGCTGTATCGGTCGGGATGCCCTGTTGCGTGTCGCCAAGGAAGGGGCGGTGCAGCAAATCCGGCCAATCGCCATCGCCGGTGATCCGGTACCGGGTTGCGATCATCCCTGGGACCTGTTTGCAAGCGGCAAGCGCGTGGGGCAGGTGACATCGGCGGCTTGGTCTCCGGATTTTGAAACCAATGTGGCGATCGGTATGGTGCGCCTGAGCCATTGGGATGCCGGGACGGAACTGGAAGTGGAAACACCGGCTGGGATGCGCCGCGCGACCGTGCAATCGCATTTCTGGATCTAGCAGAATCAAGGACGCTGCCGCGTCGACCTCGGGATATTTTGAACCAGCTGACGACATGGGCTGGTCACTGAACACGAAAGGAATGACAGATGTTCAATGCACTTGTGATGGACAAGGATGAAGAGAGCGGACTTGCCACCGGCTCGATCAAACAATTGTCGGTGGATAATCTGCCGCATGGTGATGTCACGGTTGCGGTCGAATATTCCACGGTGAACTACAAGGATGGCCTGTGCCTGTCTCCGAAAGGGGGCGGGCTGGTGCGGGCCTATCCGCATGTCCCGGGCATTGACTACGCCGGCACGGTCGAGGCCTCATCGGATGACCGCTACAAACCCGGTGACAAGGTTGTTCTGACCGGATGGCGCGTTGGTGAGGCACACTGGGGCGGCTATTCGCAAAAAGCCAACGCGCGGGCCGATTGGCTGGTGCCGTTGCCCGATGGGCTGACAACGCGTCAGGCAATGGCTGTGGGCACTGCCGGGTTTACTGCGATGCTGGCGGTCATGGCGCTGGAGGATCATGGGCTGACCCCGGATCGTGGACCGGTATTGGTAACCGGTGCCGCGGGCGGTGTCGGGTCGGTGGCCACGGCCATTCTTGGCAATTTGGGCTATGAGGTCGCCGCGGTCACCGGACGGCCCGAAACCGGTGACTATCTGAAATCA
Source organism: Ruegeria sp. HKCCD6428 (assembly GCF_013110595.1). Classification (NCBI taxonomy): domain Bacteria; kingdom Pseudomonadati; phylum Pseudomonadota; class Alphaproteobacteria; order Rhodobacterales; family Roseobacteraceae; genus Ruegeria; species Ruegeria sp. HKCCD6428. Next base: position 557,594 of record NZ_WVQX01000001.1, read on the forward strand.
CTTGGTGCGACGACCATTGTGCCGCGCGACGACCTGAACGAGACCACAAAACGCCCCCTTGAGAGCGAAACATGGGCGGGCTGCGTTGATGCTGTGGGCGGCGCCATGCTGGCACGTGTTCTGGGCCAGATGAAATACGGATGTTCAGTTGCTGCGGTAGGTTTGGCAGGGGGCGCTGCTTTGCCTGCGACGGTGATTCCGTTCCTGCTGCGCGGCGTGAACCTTTTGGGCATCGACAGCGTGATGCAGCCCTATGACAACAGGGTGCGCGCGTGGAAACGGATCGCCACGGATCTGCCGATGGATAAGCTTGAGGCGATGGTTCAACCGGCCGGTCTGTCCGATCTGCCGCAACTGGGCGCCGACATTCTGAAAGGTCAGGTCAAGGGGCGCGTCGTGGTGGACGTGAACGCCTGAGGCTGACCCATGAACTCAACCTGGCCGAAGAAACTCGGCCAGGTTCCGGAAAAGATGTTTGCCCAAATTGGTCGCAACACCTCTGGCCATTGATACAATTCCCGATCATGATTGCTATACATCCCAATTGCGATGGCGTAAGACCCATCCAAAGATTACCTGAAGACGGGGAGTGAGCAGAATGTCTGACGACTTCGAACTGGACACCGATGATCTGCAGCGCCGCATGGATGGCGCAATGGCCAATCTGAAAACCGAATTTGCATCATTGCGAACGGGGCGTGCTTCGGCCTCGATGCTGGAACCTGTCATGGTTGACGCTTACGGTTCGATGACACCGATCAACCAGGTGGGCACCGTGAACGTGCCCGAACCGCGAATGGTCACTGTAAACGTCTGGGACAAGTCACTGGTGGGTAAGGTGGAAAAGGCCATCCGCGAAAGCGGCCTTGGGATCAATCCGCAATTGAACGGCACCATCATAATGCTGCCGATACCCGAGTTGAACGAAGAACGTCGCCGCGAGTTGAGCAAGGTCGCCGGTCACTACGCAGAAAACGCGCGCATTGCGATCCGGAACGTGCGTCGCGATGGCATGGATCAGATCAAGAAGGCCAAGGCGGACGGCATGTCGGAAGATGACCAGAAGCTTTGGGAAAGTGAAGTTCAGGACATGACGGATGAGATGATCAAGGCCGTAGATGCTGCGCTCGAAACCAAGCAAGCCGAAATCATGCAGGTCTGAGCCGAACTGATGCCAAAAGACCCGCAAACCGAGCTGGAGTCCGGCCCGCGCCATGTGGCCATCATCATGGATGGCAATGGTCGTTGGGCGCAGGCGCGCGGCCGTCCCCGGCTGTTCGGCCACCATGCCGGTGCGCGGCGCGTGCGCGAGGTTGTCGAGGCCTGCCCAGGTTTGGGGATCAAGTACCTGACAGTGTTCGCTTTTTCGACCGAAAACTGGAAGCGGACCCAGGTCGAGGTGGCCGGCCTGATGAACCTGTTCCGCCGCTATATCATCAAGGAAACCCGGACACTTGCGGATAATGGCATCCGCGTTCGGTTCATCGGAGATCGGGTCCGGCTGGATTCCAAGTTGATCGAGTTGATGGACTCGCTGGAAGAAGAAACCAAGAACAACGATCTGGTTCATTTGACCGTCGCGCTGAATTATGGTGGGCGCGACGAAGTCGCACGCGCCACCAAGCGTCTGGCGCGGGATGTGGCTGAAGGGCGGTTGAAACCCGAAGAGGTGGATGAAGAAACTCTTCCTAAGTATCTGGATACGCGAGTTCTTCCTGATCCCGACCTTGTTATTCGAACCAGCGGTGAAGCGCGAATTTCAAACTTTCTTCTTTGGCAATCGGCTTACTCGGAATATGAATTCATCGACACCCTCTGGCCGGACTTCACTGCTGCTGAACTGGCCCGTCTGTGCCAGAATTACGGCACCAGAGATCGGCGGTTCGGAGCGGTTCTGGCATGAGAGACGGCCGATGGTCTGACCTGACAACACGGGTTCTTTCTGCTGCAGTTCTGGTCGTGATCGGATCAATCGAAGTCTGGCTTGGCGGGTGGTGGTTCGAAACCTTCATTGCCGCAGCCTGTGGTCTGATGACGTGGGAATTGGTTCGAATGATCGACCCGCAAGCCCGCGGCGTGGCCGTTCAATTGGGGATTCTGACAAGCATCACCGTGGTTCTCAGCTATCATCTGCCGCCGATTTACACTTTGCCGGTCGTGCTTGCGCCTGCGCTTGTGGGAGTGGGGCAGATCAGTCGTTCGAAGGTTCTGTTCGGGATGTTCGTGGTCTGGATCGTCGGGGCCGGGCTGGGTTTCATTTCGATCCGCGAAAATTCCGGTTTTGGCTGGATGGTTTGGCTGATTGCTGTCGTGGTTGCCACGGACGTCGCGGGCTATTTCGTGGGCAAGGCGGTTGGTGGCCCGAAATTCTGGCCCAAGGTCAGCCCGAAGAAGACGTGGTCGGGAACCGCCGGCGGGTGGGCCGCCGCGGCATGTGTCGGCGCGGTTTTTGCAAGCCTGGCCGGCTTTGGATTCGCTTTTGTCGTTGTTTCCGTCTTGGCTTCAATGGCAAGTCAGGCCGGTGATATTGTCGAAAGCGCGGTCAAGCGCAAGTTCGGTGTCAAAGACAGTTCGAACCTGATACCGGGCCATGGCGGCTTTCTGGATCGGTTTGATGGCATGATGGGTGCTGCGCTGTTTGTTCTGATCGCAGGGCTGATCTATTCGCCGGGTGAAATGTAATGCGAAAGGTATCTGTTTTTGGAGCCACCGGGTCGATCGGGCAGAACACGATTGATCTGATTTCGCGCGCACCGTCCGAGTATGATGTCGTGGCCTTGACCGGTGGTGCCAATATTCAAAGGCTTGCGGATGACGCGCGTCGGCTCGGTGCCGATATTGCCGTCACCGCTCATGAAAACCGGCTTGATGACCTGCGTTCCGCTTTGGCCGGCAGTGACGTCGAGGCGGCTGCGGGCCGGCGTGCGATCGTCGAGGCTGCGGCACGTCCGGCGGATTGGATCATGTCGGCCATTGTCGGCTCGGCCGGGTTGGCGCCGGGCATCGAGGCGTTGAAACAGGGGGCGACCCTGGCGCTGGCAAACAAAGAGACATTGGTCTGCGCAGGATCATTGGTTCTGGAAACGGCCAAACAGCATGGTGCGCGATTGCTGCCGGTCGACAGCGAGCATTCGGCGGTGTTTCAGGCTTTGGTCGGTGAAGACGTCGAAACCGTCGAGCGCGTGATCATCACCGCCAGCGGCGGGGCGTTCCGAGATTGGCCCCTGAGAGAACTGGTGAACGCGACTGTTGAACAAGCCTCCAGCCATCCGAATTGGGATATGGGGCAGCGTATCACCATCGACAGCGCATCGATGTTCAACAAAGCGTTGGAAGTCATCGAAACAAAAGAATATTTCGGTGTTGAACCGGATCAGATCGAAGTGCTGGTGCATCCGGAATCCATAGTACACGCCCTGGTTGGCTATCGTGATGGTGCGATGATGGCCCATATGGGGGCACCCGATATGCGCCACGCCATCGGTTACGCGCTGCATTGGCCCGAAAGACGGGAATTGCCGATACAGCGCCTTGATTTGGCCAAGCTGGGGCAGTTGCGTTTCAACGCGCCGGATCTGGCACGTTATCCCGCATTGAAACTGGCCCGGGACGTGATGGCGCGTGGCGGCCTGGCGGGCGCTGTTTTCAACGCCGCGAAGGAACGTGCGCTGGATCATTTCATCGCACGCCGGACCGGATTTCTGGATATGGCTGATGCCGTCGCCGCGGTTCTCGACAGGTTCGACGCGTCAGACAGCCTTATTGATGCCCCGATGACCCTTGATAACGTACAGCAAACAGACCATCTGGCACGTCAGTGGGTCGATGACGCTGTGGTGGAACGAGCAGGATAGAATTTTGGACGTACTTTCCCTAATCCCGCAATTTGGCAATCTTCTCTGGACGATTGTCGCGTTTGTCATCGCATTGTCGGTCATCGTCGCGGTGCACGAATACGGCCACTACATTGTGGGGCGTTGGTCCGGTATCCATGCCGAAGTGTTCTCGATCGGGTTTGGCCCGGTTCTCTGGAGCCGTGTCGACAAACGGGGGACCAGATGGCAGATCGCGTTGCTGCCTTTTGGGGGGTATGTGAAGTTCCTGGGCGATGCCAATGCAGCATCGGGCAAGGATGAAAAGGCGATGGAAGGCATCGCTACCCAAAGCCCGGAAGAGCTGCGCCGCACCATGCACGGTGCCCCTTTGTGGGCACGGGCCGCAACGGTCGCGGCCGGACCTGTCTTCAACTTCGTCATGTCCATTCTGGTGTTTGGCCTGATTTTCTGGTCACAAGGCGTATCGAAAGAGCCGCTGACAGTCGGATCGTTGCAACCCTTGCCGGGCACTGTGCAGGAGCTGAGAGAAGGTGATGTGATCACGGCCATCGCCGGTGTTCCGACACCTGACTATGATGAAGAGGGGGCCTGGCAGGACTTTATTGAGGCGCTGCCTGTGGAACCGGTTCTGGATTACACGGTGATCCGGGACGGTGAAACGCTGGATGTACAAGCACCATGGATGTTTCCACCCCTGATCCGCCAAGTGGCCCCACGCAGCGCGGCGATGGATATTCAGCTGAAACAAGGCGATGTCATCACGGCGGTGAACGGGGAGCCGATCTTTGCCTTCGAGCAGCTGAAGGATTTTGTCGAAGGGTCCGATGGCCGGGTTCTTCTGTTGGACGTCTGGCGGGATGGGTCCGAGCTGGAATTCGCATTGGCCCCGCGACGCACGGATGAACCTCAGCCGGATGGCGGTTTCGTCACCCATTGGCGGATTGGGATCATCGGGGGCATGATGCTGGAGCCGGCAACTGAACCGGCTGGTATTCTGGATTCACTGACCGGTGGTGTCAGACAGACGGGCCGCATTATCGAAGGGTCGCTGTCGGGTATATGGCACATGGTGACGGGGGCAATCAGCACTTGCAACATCTCGGGGCCGATCGGAATCGCCGAAACCTCGGGGGCAATGGCCAGCCAGGGGGCGCAGAACTTCATTTTCTTCATCGCGGTTCTGTCGACGGCGGTCGGATTGCTGAACCTGTTTCCGATCCCGGCATTGGATGGCGGGCATCTCGTGTTCTACGCTTATGAAGCCATTGCAGGGAAACCACCCAGTGACGGGGCCTTGCGGGTGCTCATGGGGGTAGGGATCACCTTAATTCTCACCCTCATGCTGTTTTCAGTGAGCAACGATCTGTTCTGCTGATTGTGGCGCGCGGCGCAAGATTGGGCCGCAATATTGCCTCATTCTGACGTTATGATTTTTGCGTCTGAGGGAAAAGCCATGACCAAAACGCTGAAAAAATCGTATCAGAGCTTTAGCTTCCTGTTCGTGCTGAATTGGGACGTTCTGCTGAGCTTTGCGGTTACGGCGTTGGCTATGGCAGGTGCCGCCTATCTGGCGGCCATGTGATTCTTACCGAAATTAACGTCGTCAATTTGAATGGCAGTCTTCGCGGCTGCTTCTATTTCGCCTTTTGACAAGCTCATTCAATCCCGCTACTCAGCATTAAAGTCTTAAATTCTGGGTAGAGCATAAAATGACTGACAGGCGAGGGGCGGGCACATCCTGCGGGCAGCAAATGCCAACAAACAATATTTTGTGGCAGGCGCTAGCGGTTCTTTTCCTTTTTGTTGCTGCAAGCTTAATGACTTTTCCGCATGCAGCACTGGCGCAAAATTTCACGATCAATTCGTTTGACGTTGAGGGCAATCGCCGGATTGAAACCGGCACGATCATCGCCCGAACGGGAATCGAACCTGGCCAGACCGTAACTGCCGGCCAGCTCAATGATGCCTATCAGCGTTTGCTTGACAGTGGTGTATTTGAAACAGTTGAGCTGACGCCGCGGGGGTCTACGCTGGTCATCACGGTTCAGGAATATCCGACGATCAATCAGATCAGCATCGAGGGTAACGCCCGTGTCAAAGACGACGTGTTGTTGGACGTTATCGAATCTCAGCCGCGCCGCGTCTTTACCCCGCAGTTGGCCGAGTCTGACGCCGACATGATTGCTGAAGTGTATTCAGCCCAAGGCCGAGTTGCCGCGACCGTAATCCCTCGGATTATCCGCCGTAGCGACAACCGAGTCGATCTGGTTTTTGAAGTGGCAGAAGGCACGACCATTGAAGTGGAACGTGTCAGTTTTGTTGGCAACCGTGCCTTTTCGGACCGTCGTTTGCGCCGCGTTCTGGAAACCAAGCAGGCAACCTTCCTGCGGACGTTCTTCCGGAACGACACGTTCATCGGCGATCGTATCGAGTTCGACAAGCAAGTCATTCGGGATTTCTACCTTTCACGAGGCTATGTCGACTTCCGTGTGAACAGCGCCAACGTCGAGTTTACCCGTGAAAGGGATGCGTTTTTCCTGGTGATGAATGTAACCGAGGGCCAAAAATTCTCGTTCGGTAAAATCACGACCGTCAGTGAGATTCCGGGCGTCGATCCGGCACCTTATCAGGACGCGCTGAAGATCAAACCCGGCGTGACATATACGCCGACGCTTGTTGAAAACTCGATTACAAGACAGGAGCGACTGGGCCTGAAGCAAGGCGTGGATTTCCTTCGGGTGGAACCACGTGTTACGCGCAATGACCGCGATCTGACTTTGGATGTCGAATTTGTTCTGACAAAAGGTCCTCGGATCTTTGTCGAGCGGATCGATATTGAAGGCAACACAACCACCCTGGACCGAGTGATCCGGCGGCAGTTTGACACTGTCGAAGGTGACCCGTTCAACCCACGCGAAATCCGTCAGGCTGCGGAGCGTATCAATGCCTTGGGCTTCTTTGCTGTTGCCGAAGTCGAACCACGCGAGGGATCGTCGCCAAGCCAGGTCATTCTGGATGTAGACGTTGAAGAACAACCCACCGGCTCGTTGAGCCTCGGAGGCAGCTACTCGGTTACGGACGGTTTCGGGATTGCAATTGGTCTGAACGAATCCAACTTCCTGGGCCGTGGCCAGAACCTTGGTGTCTCGATCTCCACCGCGCAGGACTCGGAACAATATACGCTCAGCTTTACAGAGCCCTATCTGCTGGGTCGCAAGCTGCGCTTTGATCTTGGTCTGGGGCTGTCGGCTACCAATTCCGGGTTTGCAAGCTACGACACAAGCAGTCTTTTCTTTGCACCGCAGCTGACCTACGCGATTGGTGAATTGTCGGCTCTGCGGGTTCGCTATGGCTGGGACCGCAGCGAGATGACGCAGCAGGACAACGAAGTTAACGGTGCGGTGATTTCTTCTGAAATTGCGCAGGGCAAACGGACGTCCAGTTCATTGGGACTGTCCTACATTTATGACAGCCGTCTAGGCGGTCTGGACCCCAATACCGGCGTTCTGTTCGAGGTTGGCGTTGATGCTGCTGGGCTTGGTGGGGACAACAAATACTTCAAGACCACGGCGCGTGGTATCGCGCAAACCCGGGTTTGGAACGAAGAGGTGGTGCTTCGGGCAACGATGGAACTGGGCGCTCTGCATTGGCGGGGAAACGATTTCAGCCGTACTGTTGACCGGTTTGTGCTGGGCCCCAATACTTTCCGGGGTTTCGAACCTGCGGGTATCGGACCACGTGACCTGTCCAGCGGTCAGGATGACGCGATCGGGGGCAATTACTACTGGGTTGCCCGTTTCGAAACCGACTTCCCGCTGGGTCTTCCCGAGGAACTCGGTCTACGCGGTGGCTTGTTCTATGATGTTGGCAACCTCTACAACATCGACAACGTCAATACGGCAGGTGCAACTATTGTCGGTGCAAACGGATCGATCCGGCACGTGATTGGGATTTCGGTGCTCTGGGAAACTCCATTCGGGCCGTTGCAGTTCAACTTCTCGCAGCCTCTCAAGAAAGAATCTTTCGACAAGGAGCAGAACTTTGACTTCACGATCCAGGCCCGGTTCTGATCCGCGATGCTGAACAGATTGCTTGGCAGAACACGGGGCCCGCTTTGGGCCCTGTGTGCATTTGTGACGATGGTCTCGGCGCCTTTGGCAAATGCACAGCAGCTTGGTGTGCCACAAGCCAGTGTTGTCACCCTGTCCAGTGAAGAGCTGTTTGCCAAGTCCGCCTTTGGACAGCGCGTTTTTCGCGAAATTGAAAAGGAAAGCGCCTTACTGGCCGAAGAAAACCAACGGATTGTCGCGGAACTGAGCCGCGAAGAAAAGGAACTCACCGAGCAGCGCGCCACCATGTCGGCCGACGAGTTCCGCCCCCTGGCCGAGGCGTTTGATCTCAAGGTTCAGTCCCATCGCGAGGGGCAAAGGGCAAAGCTGGATGTTCTGGCCCGTCGCAGCGAAGAAGCCCAGCAGACCTTTTCCGAAATTGTGCGCCCGGTGCTTGTCGATCTGTTGCGCGAAATCGGGGCCAGCGTGATGATCGAGCGGTCCAATGTCGTCGTCAGCACGTCCGACATCACCGAAGCCGCAATCATCCGAATAAACGCTGCGATAGGTGACGGAAGCGATTTGCAACAGGGTCAAGGCGAATAGGTTCGCTTGCCCTTGCAGTGCTGTATTGCTAACCACGCAAAAAAAGAAACATCCAAAACGGGATATCTGCATCATGAGCACTGAAACCAAAAGCGCAGACATTCAGCTGATCCAGAGGATCCTGCCGCACCGCTATCCGTTTTTGCTGGTCGATAAGGTGGTAGATATCTCGGGCTATCAGTCGGCGCGCGGAATCAAGAATGTCACCATGAACGAACCGCATTTTCAGGGGCATTTCCCCGGTACGCCGATCATGCCGGGTGTCACGATTGTCGAGGCAATGGCGCAGACCGCCGGTGTGATGCTGGGTGTGGGAATGGACGTCATCGACACCGAACTGTTGATTTACTTCATGAGCATCGACAAATGCAAATTCCGCCGCAAGGTTGTGCCCGGTGATGTGCTGGAAATGCATGTGGAAACCGTACGTGGGAAAAAAGGCGGAAAGCTGTTCAAATTCAGCGGCCGTGCAACTGTCGAAGGCGAAGTCGCCGCCGAGGCGGAATTCTCGGCCTATGTCGACTGGGATATGGAAAAAACAACATGAACGGAGTCCATCCCAGCGCAATTATTGAAGATGGTGCGCAGATTGGACAGGATTGTATCATCGGTCCCTTCTGCCACGTGGGCCCACAGGTGAAACTGGGCGATCGGGTCGAGTTGAAATCGCATGTGGTCGTGACGGGCGACACCTCGATCGGCGACGATACCGTTGTGTTCAATTTCTCGGTGATTGGTGAGATCCCTCAGGATCTGAAATTCAGCGGCGAAAACACCCGGCTTGAGATTGGCAAACGCAACCGGATCCGCGAGCATGTGACAATCAATATCGGGACGGAAGGTGGCGGAGGGGTCACGCGGATCGGTGACGACTGTCTGTTGATGGCGGGTGTTCACGTGGCCCATGACGTTCAGATCGGCAGCCGTGTGATCATGGTGAACCATGCCGGCGCCGCCGGGCATTGTATCGTTGAAGACGACGTGATCGTCGGTGGCATTTCGGGGTTGCATCAATGGGTGCGCGTTGGACGCGGGGCCATTATTGGCGCGCTGACCATGGTGCCGAAAGATGTTATTCCTTACGGTCTGGTACAGGCGTCGAGGGGTGAGCTGGATGGCCTAAACCTCGTCGGTCTCAAGCGCAAGGGTGTATCGCGGGAAGATATCTCGGCGCTGCGCGCGGCCTTCAAGGAATTGTCCGACGGCGAAGGCACCTTTATGGATCGCGCCAGCCGGATCGGTGAAGGCAACGAAAGCGACTATGTGCAGCAGATCGTGGATTTCGTCACCGGCCACAGTGACCGATCCTTCCTGACCCCGAGGAAATAGGGTCATGCTTGCGTTGATTGCGGGAACCGGGGCGCTGCCGACCGAAGTTGTTGCGCAGTTGACAGAACGTCCTTTGATCTGCGCGATGGAGGGGTTTCTGCCGGACACCCTGAGCGCGGATGTCGTGTTTCCTCTGGAACAGCTGGGCAGTTTCATCGCTGACCTGAAGGCGCGGGGCGTGACCGATATCTGTCTGGCTGGCGCTGTTCGGCGCCCGCCAATTGACTCCTCGCGCATCGACGCCGCGACGCTGCCATTGGTTCCGATCATCCAAAAGGCCATCCTGTCCGGGGATGACGGCGCTTTGCGCGCCGTGATCGGAATTCTTGAAGGGGCCGGCCTCACCCTCAGGGCCGCGCATGAGATCGCGCCCGGTTTGTTGCCGCCTGTGGGATGTCTGACCGAAGCCCAGCCCTCGGACGCCGACATGGCCGACGCTGACCGCGCCGCCGGGATTCTTCGGGCAATGGGGGCGGCGGATACGGGGCAGGCTTGTGCCGTGTCCAAAGGGCAGGCGCTGGCCATCGAGGGGGTGTTCGGCACCGCGTGGATGCTGCAATCCCTGACCCAACGCCCCGACGCTGGCGGCGGCATTCTGTTCAAAGGTCCCAAACCCGATCAGGATCGGCGCGCCGATTTGCCCGCCATCGGGCCGGAAACTGTTACCGACACGGTTGCGGCAGGTTTGTCCGGGATCGTTTTGGAAAAAGGCGGTGTACTGGTTCTGGAAAAAGAGCGTGCCATCGCTGAATGCAACCGTCTGGGTCTGTTTCTCTATATCCGCGAGCGGGCGGTCTGATGCGTGTCTTTCTGGTCGCCGGTGAACCTTCGGGCGACCGGTTGGGCGGCGCGCTAATGGAGGGGTTGAAAACCCTGGTGCCTGATGTTGAATTCGACGGGGTCGGTGGCCCGTTGATGCAAGCGCAGGGCCTGAGCAGCCGGTTTCCCATGTCCGAGCTTTCGGTCATGGGGCTTGTTGAAGTTCTGCCGAAGTTTTTCCACCTGAAACGGCGGATTTCCGAGACAGCACAGGCGGTGCTGGACACGAAACCGGATGTATTGATCACCATAGACAGCCCTGATTTCAGCTTGCGCGTCGCCAAGATGGTCAAAGCCAACAGCAAAATCCGAACCGTGCATTATGTCGCGCCCAGTGTCTGGGCCTGGCGCCCCGGGCGTGCAGACAAGATGGCAAAGGTCATCGATCATGTGCTGGCGCTTCTTCCTTTTGAACCTCCGTATATGGAGCGGGCAGGGATGGAATGCGACTTTGTCGGCCATCCAGTGGTTGGCGAACCGATTACAACACCTGACGAGATCGCCGCCTTTCGCCACCGCTTTGATCTGGGCAATGCGCCGATCCTGCTGGCCTTGCCCGGGTCTCGGCGGGGTGAGATCGAACGTCTGGCAGAGTCTTTCGGCGGCGCGTTGCGGTTGTTTTTCGATGACCACCCGAATTACCGCGTGGTGATCCCGACCGTAGGTGCGACAACCAATCTGATAAATGACCTGGTACCAGAATGGCCAGGCGCGCCCGTGGTGCTGGACCCGCGCCAGGTGGGGGCAGAGCAAGCCATGGCCGACAAACGAGCAGCCTTTGGCGCCGCAGATCTTGCCCTTGCTGCTTCGGGAACGGTTTCGCTGGAACTTGCGGCGCAGAATACGCCGATGGTAATTGCATACAAACTCAACTGGCTAACGCAGAAAATGGCGGAACGGATGGTCAAGCTGGACACCGTTACACTGGTCAATCTGGTTTCGGAAACACGCGCCGTGCCGGAATGCCTGCTGGATGATTGTCAGCCTCAAAAAATCGCCGAAGCCTTGCGAAAGGTAGCCGACGCACCCGATGCGCAACAGCATGCCATGAACCTGACCATGGACAGGTTGGGGCGTGGGGGCGAAGCACCCGGCTTGCGCGCGGCGCGGGCGGTTTTGAACAGAATGCAGCCAAGCAATGCTTGATCACGCGCTGTTTGCAGTCTCTGCGGGGATCGCGATGATCTCTACCAATCTGGACAATCTGGCTGTCTTGTTGGGCTTGATTCTGGTGATGGAACAGCGCCGTGCGATCGTGGGCTTTGCCGTCGCTCAGACGATCGTACTTTCCCTGGCCATGACCGTGGCCGTGGGCCTGAACCAGAGCGGCCTTCCGTTTTGGATCGGCTATCTTGGCCTTGTCCCGCTGGTGTTTGGCTTGCGCGGAATCTGGCATCAGTTTCGCGACGCGGACACCGAAGGTGCGGAGTCAAAAGGGGCGGTGACTTCGGTGGTGACGCTTTTCCTGAGCCTCTCGATAGACAGTTTTGCGGTAATGACCCCTCTGCTTGCGGATTCGGCGCCGTCCTATCGGGTCGTGGCGTTGATCGGTGCCGCCAGCGCGGCCGCCTTGCTGGTTGTTGTTGCGGCATGGGGGGCACCCCACGCCAAAAGCCTTGGCCCGCGCGTTGCCCGGCTGGATCGGATTGCGCCATATATCATGGTCTGCGTCGGGCTTTATATTCTCTTCAATTCTCCCACCGATATTTTGTGACCCGGCAAAGAGAGCGCTTCGTATCGCATATGTGACCTGCAAGGTCTGTTGCTGGGGCGCAGGTCCAAGGTATCGTGACCCAGAAAAGGAGCTTTCGACATGACCCGCATCCCCCCTTTGTCGGATCAGGAAATGACCGCCGACGCGCGCGCGTCCCACGCTGCATTGGGCGCCTATGGACCATTTGACAACTGGGCCCGCGTCGCTGCGTATTGCCCTCCGGTTCTGAACCATGTCACGGGAATGCTGACAACCCTGCGAGAGCAAGAGAACTTGCCGCGCCGTGCGTTGGAGCTGGCGATGGTGACGGTTTCAAAACTGAATGCCTGCGATTATTGCGTCTCGCATCACACACCGCTGCTGACCGTGGCGGGGCTGAGCCTCGAAGGGGCGGCGCGTCTGCCGGACGTCGAGGATCATCCGGAACTGGATGCCTGTGACAAGGCGGTCGTGCGCTATGCCGAAGCCGTGACGATCCGGTCGGGCCGTATGAAGGATGCCGAAGTGGCGGATCTGAGGGAATGGTTCACCGATGCCCAGATCGTTGAGCTGACCTGGCGCATCGCCTTGTGCGGTGCGTTCAATCGGTTCAACGATGCATTGCAGATTCAGATCGAACCCGAGGTCGAGCCGGTTTCAGCCTAATACCCACGCCAGATCCAGCCGCCGCCGAACACGCGGCTGCCTTCGTTTGCGTAAAATACGCAGGCCTGCCCGGGCGAGATGCCTTCCTCGGGGGTCAGCAGTTCGACCTCGGCCGTGGTGTCCGACAGCGGCCGAATGATTGCCTCGCGTGGCGGGCGGGTCGAGCGGACTTTGACGGACAGATGCCATTCATCGCGTGACGAGAAGGGTTCATCGCCCAGCCAGTTGATCTCGCGCACCGGAACGACGCGCGTTGCCAGCATCTCTTTCGGGCCGACAACGACCTGCTTTTTGTCGACGTCCAGTTTGACGACGTAAAGCGGCTCGCTAAGGCCGCCGATGCCAAGACCGCGACGTTGCCCGATCGTATAGTGGATCACGCCGTTGTGCTGCGCCAGTACGCGGCCATCGGCGTGAACGATCTCGCCGGGTTCCGCGGCTCCGGGGCGCAGTTTTTCGATGACGCTGGCATAGTTGCCGTCGGGCACGAAGCAGATATCCTGGCTGTCGGGCTTGTCCGCCACCGACAGCCCATACTGCGCCGCCATCTCACGGGTTGCGTCTTTTGACGGCAGGTGGCCCAGCGGGAAGCGCAGAAAATTCAATTGCTCTGGCGTTGTCGAGAACAGGAAATAGGACTGATCGCGATTGGCGTCTTCGGCGCTGTGCAGTTCCGGTCCGTTAGCGCCCATCTTGCGCTGAATATAATGGCCGGTGGCCATGCAGTCTGCTTCGAGATCCTTGGCGGTTTCCAGAAGGTCCTTGAATTTCACGCGCTCGTTGCAGCGGATGCAGGGAACCGGCGTCGCGCCTGCCAGATAGCTGTCGGCAAACTCGTCGATCACGGCATCCTTGAAGATGTTCTCGTAATCCAGAACGTAATGCGGAAATCCCCGCTCTTCCGCCACGCGTCGCGCATCATGAATATCGATTCCAGCGCAACAGGCACCTTTCTTGGCCAATGCCGCGCCGTGGTCGTATAGCTGCAAAGTCACACCGACCACATCATAGCCCTGATCGGCCAGATAGGCCGCGACAACGGAACTGTCGACGCCCCCCGACATCGCCACAACGACCCGCGTTTCCGAAGGTGGTTTGGCAAAGCCAAGCGAGTTCAGCGGGGTCTCGGTATCGAGGGCCATTGCAGATTCCAGTCCGGGTTAAGAAAGACCGGCAGAATATAGGAAAATTCTACACACTCTCAAGGGGCGGTTTCACGCGACTTTAAGTAGGCTGAGGGCAGCTTTGGTGCAGCAAGAAGGGTAAAGCGATGTATTTGCACAAAGTTGAAGGGCCAAGGTCTGTTGCTCTGCCGGATGGATCCATTTTGACGCATGCGGATTTGCCGCCGGCGAACACAAGGCGATGGGTGGCGTCACGCAAGATTCTTGTCGTGCGTGGCGTGCTTTACGGGCTGATCAGCCTGTCTGACGCAAAAAAGAAATATGGCCTGAGCGACGAAGAATTCAACGGTTGGGTTTCTTTGGTCGCGGAACACGGCGCCGAGGCGTTGAAGGCGACGGCGCTAAAAAAGTATCGACAACCTAAAGGAGAGCGTGAATAAATAATTCAACGGTAACGTCAGATTAACCATTCTTGGTCAGGTTTAAATTTAATTGGAATTATTGACCCGAATTGGAGCAGTGAAAAATGCGCATACTTCTTGTCGAGGATGATCCGACCACGTCTAAAAGCATCGAACTGATGCTGACGCATGCGAACCTGAACGTCTATGCGACGGATCTTGGCGAAGAAGGAATCGATCTGGCGAAACTCTATGACTACGACCTGATCTTGCTGGATCTGAACCTGCCGGACATGAACGGGCATGAGGTTCTGCGCCAGTTGCGGATCGCCAGGGTGGAAACGCCGATTCTGATTTTGTCCGGTGCCGATGATACCGAAAGCAAGATCAAGGGATTCGGCTTTGGCGCCGATGATTATCTGACCAAGCCCTTCCATCGCGAAGAACTGGTGGCACGCATCCACGCCATCATCCGCCGTTCCAAAGGGCATTCGCAATCGATCATTCATACAGGGCGAATTGCTGTGAACCTTGATGCAAAAACCGTGGAAGTGGATGGCAAAACGGTTCATTTGACCGGCAAGGAATACCAGATGCTCGAGCTGCTCAGCCTGCGCAAGGGGACGACTTTGACCAAGGAAATGTTTCTGAACCACCTGTATGGCGGCATGGATGAACCTGAACTGAAAATCATCGATGTGTTCATCTGCAAACTACGCAAAAAGCTCAGCAATGCGACCGGCGGAGAGAACTATATCGAAACCGTCTGGGGCCGTGGCTATGTGCTGCGAGATCCGCAAAGCAACACGCTGGACGAAACACGGATGGCAGTCGGGCTTTGAATTGAACCACCCGTGCCGCCGGTGGTCCAGGGCGGCACATTGCACTCACGGCTCAGCACGTCTGGACCTGGCCATGGCCTCGCCCTATCACTGAGGTCCAAGTACGCGTGACAGGGCGAGGCCATGAGCAACTTAATTTCCATATCCGAGCTGACGGAAGATGAGGCGCGTGCCGAGCTTGCACGTCTGGCCGAACTATTGTCGAAAGCAAACACGCTGTATCACACGGCTGATGCGCCTGACATGTCGGATGCCGACTATGACGCTCTCAAACGGCGCAATGCCGAGATAGAAGCGCGCTTCCCTCATCTCAAGCGTCCCGACAGCCCGACGGATCAAGTGGGTGCAAAGCCTGCTGATGGTTTTTCGAAAGTCACGCACGCCGTGCGCATGATGTCGCTGGGCAACGCTTTCGATGATGACGACGTGGCCGATTTCGACAGGTCGATCCGGAAATACCTGGGTCTTGGGGCGGGTGAAAGTCTGGCCTACACCGCCGAACCCAAGATTGATGGCCTGTCGTTGTCATTGCGGTATGAAAACGGACAGCTTGTTCAGGCTGCCACGCGCGGAGATGGTGAAGTCGGTGAAAACGTAACGGCCAATGCCCGCACGGTATCTGATATCCCGCAGCACCTTGAAAACGCGCCAGAGGTTCTGGAAGTCAGGGGTGAGGTTTACATGTCTCACGCGGATTTCGAGGCGTTGAACGCGCGGCAGGCAGAGCGCGGCGGAAAACCCTTTGCCAATCCAAGAAACGCGGCGGCGGGGTCTTTGCGACAACTGGATCCGGAAATCACGCGCTCGCGCCCGTTGCGTTTCTTTGCTTACGCCTGGGGAGAGGTTTCAGAGCCATTGTCCGACTCGCAGATAGGGGCGATCGAGCGGTTGAAATCACTTGGATTTTCGACGAATCCCCTGACCCGCCTGTGCAAAACGACGCAAGAGATGCTGGAACATTACCGGGATATCGAAGCGCAACGTTCCACCTTGGGCTATGACATCGACGGGGTCGTCTACAAGGTGAATGATCTGTCGCTTCAGGCGCGTTTGGGGTTCCGCTCAACTACGCCGCGATGGGCGATTGCTCACAAGTTCCCGGCCGAACTGGCCTGGACGAGGCTGGAGGCGATCGACATTCAGGTCGGTCGCACAGGCGCGCTTAGCCCGGTTGCCCGGTTGCATCCAGTGACTGTGGGTGGTGTTGTTGTGTCCAACGCCACCTTGCACAACGAAGACTATATCGCGGGGCGCGATGCCAAGGGCGGCACGATCCGCGATGGCAAGGATATTCGTGTCGGTGACTGGGTTCAGGTATACCGCGCCGGGGATGTGATTCCGAAACTGTCAGATGTTGATCTGTCCAAGCGCCCGGCCGGTTCGCAGCCCTTTACCTTTCCGACGCGCTGTCCGGAATGTCAAAGCGAGGCGATCCGTGAAGAAGGTGATGCGGTCCGCCGCTGCACCGGTGGCTTGATTTGCCCCGCGCAGGCCGTTGAAAAACTGAAACATTTCGTCTCGCGCAAGGCGTTTGACATAGAAGGCCTTGGTGCAAAACAGATCGAGATGTTCTATGATGATCCGATCCTTCCGATAAAGACTCCGGCGGATATCTTTGCACTGGAGCAGCGTGACAGGGCCAATCTGGCACGGCTGAAAAACCGGGATGGGTGGGGGGAAACCTCGGCCAGAAACCTGTTTGCCGCGATCGACGAAAAGCGGACCATTCCGTTTGCGCGCCTGTTGTTCGCTTTGGGCATTCGACATGTCGGCGAGGTCGGAGCGCGCGACCTGGCGCTGTTTTACCGCGATTGGGAGACCATGACGCAGGCCCTGGACGCCGCCCGCCCTGCGGCTTTGGCTCAGCGGCAAGCGGATGAGGCCGAGGATGCCGAACGGGCAGCCGCGCTGGCAGAAGGTCGTCGGGCACGTGTCAAGGAAGTGCGGGATGCGGCCATAACCGCGGCGCGTGTTCCGCCGGATGCCAATGCCGCCTGGGCTGAGTTG
Organism: Ruegeria sp. HKCCD6428; assembly: GCF_013110595.1. Taxonomy (NCBI): domain Bacteria; kingdom Pseudomonadati; phylum Pseudomonadota; class Alphaproteobacteria; order Rhodobacterales; family Roseobacteraceae; genus Ruegeria; species Ruegeria sp. HKCCD6428. Next base: position 574,966 of record NZ_WVQX01000001.1, read on the forward strand.
ATTGGAATAGATGGGATTGGCGCAACGCTGGGTCTGTCCCTGTCCGATGCGTTTTCGAACGTGGAAGAGAGGCGCGCGTTCGATACGTTGCGCAAGGAACTGACAATCGTCGCACCTGATGCGCCCGCCTCAGACAGCCCGGTGGCTGGCAAGACGGTCGTGTTCACCGGTACTCTGGAAAAGATGACCCGCGCCGAGGCAAAGGCACGGGCCGAGGCGTTGGGAGCGAAGGTTTCCGGTTCCGTCAGCAAGAAAACAGATATTCTGGTCGCCGGGCCCGGTGCGGGTTCGAAAGCCAGGAAAGCGGCAGAGCTGGGTATCGAAACCCTGGATGAGGATGGCTGGTTGCAGCTGATCGAAGGCGCATGAGCGGGAGGCCGGAACAGCTGTTCCCGCTGTTTGCGGGGCTTGAAACACTCGAGGGCGTCGGCCCCAAGACCGCGCAGGTCCTGCAACAGGCCGGCGTTGAGAGCCCACGCGACGTTCTGTTCGGCCTGCCTTATGCCGTCGTCGACCGACGTCGGCGAGAGACGATTCAGGGCGTCGATCTGCCCGCGACGTTGACGGTCGAAGTGACTGTCGGCCCACACAGGCCGCCTCGAAACAAGGGTGGCGCATACCGCGTGCATGTCGAAGACAGCCAGGCCGATTTTCAGCTGGTTTTCTTCCACGCGCGCGGGGACTATCTGAAGAAAGTGCTGCCTCAGGGCGCGCGCCGTTTGATCTCGGGCAAGCTGGAGCTGTTCGATGGCATGGCTCAGATGGTGCATCCGGATCATATGTTGCCGGTCGAGCAAGCCAGTGAAATTCCGGAATTCGAACCGGTATACCATCTGACACAGGGGCTGACCCAAAAGACGGCCTTCAAGGCCACCCGCAGCGCATTGGCGCGGGCGCCAGAGCTGGCCGAATGGATCGACCCGGCGCAGATGGCACAGCAAAACTGGCCGGATTGGATCTCGGCAATTCGTGCTGGCCACAATCCTCAGGGGGCTGATGATGTCTCACCATTTGCGCCCGCGCGTCAGCGTCTGGCCTATGACGAGCTGTTCGCCCATCAGTTGACGCTGGCTCTGGCGCGTCAGCGAGAGCGGAAATACCGTGGTGTCGTCAGCGTAGGGACAGGCGCGTTGCAATCCAGGGTGTTGGCCAGCCTTCCTTATCGTCCGACCAGCGCACAAAGCCGCGCGATCGAGGAAATCGCGGCCGATATGGCATCGGATTCCCGCATGAACCGATTGTTGCAGGGTGACGTGGGGGCCGGCAAGACATTGGTGGCCTTCATGGCCCTTCTGATTGCAGTCGAGGCTAAAGGGCAGGGCGTGATGATGGCCCCGACCGAGATACTCGCCCGCCAGCACTTGGAAGGGTTGCGCCCGTTGGCGGAAGAGGCCGGAGTGGTGTTGGAACTGCTCACCGGGCGTGACAAGGGCGCAGAGCGGCGCGCCAAGCTTGAGGCTTTGAAAAATGGCAATATCCAAATTCTGGTCGGCACCCATGCCGTGTTTCAGAGTGATGTTGAATTCAAAGCGCTGCGCTTGGCCATAGTTGATGAACAGCACCGGTTTGGCGTGCGCCAGAGGATGGAGTTGTCGGAAAAAGGGCAGGGCGCGGATGTATTGGTGATGACCGCCACCCCGATTCCACGCAGTCTGGCGCTGGCGCAATATGGCGATATGGATGTGTCGGTGCTGGACGAAAAGCCGCCGGGGCGCAAACCGATCAAGACAGCGATTGTCAGTACGCAGCGCATGGACGAGGTCGTGTCGCATCTGCGTCGGGCGATTGATGAGGGGCGGCAATGCTATTGGGTCTGCCCCTTGGTCGATGAATCCGAGGTCTCAGACCTGACGGCAGCTGAAGAACGGTTCAAACGCTTGCGTGCCATTTTGGGCGAAGGTGTGGTCGGGCTGGTTCACGGGCAAATGCCGCCGTCGGAAAAAGACGCGGCAATGTCCGCATTCCAGAACGGGGACACCAAGGTTCTTGTGGCCACGACCGTCATAGAAGTGGGGGTCAATGTGCCCAATGCCACGATCATGGTCATCGAACGGGCCGAAATCTTTGGTCTGGCCCAACTGCATCAATTGCGCGGCCGCGTGGGCCGGGGTCATGCGGAATCGACGTGTCTGTTGATGTATCAACCGCCGCTCAGCGACGGGGGACGCAAAAGGCTGGAGGTTCTGCGTGAAACCGAAGACGGGTTCCGTATTTCGGAAACCGATCTGGAGATGCGCGGCGCCGGGGATCTGATCGGAACTGCGCAGTCCGGTCTGCCAAAGTTCCGCATTGCGGATCTCGAGCGTCAGGCCGGCTTGATGGCCGTGGCCCAATCCGATGCCCGGGCATTGCTGAATGCGGATCCCAAGCTGACCTCGGACCGGGGGCGCGCGGCACGCGTACTTTTGTGGCTGATGAAGCAGGATCAGGCGATCCGTTTGATTTCAGTGGGTTAGGCAAAAAGTTCCAGAAAGTTCACAAATGTTCTCAAAAAGTTCTTTACCGACTCGCGTAAATATGAGAACAAAAGGTCAACACAGGATTAAAGCTCTGACCGGAGGTGACCCTATGCTGACCCAGATCAAGACCGTATTCAGCCGCTCGCAATCGACGATCCTACAGGATGCCGTGGGCGTGATGTCTCTGGTCGTGATCCTGATGGTCGCCTTGCACCTGCCGGTTGGCTTCTAAACCTTTCTGCCTGCGATCTCGTGCCGAAAAAAACCGCGCTGTCATCCCCATTTCAGTCAAGGGTGACCTGCCTGTCCCAAACCCCTTGAGGGGCCTTGCCTCGGCCCCGTGCGGTAATCCGGACCCCACGCGAGACACGCAATGCTTACCGCCGCCCTTTCGCCCGGAAGGTGCGGCGGTTTTTTTACAACTGGCCGGTTTTGAAAATCTCAAGCAATGCGGACAGGACCGAATTGACCGCGACCGAGGCTAGGATCATCCCCATGATACGGCTGATTATCGCCGCTCCTGAATGGCCAATCAGGCGGATGATCGGTTCGGCCAGAAGCATGAGAACAAAGGCTACTACCAAAACCGACAGCATGACCAATGCGGTAATCCCCTGATCGGCTGCACTGTATCTATGGTTGTCCGTCAGGATCACCACTGCAAGCATCGCGCCGGGCGAGGCCAGAGACGGAACCGCAAGAGGAAATATCGCGGGATTCTGCTTGTGATACTTATCTTCCTGATCCTCTTCGGCCTGACGCTGTTCTATGTCTTGTTTGCTTTCGCCAAAGATCATGGTCAGAGCGAACAGAAACAAGATGATGCCGCCTGCGACCTGAAATGAATTCAGTCCAATATCCAGCGCTTCGATCAGCAATTGCCCAAACACGAGAAAGAACAAAAGGACACCGGCGCTTATTATCGATGCCAACAGCGCTGTTTTGCGACGCGCGGCGGCCTCTAGCCCCGCAGTGACGGCAATGAAAACGGGAATAGTTCCAATCGGGTCTATTACGACCCAAAGAGTTACAAAATGCTCGAGTAGATTTTCCAAAACCCATCCCTCCTTAAATTTAAGCGGAAGGTAAACGGGTTTACATCAAATAGCTATGATCAGGCGCAATCTGCCTGTTCGGCCTGCGCCATGGCTTCGGCGGCGGCATCCAGCGCCAGCAGAATTGACGCGTGGCGGTTCTTGTAGTCCCGCGCCGGCATCAGGACCTCAAGACCGTCAAACGGCGCATCCGGGGCGGGGCCGTCCTTTTTCAACATGGCCGCAAGCTGATCGCGCGCTGCTTCGACCTGCGCACGCGTGGCACCAATGATCGCGTCGCCAACCACCGAAGCCGAGGCCTGTCCCAGCGCGCAAGCTTTGACGTCCTGCCCGAAGGCGCTGACACGTCCATCCTGAACCTTCAAATCAACCGTCACGGTAGAGCCGCAAAGAGGCGAGCGTTTCTTGACCGTTGCATCCGGGTTTTCCAAACGGTCCAGATGCGGGATGTCCGCCGCCAACGCCAGAATGCGTCCGGAATACAGCTTGATCAGGTCGTTCTCGCCGCTCATGGCTTTCCCTCGTCGTGTGTTCCTCATACATAGTGACCAACCCAACGGATGCAAAAGGTTTTTGTCATGTCTCACCCCGTCGCGTTTGATCCATCGACTCTGAAATATAACGAGGCGGGGCTGATTCCGGCAATTGCGCAGGATGAGGTGTCGGGCGAGGTTCTGATGATGGCATGGATGAACGCACAGGCCATTGAAAAGACACTGGAAACGGGCAGGGTGACCTATTGGTCGCGCTCGCGTCAATCTTTCTGGATCAAGGGTGAAACTTCGGGCCATGTGCAGGAACTGGTGGATTTCCGCATCGACTGTGACCGCGATTGCCTGTTGGTTCTGGTGCGTCAAACCGGTGCTGCCTGTCACACCAACCGCCGGACGTGCTTTTATACTGCGGTGCGGGACGGGGCCGAGACCGAACTGATGGCCCCGATGGAGTAACCGAGTCAGATCAAAGCCCCACCATATGCCGGATGTCTGCCGGGCTGGCACCATCGGCCCGGTATTTCGCGATGGCACGCGCATCGTCGCGTTTCGCCAGCCGTTTGCCGGCGTCATCGCGGATCAGATCGTGATGATAATACACAGGCGTCGGCAAATCCAACAGCACCTGAAGCAGCACATGGATGCGTGTGGCTTCGAACAGATCCTGACCTCGGACCACATGGGTGATCCCCTGGGCCGCGTCGTCAAGAACGACGGATAAATGGTAGGACGTGCCCATGTCGCGGCGGGCCAGAACGATATCGCCGACACTGGTTTCCAACTCATCCGGGGTAAAAGAAATTGTTCCTGTTTCGCCACCGGGGCCGGAGCCCAGTTCCAAGAATTGGAATTTGGCCGGATCTTGGATTGTTTGACAGGCCTTGGCAACATCCAGTCGCAACACCTGGTCCCTCGGGTGAGGGTTTTGACTTAAGTCTATACCCTGGTTTATTTTTCGACACGTTCCGGGATAGATAATTCCGTCTGGCCCAAGCAAGGGCGCGCCTTCCTGGGGCGCGCTTGCGGCGGCGGCAATATCCTTGCGATTGCACAGGCAGGGATACAGAAGACCTTTCATCCACAACCGCTCCAACGCGAGATCATAGATACTCAGCCGATCTGATTGACGCAGCACTGGTTCCGGCCATGTCAGCCCCAACCAATTGAGGTCATCATAGATCTGGTCCTCCCAATGCGAGCGCGAGCGGGACCGATCGATATCTTCGATGCGAAGCAAGAACCGGCCGCGTTCAGATCTGGCCATATCACTGGCGATCATCGCAGAATACGCGTGACCAAGGTGAAGCGGGCCAGTCGGGGATGGCGCGAAACGCGTTACGAAAGTCACGCTTTTTCTATAACATACACGTCAGAGTTAAGGTTGATGCCGGGCAAGTGCGGCCCGTGTTCACGAAATAGCAAACGTGCGGCACCCATGTCGACCCAATCCGTCAGTCGGCAGGTGAATTTGTGATCTGACAGCGCATGGTCGTTCAGGGAAAACGCCAGCAACCCACCTTTGGGCAAGGCGTGCATCAACTGGTCGAATGTCTCGGGCGGGGCCGCGCCCTGACCGATGACACCGATTGCGGTGATCACCGAATACGCGCCGCGCCTGAGGGGGGCCGGTTTGGTGATGTCAAACCCGGTCAGAGTTCGGTAAACACCCTTGGCCTCTGCCTCTTCCAGCATTTTGGGGGTGGGGTCGATGCCATCGATGACCTCAAATCCCGCCGCCCGCAAGGCGAGACCGGAAAGCCCCGTTCCGCAGCCGAAGTCCAGAATCGGCGTTTGGGGGTGAGGGTGGAATTGCCACAAAGCCGCGGCCACCCGTCCCGGGGTTGCATATCCCTGTTCCGCGACCTCTTTTTCGTAGGTCGCGGCCCAGTTCTGATAATGCGTTTCAGTGTCTTCAGGCGTGTCGAGATTGTAGGTGCTGTCCAGGAACTTGTCGCTCATCCCGTCATGCTAGGCCGAGATCACGCCGCGCGTCCAGTCAGCATTGATCCAACCAGGTTTGCCATTCTGTCTTGGCACGATCGGTATAGGCCTTGTACCGGTCCTTCCGGCCGCGCCGCCCGCCTTTCAGGCCGTCCACGGGGCGGAACAGGCCAAAGTTTACGTTCATCGGCTGAAACGTCTTGGCTTCGGCCCCGCCCGTAATGTGATGGATCAACGCACCCATTGCACTGTCTTTCGGAACTTCGGGCAAGTCTCGCCCCAGTATTTCCGCGGCGGCCATGCGACCGGCAAGCAATCCCATAGCGGCGCTTTCAACATAGCCTTCGACGCCCGTAATCTGGCCGGCAAAGCGGATGTTGGGCTTGGATTTCAAGCGCATCTGTGCATCGAGCAGGGTAGGAGAGTTGATGAACGTGTTGCGGTGGATGCCGCCCAGCCGGGCAAAGCTGGCGTTTTCCAGGCCGGGGATCATGCGGAACACGTCGGTCTGGGCGCCGTATTTCATCTTGGTCTGAAACCCCACGATATTGAACAATGTGCCCAACGCGTTATCGCGCCGCAACTGAACCACGGCATGGGGTTTGACGTCAGGTGCATGGGGGTTTGTCAGCCCAACAGGCTTCATCGGACCATGGCGCAGTGTCTCGCGCCCGCGTTCGGCCATGACTTCAATGGGAAGGCAGCCATCAAAATAGCCTGCGGTCTCACCTTCGTGAAACTCGGTTTTGTCCGCTGCCAGAAGGGCGTCGATGAAAGCCTCGTACTGATCACGGTCCATCGGGCAGTTCAGGTAAGCCGTGCGTTCTTCCTCGGTCTCGCCTTTGTCATACCGGGATTGCATCCACGCTTTGCTCATGTCGATGCTGTCGGCATAGACAATGGGCGCGATTGCATCGAAGAAGGCCAGCGCGTCCGATCCCGTTTCCGCCCGGATGGCTTCCCCCAATGCGGGTGAGGTCAACGGGCCGGTCGCAAATATCCAATGGCCGTCATCAGGCAGCGAGGTGACTTCCTGATCGGTGACGCTCACGCGTGGGTGGGCGCGCAGTTTTGCGGTGACCGTTTCGGCAAACGGGTCGCGATCCACGGCCAGAGCCCCCCCGGCAGGGAGCCTGTGTGCGTCGGCGGTTGTCATGATCAACCCATTGGCTGCTCGCATTTCCCAGTGCAGCAGACCGACGGCATTCTGTTCATCATCATCCGATCGGAACGAGTTCGAACACACCATTTCCGCCAGGTTTCCTGTCTGATGTGCGAAGGTGCCAACGGTGGGGCGCATTTCATGAATGATCACGTCAACGCCCATTTCAGCGGCTTGCCAGGCCGCTTCGGACCCGGCCATTCCACCGCCGACGATATGCAAAACTTGTGTCATGTGCAGCCACATAGGGCACCGCACACACAGGCGCAACTGCCGTATTGTACGTGACTGATTTGGTGGAGGGGTCTTGGGGTCGCCGCTGCGGGAATGTCAGCGCTGGTGAGAGAGACCAGCTGGAGGGACCTTCCGCCCACGGCGACCCAAAAGTGTCTTGAGGCCTTGGCCTCGACCCAGCTTTGCCACAGAGTTGCCCTTTTGGAAAGTGCAAAAATGAAAACAGTGGCAAAAAATGTTCAAAACAATTGCGTCATTGGGTCCAATTCGGGGGGCGCTTTTCAATAAAGGCGGAAATGCCTTCTTCTGTATCGCGGTACAACATATTCTGCGCCATTGCGTCTCCGGTATAGGCATAAGCTTGGTCCAAAGGCATTTGCAGCTGTTGATAGAACGCTTCTTTGCCGATCTTCACGGCGACGCCAAGCTTGGATGCGACCAGTTCCGCAAGCCCGTTGGCTTCTTGTTCCAGCAGCGCTTCTGGAACGACGCGATTTACCAGCCCCAATTCGGCGGCGCGCTCTGCTGAAATGAATTCGCCGGTGGTCAGCATTTCAAATGCCTGCTTTCTGGGGATGTTGCGGCTGAGAGCCACCATCGGCGTGGAACAGAACAAGCCGATATTGACCCCGTTGACACCAAACCGTGTTCCCTCCGCCGCCACTGCCATGTCGCAGGTCGCTACCAACTGACACCCGGCGGCAGTCGCAATGCCATGGACTTGCGCGATAACGGGTTGCGGCAGGGACTGGATCGACATCATCATCCGGGCGCAACGGGAAAAGAGATCTTGAAAGTAAGCTTTGCCACCATCTTCGGATTGGCGTCCGGCCGTCATCTGCTTCAGGTCATGCCCGGCGCAAAACGCCTTTCCCGCCCCTGACAGGACTACGGCCCGGATCGAGCCGTCGTCGCGCAGCGCATCAAGTTCGGCTTGCAGCGCAGCCAGCATCTCATCACTCAATGCGTTCAGCCGGTCCGGGGCGTTCAGTGTCAGCCGTGCCACCGCGCCCGTGTCGTAACGTTCCAGAATTGCCATCTTGCCCTCCGTTCCCAAGTTGGGCCAACTCTAGGTCGGCAAGAGCAGGAGGGGAAGTATGGCTTTGGCAATGAATCGGGACGAACTGTCACAATACCTCAAAGAGGTGTTCCCGCAGGTGCACAAGGATTTCGTCGTTGAAGATTTGACCGAAGACACGATCACCATGCGCCTTGTGGTTCAGGATCAACATCTGCGTCCCGGGGGCACGGTATCGGGCCCGTCGATGTTCGGGCTTGCCGATGTCAGTGTCTATGCGATGGTTCTGGCACGAAAAGGGCGTCAGTCACTGGCCGTTACCACCAACAGTTCTTTTGATTTCCTGCGCAAGCCGGAAGGCGGCGCCGATATGATTGCGGCCTGTCGTTTGTTGAAGCTGGGAAAAACACTGGCCGTTGGGGATGTGCTTTTATACTCGGAAGGCAGTGATCTTCCGGTTGCACGGGCAACGATGACCTATTCCCTGCCGCCAGCAGGGTCCGCTGCCGCGAATTTCGGATAAAAAAGGCCGGGGACAGGCCCCGGCCCAGGAAGAGGTCCCAATAATTGGGACTGGTGATCAGTCAGGGCTGCCAGAAAAAGCGCTTTGTTTCCCGGCCAGCCTGATGGCGGGTCAGCCCGACGTCCTGAAGCAGACGGTCATCCAGATAGCTCAGATTGACGCGACTGCGGCGACGGCGTTCCCATTGAGTGACCGCCGCCGCAAACCGCACGGCCATAGCCGCGAGCAGAGGCAGCCGTGGGCTGTCGTTCAGCAGCAGAAGGGCGGTGGTGTGCATTGTGCGTGTCATCTCGGAATTCCTTTCAAATTGTATTGACACAAAACAGTGTTGCTTGGTACACAGATTTGATACATTCGAAATTGTGTCAAAGGCAAAGGAAGAATTGTAATGGATACAATTTGGCCGGAGGCTCTGCCAAAATCCAAGGGTCCGAAATACACATTGGTTGCTGACGCAATAAGAAAAGCCATTGGTGACAAGAAATTAGATGTTGGCGCCAAGCTTCCGCCGGTTCGTGAACTGGCGTATCGCCTGCAAATCACACCTGGTACAGTCGCACGTGCCTATACGATCCTGACTGACGAAGGCTTGCTCCACGCCGAGGTTGGGCGTGGTACATTTGTGGCCCCGCCGAAATCACCGATTCTGGATGATGTCTGGGCCAGGCAACTGCATCTGAGGGAAGACAAGTACAACGCCAATGTCAGCCTGTTCAGCCCGCGTTTGCCGGATGCGGGGCAGGTCGCGCTCATCCGGGAATGCCTGCAAAAGGTTTCGCAAGCTGATCCCGGGCTGTTTCTGAATTACCCCACGCGGGACGCGTATATTCCCATGAGGCAATCGGTCGTGGATTGGCTGTCGGATTTGCCGCTGGGCCCGCTGACCCATGATGACATCGTCTTGACCCATGGCGGTCAGAACGGATTGTGTCTGGTGTTCCAGACCATCCTGCGCGGACCCAAACCGATCGTGTTGGTTGAGGACCTCTCTTACGCCGGGTTCCGTCGGGCCGGAGAGTTGATGCGCGCCGAAGTCATTGGCGTCAAGATGGACAAATGGGGCATCGATCCGGCGTCGATGGAGCATGTTTTGCGGCAAACCAATGCTCAGGCCGTTTGCGTCTCGCCAGAAGTTCAGAACCCCACCGGCATCCACACGCCGCTGGCACGCAGGAAAGAGGTCGTGGACGTCGCCCGGCGCTTCGACCTTCAGATCGTGGAAGACGATTGCTATCGCATGGGAGAGGCGCGTGAACCCAGTTATCGTGCGCTCGCCCCCGAGCGGGGCTGGCACGTGTCGTCCATTTCAAAGATACTCACACCGGCTTTGCGCGTTGGCTTTGCCATTGCCCCAAAGGATCGCAGCGCTGATCTGCGCCGATCGGCCGAATATGGGTATTTTGGCCTGGCTCAACCCTTGGCCGAACTGACCCGGCTGCTGCTGTCGGATCCGCGTACCCGCCAGATTGCCCAGGATGTGCGCAAACGGATGGGCGATTATGTTCGGATCACCGTCAATGCGCTGGGTGGTTTCGATCTGAACTGGGCACCGGATGTGCCGTTTGTCTGGCTGAACCTGCCATCGGGGTGGCGGTCTGCCGCGTTCAGCCGCGCGGCAGAGCGGGAAGGCATTCAGCTCAGATCAGCGGATGAGTTCGCCCTGCGCGACGGGCGCGCCCCAAACGCCGTACGCATCGCAATGAATGGCCACGTTTCGTTGGAACGGTTCGAGGACGCAATGCTGAGGTTGCGCGCTTTGCTGGACAATCCGCCTGAACAGATCAGCGTCTAGCATTCAACTCAGCGGCGGCGGGTCGCCAAAGAAACCGGCCAGATGGGCAATTCTTCCGTCCTTGTCCAATCGAATGAAATCATGCCCGGCCACCATGATTGCGCCGTCCGGGGCCACCATATGCCACGTGAAGTGGACGACATCATGGTGCGACACCGGACTGCTGGTGATTTCGACACGCCCATTCGAAGTCAATAGGACTTCGCCGATATGTGCACTCAACTGCTCTCGGCCTGAAACATCGGCTGTCGGATCCACGTACCGACCGTTTTCCGCAAAGCACTGGGTCAGAAGCGCAAGCCGTTTATCGGCGGACTTTTCCTGCCAGGCCGCGCCATAGTTTTCAATCGTGCGCATCAATTCCTGCATGCGACCCTCCGAGGTTGAGCATGATCAATTCCAACCGAGTGTATCAGAGTGTCGAAATTGGGGCGATTTCCGTGCTGACGATATGGGGTAAAATAATACCTATTTAACAAGTCATTGTTTTAAAACATTTTAAATGGCGTTTGGTCGCTTGACGTGGCGATCATGGGTGTCTAGATACGCATACATCGAATTCGGGCCGCCTCGCTTGGGGCGGTCTTTCACATCAAACAGGACTATCCTGCCATGAAAACCTTTTCTGCAACACCTGCAGACATCGACAAGAAATGGATCCTGATCGACGCCGAGGGCGTTGTTCTGGGCCGTCTTGCGTCGATCGTCGCCATGCGCCTGCGTGGCAAGCACAAAGCGTCGTTCACCCCGAACATGGACATGGGCGACAACGTCATCGTGATCAACGCTGACAAGATCCAGATGACCGGCAAGAAGCGCGACGAAAACTTCTACTGGCACACTGGCCACCCGGGCGGCATCAAGTCGCGCACCAAACAGCAGATCCTGGAAGGTGCACACCCCGAGCGCGTCGTCACCCAGGCGGTCAAGCGCATGCTGCCGGGCAATCGTCTGGCGCGCAAGCAGATGACCAACCTGCGCGTTTATGCCGGTGCCGAGCATCCCCACGAGGCGCAAGCGCCCGAAGTTCTGGACGTCAAGTCCATGAACAAGAAAAACACCCGGAGCTAATGACCGATGGCTGATCAGATCAATACTCTCGAAGAGCTGAGCGCCGTCGCAGGCGTTGAAACCGTGGCCGAAGAAGTCATCGTGCGTGAACCCGTACGTGACGAGCTGGGCCGTTCCTATGCCACCGGCAAGCGTAAAGACGCTGTTGCCCGCGTTTGGATCAAGCCGGGTTCCGGCAAGGTCACCGTGAACGGCAAGGATCAGGACGTCTATTTTGCACGCCCCGTTCTGCAACTGATCCTGCGCCAGCCGTTTCAGGTTGCTGGTGTCGAAGGCGAGTTCGACGTTGTCGCCACTGTCAAAGGCGGTGGCCTGACCGGTCAGGCCGGTGCGGTCAAGCACGGCATCTCGAAAGCGCTGCAACTGTACGATCCCAACCTGCGCGGCGCTTTGAAAGCTGCTGGCTTCCTGACCCGCGACAGCCGCGTTGTGGAACGTAAGAAATTCGGTAAGCGCAAAGCCCGCCGTTCGTTCCAGTTCTCCAAGCGTTAATTCGCCGGGAAAACCCAACAAAGAAAGGGCTCGCAATTGCGAGCCCTTTTGCATTGTTTTGCGGGAAATCTTATTCTTCGTAAACCAGTTTCCATGCGCCGTTTTCAACGACATTGACGAAAACCGTATCCGCCCCCTGGTGATCATCCGGGCCATAGGTAATGTGGTTGCCGACCAGGTCATCCTGATAGTCCAGCGACTCCATCGCTTCGATAAAGCTGTCATGCGTCAGGTCAGGGCCCGCTGCTTCAAGCGCCTTGACCATCATTTCGGCAGCGGAATAGCCCAACATGGCAAATCCAACCGGATCTTCGCCGGTCGCGGCCTTGTATTCTTCGATAAATGCCGCCGGGGCAGGTTGGTCCGCACGCGCCCAAAGATCCTGCCACGAGGCTGCTGCATAAAACCCGTCAGTCACCCCACCGGGAACCTGTGCCACGACAGTCAGGAAACTGGCCGAAGTCCCGAGGAACTTCATGTCCGTCAGACCCATCTTCTTGGCCGTGCCTACTACGGTGATCGCCTGCCGCACGCCAAGCGCCATGGTGACGATATCGCAGCCCTCTTCCTTTAGCTTGCTGAGCGACCCGACAAAATCTGTCTCATCCGGCTTGTGGGTCGTTTCAGATCCAAAAGCGATCCCGGCTTCTTCGGCGCCGGTCTTGCTGCCTTCAAGAATTTCCTCACCGAAATCTGTTGGCAGATACATGGTGCAAACCGTCTTTGATCCAAATTCGCCGGCCAGATATTTCACACCGACACGCGCCTGATCATAGTAGGTCGAGAAAGACGTGAACTTGTTTCGCATCGGCTCTTGCAACATCTGACGCGCAGCGGTCAGAGGGGCCACGTTGGGAATGCCCTTGGGATCCAACAACTTGAACCCAGCCATGTTCATCGGCGTGCCAAGCGATTGCAGCATGGCGAACACCTTGTCGCGGTTCAGCAGTTTGTTGTAGCCCTGCATCGCACGCGGCATCTGGTATCCGTTGTCCTCGACCACATAGCGGATTTTGCGCCCGTGTATGCCACCGGCTTCGTTCACCCGGTCGAATACCACGTTGGCACCTTTGGTCGCCGGGACACCCACCGCGGCAAAGATGCCGCTCAGGTCGTTGACGGACCCGATGACAATCTCATCATCCGTCACGCCCTGCGTCTGAGCCCAACCGATGCTTGCCGAGGCGGTCAACGCCGTGGCGGCGGCCAGCCATTTGAATGACTTCTTCATCTTTCTCCTCCCGAAAACTCTTTGGCTAAGTGTACATGTCTTCAATCAGATGTCCGTGTTTCTTTTCGACCAGGCCGCGTTTCAGCTTCATTGTGGCGGTAAGCTCGTCATCCTCGGCGGTCAGCAGAACGTCGATCAGGCGAAAATCCTTGATCTGCTCGACCCGTGCGAATTCCTTGTTGACTGCGGCCACTTCGGCGCCGATCAGCTCCTTGACTTCGGCCGCGGCGCAAAGCGAGGCAAAGTTCGAGAAAGGGATTTTCTGGTCCTGCGCATATTTTTCGACATTTTCCTGATCGATCATGATCAGCGCCGTGAGGTATTTGCGCCGGTCGCCGATGATCACCGCGTCCGAGATGTAATGGCTGAACTTCAGCCGGCTTTCGATTTCGGCCGGGGTTATGTTCTTGCCACCGGCGGTGATGATGATGTCTTTCAACCTGCCGGTGATGGTAACGTACCCGTCCTTGTCGATACGTCCCATATCGCCGGTGCGCAGCCAGCCATCGGCAGTAAAGCTTTCCGCCGTCTTTGCGTTGTTGCGCCAATAGCCCTGAAAGATGTTCATGCCCTTGAGTTGAATTTCACCCTCGTCCGAGATGCGGATATCGCACCCCGGGACGACCTTGCCGATGGTTCCGATCTTGTTGCTTTCCACAGTGTTGAGTGTGGCAAGGCCGGACGTTTCGGTCATGCCGAAGCCCTCGACGATCGGCACGCCGATGGCCCAGTACCATTTCAACAAATCCGCCGAGATAGGCGCAGCACCCGTGCCACCCCGGCGCAGTTTGTCCAAACCGAGCATCCGGCGCAAATTCTTCAGAACCAACTGATCCCAAACCCAGAACCGGGCTGCGATGGCGGCGGGAACGGGTTTTCCCGAACTCACGTACCCGGCCCGCCGTGCGCCGGCCTTCAGGGCAAGACCGTATGCCATTCGACCCAACGGCGTTGCATCCTGCGCCAGGATTTGCACATGCGCATAGATCTTTTCCCAAACTCTCGGCACTGCCGTGAAGGTCGAAGGCGAGACCTCTTGCAGATTTGCAAAGACCGTCTCAGGGCTTTCCGCGAAATTCACCGTGCAGCGGGCGGCCAGCGGGAAATAGACGGATACGTCGCGTTCCAGGATATGGCAGAGCGGCAGAAAGCACAGTTGTTCGTCACTGGCCTGTGTTGGCAATGACCAGGCACCGGCCTCGATGCCGGCCAGGATGTTTTCATGGCTTAACATCGCACCCTTGGGCTGGCCGGTGGTGCCGGATGTATAAACCAGCAAGGCTGTATCCTGAGGTTTGGCCAATGCGATTTCGGCTTCGAACCGTCCCGGATCTTCCTGTTCGGCCTGCTGGCCCAAAGCGTAAAGATCGTCGATCATCATGCAGCGCGGATGGCTCAGGTCGTGCAAGCCTTCGTCTTCCAGAATGATCACCTTGATCAGTTCCGGAACTTGATTTTCGACTTCCAGAAACTTGTCCAGATGCTCTTCGTCCTCGACGATGAGGAACTTGCTGCCACTGTCGTTGACCAGATATTGCAGTTGATTGGCCGAATCCGTGGTGTAGACGCCAGAAGAAATGCCCCCGACGCACTGAATGCCCATATCGAACCACATCCATTCCTTGCGGTCCTCGGACAGGATCGAAACAACGTCACCGCGTTCCAGGCCCAGCTTGCGCAGGGCAAGCCCGATCCACTTGGCGTGCTGCCAGTAGTCGGCCCAGGAATATGACTTCCAGATGCCCAAATCCTTTTCGCGATGGGCTGTACGATCCCCCAGTTCCGCGCAACGGTGTTGAAACAGCATGCTGATGGTGGTGCACCCATCCACGCGCAACGGGCGTTGTCCGGGGGTTGCATTCAGTTCAACGCCGTTGATCTTGACCTGCGAGGCGAGGGGCGTGGCATCCATCTTGCTTACCTCCACGTCTTCTTGCGTTTCCAACGGCGGCTTTCGCGTGCGCCTTCTTCCTGCACGCCAAGATAGAAGTTCTGGATGTCTTCGGATTTCAGCAACGTATCCGCAGCGCCGTCCATGACGATGCGGCCTACCTCCATCACGTATCCATGATGCGCCAGCCGCAACGCCGCATTGGCGTTCTGTTCGACCAGCAGCATCGTCATATGCTGTTCTTCGTTCAGACGTTTCAGAATGGTGAATATTTCCTGCACCAAAAGCGGTGACAGACCCAGCGACGGCTCATCCAGCAGCATGATGCGGGGACGGGCCATCAGCCCACGTCCGATTGCCAGCATCTGTTGCTGCCCACCTGACAGGGTGCCGGCCTCTTGCGTGCGACGATCTTTCAGAACGGGAAAGTAACTGAAAACAAGCTCGCGATCCTGGTCGATCTGCACTTTGTCCGTTCGGGTATACGCGCCGAGGCTCAGGTTTTCATCGACGGTGAGCAGGGGAAACACCTCGCGCCCTTCGGGTACATGCACGATCCCGCGCTGGACGACGGTATGCGGCTCGGCCCCCTGAATGTCGTCTCCATCAAAGGTGATCGTGCCTTTTTCCGGGTCCATCACCCCCGAGACGGTTTTCATCAACGTCGTCTTGCCGGCACCGTTTGCGCCAAGGATCGAAACAATCGTACCTTCGTGAACGTCCAGCGAAACACCGCGAATGGCCATGATCGGGCCATAAAAGCTTTCGACATTTCGGATTTTCAGGATTGGCGCGCTCATGAAGCCTTCCCAAGATAGGCTTCGATCACTGCCGGGTGCGATTGAACTTCGGCCGGGGTCCCAAGCGCCAGTTTTGCGCCGTCTGCCATGGCCAGAACCCGGTCTGACACGCCCGAGACCAGGCCCATGTCATGTTCTACCATCAAAACGGTGATGCCCATCTGCCGTCGGATATCATCGATCCACCAACGCATGTCCGTTGTTTCTTCCACGGACAACCCCGAGGCCGGCTCATCCAGCAGCAAGAGTTTTGGGTCAGTTGCCAAAGCCCGTGCAACTTCGACCACTTTGCGCACGCCGTAGGGCAGCCCCGATATCATCTTGTCGCGATAGGCTTGCAGGTCGAGAAAGTCGATGATCCGTTCGACTTTATCGCGGTTTTCCAGTTCCTGTCGCTTTGCCGACGGGGTGAACAGAATCTCGGAAATCAAGTTTGTCCTGCGGTGGCGGTGGCGTCCGACCAGCAGGTTTTGCAGAACGGTTGCGTGTTCGAACAGCTCGATGTTCTGAAATGTCCGCGCCACGCCATAAGCGGCGACACCGGACGGTTTGACCCGAAGCAGATCATGACCGTCATACCAGATCGCCCCGTCAACGGGATCGTAGAACCGGGAAATCAGGTTGAAAACAGTGGACTTGCCCGCACCGTTTGGACCGACGATGGCAAAGATTTCACCTTCCCGAACGTCGAATGACAGGTCATCCACCGCCGTCAGGCCGCCGAACTTGAGGGTTACATTTTCGAACTCCAGCAAGCTCATCTCAGACGCTCCGTCTTGAGATAGGATTTCTGCCGTTTGAACATGTCTTTTCGATAGAAGGGGAACAGCTCGAACCACGTGCGGATTTTCAGCCAGCGGCCATAGATGCCCATGGGTTCGAACAGGATGAAGGCGATCAGGATCATGCCGAAGATGCCGAACTCCAACCCCGGAATGGCGACTGTATTGCCGCCGAACAGGGCACCGGCATATTCTTTTGAGATCGACAGAAACTGCGGCAGGAACCCGATCACGATCGCGCCCAGAAATGCGCCATGGATCGATCCCAGCCCACCGATGACGATCATCATAAGCAGTTGGATCGAGATCAGAACGCTGAAGGTTTCGTTGTTGAACGCTCCGGCGAACAACCCCATCAGCGCCCCGGCCCAGCCCGTCACCGCGCAGGACAATGCGAAAGAGATCATCTTTGTCCGCGCGATGTCGATGCCCATCGCCTGGGCCGAAACCTCAGAGTCGCGCACCGCGATGAAGCTGCGCCCCAAAGGCGCGCGCAGCAGGTTGATATATCCCAGTGTGACCAGCACGGCGACGGTTAGGACCAGCCAGAAAAACTGATCGGGCGTTCCCCAGCGGTCCACCAGATGGCCGAAGATTTCGACCCCGCCGACATATTTGCCCGCAACGCCGCCAGTGATGGGTTCGGACAGAACGATGATGTCGTCCATCAGGATCGAAAGAGCCATGGTGAAGATGGCCAGATAGATGCCATGCAGGCGCAGGGCAGGGATCGCAACGGTCACGCCCGCGATCCCCGTCAGGATGCCGGCCAGCGGAAAAGCGAGAAGAAAGGGCACCCCGGCTTCAATCAGGGCAACGTTGGCATAGCAGCCAAAAGCCAGAAAGGCTGCGTGGCCCAGACTGACTTGACCTGTATGCCCGGTCAGGACCATCAGACCCAATCCGGCAATGGCCCAGATCAGCACGTTTGTCAGCTCGCCCAGATAAAACTCATCCAGCCACCAGGGGGCTGCGGCAACCACCGTCAGAAGGATCAGATACAGGACAAGCTGGTAACGGTCTTTCCACGGGCGGATATCCTGCATGTAGTCGGTTTTGAAGATGATCCGCATGGCTCAGACCTTTTTGACCCGAACCTGACTGAACAACCCGTTGGGGCGAAAGATCAGCACGGCAAGCAGCAGGGCGTATGGCGCGATCTGGCTGTAACCCGCCGCGATATAGCGGCTGGCGAAAGGCTCGATCACCCCGACGACAAGACCACCGGCCAGCGCCCCGGGCAGGCTTCCGAACCCGCCGATGACGGCGGCGGCAAATGCCTTGATGCCCAGCAATCCTGTTGTCGGATCCACGGCGCCCTTGGCGGCGAACAGAATGCCTGCAATCCCCGCCACGATCCCGGCCAGCGCCCAGATGAACCCCTGAACCCGCTTGACAGGCACGCCCATGTAATACGCCGCCAGCTGGTTTTGCGACGCCCCCTGCATCGCCAGCCCAAGTTTGGAGCGTTTGAAAAAGACGTAAAGGCCCCATGTCAGCAGGATGGTCACGACGATCACGGCGACATCCTCCAGCCCCAGCACAAGGCCGCCAAAGCGCAGATCTTTCCCCGCCAGCGGGTTTTGCAGTGTTTGCGGTTCGTGCCCCCAGATCAATCCGGCCACGAAACGGATCACGAAGCCCAGGGCGATGGTCAGGATAACAACGGCGGTCTGACTTTCGCCAAACAGGCGACGGATGATCAGGCGATCCAGAAGATATCCCAATGCCCCCATGATCCCCAGTGATATCGGCAGGGCCAGCCAGAACGGCAGGCCCATGTACTCGGTGTTGGTCAGGCCGATGGTGACAAAGGCCCCCAGCATCATGAAATCGCCCTGCGCGAAATTTACCGCTTCGGTCGCCTTGTAGATCAGAACAAAGCCAAGCGCGATCAGGCCATAGACACACCCGTTTGCCAGTCCGCTGATCAGCAGCTGTGCGTTATCCAAACTGTCCTCCCTCGACCGGTTTGCCGGTGTCGCGTTCTGCCCGCGCGTATCCTGCGGTGACGCGGGTTTGTTCTACTATGGCGTGATAATCACCTTGCCGTCACTCTTTTTCAGCGCATCCGCCAGATTTGGCACAAGATTTTTCAGCCTAAGATGTTCTGAAACATCCGTTTTCCAGCGTCCGTCGGCAAACCGGGCCTGAACCTCGGCCACGACGCGCATCTGATCGGCGGGCGGGGTCGACATCATCCAGTTTGTCAGCCAGAAGCCTTCGATCCGCTTGCTCATGAAGATCAGTTGTCCGGTCTGCGTCAGCGTCGGCGCCTCGGTAGACAGCTTGCCATAACTGATCCAGCGCGCCCGGTTGGGCATGGCGCAGAACAATTGTTCAGACAACTGGTCCGTCACGGCATCCAGAAACACGCGCGGTTTCAGCTGCGCGCTCAGATCCGCAAACTTGGCGACAACGTCTTCATCGGTTGTCACCAGCACTTCGGCCGCGCCAAGGTCTTTCAACATCCCTGTCGTCTCGGCCCGGCGCACCAAGGCGATCGGCTTCAACCCCAGGTCGCGGCCAAGGCTGCACATCAGCTTGCCCAATTGGCTGGTCGCGGCTGATACGACAAAGGCATCTCCATCAGCCTTGGCCATATCCACCATGGCCATCGCCGTCATTGGATTGACGATCTGAGCAGCCCCATCATCGTCCGAGATATCAGGGCGCAGAGGGATGCACATCTGCATCTGCGTGACGACATATTCCGCCCAGGCCCCCGAT
Source organism: Ruegeria sp. HKCCD6428 (assembly GCF_013110595.1). NCBI lineage: Bacteria > Pseudomonadati > Pseudomonadota > Alphaproteobacteria > Rhodobacterales > Roseobacteraceae > Ruegeria > Ruegeria sp. HKCCD6428. The sequence continues at coordinate 594,641 of NZ_WVQX01000001.1, forward strand.
CCGGCGGCGACGAACGCGACGCGTTGCCCTTGCAGGGCCTCGGCGCCCTTTCCTGCGGCCACGACGTCTCCGCATCCTTCAAAGCCGGCGGGGGATCCCTTGACCCTTGGCTGCCCGTATTCACCTTTGATGAAATGCAGATCGGACGGATTGACCGAAGCCGCGCGCAAACGGATCAGCACCTGGCCCGGGCCGGGTTCCGGCGTGGGAACTTCGGCTCCTTCCAACCAGTCGGCGGCGTTTTCAATGGCCGGTCCGGTGGCCGTACCGGAATACCCGTTATGCTTAAGGATTGCGGCGAACATAGTCTGTGGCAGGTCGGTCATCGGTTGATCCTCGAATTTGGCTGAATCAAAGCGCGCCCCTTGTCCGAAAAGCCTCAGACCAGTCGGGCAGGGCGCGGGCTTTTTGTCAGGCACAGCCAATCAAAAGCCGCGCAAGAGGTCAATTCAACGACACCGTAACGTAGGGGCAGCGCAGATGCGCCCCAGGGCAAAGGCCGACCCGTGGATCGGCCTTCAACACTTTACTGTTGGGTCAGCAGGTTGGTCAGTTCCTGAATTTTCTGAACAATCGTTTCAGGCGAATCCTTGATATCATTCACAATCTTGATCGCCTGATCTTTCAGATCGGTGGCCAGAGTGCTGTCCTGAAGGGATGTCATAATGCCATCATAGTCGAAGTTGGTCGGGTCCAGCTTGCCTTCCTGAATCCATGAGTTCAGCAACTCCTGCCCTTGACCGGCCAGCGCGGCCACCTGATCGCTGGCCTCCTGAGCCGCATCAGAGGCCTGATCCGCCACCGATGACGCCGCTTCGCTTGCCTGATCTGCAACCGATGACGCCGCTTCTGTAGCTTGGTCCGTCAGCGACGAAGCTGCTTCGGCGGCTTGTTCGGTCGCTGCATCGACAGCGTCAGAGGCAGCGTCCTGTACAGATGAAGCTGCGTCTGTCACCGCTTCGGCGGCTTCTTCTGCCGCGGTTTCCAAACGCTCGGCGGGTGTGGGTTCGGGTTGATTCAGGTAATAGTATCCGCCGGCGCCAATTGCGGCGATGACGATGGCAAGAATTAGAGTACGCGACATGTGTGTCTCCTTTGGAAATTGTGTCGCCGGGATGCGCTAAAAATAACTCAGGTACAAAGGGGAATTCCCGATAATTCTCAGCAGAATAGAGTATAAGCCGGGCTATGCTCATTGTCCTTTGAAACGCGGCAAGAACACGCCGGCACAAAGATGTCGCGCCCTGTTTTGGCGGCGATCCGCCGGGAATGGCCCGCAGGCGCAACCAATTTTCGGGCGTTTCTAGTGGGCCAAAAGGCAGCATTGGGCCAGCATCGGAAAAGTGGCGGAGAGACAGGGATTCGAACCCTGGGTGGGCTTGCACCCACAACGGTTTTCGAGACCGCCCCGTTCGACCACTCCGGCACCTCTCCGCGGGGGTCTGTGAGGGGGGGATTTAGTGAGGAACGGGCAGGGGTGCAAGCAGAAAATTCGGGAATTGAAGAAACCCGGGATTTTCCGTTGCCTGCCAGCGCAAAACTCCTAGTCTGATATCCATGATACAGTTTGTACGCCGCTCCGCCTTTTGGTTTCTGGCCCCGCTCTTTGCGCTTGTTCTGATCCCGTTGGAACTTTCCGCCGCCAGCCGTGATCGGATAGAGGCCTTTCTGACCACGACCGGGTTTGACGTTGCCCTGGAAAGCATCGCGCTGAGCTCGAGGTCTGCCCCCCAGATGCTGGGGATTGATCCCGATGGCTTCGGTTCGGACTGGACGCGTCTGGCAGACGAAGTCTTTGACGTCGGCGCCATGCACGAGACCGCGGTTTCCATCCTCGAACAAACCCTGAGTGATGAGGCTCTGACACACGCGGTTGACTTTTATGCATCGGATCTGGGTCAGCGCTTGGTAGAGGCCGAAAACGCCTCGCATATGCTCGAGGACGATGAGGCCAAGCAGCTGGAAGGCCAAAAAATCATCGCAGACTTGATCAAGGACGGATCGCAACGGGTCGAAAGTTTCAAGCGTATGAACAAGGCGATCGATTCGACCGGTACCGCAGTGCGGGCCCTGCAAGAAATTCAGGTGCGTTTTCTTCTGGCAGCCAGCGCATCAGGTGTCATTGACCTGCAACTTGATGCGGATGAATTGCGTGCGCTGATGAAGCGGAACGAAGCCGGTATGCGCCAGTCGCTGCAACTGTCCAGCCTTGCGGGGGCAGCGTATACCTATCAGGACTTTTCCGATGCGGATGTCGACTCGTATGTCGAGGCGCTGGAACAACCCCTGATGCAGGAAGTGTATGAACTGCTGAACGCGATCCAATACGAAATCATGGCCATGCGGTTCGAAGTACTTGCGGCCCGAATGGCCGAACTGCATCCCGCGCAGGATATTTGATGCACCGCGTTTTTCTGGCGATTGCGTTTGTTCTGTGGGGCGCTCAATTGCTGGCCGATCAAAGGGTCGACCGGCTGGCGCAGGCCATGCATCTTTCGCATGTGATGGAAATTCTCGTACAGGAAGGTCAAGGGCACCGCGAGGAACTTGACGAAACGCTGTTGGACAATACCGGCGGCGCCTATTTTGAAGCGCAGGTCAAAGATATTTACGACCCGGTCTGGATGCAGAAATTCCTGACGGATGCCTTTGAGGCGGGTCTGTCCGTTGCGCAGCTTGATCAGGCGATCCTGTTTTTCGAAAGCGATCTTGGTCAGACGATCGTGTCGCTGGAAAACTCGGCCCGGCAGGCGATGTCGGACCAGGCCATCGAGGACATGGCCCGCGAAGCTTACGAGTCCGTTGAGCGCGATTCGACTCGTTTCGAGTTGGTCGATGAGTACATCCGGGCAAATGACCTTGTCGAAAAGAACGTTCATGGGGCGCTGAGTTCCGACTACAGCTTCTTTCAGGGTCTTGATGTCGACGCGCAAGGCGACGATCAGGAATTGCTGGCCGAACTTCTGTCACAGAAAGAAAGCCGCGCAGCGGAAACCGAGGCGTGGCTTTATTCCTTTCTTCTGATGGCCTATCGGCCGTTGAACGAGACCCAGATGCGTGAGAATATTGCGTTCTCCAGAACCGAAACCGGGCGCGCCCTGAATGAGGCGCTGTTTGACGGCTTTGACCGGATGTTCAACGATATCTCTTTCCGGTTGGGGCGGGCGGTCGCACAGACACTCAGGGCGTCTGATCTCTGACGACGCTTTGGTGTTGACTTTTCCCGGCGATCTATGGATAAGCGCGCATCCCGGCCGGTTTTCCGTGCCGGGTATCGTTATTATTTGACCCTTGGGATGTCCTGATGGTCATTCACACAGCCCGAAAAGGGCGCGCTGTTCGAGGTGGCTTTCAAGTGTCTTGGAGCCGGAAACTCCCGAAAGGGGACCACAGAACGCGGTTAGACAAAGGAAAGACGCATGTTTGCGGTCCTCAAGACTGGCGGCAAGCAGTACAAGGTTCAGGCGGGTGATATCCTCCGCGTTGAAAAGTTGGCTGCCGACGCAGGTGAAAAAGTTCAATTCAACGATGTTCTGATGCTGGGTGGCGACGCTCCGGTTGTTGGCGCACCGTTCATCGAAGGCGCAGGCGTTCAGGCCGAAGTTATCGAACAGATCAAAGGTGACAAGGTCATCAAGTTCGTCAAGCGTCGTCGTAAGCACAGCTCGAAGCGTACCGTTGGCCACCGTCAGAAGCTGACACTGGTCAAGATCACCGACATCCTGTCGTCGGGCGCTGACAAGTCGGGCATCAAGGCTGCAACCGGTTCGGCTCCGGCTGGCGAAGCGGCACCTGCTGCAAAACCTGCCAAGAAAGCCGAAGCCAAGGCAGAGGCACCTGCCGCTGCTGCTGCGGACGATCTGACCAAGCTGAACGGTGTCGGCCCTGCCGCTGCCAAGAAGCTTGCCGAAGCCGGTATCGAGAGCTTTGCCGCTCTGGCCGCCTTGTCGGACGAGCAGATTGCTGCTATCGAAACGGTCAAAGTGAAACCCGAATGGGTTGAGCAGGCCAAAGAGCTGGCCAAAGGCTAAGGAGAGAGAGAATGGCACATAAAAAAGCTGGCGGTTCCTCCCGTAACGGCCGCGACTCAGCGGGTCGTCGCCTTGGCGTCAAACTGTATGGTGGCCAGGCTGCCATCGCAGGCAACATTATCGTGCGTCAGCGCGGCACCAAGTTCTGGCCGGGCGAAGGCGTAGGCATGGGCAAGGATCACACCATCTTTGCAACTACTGATGGCGCCGTGAAGTTCCACAAGGGGCTCAAAAACCGCACCTTCATTTCGGTCCTGCCAGTGGCGGAGGCCGCAGAGTAAGCCGAAACCCAGAAGGTTTAAGAAAAATTCATGGGGGACCGGCACAAAGTGCCGGTCCCTTTTTCGTTTTAACGCAGTCGTGATCAAACAAACCGATGACAGTTGCAACCACCAGTTTCCTGATCTTTGCCGCCAGCCAGGTCGGCACGCCGGGACCGGCCAACATGGTCCTGCTGGGTACTGGTGCGCGTTTTGGATTTCGCGCCGCGTTGCCTTTTGTCGGGGGTGTTATCCTTGGGAAGCAGTTGATCATTTGGCCGGTCGGCTTTGGATTGCTGCATCTCGCGGATCAGGCACCCGCGGTGTTTACGGTGCTTAAATACGCGTCAGCGGCCTATATTTTTTGGCTGGCGTGGAAGATCGCCAACACGCGTTTGTCGCGACAACAGGCTGAAGGGAACGCCCCCGGCTTTCTGGCCGGGCTGATTGTTCATCCGCTCAACCCCAAGGCCTGGGCCATGATCATTGCCGGGTTCACCGGGTTCGTGGCTGCGGGCACCCCCAGTTTCGAAGCGACGGTTACGATTGCTCTGTGTTTGTTGTTTTGCCAGGTGATCCTTCATCCGATCTGGACTTTTGCGGGCGATAGAATTGCCCATGCGGTTGAAGGACGACCCGTTGAAAAATATCTGATGTGGACGTTGGCAGGCCTTACGGTTGCGTCCGTACTTTTCGTGTTGTTCGGAGGAGGAACACACCCATGAAACTTGAAACAATAATAAATCAGCCGGTCATAGAAACCGAGCGGTTCGATCTGCGCCCTCTGCGTCGGTCGGATATGGGGCTGATCGAGCACTATGCCGGTGATGAGCGTGTGGCGCGCATGACGACGAGTATCGCGCATCCTTTGGCCCCCGGCTCGACCGAGGCCTTTGTGACGCGCTCGATGGCCGAGGACCGGGACGAGGACGTCTGGGTCATGGATGCCACCAAGGACGGCGGTCCGGAACTGATTGGTCTGATCACGCTGAAGCGGCTGGATCGGAACCAGTCCGAAGTGGGCTATTGGGTGGCGCCGATCTACTGGAACACCGGCATTGCGTCGATGGCTGTCGAAGCGCTGGTAAATGCCAACCCGCTGAAAAACGCGACGATGTTTGCCAGCGTGTTTCAGGACAATCCGGCCTCGGCCCGGGTCCTGACTCATTGCGGGTTCCAGTATCTTGGCGATGCAGAAAGCTATTCGGTGGCGCGTGATGCGAATGTGCCCACCTGGACATACAGTAAAAAACTCTGACTTGTGGCCGATGGGGCCTTTGCAGTAGGGGACAGACCATGAAATTTCTCGATCTTGCAAAGGTCTACATCCGGTCCGGGGCCGGCGGTAGCGGCTGCGTCAGCTTCCGACGCGAAAAATACATCGAATACGGCGGCCCTGATGGCGGGGACGGCGGTAAGGGCGGGTCTGTCTGGGCCGAAGTCGTGGACGGGCTGAACACCCTGATCGACTTCCGGTATCAGCAGCATTTCTTTGCCAAGAACGGCCAGCCGGGCAGGGGCCAGCAACGTACCGGCAAGGATGGCGATGACATTGTCCTGCGCGTGCCTGTCGGCACCGAGATCCTGGACGAGGATGAAGAAACCGTCATCTGCGATCTGACCGAGGTGGGTCAGCGCGTTCTTCTGGCAAAAGGGGGCAATGGCGGTTTCGGCAATCTGCACTTCAAATCGGCCACCAACCAGGCCCCCCGGCGTGCAAATCCGGGGCAGGCGGGCATTGACCGCACGATCTGGCTGCGTCTGAAGCTGATCGCCGATGTAGGGCTGCTGGGCATGCCAAATGCAGGCAAATCGACCTTTCTTGCAGCCACGTCAAACGCGCGGCCCAAGATCGCGGATTATCCGTTTACCACGCTGCACCCAAATCTGGGTGTCGTGGGGGTCGACAACGTGGAATTCGTGGTGGCTGACATCCCCGGCCTGATCGAAGGCGCGCATGAAGGACGCGGGATCGGAGACCGCTTTCTTGGTCATGTTGAGCGCTGCGCCGTGCTGTTGCATCTTGTCGATGGTACCTCGGAAACGGTTGCCGATGATTACCGCACAATTATCCACGAGCTTGAGGCCTATGGCGGCGAGCTGGCCCAGAAACCCCGGATCACCGTCCTGAACAAGGTCGATGCACTGGATGACGAAGAACGTGATTTGGCCAAAGCCGAGCTTGAAGAGGCCGTTGGCGGCCCGGTGATGATGATGTCCGGTGTTGCTCATCAAGGTGTAACCGAGGTTTTGCGCGCGTTGCGCGGCCAGATCGATGACAATCGTGTGCGTCAGAAACCCGCTGAGGAGGCGCAGCCTTGGCAACCCTGACTTCAGCGCGCCGATTGGTTGTCAAAATCGGGTCGGCTTTGCTGGTTGATCGCGAAACCGGCCTGTTGCGCAAGGAATGGTTGTTTTCGTTGGCGCAGGATGTCGCGTGGCTCAAGGGGCAGGGGACAGATGTAATCCTCGTCTCGTCCGGGTCGATTGCACTGGGCCGCGGCGTTTTGCGTCTGTCCATGGCGACATTGCCATTGGAAAAGTCGCAAGCTGCCGCTGCCGTCGGGCAAATTCGTCTGGCGCGCGCATATGAAGAGGCGTTGACACCTCATGGGATCACCACGGCGCAGGTTTTGGTGACATTGGAGGACAGCGAGGATCGCCGCCGCTATCTGAATTCACGCGCGACCCTGGAAACTCTGCTGGGTTTGGGTGTCGTGCCGATCGTCAACGAAAACGATACCGTGGCAACGGATGAGATCCGGTATGGCGACAATGATCGTCTGGCCGCGCAAATTGCCGTGACCGTGGGGGCGGATCAGTTGATCCTGCTGTCGGATGTCGATGGATTCTATTCGGGTAATCCGAACGAGGACGCCTCGGCCACGCGTTTCGAAACGATCGACAAGATCACGCCCGAGATCGAAGCCATGGCGGGCGATGCGGGCTCTGGCCTGTCAAAGGGCGGAATGAAGACAAAGCTGCTGGCCGCCAAGATGGCCACCGGGGGCGGATGTGCGATGGCGATCACTGAAGGATCGGTTCTGAATCCTCTGAAAACGCTGGGAAATGGCGCGAACTCGACGTGGTTTACCGCAACGCTGGACCCGCATGCTGCGCGCAAACGTTGGATTTCGGCCATGAAACCGCGTGGCGAAATCACCATCGATGAAGGGGCTGCCAATGCGCTGGCAAATGGCAAAAGCCTGTTGCCCGCGGGTATTGTTGAAGTGACCGGCGATTTCGGGCGCGGCGACCCTGTCGCGATCCTTGACCCCAAGGCCCGCCGGCTGGCGCAGGGGATCAGCCGTTACACCGCGCAGGAGGCTGACGCGATCAAGGGGCGCAAGTCGTCCGAGATCGAGGCGACACTTGGATATCCCGGCCGTGCGGCCTTGATTCACCGGGATGATCTGGCCCTGTAAATACTGAAAAAGGTGACCTGAAAGGCACGCGACATGAAAGATTTCGACAGCATTCCCGCTCTGATGGCTGATCTTGGGAAACGTGCCAAAGCGGCATCGCGCGATCTGGCTTTTGCAAACCCAGAACGCAAACATGCCGCCCTGATTGCAGCGGCCGACGCGGTTTGGGCCAATCGGGCGCAGATCATCGAAGCCAACCGGAAGGATCTGGAGTTCGGCCGCGAGAAAGGTCTGAGCCCCGCGATGATGGATCGGCTGATGCTGGATGAGGCGCGTGTTCAGGGCATGGTCGATGGTCTGCGCGCAGTGGCTGATCAGACCGATCCGGTGGGCGAAGTGCTGGCCGAATGGGACCGCCCGACAGGATTGAAAATCCAACGCGTACGCACCCCGCTGGGTGTGATCGGCGTGATCTATGAAAGCCGCCCCAATGTCACGGCCGACGCAGGTGCGCTGTGTCTGAAATCCGGAAATGCGGTCATTCTGCGCGGCGGCTCCGAGAGCTTTCATTCTTCGACAGCAATTCATGCCTGCCTGGTCGAGGGGCTGAAGGCCGCCGATCTGCCGGAAGATACGATTCAACTGGTGCCGACACGTGACCGTGCGGCGGTTCAGGAATTGCTGACCATGACCGACTATGTCGACGTCATCGTTCCGCGCGGCGGCAAGGGGTTGGTCGGGCTGGTCCAGCGTGAGGCCCGTGTGCCTGTTTTTGCCCATCTTGAAGGCATCGTGCACATCTATGTCGACAAGGCCGCAGATCCGCGGAAAACGCTGGACGTGGTGTTGAACGCCAAGACACGCCGTACCGGGATCTGCGGCGCTGCCGAATGCCTGCTGATCCATCAGGACGTCGCCGAAACGCTGGGGCGTGACGTGATTGCCGCGTTGCTGAAAGCAGGGGTCGAGGTTCACGCCGAAGGCGCACTTGCGGTCGAGGGTACAATTCCCGCTACGGCGGAGGATTGGGGAAAAGAGTTTCTGGACAGCGTGATCGCGGCCAAGCCCGTCGCCGATATCGATGCTGCCATTGCGCATATCCAGCATTACGGGTCGAACCATACAGATTGTATCATGACCGAGGATGACACGGCCGTGGCCCGTTTCTTTGAGCGTTTGGATAGCGCGATCCTTATGCACAACGCTTCGACTCAGTTCGCCGATGGTGGTGAATTCGGGATGGGCGCCGAGATCGGTATCGCCACGGGCAAAATGCATGCCCGCGGCCCGGTGGGGGCCGCCCAATTGACCAGTTTCAAATATCTGGTGCGCGGGAACGGAACAATTCGGAATTAAAAACGCAGCACAAGGCGGGTCGCGGCGGTTTCCACGGAAACGCGTCGACCCATCGCATTTGCCGTTTCCGGCAGCAGAGCGAACTGGACCTGCGCGGGGGTAATCTTGTTGGGGAACCGGCCGGTTGCAACGTGTTTCCATAAGGTATTGTCTACGTTCAACTTGTCGGCAGTTCCGGTCACTGTCCAATTGGTGCCTTGGTTCTCGATCTCAACCTCTCCGCCCATCGGCATGGCACTTTCGCAGCACATGAGCGCAAGGAACGCCAGCTTGATTTGGTTGCGCGGCATGGGCTCGGTCATAAACCAGTTTACCCGCACCCGTCCGGTGCGTTCGATGTCCTTGAGCAGTTCGGCCACTTCGGCCCGGCCCAGCGGCTGTTCTCCTGCTGATCCGAAGGCAACCCGAAAAAACCGGATACGCGCGCCCGCACTGCCGACGCTGCCCGAGATCAACTCCATCTCGGGGCCCTGGACAGCACCAACCATGTCCAACAGCTCCAGCCCGTTGGTGATCGCCCCGATCGGGCTGATCAGATCGTGGCAGATCCGTGAGCCGATCAATTCAGCCAGGTTGACGTTCGTGTTGCCCATGCGTACCTCCTGCGGTATCTGCCGCTGGAACCGGAAGCCCCAAATGACAGACATGAATGCTATTCTTGCACCGGGCATGTTTGTTCGCCACCCGGATTTCCCCGAATGGGGTGTCGGACAGGTTCAGTCCAACATCGCAGGCAAGATCACCGTTAACTTTCGCGAGCAGGGGAAAGTGGTAATCGACGGAATACGCATCGCCCTGATGCCGGTCTTTGATCCGTGAAACTGGTTTAAGAAGAGTTAACGGAAAAGACCAGATCTCCACTTGTTGCCTTCCCCCGAAGAACTGAGGTATCAGCCGCGTTGATAAAACAGGATTGATAAGTCTGACATGCCGGACGCTGGCCCCTCGTTCACGATCAAACTGGCGGAAACCCAGGACGAACTGCGCGCAGCGCAGCGGTTGCGTTATGACGTATTTGTGCGCGAACTCGACGGCGGAGGGGCTCTGGTCGATCATGTGGCCAGGCTGGAACGGGACCGGTTTGATCCCTATTTCGATCACATGCTGGCCATTGATGATGCGACCGGAGAAGTTGTCGGCGTTTACAGGCTGTTACCGGGTGATCGCGCCGCTGAATTGGGGCAGTTTTATTCCGAAGACGAATACGATCTGAGCGTTCTCAAGCAAAGTGGCCGCAAGTTGCTGGAACTGGGCCGGTCGTGCCTGCACAGGGACTACCGGGGCGGTACGGCCATGTATCATCTCTGGAATGGTCTCTCTCGCTATGTGGCCGAACGCCAGATCGAAGTTCTGTTTGGCGTCGCCAGCTTTCACGGCACGGATGTTCAGGAACTGGCCCAGCCGCTGTCGATGCTGCATCACAATCATCTGGCGCCGCCAGACCTGCGGGTGCGCGCCCAGCCGAGCGTGTTTCAGACCATGGATCTTGTCGCACCGGACGCGCTGGATCGTCGCCGTGCCATGGTACAGGTTCCGGCCCTGATCAAAGCCTATCTGAGGCTTGGCGGGTTTGTGGGTGAGGGGGCGTTCATCGATCATTCCTTCAACACCACCGATGTGTGCCTGATCCTGGATACGACCCGTATGAACGAGCGGCAGAAGCGCATTTATGGCGGGGCTTGATCCGGTGAATGATCCGCTTTGGAACAGTGAGGATGCGCCGGATCCGATCGAACTGGGTTTTGTCGGCTGGATTCTTGTGATCCTGAGGGGCTTGCCCTTGGCCATCCTTGTGTTCGGTGGGCTGCTTGTTCTGTTGGCCATTCGACTGATCGAGTTGCCACTTTGTGGTGTTCGTCGCCCCGTTACACCGTTCATCAGCCAGTTCGTGTGCCGAAACGCGTTCCGAATCCTGGGAATCGGATTTCGCTGCTCGGGCGCGTTGATGAAGCAACACGGTGCCGTTGTCGCCAATCACACATCCTGGCTGGATATCTTTGCCCTGAACGCCCGAAAAAGGGTCTACTTCGTGTCCAAGGCAGAAGTTGCGACCTGGCCGGGTATCGGGTGGTTGGCACGGGCCACCGGGACCGTATTCATCGAAAGGGATCGCAAAAAGGCGCGCGAGCAGACGGCGATCTTCGAAGAACGCCTGAAGGCCGGACACAAGCTGTTGTTTTTCCCCGAAGGCACCTCGACCGACGGATTGCGTGTTTTGCCATTTAAAACAACGCTCTTTGCCGCTTTCTTCGCAGACGAGCTGCGGGATTTCATGTATGTTCAACCGGTCTCGGTGGTGTTTCACGCGCCGAAAGGTCAGCCTGACCGGTTCTATGGCTGGTGGGGCGATATGGATTTCGCGCCCCATCTGCTCAAGACATTGGGCGCGCGCAGGCAGGGGTCCGTTGAGCTGATCTATCACGCTCCCGCCCGGGTCAGGGATTTCGCCAACCGCAAGGAACTGGCGGCCCATTGCGAGGCGGCAGTGCGCCACGCGCATGCATTGGCGCGGCTTGAAAAATAAGGCTTTGACCCTTGCACTGCCTTTAAACCTGCCGTATACGCGCGCCATTCAAACCCGCAGGCGGGGTTTGGGCCTTGTAGGGGAGACATCCCTATCTGGCCCGCCGGTTGGAGCATTCGCTTCTTTCACCCCCGCCGAGGCGTAAACCGGAAAAGGAAAACATAGCATGGCTCTTCCCGAGTTCACCATGCGTCAGCTGCTGGAAGCTGGCGTTCACTTCGGCCACCAGACACAGCGTTGGAATCCCCGCATGGGCCCGTTCATCTACGGCTCGCGCAATGGCATCCACATCATGGACCTGACCCAGACCGTTCCGATGCTGGACCAGGCTTTGCAGGCCGTTCGTGACACCGTTGCCAAAGGTGGCCGCGTTTTGTTCGTTGGTACCAAGCGTCAGGCTGCTGGCCCGATCGCAGAAGCGGCTGAAAAGTCGGCTCAGTACTACATGAACCACCGCTGGCTGGGCGGCACGCTGACCAACTGGAAAACCGTTTCCCAGTCGATCAACCGTCTGAACCAGATCGACGAAGCGATGGAATCGGGCGCCGAAGGCCTGACCAAGAAAGAGCGTCTGGGCATGGAGCGTGACCAGGCCAAGCTGCAGGCTTCGCTGGGCGGTATCCGCGAGATGGGCGGCGTACCTGATCTGCTGTTCGTCATCGACGTCAAGAAAGAAGCACTGGCCATCGCCGAAGCCAACAAGCTGGGTATTCCGGTTGTGGCTGTTGTCGACACCAACTGCTCGCCCGACGGTGTTGATTACATCATCCCTGGCAACGATGACGCAGCCCGCGCGATCTCGCTGTACTGCGATCTGGCCGCACGTGCCGCTCTGGACGGCATGACCGCTCAGCTGGGTGCCGCTGGCGTTGATTTGGGTGAATTCGAAGAAGCGCCGGTTGAAGAAGCCGTTGCGGAAGAAGCACCCGCTGAAGAAGCTGCTCCGGAAGCCAAAGCCGAAGCGTAAGCTGCCCGTCACGTAAATGACATATGGGGCAGGGTAGACCTGCCCCAATTCCATTTGAATTGAGGAGAGCCTAAAGATGGCAATCACAGCAGCAATGGTTAAAGAACTGCGCGACTCGACCGGCGCAGGCATGATGGACGCGAAAAAAGCGCTGACCGAAACCGGCGGCAACATGGATGAAGCCGTTGACTGGCTGCGCACCAAAGGTCTGGCTAAGGCGGCCAAGAAATCGGGCCGTACCGCAGCTGAAGGTCTGGTTGCAGTGCATGTCGATGGCGGCAACGGTGTTGCTGTTGAAGTGAACTCGGAAACCGACTTTGTCGCGAAAAACGCCGAGTTCCAGGAAATGGTCGGCAAGATTGCATATGCGGCTGAAGGCGTCGACAATGTAGAGGAACTGCTGGCAGCAGATCTGGGCGGTAAGTCCGTCGCGGACACCCTGACTGACAAAATCGCCACCATCGGTGAAAACATGTCGGTGCGTCGCATGGCGAAACTGTCGGGCGACACCGTTGTGTCCTATGTCCACAATGCGGCCACCAACGGCATGGGCAAAATCGGCGTTCTGGTTGCTTTGACCGGTGGCGACGAAGCGATTGGCAAGCAGGTTGCAATGCACATCGCGGCTGTGAACCCGGCGGCCCTGTCCGAAGCAGACATGGACCCGGCAGTTGTCGAGAAAGAAAAGCAGGTCCAGATGGACATCGCCCGCGAATCCGGCAAGCCGGAGCAGGTGATCGAAAAGATGATCGAAGGCCGCATGAAGAAATTCGTCGCGGAATCGACTCTGCTGAACCAGCAATTTGTCGTGAACCCTGACCTGACCGTCGAAGCAGCGGCCAAGGAAGCAGGCGCGACCATCACCGGCTTCATCCGTCTGGAAGTTGGCGAAGGCATCGTGGTTGAAAAAGAAGATTTCGCCGCCGAAGTCGCCAAAGCCGCGCAAGGCTAAAAGGGCACAGGGAAAGTACCAGCAACGGCCTTTCCCAACAAATCTAAAGGGTTACGCACTGCGTAACCCTTTTTTCTGCCATCGGCGGATTTCAAAATTCTGAAATGAAGAGAAGAATTGGAGGGCCCCGCATGATGGGGATGGTCGAGGCCCCCCAAAATTCCGACACCGGTACGCGGACAAATAGGCGCCCCCTTGTCAGAGTGATCGGAGAGCTTTGTTATTGCAAAGATCCAATCCAATGTTCCCTGGCTAAAGCCACCACTCACGGAACACTCTCACTTTGCAACTTTTCCGATTGGTTTGAAAAGTAGTGATTTCCTTACCTAGGGTAAACTGACGCGGGATAGCGTCAAAATATTGCGGTTATGCTTCCATAATGAACATCTGGTTGTGCAGTGACGCCTTGAGAACCGCTTGCGCCGTCGTTTCGACCGAAAGCGCCTCGCGCGCGAGTCGCAGGTGCTTTTCCACCGTTGCAGATGTCAGACCCATCAGCAGCGCGATGTCCTGAGTGGTTTTCCCGTCACCAACCCACTGCAAAGCTTCGCGTTGGCGTTTGGTAAGTGCCCGGTTCGGCGGATGGAACGGCAATGTCAGGATTTTCAGGTGGGCGACATTGTTCATAAGTAGAATGTCGTCGCCGTGCTCTTCCCAGACCGCATCCACATCCTCCTGGCTCAACCCATTATTGGCCGACAGGGAAATCGCCCCTTTCGAGCGCATGGAAACCGAGTTGAAGCTGACGGTATAACCGGAAACCACGCCCATGGATTTGTTGAACTCGAAAACTTCGCGTTCCTTCGCGGTCATCGTCCCGCCCGAGTTCATGTCCTGCAACATTTTCCAGCTGGCGGCGCCTTCGTTGTCCAAGGCCCACTTCAACATAGGAGCGTGAAAATACAGACCATCCTTGATGAACCCGTCCACATAGGCCCGTTTGTGGTTCGTCAGGATTACGAAATCTTCTGGATCACCCAGAGACGTGGCCGTCCGGAATTGCGTGTACCCATAGATCAGGCGGGTAAAACCAAATTCAGCCATTTGGCGGCAATGTGCATCCCACAGGTCTTCCAGGGTTTTGGCGTAGCTGACAAACCGAAGATATTCCTTGAGCTTCATGTCGTGCTGCCTGCTTTCAGATGAGCCGCGAGCGCATCCAGCGCGAGGATATAGCTGTGGGCACCGAATCCACAGATCTGACCCAGTGCGACAGGGGCTATGTAGGACCTGTGCCGAAACGTTTCCCGGGCATGAATGTTGGAAAGATGCACTTCGACAACCGGCAGTTCCACCGATGCAATCGCATCCATAAGGGCAATCGACGTATGCGTGAACGCGCCTGCGTTCAGTATCAGCCCGCTTTGTACACCGCGGGCCGCGTGAATGGCGTCAAGCAGCACACCTTCGTGATTGGATTGCAGGTGGGTGACGTCCAGCCCAATGGAGGCGCCATGCTGAACGCAACGATCCTCGATCATATGTAGTGTCGTACTGCCGTAAACCTCGGGCTGCCGTGTTCCAAGCAGGTTGAGGTTTGGGCCATTCAATACCAAAACGTTATGCATGTTTTCACGATCCCCATAGTTGGTTCATAGACGCGATAAGGCCGGGTTGTCTACCTGACTTTGGTGGATTGAATACAGAGAGTTGCCCTGAAAACAGACCTTGAGATGGAAGAGGAAACCAAGTTCAGTCCTTCGACACGACGACACCGCGCGTCCGTTTGGACTTGGGCCGTACCTTTTCGTCCGTTTTTCGATTGCGGGAAAACAGGTTTTCGGGCGCATTGTCGTCGGTATCAGTATCGGAACATTGGAACTATCCGGGCTTACCAGCCGGCGCTTTGCGACGCTGAGTAATCCTTGCAAACCGTCTCTGATGCGATTGAAGATTGTCATGTGGAGTTTTGGTGCAACCCGGTTTCGTGCCAACGCAGCGGGCGGCTGATCGCCGCAAAGACAACAAGGCTTTGAACCGGGCCGGAATGCAACCGAAATCAGATTTAGCAGAGGAACATGACAATGACCCCCGATACCCTTTTCTCGCTGCCCGGCAAAACCGCATTGGTCACCGGAGGCGCCACGGGTATCGGTCGGATGGCCGCAGAGGCGTTGGTCAGTGCCGGCGCGCGCGTGTTGATTGCTTCTCGAAACGGGGACGCCTGCGTCGCGGCCGCCGCCGAGCTGAATGCACTGGAGGCACCGGGAAGTGCCGAAGGGTTTGCCGGAGACATCAGCAGCGAGGCAAGTATCGCTAAACTGGTTTCGGACATTCAGGAGCGGACAGAAAGGCTTGATATTCTTATGAATAACTCTGGCGTGACCTGGGGGGCACCCTTGGGCCAGTTTCCGTATGACGCGTGGGACAAGGTGATGTCGGTCAACGTGGCCGGGGTATTCGAGCTTACTCAGAGGCTGCTGCCGATGTTGATGCAATCCGGAACCGCAGACGATCCGGCCCGTGTCGTGAACGTCGGATCCGTGATGGGAGAGGTTCCCATGGGGGATGGCGCCTATAGCTATTCAGCCTCGAAAGCTGCGGTTCTGCATTTGACAAAAATCATGGCCAAGGAACTTTCGCCTTACCACGTGACGGTCAACGCGCTGGCTCCGGGGCCGTTCGTATCGCGGATGACAGCCTTTGCTACGGCGGATGAGGACAAGCGTGAAAAGGTCGGCAAGTCAGTGCCTCTTGGGCGCGTCGGCTGTGATGAAGATATAGCGGGGTGCGTGCTGTTTCTGTGTGGACGCGGGGGCAGTTATGTAACCGGTTCGATCATCCCGGTTTCTGGTGGGATCAACGTTGTAACGTCGGGCAATATCTTTGCCGAAGCTTTCTAAGTCGCGCTGCGATCAAAACCGATCCCGTTCACAACGTGTTGGATTTGTGTCGTTTCTTGTTTTTCGACAGTTCAATTTCCAGGTTCGGCAAGCTGTTCTTGCCAAAGAACATTTCAGAGCCGTAAAACAGGCTGGGAACGCCAAAAACGCCGCGGCGCACGAACGATTTGGTCTGATCCTTCAGATCCTGTTTGATTTCAGGGCTTGTCATGGCCTCGCGCAGCTTGCGAACCGGCAGTTCATTTTCCTGTAGAATGTCAATCAGAACGGCCAGTTCATCCGCCTTTTGGCCATGCACCCATATGGCATCAAAGATGGCGTTTATGTATTTGATTTCCCATGATTTACCACTAGCGAACCGGGCGCCGCGCATCGCAAATTTCGTATTGATCGGAAAATGCGGGCTCATGTGAAAGCTCAGCCCGCGACGCCGCGCGAACCGATGCAAGTCATGAGTAAGATAGGCGGTTTTCTGGCGGTTTTCGGAAAACGCCTGAAACGGGCTCTGGTTGTGCGTTGCCTTGAAAACAACAGGCAGAAGGACAGGGGAAAACGTGATCTTGGCACTATGCCGCGCGGCCAGCTCTGGCAGCATCTTGTGGGCCAGAAAGGCATTTGGGCTGCAAAAATCGTAAACGAAATCTATGCTTTGCGTCATGCTATTCCTCCAGGCCAATCCGGCACGTCGCCGTCCAACAATTTACAAGCGAATCTGTGACGGTTTCACTGTATCACTTGGATTTAAGGCGTGCCTCTTGGCTCTGCTTGTATAACCATTCATTTCAGCCCGGGTTTTGCTGTTGTTTCAGGCCCTACGCGTACACGATGTTAGTCAACTTCTGGTGGAACTCAAAAATGCTTCGAAAACAAGTCATGTTCGATGAAACGCGCCTGAACCGGATTCGCATCTGGATGGACAGCTATGTTGAGCAGCGCAAGTACGCGGGTTCGTCCTTTTTGCTGAAGCACAATGGGGATGAGGTCTTTTTCCACGCCAGCGGCCTTCGAAATCTTGAAGAGGACTTGCCGTTCCAACGCGATACGCTGGTGCGCATCTACTCGATGACCAAACCCGTCACGTCTGTTGCCTTGATGATGCTGGCGGAACGTGGGCTGTTTCACCTCGACGCGCCGCTGTCGGATTTCCTTCCCGAGTACAAACAGATGCAGGCTCTGGTACCCGGCGCGGACAAGCTGGATCAAACCGAGGACGCGGCAAGCCCGACCCTTCATCAGTTGCTGACCCATACCAGCGGTTTCAGCTATCCGTTCAACCCCGGGATCCTGCCGGAGGCGATGGATGAAAAGGACCTTATATTTAAACCAAATCAGGGTCTTCTGAAAGATCGCGTACGTGAACTGGCAGAGTTACCCTTGGCTTTCCAGCCGGGAACACGGTGGGAATATTCGGTTGGAACCGATGTGCTTGGGCGCGTTGTCGAGGTCGTCTCGGGACAGACCCTGGAACAATTCTTCCGGCAGGAAATCTTGGCGCCCCTCGAGATGCGCGAAACCGGGTTTTCCGTGCCCGACGGGGCAGGGGGCCGGTTCGCCTCGCTTTATACGCCGCTGGCCGGCGACGCGATGGCGTTGAATTCCGCAGATCAGGGAGGCGATACCTTGCGGCTGGTGGATGCCCACGAAACCTCTCCATTTGCGAATGCGACAACGTTCTCGGGCGGCGGCGGGCTGGTTTCCACAATCGATGACTATGTCAAATTCGTCGACATGCTTCGCAATCGCGGGTCCGGCAACGGGCATCAACTGCTTGGCCCGAAAACGGTGGACTTCATGATGCGCAACCACTTGCCGGGCGATATCGCTTCGATGGGACCAAAGAGCTTTGCAGAACAGCCCATGGAAGGCATGGGATTTGGCCTTGCAGGGTCGATTGTCCTCAACCCGGGTCGGGTGCGCGTGCCCGGATCCGTTGGTGATTTCAGCTGGGGTGGCATGGCCTCGACCTATTTCTGGATCGACTGGCAGAACGATCTGACGGCTGTGTTCTTCACGCAATTGTCGCCGTCCAGTTCCTACCCATCCCGGGCTGAACTCAAGGCCTTAGTGCACGCCGCCATGATTGAATGATTTTGCTCAGGCTGATACCCGGGTTTCGATCAATTAGCCCATGAGCAGACAATGACCGAAGCGGAACGCATCTTACTGGACCTTCTGGATATCGAACGACTTGAAGTCGATCTTTTCCGCGGCACAGGATCGGGTGGAGAAACACCGACCCGAATTTTCGGCGGTCAGGTCATTGCGCAGGCCCTGGCCGCGGCATACAGAACCGTGGAAGACCGGTTGTGCCATTCCCTGCACGCCTATTTCATCCGCCCCGGGAATCCAGATAAACCTGTTATTTATCAGGTAGATAGGGCGCGTGACGGTGGGTCGTTCACAACCCGTCGCGTTGTTGCCATTCAAAATGGCAAGCAGATCCTGAATATGTCAGCTTCCTTTCACGTTCAGGATGAAGGTTGGGATCATCAGCATCCGATGCCAACCGTGAATCCTCCACAGACATACCCATCACGTTCCGAGCTTCGACACGCATATGTGGATCGCGTGCCCGAAGGTTTTCGCGGTGAGCTTCTGCGTGAACGCCCGATCGAAGTGCGGGAGGTGGACCATCTGGATCCGTTCAACCCCGAAGTGTCGGACGACCGCAATAAAACCTGGTTTCGCATGGCGGCTGCCGCGTCTGCGGACGCGAAAACTCAACATCTGCTTTTGGCCTATGCGTCTGATATGAACCTGATGTCGTCAGGTTTGCGACCGCACGGGCTGAGCTGGTTTTCCGGAGAGTTCAACGGCGCCAGTCTGGACCATGCTTTGTGGTTTCATGCACCTGTGAAATTTCAGAACTGGCATCTGTATGTGATGGATTCTCCGTGGACGGGGCAGGGACGCAGCTTCAATCGCGGATCGATCTATTCAGAAGACGGAACCCTGGTCGCGTCGGTGGCTCAGGAAGGTCTTATGAGGAAGGTTCAGAGAAAACGTTAAGTATCTGGCGTAAACTGTTGATTCAACTTTCGCATCCCGCCCAGCCAGCGATCGTAGTCAGCCGCTTTGAGTTGCAGATAATCCAAAACCTGCGGATGCGGAAGAACCAGAAATCGTTCTTCCCGGATGGCTTGTACGCAGGTTTCAGCGACGTCATCGGGCTCCAGCATTCCGTCGATCGATGCCACTGAAACCTCATGTCCTTCAGTCATTTTTGACCGAACCGCCTGAGGACAAAGAACCGAAACCCGCAGACCTTTGGCGCCATATGTCAGCGACAGCCACTCGGCAAATCCGACCGCCGCGTGTTTCGTGACACCGTATGGCGCTGCACCCGGTTGGTTCAGCAAACCCGCCGCAGAGGCCGTCGTCAGAATATATCCGCCGCCGCGACCGATCATGCGAGGCACCAAATGGCGCGCGGTCCACACGTGCGACATCACGTTGATTTTCCAAATTTTTTCCCATTGATCATCGGGAACATCCAGACCGCCAAGCGTCAGGATGCCGGCATTTGCGCAGAACAGATCAATTGGGCCAACAGTATCTTCAGTGAAATCAATTAACGCCTTGATCTGTTCCTCATCCGAGACGTCACACGTGAAGGCAACGCCGCCAGTTTGAGTTGCGATGTCACGGGCTCCGGCCTCGTCAATATCCGAACAGATGACGCGCGCACCTTCCTGAGCAAAACGTTCCGCCAAACCCCGGCCAATGCCATCTGCGGCACCGGTCACGATGACAGTTCTATTTCTGAGCTCCATGGCGCATTCCAAAACAAGTCTTATGTGTTCTGGGCAGAGTGTTCGCTTTGCTGCCAAGTTACAAGCGGCCAATAATTACCATAATACCGATTATACGAACACTCGAATGCCGCCACGGAGGCGCCACCCACAAATACGGCTCCTGCCAGAATTCAAACGTTTTTGGCGTCATATGCGCAGGATGTGGTTACCCCAAGGCGTATCCAGCGCCTCGGACGGTTCGTACTGGATCGGTCCCGCCATATTGCGTCAGAGCTTTGCGCAATCGCCCGATATGCACATCAACGGTTCGGGTATCGACATAGATGTCGCGACCCCAAACCCGGTCCAGCAATTGCTCGCGGCTCCAGACCCTACCCGGCTTTTCCATGAATGTGCTGAGAAGACGGAACTCGGTCGGCCCGAGTTTTAGGGGTTTGTTGTCCCGGCTGACCTTGTGCGTCTCGGAGTCAAGAATGATGTCATCGAATTCCAAGCGCAAACCAACGGTCGAAGGACGGACGCGGCGCAATTGCGTGCGAACGCGCGCCATAAGCTCGACCACGGAATATGGCTTGACCACGTAATCATCCGCGCCGGTCTCAAGACCGCGGACTTTGTCGACTTCCTCGGTCCGGGCCGACAACATGATAATCGGGATTGAACGCGTGTCCGGACGGCTTTTCAGGCGTCGGCAGACTTCGATACCGCTCAGATTGGGCATCATCCAGTCCAGAACAATGATGTCCGGACAGTCTTCGTCAACCAACAGCATGGCTTCTTCGCCGTTGCCAGCCTTGGAAACCCGAAACCCTTCAGCTTCAAGGTTGTAAGCCAAAACCTCACGCTGGGCCATTTCATCCTCTACAACCAAAACGGTAGGTTGATCTGCGGACATCTCGCTCGTCTCCTAAACAGTTTGCGACGTGTTGTCAGCCTTGGGCCGGGCTTCGGCCGGGCGGTCGCCGGTGACCAGATACACGACCTGTTCAGCGATCGAGGTTACGTGATCGCCCATGCGTTCGATGTTCTTGGCGATGAAATGCAGGTGCATGCAGGCCGAGATATTGCGTGGGTCTTCGGCCATGAATGTCAGAAACTCCCGGAACAGGCCGTTATACATCTGGTCAACTTCTTCATCACGGTTGATGACGTCTGTGGCCAGTTCCGCATCGCGCTGAATATAGGCATCCAGCGCATCACGCAGCATCCGCTCGACCTCGCGTGCCATACGGCGCAGGGCCGCAGCGCTTCCGTTAATCTCGCTGGCATTGACCAGAACCGTAGTTCGTTTGGCGATATTCTTGGCATAGTCGCCAATGCGCTCAAGGTTGCCGGACACCTTCAGAACCGACAGGATCAGCCGCAAGTCACTGGCCGTGGGTGCCCGCAGCGCAATCAACCTGGCCGTTTCTTCGTTGATCAGTTCTTCAAGCGCGTCGATGGCTTTGTCGCCTTTTCGCACCTCTTGCGCCAACTCTTCATCACGGGTTTCCAGCGAGCGGGCCGCGCCTATGATGGCGGCCTCGACCAGTCCGCCCATCTTCATGATATGCGCTTGGATCGCCTCGAGGTCGCGGTCAAAAGCAGTTGCAATATGTTGTTCGCTCATTGTCAGATACCTGTGCTTAGCCGATGCGGCCTGTAATGTAGCTTTCCGTGCGCGGATCTATCGGATTGGTAAAGATCTGGCCGGTTTCACCGAATTCAACCAGATTACCCAAATGGAAAAAGGCCGTTTTCTGACTGACCCGTGCCGCCTGCTGCATCGAGTGGGTGACGATCACAACAGAAAACCGCGACCTCAGTTCATCGATCAACTCTTCGACCTGTGCGGTCGCAATCGGATCAAGGGCCGAACACGGCTCGTCCATCAACAGAACTTCGGGTTCGGTGGCGACGGCCCGGGCGATGCACAAACGCTGCTGCTGGCCGCCGGAAAGGCCGGTGCCCGGTGCATCCAGACGATCCTTGACCTCATCCCAGATCGCGCCGCGGCGCAGGGATTTTTCCACGATTTCATCCAGTTCCGCCTTGTTGCGGGCCATGCCGTGAATGCGCGGGCCATAGGCCACGTTGTCATAGATCGATTTCGGGAACGGGTTGGGTTTTTGAAACACCATTCCGACCTTGGCGCGCAACTGGACCGGATCGACACGCTTGTCATAGATGTCTTCACCATCCAGCAGGATGTCGCCTTCGACACGGCAGATATCAATGGTGTCATTCATTCGGTTCAGGCAGCGCAAGAAGGTGGACTTGCCACAACCAGATGGCCCGATGAAGGCCGTGACGGTCTTGTCTTCGATCTCAACGCTCACGTCCTTGATGGCATGGGTTTCACCGTAGAAAACCTGTACGTTCTTGGCGTTGATCTTGATGTCTTTGGAGTCCACGGTTCTCTCCACTCGTGTCATGTCGTTCATTCCAGCCCCCATTTACCAGCGGCGTTCAAAGCGGCGGCGCAAGATGATTGCGATGATATTCATGGTCAGCAGGAACATCAAAAGTATGATGATCCCACCCCACGCCTTCTCGTAAAAGCCAACGTCAGCACGTGCGGCCCATGTATAGATCTGGGCGGGCATGGCTGAATTCGGCTCGGTAAAGCCTGCAAGAAAGCCGTCGGGATATCCGCGTGCGACAAACCCCACCATGCCGATCAGCAAAAGAGGTGCGGTTTCACCCAAGGCTTGCGCCAGACCGATGATGGTACCTGTCAGAATGCCCGGCGCAGCCAGCGGCAGCACGTGGTGAAACACCGCCTGCATTTTCGACGCCCCTACCCCAAGCGCCGCGTCGCGTATCGACGGAGGCACGGCCTTCAAAGACGCGCGGGTCGAGATGATGATCGTCGGAAGCGTCATCAGGGTCAGAACCAGACCGCCGACCAGCGGTGCCGATTGCGGCAAGTGCATGAACTGAATGAAAACGGCCAGGCCCAGAATACCGAAGACGATGGACGGAACCGCGGCCAGGTTCGAAATGTTCACCTCGATCAGGTCAGTCAGCTTGTTTTGCGGCGCAAACTCCTCGAGATAGATCGAAGCTGCAACGCCAATCGGCAGAGACAGACACAGAACGACCAGCATCATGAAGAACGATCCCACAACCGAGACACCGATGCCTGCGCCGCCGGGGTTGTCCACGCCTGCGTCCGCGCCGGTGATGAAGGGCCAGTTGAATGCCTGCCTGATGATGCCGGCCTGTTCCAGCGCATCGACCAGATCCAGATCGCTTTTTTGCAGAAACCGGCTGTCCTGTATCGTGTCGCGGGATACGCGGCCTTTGAAATACCCGTCCACCCGGCTGGATGCCGCCAGATCGAAATGGACCGGCTCACCCAGCTTGTCGGGGTTTTCGGTGTAAAAGGTCCGGATCGTCCCGCCGACTTTACCCAAAAGACGCTCGATCGCGGCCTCATCAAAATCAACGCTGATCCCGCGTTCAGCAAGTTCACTGTTCAACTGAGCGACGAACAGGCTGGAATAGACTTTTGTCTTGAACAGGGCCCCTTCGGCCTCGTCCCGCTGCGGTTCGGTCAGTGTGAAATCAATGCTGACGACCGTGCGCTGGAAGGCCGGAATCCCCTGCGACAGGATCGAAGCGAACAGAACAACCAGAAAGAACAGACCGGTTGCGATTGCGGCGATGCCATAAGCACGGAACCGTTTCTCGGCTTTGGCACGTTTCTTCGTGCGTTCATCCGAAGCCGTGAGCGAGATCGTATGGCGACCGGATTGGGGGCTTTGCATACTGGTGTCGGTCATTCGTACTGCTCCCGGTACTTGCGCACGATATACAGGGCACACACGTTGAGCCCCAAGGTGAGAATGAAAAGGGTCATGCCAAGTGCGAAGGCGACCAGCGCCTCGGGCGAGGCAAAGTCGGCGTCCCCCGTCAACTGGCTGACGATCTTGGCTGTCACAGTTGTCATGGCTTCGAACGGGTTCAGGCTGAGGCGGGCCGCAGCCCCTGCCCCAAGAACCACGATCATGGTCTCGCCGATGGCGCGCGATGCCGCCAGAAGGATCGCGCCGACGATACCGGGCAACGCGGCGGGCAGAACGACCTGACGGATGGTTTCGGATTGCGTGGCGCCAAGACCGTAGGAACCGTCGCGCATGGCCTGCGGCACCGCGTTGATAATGTCGTCAGACAGTGATGAGACAAACGGGATCAACATGATCCCCATCACCAGACCCGCAGTCATGACGGCGGTTCCGGCTTTCATCCAGCCCAGGCCACTTTCACCAAAAACATCCAACAGCAGCGGGCCAACGGTCAACAAAGCGAAGAGACCGTAAACGATGGTCGGAATCCCGGCCAGCACCTCAAGCAGCGGCTTGGCGACAGACCGCAAACGGGGCGAAGCGTATTCGCTGAGATAGATCGCGGCGAACAACCCGATCGGCACTGCGACCAGCAACGCCACGACAGAGATGTAGAGCGTCCCCCACAGCAGCGGCAAGATCCCAAGTTCGGACAACCCGCCGCGGCCCGAAAAGCTGGGCGCCCAGGTCATACCGAAAAAGAAATCTGACGCCGGGTATAGTTTGAAGAACTCCCAGGTGTTGAACACAAGAGACAGGACAATGCCCACCGTTGTGAGGATTGCAACCGACGCGGCCGCCAGAAGTAAGACACGAACCCCCTGTTCCACAACGTTGCGCGCACGGTATTCGGCGTTGGTTTGCAACCAGCCCGCTACGGCACCGATCAAGGCAACCGCGATAACGGCAATGGACATGATCGCATACCCGGTCGAGCTCATGGCGCGATAGCTCTGCGCAGCGCGCAGTACCGGTTGAGTGATGTCCGAGGTCACCACCTGCCCCGCATCCTTCAAAAGCTGTGTGATCTCGCCGATATTTGCATCGGCATCACTGGCGGCGTTCTCGGTCAGGGTTCCAAGCGCAACCGCATTGTCCAGCCCGGCGGCCGTGCGGCGTACTTCGGCCATCACCAGGCTGCGAGAGGAACCTTCCTTTATCACGGAGTCCGGTATCATGTCCGACACCTGCGCATTGAGAAAGAAAGGCTGCGCCAACAGCCACACGATCAAGAGACCGAAGGCCGGAACAAGTGTCTTCAG
Source organism: Ruegeria sp. HKCCD6428 (assembly GCF_013110595.1). NCBI lineage: Bacteria > Pseudomonadati > Pseudomonadota > Alphaproteobacteria > Rhodobacterales > Roseobacteraceae > Ruegeria > Ruegeria sp. HKCCD6428. The sequence continues at coordinate 619,786 of NZ_WVQX01000001.1, forward strand.
CGCAACGTTTGCGCCGTAAAATGATGGCAGGGAATGCAGATTCCGACTGTCACCATCTGCGTTTTGCAGTGCGCGTGTGCGTCCCAACAGATAGCCGACAGCCGCGATCGCCGAAACGATCAGAAAGAGCCAAAGTATCGGCATGACACCCCCATTGCCTTCTATTGCGAGTAGTAAAAAGACAGTGAAGGGGCGACTGATCCGTCGCCCCTATTTGCATTAGAACGGTGTCAGGCTCAGCTGCCCGAACCCATGGTGACTTCGTTGGCGATCGCGTCCTGAGTTTTTGCCAGTTCGGGATCGGCGACAAGGCCATAGTTGGCAAGCGGGCCCGAGGGACCGGCGATTTCGTCATGGGTGAAGAACTGCGCGTATTCCTTCAGGCCCGGGATCACGCCGATATGAGCTTTCTTCACGTAGAAGAACAGCGGGCGAGAAACCGGATATTCGCCGGTCGAGATGGTTTCGGTCGACGGCGCGACACCCGACATGGTGGCAACCTTCAACTTGTCGGTGTTGTTCTCGTAGAACGCCAGACCAAACACGCCGATACCGTTGGGGTTGGTGTCGATACGCGCCAGGGTTTCGGTGTAGTCACCGTCGATATCAACCGATTTGCCATCGGTGCGAACCGCCAGACAGGCATCTTCAGCGTCGTCTTCGCTCATGCCGCCCGCGATCATGGCTTCCATGGCGCCGGTTTCTTCACAACCGATCAGCAGAACTTTTTCTTCGAACACTTCGCGGGTGCCGTGCTTGGTGCCCGGGATGAAGCTTGCGATTTCAACATCGGGCAGTTCTGGGTTGAACTCGGCCCAGGTGTTGTACGGGTTGTCAACGATCTCGCCGTCTTTCAGAACTTTTGCACCCAGAGCGTTGAAAATGTCGGACGGTTCGAACGCGGTGAAGGCAGGCCCGGTCTGCTGGCTAGCGAATACGATGCCGTCATAACCGATGCGGATTTCCATGATGTCGGTCACGCCGTTTTCGGCACAGGCTTTGATCTCTTTTTCACGGATCGCGCGCGACGCGTTTGCAACGTCGATGGTGTTTTCGCCGACGCCTTCGCAGAAACGCTTCAGACCAGCCGACGAACCGCCGGATTCAACAACCGGAGTTGGAAAGTCTGTGTTTTCACCGAACAGTTCGGCTACGATCGAGGCATAAGGCAGAACGGTCGACGAACCGGCGATCTGAACATTGTCACGCGCCGCAGCAGTGGTCGCCGAGACGGCAGCGATAGCCAGCGCAGATGCCGACAGTTTTACAAAGGACATTTCAGTCTCCCTGAAAAGGTGTACTTGATCACCACCATGATGATCCTGCGGGGACCCCTATGGGGCGTGCGTAAGCCTTTTGTGACACATGCGTAACGGTTTTATGACAGCAGGGCATTTTTTTGCGTTTGACCCCTGGAACAGCCAATGCCCCGTGGGGTCAGATTAAAAGCAAACTTGCATTCCAAGTTGTTTCAACGGGGCAAAATGACCGTAAAAACAGAACCTTTTCCCAATTCGCTTTCGACACGAAGTCTTCCACGATGGCGATTGACGATGTGCTTCACGATCGCAAGGCCAAGCCCGGTTCCACCCAGCTGCCGCGACCTGTGGCTGTCGGCGCGATAGAATCGCTCTGTCAGGCGCGGCAGGTGAACGGCATCTATGCCGGGCCCTTTGTCTATGAACTGGATTCGGACAGCCGGGCCGCGCATCGCCGGATCCCTGTCCGCCGGCAGGACACGTACCGTAACACTACCGCCACTGGCGCCATACTTGATCCCGTTCTCGATAAGATTGGTGAAAACCTGCCGCAACTGGTCGCCGTCACCGGTGACTGAAAGCGGGCCGTTTTTCACATCCAGCGACAAAACCACGCCAGCATCCTCCGCAAGGGGCCGCAGCGAGTTTATCGTGGATTGAAGAAGACCGGTAAGTTCCAGCTGTTGCCTGGGTCGCACACGTTCTTCGCTTTCGACCCGGTTCAACGACAACAGATCCCCGACCAGACGGTTCATCCGGTTGGCCTCGTCGGCCATGATCTTGAGGAACCGGTCACGCGCGGCGGGGTCATCCCGGGCCGGACCGCGCAGGGTTTCGATAAACCCCATCAAGGCAGTCAACGGCGTGCGCAATTCATGGCTGACATTGGCCACGAAGTCCCTCCGCATCTGGCTGGCGTGCTCCAGATGGGTGGTATCCTGAAACGTGACCATGACGGCCCCTTCGGAAGCGACCCCGTTCATGTATCTGCATTCAACTGTGTATGTTGTGTCCTGCGCACCGTCATTTGACAGATGACGTGCTTTCTTTGCGCTTCTGCTTGTCAGGCTTTGCTCAATCGCGTCCAGAACCTGTGGCTGTCGCAATATGGTCGCAAAATGACGTCCAACAATGTTCTGGCCCAGAAGGGACGTTGCATCTGTGTTCGCGGCAATGATCCGTTCGGTCTGATCCACCATCAGCGCCGGCAGCGGGATCGCAAGAACAATGTCCTCAAGAACGTCTTCGGTCATGCGTCAAAACCCACTCATTCCGTGGCGTCAAAGCGCAGGTTTCAGGGTTTCGCGGAATTTGCGCATGTTTTCCTGATAGTGCAGCGCACTGAACGTGATCCTTTGCGCCGCGGCCTCATCCAGCTGGCGCACGACCTTGCCCGGCGATCCCATGACAAGCGAATTGTCGGGGATTTCCTTGCCCTCGGTGATCAGGGCCCCTGCTCCGATCAGACAGTTCCGGCCGATCTTTGCCCCGTTCAGGACGATTGCGCACATTCCGACCAACGTGTTTTCGCCTATGGTGCAGCCATGCAGCATCACCTTGTGGCCGATGGTGCAATTTCGGCCAATCGTCAGGGGAAAACCGGCATCGATATGCATCACGCAGTTTTCCTGAACGTTGCTGCCCTCGCCGATCCGGATTTCTTCGTGATCCGCGCGAATCGTACAGCCGAACCAGACCGAGGCCCCCTGCTCCAGCACAACCTTGCCAATCAGATTGGCATCCGGCGCGACCCAGGTGTCCTCGTGAATGTGCGGAGCTTGCTCTCCCAAAGCATATATGGTCATGACAGTCCCTCGAATTCTCTCTGCAACTTGCGGACGTGCTGTTGCAACCTGGGTTGCTGAATGCGGCGCATCCGTTCCGCGCTGACGATGGTTTTCAGCTTTTCTTCGGTTGCCTCGAGGTCGTCGTTGATCAGGACGTAGTCGTAATAGCCCCAGTGGCTGATTTCATCCCAGCTTTTGAGCATTCGACGAGCGATGACGTCATCACTGTCCTGCCCGCGTGTTTCCAGCCGGCGGCGCAGCTCGGGGATGGACGGCGGCAGAATGAAGATCGACAACGCGTGTTTGCCCAGATCCGAGTTTCGGATCTGCACTTCACCCTGCCAGTCGACGTCGAACAATACGTCCTTACCGGCATTGATCGAATTTTTGACCGGCTCGGCAGGCGAACCATAGAAGTTTCCGAATACATGGGCGTGTTCCAGCATCTGCCCATCAGCGACCTGCTGTTTGAACTCGTCCTCGGACAGGAAGAAATACTCGCGCCCATGCTCTTCCCCGAGGCGCGGGGCACGGGTCGTCGCCGAGATCGAGAATTCCAGATCCGTATCCCAGGCCATCAGCCGTCTGGCCAGGGTCGATTTGCCCGCTCCGGACGGAGAAGACAGGATGATTAGTAGGCCTCGGCGGTCCGCCATGTCAGTCGTTCCCATTCTTATTCCACATTCTGCACTTGCTCGCGCATCTGATCGATCACCGCTTTCAGTTCCAGCCCGACCGATGTCAGGTCCGAGCTTTGCGCCTTGGAACACAGCGTGTTGGCTTCGCGATTGAACTCTTGCATCAGGAAATCCAGCTTGCGGCCCACGGCCCCGTCCTGTGCCAACAACTCACGAGCGGCCGCCGCATGCGCGGTCAGGCGGTCGATTTCTTCGGTGATATCCGCCTTGACCGCGATCATCGCAAGCTCTTGCGCGACACGATCGGGATCCGCGCCCTGCGTATTCTCCAGCACCCGCGCGAGATTCTCGCGCAGCCCCTCGGTCATCTTGTCCTTGCGTTGCTCGGCAATCTCTGCGGCCTGCGCCGTCAGCTCCGCGACCTGATCCAGTTGCGTGTTCAAGACAGCGGCCAAAGCTGCCCCTTCGGCTTTGCGCATATCTATGAACGCCGCCAGAAGATCTTTGAATTCGGACGTTAGATGAGCAACAAGCGGAGCCGGATCGTCGGCCTCGGTTCCTGCATCCATCATCCCCTTGAGCGCCAAAAGATCTGACGCACGCGACGGCGCAAGCGTGATGCCGCGCGCAGCTGCCCGCGCTTCAGTTCGCTCAAGAGCCGTCAGGGCCGCAGCCATCGCGGTTTCGTTCAAGGCCAGTTCCGGGGGAGAATCCTCGCGGTTCAAGCGCATCGACAGGGTCACGTTTCCCCGGCTCAGGGATTTGGACAGGGACGCCCGCAACGCGACTTCGAGGCCGGTCAACCAGTCGGGCACGCGCAGACGCATGTCCAGCCCCTTGCCATTTACGCTGCGAAGTTCCCACGACCAACTGTGCGGGCCGAAAGTTCCCTTCCCCGAGGCAAACCCGGTCATGGATCTGATCATGATGGCCCTTTCCTGTTCCCCTGCTGTTTCGAGCATGTGCCGCACCTAATGCCATTGACTGGTGCAGAGCAAGAGTTTGCTGACGACGCAATTGTTTGGCGCAAGTTAACCATTCGTTAAAGAATTGCTCCAAAATTGAATTAACCCGAGTCAAAATGCCTATAGCAATGGTTTGCGGGCCGCAGATGCTTCCAATGTGTTGCATTTTATGAAAAAGGCGGCCAATTGACGGTAGGGTAATGAAAATGAAAACCTTTTTCGGGATAGGTTCCGGGTCAGAATTTGGAAAGATCGTCGCAATGGATCGCTTTGACAGTGGGCGCAGCCTATCGCCGATCCGCCAGGCCGAGGCGTATTGGACCGCATTGTTGAGCGGCGACAGCGTGCCGATGCGGTCTCAAATCGACCCGCGCGGTCTTGAGAATGTTCTTGAATACACTTTCATCCTGGAACGCATCGCACCCGGCCTGGCCCGTTTTCGTCTGGCAGGCAGCCATCTGAACGCGCTTGCAGGTATGGAAGTGCGGGGAATGCCGTTGACCGCGTTCTTTCAACCCGATGCCCGCGCGCAGACCAAGGATGTACTGGAGCAGGTGTTTGCGTCCCCGGCTGTTGCCGAATTGAGTCTGAACTCGGGCGGGGTGTTGGGACGTACCCGGATGCAGGCCCGGATGATCCTTCTGCCGCTGAAAAGTGACCTTGGGGATGTCAGTCGTGTTTTGGGGGTCATGATCGCCGATGGCGCAATCGGCAAGACACCGCGCCGGTTTTCACTGACCGATACGCGGATCAAACCGGTTTCTGAAATTCAGGTGCCCGCGCCCACACAGCGCCGCCCTGTGGACGGTTTTGCCGAGGAACAACGCGAATTCAAACGCTCTGCCAGCCATCTTCATCTGGTGGTGTCTCGCGACGACTGAGACCTGCCGATTGCTGTGATCAGAAACAGCGGGCCGATGGCCCGCTGTTGTCATTGTTACAGATGCGCTCAGCTTACCGCGCGTTTCGATCCGTTGCGGCGCAGGTTGGTCAGCTCTTCCGCCACCAGGAACGCAAGTTCCAGCGACTGCGACGCGTTCAAGCGCGGATCGCAAGCGGTGTGGTAGCGGTCCGACAGGTCCTCTTCAGTCACGGCACGTACACCGCCGGTGCATTCGGTCACATCCAGCCCGGTCATTTCGAAATGCACGCCACCGGGGATGGTTCCCTCGGCCTGATGCACTCCGAAAAAGTCACGCACCTCGCGCAGAACAGAATCGAACGGGCGGGTTTTATAGCCCGTGGCCGATTTGATCGTATTTCCGTGCATCGGGTCGCAGACCCAAGTGACCTTGGCGCCCTCTTCCTTGACCGCCTTGATCAGACGCGGCAGATGCTCGCCCGCCTTGCCCGCACCGAAGCGCGCGATCAGGGTCAGACGCCCCTCTTCATTGTCAGGGTTCAGCTTGGACATCAGAAATTTGAGGTCCTCGGCCGTGGTGGTCGGGCCGCATTTCAGACCGATCGGATTCAGAACCCCGCGGCAGAACTCGACATGCGCGCCGTCGGGCTGACGGGTGCGGTCGCCGATCCAGATCATGTGACCAGAGCCAGCCAGCCAGTTGCCCGAGGTGGAATCCAGACGCGTCAGTGCCTCTTCGTATTCAAGCAGCAGCCCTTCGTGGCTGGTGTAGAATTCGACGGTCGAGAATTCATGGGTTGTTTCCGCAGTGATTCCAGCGGCTTCCATGAAGTCGATGGTGTCCTGAATGCGATCGGCAACCTCGGAATATTTCTGAACGTCCTGTTCATCCGCGAAACCCAAAGTCCAGGCATGCACGCGGCTCATATCCGCGAAGCCGCCGGTCGAGAACGCACGCAGCAGGTTCAGCGTCGCCGCCGCTTGCGTGTAGGCCTGCAACATCTTGTTGGGATTCGGAATCCGGGCTTCGGGCGTGAAGGCCAATTCGTTGATGATGTCGCCGCGGTAGCTTGGCAGTTCCACACCATTAACGACTTCGGTCGGGGCACTGCGTGGTTTGGCAAATTGCCCGGCCATACGACCGACTTTGACCACTGGCACCTTGGCGCCATAAGTCAAAACCATCGCCATTTGCAGCATCACCTTGAAGGTGTCACGGATCGCATCAGCGCTGAATTGTTCAAAGCTTTCAGCGCAATCCCCGCCTTGCAGTAGGAAGGCCTCGCCGCGCCCGGCGGCACCCAGATGCTGTTTGAGACGCCGCGCCTCGCCGGCGAAGACCAGCGGGGGATACTTTGAAAGCTGAGCCTCGACCTTGGCCAGCGCGGCCGCGTCGGTATAATCTGGCATCTGAACCCGGGGCTTGTTGCGCCAGTTCGATTTTTGCCATTCGGTCATAGCTTTGATCTCCGCTGAAGTTTTCAGGTGGTCTCTATACAAAATGCAATGAAGAGTGACCATATCCCATTTGCGCCTCTTGACGACGTAAACAAGCTTTGATCATGGTGGCTGTCAAATCTGCTGCTGGATAATCAACTGACCAGCAGCGAAGCAAGGACATCTCGCCATGCAAGAGCAACGCCAAGTTGTCACGGTGGAAGACACTGCGGCCCCACCCCGGAATTTCGTGTTTGTCCTTTTGGACAAATTCTCGCTTCTGTCCTTTGCTTCGGCGCTTGACAGTCTGCGCATCGCCAACCGCATGGCGAACAGACAGCTTTACACCTGGAAGCTGATGGGAGAAGGCGGAGAGACGGTAACCTGCTCGGCCGGGACCGAGTTCAAGCTTGACAGTGATCTGGTAGAGCTGCAGCGAGACGACGTTGTTCTGATTTGCGGTGGCGTGGACGTTCAGGCGGCCACCAGCAAGCGCGTGCTGAACTGGCTGCGGCGCGAAGCCCGAAGGGGATTGCGGATCGGCGGCCTCTGCACTGCGGCCTATACTCTGGCAAAGGCCGGGTTGTTGGACAACAAGAAGGCAACGATCCATTGGGAGAACTCTGACAGTTTCATCGAGGAATTCGATGAGGTCGAACTGACCAAAGCCGTCTTTCAGATCGATGGCAGCCGCATGACGACTGCGGGCGGCACCTCGTCGATTGACCTGATGCTCAAGCTGATTGCAGATGACTATGGCGAGGATCTGGCCAACGCGGTGGCGGATCAGATGATCTATTCCTCGATTCGAACCGACCAGGACACGCAGCGCCTGTCAACTCCGACCCGAATCGGTGTGCGGCATCCGAAGTTGAGCCAGGTTATCCTGATGATGGAGAAAAACATCGAAGAGCCGATCTCGCCCTCGATCCTTGCCAAGGACGTGGGTATGTCAACCCGCCAGCTGGAGCGTCTGTTCCGCCGGTATCTCAGCCGTTCCCCCAAGCGCTATTACATGGAACTGCGCCTGCACAAGGCCCGCAACCTGCTGATGCAGACAGACATGAGCGTCATCAACGTGGCGCTGGCCTGTGGTTTCGCCTCGCCCAGCCATTTCTCGAAATGCTACCGGGCGCATTACAACACCACGCCCTATCGCGAGCGTGGTGCGCAAAGTGGAAGACTGTCAGTCTAAGGCTCAGCGTCAAAGCTCTTTGACGAAATAGTGCAAGTACGGTCGGAGCATGGGCTGATCTTTGTAGGTTGTTGTCTCGATCGGAGAGTCCAGTTCCACAAACCCGAGCTTGGGATACAAAGACCTCATTTCCACATTTGGGGTGAGTGTATCTGCGATTAACCGCTTCAGCCCCATAGCTCTGGCGGCTTGTTCTCGTGCTTGAATCAATGCGCGCCCGACTCCGGTACCCCGAGCGTCTTCGGTTACAAATACACGTTTCAACTCGCCGGTAGACTGATCAAACCGTTTCATCATTCCACACCCCACGATTTTGCCACCTCGGTTTCTTGCGACGATTAGGCATCCGTTCGGAGGCATGTAGTCATCCGTGTTCGCCCAGAATTCCTCAAGTGCGCTTTGCGGTGCGGAAGGATCCAATTCGAACCCCATACCCTGCATTCTTTGAGCGATAAGAGCATAATATTGCTCCAAAATAATATTCAGCTCGGTTCTTGGCGGGATACTTGTGCACAATTCAATGTCGAAATCACTCATTGATATCCCCTTAACCGTGTAACCTGTTGGACAGAGTGACTGCGACGATGGAAACGCGCAAACGGAATTGTAAAGTCTGCTGGCATGCCTTGTATGTCACTGTTTGACAGACATCCTGTAAACCGCGCCCTGCCCGACTGAAATGAACCAGATCGCCCCATCCGGGGCCTGCACGATGTCGCGGACTCGTTCGGTCTCGGGGCCCTTGATCTGCTCGACCTCGCGCAGCGGATCTCCAGACAGCCGCGCGATATAGTCGAATTTCAGCGAGCCTACGAAAATGTCGCCCCGCCATTCAGGAAACATATCGCCGGAATAAACCATCAACCCCGACGGCGCGATCGACGGGTCCCAGTACAGGCGCGGCTGTTCCATACCGGGCTTGCTGGTGCCCTCGCCGATCTTCTCTCCGGAATAATGCGTGCCGTACGAGATGACCGGCCAGCCGAAATTGGCGCCGGGTTTGACAAGGTTCACCTCGTCACCGCCGCGCGCACCGTGTTCAGACACCCACAATCGGCCGCGCGCATCCAGATCGGCCCCCTGTGGGTTGCGGTGCCCATAGGTCCAGATTTCAGGTCGGATATCTGCCTTCCCGATGAAAGGATTGTCCGACGGCACCGAGCCGTCGCGGTTGATACGGATCACGGACCCTATGGCGTTCGAGCGATCTTGCGCCTGTGGCGCATCTCCTCGGTCTCCGATGGTTACAAAAAGCGTGCCGTCATTGGCTTCTACAACGCGCGAGCCGAAATGCCGCCCGCCTGATCCGCCGGGGGAAGCCTCGAAAATGACCCGCAGATTCGTCAGGCGCGTGCCGTTCTTAGACAGGCGCGCGACGGTGACAGCCGTGCCTGCGCCACCTTTTTGCGGTTTTGAAAAGGTCAGAAAGACCTCGCGGCTTTGATTGAAATCGCGCGGGATCGTGATGTCCAGCAATCCGCCCTGCCCCGAAGCTGCAACCTTGGGAACGCCGGATATGGCTTTCGCCTCTCCGTCCTTAACATACAGCAGGTTTCCGTCCCGTTCGGTGACAAGAAAACTGCCGTCAGGCAGGATGCCTACGGCCCAGGGCGTATCCAGCCCGCCTGCCATTTCGACAAGTTCAATATTCCCGACCGAGGTCGACAACGCCTGTGCCAAGGCGCTTTGAGTGCAAAAAGTGAAGAACAGAATCGCGGCAGCTCTGAGCATGTTGACCCCTCTCCGGACAATCTTGGGCAAACCCTAACAAAACAGATAGATTTCCGATCGATAAAGGCACGATTGCGTTAGGACTTTTCTTTTCCGGGCAGCTTGCCTAGGTTCGTGGCCAGAACGAATACGTTCACAATAGGGAGTAACCATATGAAAAAGCTGCTTACAGCAACTGCAGCATCCGCTTTGCTGGCCGGTCCTGCGCTGGCCGAAGACATTACGCTTGGTGTTTTGTTCGGTTTCACCGGCCCAATTGAATCGCTGGCACCCGCAATGGGTTCGGGCGCTGAATTGGCGATGGCGGAAGTCACCGAATCCGGAAAACTGCTGGATGGATCCAAAGTGACCACATCGCGCGCCGACACCGGCTGCATTGATAACGGTCTGGCCACTTCGAACGGCGAACGCATGATTGCCGACGGTGTTGCCGGCATCATAGGCGGCGATTGCTCGGGCGTGACCGGTGCGATCCTTCAGAACGTCGCGATTCCGAATGGCATGGTCATGATCTCACCCTCGGCGACCTCGCCGGGCCTGTCGACCATGGAAGACAACGGCCTGTTCTTCCGCACCGCGCCTTCAGATGCGCGCGAAGGCCAGGTGATGGCGGATATCCTGAAGGATCGCGGCATCAACTCGATCGCTCTGACCTATACCAACAACGACTACGGCAAGGGTCTGGCGGACGCGATCCAAACCTCTTTCGAGGCAGCAGGTGGTGAAGTGACCATCGTTGCAGCGCACGAGGATGGCAAGGCCGACTATTCGGCCGAAGTTGGTGCTCTGGCCTCGGCCGGTGGCGACATTCTGGTTGTTGCGGGCTATCTGGATCAGGGCGGTTTGGGCATCATCCAGTCGGCGCTGGACAGCGGTGCGTTTGACACCTTTGGCCTGCCCGGCGGCATGATCGGTGACTCGCTGCCGGCCAATGTCGGCCCCGACCTGAACGGTTCGTTCGGTCAGATCGCCGGTTCGGGCGGTGAAGGCGCCGAAAAGTATTTCGCCATGGCCGAGGCAGCAGGCTTCGACGGTTCGTCGCCCTATTCGCCCGAATCCTATGACGCTGCGGCTCTGTTCATGCTGGCCATGCAGGCTGCCGGATCGACCAATCCGGCCGACTATGGCGGCAAGATCATGGACGTTGCCAACGCTCCGGGCGAAAAGATCTATCCCGGCGAACTGGCCAAGGGTCTGGAATTGCTGGCAAACGGTCAGGACATCGACTATGTCGGTGCGTCCGGTGTCGAGCTGATCGGCCCCGGCGAAAGCGCGGGGTCCTATCGTGAGATCGAAGTGACCGACGGTGAAAACAAGACCGTCAACTTCCGTTGATTGATCGCCAAAAGCTATGAATGCAAGCAGCCCGGGCCTTGTGTCCGGGCTGTTTCAATGAAAAAAGACCGCACCCGGCAAACGGGGTCGAGACAACAGCGCCGAACAGGCGGCAAGGGGAAAAGATGATCGTCGTCGAGGACGTGCACAAGCATTTCGGCGGATTTCATGCGGTGGACGGGGCATCGCTGGAAATCCAGAAAGGGTCGATCACCGGCCTGATCGGGCCCAACGGGGCAGGAAAAACCACTCTGTTCAATGTGATCGCAGGTGTTCTGCCGCCGACCAGCGGCAAGGTGGTGATGGACGGCGAGGATATCACCGGTCTGCCCCCGCATGAACTGTTCCACAAGGGTCTGTTGCGCACGTTTCAGATTGCACATGAATTCCCGTCTATGACCTGCCGCGAAAACCTGATGATGGTGCCCGGCGCGCAATCAGGCGAGTCGCTGTGGAACACGTGGTTTGGCCGCAAGCGCATCGCTGATGAAGAACGCGCGTTGAAGGCCAAGGCCGATGAGGTGCTGGAGTTTCTGACGATTGAACATCTGGCCGATCACAAGGCGGGTCAGGTCTCGGGTGGTCAGAAAAAGCTGCTGGAGCTGGGCCGCACGATGATGGTGGATGCCAAGATCGTGTTTCTGGACGAGGTCGGCGCGGGTGTGAACCGCACCCTGTTGATGACCATTGCCGACACGATCCTGCGGCTGAACAAGGAACGCGGCTATACCTTCGTTGTCATCGAACATGACATGGATTTCATCGGCAAGATCTGTGATCCGGTCATCTGCATGGCTGAAGGCAAGGTTCTGGCCGAGGGTACCTTGGACGAGATCAAGGCGAACGAGCACGTGATCGAAGCCTATCTGGGCACCGGCCTGAAGAACAAAGACAAACTGGAGGCAGGCGCGTGAGCGACAACCCCTATCAGGATGACAAGGGCAACAAGGACGCCTCGATCACCAATCCGCACGGTGTCGGCACCATGACTCCGGCCCATCGCAAAAGTGGTGCGACGCATAAGGTCGAGGGCGGCCCGTTTCTGATCGGCGACACCATGACGGGTGGCTACGGCAAAGGGCCCGACATCCTGCATGACTGCACCATCGCGGTGGACAAGGGTGAAATCGCAGTCATCGTCGGCCCCAACGGTGCGGGAAAGTCTACGGCGATGAAAGCCGTGTTCGGGATGCTGGGTGTCCGTTCAGGGTCTGTGCGTCTGGATGGCGAGGATATTACAAACCTCACCCCGCAGGATCGGGTCATGCGTGGCATGGGCTTTGTGCCGCAAACACAGAACATCTTTACCTCTATGACGGTGGAGGAAAACCTGGAAATGGGCGCCTTCATCCGTCGCGACGACATCAGCCAGACGATGGAGCAGGTCTATGACCTGTTCCCCATCCTCCGCGACAAACGCAATCAGGCCGCCGGAGAGCTGTCGGGCGGACAACGCCAACAGGTCGCCGTGGGCCGCGCCCTGATGACCCAGCCCAAGGTCCTGATGCTGGACGAGCCTACGGCAGGTGTTTCGCCGATCGTGATGGATGAACTGTTCGACCGGATCATCGAAGTGTCCCGCACCGGCCTGCCGATCCTGATGGTCGAGCAAAACGCCCGCCAGGCCTTGGAGATTGCCGACAAGGGATACGTTCTGGTTCAGGGGCGCAACGCCTATTCCGGAACGGGCAAGGAACTGCTGGCCGACCCCGAGGTGCGAAAGTCGTTTTTGGGCGGCTGATCGACGCTTTTCAATGGAAGATTTTCATGTGGGGCCAGTCGAGATTCTCGGCTGGTCGTTTTGCTTGATCGCAATGCGCAAAATTGAAGGCCAGAACATGGCAACCGGTGGTTCAAACCGAGGCTCAGGACATGAGAGCCTTTATTAGGTATCTGAAAAATATCAATTAATCTCCTGCGGACCGTTGCGGAAAAAAGACTTTGAAAACGCGCTGAATGCCAATCTGCTGCTTTAATCAGGCCCAATTTCAAAAATATCGCTGCGCCCGAACACCTAAACCAATCCCCGAAACGCGCCCCGGTTGGGGACACAAGAATTGGAAGTCAAAATGAAAAAATGGATGATCGCCGCCCTGGCCGCACAACTGGCAACCGGTGCCGCCGCTCAGCAGCGCGAATATGTGTGTACATCGGAAATTGATGGAACCGAGTATCGGTTGACGCGGTTTGAAGGTGCGCAAAAGGGATCGGTCAAGTTCGGTGACACGACCGGGGACGCGCAGGTGTTTCCGGGGCTGAACAACTTGACGTTCATCCTGACGACCGAACAGCATGTCATGACGTTCTTCGTCAAAAGCCCGGATCTGTCCTACAACCTGTCCATCCGCCGCCCGGTTCTGCAAAATGATCGCGGCCAATGCATGGAAACCGGTGCCTAGCCCCGCGATCTTTCACGATTTCGGACCGCGCCCCTCAGTGTGGCGCGGTCTTTTTCTTTGGGGAAGAACCAAGGGGCCTCTGCCAGCGTGTCCGAAGCCTGCCAAACGGCATAAAAACATGCATAAAGCCCTAAAAATCATGTTCCAAATTGTTGTGTCTTTCGTCGGCGTCGTGCCATAAAGCCGCACCCGGACAGTGAGAAGAAATAATGGATCTACTCAACGCGCTTGTTGCGCTTGCGAATTTTGTGTTGGTGCCAGCGGTCGCCTATGGCAGCCAACTGGCCTTGGGCGCGCTTGGCGTGACCCTAATCTACGGCATCCTGCGGTTTTCGAACTTTGCCCATGGCGACACCATGGCCTTTGGCGCGATGGTCGCCGTACTGGTCACATGGGGGTTGCAGGCCGCCGGAATCAGCTTTGGACCGTTGCCAACCGCCCTGCTTGCCCTGCCCTTTGCCATCCTGGGCTGTATCGTGCTGGTGCTGATCACCGACAGGCTGGTCTACAAATTCTACCGTGAACAAAAGGCAAAGCCCGTTATTCTGGTGATCGTCTCCATGGGCGTGATGTTCATCATGAACGGCCTTGTCCGGTTTATCATCGGGCCGGATGACCAACGGTTCTCGGATGGGGCTCGGTTCATTGTTTCGGCGCGCGATTTCAAGGCGATGACCGGTCTGCGCGAGGGTCTCGCCATCAAGACGTCGCAAGGCATCACGGTGATCGTGGTCGTTGTTGCCGTGGCGCTGCTGTTCTGGTTTCTGAACAAGACGCGCACCGGTAAGTCGATGCGGGCCTATTCGGACAACGAGGATCTGGCGCTGTTGTCAGGCATCAACCCGGAACGTGTGGTGATGATCACATGGATCATCGTTGCGGCACTGGCCACAACTGCTGGCGTTCTTTACGGGCTGGACAAAAGCTTCAAACCCTTCGTTTATTTCCAGCTTCTGCTGCCGATCTTTGCCTCGGCCATCGTGGGTGGTTTGGGCAATCCTCTGGGCGCCATCGCAGGCGGGTTTATCATCGCGTTTTCGGAAGTGACGATAACATACGCTTGGAAGAAGGTGCTGACCTATGTGTCGCCTGATAGTCTGGCGCCGTCAGGTTTGGTCCAGCTCCTCTCGACCGATTACAAGTTCGCGGTCAGCTTTGTCATCCTGCTGATTGTGCTTCTGTTCAAGCCCACGGGACTTTTCAAGGGAAAGGCCGTATGACCGACTCTGTCAAAAACACGCTGCTGTTCGCAATTGTCGGCGGCCTGATCCTGTTGACCGGTTTCACGCAAAGCTGGAACACCGCGATCCTGATCCTGAATATGGGGCTGATTTCCGCCATCATGGCGATCGGAGTAAACCTGCAATGGGGTTTTGCCGGTCTGTTCAATGTGGGCGTGATGGGCTTTGTCGCACTGGGCGGTCTGGCCGTCGTACTGGTTTCAACGCCGCCCACGCCCGGTGCTTGGGCCGCCGGAGGTTATGGCATCGTTCTGTCTTTGCTGCTGGGCGCCGCGACAGTGGTTGCCGCCGTTCTGGTGGCAACAAAGCTGCCGAAAGGCCGTGTGCAAACCCTGACGATCATCGCCGTTCTTGTCGTGGGCTTTTTTGTCTATCGCGCGGTGTTCGATCCCAGCATTGCGGCGGTCGAGGCCATCGACCCGGCGATTGCCGGCAATATCGGCGGTTTGAATCTGCCGGTTCTGTTGGCCTGGCCGGCGGGTGGTTTGCTGGCGGCGGGTGCTGCGTGGCTGATTGGTAAAACGGCGCTGGGCCTGCGTTCGGATTATCTGGCGATTGCCACATTGGGTATCGCCGAAATCATCATCGCCGTCATGAAAAACGAAGACTGGCTGGCCCGGGGCGTCAAGAATGTCTACGGCATCCCACGCCCGTCCCCTGTTGTGGGCTACGAAGTGGATTTGCAGAACGACCCGGCCTTTCTGGCGCGGGCCGAATGGTTGGGGTTGGACCCCGTCACCGCGTCCACCCTCTCGGTCAAACTCGGCTATTCGCTGCTGTTCATGATAGTACTTCTGGTTCTGCTCTGGATGGCACAGATGGCGCTGAAAAGCCCGTGGGGCCGGATGATGCGCGCAATCCGTGACAATGAAGTGGCGGCTGAGGCCATGGGCAAGGATGTCACCCGTCGTCATCTGCAAATATTCGTACTGGGTTCGGCCATTTGCGGTATCGCGGGTGCGATGATGACAACGCTGGACGGCCAGTTGACGCCAAGCGCCTATCAACCGCTGCGCTTTACCTTTCTGGTCTGGGTGATGGTGATCGTGGGTGGTTCGGGCAACAACTTCGGGGCCGTTCTGGGCGCATTCCTGATCTGGTTCCTGTGGGTTCAGGTTGAACCGATCGGGTTGTGGCTGATGAATGTCATTACCGCCGGCTTGCCGGACGGAAGTGCATTGAAAGCTCACCTGCTGGACAGCGCCGCGCATATGCGCCTGTTCACGATGGGTCTGATCTTGTTGATTGTTCTCAGATTCAGCCCAAGAGGGCTGATCCCAGAGAAATAGATCACTTCCACCTTCAATAAGCGAAACCGCGCCTCTCATCCGGCGCGGTTTCTTGATTCTTAACGATTTTTTGAATAAACGGACACACCGCAGTGTTTTCTTTTTGCGGTATGTCGCCGGCACTCACATCCGTCTACGCCGATCTGTAACGATCATTTACACGTTTTGAAAAGAGTCAAAAATGAAAGCACCACGGTTCAAGACACTGCTTCTGTTTCCGGTTGTTGCCATCGTAACAACCGCCTGCATTCCCACACCGGAAGAACTTGAGACAACTCCCGTCAAGGTTCAAACGCCCAAAGGTGTCGTAACCTGTCAGCTATACCGTCACGACCGGGTGACCTGGGACCGGGCGATTGACTTCCCGGCTTCGAAAATGTCCGTGCCGGAGGCTGACGCCTACTGCCGTCAGGAAGGCCAGCGTCGTCTGAAGTAAACACTACGGCGCCCGTGATGGGCGCCGTAACGTCATCTGTTGCGGAACAATCCACCCAGAATACCGCGAACAATCCGGCGTCCGGTCGTTCCCTTCAGTTCCTTGATCACCGCATCGGTCATCGCCGATGCAAACGTGTCTTTCCGCCGTTGCACCCGGGACGAGGATCTGCCGACCCGGCTTCCCGAATATCTGCGAGCCGAAGAATACTCTCGTTCCATCGGTGATTGTGCCTCCAGCAATTCATCGGCCTCTGCCTGTTCAGCGGCCTTGGCGGCGGCCTCAGCCCGAGCCTGGAGGATTTCAAAGGCCGATTTTCGATCAATTTCATGATCATATTTCGACGCCATTGGCGAGGCATCGAGAATGGTCCGCCGCTGCGCATCAGATATGGGCCCCAACTGGGAACCCGGCGGACGAATCAATGTGCGCTCGACAATTCCGGGAACACCTTTTTTCTGCAGCATCGACGTGACAGCCTCACCAACGCCCACCTCACGAATTGCGGCTTCGGTGTCGAAGGCGGGGTTTTCGCGATAGGTTTCCGCCGCCAGACGCAGGTTCTTTCGGTCACGCGCCGTGAAGGCTCGCAAAGCGTGCTGAACGCGATTGCCCAACTGCCCCAGAATATCCTCGGGAATATCGGCGGGATTCTGGGTGATGAAATAGACTCCCACGCCTTTGGACCGGATCAGGCGCGCAACCTGTTCGACCTTGTCCACCAGCACTTTCGGAGCACCGTCAAACAACAGATGCGCCTCATCGAAGAAGAACACCAGCTTGGGTTTGTCAGGATCACCGACTTCGGGAAGTTCCTCAAACAATTCGCTCAGCAGCCACAGCAGGAATGTCGCATAAAGCCGTGGCGCGGCCATCAGTTTGTCCGAAGCAAGGATGTTCACCATCCCCTGCCCGTTTTCATCGGTGCACATCAAATCGGACAGATCCAGCGCGGGTTCGCCAAACAGCTTTGTTCCACCCTGGTTTTCCAATACCAGCAATCGCCGCTGGATCGCACCGATCGAAGATGTCGATACATTGCCATATCGCAATGAAAGCTGGGCCCGGTTCTCGCCGATCCAGACCAGCAGCGCCTGAAGGTCTTTGAGATCCAGAAGAGGCATTCCCTCTTCATCGGCCACGCGGAACGCGATGTTCAGGATGCCTTCCTGCGCTTCGCTCAATTCCATCAACCGGGACAGCAGCAAAGGGCCCATTTCAGTGACCGTCGTCCGCACCGGATGGCCCTGTTCGCCAAAAAGATCCCAGAACGCAACCGGGCAGGCAGAATAGGAAAAATCGTCGAACCCAATGCGTTTGGCACGATCCATAAATGCCTGATGCATTTTGTGCGCGTCGCTTCCGGGCAAAGCCAGGCCCGACAGATCACCTTTGACATCGGACAAAAACACCGGAACTCCGGCTTGGGAAAAGCCTTCCGCGAGGATTTGCAACGTTACGGTCTTACCGGTCCCGGTGGCGCCGGCAATCAGCCCATGACGGTTCGCATATTTCAGCGCCAGTTCCTGCGGCTGGTCATAGCCTTCGCCTCCGCCACCCAAAAATATATTCTTGCCCATTAACATTGCCTTATGTTTCACCGATCCGTGACCAGCATACAAAGTTAACCTTTGACTGCGATAGTCAATTTGCCCCGCGTTTGTTTCCTTCACGTGGGGCAGACTTCCTCCCTGTCGACTGGCCGTGCCTTCGGGCACGGCTTTTTTGCAGGTTCGAATTTGGTTTCAAAGTTCTGACCGTAAAATTAAAATTTGAGGATAGCTGTTGACCCGTCTGCGCCCCTTTCGTAGGGTTTGCGCATAAATAAGTCGGCCAGTCCGACGGGGAGAACCTTTTGGAAAAGAGAGCTGGCTTATACAGCTCTCTTTTTCTGTCTCAGGGCAGTTGGTTTCTGGTGTTCTGGCAAGAATCCGTTCACGTTCAGACATGGCGTTCTGTTAGTGCCTGACACCAGTTCAGAAGAGTGTTAAACGAAGCAAAAAGCTCAAGCATCAAGTCGAGGCATTCATGATCAAGAAAATCCTCTCGCTAAGTACAGTGGCGGCAATTCTTCTATGTGGCGCAGGATATGCGCAGGACACAACGACATCCGAACCGGACAACGGTCTCGATTTGGGTCAGGAAGGCCCGCGCCCCGGAGAACAGTTCGTCAAGGAAAAGTTCGGTGACTGGGACTTGTCCTGCATCAAGGCGCAGCAAGGCGAAGACCCGTGCGCCATCGTCCAGATTCTGAAGGGCAACCAGGGTGATCCGATAGCTGAGGTGTCGATTGGAAGACTGCCCGAGGGCGGCGCGGCAGTTGCATGGGCGAATGTGATCGTTCCGTTGGAAACACTGCTGCAAGCTCAGCTCGCCCTGTCCATCGATGGTGCGCCCCGCAAGTTGTACAACTATCATCATTGCCTGCCTGTTGGCTGCGTCGCACAGCTGGGCCTAAGCCAAGGCGATATCGATGCAATGAAAGCTGGCACCAAGGCGATCTTCTCGCTCGTTCCGGCCCGCTTCCCTGATCAGGTACTGGAGATGGAGATGTCGTTGTCCGGCTTTACGTCCGGCTATGACACTCTGACCGTCAACGCGAACTGAGGGTGCGTTTACGATTGTGCCGCCGCACCGATTGCGGCGGCGCTTCGCTGATTAAATTCGCTTCAACGCCAAAACCGCATTCAGCCCGCCGAAAGCAAACGCATTGCTGAGCGCGACGTCAACTTTGGCTTCCCGAGCCTCGTTCGGCACAACATCAAGCGCGCATTCCGGATCGGGTTCCTCGTATCCGATGGTGGGTGCAATCACACCGTCCCGCAGCGCCATGATACATGCCAAGAGTTCCACCGCGCCGGTTCCACCAATCAGGTGACCATGCATGGATTTGGTCGACGATATCATCAGGTCGTCAGCATGGGGCCCAAAAACATCCGCAACGGCGGCGCATTCGGTTTTGTCATTCGCGGCCGTCCCGGTGCCGTGTGCGTTGATATAGCCCACATCGCTTGCATTCAATCTGGCGTCGGCCAAGGCACCTGACATGGCCCTTGAAGCCCCTTGCTTGCTGGGCATCACGATATCGGCCGCATCCGACGACATGGCAAAACCAACGACTTCGCACATGATCTCGGCGCCACGGGCGCGGGCGTGCTCGTATTCCTCGAAAACAAAGATACCGGCCCCTTCGCCCTGTACCATTCCGTTGCGGTTGGCGCTGAACGGTCGACACGCATCCTTGGACATGACGCGCAACCCTTCCCAGGCCTTGACGCCTCCAAAGCACAACATGGATTCAGATCCGCCAGTGATCATGACCGGGGCCATACCGCTTCGGACCATCTGAAAGGCCTGAGCCATGGCATGGTTCGACGACGCGCAGGCGGTCGACACGGTGAAGCTGGGGCCTTTGAGATTGTGTTCCATAGAAACATGGCTGGCCGCCGCATTGTTCATGAGTTTGGGAACAACAAACGGGTGTACCCGGTTCTTTCCGTCCTCATAAACCGAGCGATAATTGTCATCCCAGGTCGATACGCCACCGCCGGCGGTCCCCAAAACAACACCTGATTTTGCGGCCAACTCTCCGTGAAACTCGATGCCGGACTGATCGATGGCCTCTTTGGCGGCGGTCAGAGTGAACTGAGTGAACCGGTCATACAACGACATCTGCTGACGGTTGAACCGACCTTCAGCCTCAAAGCCGCGAACCTGCCCGCCGATTTTGATGGCCAACCGATCAACATCCCGAAATTCCAGTTCCGAGATGCCGCAACGGCCTTCGCGCATGGCTTCCAGGGTGTCAGGAACCGAATGGCCCAGTGAATTGATCGTACCTGCGCCGGTAATGACAACACGTTTCATGAGCGCCAGTCAGACCTTTTCCGACACGAGCTTTTCGATCCCGGCAATGATCGCAGCGACATTGGATATGTCAAAATCGTTGGCCTTGGGTTCGTTGGCGTTGAACGGAATTGAAATGTCGAACTCTTCCTCGATGGCGAAAATACTTTCGACCAGACCAAGGCTGTCGATTCCCAGATCTTCCAGCGTGCTTTCGGGCGTCACATCCGATGGCTCCAGCACGGCCTGCTCTGCAATGATTGCGATGACGCGGTCGCTGATGCTCATGTCGATCCCCTGATTTTCAGTTTGACGATGATTTAATCGCTTGGGGTCTGTTTGAAAACAGCCTTTTTCAGTGCCTCAACGTCGCGTGCCATTCGGGGCAGTCGCCGCTGCGCCTTGTAGACATCGGTATGCGTCTCCATTTTGATGCCCGGATACCCCATTACGACGCGCCCGGCGGGCACATTTGACAGAATCTTCGTGCCCCCACCCGAAATGACGCCGTCCCCTATGAAGATATTGTCGACCACTCCGGTCTGACCACCCAGAACAACGTTGTTGCCGATCTCGACCGAGCCGGACACACCCGTCTGACCGCACAACAGACAATCCCGCCCGACGCGGGTGTTGTGCCCGACATGGACAAGATTATCCAGCTTGGTGCCGTTACCGATCCGCGTGTTGCGGATGGTTCCATTATCGACGGTGCAATTGGCGCCAACCTCGACATCGTCACCAATCTCAACCGCGCCCAAAGAATGAATACGAAGCCAGCTTTGGGCCTTGGCGTCCCCCTGATCACCCAACGTTTCGCGGGCGCGCTCAGCGCCAGAGACCTCGGGCGTTACGAAACTGAACCCGTCGCCGCCAATTCTTGCACCGGGTTGCGCGATGAACCGATCCCCGATTTGTGCGCGCGCGCCAATACTAACCATTTCGCGCAACAGGGCCTGTTCGCCAAGAATGGCGTCCATTCCCACCACGCAGTGTGCACCGATGACCGAGCCCGAACCTATTCGCGCCCGAGCACCAACAACAGTCAGAGGTCCTATCGCCACATCTGGTCCAATTTCGGCCGTTGGATCGATCACTGCGGAAGGGTGAATGCCCGGTTCAATCCCTTGCCCGCGATCCAGCATTGCGGTGATCCCCGCCATCGCCATGCGCGGACGCTTCACGAAAATGGCCGCTCGCAACCCCATTGCCTGCCAATCCGCGCCTTCCCACAGAACGGCGGCGCGCGCTTCCCCTTTCGAAAGCGCTTCGGCGTATTTCGGTGACATGGCCATGGCCAGATCTGTTGGTCCGGCATCGCCCGGCTCGGCCGCCCGCACGATCGTCAGGCCACCATCGCCTTGGCATTCGGCACCCAAAGCGTCGGCGATTTGCTGAATGGTAAACTGCATCTCGGGCTTCCTTTTGGCAGGATTTGCCCTGTGCTTAACCCTGAACGTCCGGCAGGGCCACCCCTGCCTTTTGCAGGGCTTCCCAAATCTTGCGGTCCCGGCCATAGACATCGCGGCGATACTGCACCTCGCCTTTTGGACCGACATATGCCGTTCTATAGATCAGGTGGACCGGAACTTTTTGTTCCAAATCAACCTTGGTTTCTTTTCCCGTGTTCAGAACACGATGAAAGAATGCTTTGGGGTCCTCTTCCTGTTTGGCCAACAATGCATAGGCAAATTCGAAAGGCTGTGCCAGTCGGATGCAGCCGTGCGAGAACGCCCGAACCTCACGCGCGAACAGGCTTTTCTGAGGCGTATCATGCAGATAGATATTGTACTTGTTGGGGAACATGAACTTGACCAGCCCCAAAGCATTGCTTTTGCTGGGCGGCTGGCGCATCGCAAAAGGAAAGCTTCGCGCGGTGAACTGATTGAAATCAACCGCCCCGCGATTGACCTGCCGCCCCCTGCTGTCCGTGATCTGGATATGACCGACCGCGTTGGGGTTCGCTTTCAGCTTCGGAAGGTATTCCTTGGTGATGATCGAGCGCGGGACATACCAGCTGGGGTTTATCACCATATGTTCCATCACGTCCGAGAACTCTGGGCTGCGGCGATCATGCGTGTTTTTGCCGATCACCGCACGGGTCTCGAACGTGACTTGCCCGTCATCCACGATCTTTGCCGAAAAATCTGTCTGGTTGACAAGAATATGACGCGCGCCGCGTTCCCGAGGCAACCAGCGCTCTCGTTCCAGAGCAACATAAACAGCCTTGAGCCGGTCCACGGCGGGGCGATTCAACTCGGCAATCGTGCCCTTGCCTGCAACACCATCGGGTTCCAATCCATGCGCGATTTGAAAGGCCCTGACCCCTTCCAGCAGCGCGGCGTCGAAAGACGGGCTGGCCGATGGTTTCATGTAGCCCATCAACACCAGCCGATTGCGAAGCTTTACAACATTAGGCCCGGTATCACCGTATTCCAGCTTGGTTTCCGGGACGGTCGCCCCCCAACCGCCTTGATCTATCAAATCCTGTAGCGCCAGTTTCTGCTTCATAAGAGCCCGGTACTGAAGGGTTTGAGGAGCCAATTGCGCAAGATACGCGGCGCCATGTGTGTTCAGGGCGTTCAGATGCTCGGCCGCGCTGCGACGATCCACCGACCGAACAAGCCCGTCGTCGATGTTTCCGGGCCGAAGAAAACCCGAGTACAATGCGTCGGCAAACTCTACGAAAACCCTGCTCAGTTCAGCCTCAACGGCGCCAAGGTCGCGTGTCGAGCGTGCATCCTGCATTTTCTGAATCAAGGATGAAACAGTGGCATCAGCCTGCGGCAGACCGTGCAGATGCGCATGTGACAGTGCCTGGATCAATGCGGCCCGGCGTTGCATATGCTCATCGGATTCACCCACCCAAATCGGCGAAAACCCGTTTGTCCGGTAAAACTCTGCGATCTGCGATTCCCGTGGGGTATGTTCTGCAACGGCCATCTGAAACGCCGTGTTGTGCGCAGGTTCAGAAGTGGTGTTTGCCATACTGGCGGTGGCCGCAAAACAGGCGGCAAGCAGGATACTGGTACGGGTTCGGAAAACAGAAAGCATTGGATGGCCTTGGAATCAATGGCTTGGTTGGTGATACGTGCGTCGAACAACTATGAGTTTGACTGCGCAGACTTGTCTATTCACAAATTCCTTACCGAATTGCTTCTATTGTCGCCTGATGCGCGTTTGCATCGGCCCGGTGATGCGCAGCCCACACTTGCAAATATTCTGCGCTCGGCTGTGACATTTGCGCAAAAATCTGCCGAAAATTCCCCCTTGAAAAGGTGACTATGAAACACTTCTTGGCCGTCGAATCCGATTGTGTCATAAATTCCGCATCTGGGATGGGAAAAAATTAAGACAGCGCGCGTAACATCGTGCGCAGGCAGGAACAGTACGGGACGAACCAAAATGACCAAGAGCAGTTCCTCGGGCTTGACCCGACGTGCCCTATTGGGTGCGTTTGCAGCAACAGCAGTCGCAGCAGCACCCACCTACTCCAAAGCAGCAGGCTTTTTGCGCGGCGGCGGCGATATCCGTCGCATTCGCATGTATTCCGGTCGCACGGGCGAACGGTTGGACATGATTTATTGGGTCGATGGTAAATATATCAAGGACGCTGTCAAAGAAGTGAACCATTTCATGCGCGATTGGCGCACGGATCACGTAAAATCCATCGATTTACGTACGATTGATATCATGGCGGCATCACACAACCTTCTGGATGTCAACGAACCTTACATGTTGCTGTCGGGCTATCGCTCCCCCCAGACCAACGCCATGCTCCGCGCCCGCTCTCGCGGCGTCGCCCGGAAGTCGCTTCATATGAAGGGACAAGCGGCAGACCTGCGCCTGTCTTCCCGCTCAGTCTCGCAGATGGCTAAGGCTGCTATGTCATGCCGGGCCGGCGGTGTCGGTCAATATTACGGATCCAATTTCGTGCATATGGACTGCGGTGTCGTCCGCACCTGGCGCGGCTAAGACAGCGACTTTACGATCTCGGCTTTTATGACAGGGGTTTGACTGGGGCGGCCAGTTACATCCCCGCGTCTCCCCCTCCGCCGCCGGCATCTCCGCCTCCGGTGTCATTGCTGGATGCTGTCGCCGTAGTGGAATTGCTGGTCTCACGAGACTTTTCATCACCGACGTCAGTGGGAACACTGGAACCGGAAGCATTGTCGCTTTCTGAATCATCATCGCTTTCGGGTTCTTCATCATCGGTCAGCTTTCCAATGATAAACGCCAGAATTACGGCGACCACGATCCATCCTAAAACGCTTGAAGCTGAAACCCCGGTAATCGCGCTACCCAATAGTGCTACAATCACGACAACGATTATCAGCTTCTTATTTGAAGAGATGACTTTCACATTCCTTCCTCCATTTGAGCTGACGCGCGCCAGCCTCGTTCGTAAAGTGTACATCAAAAAAACCACTGCTTGAGGGGTTAAGCCTCAAAATGATTGTCAGGATTAATAGGGTGGTGGCAAGCGGGCGAAAAACGGAGGCGTGCAGACACTATCCATGGCCCGAAGGGGTATTCGCGTTGAAAATTTCCCGAGAGGGGATCAGCCAGGACACCTTTCGTAGTTTCAACAGCAGATGCGGGTTGGAACTGTCGGAAGCCAAGATGCTTCGGGCGCTGGAAACCGAAAACGCGAAAGCAAAAGAATTCCTGGCCGGTCAGATGTTGAATGACGCTATTCTGCGGCATATCCTCGGACCAGCGCAGGACGCTTGTCCTTCATTAGCGACGGCCATGTGGCCCGCGAACTTCTGCCAATTCGGCGCAGAAGTTCCTGTTTTGCCAAAAAGCCTTAGAAATTTGGCGATGGTGGCGCACCTGAGAGGATTCGAACCTCTGGCCTCTGCCTTCGGAGGGCAGCGCTCTATCCAGCTGAGCTACAGGTGCCTTGGCCGTTAGCTAACCTTGTTCCGATCCGGGTGCAACTGAAAATCGTGATTGTTGCACCCTCTTTGAAACCAAAATCAGGCGAAAAGATCATGCGCCAATTCAAGCGCTTCGATCAGCGTGTCGACCTCATCCGTCGTGTTATACAGACCAAAGCTGGCACGACAGGTCGCCGTGACGCCCAAGTGATCCATAAGCGGGCCTGCGCAGTGATGCCCGGCGCGGACGGCAACGCCTTTTTTGTCCAGAATGGTGGATACATCATGCGCATGGCCGGCCCCGTCCAGCGTAAAGCTGAAGATGGCTGCCTTGTCTGGCCGCGTGCCCTGCACCTGAAGCCAGTTGAGACCGTTCAGGCACTGCATCGCATAATCCCGCAAGCCGGATTCATGGGCGGCAATGTTTTCCATTCCCAAATCCATCATGTATTCCAGCGCAACGCCCAAGCCGATGGTTTGGACAATGCCGGGTGTTCCGGCCTCGAACTTCATAGGCGGGTCGTTGTAGATCACCTGATCCTTGCTGACCTCTTTGATCATGTCTCCGCCACCGATAAAGGGGTGCATCTCGGCCATGCGTTCGGACTTGATGTAGATCGCACCCGACCCCGACGGGCCATACAGCTTGTGGCCGGTGATGGCGTAAAAATCGCAACCGATGTCCTGAACGTTCACCGGCATATGCACCGCGCCCTGACTGCCATCAACCAGCACCGGAACGCCCCTGGCATGTGCACCTTCGGTGATGGATTTGACATCCACGACAGTACCCAGAACATTGGAACATTGCGTCACGGCCACAAGTTTGGTTTTCGGGCCGATCGCATCGATCACCGCCTGGGGATCCAGCCCTCCGTCAGCGTCCACATCCACCCACTTCAGAACGACGCCCTGCCGTTCCCGCAGGAAATGCCAGGGCACGATGTTGGCGTGATGCTCCATGACGCTCAGGACGATCTCATCCCCGGCTTCCAGGCGCGGCATGGCCCAGCCATAGGCAACAAGATTGATCCCTTCGGTCGTTCCGGAATTCAGAACGATCTCATCCTCGTTCGATGCCCCCAGGAAACGGGCGATGATCCCCCGAACAGCTTCGTATTTCTCGGTCGACAGATTGGACAGATAGTGCAATCCACGGTGAACATTCGAATACTCTTCGGAATAGGCACGGGTCACCGCATCGATGACGACCTGAGGCTTTTGAGCAGACGCACCGTTGTCCAGATAGGTCAACGGCTTGCCATTCACCTGACGTGACAGGATCGGAAAGTCAGAGCGAATTTTCTGCACATCATACATGATACGGTTTTCCTAGACAGGCGCGGCCGGTGTTAAATACAGGACGAAGGGAACCGCAATCAGGGCTGACAACAGGATTACGGCGAAGGACTTCCAAAGGGATCCGAATTGATGCGCTTCGTTCAGGAAATGAAGCGTGATGTAAAGGCTCAGGATCGCCGTTGCGAACAGCATCATCATCATCAGAAACGGCATCGTCAGGCTTAGAACAAGCGTCATGACCAGGGCGACGATTTGCAGGAACTGCAACCACACTGTCAGGACCATCAGATCGTCAAAGCTTGCTTTGCCGCCTATCGCTTTTCCAACGACGAAGAACGCGAGGATGCTCAGCAGCATTGCTCCGGCGGATCGCAGCAAAACAACTGGGACACTTTCGGGTGGTGGTGCGATTTGACCTTGCGGCACAGGCACCGACAAATCGATTCCCAACTGCACGAGACAGTTCAAAACCACTGCCAGCGCAAAGGCCAGCCACAACCCTTCCCGCCCCGGTTTCAGGGACAACAGCTGGCGGGCGGCTTGGTCGGGGCTTCTGATCGTCAGAACCGCCAGAGCGCCGAGGGAATTGATAGTCATGCAGCGGACCTTTGTACTTGTCTCAGACCGGATAACCAGAACCAGACAAAAACAGCAACCCAGACGACACCCACAATTGTCAAAGCGGGCCCGGGCCCGATGAACCCGGCAACCAGACCATTCAACAAGACCAGGGGGGCGGATGCCAACAACGCCCAGAACAGGGCCAGTCGTGCGCCATAAGCAGTGCCCTGCCCGCCCGCCATCCGCGCTGCCCAATAGGAAATCAGCGCCAGCGTGTAGAAAAACAACGGCAGTATGAACACCGACCCCAGTAAAGCGCCGCCCAAAAGCATGTTCAGCTCGACGCCTTCAAGATGCGCTTTGCGGGCAAGGCTGGGCATTTGCGCGACAAAGGCCACAACGCAAAATGCCATGACAAACACCAGCGCCCTGTCTTCCCGCCGACCCATTTCAAGAAGCCGGCGCACCACGCGCCCCGGCCCCCGGTATGTGGCCAATATGTCAGACGAGACGGCCATCAGCTACGACGCGCCAGCCACCCTTCCAGACGGCTTACGATCTCTTCCGCCAAGGCGCTGTCTTCGATCTCATCCACCGCTTCGGCAAGAAAGGCCAAAGTCAGCATGTTGGTTGCGTCCTTGACCGGCACGCCACGGGACCGCAGATAGAACAGCGCGGTTTCGTCGATCGCACCCGAGGTCGAGCCGTGCGAACACGCCACGTCATCGGCATAGATCTCAAGCTCGGGCTTGGCGAGGAATTGGCTGTCATCATCCAGAAGCAGCGATTGGCTGATCTGGTAACCGTCGGTCTTCTGGGCGCCTTCCTTCACGAGGATCTTGCCCTGGAACACGCCGGTCGCCCCGTTGCGCAGCACTTTCTTGAACACCTGCCGGCTTTCGCAGTTTACCGCGTCATGGGTGATGAAGACCGTGTCGTCATGATGGAAGTCGCCATCGCCAACACAGGCCCCGGCCACATGGGCGACCGCGTCATCGCCGGTCAGCTCGACGACCTGCTCATTGCGGGTCAGCACGCCGTTCACGGTCAAAGTGAATGACTTGTAGACCGATTCCGTGCCCAGACGGGTGAACATATGGGTCGCGGCGCGACGTTCATGGTCCCTGCCCTGCGCGCGCACATGGTGCAGCGTGCCCTTGTCGGCGATGTCGATCTCCATGCATTTGTTGAAGCGTGACGCAGCCGGGCCGGTTTCCAGTATGGTGGCCTCGGCCCCGCTTTCCACGCGAATGACGTGGTGCAGGATCGCATCCGAGGTCGGCGACGCATGGCGATAGATCAGGTTGATCGGTTTGGACGGTTTGCCGGTGACATGAATGGCCACACCATCCGACGCAAAAGCCGTGTTCAGCGCCGCCAGCGGACGCTGGACCGGAGACTGACCGCGCGTCTCTAGCACGCCATACAGGTCTTTCGCCCAATGAATGTCCTTGCAGCAGATATCCTCGAGCCGGTCGATGGTCACGCCTTCCAGCGTCAGGTCGTCCGACTCTTCGGCGCTGAATTCACCGTCCACGAAGACGATGTTCAGCCGGTCGAGCCCGCTGAACATCAACGGCTCGTCATCGGCAAACACCGCAGCCGGAGGCGCGTCTGGCCAGACCAGAGTGTCCGGTTGAGTGTATTTCCAATATTCGTCACGCCGTCCGGGCAGACCAGTTTCCAGAACACGGGCCAGCGCGTCTTCGCGCGCGGCGCGGGTGCATCCCGCGTCGGGCATGGTCAAGGCGGACAGCCGGGCCTCGGTCGCGGTTTGTTTGACTTCGGGCAAGGCCATCAGTTCACCTCGGCAAGAATGTCGGCATAACCGTTGTTTTCAACCTCAAGCGCCAGATCTGGGCCTCCGGTTTTGACAATGCGGCCATCGGCCATGATGTGCACGACGTCGGGTTTGATGTGATCCAGCAGGCGCTGGTAATGGGTGATGACCAGGAACCCGCGACCTTCATCGCGCAGCGCATTCACACCTTCGGCGACCAATTTCATCGCATCCACATCCAGACCCGAGTCGGTTTCGTCCATGATGCACATCTTGGGTTCCAGCATGGCCATTTGCAGGATTTCATTGCGCTTTTTTTCACCGCCCGAGAAGCCCACATTGACCGGACGCTTGAGCATATCCGCATCGATCTTCAGCGTCTTGGCCTTGGCACGCACTTCCTTGAGGAAATCCGCGGCGGACAGCTCGTCCTCACCCCGCGCCTTGCGCTGTGCATTCACGGCGGTGCGCAGGAAGGTCATGTTGCCCACGCCCGGAATTTCGACCGGGTACTGGAAGGCCAGAAACACGCCGGCAGCGGCGCGCTCTTCCGGTTCCATCTCCAGCAGATCCTCGCCATCCAGCGTGGCGGAACCCTCGGTCACTTCGTACCCGTCGCGGCCCGACAGCACGTAGCTGAGTGTTGACTTGCCTGACCCGTTCGGCCCCATGATCGCGTGTACCTTGCCGGCTTCAACCGTAAGGTCCACACCCTTTAGGATCTGCTTGTCTTCTTCTTCAAGCTTCACGTGCAGATTCTTGATTTCCAGCATTTTTTATCCTTTTGCGTATCGCAGGGGGCACCGTGGCCCCGAAACCTTCTTATCCCAGCAACTTGCGGATCAGACGCGCGACGATCCAGCCCAGGATCGCCCCTCCGCCAACCGCCCAAACCGGGTTGATGAATTCCATGTGGTTGATGTTGACGTAAGCCATACCCAGCAGACCGCCAAGAACCGGCAACGCGTAACCCAGCCAGGTCAGCACGTCTTCTTTCCGGATGCCGCTTCGTGACGCCCGCGTCATCAGCCAACCGACCCTTCCAGCGAGATTGCCACCAGTTGCTGCGCTTCCATGGCGAACTCCATCGGCAGTGCTTGCAGAACGTCCTTGCAGAACCCGTTGACCACCAAAGCCACGGCCTCTTCTTCATCCATGCCGCGCTGACGGCAATAGAACAGCTGATCGTCATCCACCTTGGATGTCGTCGCCTCATGCTCAACGCGGGAGGAGTTGTTCTTGACCTCGATATACGGAACTGTATGCGCGCCGCATTTGTCGCCGATCAGCAAGCTGTCGCACTGGGTATAGTTGCGGCTGTCCTTGGCCTTCGGGTGCATCGAGACCAGACCACGATAGGTGTTCTGCGCCTTGCCCGCACTGATGCCCTTGGACACGATGCGCGACTTGGTGTTCTTGCCCAGATGAACCATCTTGGTGCCGGTATCGGCCTGCTGATAGTTGTTGGCAATCGCGATCGAATAGAACTCACCCTGGCTTTCGTTGCCGCGCAAGATGCAGGACGGGTATTTCCAGGTCACGGCAGACCCAGTTTCCACCTGCGTCCACATCACTTTGGACCGATCACCTCGGCAATCGGCGCGTTTGGTCACAAAGTTATAGATGCCGCCCTTGCCGTTCTCATCCCCGGGGAACCAGTTCTGAACGGTCGAGTATTTCACCTCTGCATCTTCTTCGACGATGATCTCGACCACGGCCGCGTGCAGCTGCGCGGTGTCGCGCTGGGGCGCGGTGCAGCCTTCCAGATAGGACACGTACGAGCCTTTGTCAGCGATGATCAGAGTGCGCTCGAACTGGCCCGTGTTTTCGGCGTTGATGCGGAAATAGGTGCTCAGCTCCATCGGGCAGCGGACACCGGGCGGAATGTAGACGAAGGACCCATCCGAAAACACGGCCGAGTTCAAAGTTGCATAAAAGTTGTCCGACACCGGAACCACAGTGCCCAGATACTTTTTGACCAGCTCAGGATGTTCCTTGATCGCTTCGGAAATCGAACAGAAAATCACACCGGCCTTTTTCAGTTCGGCCTGAAAGGTCGTGCCGACGGACACCGAGTCAAACACCGCGTCCACAGCA
Organism: Ruegeria sp. HKCCD6428; assembly: GCF_013110595.1. Taxonomy (NCBI): domain Bacteria; kingdom Pseudomonadati; phylum Pseudomonadota; class Alphaproteobacteria; order Rhodobacterales; family Roseobacteraceae; genus Ruegeria; species Ruegeria sp. HKCCD6428. The sequence goes on from NZ_WVQX01000001.1 coordinate 650,829, forward strand.
ACCTTGCGCCCCTCGGCCGGCGCATCCTCAGCACCTTCGACGCCGGCCAGAATCATCTGTTCTTTCAGAGGGATACCAAGCTTTTCGTAAGTGGCCAGCAGCTTGGGGTCGACATCGTCCAACGATTTGGGTTTCTCTTCCATCGATTTCGGACGCGCATAGTAATACTGATCCTGAAAATCGATCTTCGGATATGTGACCATGGCCCATTTCGGTTCTTCCATCTTGGTCCAGCGTTCAAACGCGGCCAGACGCCACTCGGTCATCCATTCCGGTTCTTCATTCTTTTCCGAGATCAGACGAACGATGTCCGGGTTCACACCTTTCGGCGCGTACTCCATTTCAATGTCCGTGTCCCAGCCGTATTTATAGGTTCCGACCTCGCGCACCGCATCCACGGTTTCCTGATCGACACCCTCTTTCACCTGGGTCTGGTCCAAAGCGGCCATAACTTACCCTCCGTCAGATCACGCGGCGCGCGCGCGATGCTTTTTCTCTTTCTCAAGCCACGTTTCGGCGAAACGCAGCACATCTTCTTCCGTTGTCCGAGGTCCCAGCGATACGCGGAGTGCGCTGCTGGCCGTTTCCTCGTCAAATCCCATGGCGGTAAGCACCGCGCTGGAACGAACCTTGCCGCTGGAACAGGCAGAGCCCGCACTGACCGCAAATCCCGACAGGTCCATTTGCATGACCTGGGTTTCGCCCTTCCACCCGGGCGCAGCAAAACACAGGGTGTTCGGCAGGCGTTGCCGCCCTTTCCCGACAAAAATAGGTGATTTTACAGCGGCCTCAAGAGCGTTTTCTAGAATATTTCTAAATTCTTCGATCTGCTCCCAAACGCCATTGGCCAGATCCTGCATCGCAGCTTCAGCTGCGGCCCCGAACCCCACGATACCAATGACATTTTCGGTTCCTGACCTGCGGCCCATTTCCTGGCCGCCCCCCTTGATCTGAGCTGCCAGATCGGTTCCGCGCTGCATCACAACGGCCCCGACACCCTTTGGACCGCCCAGTTTATGCGCCGAGACCAGGGCCATCTGGGCATTCATCCAGTTGAACGCGACGGGCAGCTTGCCAAAAGCCTGTGTGGCGTCTGTCACGGCTAGGCCGGACGGCAGTGTTTGAACAATCCCCGTCTCTGAGTTTGCCAATTGCAATGTCGACATTTCGGGCGCGATTACCTGCACGTCTCCGACCTCGGAAACCGTAAGATCCTCTTTGATCCAAGCTCTTACCGCGTCATGTTCAATCGCCGCGCCGTGCAATTGGCGCCCCGACAAGGCCAGCGCCGAACCTTCGGTTGACCCAGATGTAAAGACGATATCCGCTCCATCCGCCCCAAAGGCCGATGCAACCTGGGCCCGGGCGCGCTCGATCAGAGCTTTGGCGGCCCGACCTTCCGCATGAACCGACGAGGGATTGCCGCAGACATCCATCGCCGCAATCATCGCGTCCCTCGCTTCGGGGCGCAGCGGCGTTGTTGCATTGTGATCCAGGTAAACACGTTTCATGGATACATCTTTTTTGCCGACAGACTTCATTTCCTATCCCGCCCGTTCAGATCATTCATCTACAACGGAAAACAGGCTCGGAACGGCCGGGCACGGGGCGAGGTCGTTCTTGATCACATCTGACAAACGGGTTTGATGCAGGAACACATAGACATGCGCACTGAGACTTTCCCAAAGCCGATTGGTCAATGATTGAGCGCGGCTGCCGGACGAGGCCCCGGACGCTCCGGCCCCTTTTTGCAGCGCATCAACGGTTTCGTCCACGGCCGCCAGAATTTCGACGACACGAATTTCAGATGCCGGGCGTGCCAGTCGATACCCGCCGCCGGGCCCCCGCACGGAAGACACCATGTCCGCCCGGCGCAGTTTGACAAAGAGCTGCTCGAGATATGGTAACGAAATGTCCTGCCTTTCGGAGATTTCCCCAAGCGTCACCAGTCGTTCCGTCGGCTGGAGCGCAATATCCGCCAGGGCGACCATTGCGTAACGCCCTTTGGTCGACAGCTTCATTCCATGCCCCCTTTCAGCAGGATTTGCGCGAAATCATTGACGCCGACGTTGCCAGTGCGTATCTCCGACTGACAGCGCAGAAAAGCGCCATGCAATGCAATTAGAACCGTTCTAAGGTGCCCGACGATTATCGTCAAGTATATCCGGGCATCTGTACGAAAAAGACAGGACCAAAGCACACATGCCCGAGGTGATTTTTCCCGGACCCGAAGGCCGCCTGGAAGGCCGCTACCACCCGCAAAAGGAAAAAGACGCACCGATCGCCATCGTGCTTCACCCGCACCCTCAGTTCGGCGGGACCATGAACAACAAGGTGGTCTACAATCTGCACTATGCCTTCTACAACATGGGTTTCACCGTGTTGCGCTTTAACTTCCGCGGCGTCGGTCGCAGCCAGGGCGAGTATGATCAGGGCGTGGGCGAGCTGAGCGATGCGGCGTCGGCGCTGGACTACCTGCAATCGATGAACAACAATTCGAAACACTGCTGGGTCGCAGGTTTCTCGTTCGGTGCGTGGATCGGTATGCAACTGCTGATGCGCCGCCCTGAGATCACGGGGTTCATCAGTGTATCGCCCCCTGCAAACATGTATGACTTTTCGTTCCTTGCCCCCTGCCCGTCTTCCGGCCTGATCATCAACGGCACCGCTGACAGGGTGGCGCCACCGGCTGACACGACCTCGCTGGTGAACAAGCTGCACGAGCAGAAGGGAATCACCATCACTCACACCGAAGTAGAAGGTGCAGATCACTTCTTTCAGGATCGTCATATGGATACGCTGATCACCAATGTCAGCGACTATGTGAAACGCCGCCTGACCGAGAACACCCGCTGATGTCCGACACCATCACATCTCTTGCCGCCAAACTGGCCGAAGATACGATGAAGGTTATGGATGAGACAGGCGAAGACAGGTTCTTTGTCGAAGTTGGTGAAGTGCTCGGGGCCGCGTCTCAGTCTCTGGAAGAGGCGTTTCTGACGGAAATTCGTGTTCGGTTGGCTGAGCGGAAAGCCAGGCAGTTCGTGATCAAACGCTTGTCTGCGCATCGTGCAAAGCAGAAGGCGATCGAAAAGCAATGACCGACCGTTTGTCGGCGCAAATCGCATTTCTGAAACGGGCCGACGAACTGAAAATGGTCGAGCGGGCAAATGTCCTGCTTGACCGGTCCAGACCCGAAAACTCGGCAGAACACAGCTGGCATCTGGCCTTGTGGGCCTTGGTCATGGCCCCGTTGGCAGGGCCGGATGTCTCGATTGATCGGGTCATACGCATGCTATTGCTGCATGACCTTGTTGAAATCGTTGTCGGCGACCACCCAATTCACCTTGAGACTGATTGGAACCTGGTTGCCAAGGCCGAGCAAGCCGCAGCCAAAGAGCTGTTTGGGCTGTTGCCAAAGGATCAGGCCGATGCGTTTCACGCTGTCTGGCGTGAATTTGAAGAGGATCAGACCGCCGACGCCCGGTTTGCAAAGGTTCTGGATCGTTGTCAGCCACTGTTTCAGGTTCTGTGTGCCCCGAACCCCAATCCGGATCACGTGGACATAGCGCGTTCAAATCTCGAAGGCGGTCGCGCCGCCTATCTGGAAAAGGTTTTTCCACTGGCCTACGAGCACGCCGCAAACCTGCTGGCTGGTGCAGATACGCAGGCCAACGCGTTTACGACACGGCTGGCGTTTCTGACCGAAGCTGATCAGCTGAAGTCCGTTCTCCGTGCCTCGCGGCTGATGGCGGGTGATCGTTTCGAAAACTCGGCAGAACACTCATGGCACATCATGCTCTACGCCTGGGTCCTGGCTGAAAACGCGCCCCCGGGGATCAGTGTTGATCGGGTCCTTCAGATGCTGTTGCTGCACGATATCGTCGAAATCGACGCTGGCGACAATCCGATCCACGGGCAGGTCGATCACGCAGCGCAAGCAGCCAAGGAACAAGCGGCGGCCAAGCGCTTGTTCGGGTTGCTGCCCGACACGCAATGCAACACCTTCACGACATTGTGGCACGAGTTTGAAGCGGCAGACAGCCCCGACGCCAGGTTCGCCAAAGCCGTTGATCGTTTTCAGACACCTGTCGCCAATCTGGAAACCGGTGGCGGATCGTGGGTCGATTACAAGGTAACATATGCCCAGCTTGAGGCACGCGTTCAGCCTGCGATTGCAGCAGGTTCTCCCGGGCTGTGGGATTGGCTGCAACCGCAACTGGCTGCACACTTCCAGAGCGTCGAGGCTGTACACCACTAGGCAGAAAAGAAAAAAGGAGCCCGACGGCTCCTTTTTCCCTGCTAAGCTCTACGTGGCGCTTAAAAAACACTACTACCATCAAACTGTTCAACCATGTTGGCTGCTTCAACTTCGACGGACCCCCCGTCAGCAAGCCACCCAATCGCCACTGTCAGACCCGCAGCAAATATTACGGATTTCGAAAATGTCGTCATAACTCAAAACTCAATAACAAATCATAAAATACGTTGAGAAGACTACACCAATTCGATTCTCTGAATAGTCAGGTATACCTGACCTCAGATGGTATTCTCATATCCTCAGACCCAAAAAATCGCCTTGCCCACCCCTTCGGTTTCATGCTCAACGCGAGGGTATCTTTCCTGTTTCGAGGATCAAAATGCCCCAAGCGTATCTGTATCTGATGCTGGCTGTTGTTGCGGAAACCATTGGCACCACGGCCTTGCAGGCTAGTCAACAATTCACGCGGTTCTGGCCGTCCGTCCTTGTGGTCGTAGGGTACGGACTCGCATTTTACCTCATGGCGCTGACGCTGAAATACATGCCTGTCGGTATCGTTTATGCGATCTGGTCCGGTCTGGGCATCTTTCTGATCGCCGTGATCGGATTCATCGTGTTCGGCCAAAGGCTGGATTGGCCTGCGATCCTGGGGTTGACGTTGATCTTGTCCGGAATCCTGATCATTCACCTCTTTTCCAAGACTGCCGGTCACTGATCATCGGTTAGGGCTGGTATATTTTGTCGCGCCGCGCTATGCGCGCGGCAACTTCCCGTTCAAAGGCTGACCTCTCATGGACCTGCGCAACATCGCAATCATCGCTCACGTGGACCACGGCAAGACGACCCTGGTGGATGAGCTGCTCAAACAATCCGGCGCGTTCCGGGAAAACCAGGCCGTGGCGGAACGCGCCATGGACAGCAACGATCTGGAGCGCGAGCGTGGCATCACCATTCTGGCCAAGGCAACTTCGGTCGAATGGAAAGACACACGCATCAACATCGTCGACACCCCCGGCCACGCCGATTTCGGTGGTGAGGTCGAGCGTATCCTCAGCATGGTCGATGGCGTTGTCCTGCTGGTTGACGCCGCCGAAGGCCCGATGCCGCAGACCAAATTCGTGACGTCGAAGGCGTTGGCGCTGGGCCTGCGCCCGATCGTGGTTCTGAACAAGGTCGACAAGCCGGATGCGGAACCTGATCGCGCACTGGATGAATGCTTTGACCTGTTCGCAAACCTCGGTGCCGATGATGATCAATTGGATTTCCCGGCCATGTATGCCTCAGGCCGTTCAGGCTGGGCGGATATGGAGCTGGACGGCCCGCGCAAGGACCTGAGCGCACTGTTTGATCTGATCGTCGATCACGTTCCTGCCCCGAAACAGATCGCGCATAAGGGCGAGCCGTTCCGGATGCTGGCCACCACTTTGGGCAGCGATCCTTTCATCGGCCGCATTCTGACGGGTCGTGTGGAAAGCGGCACATTGAAAGCTGGCGACAGCCTGAAAGCCCTGAGCCGTGACGGATCGTTGATCGAAAACTTTCGCGCCTCAAAAATATTGGCATTCCGTGGGCTGGCTCAGCAACCTATCGATGTGGCCGAAGCCGGTGACATCGTCACCATCGCCGGCATGAGCAAAGCCACCGTGGCAGATTCTCTGGTTGCTCCGCAGGTCGAAGAAGCCCTGCCTGCACAGCCCATCGACCCGCCGACGATCACCGTAACTTTTGGCATCAATGATTCTCCGTTGGCCGGTCGTGACGGCAAGAAGGTTCAGTCGCGCGTCATCCGTGATCGCCTGATGAAAGAAGCCGAATCCAATGTCGCGATTCGCGTCACCGACACGCCCGGCGGCGAGGCTTTCGAGGTTGCGGGCCGCGGCGAATTGCAGATGGGTGTTCTGATCGAGAACATGCGCCGTGAAGGGTTCGAACTCAGCATCTCGCGCCCTCAGGTTCTGTTCCGTGAAGAAAACGGCCAGCGGCTGGAACCGATCGAGGAAGTCACCATTGACGTGGACGATGAATACTCGGGCGCCGTGATCGAAAAGATCACCGGGGCCCGCAAAGGTGAGTTGGTCGAGATGCGCCCGGCAGGTGCAGGCAAGACCCGCATCATCGCGCACGTACCGTCCCGTGGCCTGATTGGCTATCACGGCGAATTCCTGACTGACACCCGCGGCACAGGTGTTCTGAACCGCGTGTTCCATGGCTGGGCGCCGCACAAAGGCCCGATCCCGGGCCGCCGGGCGGGTGTTCTGATCTCGATGGAGAATGGCCAAGCCGTGGCCTATGCCCTGTGGAACCTGGAGGAGCGTGGCCGGATGTTTGTCGGTCCTCAAACGGATGTCTATCAAGGCATGGTGATTGGCGAGCATTCTCGTGACAATGATCTGGAAGTGAACCCGCTGAAAGGCAAGAAGCTGACAAACGTACGCGCCAGTGGCTCGGACGATGCGGTTCGTCTAACGCCGCATATTCAGTTCTCGCTGGAAGAGGCTATTGCTTATATTGACGACGACGAACTGGTCGAAGTCACCCCGAATGCAGTGCGCTTGCGCAAGCGTTATCTTGACCCGCACGAGCGCAAGCGGATGGCCAAGTCGGCCTGATTTACCCGGCAGACCGCTGCCGCAATCGGAAACAATTGCCCAAGTGTGGCAATTTTGCGTCCAAACGGACGAAAGATAAAAAACGGACAACCGGGCACTACGCCCGGTTTTCAATTGAAAAGATTAATATTTCTTCTTTAGGTTGCATTAATTCTCCATCACTCCCCCAATCCACATATTGTGATTGAGACCCGTTTAAGGTGAAATTGTGCCAGTTGTGTGACGTCGTTCATAAACACACTCGCTTCGGTGGTTCATATGAACACGTAGTAAAGTATCGAGTTTCGAGGAGTTCCAAATGGGTATCCGGTCCCGCAATATCCCGCTGTATTTTGTTGCTACGACGTTTTTGTTTTCGCCCGCGGGCGAAGCTTTCGCAGCCGGAACATGTACCGTTCAAACAGCCAGACAATCCGCAGCATCCGCACAGGTGTTATGTGAGTGCGACGCTGTGACATCGGGCATGATCCGATACATTCAACGCCGGCACGATTTCGATCAAATTCTGGCGCGTGTTGGAGCTGAATGTACACCACTTGCAGACTTGCTTTCTGATTTTCCCACGGCCTCGATCGGCGCAAGTGATCAGCGATCCGGAGATGGTCCGTCCGATGAGACAGTCGACAGCAGCCCGGATTTCGGAGGAGGCGGCGGTTCAAGCGGTGGATCTGGCGGCACAAGCGGTGAAAACGGCGGCACCGGCGGCGGTGGCACTGGCCGAGGGGGCGAAGGCAGCGGTTCTGGCGGCGGCGAAAACGAAGGCGGCGGTGAAAACGAAGGCGGCGGCGAAAACGAAGGCGGCGGCGAAAACGAAGGCGGCGGCGAAAACGAAGGCGGCGGCGAAAACGAAGGCGGCGGCGAAAACGAAGGCGGCGGCGAAAACGAAGGCGGCGGCGAAACGTTCTAATTGGGAAGCAATATTACCGGTGCAAGATACGATTGCACCGGTATTCAGTTTGTCAAAAAGACTTTCAGGTTTCCTCAGCTATGGCCGTACACACCGACCCAACGTCCGGGCCGGTTCGGGTCTTGCATGCGAAGAAACAGGTACCGCGTCGCCGTCCAGGGTTTGATACGGTTTGTGAGGTTGTCCAAAACCAAATCACCGTTTGAAGAGCGATACACCAGCACCGCATGAGGCACCCGACGCGTGTCCAGAACCGTAGCGATCAACAGTTTACTTGGATCGACGCCGGCATGGATCAAATCCCTTTTCTTCAACAGCGCGAAGTCTTCGCAATCGCCACCCCTGGCTGTCGGAAGAGCCCAACGCTCGGTCATCTTGTACTGAGATTGATCGGTGACTTCTCGCGTCGATCTGTTCACGCGCCGATTTACCTGTTCGACAACCTTCAGTTCTTGCTGGCTGGACATGGATACGGATCGTTTTCCTGCACAGGCCCATTGGTACTGAGCACACAGGTTGATAGCTCCTGACGGTGGCGGCGAGGACGCGACACTTGGGATAAACCCGTTCCCGGAAGCATGTGCGGCGGGGGCCATGGCGATGGTGCAAACGCCCAAAAAACTGATGCTGAAAGCCCGCACTGAAACCGGCAGAAGTCTTGCACCAAACCGCTTGGCCAGATTTGTGAAGTGTTTCATACCTGTACCCCAATCCGATGTTCTTCGTACGATTGCACGTCAAACAGGGTCGCATTCCGATTCGTGAAACTATCCGCGAACAACCCCGCGCAGGCAATCACCTAAAAAGTTGAAGGGGAAAAAGGGCGGAAATTCGTCCGTCAATCTGACCTTTTTGCGCAAGAATTTGGGTGAAGCAGCCACAATTCAGGCGCTAAACGCGCAAATCCGCGACGGCGTGACCTGACAAGTAATTGAAATAATGAAAAAATAAACTCAGCCCATATTTGCGAGCTGAGTTTCCAAGGTCGATCGTGGCATAAGCCAATGATTGCCTATTGGCTGCCCGTTTACCGGGCAAACCGCGCTACACTTCGTGAACGCAGACGTTCACTCCGTGATTTCAACCACAACCAATTCACGTTCACTGGCGTCGCGCGCATGACTCAATGCTTGTTGATAGTCATCCGAGTTATAGCATTCGACAGCCGCTTCAAGCGACGGGAAACGGGCAACAACGTTGCGTGGCCGTTCCTTGCCTTCCAACTGAACGTAACGCGCCGCACGGGCGATGAAAGTGCCCCCGTGCTTGGCAATGGCCGGCCCGGCCAATTCGGCATATTTTCCATACGCCTCAGCATCGGTCACCGTCACATGTGCAATCCAGAGTGCGGCCATCTTATCCTCCCAAAACCTGTTCTGCGGCCTTGATCGCCGAATCCGCGTTTGACGCATCCCGTCCACCGCCCTGGGCCATATCCGGGCGGCCGCCGCCGCCCTTGCCGCCCAATTCCACCACGGCGGCCTTGACCAGATCGACCGCCGAAACGGTTCCTGTCAGGTCTTCGGTGACGCCAGCCGCAACCGCGGCCTTGCCGCCGGTATCCGCGATGAGCAACACCGCCCCCGACCCAAGACGCGCCTTGTGTTCGTCGATCAATGCCGGAAGATCCTTGCCGGACACCCCGCTGAGGGCCTGCGCTATGAATTTCACGCCGTTCACATCACGCGCTTCGGCACCACCGCCCTGCCCGTTCCCGCCGGCCATCGCCAGATCTCGACGCAGTTGCGCCACTTCGTTCTGCAATGACTTGCGTTCCTCCAGCAGGCTTTTCACGCGGGCCACCACATCATCCGGCTGCGCCTTCAGTTCCGACGCCACCTGCGCAAGACGATGATCCTGTGCCGAAAGGTAACGGAACGCCTCATCCCCGGTCAGTGCCTCGATGCGGCGCACGCCGGCACTGCTTGCGCTGTCGCCCAGGATAACAAAGGTGCCGATGTCACCCGTCTGGCGCACGTGGGTGCCGCCGCACAGTTCGATCGACCAGGTTTCGCCATCATGGCCCTTGCCTGTAGGTGCCTTGCCCATCGAAACAACACGCACCTCGTCACCGTATTTCTCGCCGAACAGTGCCTGCGCGCCCAGTTTGCGCGCGTCATCCGGTGTCATGACCCGTGTCTCGACAGCCGAGTTCTGGCGGACGAAATCGTTCACCTCACGTTCGATCTTCTGGATTTCCTCCAGGCTCAGCGCTTTGGAATGGCTGAAGTCGAACCGCAGACGATCCGCCGCATTCAGCGAGCCGCGTTGCGCCACATGGTCGCCCAGCGTTTCCCGCAGCGCTTCATGCAGCAAGTGCGTGGCCGAATGGTTGGCCCGGATTGCCGTGCGGCGCGCATGATCGACTTCCAGTTCGACAGAATCGCCTTTTGACACGGCACCGCTGAAGACCGTCACCTTATGTGCATAGACCTTCCCATCGGCGAATTTTCTGGTGTCCTCCACCCGGCTGAGGTGATCGCGATCTTCAAGACGCCGCAACTCGCCGGTGTCGCCCACCTGGCCACCAGCTTCGCCATAGAACGGCGTCTGGTTCACCACGACCCAGCCGCTGTTGCCCGCTTCGATCTTGTCAACCAAGGCACCGTCGACAACCAGTGCCATAACCTGAGCTTCGGCTTTCTCGGTGTCATAGCCAAGGAAGTCGGTCGCCCCGGCGCTGTCCAGAACATCGAACCATACCGCCTGATCCGCGGCTTCACCGGACCCGGCCCAGGCAGCCCGCGCTTTGGCCTTTTGTTCGGCCATCGCCGTTTCAAAGCCTTCGGTGTCAACTGTCCGGCCTTTTTCACGCAGAGCATCCTGTGTCAGGTCCAGTGGGAAACCGTAGGTGTCATACAGTTTGAATGCCGCTTCACCGGACAAAGGCGCCCCCTCGGAAAGGCCGGACACCTCATCGTCCAGCAGCCTCAACCCCCGGTCCAGCGTCTGCTTGAAACGCGTTTCTTCAAGCAACAAAGTCTCTTCGATCAATGGCTGTGCCTGGGTCAACTCGGCATAGTGACCGCCCATCTGTTGTACCAATGCCGGGACAAGCCGGTGCATGACAGGATCCTTGGCACCCAACAGATGCGCATGACGCATGGCACGACGCATGATGCGGCGAAGAACATAGCCGCGGCCGTCATTGCTGGGCATCACGCCATCAGCAATCAGGAACGAAGTCGAACGCAGGTGGTCCGCGATCACGCGGTGGTGCACGTTCTGATCCCCGTAAGGATCCACGCCGGTTGCATCGGCCGATGCCTCGATCAGGGCCTTGAACAGATCGGTGTCATAATTGTCATGGCTGCCCTGCAACAATGCACCGATCCGCTCGAGCCCCATGCCCGTATCAATCGACTGCATGTCGAGCTCGACCATCGAGCCGTCTTCGAACTGCTCGTTTTGCATGAAGACGACGTTCCAGATTTCAATGAACCGATCGCCGTCCTCTTCGGCAGAGCCCGGAGGACCACCCCAGATGTGGTCTCCGTGGTCGTAGAAGATCTCGGTACACGGGCCGCAGGGGCCGGTCGGGCCCATCTGCCAGAAATTGTCGCTGGTGGCGATGCGGATGATCCGGTCTTCGGGTACACCGACCTTTTTCCAGATTTCAAACGCTTCGTCATCGGTATGATAGACCGTTGTCAGCAGGCGGTTCTTGTCGATCCCAAATTCCTTGGTGATCAGCTCCCACGCGAATGGGATCGCTTCGTGTTTGAAGTAATCACCAAACGAGAAGTTCCCCAACATCTCGAAGAATGTATGGTGGCGCGCCGTGTAACCCACATTGTCGAGATCGTTGTGCTTGCCGCCGGCACGCACGCATTTCTGCGCCGTGGTGGCGCGCTTGTAGTCACGTGTTTCCAGGCCGGTGAACAGGTTCTTGAACTGCACCATGCCCGAATTGACGAACATCAGCGTCGGGTCGTTGCGCGGCACCAGCGGGCTGGACGCCACGACCTCATGCCCCTGTTTTTCAAAGTAGTTCAGAAAGGTCGATCGGATGTCGTTCAGGGTTGGCATAGGGCTCTCTCGGCGCACAAAAAACTTGGTCCCCGCAGGTTTATCCCCCTGTCAAACGAGTGTCCACAGTAGAGGCGCGTCCGAAAGAAACAAGGCGGTCCGGGGACCGCCTTGTTCATGTATTTTCAACACAGCGCCTCGGGTCGGGAACGTACCGCACCCCGTCAGCGACCGTCAGGCTTCAAGGATGTCATCATCCTCGGCTGCGCCCGGAGGCATGTCGAAATCCAGCCCGTGAGCCGCCCGAATCTTGTCTTCGATCTCAAAGGCAATGCGGCTGTTGTCGCGCAGATATTGTTTGGCATTCTCACGCCCCTGCCCGATCCGTTCGTCGCCATAGCTGAACCATGACCCTGACTTTTCGACCACACCGGCTTTGACACCCAGATCCAGCAGTTCGCCCATCTTGCTGATGCCTTCGCCGTACATGATGTCGAATTCCACCTGCTTGAAGGGGGGTGCAACCTTGTTTTTGACGACCTTGACGCGCGTCTGGTTGCCAACAACTTCGTCCCGGTCCTTGATCGCGCCGATGCGCCGGATATCCAGACGGACCGAGCTGTAGAATTTCAGTGCATTACCGCCGGTGGTGGTTTCGGGGCTGCCGAACATCACGCCGATTTTCATCCTGATCTGGTTGATGAAGATCACCATGCAGTTCGAGCGGCTGATCGAGCCCGTCAGTTTCCGCATCGCCTGGCTCATCAGACGGGCCTGAACGCCGACATTGCTATCACCCATGTCGCCTTCCAGTTCGGATTTCGGCGTCAGCGCCGCAACCGAATCGACCACGACCATGTTGACCGCGCCCGAGCGCACCAGCGTATCGGTGATCTCCAGCGCCTGCTCACCGGTATCGGGCTGCGAGATCAGAAGCTCATCCAGATCAACGCCCAGCTTTCGCGCATATTGCGGGTCCAGCGCGTGCTCGGCGTCAACAAAGGCGCAGACGCCGCCGCGTTTCTGCTGTTCTGCAATGCAATGCAGCGTCAGCGTCGTCTTCCCCGAGCTTTCGGGGCCGTAAATCTCAACAATACGCCCCATGGGCAGACCGCCGATTCCCAACGCAATATCCAGCCCGAGCGAGCCTGTCGAACTTGCGTCGATGTCCTGTTTGGCGCCTTCGCCAAGCTTCATGATGGAGCCTTTGCCGAACTGCCGTTCGATCTGGGCCAGCGCGCTGTCGAGCGCCTTTTGCTTGTCTGCGTTTTTCTTGTCGCTCATTGTCAGAAGATCCGCCATTGTCCTGTCGCCTTCCCTTTTGTCACACCCTTGATCGGGCGGCAATCGCTGCTTTGTTCGCCTCTTGTTCCTTATGGGACCAAAAGAAGAACATTTCAATAAAAACTTACGGGATTTAGTCTTCAGCAATTGTATTAAGAAGTCCTTTACGACAATCTGCGCGCATAGCCGGATGACAATTGGAGCAATTAAATGCTTGTTTTCTATGAGGAACGCCTTGCCTTCCTTGCCGTTCCGAAAACCGGCAGCACGGCTTATCACACGGCGTTGCGGGATCGCGCTGATATCGTTGTCACTCATCCGCCCGAGCTCAAACATGCTCCGGTGCGCAGGTATGATCGGTTTTTCCAGAACGTTTTTCGGAAGATGTACGATACCGAGATGGAGATCCTGGCAGTTGTTCGCGAACCCGTTGACTGGCTGGGCAGCTGGTATCGATTTCGCAGCCGCGCCGATCTGGTCGGCCACGTCCATTCGACCCGAGACATGAGTTTCGATGCGTTTGTGCAAGCCTATATGACAAACCCGCGCCCGGATTTTGCCGATGTTGGCAGCCAAAGCCAGTTTTTCCGTACCCGCAGCAATGGTCGCGGCGCCACGCATATTTTCAAATACGAAAACCAGGACAAAATTCTCGACTTCCTGCAAGCGCGACTGAATATGCAGATCGACCTGCCGCAAGAGAATGTATCACCACCGGGTGATCTGACGCTGACGCCCGAGACACGGCAGAAATTTCGCAAAAGACACGCAGAGGAATTCGCGCTCCACGATGCAGCCTTGTAGGGTGCTCAGTTCAGCTGTTGGAAAACCGCCTCGGTCAACTGGGTGAGGGAAAACGGCTTGGGCAGGAAGGTCGAATTGGCGATCTCGGATTCTGAATCGCCAAAGGCACCTTCCGTGTAACCCGATACGAAGACCACGCGGGCATCCGGACGTGTTTCCCGAGCTTTGCGCACCCAGGTCGGCCCATCCATACCGGGCATGACCACATCCGTTACGAATACGTCCACGTTCAAAGACGGATCTTCCAGAAGCCGCAGGGCTTCCTCGGCCGAATCCGCCTCCAGCACGGTATAGCCCTTGAGCCGCAGGGCCCGGGTTGCAAAGGCGCGGACCGGCGCTTCGTCTTCAACCAAAAGCACGACGCCCTCTCCTTGCCGGGCGCTTTGGGTTTCGGGCTGGGCCGGAGTGTCCTGTTCAGCCTCTGCCACCGTGGCGCAAACCGGTAGAAAGACGGTGAATTCGGTGCCTCGACCCACCGTACTGTCGACAAAGATGAAACCGCCCGTCTGCTTGACGATACCATACGCTGTTGAAAGCCCAAGCCCTGTCCCCTCGCCCGTACGCTTTGTCGTATAGAACGGCTCGAAAACCTTTTGCAGTTTGTCGGCAGGAATTCCCACACCGCTGTCCATGACCCTGACCGTAACGTATTCGCCGGGCTGGACGGTCGCCCTGTCCCTGCTGAGCGGTTGCGACAGGTTCAACACCTCGGTCTCGATACGGATCTCGCCCCCGTCAGGCATGGCATCGCGCGCGTTGACGACAAGGTTCATCAACACCTGTTCCAACTGCCGTTTGTCCGCCCGAACCGGCTTTAACACCGGATCATGGCTGAGGGTCAGCAGAACTTTCTCGCCCACAAGGCGGTTCAACAAGTGAATGAGATCCGAGATCGTGTCGCGCAAATCCAAGACTTCGGGCCTGAGAGTCTGTTTGCGCGAGAATGCCAGAAGCTGGCTGACCAGCGCAGCGGCCCGGTTGGCGTTCTGATTGATCTGAACCAGATCCCCATAATCCGGGTCATTCTGATCGTGACGCAACAACAGCAGATCGCAGTGCCCGGAAATGGCCGTCAGCAGGTTGTTGAAATCATGTGCGACCCCGCCGGCCAATTGACCCACAGCTTGCATTTTCTGCCCTTGGACGAATTGAGCCTCCAAAGTCTTCAACTCGGTCGCATCATTCAGAACCGCGATCAGACAGATCTTACCATCGACAACGACACGGCTCAGCGTGACCTGTACGAAGACTTCCTTGTCTTTTCGGGTCAACTGAAGAAACTCGGATCGTTGCGCGTCTTCTTGCGCGGCCGTCCGCGCCAGCCAATCCAGAATGGGGTGCCCCATACCCCGCATGATGTCGGCTATGTTCGTGCCTTCCAGGTTTTCATTTCCCAGCAGCTTATTCGCCAGCCTGTTGGCATTCAGAATGGCCCCCGCCGGAGACAGGGTGAGAACCGGAACCGGAAGATCTGCAAAAGACGTGCTGGCCCCGGGCGCCTGAGTTTCAATGAGCGGCACCAACCCAAGGCTTCGTTCCTTGCTGGATCGGGAAAGTTCCGTCACAGCGACCGAAATCATTCCGTCCTGTGACTTGATGATGTTTGAGGCTCCGATCCGGGGGTCAGCATCACCGAAGATGTCGCGAACCCGACCGGGACGCGGCCCAAGCAACTTTTTCGCCGCCGGATTCGGGCGCACCACGTCATCCGCGCATCCGATGGTCAGAACCGGCAGGTTGAAAGACTGCCAGCTTTCCTGTTCTGACTGTTGAAACCGCCAGCAAAAAATGTCGGGAGCCAATAGAAACACGGTTACACTGCTTGTGTTTCCCCCGATCACGCAGTCTTCGCGGGCCCGACCGAATGATCGGGCCTGAGATTGCAACCTCAACAAAATCACCTGAGGGGTCGAGAACGTCGAACTGAGGCAGTTTTCAAGGCTGGCTCCTTTCGCCGCACCGAACTGTTCCCGCGCTGATGCGTTGGACGCCAGAACGTCGCCATAGGTGTTTGCGATCAGGAAAGGTGACTCTTCCTGTTCTGCAAACGCGGCCATGACGGCAGTGGCTTGTTGCGCATGTCTGGCGTGGACCTGGCCCTTGATCACGACGCATAGTGCAACGATCAAAAGTGAAGTTCCCGCGACCATCATGCCCATGGTCCAATTCGGTGGCAGCAACCCGACCATGGGGGCAATGCTGATCAACAATGCCACCGCCACCAACGACCATAGACGAGATGCGGAAGGCGTGTGGACAAGAGATGGGTCGCTGAAAAATTCTGCTGTGTCAGACATAAACGGCTCGGGCGCAAAGGTATCGGCTATAACGGCCAAAATTGGTTAATTCCCGCTTAACGGCGTTCGGAAAGCAGCGATCTACCCAAGGTTGTTATTTGCCAAAAACTCAGCGCGTCAAGTGCGACGTAAAGAACCCGTCAGATTCGTGTGTAACGTGCCACGTTTTCCGGAAGGTTTCCCGCCACTGGGAAAACTGATCCAGAAAATCGTCTATGATCTTGCCGTTTTCATCGTTCAGAACCGAACAGGTTGCGTAAGCCAGCAGGCCGCCCGGATGCACCAAAGGCGCAATGTCCGATAGAATACCGGCCTGAATGGCGGTGAGGTCCCGCAAGCGATCCTCGGTCAAGGCCCATTTCCCGGCCGGCGCCCTTCGCCACGATCCGCTGCCAGAGCACGGCGCATCAACCAAAACCACATCAAACGGATCAACACCTGTAAGGTCATCGGAGTTGAGGATGGTTATCTTTGCACCTGCTCGTTCCGCCCGGGTCGGAATATCCTTCATGCGACCGGCATTCACATCATGTGCAAACACGTCGACGCCCTCGTGCGCAGCAAGCGCCAGCGCCTTGCCGCCACCACCCGCGCAATAATCCAGAACACGCATCCCCGGCCGCAGATCCAGCGCGGCCACGACCGCCTGGCTTGCAGCGTCCTGAAGCTCGACCAGACCCCGGGCATAGGCCTGGCTTTGGGCAATGCGCCGGGCCCCCTCTGTCACCTCGAGCGCGGTTTGGCATACCTGAACCGGATGGGCGATCACGCCCTCGGACTTCAAGGCATCGATGGCCCCGCCAAGATCGGTTATTCGCAAGTTGACCCGCAGTTGAACGGGCGCCCGGTTCTGCAATGACATCACGCAAGGAACCAAGGCATCCTTCAGAGAGTCAACGAACCGAGGCCACAGCCACTCCGGAATGTCATATCTTTCGGCCTCGGACGCGAAATCTCGCGCCGTTTCCGTTTCCTCAACCGGCATCGGAGCGTGACGGTCGCCGGTGAACAGGTCGGCCA
Organism: Ruegeria sp. HKCCD6428; assembly: GCF_013110595.1. Taxonomy (NCBI): domain Bacteria; kingdom Pseudomonadati; phylum Pseudomonadota; class Alphaproteobacteria; order Rhodobacterales; family Roseobacteraceae; genus Ruegeria; species Ruegeria sp. HKCCD6428. The sequence continues at coordinate 667,980 of NZ_WVQX01000001.1, forward strand.
GATCCCAGCCTGACGCACGGGTCGCACCGATCATCAAACCGCGCCCGGTGTCGGACCCTCCCAACGCAGCGTACGAGCGCTTACGTCGTAGCGCGTCGAATACGTGATCGCGAATGGCCGCGCGATCCTTGGATCCAGCAAAGCGACTGCGCCGCGCCCAGCCGGTGAGTGCTTTTTCGACCGGCGCGCCAGCCAGAATATCATCCAGAATTTCGATCGAGGCCTGAACACGGGCGGCGGGTGTCATGGTGGAATACCTCGGAGGAAATGGGCCCGGCTGGCCGATCCAATTGGTAAAATGGCACCCGCTCGCGAGTGCCTTGTGTCTTGCTGGATGGCTTACATGACCCGGTAGTTCGGGCTTTCGCGGGTGATCTGAACATCGTGCACGTGGCTCTCCTTCAGACCGGCGCCGGTAATTTTCACGAAATTGCAGTTCTTGCGCATCTCTTCGATGGTGGCGCAGCCGGTATACCCCATCGCCGCACGCAAGCCGCCAACCAACTGGTGGATCACGGCACTGGCCGAGCCTTTGTAGGGCACCTGCCCTTCGATGCCTTCGGGCACCAGTTTGTCATTGGCTGCATCTTTCTGGAAATAGCGGTCGGCTGATCCGCGCGCCATTGCACCCAGGCTGCCCATCCCGCGATAGGATTTGAACGAACGGCCCTGATACAGGATCACCTCGCCCGGGCTTTCGTCGGTGCCCGCAATCATCGACCCGACCATGGCACAGGATGCCCCGGCGGCAATCGCCTTTGCAAAGTCACCCGAGAACTTGATACCGCCATCCGCGATGACCGGAACGTCGCCCGCTGCTGCCGCACAATCGCTGATCGCGGTCAACTGAGGAACACCAACCCCCGCCACCATCCGTGTGGTACAGATCGACCCCGGGCCAATACCCACCTTGATCGCGTCGGCACCAGCATCGATCAGCGCTTTGGTCGCCTCGCCGGTTGCAACGTTGCCGGCAATGATTTGAACCTCGTTCGACAGGGTCTTGACCCGCCTCACAGCGTCCAGCACGCCCTGAGAATGACCATGCGCCGTATCGACGACGATGATGTCGACACCCGAATCCACCAATTGCTCGGACCGTTCGAATCCGGCATCCCCGACCGACGTCGCCGCAGCAACCCGCAGGCGACCCAGGCGGTCCTTGCAAGCGGTTGGGTTCAAAACGGCCTGTTCCGTATCCTTCAGCGTCAGAAGACCGGTCAGCTTGCCTTCACCATCCACGACCAGCAGCTTTTCGATACGGCGCGCCCGCATCAGGCTTTTGGCTTCTTCCAGATCGGCCGGTTCCTGTAGCATCGCCAGGTTTTCCGAAGTCATCATCGCGTGTACCGGTGTATCGTCCGAGTTCGCAAAGCGCATGTCGCGGTTGGTCAGGATACCCACCACGCGGCCCTGCTCGTCGACGACTGGAAAACCGGTGAAGTTGTAGCGCTGTACCAGCGCGTTGGCGTCGGCCAATGTCTGATCCACCCGCAACGTCACGGGGTTATAGACAATACCGGATTCGAACCGCTTGACCCGGCGGACTTCGCGGGCCTGTTCTTCCACCGAAAGGTTCTTGTGTACCACACCGATGCCGCCCGCCTGCGCCATGGCAATGGCCATTCGTGCCTCGGTCACGGTGTCCATGGCCGAACTCAGCAGCGGGATGTTCATGGTGATTTCGCGCGTCACACGCGTGGTCGTATCCGCCGTTGCCGGCAGCACGGAAGATGCGCCCGGAACCAGGAGAACGTCGTCAAAGGTAAGTGCCTCACGAATCTGCATCTGAATACCCCATGCAAAAGCCCGTTTGGCGGTGACCCTATTACATGGATTGAACCAAAGGAAAAGCCCTTGGGGGCAACTCTTTGGCTCTGGTTGTCGATGCAGTGGAAGAAAACGACGCTCGTTGTGCAGATCGTGCCGCTGATGGCCTTTCCCTTTTCGCGCAAACCCATATCTTGCCCGGCATACGCGCGAATATGAAAAGGTATGTCACTGATGACCACCGACCCTCTTGTCGTCTTTACCCCGTCCGGCAAACGCGGGCACTTCCCCGTCGGCACCCCAATTCTGACGGCGGCCCGTCAATTGGGGGTGGATCTGGATTCGGTCTGCGGGGGCCGCGGCATCTGTTCAAAGTGCCAGATCACACCCAGCTATGGCGAATTTCCCAAGCACGGCGTCACGGTGTCAGAGGATGCGTTGAGCGAATGGAACGCCGTCGAACAGCGTTATGACGACAAACGCGGTCTGAAACCGGGCCGCCGTCTGGGCTGTCAGGCCTCGGTTCAGGGCGATGTGGTGATCGACGTACCGCCCGAAAGCCAGGTGCACCGGCAGGTCGTGCGCAAGGCAGCCGCCGCGCGTGCCATCACGATGGACCCGGCCACGCGCCTTTACTTCGTTGTGGTGGAAGAACCCGACATGCATTCGCCCACCGGTGATCTGGAACGGCTGGAGCGGGCGTTACGCGAGCAGTGGGACATCGAAGCCGTCACGGCGGACCTCACGTTGATGTCCAAACTTCAACCGGTTCTGCGCAAGGGTAAATGGGAAGTCACCGTGGCGCTCCACAAAGGTCACAAGGACAGCGTGGCGCGTATCGTCGAAATCTGGCCCGGCCTGCATGAAGGCGGGCTGTATGGTCTGGCCATCGACCTTGGCTCGACCACCATCGCCGCGCATCTGACCGATCTGGAAACCGGCGAGGTCAAGGCATCCTCTGGCCTCATGAATCCACAGATCCGCTTTGGTGAAGACCTGATGAGCCGCGTTTCGTACTCCATGATGAACCCCGGCGGCGATCGGGAAATGACCAAGGCAGTGCGCGAGGCGATCAACGACCTGGCCACATCGATTGCCGAAGAGGCAGGCATTGACACCTCTCTGATCGTGGAAACGGTGTTCGTCTGCAACCCGGTCATGCATCACTTGCTGCTGGGGCTGGACCCGGTGGAACTGGGTCAGGCGCCGTTTGCGCTGGCAACGTCGGAAAGCATGTCGCTGCCCGCGCGCGAGATGGATCTGACCACCATGAACCCACGCGCGCAGGTCTACATCCTGCCCTGTATCGCGGGCCATGTGGGCGCAGATTGCGCGGCGGTTGCCCTGTCCGAAGAACCCGGCAAGTCCGAAGATCTGGTTCTGATCGTCGACGTTGGCACCAACGCCGAAATCCTGCTGGGCAATACCAGCCGCGTGCTCGCCTGTTCCTCACCCACCGGGCCTGCCTTCGAAGGTGCTCAGATCAGTTCTGGCCAGCGCGCTGCGCCCGGCGCAATCGAGAGAATCGAGATCGACCCTGTCACCAAGGAACCCCGATTCCGCGTCATCGGGTCCGAGAAGTGGTCTGACGAAGATGGCTTTGATCAGGAGATCGCCACGACCGGGATCACAGGCATCTGCGGATCCGGTATCATCGAGGCAGTGGCCGAGATGCGTATCGCAGGCCTGCTGGACGAAGGCGGCCTGATCGGATCGGCGGAACAGACTGGCACTGCACGCTGCGTGCCCGAAGGTCGCACGCACGCCTATCTGATCCACGATGCCAGCGCCGAAGGTGGCCCCCGCATCACGGTCACGCAGGGTGACATCCGTGCCATCCAGCTTGCGAAATCCGCATTGTACGCAGGTGCACGCCTGCTGATGGACGAAATGAATGTCGAAAAGGTGGATCGCGTGGTTCTGGCCGGTGCGTTCGGCGCGCATATCTCGACCAAACACGCCATGGTGCTGGGAATGATACCCGACGCGCCACTGGATAAAGTCTCCAGCGCGGGCAACGCCGCAGGCACCGGCGCACGTATCGCGCTGTGCAATATCGAATCGCGCGCCGAGATCGAGCGCGTCGTGCGCGAGATCACCAAGATCGAAACCGCCATCGAGCCGAAGTTTCAGGATCACTTCGTGGCCGCCAATGCGATCCCGCACAAGACGGATCCGTTCCCGGAACTGGCCCAGGTTGTCACTTTGCCCAACCCAAGCTTCAACACCGGCGGCGAAACCGAAGCAGGTGGCGGTCGGCGTCGCAGGCGCCGCGGTTAAAGCGACAGCTCAGTGACCCGTGGGAAACCTCGGGTCATTGCCGTCATCCACATCAAGCGTTGCGTCGGACCTCGTCCAGCGACGTGACGCCCAGCTGGGCCATGGCGATGCTGATTTCTTCGCTGAGTACCGACCATAGCTGCGCCAGACCCTTTTCGCCTTCGGCCGCAATTGCAAATTGAAGGATGCGACCGAAAAAGGCAAAGTCCGCCCCGTTCGCAAGCGCCTTGAGAACGTCTTCACCAGAACGCAGCCCGCTGTCGTAGAAAAGCGGAAAATCCGGACCGACGGCCTTGCGTATCTGGGGCAGCACCGTGATTGGCGCGGGCGCACTTTCCAACTGGCGTGCACCATGGCTTGAGACCTGAATTGCGTCCACGCCCGCTGACTTGAGCCTTTGCGCGTCGTCTGCGTCCAATACGCCTTTGACCACCAGATTTCCGGTCCACTGGTCGCGCAGACGGGCCAATGTCTCCCACGTGGCCTTGGCGCGGCTTTCAGTGCGGTCGAAATCGTAGCCATCCATCCGGAAATTCGCCATTTCCGGCTTGCCTTTCAGCAGGACCGGCAAGGACCACCGGGGGTGCAAGGCAAAATCCATCACCTGCTTTGGCCCCATTTTGAAGGGCATTTTGAACCCATGACGCAACTCGCGCGGGCGTCGGCCAACCTCGGGCACATCCACGGTCAGCACCAGTGTCTCGTACCCCGCCGCCTTGGCGCGATCGACCAGCTTGAATGTGCCGCTGCCATCGCCGCTGAAATACAGCTGGAACCAGGCATGGCCTTCCGCTTCGACGATCAGATCCTCCATCGCGGTCGAGGCCACAGTCGAAACCCCAAGCGGCACCTCGTGGCGTGCCGCGATGCGGGCCAGCATCAAGTCGGCCCCCGGCGCGGACAAATTGCACATGCCCATCGGCGCGATACCAAACGGGCGTTTCGCGGGCCGGTCGAACAGCGAAGTTGCCAGAGATCTTTCACTGACGTCGCGCAGGATGCGCGGGCGCAAGGTCATTGCATCCAAAGCGGATCGATTGCGACCGGCACCCATCTCGGCCCCGGCTGCACCATCAATATAGTCGAACACCATCCACGGAAGACGCCGCCGCGCCAGGCGGCGGGCGTCCTCGGCGCTGTGGATGGCGCTTGCACCCATCAGGCCTGAACGGCCTTCATGAAGCGGTCGCGGATGACCACCGGATCCATCGTGATCGGCGGCATCTTGGCATTGCCGCTTTCGCACTTGCTGACGATGATGGTCATCTGTTTGGCATCCAGCGCCTCTTGCAGCACACGCCCGGTGTCTTCGGCGGCACATTCGATCACGCGCTCACACCCGGCGGCCTCGGCCATTTTGGCCAGCGAGGTCTTTTGCCCCGCATAGGTCGGCTGATCGCCGGTCGAGCCGTACGAGCCATTGTCCACGATCAGCAGGATGTAATTGTCCGCCACGTTGTTGGCGATCGTTGGCAGGGTGCCCAGATTGGTCAGGATCGAGCCGTCGCCGTCGATGACGATCACCGGCTTCGGCTGTGACAGCGCCAGCCCCAGACCGATCGAGGACGCAAGCCCCATGGTGCCAAGCATGTAGAAGTTGGTGGGCTGGTCGTCGATGGCATGCAGCTCCTGGCTGGGAATGCCGATGTTGCAGACAACCAGTTGATCACGCAGGATCGGGGCGATTTCCTTCAGAATTTCAGAACGGATCATTGGTCGCCATAGCCTCCCCAGAAATTGGCGTCGGTCAGGATGGCGACCGGCTTGTTGCACATGAAGGTGTATTTCAGGATCGCGTCGAGCTCTTCGACATCGGCCTGATGGTGGAAGTGGTAGGTGGGGATGTTCAGCTGAGCCAGCAGCGCCTTGGTGTGAACCGCCATTTCAACCTGGCAGGCAATGGGTTCGCGCAATTCCCCTCGGTACGATATCAGCATCGGCAGCGGCATCCGGTAATACTGGATCAGCGTGGCCAGCGTATTGATCGTTACGCCAATGGCTGTGTTCTGCATGATGATCGCGGGCCGCTTGCCGCCCATCCAAGCCCCTGCACACAGGCCCATCCCTTCGTCTTCCTTGTTGGACGGGATGTGATAGATGCCTTCGCGCTCGTCGATTTCCGCGATGACACCTGCCAATTGCTTGCACGGGACAGTGGTGACAAACGAGATATCGTTGGCCACCAGATCGTCGGTGATCTTTTTGTCTATGTTCATGATCCAGCTTTTGGTCCTGTTTGGGGCGCTAGACGCGCGATTGAGGAATTCAGGCCCTTCGGTGCACGTGTACGGCACAGGGGGCATGGCGGACGACGCGCGAAGCGGTCGATCCAAGGAAGTAGTCGCTCAGGTCCGGCTTGTGCGAGCCGATTACGATACAGTCGACATTCTTGCTGCTGGCATAGTCGATGATGGACCGCGCAGTATGGCCTTTGACGATTTCGGCCGTCACTCCTTCAAGCCCTTCGACTTTTTGCAACAATTGCAAACGGGCCCGTTCGAACCCTTCGGCGACAACCGATTTGTCCAGATAGGCGCTGACCGATCCCTGAGGCATCTCGTAGACATGCAGCGCAATTATTTCTGCGCCCTCTCCTGACAAGGCCCGTGCGATTTCCAGTGTGTGTTGCGATATGCCGTGATCCAAAGCTAACGGGACCAGTATTTTTGTGTACATGAAGGTCTCCAGTTCTGTCAGTTCTATCCCCAGGGTCTCAGGATAATCTTCGGTGCGGCCACGGCGCCAGACCGGATATCGCAAAACGCTTGCGCGCCGTCGGCCAGAGCGCGTTCTTCTATCCAGTCCAGAGCCCCCAGCCGCCCGTCAAAGATCGCCTGAGCCGTCTGGCGAAAGTCTTTGGCGGTGTATGTGTAAGTCCCTATGAATGTGATTTCCTGCAAGGTCATCCGGCGAACATCCAGACCACCGGTATCCTCACCCAAACCCACATGCGCGATCACGCCGCCCGGTTCGGCCATGGCCGAGGCAACCGACCGCGTCGCAGCGTACCCCACGGCATCTATGACCAACGGGTAAGTCCCTTTGGCTGACTCCACCAGCGCAAAGCTTTCGATTTTCGCCAGGTAGTTGCGACGCAGCTGGTTTGGTTCCGCGATGGTCACATCGTCAACGCCCATTGCCCGCAAGGCCAACGCCGCCGCAAGGCCGATGGCCCCGCCGCCGATCACCAGTGCGCGACGGTCCATCGCAGGATGCAGAACCTCGATCCCCAACCGGACCGCATGCCAGCTGACGGCAAGCGGTTCCGCCAGCGCGGCTTTGGCAAACGAAACATCCTCCGGGACCTCAACAAGATTGCTGGCAGGCATGGTGACGTATTGAGCAAACGCCCCTTCCCGCGGAGGCATCGAGATGATCTGGCGATCCGGACACAGGTTTTCCCGGCCGGCCAGGCAGGCCGCGCATTGACCGCAGCTTACCAGCGGATTGATCGTGACACGATCACCGGCTCGTATCCCGTCGACAATCACACCGGCCGCCTCGTGCCCCAGAATCAGCGGAGCCGGACGGCGGGCATCATGGCCCAGATAGGCGTGCATGTCCGACCCGCAGATGCCAACCGCCTCGATCCGGATCAAATGCTCGGACGGACCCGCCTCGGCATCCGGCACATCGCCGAACACCATCTGCTCCACACCTTGGTAAACCAGTGCCTTCATTTGGCTGTGAACCCTCCATCAACCATAAGAACCTGCCCCGTGACATAGCCGGACGCGTTCGAGCACAAAAACAGGATCGGCCCGTCGATATCCTGCATCTGCCCATTGCGCCCAATGCAGGTTTGAGCGGCGTTGCGTTCCGCGCGCTGGGGGTCGTCAAACACGGCCTGGGTCAGCTCGGTCGGAAAGAACCCCGGACCGATTGCGTTGGCGGTAATGCCAAAGGGCGACCAGGCTTCGGCCATGGCACGGGTCAATTGCGCGATCCCGGCCTTGGTCGCGCCATAGGCAATGCCGCCCGGAAAGGCCCGCGTCGTTTGCAGCGAGGCGAAATTGACGATGCGCCCCCACCCCTTTTTTTTCATTTCGGGCACCATCGACTGACTCAGGAAAAACGGCGCGCTCAGGTTCAGGGCAAGCGTGGCATCCCAGCCATCAGGTGTCACCTCGTCGGCGGCCTCACGCGTGTTGACGCCGGCCGCGTGCACCAGAATATCCGGTGCGCCAAACTTGGAATTGATCACCTGCACCAGCCCGCCGATTCCGGCACGATCCGCAACATCAGCAACGACGGCTTCTGCGTGTTCGCCGATTTCGGCCTGCATCTGCGCCAACGCGTCGCTGCGCCGTGCCACGCCGACAACGCGCGCGCCGGCCGCGGCAAGTGTCCGCGCCACCTGCCGCCCCAGCCCCGAACTGGCGCCGGTGATGCAGGCCACCCGGCCCGTCAGGTCAAACAGTGTGCGCGGGTCATCCATCGGCGGTCAGATCGAACTGCTCATCCGGGAAATACTTGGCCAGACGCACATCCGCTGCACGGGCGTGACCTTCCATACCTTCCAGTCGGGAAATCCGTGCGGTGGCTTCGGCGATCGATTTCGATCCTTCACGTGTCGCGCGCTGCCAGGTGACGATCTTCATGTATTTGTGAACACTCAAACCGCCGGTGTAACTGGCCGCACCCGAAGTCGGCAGAACATGGTTCGTTCCGGTTGCCTTGTCCCCGTAGGACACGGTGGTTTCCTCACCCAGGAACAGCGAACCATAGCAGGTCAGGCGATCCAGCCACCAATCCAGATCCTCGGCCTGAACTGTCAGGTGCTCGGGCGCATATTCATCGGAACAGGCGGCCATCTCTTCGCGGTCGGAACAGACAATGACTTCGGCATAGTCGCGCCACGCGGCCGAGGCGTTTTCCCGGTTCAGCTCGGGCAGATCGTCGATCAAAACCGGAACCAGCTCCATGACATTCTGCGCAAGGTCGCGATCATCCGTCACCAGCCAGACGGGCGAATTGTACCCGTGCTCGGCCTGACTGACCAGATCGGTTGCCACCACATGCGCGTCCGCGGAACTGTCGGCAAGGATCAGGCTGTCGGTCGGGCCGGCGATCATGTCGATACCAACCTTGCCGTACAGGATGCGTTTGGCCTCGGCCACGAACTGGTTTCCCGGCCCCACAAGGATATTGGCGCGTGGCAAACCGAACAAACCATAGGTCATGGCGGCCACGCCCTGCACACCGCCCATGGCCAGAATGCTGTCGGCTCCGCAGATATGCGCGGCATAGACAATCGCTGGCGCCACGCCCTCGCCCGGACGGGGCGGAGAACAGGCCGTGATGTGACGGCACCCGGCAACCTTGGCCGTTGTCACCGTCATGATCGCGCTGGCGATATGGCTATAGCGCCCACCGGGAACATAGCATCCTGCCGCATCCACCGGGATCGCCTTTTGCCCCGCAACGAAACCGGGAACGATCTCCATCTGTACGTCCGACACGGTAGCCTTCTGCGTCTCGGCAAAGCGTCGGACGTTGTCATGGGCAAAGCGTATATCGGCCTTCAGTTTTTCCGGCACCAGCGCGATGGCAGCATCAATCTCGTCCTGCGTCATCAGGACATTTCCTTCGAACTTGTCGAACTTGACGGCGTATTCCAGCGCCTTGGCATCGCCACCGGCCTCGATATCGGCAAGGATGGTCTTGACCGTATCATGCACCTCTGAGGCATGTGATTGAGCGGTTAAAGTCGCCTTTTTCAAATATTCACGAGGCATGTTCAGCAGGTCCTATTGGTAGATTTCAGGAAGCAGTGTGGTCGACACAGCAGGCACGTAGGCGATCAGGATCACCACGATCAGCATGGTCAGTACGAAAGGAATGGCCCGAGCGGCAATCTTCAGAATGGACTCACCGGTAATGCCAGATACGACGAACAGGTTCAGACCCAGCGGCGGCGTGATGAAGCCCACACCCAGCGCGGTGATCATCATGATGCAGAACTGGATTTCATTCATGCCGATATTGTCGGCCAGCGGTTTCAGGATCGGCGCCAGGATCACGATGTTCGGCGTTGTCTCCATCACACAGCCCGCTGCGATCAGGATGCCGATCATCAGCAAGATCAACAGATACGGATCATCGGTAAGCGACGTGACCGAGGCCACGAAGCCCTGTGGCACGCCCATGATCGCCAGTGCTTCGGCCAAGGGTGCCGAGAAGGCGATGATCGGCAGGATGACTCCGTTCACCTTCGCCGAACTGACCAGCATCGATGGAAAGTCCGCCAGCGTCAGTGTGCGCAGGATGAAGCCCATGATGATGGTGACGACCACGGCGGTTGCGCCGGCTTCGGTCGGGGTCAGGCGACCTGAGAAGATGCCGTAGAAAATGATCCCCGGCACGATGAACGCGTACCAGCCCGATTTCAGCGCCTTGCCCAGATTGGCCAGCCATTCCCCCATGGTCATCATGCCGCCGCCCTCATAGGCGTAAAGACGGTTCATGATGATGTTGGTGATCAGGATCGACACCAGGATGGCCAGACCCGGGATCAAGGCTGCTAGAAACAGGGTCGAGGCGGAAATACCCAGCACGAGGCCGATGATGATATAGGCGATCGAGGGCGGGATCAGGATGCCGGTACAGGCACCAGCCGCAACCAGAGCACAGGCATAGGGACGCGGATATCCGCTTTCCACCAGCCGGTTGATGGTCATCCGACCAACCGCCGCCGCCCCGGCAGCATCCGACCCTGAAATCGCGGCAAACATACCGCAGACCAGAACCGTTGCCGAACCGAACCCGCCTTTGGCGAAGCATGTCAGCGCCTCGGCTACGTCCAGGAATTTGCGCGACAGACCGGTCCGTACCAGAACGTCCCCGGTCAGGATGAACAATGGCACAGCGGTCAGGGCAAATGCGTCGATACCTGTGAACAGGCTTTCTCCGACCAGGCTGAGAGGTAGATCACCGGACATGATCAGCATCACGATCGCCGCTGTTCCTATGGCGGCCCAAACGGGCACGGCCAAGGCGATCAGGCCTACGAACAGGATCACCGGCAGGTAAAAATCCCAGCCCAGTTCAACGGTTTGATTGAGAGAATTCCAAAGCATCCGTATTCTCCTCAGTCAAACAGCTTGTCGCCTTCGAAGACGGGGGTGCCGTCACGAAGTGATTTCAGGTCACGCAGGAAGGATTGGATCAGCCGCCATATCATCAGGGCAAATCCAGTGGGCACGGCCATAAGGAACCAGACTTTCGAGACCCGAAGCCCATCCGTGACCGAGCCGAACTTGGCCGAAACGTGAACCGCCTCATACGACCAGTAGAGCGCGATGATCGCCACGCCGAACATCACCAGATCGCCAAAAATATAAAGCACCGCCTTGGGGCGCGGCCCGATGTAGTGCATGATCACATCGATCCGTATGTGCGCCCGCTCTTTCACCGCAGCGGCGGCACCGATCCAGGCAAGGTAGATGAAGGAATACCGAACGATCTCCTCGCCCCAGATCGACGAATAGGCAAAAATCTCGCGCCGCAGCACCTCGATGGCCATGGTAATCACCAGCATCACGTAGAACACCAGCAGCAACCAACGCTCTGCGTTTCGGTCTATGTTTTGAAGAATGGTCATCTGATCCTCCGGCGCAGGGACAGCCTGACCCGCGCCTTATGTGGCGGGTTGTTGTCGGGCTGACTGAAAGTAAGGTTCGTGGACGCCCGTCAGGCGTCCACGGCTTGGGCTTACGCGTCGTGGACGTAGTATTTGCCCTGAGTACCGGCGGCTTCGACCAGCTTTTCGAAGTTTTCCATCGATCCAGCCAGTTCCATCTTGAACGGATCCCAATCGGCGTTTTGATACCCGCCGGCATCCTGCCATTCCGCTAGTTGGTCGTCACTGAGCGAGTGGAACTGCACCCCGGCCTTGTTCAGCTCGGCCATGGCATAGGCGCGGGCCGACGGAACCTTGGACAGGTTCTGATGGCTGGTCATTTCCGACCCCCACATGATGCCTTCCTGCACATCAGCCGGCATCGAGTTGAACCATTCCAGATTACAGGAATAAACTTGGCTGTCCGGCACCGCCTGCGTGAAGGTCACATGGCTGAGGATGTCCTTGAAGCCGAAGACATAGAGTGCGCCAACCGAAGGATCGAGCGCATCCGCAACGCCCTGCTTGATGGCCGAGGGGGTCTCGCCCCAGGCAACGGGCGTCGGGTTGGCGCCGACCATCCGGTAGTATTGTTGCAGCATCTTGGATCCCGGCACGCGGAACTTGATCCCGCTCATATCACCGGGTGTGAGCACGGCATTGCCGCCCTGACGAACCGCAACGACGCGCGGGTCGATGTTCACATAGAACAGAGCCTTGAACCCTGCCGCTTCGACCTTGGGGTGAACCTCACTTTTCCACGTGTCCGAATGGACAAGGTTCGTGAAACGCTGGTTCGAGCCGCACAGGTACGGCATGTTGATCAGGTCGACTGTCGACGCGAACGGCGCGAAATTCGACAGCGAATGCTGCGCCGCCTGAATGGTGCCGCCCTGCACCTTCTGGACCAGTGCGCCACCCGCACCAAGCTGACCGCCGGGGGCCAGTTTGACATAGACCTTGCCGTTTGTGGCGTTCTGGATGTTCTCTTTCAGATCCAGTTGCATGATGGGGTAGCTGCGCGATGCGCCCAGCACGTAAGCTGTGGCTACTGTCATTACATGGTCAGCGGCCTTTTCACGCTCGCTTTCTTCCTTCGCGGTCTGCGCGGCGGCCTCGGAAGACCACAAAACGCCCCCTGCCCCAGCGACCAATGCGGCCGTAAACGCGCCACTGGCGCTCAGTTTCAGAAAATTGCGGCGCTCGGCCGATGCCAGTTCGGTCTTGTCGGTTTTCATCAATTGCCCTCCCAAGCAAAAGTTCAGCTGCCGTCTTGTGCGTCCCGGTCAGCTTCCTTTTTCAGAATTGCGACAACGAACAGGATCGAAGCCGCGAACAGAACCAACATCTCTCCAACGTCGCCAAGAAACGCGCTGCTCGCAAAAGCACCCAAAGCGACATTTGCGAAATAGATCGCAAAAACGATGACTGATGCAGCGAGATACATTTCCGGGACTCCCTTCAGAATCGGCTCAAATACATTTGTAAGCGCTTACATCATAAATGCAAGCGCTTACATAAACGCTTTCATCCTTGGAAAAATGCGACTAACTTAGGCGAACCGGAATTGAGAGTTCGAGAATGTCAAAACATCGGTCCGCACCGACGCTGGATGACGTTGCCAAGGCAGCAGGCGTTTCAACTGCCACCGTGTCACGGTGCCTGAACACCCCGCAACAGGTGGTCGAGGCAACGCGGAAACGTGTTCTGTCTGCCGTAGACACCCTTGGCTACACGCCGAACTTTGCAGCCCGAGTGATGGCTGCACGGCGTTCTTTCACGATCGGCGCGATAATTCCGACGATGGAAAATGCAATCTTTGCAAGGGGGTTGCAGGCGTTCCAAGAGGAGATTCACAAACAGGGCTACACCTTGCTGGTCTCCAGCTCGGCTTACCAGCCGGCCGCAGAAGAAGAACAGATCCGAACGCTGGTTGCGCGGGGCGCCGACGGGCTGTTGCTGATCGGGCATGACCGGGACGTGCAAATCTACGACTATCTCGAAAGGCGTAAAGTGCCGGCCCTTGTCGCGTGGTCCTTCCTGCCAGACGAACCAATACCGTCCGTCGGGTTTGACAACAGACGGGCGATGAAGGCTTTGACAAGCAAGATCATCGAATTAGGCCATACGCGGTTGGCAACGATTTCAGGCATCAGCAAGGGCAACGACCGTGCGCGTCTGAGGATCCAGGGGATAAAAGACGCGATGTCCCGACATGGACTGTCGCAGGACGACCTGTCGGTGATCGAAACCTCGTACGAGATTGAAAACGGCGCCGATGCGTTCAAGCATCTCATGTCGAATGACAACCCGCCGACCGCGGTGTTGTGCGGCAACGACGTTCTGGCCGTCGGTGCGGTACGCCAAGCTCAGCAGATGGGACTGCGGGTGCCCGAAGATGTATCGATCACCGGATTTGATGATATCGAGCTTGCGCGCATTGTCGCCCCTGCCCTGACAACTGTCCATGTTCCTCATCGTGACATGGGACGCAAGGCTGCCCAGGCGTTGATTCAGATGATCGAATCCAATGCACCGGGCAAATCTGTTGAACTGCCGACGCACATCGTTGGCAGAGAGTCCTTGCTTGGCCTCAACAGCTAGAACCGGCTATACAAGCCCTTTGATCAAATCCGTGGAAACACGTGCCGATTAGATCCGCGAAGGTGGTGGCAAAGCCACGCAGCGTCACCTTTTTCGATGAAATAACAGCGCCTTGCAGTCCGGTTTTGGAGCGGGTAGCGGGAATCGAACCCGCGCGTTCAGCTTGGGAAGCTGACAGGCTACCATTACATCATACCCGCCTTGTCAGATGAAATAACACCAGAACATCCAGACGTTCAACCCGGATCGCAACCAACCTTTTTCGGGTTCTTATTCGGTTCGGGCTCGCAGGCTGTCGATCAGGGACTGGTCGACTGCCAAGGTCTTGCCTGCCGCTTCCAAGGTACGGCGATCCAGATGCTGGGGGTTCAGATCAACCCCTTCCGAAAACGCCTCGACAATGGCCTTCATGGCCGTGATCCTCGCATATTTCTTGTTGTTGGACGGGATCACGTGCCAAGGGGCAACTTCTGTAGACGTCCGTGCCAGCATTTCATCCACGGCCACCTCTGCGACATCCCATTTTTCGCGGTTTCTGAAATCTTCATAAGTCAGCTTCCAGCGTTTCATCGGGTTGGTCAGCCGCTCAGTAAATCGGCGCATCTGCTCTTCCTGCGAAATGTGGAAGAACAGTTTCACGATTCGAGTCCCGTCATCGACCAGCATTCGTTCGAAATCATTGATTTCCTGATACGCGGCCCGCCAGCGTGTTTCCGGAGTCAGCTTTTCGATCCGCTCAACCAAAACTCGGCCATACCAGCTGCGGTCGAAAGCGGAAATCGCACCCGAAGGCGGCAGGCGTTCCCAGAAACGCAACAGATAATGCCGGTTGAGATAGTAGTTCCGGGGTGCACCGATCGGCCAGACCTTGAAGCTGCGCGGGTCCAGGGCCTGACTGATCCGGCGAATGGTCCCCCCTTTTCCGGCAGCGTCCCACCCTTCGAAAACCAACACGCCCTTGAGCCCATGAAACAGATAGGCTTGCTGAATTCTGGCCAATCGTGTCTGCAATTCGATCAACTGATCGAAGTAGACCTTTTTGTTCAGTTTCCTGGTCAGATCCGCATCCGAGAGTTTTGGGGGGTGATGTTTACTCATGCTGCCACCTGATCAATGCATCCTGGATCAGGGTATTCTGAAACCTTCTGCAAATTCGACATTGATCAGGGTCAAATGCAAAAGGCCGGTCGCTGAGCCCGGCCTTTGCAGTCTGTGTCGTTCAGATCAGGCGCGGCGCCGACGGCCACCACCGCGACGTCCACCTACGGGTCCTGCGGCACCCGCTTCGTCCGGTGCTTTGTTGAACCGGATCCACTCACCGCCATGCGGGTCGTTGTTGGTCAGCAGGTTTGCCGCGCGGATGGCTTCCATTTCCTTGCCGGCGCGCGGCTTGGTCGATCCCAGACCGAACATCTGCACGAAGGTTTCATCGTCCATGCCTTCAGGCAGGATGATACCGGCTGCCGCCACGGCCTCTTTTTTCTCGGCGATCTTCTTCTGCGTCACGGGCAACGCCACCGGGTTCATGATGGCCGAGGTCATGCCCGCACCCATCGCCATCGGCAGGAACGCGTTGTTGATGCCGTGACGGTTCGGCAGACCGAACGAGATGTTGGACGCACCGCAGGTGGTGTTCACACCCAGTTCTTCGCGCAGACGACGGACCAGCGCGAACACTTGTTGACCGGCGGTCGCCATCGCACCGATGGGCATGACCAGCGGGTCAACCACGATGTCATGTGCAGGGATGCCGAAATCGGCAGCGCGCTCGACGATCTTCTTGGCGACGTCAAAGCGCACATCGGGGTCTTCCGAAATGCCAGTGTCATCGTTCGAGATAGCCACGACCGGTACGTTGTACTTTTTGACCAGCGGCAGAACCAGTTCCAGACGTTCTTCTTCGCCGGTGACCGAGTTCAGCAGTGGGCGGCCTTCTGCGGCCTCAAGGCCGGCTTCCAGCGCGCCCGGAACCGACGAGTCGATACACAGCGGCACGTCAACCAGACCCTGCACCAGCTCGACGATCTTTCGCATCAGCGGTGGTTCGGTCTCGTTCGGGTTGGGGTTCGAGTTGTAGACAACGCCCGCATTGATATCCAGAACGGTCGCGCCAGCCGCCACCTGAGCCAAGGCGTCCTTTTCAACGGTCGAAAAGTCGCCCGCTTCCAGCTCGGCGGCCAGTTTCTTACGGCCGGTCGGGTTGATCCGCTCACCGATCACGCAGAACGGTTCGTCAAAGCCCAGGACGGCTGTTTTTGTTTTTGATTCTACGACTGTTCGGGTCATGTCCGTTCCTTAGGAGTTTACAGGCTTTGCCGAAGCGCCGCCGTTATTGATCGCCCAGTTGGCGTTGGTCTTGATCCCGCCCAGCGGGAAGAAGTGCACGTTGGTGATGTTGAAATCCGGGTTGGCCGCCTTGTGGTTGGCCAGTTCGGTCACGACATCGGTCGGCTCGTAGGGCAGCAACAGCTTGGAGACATCCATGGCGCGCTTTTGCAGAACCTTCAGAGACGGCCCAACGCCACACGCGATAGCGAATTTGATCAGGGTTTGCAGCTTGGCCGGACCCGCGATTCCGATATGGATCGGCAGATCGATGCCCGCTTCCTTCAGGCTGTCGGCCCAGGCGATGATCGGCTTGGCGTCAAAGGCGAACTGTGTTGCCAGCGCCATTTCGGCATCCGTGGTCTCGTTGAACTTCTGCTTCCAGCGCAACGCGTCATCGACGTTCTTGGTCGAACCGTCGGGGTCGATGTCCTTGTTGCCTTCGGGGTGGCCCGCCACGTGCAGGCGCTTGAAGCCCGCCTTGTCAAACAGACCACTTTCCAGCAGCTGCATCGAGCTGTCGAACTCGCCATGCGGGTTGGCGACACCGCCCGCCAGCAACAACGCCTGTTCAACGCCTGCTTCGCCCTGATACATGGCGATCCAGTTTTCCAACGTCGCCGCATCCTTGATGATACGTGCCGGAAAATGCGGCATGACAGGGTAACCTTCCGCCGCAATTCGCTTGGCCGTCTTGACCATGTCTTCGATGGGCGTGCCCTCGATATGGGCGATGTAAACGCTTGTCCCCTCGGGCAGCAGCGCGCGGAAATCGTCGACCTTTTCGGCGGTACGCGGCATGACCTCGATCGAATAGCCTTGCAAAAAGGCTTCGACGGTCGGATTTACTGGGCCGCTTTCGACCGCATCACGTTTCTTGAAGTTCAGCAAAGCCATTTCGGCCTCCCATAAAGTCTGGGGCTCATGCCCAACCGTCATTTGCGATCAGCGCTTTGACGCGGTCCTGATCGTATTCCGTTTCCAGACGCACAGCCTCGGCTTCGGCAATCTCGGCAGGATCGCCTTCAACCGCGAAAGGTTCGGCTTTGCGCCATTCGGCCAGATAGGCATCACTGTCCTTGGCGTTCACCTTCATTGCGGCACGGTCGATTGCTTGTTCAAACCGTTCTTCCAACTGCCGCTTTGCGCCACGACGGCCTTTGCCGACGATGACCTGAGCGGGAATGTCGCGCCAATATACGATGGTGACGTCAGGCATTGCTGTGATTCCTCCTAACCCGATGGGCCGGTTCTAAACTTCAATGTAGGCCTGGGTCGGTCGATTTTCGACACACGACGCTTTCCAAACGACGTTTTGCGCCCACTGCTGTGTAGTGGCTTTTACCCAGTTTCCGGGAAAACGCGCATATCATAATTCTCATCGTCTCTATGAAAGCGCTGCATGAAAAAGAAAAACCCCGGACGGGAAAAACCGTCCGAGGCAAGAATTGATGGGGCAAATGGCCTTAGCCGACCAAACCGCCATCTTCGCGCGTAATGGCGATAATGGCCGAGCGTGGCACCGAGTCCCCGCCTTCAGGCCAATGGCTGTTGCCATCTTCGCCCGGGTGCTGAATGCCGACAAACATCGTACGACGGTCCGGCGACCAGCTGAGACCGGTGACCTCGCATTCGTTGGGGCCAACCAGAAAACGGCGGATTTCGCCGGTGACAGGGTCGCCTGCCAGCATCTGGTTGTTGCCCTGCCCGGCGAAGTCGCCTTCGTTGCCATAATTGCCATCGGTCTGGATCCACAGCAAGCCGTTGCTGTCGAACTTCAATCCATCGGGTGAGTTGAACATATTGTCGGCGTTCACGTTCTCGGATCCGGCATAGGCGTCTTGGTGGACAGTGGGATTGCCTGCCAGAACGTACAGATCCCAGCCAAAGCCAGCCGCAGCATGATCGCCGCCATCCGGGCGCCAGCGAACGATCTGACCGTAGTTGTTCTTGTCCCGCGGGTTCGGGCCGTTGGCCGAGGTATCGTCGCCCCCTGCATTCGGCTTCACGCCACGGTTCTTGTTGTTGGTCAAGCAACAGTAAACCTCGGGCGCGTTTGGATTAGCCGCAACCCACTCGGGACGATCCATGGTGGTTGCTCCAACTGCCGAACCAGCCTGACGGGTGTGGATGCTGATCTCGGCCTGCGAGGCCATGCCAGTGCTTTCCGGCGTCAGATCAAGCCACTCACCGGTTCCATCGTCGTTGAACTTGGCAACCGAAAGTGTGCCTTGTTCCAACAGTGCGTTTGTGTCCACACCAGCGGCATAAACACCTTCCGAGACAAAGCGGTAAAGAAACTCGCCGCGTTCATCATCGCCCATGTAAACGACGACGCGACCGTCATTGTTTACTATGACTTCGGCGTTTTCGTGCTTGAAGCGTCCCAGAGCGGTCAATTTTCGCGGAGTCGAGGTTGGGTCAGTCGGATCGATCTCAACCACAAAACCAGCACGGTTCGGTTCGTTTGGGTTTTTCGAGACGTCGAACCGGTCATCAATTTTGGCCCAATCGTAACCCCAGTCTTTTGACGATACGCCATAACGTTTCAGATCAGCATTGACCTCGTGATTTTCGTCTTCGGCCGAGAAGTAGCCATTGAAGTTTTCTTCACAAGCCAGGTAAGTGCCCCACGGCGTCACGCCATTTCCGCAATTGTTCCATGTTCCCTTGCACGTCGTTCCGGACGGATCGGCGGCCGTTTTCATCAAGTCATGACCGGCGGCCGGACCCGTAATGGACATTTCGGTCTGCGGTGTAACGCGGCGGTTATAGGGGCTGTCCTTCACAATGCCCCACTTGCCATCGGTGCTCGCGATTTCCACGATCGTGACACCATGCGCCATCATGCCCTTTGCGATGTCGTCATCGGATGCTGGCTTGGCGTCCGGATTGTTGCCCCACAGGATGTCACGATTGGTATATTCGTTGTTTACAACCAGCAGAACGTGACCGTCATGCAAGAAAATGTCCTGACCATCGGTATTGTCACCAAAGGCGCGTTCCTGGCTGGCAGCCGTACCACGGGTCGCGTGATCGAACTCTGGCGCGTCCGACCAAAGCGGATCGCCCCAGCGCACCATAACATCCGCCTTGTATCCAGCGGGAACAATGACCTCGTCCGCAGTCGACACGGGAATCGCCTCAAACGCGAAGCGGTTGGAAACCGCGTGAGCCCCTGAAGGAATCAGCGAACCACCAACAGCTGTGAAACTGCCCATCGCCAAAACGCCGCCCAGAAAACCGCGACGGGACAATGCGCGTTCGACAACGCGATCAAATTCACATTCTTCTGGGCGCGGATTTACGACTTCATCGAATTCGTCGAAGGAAAGGATGCGCTCATCTTTCATTGCGGTCTCCGTATCTGGCTGAGAGCTAATAGATAAACCCGAACGTGGGTTCGCCCATGGAGATCGCATCATTTTGTGAACGGCATGTGACATGCGCGTTAATTTCAAAATTGAAATCACTTGCACGTCGGCAATCCCCCGCCTAGGGTCGGGGTAACTCGAAAATCGGAGGGCGTAAAGATGGCGCCCAAGCGTCCCAAAGGTGCGGGCGCGTTCCCGAAAGCGGTCGAAAGCCCCGCGCCGGCAAGACCCGATCCGGATGCTCTTTACGCGGCACTGGATCTGGGGACAAATAGTTGCCGCATGTTGATAGCCCAGCCCAAGGGAAGTGGGTTCCATGTGGTCGACAGCTTCTCCAAATCCGTGCAGTTGGGCGCGGGTCTGGAACGCACCGGGCGACTGTCGCGGGCGTCGATGTCGCGTACCGTTCAGGCATTGCGAATCTGTCAGCAAAAGCTGAAACGCAACAAGGTCAAACGGATGCGTCTGATCGCGACCGAGGCGTGCCGCCGCGCCAAGAACTCGCGCGAATTCATCCGGCAGGTGAAGCGCGAAACCGGCCTTACGCTTGAGATTATTCAGCCCGAGGAAGAAGCCCGTCTGGCGGTGATTTCCTGTGCCCCGCTGGTTTCGACCAAGACCGAGCAGTTGCTGGTCGTCGATATCGGAGGCGGCTCGACCGAATTGGTCTGGATCGACATCTCGTCCGTTCCACGGCGCGACCGACCTGCGGCCATCATGCGGCTGCACCACGGGTTTCACACTGTCGACAGCCCTTTTCCAGCGGCCAAGGTCGTTGACTGGATCAGCGTGCCGCTGGGCGTCGCAACGCTGCGGGACCAATTCAATGATGTCGAGGATGACGCGGCCCGTTTTGCGTTGATGAGTTGGTTTTTCGAGGAAAACCTTGCCGACTTTGCCCCCTACAAGGACGAACAGGCGCGCGAAGGGTTTCAGATCGTCGGCACCAGCGGCACGGTCACCACTGTTGCGGCCTCGCACCTGGGCCTCAAGCGGTATGACCGGACCAAAGTGGACGGGCTGCGCATGACCAGCGATCAGATTGACAAAGTCATACGCGGGTATTTAGAACTCGGCCCTCATGGGCGGCGCCGGGACCCTCGCATCGGTGAAGACCGGCAAGCCCTGATCATGTCCGGTTCGGCCATATTGCAGGCTTTGCTTCGTTGCTGGCCCACTGACCGCCTTTCGGTGGCGGACCGGGGGCTGCGCGAAGGTCTGCTTTATGCACAGATGAGCGCGGACGGTGTATTGGAAGACGGACCGTTCTGATGGCGAAGACACCAAGTGGAAAAAACAATTCAGGCCGCGGACAGCGCGACCTGAAGGTCAAGGTCAAGACAGCGCGCGGGCGCAAGCTCAGCTCGACCCGCTGGCTCGAGCGGCAGTTGAACGATCCTTATGTAAAACGCGCTCAGGCCGATGGATATCGTGGGCGAGCGGCATATAAAATTCTGGAACTGGACGACAAATTCCGCTTTCTGGTGCCCGGCGCGCGCGTGGTGGATCTGGGTTGCGCGCCCGGTGGCTGGTGTCAGGTCGCCGTCAAGCGGGTGAACGCGCTGGGCGAGAAATCAGGCAAACGGATCGGATCGGTGCTGGGCATTGACCTGCAAGAGGTCGAACCGGTCGCCGGCGCCGAGATCCATGTTCTGGACTTCATGGAAGATGACGCCGACCAGAAGGTCAAAGACTGGCTGGACGGCAAGGCAGACGTCGTGATGTCGGATATGGCCGCGGCATCATCTGGTCACAAGCAGACCGATCACCTGCGAATCATGGCGCTGTGCGAAGCCGCAGCTTATTTCGCGTTTGACGTTCTGGAAGAAGGCGGAACCTTCGTCGCCAAAGTTCTCGCAGGCGGTGCTGAAGGCGATCTGCAAAAACTGCTGAAGCAGAAGTTTCAGAAAGTTGCCAACGTCAAACCGCCTGCGTCACGCTCGGACAGTTCGGAAAAATTCGTTGTGGCAACAGGGTTTCGCGGCGATTCTTAATCATCCAACCGAATGCGATTTCCGCTCAGGCGTTGTTCGCGCAACGACGTGGCCGCCATGCCCTGCAACATCAATGTGTCACCATGGGTCAGGTATTCAGGTTCGCGGCTGCGCAACTCTTCAATACGTTGCGCCAACGAAATAGATCGTACACCCGTTGGTCTCTGCTTTGACACTTCAATGGACATCCGTCACCTCTGAACAGCACACCTGAAATGTTGTTAGCGGGGAATTTTGCCGCGAACATGGAGCAAATCGGGCACGTATATGCCGGTTCAGGGGCTGAGTTGTTGCGACAATTGCAGCAGGTTCGGATCATCCGGCAGCCTGTCCAGCGCCTCTTGCATCACTATGCGCGCAGCTTCCGGGCCACGATTGATCTGCGCCAGTTGTACCAGCATCGGCCACGCCTCGGCCCGCTGCGGGTCCAGCGTCACAACTTCGCGAAAGGCCTGTTCAGCCGCAGGAGCGTTGCGAAGCGTCAACGCCATGCCCCCCAGAACAAGGTGGGTTTCCGGGGCATCCAGCCTATTCGAAATCGACTGCTGCCATTCTGACATGCCCTTCCCGGTCAAAGCCCGTTGCCGAGGTGTCAAAGACTGCGGAGGAATGCTCAGGAACTCTTTGGCGGCAGCGATGCGCACGTTTCGCAGAGGGTCAGACAACAAGGGCTCAAGTCTTTGCACCTGATCTGCCGGGCTGGCCTGACGTTGCAGCGCCGCTGCATTTGCTCGTATCAGCGGGTCAACGTCCTGCAAAAGCGGCGCTGTGTCAGCGGCGATCTGTGGCGACCCAAACGGTTGCAACAGATACGCGGCGGTCGCTCTGACGATCCCGGGCTGCGACGCATCCATTGCGACCGCAAGCAAACCTTCGGGCGTGTCGAGCTGCCCTTCGGCCGCAGCTTTGAAAACCGTCCCGTAATGCGGGCGTCGATTTGGCGATTCCGGAAACCAGCCTTCAATCTGGCTTGCGGCCCAGGCCTGATCCTGGTCTTGATGGCAGTCCGTGCAGGCATCAACGCCCAACCCAAGATCCGGTCGCGGTATGCGAAAGCTGTGATCGCGTCGACCATCGACACCCATGTAGGTCCGCTGGATCATATGGCAGCTTTTGCACTGGGCCCCTTCCCCGCCTTCCGGGTGATTGTGATGCGCAGGCGTGTCATAGTTCTTTGCGGCAAGGGTGGCGAATTCCGGATTTCCGGCAGGCGAATGGCATTGTGTGCAAACCCCGTTTCCTTCGGCTTTCAACTCTGCACTGTGCGGCTCGTGGCAGCTTATGCATCCGACGCCCTGCGCGTACATCTTGGATTGCAGGAACGATCCATAGACGTAAACCTCATCCAGTATCTGCCCGTCGGGATGATAGGTCCCGGGGCGCAGCACGGCCAGATTATACGCATCATGGTACGGAGTTCCCGGAACCGGGTTTCCGTTGCCATGCGCCTCGCGCCGGGAATGACATCCGGCGCATTGCTGTATTTCTTCTTCGGTCCGCCCCTTGCCCCAATTCAACAGAAAGCCGGCATTGCCAAGGCCATCTGAAGACCCCTGTTCCCGGACCCAATCGATATGAGCGGACCCCGGCCCGTGGCAGGCCTCGCACCCGACCCCGATTTCGACCTGCTGAGACGTGTAGGATCTGGTTTGAGGGTTGTAGTTCTTCTCAAAACCCGTGGCATGACATTCGGCGCAGCGCGCGTTCCAGTTCTTGTAAGGACCGGTCCAATGCAACCCGTCATCAGGCGGCAGATCCTGATCAGGGTACAGGTGATACCAGCGTTTTTGCTCTGTGTCCCAAACCACATCGAAACTTTGCAAACGGCCCGGTTCGGTCTCGAAAAGGTATTGCTGCAAGGGCTCGATTCCAACGACGGAATGCACGTCATATTCCGTCGTCGCACCGTCTTTTTCCGTTACGCGGGCCGAGTACCTGCTGCCTGCCTCACGTTTGAACTGGACGGACATACCGTCATGATCGAACCGGGTTCCGTCAAAATCGGCCGCAAGAGCGCCGTCAGTGGTATCTGTCCACGCCAGCGCATGATGTGACCCAGCCCAGGCTTCGGCTTCTTGCTGATGACAGTCGGTACACTGATCTGAGCCCACATATTCTGGGGTCTGCGCCTGAGCTTCGCCTGCGATTGCAAGGCAGGCCAGTATCAGGGCAAATCTCATGCCGTATCTCCTTCTGAGGCATTTTGCAGATCAATCATTGCACCATTGTATTCGGCCCCCAGAATCAGGATCGCGGAATAGAGATACAGGAAAATCAATGCCGCCATGGCCCCCGCCAATCCTGCATAGGTGGCGCTGTAGGTGGCGAACTGACTGATATAAATTGAAAACGCCCATCCACCGGCCGCCCACAAGGCCAAAGTCAGCAGGACACCGGGCAGAATTTGCATCAGGCTGTGCCTGCGGGTCGGCAGCACGAGATGTGCCAGAAGAACGGTGCCCGCAGGAACCGCCACCGTGAACGTCCAGCGCAGGCGATCCACGGAAAACCAGTTGGCCACGGCAACTTCCGTGTGTTCGGCCACCAGTTTCGTATAGACCGGCAAAACCACCTCGACCGCGGCGATGATCAGAATGGCCGACCCACCCAGAATGACCAGCACCAGGCATAGCAGCCGGGTTTTCCAGAACGGCCAACTGTCTTCGTCATGGTAGGCCTGGTTCATGGCTGCACGTACGGCGGCAACGCCGTTTGAGGCAAAATAGATCGCCAGCAAACCACCCAAGGTGATGACACCCGAACCGGATCCGGCCAGAACGGCCCGCAGTTCGGCCACGATCGGATCTGCGACGTCCTTGGGCCACGCTCCGAAAATCAGGTCAATTAACTCATCGGTGACATAGCCTTGCGACAACGCCCCTGCCAGCGCCACGGTGAACAGCACAAAGGGAAACAGCGCCATCATCAGCGACATGGCCACGTGGCTGCTCATGACGAAACCGTTCTTTCTGCTGAACCGGCTGATCGACAGCCAAAGTGCCTGAACAGGTCGGCCAAACAGGGGATTCGCGGCAGTGGACATGCTGCAACCCTAACCTGCCGAAATAGAACACAGAACCCGTCGTGAAAATCTATTTGTAGAATGAGGGCCAACAAACGCCTGAACGCATTGCATAAACAAGACCTCGCGTGCAGGATTGGGTCACGCAGGATGGGAAATGGGCACTGCTTGTGCCGGACACAGGATACCGAATGACCCCGGATCAAAAAGACATTACGGTTAGTCCCAGGCTTCGACTGTCTGTTGTCCGGGATACATGCATCATCGCGACGCTGATCGTGCTGGGCCTCTATGCCGGGGCAAACTTCCTGATCCCGCTTGCCATGGCGCTGCTGGTCAATGTTCTGATCATCGCACTGAGCGATCGCGTCGTAGCCCTGACCCGCGCTCCGGTCTGGCTGGCCAATATTGCCGGTGTGACTGTCGTTCTGGCGGGTTTGTTCATGATCATGTACGTGCTGGGCAGTCAGGCGACGCAGTTTGCACGCTCCATCAGCACCTATGAAAACCAGTTTGATGGTGCAGTCGAGCGTGTAACGGGGCTGGTCGGCAACGACGTGACCACCTTCATTCGTGACAATCTGGTCAGTATCGACATGTCCTATGTCGCACGCGTATTGCTGGGCAGCGCCACCTCATTGTTGAACCAGTTCTTCCTGATCAGCCTTTATGTCGCCTTTCTGATGGCCGAACGACTGGCCTTTCGGAAAAAGATCCAACTGGCCGCCGGAGATCCTGTCGCCGCAGCAGAGTTTTCCACCATGCTCGACGCGATTTCGGTCAGCTTGCAGCGCTATGTCGGCGTCAAAACCCTGATCAGCCTGATAACGGCAACCATCAGTTATACGGTTTTCCGCGCGCTTGGTCTGGAATACGCGGAAACCTGGGCCGTATTGACCTTTGCCCTGAACTTCATCCCCTCGATCGGTTCGATCATAGCGGTGTTTTTTCCGGCCATGATCGCGCTTGTTCAATTCGAAACGATCCTTCCCTTCCTGGTGATCGTGCTGGGATGTGGAACGATCCAATTCCTGATCGGCAATTTCCTGGATCCGGCCATGCTTGGCCGATCCCTGAACATGTCGACCTTTCTTGTCATTCTGGCCCTGACCTTCTGGACAACGGTCTGGGGGCTGATCGGTGCGTTTCTGAGCGTACCTCTGACCGTATGCATCCTGATCGTGTTCAGCCACATCCCGGCCCTTCGGCCGGTCGCCATACTGATGTCATTGGATGGCAGGTTGGGCGAGGATAACAGTCAGGCCGCAGCAAGCTAGGTCATGAAGCGCCCCCTGTTCATCGGATCGGATATCTACCGCAACTCGACCTACGGTTCAAAACACCCGCTGGCCATTCCACGGGTTTCAACCGTCATCGATCTGTGTCGCGAACTAGGTTGGTTGACGCCCGAAAACTACCGCGTCAGCCCCTGCGCAAAGCCAAGTGTATTGGAAAGGTTTCATACGCCGGACTATATCGCCGCCCTGCAAAAGGCAGAAGCGGACCAGCATGTCACGGACGAAACACGGGATAAATACGGTTTGGGGACGCTGTCGAACCCAGTCTTCGCCGAGATGTACCGCCGGCCGGCAACCGCCGCCGGTGGTTCCATGCTGGCCGCCGAACTGATCCGGGATGGAGGGATCGTTTTCAACCCTGCGGGCGGTACCCACCATGGCCTTGCGGACCGGGCGAACGGGTTTTGTTATCTGAACGATCCGGTTCTGGCGATACAGACCCTTTTGAGCGCTGGCCTGGATCGCGTGGTCTATGTCGACATCGACGCCCATCATTGCGACGGGGTTGAACTTGCGTTTCACGGGTCGGACAAAGTTCGGATGATTTCGGTCCATGAAACGCGGCGATGGCCGTTCACGGGCCAACTTGAGGAAGACGCCGGTGGCGCGGCCTTCAACCTGCCTGTTCCAAGGAATCTGAACGACGACGAATTCGCCGCCATTCTGGATCAATTGATCCTGCCAGCGTCCGAGGCGTTCAAACCGCAAGCCATTGTCCTGCAATGCGGGGCCGACGCCGTGGCCGAAGACCCGCTTTCGCGTTTGACCCTGTCCAACAACGCGCATTGGCGAACAGTCGCGGCGCTGAAGCCTCTTTCGCCTCGTTTTCTGGTTCTGGGTGGCGGCGGATACAATCCCTGGTCCGTAGGGCGCTTGTGGAGCGGCGTCTGGGCCACCCTGAATGATTTCGAAATTCCTGACACACTTGACGTCGGTGCACAGAAAATCCTGCGGGATCTGACCTGGAGCAGGGCCGCGGGACAGGCGCCTCACCCTCACTGGCTGGACAGTTTGCGCGACGCGCCAAACACTGGGCCCATACGACAGGAACTGAGGAAAGATTTGCGCCACCTCACCGCCAGGCATTCACGGTAGATCGGTCCGCCAAAGCCTGTTAGCATTCCGATATTTCGGGATATTCCTGACCGGCTTACCCCCTGTTCCGTTATCAATTCGTTTCTTCCAGCTTGGCACCGATTGGACCACCACCCATGAATGCACTTAATCAGATACTTGATCTCAAAACCCGCATGGGCCAGTCCATCATCGGGCAAACCGAGGTCATCGACCGACTGCTGATCGGGATGCTGGCCAACGGAAACCTTCTGATCGAAGGTCTGCCCGGATTGGCCAAAACACGTGCGGTCAAGGCGATGGCGCGCAATCTGGATGCAGCCTTCAGCAGGATCCAGTTCACACCTGACCTGCTGCCTTCAGACGTGACGGGAACCGAGGTGTTTCAACAAACTGACGAAGGCGGCACCTTTCGGTTCGAACCCGGGCCGATCTTTGCCAATATCGTCCTCGCTGACGAAATCAACAGGGCACCGGCCAAGGTGCAGGCCGCTTTGCTGGAGGCGATGGAAGAACGCCAGGTTACGGTTTCCGGGACCACCCACAAGATGGAACCGCTGTTCATCGTGATGGCAACCCAGAACCCTATTGAACAAGAAGGCACCTATCCCCTGCCCGAAGCGCAGATGGACCGGTTCCTGATGCATGTTCAGATCACCTATCCGCCGGTCGAGGACGAGGTTGAAGTGATCCGGCTGGTGCGGGGCGAAGAGATCGCCGCCGGGAAAGGCGCGTCAAGCGAGCCACCACCGACAATCCCGCAGGACGCCGTTTTTGCAGCGCGTTCGGAAATCGGGCAGATCCATGTTTCGGACGCAATGGATCGCTATATGGCCGATCTGGTTCAGGCGACCCGGACGCCTGCGGCGCTCAGCGAAGAACTGGCCAGCTGGATCGAAATCGGTGCCAGCCCGCGTGCCTCATTGGCATTGGACAAATGCGGTCGGGCGCATGCGTGGATGAACCAGCGTGACTATGTGGACCCTGCGGATATTCGAGCCATTGCACATGACGTGTTCCGTCACCGCATCACGCTGAGCTTCGAGGCGCAGGGGAACGCCAAAACGGCAGATGACGTGATCGCGGAAATCCTGCGTCTCGTCGCGCTGCCCTGACTGTTAGGGTTGGCCGGGTGCAGCGATCCTCAGCATATCCCGATGATCCCCGCATTCACGTCGATGCGGATCACCTGTTGCGTCTGGAACTGCATTCCCGTGCCCTGAGCTTTTTACCACGTCAGCCTGCCCGCTCGATCCTGAATGGCAGACACGCATCGCGCCTGCGCGGACGCGGCCTGAATTTCGAGGAATTGCGCAACTACCAACCGGGCGACGACATCCGAACAATTGACTGGAAAGTCACGGCACGAACCGGTGAGCCCCATGTTAGGGTCTATACCGAGGAACGAGACCGCCCTGCCCTGTTGCTGGTCGATCAGCGCGTTTCGATGTTTTTCGGAACCGAAGTCTACATGAAATCGGTCATCGCAGCCGAAGCTGCCGCAATCACCGCGCATCGCGTTCTTGGTCAGGGCGATCGTGTCGGTGGTCTGGTATTCAACGACACAAGCGTTGCTGAACACAGGCCGCAGCGCCGCGCGGCGGCGCTCATGCGGTTTCTGTCTTCCATCGGGGCTGCCAATTCGGCCTTGCATGCTGCCTTGAACCCGCAACCAACCGTGACTTTGAATGACATGTTGTCGGAAGCCGCGCGTATGCTCCAAACCAACGGGCTGGTTTGCCTGTTTTCCGACTGCGACGGGCTTGACGAAAGATCGGAATCCCTGCTGCGCCGTATTGCGGTTTCAAACGATATGATCGTGTTCAATATTGCTGACAAGACAGCAAAGGGGCTGGCGCCTGATCTGAAACTCACGGTCTCGGACGGGCGCGACCAGATCGAAATCGACAGCGCCGACCCCGAATTGTCCGGCAAAATTCGCAAATCCATGGAAGACAGGTTGGACCACCTGCACACATGGTCCCGTCGATACGGTTTTCCGGTTGTTCCATTGACGACCGCGGAACCTGCCCTGGATCAGTTACTGTATCTGTTCGGACATCGCAGGGGGCAGAAATGAGCATCGACACGACAGGGAAATCTCTGGTTGATCTGCTGAATATGCTCGAGCCGGCACCGGAACCCACGCCTGTTTCGATGTTTCCGCAGACATGGGGGTGGTTGGCGCTGGCCATCATACTGCTTGGCCTTGCCGTACTGGTCAGTGTTCTTTTCGTCCGGCGAAGTCGGGCGAACGCGTATCGCCGCCATGCGCTGGCCGAGCTGGCAGACCCGGATATCACGTCGGCAAAAGTTGCCGAAATCCTTCGCCGCACCGCGTTGGTCGCGTATCCGCGCAGGCAGGTTGCAGGGATTCACGGGGATGACTGGTTGAACTTCCTTTCGCAAACATCTGATAAAAAGTCTTTTTTATCAGAGGTCGGGCAAACACTGATCGACGCGCCGTACAAAGACCTGCCGCCAAACCGTGCCTTGACCCAGCTTGCTCGGCATTGGGTCAAGTCCCATAAACGGTATCGGTGAACGTGATGTTTTCCTTCTCAGCCCCCTGGGTATTTCTGCTTTTGCCGCTGCCGCTGCTGGTGTACGCCATTGCTCCGCCCCGGCGGGAAACAACCGTGTCCATTCGCATTCCGTTTTTTCGCCGCGTGGCGCAGGCGGCGGGCGTCGAGCCGCAATCCGGGTCAATGATCCGAACCCGGGCCCGGCTGCAAACAGTCAGCGCCGGCTTGATCTGGATACTTCTGGTTCTGGCGCTGGCGCGTCCGGAACGTCTGGGCGACCCCGTGGTGATGGAAAAATCTGCACGCGATGTGGTTTTGGCGCTGGATATCTCTGGCTCGATGGATCAGCGCGACTTCCAGACCGGATCCGGTGCCCCGATGCAACGGTTGGAGGCGGTCAAAGAGGTTCTCAAGCAGTTCATCTCTGAAAGAGATGGTGACAGGATGGCGCTGATCATCTTTGGAACACGCGCGTTCATTCAAGCGCCCTTCACGGAAGATCTGAACAGTTTGAATGGGTTCCTGGACCAAACTCAAGTTGGCATGGCGGGTCCGAACACGGCTTTGGGCGATGCGATCGGGCTTGGCATTCGAACTTTTGAATCCAGCGAGGTTGACCAGCGCCTGATGATCGTTCTCAGCGATGGCGCTGATACGTCCAGTCGCATGGCACCCGTCAATGCCTCGGCCATTGCTGCGGAAAAGAACGTGGTTGTCTATACGATTGGTGTCGGAGACCCGAATGCCACGGGCGAAGACCGTGTCGATCTTCAGGCACTGAAGGACATAGCCGATCGCACGGGCGGAGAATATTTCTTTGCCGACGATGCAACGGCCCTTGAACAGACCTATGCACGCATTGATTCACTGAACCCCAGAATGGTGGAAACGCAAAGCTATCGC
This sequence comes from Ruegeria sp. HKCCD6428, assembly GCF_013110595.1. Classification (NCBI taxonomy): domain Bacteria; kingdom Pseudomonadati; phylum Pseudomonadota; class Alphaproteobacteria; order Rhodobacterales; family Roseobacteraceae; genus Ruegeria; species Ruegeria sp. HKCCD6428. The sequence continues at coordinate 698,770 of NZ_WVQX01000001.1, forward strand.
CCCAAGCAAAGCCTTGCCCATATTCCGTTACTCATCGCGTTGATCGTCATTTTGGTCAGCATGACCTGGTTCCATTTTTCACAGCGACACCAGGGGGCCGTCTGACAATGGATCTGGCTGATTTCCATTTTATCCGAGGCTATTACCTGCTGCTTCTCATTCCCATCCTTGTGTTGTGGTGGCGGATCAGACCCAGACCGATGGCAGACACCAAACTGCCATCAGGGATCGCCCCGCACCTTGCAGAGGCCTTGCTGCTGGGCAAGGAAGAAAACAGGCGCATCCAGCCCATTGATGTTGCGCTGATCATTGCGGCGCTTGTCACATTGGCGGCCTCGGGTCCGACATGGTCGCGCGCGCCCAACCCGTTGATCGCAGACACGGCCCCGTTGGTGATCGCTCTCAAAGTCACCGACAGTATGGAAAGCTCGGATCTTGCGCCATCGCGGCTGGATCGGGCACGGTTCAAGATTTCCGACCTGATCACCGAACGTGCCGGCGCACGAACCGCTTTGATCGCCTATGCAGGAACGCCGCACCGAGTTGCGCCTTTGACCGAAGACGCGAACATACTTCGTCCGTTGCTTGAGGGGTTGACGCCTGCGGTGATGCCGAAGGATGGCGATGCGGCAGCCGATGCGCTTGCGTTGGCTCAGTCCATTCTGGACGACAGCGACAGCCCGGGGGCGATTCTGTTTGTATTGGACGACCTTGATCCATCTCAGGTAATGGGGCTAAGCTCCTCTTCTTCTGATATTTTCTTTCTCACCATGCTGCCGGATGGTGGTCGTATCGCGCAGCTGGACAACATCCCAAACGCCTCAGTGGTCGCGTTTTCGGACGACGATCAGGACATCAATCAACTGATGCGCCGCATTCAATCGGCCTATACTGCCGCCCTGGATGACGATGATCGTCTGGACTGGCAGGACAAGGGCTGGATCCTGGCCTGGCCTGCTGCGGTGTTGTCTCTGCTGTGGTTCCGCAAGGGCTGGGTAATTCGTTGGGCGGTTCTGGTTTTGATTGCGTTGCCTTCATCCGGCGCGCGGGCAGAAGGATGGCGAGACTGGTTTTTCACCCCCAACCAACAAGGCCAGATCGCGTTGAACCAAAAACGATTTGGCGACGCGGCCGAGATGTTCGAAGACCCATATCACAAGGGATATGCCTATCTCAGGGATGGTCAATATGAAAAGGCGTCGTCCGTGTTTTCCACACTGGACACACCGGAAGCTGCGTTTGCCGAAGGTATGGCCCGCATAAAAAACCGCGAGTATCGCCCAGCCATATCGGCGTTCGAGACCGCCTTGGAACGTCGCCCCGACTGGCCCGAAGCCCAGCATAATCTCGACCTGTCCAAGGCCATCCTGGACTATGTCGAAACGACGCGTGAACAGTCTGACACAGGGGAGGAGGCTGGCATCGGTGCCGATGATACGGTGTTTGACAACGATGCAGCACGTGGCAGTGACACCACGGTTCAAGCCCCCAAGGACGGGCCACAGTCACTGTCCGCCGACCAGTGGATCAGCATGATCGACACCGACATGCAGGATTTTCTGAGAAACCGTTTCCTTTTGGAAATTCAGGAGCAAACAGAATGAGATACCTTGCCATCTTCATCCTGTTGTTGCCGTTATCCGTGTCCGCACAGGAAAACTCAGGCTATCAACCTCGGGTGTCAGTGGACGTCCCGAACGAGGCCGTCATCGTCGGCCAACCCGCCATCGTCCGCATCAAGGTTCTGGTACCGACCTTCATGCCGCAGCCGCCCGTATTCCCACCATTGGAGCAACAAAATGTCCTTGTTCGCCTGCCTGAGAGGGCTTCTGGTCCGATAAGCGAAACGGTAGACGGAGAAACGTGGTCCGGAGTACAGCGCAGTTATCGCCTGTATCCGCTGACATCAGGGCCGGTTGCGTATGATGCGCAAGAGGTTGTCGTGACATTTGCCGACCCGCAGTCCAATGACCCGGTTCAGGTTTCGGTGGCGCTTCCTTCCATACAGCTGAACGCTGAGATCCCCGAGGGCGCTCAAGGTCTTGACCCGCTGATCATCGCAAGTGGTTTCTCTCTTGATCAGAAGCTGGACGGTCCGACCGATATGCAGGCCGGCGATTCCATCACGCGCGAGATAAGCGCGCAGATCTCTGGCACCACGGCCCTGACAATCCCGGCGCTGACGCCGCAGGATCAAAGCCAACTGCTTCGCGCCTATCCCAAGGAGCCCCGCTTTTCGGAAACAGAAGACCGGGGCATCTTGTCCGGGCAGCGGGTCGAAGAAACCGTGTACATCGCCCAAGATGGTGGCGAAACACAGTTGTCGGCCGTTTCCATCGACTGGTTCAATCTGGACACCGGTCAGATCGAAACGGCATCACTTCCCTCGACCAAGCTGACACTGGCACCACCCAGGCGACAGCCGCCTGACGCGCAAACCATCATCAAATCAGTTCTTTACCTTGTCATTGTTGTATTCGCATTGTGGACATTGGGAAGGTTTCTGCGCCCGCGCTACTCAACCTGGAAAACGGAACGGCGCCGCAGATATCTGGCATCCGAGAAATATGCCATCGATGCCTTGCGATCCGCTTTAATATCACGGGATTTGCCTGCGGTTTATCAGGCATTGGATCTTTGGAAATCGCGAAGCGCGCATCCAGAGCGTTCTTTGGATCTTGAGAAGAGCCTTATGAATATCGGTGCGGCGCGGTATTCAGCGACGGCTTGCAACAGCCCGGAAGACTGGGAAGCGGCCGTGCAACACCTAGGCGCACTGAAAAGCGCAACAGAACGAAAGAGCGGGTCTTTGCCCCCGCTCAACCCTTAGACTTCAACTTTGACAGTTGCTGATCAGCTTGCGCCGGTCGATCAACCGCAGCCGGCCATACCCCAATTCCACAAGGCCCAGATCCGCCAGATGATGCAGATGTCGATGCAAGGTCGGCTGAGATACCGCAACCATTTCAGCAAGTTCTTCCTGAGACACAACAATCCATCCGTCCGAACTCAAGGCGCCTTCGTCAAGATGCAGCAGACGCAGCACAAGGCGCTTTTCAGACCCCGTAACCGCAAGATTGGCCATGATGCGCAGAGCAGTCTTCATGTTTTCATGCGTCAACGCATAGAAATCACGGATGTATTCCGGGTTCTTCTGAACCAGGCGTTCTACCCGCGAGCCGGGAAAATACAAGGTGCGGGTCTTTTGCGTTGCCACGACGCTGACCAGGCGTTTGGCTTCGGCAAACAGCGCAAGATCCCCGATCCAGAATCCTGATCCATCCTGATGCAAAACGAATTCCTGTCCATCATCGGCAGGCGCCGTGATCTGAAGCGCGCCTGCGAGCACCGCATGAATACCGTTGGCGCGGTCACCGTGGTGGTACAGTGTTTCTCCGGAATCGAAGGTTCTTTGAATTGCGCACGTCATAAGATCGCTCTGAAACTTTGAATCGCGCGTGCCAAACCAGTCGGTCTTGGCCAGAATCCGCATATCGTCATCAGAATCAAACATTTGTATCTTTCAAAGTGATCATATGATAAGTTTTCGATACGTTTCATCGCGTAAAATAGCTGTGTTCACTGCCCGAACAAGAAATTGTTTTTATTCGGGCAATCAAGAACTTGCTTGCAGCTTCAAGTTATAGGCTAGCGGCTTCAATTAAATTTCAATTTTCCGGGTCATTAAGGCTCGACTGATCAGGAGCACTTCATGTCTTCTCCACGAATGATTGCAGATAATTGGCGTAGAACACTGCGCCGGTTCGCAGTGGCGACCGTAACTGTCGCCCTTGCCGTGCCCGCCTGGGCGCAGGATCAAAAGCCCAATATTCTTGTGATATGGGGCGACGATATCGGTCAATCCAACATCTCGGCCTACACAATGGGTCTCATGGGATATCAAACACCCAATATCGACAGGGTTGCCAAAGAAGGCATGATCTTTACCGATTATTACGGCGAACAATCCTGTACCGCCGGCCGTTCGTCATACATCATGGGGCAATCCGTGTTCCGCACCGGTCTTTCCAAAGTCGGCCTGCCTGGGGCAGATCTTGGAATGCAGGTTGAAGACCCAACTATCCCGGGACTTCTTAAAGACCACGGCTATGTGACCGGTCAATTCGGCAAAAACCACCTTGGTGACAAAGACGAACATCTTCCGACAAACCACGGTTTTGACGAATTTTTTGGAAATCTTTACCACCTGAATGCCGAAGAAGAGCCGGAAAACGAAGACTATCCGGGTGATCGCGTTCTGGCGGATGGGCGAACCTTCCGCGAAGCCTATGGCCCGCGCGGCGTCATCAAGTCCAAAGCGGATGGCACGATCGAAGACACCGGACCGTTGACCCGCAAGCGCATGGAAACGGTAGATGACGAAACCGTGGCCGCGGCCATCGACTTCATCAAGCGGGCGCATGAGCAAGGTCAGCCCTTCTATGTCTGGTGGAACGGTACCCGCATGCACTTCCGCACCCACGTCAAAGACGAGATGCGCGCCAAGGCCAATGAGTTGTCGGGGCGGGTCGCTGATGAATACACCGCCGGTATGATCGAACACGACATGCATGTAGGTCAGCTGCTGGATCTGCTGGATGAGCTTGGCATCGCTGACAACACGATCGTGCACTATTCCACTGACAATGGTCCGCACATGAACACCTGGCCGGATGCAGCTGCGACGCCGTTCTGGGGCGAGAAGAATACCAACTGGGAAGGTGGTTGGCGTGTTCCGTCAATGGTACGCTGGCCGGGCAAGATCGAGGCCGGATCAGTCACCAACGAGATCGTGCATCACATGGACTGGCTGCCCACTTACCTCGCTGTGGCCGGCGATCCGGACATCAAGGAAAAACTGAAGACCGGCTACAGCTCATCGGGCATGGGTCGCGACTATAAGGTGCACCTTGATGGCTACAATATTCTGCCGCTGCTGACTGGTGAGACTGCGGCAAGCCCCCGGAAAGAAATCTTCTATTTCTCGGATGATGGTGACCTCACGGCGCTGCGCTTCGAAGACTGGAAGCTCATCTTCCTGGAGCAGAAGGCCTGGGCCACGTTGCGTGCCTGGATCGAACCATGGACCGAACTGCGCATCCCGCTGATCGTCAACCTGCGCCGCGATCCGTATGAACGCGCGTACCGCACGTCCAACACCTATTACGATTGGCTGTTGGACCGGGCCTATTTCCTTGTGCCCGCCCAGCAATACGTTGGCAATTTCCTAAGCACGTTCGAGGAGTTCCCGCCACGTCAGAAAGCAGCAAGCTTCAACCTGGATCAGGTCATGGAGAAGCTGACAACGCCGACCAACAACTAGGACCGGCGGCCCCACGCTGTAGGCCGCCCTGCGCAGGGCGGCCTTTTTTCAACACAACAGATATCGAGAGCTTCATGAAACACGTTCTTTTGGGTGCCTTTCTGACCTGTGTTCCCGTATCCCTGCTCGCTGATCCGCTGCCCAGTTGGAACGCCACAGCGGCAAAAGAGGCGATCCTTGAATTCGTGTCCAGTGTTACCGACGCGGAAGGACCTGACTATGTCACGCCTTCAGATCGGATCGCGGTATTTGACAATGACGGCACACTCTGGGCCGAACAGCCGGTTTATTTCCAGTTTATCTTTGCCATGGATCGACTTTCTGAACTGGCTGAACAAGATCCTTCGATCCTGTCCACACCCGCTTTGAAAGCCGCTGCCGAAGGTGATCTTGCGACGGTTCTTCAAGGGGGCCACGATGCGTTGATCGAAGTTGTCAACGCGTCACATTCCGGAACGACTGTCGAGGCGTTTCAGGCCCAAGTCGCGGAATGGCTGGCCGAGGCCCGACACCCGGACACCGGATTGCCCTATGACCAGATGACCTATCAGCCCATGGTCGAGCTGTTGCGCTATCTTCGGGACGAAGGGTTCAAGACCTATATTGTCTCGGGTGGCGGTATTCACTTCATGCGGGTTTTCGCGGAACAGGCCTACGGCATTCCGCCGGAACAGGTTCTGGGCACATATGGAAACTCGACATTCGAAGATGTCGATGGCGTTCCGACTGTCATTAAGGCCCCCGGCATTGCCTTCATCGACGACAAGGAAGGCAAACCCATCAACATCGAACGCACGATCGGCAAACGCCCCATTCTGGCCGGAGGAAACTCAGACGGCGATTTCGCCATGCTGGATTGGACAACCTCGGGTAACGGACCACGGCTGGGTGTTCTGATCCACCATACGGATGCCGAACGTGAATGGGCCTATGATCGGGAAAGTCCGATTGGGCGGTTGGTTGACGGTCTGGATCAGGGGCCGGACAAAGGCTGGATCATCGTCGATATGGCGAAAGACTGGTCGCGGGTCTACACTGGAGGAAACTGAACGACCCGAAAGACTTAACGCCCATGTGGACATTGCTTGTATCCATCTTTGTTTTTGCGTTGTACGCAACCGCAGTTGTGTTTTCGGTGCGCGCTGCACAAACCGCGCGCACACCGCAAGGAGCCGTTGGCTGGGTGGTCTTTTTGGTATCGGCGCCAATCTTTGCGGTTCCGATGTACCTGTTTCTGGGGCATCACAGGTTTCGCGGCTATCGCATCTCGCGCCAACAAAGCGAACGGGTCGTCGAAGGCATCAAGACCTTTGCTGACTACTCCAGACCTGACCCATCCACGATGTCGGTCAATCCACGACCATTCGAATTTCTGGCTCATCTTCCGGTATCCAGTGGCAATGGCGCTCAGCTTCTGATCGATGGTCAGGCAACGTTTGACGCCATTTTTCAGGCGATAGACGAGGCCAGGAACTATATCCTGATCCAATTCTACATCGTCAGAGACGATGCCTTGGGCCGACAGCTTCAGACCAAGCTGATAGAGGCTGCGAAACGCGGGGTGCATGTCCGTTTCATGACCGATGCCGTCGGCAGCTATGGATTGGCAAACACCTATCTGGACACAATGCGCGACGCGGGAATTGACGTGGCCGACCCGCGTGAGCAACGCGGGCCGAATTTCAGGTTTCAGCTGAATTACCGGAACCATCGCAAAACCGTCATCATCGACGGTGAAACAGGCTTTATCGGCGGTCACAACGTGGGTGTTGAATATCTGGGCGAAGACCCGCATTTCGGCCATTGGCGCGACACGCATATCAAGATGACCGGCCACATCGTCCGGCAATTGCAGCTCATCTTCACCGAAGACTGGCACTGGGCCCGCGATGAAGACCTGATTGACGACCTCGACTGGGCAGGCAGCGAGGCCGAGCAAGACATGAATGCCCTGTTGGTGGCCACCGGACCCGGAGACGAAACCGAAACCGGCGCCATGATGTTCTTTTCGGCCATCGCTGAGGCGAAAGAAAGATTGTGGATTGCCTCGCCCTATTTTGTGCCCGACATCGACGTCATGACCGCATTGCAACATGCAGCGATGCGCGGTGTGGACGTGCGCATCCTTGTCCCGGATATGATTGATCATCGGCTGCCGTGGCTGGCTGCTTTTGCCTATTTCGACGAAATCCGAGATTGCGGCGTACGCGTGTTCCGATACACGGACGGTTTCATGCACCAGAAGGTTTTCGTGGTAGACGACACGCTGGCTGCGGTCGGCACGACCAATCTGGACAACCGGTCCTTCCGGCTGAACTTCGAGGCGATGGCCCTGTTTTTCGATGCCCGCGCAGCCCTGGCTGTTGATCACATGCTGCGCGCGGATTTCGAGGCAAGCTATGAATTGACGCGCAGTCTGGCCCAGCAACCCGCGCATATCCGGTTTGGCGCCCCCTTGGCGCGGTTGTTTGCGCCTATCCTTTAGGTAAAGAACTTCTCTTGAAAGACGCGCGTCATCATCGCCACCAGATAAGCGGTCGACAGACCAAAGGCCAGAAGACCAGCAACCGCGGCAAAAGACCCAAAGATGCGCAACCCTTCGCCCAAAACGATATCGCCATATCCCAGGGTCGTGAACGTCACCAATGAGAAATAGATGGCCGAGTTCCAATCCGGCAGAACCTCAAGCAACACCCAGACGATGGCCCAAATCCAGACCTGAATAGTGTGCGTCGCGACAATAAAGGCCAAAGATACCGCGATTGGTGTTGCCGTTCCAAAGAACACCCCCTTGGCCGACCATTTTTCATCCCACTTGATGATCGTGACGGTACACCAGGTCAACAAAAGAATCTCGACCAAGAAGCAGAGCGCCAGAAATGTACTGCCCCAAACGATCTGATGCAGCAACGTCATGTTTTTCATCCCGATTTACGACAGTGTACCGTCCGAGCAGAATGACCCGTTGAGGTGCAGGGCACAACCCCGGCGATCGTGAAGAACGCCTGCGGCGAATGGAACCGAGTGCGGGTCCGCACTGGACAGTTTGGAATTCCGTCGCACATCCTTGGAAGAAAAAAGGCCAGATCATGCTGTTGACCATCGACCGTGTTCAGAAAACCTATCCCGGCGGGCGCCCGGTTCTGCGCGACGTGTCGCTGACGTTGGATGAAGGGCGGACACTGGCCCTGACCGGCGAAAGCGGCAGTGGCAAAAGCACTCTGCTGAACCTTGCCGCGGCGCTTGATTGTTTCGACAGCGGTGAAATCATCTTGAACCGAACGCCTCTGTCCCATCTGGACGATGCCGGGCGGGCTGAATTGCGGCGCAGTCAGCTTTCGTTGGTGTTTCAGCAGTTCAATCTGATCCCTTCGCTGACCGTTGCGCAGAACCTTTCCTTTCACGCCCGCCTTGCCGGCTCCGAGGATGCCGATTGGACCGCGCATCTGACCGAACGCTTGGGCCTGTCCGATCTTTTGGACCGATATCCCGAAAACCTGTCCGGCGGGCAACAGCAGCGGGTCGCGATTGGTCGTGCCATGGCTGCGCGTCCGAAACTGCTGCTGGCGGATGAGCCCACGGGCAATCTGGATGAAACCGCCAGCGCAAGGGTTCTGGATCTGATGTTGGCCTTGGTGGCTGATACCGGCGCAGCGCTTCTGTTGGTCACGCATTCCCAACAGATTGCGGCCCGCCTGGATCGAACCGTCCAGCTCTGCGGTGGTCGTATCCAATGACACGCGCCGTCATTCAGGCATTGATGTCACACTGGCGGGTGCACTGGTTGCAACTGGCGACGCTTTTGACTGGCATCGCTTTGGCCACCGGACTCTGGTCCGCGGTTCAGGCCATCAATGCCGAAGCGCGCGCCAGCTATGCCCGGGCCAACGCGCAGCTTGCCCTTGGGCAGTTCGACGAGCTGCGCGATCCTTCCGGTCTGATCCCGGTTTCTCGTTACGTCGATCTGCGTCGTGCTGGCTGGCAGGTGGCGGCCGTCCTGGAGGGCCCCTATCGTATTCGGGGCCGCACATTGCGCCTGATGGGTGTGGATATGGTCGCCTACCCGGCCCTGCCCGCCGTCACCGAAGCCGACCAAAGCACCGCGCTGACTGAGCCGGCGGACATGCTGACCGCTCCGGGGCGGCTTCTGGTCGCGGCAGAGCTGGAGCTGCTGTTGCGCGACCAGAACAACCTTCCGCCGTTTTCAATCACCACGGCGCTGCCACCAGACGTAATTCTGACGGATATCGGCACAGCCGAAGCCCTGCTGAACCAAACCGGTTTCATCTCGCGCCTCATTGTATTGCCGGATCAGCCGCGTGATCGGCCACCTTTGGCCGAAATCGCGCCCGAACTGGAGCGCGCCAGCCCATCCTCGCAAGTCGATACTGCTCGGCTGACTGACAGTTTTCACCTGAACCTGTCGGCTTTTGGCCTGTTGTCCTTTGCCGTTGGCCTGTTCATCGTGAACGGCACCGTCGGGCTGGCTTTTGCCCAACGCCGAGGCATGATCCGCACCCTGCGTGCACTGGGCGTTTCGATGCGGCGGCTGGTCTTCCTGATCCTGACCGAACTGACGGGGCTGGCCCTGATCGGTGGAACCTTGGGTCTGCTTCTTGGGTTCTTTCTGGCCGGAGCGTTGTTGCCCGATGTCGCAGCAACCCTTCGCGGCCTGTATGGTGCGCCCGTGACTGGACAGCTGACACTGCACCCCCATTGGGTGTTTGCCGGGATGGCGATGGCTGTCTGCGGCACCTTGTTTGCCAGTGGCCATGCGCTGTGGCGATTGTCTCGTATGCCCCTTCTGGCGGGGCCCGGTGTGCAAGCCTGGCAGGGCAATGCCGGCACACGTCTTGTGACAGGTTTGCTCGGCTTGTCCCTGATCGTCGGCGGTGTCATCGCCTATCTCGGCATCGGTGGTCTGGTTGCCGGTTTCGTGCTGTTGGCCGGATTGCTGACGGGTGCCGCGCTTTTGTTGCCGGCGCTTCTGACCTTTGCGCTTTCCGTCTTTGGCAACAGCTCCCGTGGCGCCGTCGCGCAGTGGGTCTGGGCCGACATGCGCGCCCAATTGCCCGGGCTGTCGCTTGCCCTGATGGCCCTGTTGCTTGCGCTTGCGGCAAATATCGGTGTGGGCACAATGGTTTCAAGTTTCCGGCTGACATTTGTCGGCTGGCTCGACCAGCGCCTGACCTCAGAGCTGTATCTGACCGTCCGTGACGAAGAACAGGGTCGCGAGATCACGGATTGGCTGCGGCCACAGGTCGACGCCATCCTTCCAATTCGCAACATGGAACTGTCGCACGAGACGGGCCCCCTGTTTCTGTACGGGGTCATTGACGATCCGGTCTATCGGCAGCACTGGCCGTTGATATCGGCAAACTCGACCGTATGGGACGACGTCATGGCCGGAGACGCGGTGCTGATCAACGAACAACTGGCACGGCGCGCGAACCTCTGGCCCGGAGATACGCTGACGCTGTCCCCGGATCGAACGCTGACCATCGCCGGGGTTTATTCGGATTATGGAAATCCAACCGGGCAAGCCATTGTGTCGATGAGCCAACTTGACCGGATCGCACCAGGGGCCGAAACCCGACGGTTTGGCGTCCGTTTGAACCCCGAACAGGCGACTGAAATGGCGCAAGCCTTGCGCGAGCGGTTTGCCCTGCCGCGTCAGGCCGTGGTCCAGCAGGCCGCCATGAAGGCGCAATCATTAGCAGTCTTCGAAAAGACCTTTGTCGTGACATCGGCGCTCAATGTTCTGACCCTCGGCGTGGCGGGATTTGCCATACTCACCAGCCTGCTGACCCTGTGGACCCAGCGCTTGCCTCAGATTGCTCCGGTATGGGCGCTGGGACTGAACCGGGCGCAACTGGCGCGGCTGGAGCTTTTGCGCAGCGTACTGCTCGCGGCTCTGACCGCGTGCCTGGCGTTGCCGCTTGGTCTGATCCTCGCCTGGGTTCTGTTGGCAGTGATCAATGTGCAAGCCTTTGGCTGGCGGTTGCCGATGTTCGTGTTTCCCTGGGATTGGTTGTGGCTGTTCCTGTTGACCCTGCTGGCCGCCCTGGTTGCAGCGGCCCTGCCCGCGCTGCGCATGTTGCGTCTGCCCCCTGCCGATTTGCTGAAGGTGTTCGCCAATGAACGTTAAAACCCTTTTGGCCGTTCTCGTGATTTTGTGCCCATCGCCTCTTTGGGCGCAGGGCTATGCAGGTCTTGGAGGGTCGGCGGAAGGCTTCGAGGTTCCGCAGGCGGGGATTGAATTCGACTTTCCCAAAGACCACGGACCTCACCCCGCCTATCGGATCGAATGGTGGTATCTGACGGCCAACCTCAAAGGCGAGGACGGGCGTGACTATGGCATCCAATGGACCCTTTTCCGGTCGGCCCTGAAACCGTTTGAAACAGATGGATGGCAAAGCCCGCAGATCTGGATGGGCCATGCGGCTGTCACCACGCCTGACACCCACTATTTTGCCGAACGCCTGTCGCGTGGGGGGATTGGGCAGGCAGGTGTTGCGGTGCAACCGTTCGAGGCCTGGATCGACGAATGGCGCATGGCCGGGCCGGATATGGACACCCTGACCCTGACGGCAAACGGGGCTGATTTCGGGTACGATCTTGCGCTGAGCGCACAAGGCCCGTTGGTGTTTCATGGCCAAGCGGGCTATTCCGTCAAATCCGCCGACGGACAAGCCAGCTATTACTATTCGCAACCCTTCTATTCAGTCGAAGGCGTACTGCGCCTGCCGGATGGCGATATGCGCGTCACCGGTCAGGGCTGGCTGGACCGGGAATGGTCTTCGCAACCCCTGGCCGAGGATCAAACCGGCTGGGATTGGTTTTCGCTCAGCTTCGAGGGCGGGGACAAGCTGATGGCCTTTCGCCTGCGCGGTGGTCGCGGCGATTTCACTTCGGCCACATGGATCAATTCAGACGGCAGCACCGATGCCATCCCCGACGGATCCGTCAGGCTTGAGCCGCTTGCGACCGATCAGGTGGCAGGGCGCGACGTCCCGACGCAATGGCGCGTCGTGCTTGCGGACCGAGGCATCGACGTCAAGGTATCCGCCCTGACGCCGGATGCCTGGATGGGGACACGTTTTGAATATTGGGAAGGTCCGGTCACGGTCACCGGCAGCCACGAGGGCGTCGGGTATCTCGAGATGACGGGCTACTGACCTGGCTGCGGGAGCCCGAACGGCGGCAGGCGACCGTCGGGGCTCCGGCACCTCTGTGCACGGCATCTGCTTTTCGCGTCAGCGCACCACGTAAACCGAGACGTTGGAATGTCGCACCACGCGCGCGGCATTCGGGCCCAGCAGGTAATCCTTGAAATCCGGCTTGTGGGCTCCGATTACGATCAAATCAGAGCCGGCACTTTCGGCCGTCTTCAAAATCTCCTGATAAGCTGTTCCTGTCGCAACCACATGGCGGATGGTTTCGTTGCGCTCGGCCCCCAGGGCCGATACGCACAGCGCCGTCAGCTTGGCCTGCGCTTCCTCCAACGCCTTGTCGTGAAAACCGGATTCAAAAAACCCCGACACCCAGCTTTCCCCGAAATCGGGCAGCACTGTTACCACGTCAAGTTGCGCCCCTTCCATATCCGCCAGAGCGGCTGCTTTTTGCAGCACCGGTGCATCAATCTCGCCATTGCTGATATCAACGGCACACAGAACGGAACGTGTCATACGAGCACCTCTTGTCTGGCGGCACGGCCGCGTTGCAGGAAAGCGATCAGACCCAGAAGGATCAGCGCCGGGATATAGACCAGTTGCTTCGGAGGCTGGCTGGACGGCAGGCTGACCGAGCTCAGACGCACGGCCTCGTCACCGTAATAGTCAAAGTTGGCCAGATCTTCGGCAACCGGTGATCCAAACATCGGCTCGTCAAGTTTGACAAGGCCATCCTCTTCCAGCAACAGCAGCCCCATGGCATCGACGCGCGCTTCACCGCCCTCTTCGGATCCGACTGGCACCACAATCGTGGTGTCCACCATCTTGCCGGTATCAAAATCCGGCCCGCTGATCACCATGCGAACCTCGGTTCCGGGAGGAGTCTGGCCAATGGTTTCGACAAACGCCGCAGGCTCGACCGAAGTGTATGGAGGCGCGATGCGATCCATGAAGAAATCCGGCCTGAACAGGGCGAAGGCAACGGCGATCAGAGCGATACTTTCGTAGATGCGGCTGTGGGTCAGGAAGTACCCCATGGTGCCTGCCGTGAAGACAAGGATCGCTATCGTCGCAAAAATCGCCACTATGATCCCTTCGACCCATGTCACATCGATCAGCAGAAGATCGGTGTTGAAAATGAACACGAAGGGCAGCGCCACAGTACGCAGGCTGTAGAAGAAGGCCGTGAAACCGGTTTTGATCGCATCACCGCCCGACACGGCCGCGGCGGCAAAACTGGCCAGCCCGACCGGAGGTGTCACGTCGGCCATGATCCCGAAATAGAACACGAACAGGTGGACAGCGATCAAAGGAACGATCAGCCCGCTCTGTGCGCCCAACTCAACAACCACCCCGGCCATCAACGAGCTGACAACGATGTAGTTCGCGGTTGTCGGCAGACCCATGCCCAGGATCAGGCTGAGCAGCCCGACCATGACCAGCATCAGGATCAGATTGCCGCCCGACAGGAACTCGACCAGATCGGCCATCACCTGACCAACACCCGTCAACGTGACGGTTCCCACGATCACGCCCGCAGTTGCCGTGGCAAGCGCGATGCCGATCATGTTGCGTGCCCCGTCGATCAGACCTTGCCACAGGTCGGCAACACCATCGATGAAAGTGTTGTACAGGTTGCTCTGCCCTCGGAACATCGCCTTCAGCGGCTTCTGCGTCAGCAGGATGACAAACAGCAGCGATGTCGCCCAGAACGCGGACAGGCCCGGTGACTTCTGTTCAATCATCAGGAAATAGACCAGAACGATGATCGGCAGCAGGTAATGCAGACCTGCCTTGTAGATATCGGCGATGACCGGCAGCGTAACCTCTTTTGCGTTCGGGTCGTCCGGTTCCAAATCAGGCACCTGTGCCGCCAGATAGAGCAGTGCGACATAAACCGCGCAGATAATCAGGCTGAGCACGATCCCAGCGGCCGACGGCACCCAGCTTGTCACGGCATCCACCGGGAATTGTGACCCATAGCAAAGACCTGCAAACACCAGGAAAAAGCCGAGCATCCCCACCACAGTCCGCGCCAGATGTACATCGCGGTCGCCCAGCGTGGGCATGTTCCGCTTCACGGCCTCGAGATGCACGATATAGACCAGAGCGATGTAGGAAATCGCTGCCGGCAGGAAGGCATGGGTGATCACCTCGACATATGAGATGCCCACATACTCCACCATCAGGAATGCAGCGGCCCCCATCACCGGCGGCATGATCTGCCCGTTGACCGAACTGGCAACCTCGACCGAGCCCGCTTGTTCACTGCTGAACCCGACGCGCTTCATCAGCGGGATGGTGAAGGTACCGGTGGTAACAACATTGGCAATCGACGAGCCCGAGATCAGGCCGGTCGCAGCCGAGCCCACAACCGCCGCCTTGGCCGGACCACCACGCAGGTGGCCCAGGGCCCCAAAGGCCATCTTGATAAAGTAGTTCCCTGCCCCGGCTTTATCCAGCAATGCGCCAAACAGCACGAACAGGAAGACGAATTTCGTGGAAACACCCAGTGCGATACCAAACACGCCCTCGGACGTGATCCACATGTGGCTCATCGCCTTTTTCAGGCTCGCGCCCTTCCAGCGGATAACTTCGGGCACCCATTCCGAGGCACCGAAGAAGACATAGGCCAAAAATATGGTCGCGATAATTGCCATGGCCGGGCCAAGCGCACGGCGCGCGGCCTCGAACAACAGCACCAGGCCAAGCAACGCAACCCATTTGTCGGTGTCGTCGGCCAAACCGCCCGCATTAACGATCTTGTCATAGAAGAAATAGCCGTACAGCGCGACGAACGCGCCCACCAATCCCATGATCCAATCCTGAACCGGAATATAGTTCCGGGGGCTGGATTTGAGCGCCGGATAAGCGGCAAAGGCCAGAAACAAAGCAAAAGCCAGATGGAATTGCCGAGCATTGTTCACGACGCTTCCGGGCAAGACATAATTCGCCAGGGGCGAGGCCAGAACAACTTGAAATATCGACCAGATCGCGGCCACGACCGCCAGGAAAACGCCCACGTTCCCGACCGGATTGCGCCCTCCGGCGTCAGAAGATGCAACCAGATCCTGAAGCTCTTCTTCGGAAAGCGGACGATTGGATTGAGTGTCGGAATTCATCAAATGTCTCCCCGTCGCGGCCATTGTTCGGCCTTCTGAAATCCCGTTTCACACGGGTTGTGTGCAGGGCGCCCTTGGGCACCCTGCGTCAGGTCTGGTTTACTGAATCCAGCCTTTTTCTTTGTAGTACTTCTCGGCACCCGGATGCAGCGGAGCCGACAGGCCATCCGCAATCATCTCTTCTGGCTTCAGGTTCGCAAACGCGGGGTGCAGCTTTTTGAAGTCATCGAAGTTTTCGAAGACCGAGCTTACAACCGCATAAACCGCGTCATCCGACACGTCTGCCGAGGTTACGAAAGTCGCGCCAACACCAAAGGTCGAGGTGTCTTCGTCAGATCCACGGTACATGCCACCGGGAATGGTTGCCTTGCGGTAGAACGAGTTTTCGTTGACCAGCTTGTCCACGGCCTCACCGCTGACGTTCACCAGAACCGAGTCACACGCGGTGGTGGCTTCCTGAATCGAACCCGAGGGGTGGCCAACGGTGTACACCATCGCGTCGATCTGGTTGTCGCACAAGGCTGCCGACTGTTCAGCCGCTTTCAGCTCGGTCGCCAGTTCGAAATCATCTGTGGTCCAGCCCATTTCGCCCAGCAGGACTTCCATGGTGCCGCGCTGACCGGAACCGGGGTTGCCGATGTTGACGCGCTTGCCCTTCAGGTCTTCAAAGTTGGTGATGCCGGAATCGGCGCGGGCCACAACGGTGAAGGGTTCGGGGTGCACCGAGAACACGGCGCGCAGGCCTTCGAACGGGCCGGCTTCTTCGAATTTCGAGGTGCCGTTATAGGCGTGGTACTGCCAGTCGGACTGGGCCACACCAAACTCCAGCTCGCCTTCGCGGATGGTGTTGATGTTGTAGACTGAACCACCGGTCGATTCGACCGAGCAGCGCACGCCGTGCTCTTTCCGGCCTTTGTTGACCAGACGACAGATCGCGCCGCCGGTCGGATAGTAAACGCCGGTGACACCACCGGTACCGATCGTAATGAACTCTTCGGCATATGCCGCCGGAGCCAGAAGGGCTGCGGTGACGAAGGCGCCGACGCTCAGTTTGCTGCTGTTTTTCATCTGTTAACTCCCACTTTTTTTGTCTGGCAGTTGGAAATCAAGTTTGATCACCTGCTCAGGGAAGCGTGCCGATAATACAAACCGGCCCGCATCGCAACGGCTACAAATCTTTGAATTTCCCAATTTCTCCCAACCCTTTCGAGGTTTCATTCAGATACCCACAATGTCAAGGCCGGCACCGGTCTGACCTGCGCCAATTCGCATATATGAGCATAAATCCCGAACTTTCCCCATCAGTTCACAGCGAGCCGTCTGGGTTCATGCAGTCACTCCAAATCCAAAACCTGACCTCATTCCTGGCGCTAATCACCACGAAACAGAGTGAACCGCGTTTCTGATAAGGAGGCAGGGCAAGTCACGGTTGTACGTTCCGGCGAATCTGGCAAAGGCCCTTCAACACCAACCCGGTTCAAGATCCCCCGTCCGGAGGCCTGATGACCTGTCTGCTGATGCAGGCCCGGAACGTTGTGGCATTCACGGCTCGTTACAGAGGACCTCAAACAGGACATGAAGATCAAGGTTGCGGATCATCACCTTGATCACGGCACCCCGCCAAGAGGACGGACGGTGTTCTGAGTTTGTCGGAATTGTGGTGCCCAAGGAGAGACTCGAACTCTCACGCCCGTGAAGGCGGGGGATTTTGAATCCCCTGCGTCTACCATTCCGCCACTTGGGCCACGAACACTGGATTAGCGCCCATCCGAGCGAAGGTCCAGAGGCAAAAACCATCCAATAATCCATTTGTTTCGCCCTCGACTGTTGACGGTCCGTCGGGCGCATGGTTTGGCTGGGCTTCAGACCGAAAACGGGATTTGAGTGCTTTATGTTACGATCGCTTTATGACTGGACCATTCGTCTGGCCGAACACCCTCACGCGCTGTGGGCGCTGGCCATCGTGGCTTTCATCGAAAGTTCGTTCTTCCCGATTCCCCCCGATGTGTTGATGATTCCGATGATTCTGGCCCGCCCGTCTCGCGCATGGCTGATCGCAACCGTGGCACTGGTGGCTTCGGTTCTGGGGGGCATGCTGGGCTATGCGATTGGTGCGTT
This sequence comes from Ruegeria sp. HKCCD6428, assembly GCF_013110595.1. NCBI lineage: Bacteria > Pseudomonadati > Pseudomonadota > Alphaproteobacteria > Rhodobacterales > Roseobacteraceae > Ruegeria > Ruegeria sp. HKCCD6428. The sequence goes on from NZ_WVQX01000001.1 coordinate 716,505, forward strand.
TTTCTATGAAAGCATCGGGCAGCCCATTCTGGAATCCATGGGGAAAGCCCATGCCATGGAAGAGTTCAATACCCGTTTCAACGACTTCGGATTCTGGGCCGTTCTGGCCGCTGGTGTGACCCCCTTCCCTTACAAGGTCATCACTATTATGTCCGGCTGGACCGGCATGCCGCTTGGAACCTTCATTGCCACCTCGATTCTGGCTCGCGCCTTGAGGTTCTTCCTGGTGGCAGGCCTGCTCTGGGGATTCGGTGAGCCGATCCGCGACTTCATCGAAAAGCGCCTGGGGCTAATGTTCACTTTGTTCATCATCCTCCTGTTTGGCGGATTCCTGTTGGTGAAATACTTATGACGAGACGTTCGCAACTTGTCGCGGTGGCAAGTCTTGGATCACTGGCGCTTCTTCTGGCCGCTTTTGGCTTTCAGCATCTCGGCGGGCTTGCGCCATGCAAGATGTGCATCTGGCAGCGCTATCCACATGCAGTGGCCATCGCGATCGGCGCCGTGGCTCTGGCTTTACCGAGGCTGACCTTTCTTCCTTTGCTGGGCGCAGCGGCGGCCGCGACGACATCGGCGGTGGGTGCATTTCACGCCGGCGTTGAACAAGGCTGGTGGGAAGGCCCAAGCAGCTGCACATCCGGCAGCATCAGCGGTCTGTCCGCAGACGATCTGTTCGATCAAATCATGTCCGCGCCTTTGGTGCCGTGCGATGATATCCCTTGGGAGATGTTCGGCATCTCGATGGCTGGCTGGAACGCTATTGCTTCCGCTGTGCTGGTACTGATCTGGCTGGCCGCATGGAAATCCCGCGCGGCTTAGAACTCGTCCAGCTCTGCATCCCAGTACAGGAAATCGATCCAGCTTTCATGCAGGTGGTTCGGTGGGAATTTCCGTCCGATATTGCGCAACGCTTCGGCATCGGGCTGACGAGGCGGCTTGCGCAAGGTCATCCGAGCCTGGCGCAGCGATTTCGACCCTTTGCGCAGATTGCACGGGCTGCACGCCGCCACCACGTTCTGCCAACTGGTCACACCACCGGCGGCCCGCGGCACCACATGATCGAAGGTCAGGTTGTCACGGCTGCCGCAGTACTGGCAGCGGAATTCATCCCGCAAAAATAAATTAAAGCGCGTGAAGGCCACGCGCTTTCTGGGTTTTACATAGTCTTTCAAAACAACGACCGAGGGTATTCGAATCTCGGTGCTCGGGCTGCGGACGACCTCGTCATATTCAGCCACGATATCGACCCGATCCAGCCAGGCCGCCTTGATCGCTTCTTGCCAGGGCCACAGTGACAGCGGGTAATAGGACAAGGGGCGATAATCGGCGTTCAAAACCAGGGCCGGGTGTTGTTTGAGCGCACCCGGCTCCCTTACAAATTCGGTCCTGAAGTCTCCGTCCATCACAGAATCGCTCCTCGCTCTCAGCTGCCCGTTTGTGACACCAGAGCGGGGAGCACCCGCCCCGGTCTTTTTATAACTATATATCGTGTTAAAACTCTGACAAGCCCTGATTTTCCACAATATGTCGCAGACGGGGTAACGCGAATCCGTAACAGGCACATGACAGTTATCCACAGCTTGCACCGGGGGTGATCTTCAGGCTATGCGCAGATCATGTCGTGGTTCATTCGCTTCAACAAACCTTATGATGTTCTGCCGCAGTTCACCGACCGCGCCAATACGGACAGCCCGCGCAGCACGCTGTCCGATTTCATCGATCTGACGGGCGTCTATCCGGCGGGCAGACTAGATCGTGACAGTGAAGGTTTGATGCTGCTGACGGATCAAGGGAAGTTGCAGTCCCAGATCTCTGACCCAAAGCACAAGATGGCCAAAACCTATTGGGTCCAAGTTGAAGGCACCCCCGATGAGGCGGCCCTGAAAACGCTTCGCAACGGGGTCGAATTGAAGGATGGTTTGACCCGCCCTGCGAAAGCTCGTCAGATCGACGAACCCGAGGCGCTCTGGCCGCGCACCCCACCGATCCGTGAACGCAAGACGGTACCGGACAGTTGGCTTGAACTGACCATACGTGAAGGCAAAAACCGACAGGTGCGCCGGATGACAGCGGCAGTTGGTCTGCCGACGCTGCGCCTGATCCGGTACCGCATCGGAGACTGGACCCTGGATGATCTTGAGCCCGGGCACTGGGACAGTCTGCCAATGCCGACACTGAACGCGGCCCCCCAACGCAAGCGCGACCGTCGCCCACGCCGGTGACAGACCCTGCCCCGATCTGCTAAACTGGGGTCATGAAGAAAACGCCTGACATCCCGGCCCCTTCGGCCATTCTGGAAGCGGCGCTCTATGTCGATGATCTGGACGCGGCAGAACAGTTTTATGGCCAAGTTCTTGGGCTCGAACGCATCCAACGTGTCGCTGACCGCCATGTTTTCTATCGCATCGGCGGATCGGTCCTGCTTATATTCAACCCCGACCAGACCGAACAACCGCCGCTCGACCCCGGCATGCCGGTTCCGCCCCACGGCGCGCGCGGCCCCGGACATGTGTGTCTTGTGCTGTCACGAGAGGAAATCGCAGTGATGCGCAAACACCTTCTGGACTGGAATATTCCGGTAGATGCCGAGTTTGACTGGCCCGGCGGCGTACGGTCCTTATATGTGCGCGACCCGGCCGGAAACTCGGTCGAGTTCGCCGAAGGCCACTTGTGGGCTTGATCCGGTGCGGAACGCATGGGCGCTCCGCGGATCAAGTTCCAAAGACTAAAGGCTCAGCTTGTCGCGCATGAAGGCCAGCGCAACGCTCAGCCCATCCGGGGCGATACCGTGCCCGGTACCTTTCATGACATGGGCATAGACCTCTTTGAAGCCGGCAGCCTGCAAGGCTTCGGCCGCTTCCGGCAGGGACTGCGGCGGAACAACGTCATCAGCGTCGCCATGCACCAGCAAGACAGGCATCCGGCTGACAGTTTCATCCACCAGCAGATCGGGTTCCAGCAAACGGCCTGAGAAGGCTACGATCCCGGCCACGGGATCTTCCCGCCGCGGCGCAACGTGCAGGCTCATCATGGTGCCTTGGCTGAAGCCAAACAACACAACCTGTTCGGGCAGAACATCTTCGTCCACCATCAGCGCGTCCAGAAAGGCGTTGAAGTCCTCGACAGCCATTTCCATGCCCCGGCGGGCTTCTTCTTCGGAAGATCCATCGATCCACGGAATCGGAAACCACTGATACCCGTTGGGCATTCCGGGGATCTGCTCGGGGGCGTCGGGGGCCACGAACAACGTGTCGGGCAGGTGTTCACCCAGCGGATCGGCCAATCCCAGCAGATCGGCACCGTTTGCACCATAGCCATGCACGAACACCACGACCGAGCGCGTGTCGCCCGAAACAGGCTCTTTCCGGAGCGCATTCAAAACCCGTGTCATCTGATCCCTTCTCTTTGTTTTGCAACCCGGTAATAGGCCCACAGCACCCGTGCCGCAACCGAACGCCAGGGCGACCAGGCCTCGGCCATTTTGCGCAATTCCTTGTCCGTTGGACGTTCAGGCAAGTCATAAAGGATGCGCGCCGCCTCTTGCACGGCCAGATCACCGGGTGCGATGACATCTGCGCGACCCAGTGAGAACATCGCATAGATTTCGGCTGTCCAGACACCGATACCCGGAACTTGCGTCAATGTGGCGACGACATCGGCGTCAGTTGCATCGCGTAGTGCCTTATAGTCGATACGTGCCTCGGCCAGTGCCCGCGCATATCGGATCTTCTGTCGGCTCAGCCCAACTGCCCGCAGATCATCATCCGTTGCCCACAGGATCTTGCGCGGGCCGGTCAACCTTGCATCCTGAAGCCGTTTCCAGATCGCATTGGCCGAAGCCACGCTGACTTGCTGACTGACGATAGCACTCAATAATTGCGCAAACCCATCGGGGCGGCGGCGCAGCGGCAAGGGGCCGGTCTGATCCATCGCATACGCCATGCGCGGACAGGTTTTGGCCAGCCACTCGGCCCCTTCGGCCACACAGTCCGATGTTTCGATGATGCGGCCCGCGGGCATGCGGCCTCCCTGCTCTTTTGTTTCGGGCAGGTTAGGCGCATGTGACGCAGATGCAACCCGCTTGTGCCGCAAACACTTAGCCGATAACCATTCGCCCATGACGATGATTTCAACCCTTCCGGACGACCGGCAGGCCAAACGCAATGTGGCCGTACTGGTGGCTGCCCAAGCCATTCTGGGCGCGCAGATGCCGATGATGTTCATCGTCGGCGGGCTTGCAGGTCAGTCGCTGGCCTCGAACCCCTGCCTAGCGACGCTGCCGATATCCCTGATCGTTCTGGGATCGATGCTGGCAGCCACGCCGATCTCGGCCATCATGCAAAAATGGGGCCGTCGCGTGGGGTTCCTTGTCGGGGCAACGGCCGGTGCACTGGGCGGGTTGATCGGGGCCTATGGTCTGTTTCTGGGCTCGTTCCCCACCTTTCTTGTCGGCAGCCTGCTGACCGGCATCTACATGAGCGCACACGGGTTCTATCGCTTTGCGGCAGCAGACACCGCGTCAGACGATTACCGCCCAAAAGCGATTTCATACGTGATGGCCGGCGGGCTGGCGGCCGCCATCATCGGGCCTCAGATCGTGAAGCTTACGTCTGAAGCATACGTCATCCCTTTTCTGGGAACATATATGGCCGTAATCGGCATCAACGTTCTGGGCTCGGCGCTGTTCTTCTTTCTCGACATTCCGACACCTGCGAAACCTGCGGCCGATGAACCCAAGGGGCGGTCACGGATCGAGTTGCTGAAAACACCCCGCATCGCCGTCGCGATCATCTGTGCCATGGTGTCTTATGCGTTGATGAATCTGGTCATGACCTCGACGCCGCTTGCCGTTGTCGGATGTGGATTTTCTGCCAATGACGCGGCGGATATCGTGACAAGTCACGTGCTGGCAATGTATGTCCCCAGCTTCTTTACCGGGCACCTGATCGCCCGGTTTGGCGTTGAAAAGATCGTCGCTCTGGGCTTGGCCATACTTGCCGCATCAGGGGTGGTTGCGCTGCAAGGCGTCGAATTGGGGAACTTTTTTGTCGCCCTTGTTCTTCTGGGCATTGGTTGGAATTTCGGCTTCATCGGCGCGACCACGATGCTGGCCGCGTCGCATGAACCGCAAGAGCGCGGACGGATGCAGGGCCTCAATGACCTGTTGGTGTTTGGCGGTGTGACATTGGCATCGCTGGCCTCGGGCGGGTTGATGAACTGCTCGGGCGGATCCGCGATCGAGGGGTGGAATGCCGTCAACCTGGCCATGATCCCTTTGCTGACACTGGCAGGTGGCGCATTGCTGTGGCTGGTTCTGCGCCCGGCCGATCCCGAAAGGGTCTGATCACCAGCGCCCGCTGCCGACGGTCCACATCAGCGACAGTCGCTGACGCATTTCGCCTGGCTCAAGCGTTCCTGCCGCCACCCGCTCGGGTTGGGCGATGGCCTGCTTCAGAACTCGTTCCGCCAGCCAACCCGCATACAGCGCGGGACGCGCCTCAGGTGCGATGTCGCCCCGCTTTGATCGCGCCTTGCGCAATCGGTCCAAAGCGGATTGGGCCAATTGCTGAACGCCGCCCTTCGTACCATCAAGCAAAGGTACGCGACCCCGCTTTTCCAGTTCGGGAATGGCGCGGAACCAATTTGCCACACCGACCCCGTACCCGAAATCGCGCAACACGCTTTCATCCGCCACACCCAGCGCCTGCGCAGAGGCGACGAAAAGAGATCCGGAACTGTGGTTGATATAGGCGTCAAAGTGTTCCTGATCCTCGAACGGATCCCGGTATATATCCCAACGTCTTACGGCAACAAATTCATCCAGAACGCCTGCCAGATGCGGCGACAGGACCCGCGACAGAGGCGTCACCACCTCGTGCCGCCGCACCGCGGCCCCTTCTGCAATCTCCTGCAACGCGTCGCGCCACCATTGCAGCCGCATTTCGGCAATCATGGCCTCTTGCGTCACCCATGGCGCGCGGGCGACTTCAACATTCAACGCATAGATCGGAAACAAAACCACGCGGGCCGCGACCGGAGCAGCCATCGTCGCCCGGAAACGATCAGGATCCGCACGCTGTACCAACGCGGCGCAGGCTTTGACATCATCGTCGAAGGTCACACTCACTCGGCCGCTGCCTTTTGCGGATCGCAATCACGGACCAATTTCCACTGGATCGCATCCAGCAGCGCCTCAAAGGACGCATCAACTATGTTCGCGCTTACGCCAACGGTCGACCAGCGCCGCCCCTGACCGTCTTCGCTGTCGATGATGACTCGGGTCACCGCTTCGGTCCCGCCCTGGGTGATACGGACCTTGAAATCGACAAGGCGCATATCCGACAAGACCTGCGAATATTGGCCCAAATCCTTCGCCAGCGCCTTGGCCAGCGCGTTCACAGGCCCCCTGTCGTTTCCGGAGTCGTCCATGGACTCGCTGACCGACAGTTTCTTTTCACCGTCCACTTTGACCACAACGACAGCTTCGGACAAGCTGACCATCTTGTTGTATTTGTTCTTCCGGCGCTCAACAGTGACCTTGTAGCGCTTGACCTCGAAGAACTCAGGCAGTTGTCCCAGTTCATCCCGCGCCAACAGTTCGAAACTGGCCTGCGCGGTGTCGTAGGAATACCCAACCGCTTCACGATCCTTGATCCGTTCAAGGATGCGGCCCAATGCGGGATCACCGGCTTTGACGCTCAGCCCCGCCTCGGTCAGGCGTTTGCGCAGGTTCGACTGACCCGCCTGGTTCGACATCGGAATGATACGTTCATTGCCTATGCTCGCCGGGTCCACATGTTCGTAAGTCGATGGGTCCTTCAGGATCGCGCTGGCGTGCAACCCCGCCTTATGCGCAAAAGCCGACGCGCCCACATACGCCGCCTGCTTGCTGGGAACCCGGTTCAGGACATCGTCCAACATGCGGCTGATGCGGGTCAGCCCGGCCAGCGCATCAGGGCTGACGCCGGTTTCGAACTGCGAGGCGTAGGGTTCTTTCAGCAGCAATGTCGGGATCAGCGCCGTCAGGTTTGCGTTGCCGCAGCGTTCCCCCAGACCATTCAGCGTTCCCTGAATTTGCCGTGCACCTGCTTCGACCGCTGCCAGAGAACAGGCCACTGCGTTCTCGGTATCGTTATGGGTGTGGATACCCAACCGTTCACCCGGCAGACCGGCCGCGATCACTTCGGACACGATCCGCCCGACCTCGGACGGCAACGCGCCACCGTTGGTGTCACACAGCACAACCCATCGCGCGCCCGCCTCCAGCGCGGCCCGGCAAACTTCCGTCGCGTATTCGGGGTTGTCCTTGTACCCGTCAAAGAAATGTTCGGCATCGAACAGCGCCTCTCGCCCATGCGCCACGATATGCGCCACCGAAGCACGAACGTTTTCCGTGTTCTCTTCAAGCGAAATGCCAAGCGCGTGGGTCACGTGATAATCATGCGACTTGCCAACTAGACAAACGGCCTGCGTTCCTGCATTCATCACCGCAGCCAGCACATCGTCATTCTCGGCCGAGCGCCCCGCCCGCTTGGTCATGCCAAAGGCCGTCAAGCGGGCCGCGGTCTTTGGCGCCGCCTCGAAAAACGCGCTGTCGGTGGGGTTGGCGCCGGGCCAGCCGCCTTCGATGTAGTCCACCCCCAAAGCGTCCAACGCCTGCGCGATCTGCACTTTTTCAGCGGTCGAAAACTGCACGCCCTGGGTCTGCTGCCCGTCACGCAGCGTCGTGTCGTAAAGATAGAGGCGTTCTCTGGTCATCAGACCTCCTCCAGCTTGGCGGCATCAAAACCGGCGCCCGGCACCAGTTCAACACCTTCCTTGCTCATTCGAACCTCAAGCCCTGCCGCAATATACGCCGCCTTGAGGCGGTCGACCTCCGAGAAATCTTTGTTTTCCATTGCAGATACGCGCGCCTTTGCCAAGCGATCTGCATGGGCACTCAGGTCTATGGACGCCGTGTCCGCCCAGTCCCCCATCTGGGGCAGCAGCAAACCCAGCATTTGTGCGCTTGCCAGCAATCCCGCAGCGTTTCCATCTGACGCCAGACGGTAAAGCTCGGCCATGGCACCTGCTGTGTTCAGATCGTCGCTCAGCGCTGCGATCACTTCAGGTGCCGCGCTGGCAGCGGGTTCTATGCCCGATGTCAGCGCCCGCCATTTGCGCAGCGTCGCCTCCGCCTCACGGGCTTTCTTCTCGGTCCAGTCCATCGGCTTGCGATAATGCGTCTGCAAAAAGACAAAGCGGATCACTTCGCCCGGAACGCCCTGCTCCAGCAGATCATGCACGGTAAAGAAATTGCCCAGCGATTTGGACATCTTCTTGCCTTCGACCTGCAACATCTCGTTATGCAGCCAGACCCGCGCGAATTCACCGTGCGGGTGTGCGCATTTGCTCTGGGCGATCTCGTTCTCGTGGTGCGGGAACATCAGGTCGTTGCCGCCACCGTGGATATCAAAACTCTCACCCAGCAACTCATAGCTCATGGCCGAGCATTCGATGTGCCAGCCCGGACGTCCCCGCCCCCATGGGCTGTCCCAGCCCGGCAATTCATCGGTCGAAGGCTTCCACAAGACAAAATCCATCGGGTTCTTCTTGTAGGGCGCCACCTCGACCCGCGCGCCGGCGATCATGTCATCCACCGAGCGCCCCGACAGCTTACCGTAGCTCTCTTTCCAGCTATCCACCGCGAACAGAACATGGCCTTCGGCGGCATAGGCATGACCCTTAGCGATCAGGTCTTCGATCATCGCGATCATCTGCGCGATGAACTGGGTCGCGCGCGGCATCTCGTTCGGCTCCAACGTGCCCAAAGCGCCCATATCATGCAGGTACCAGCCGATGGTCTCATCAGATCGTTCCTGCACCAATTGCTCCAGCGTGCCTTCCGCGCCCGCCTGTTTGCGGGCCAGCGCCGTGGCGTTGATCTTGTCGTCCACGTCGGTGAAGTTGCGCACATAGGTCACGTGTTCTGCGCCATAGACATGGCGCAACAGACGATAAAGAACGTCGAACACGACCACCGGGCGGGCATTGCCCAGATGGGCGCGGTCATAGACCGTCGGACCACAGACATACATCCGCACGTTGTCAGGGTCGATCGGTACGAAATCTTCCTTCGTCCGCGTCCGCGTGTTGTGCAGCTTGATCGTCGTCATCGGTCGGGCTCCTAGAAAACAGCAAAGGCTTGCGCGTTGGCGCGGGCTTAGCAACTTGTCTCAGGGATGAAAACGAAAGAAACCGGCCCGCTTGATAAATCAGCAGGTAATGCAGCAGATAATGATGCAGGTCACCGGGTTCATGCCCCTCGGTTAGCACGGGAACCCCGCCAAGCCAAGCGTTGAGTTTGCTCACCCGGTCCGGCAGAGTGCCCGTCATGGATCGAGACTTCATCAATTCCATCTGCAAGGAATTTCCCGGAGCCGAGCTGTCGGACCCGTGGGGCGGCGGTCATGACGCGTGGAAGGTTGGCGGCAAGATGTTTGCCTGTATCGGAACTGCAAATGACGGCGTGTCGGTCAAAACACCCGACGTGGAAACGGCTCAGATGGTGATTGATGCCGGTGTCGCGGTGAAAGCCCCCTATTTTCACCGCAGCTGGGTCCGCCTGCCGTTTGATGCCGAGACCGAGGAGCTGCGCCATCGTTTGACGGTTTCCTATGATCTCGTTCGCGCTTCGTTGACTAAAAAGCTTCAGGCGAAGCTGCCACCGCGAAGCTGATTGACAAACGGCCACTGCTCTGCCCCATTCAGCGCAAGGCAAGCAGGGGCGATGGGATGAAACTGTCTGAACGCATCACGCAGATCACCGGCGGCGGCAGCGATGGCTGGGACGTGTTTTATCGCGCCCGCCGGATGCAGAGCGAAGGACAAGCCGTAACAGAACTGACGATCGGTGAACATGACACCCGAACCGACCCTTCGATTCTTCAGGCGATGGAGCTGTCGGCCCGCAACGGCCACACAGGTTACGCGATGGTGCCCGGCACGGACCTGCTGCGCGACACGGTCGCCGCTCAGGTTCAGACCCGCACTGGCGTTCCGACCTCTCGGAACAACGTTCTGATCACCCCCGGCGGGCAAGCCGCCCTGTTCGCGGCACATATGGCCGTGTGCGATCCCGGTGATGTCGGATTGTATCTCGACCCCTACTACGCCACCTATCCAGGCACGATTCGGGGCGTTGGCGCCGTGGCCCGCGCGGTTCAAACCACCGCTGAAGGCGCTTTCCAGCCCAAAGCCGAGCGGATCGATGCCGCCGCTGAAGGCGCGGTTTCGTTGTTGATCAACACGCCGAACAATCCGACCGGCGTGGTCTATTCCCGTCAATCGCTCGAGGCGGTCGCTGATGTTTGCAGGCGGCGCGATCTCTGGCTGATCTCGGATGAGGTGTACGACACCCAGGTCTGGGACGGCGAGCACATTTCGCCGCGTGCGCTGCCCGACATGGCAGAGCGAACGCTTGTGGTTGGATCCATGTCCAAGTCCCATGCCATGACCGGGTCTCGGTGTGGATGGGTCGTCGGCCCCGAGGATGTCATCGCCCATCTGATCAATCTGGCGACCCACACCACCTACGGCGTTCCCGGGTTCGTGCAGGACGCCTCCAGCTTTGCGCTGACCGCGGGTGTTGAACTGGAAGAAAAAATCGCCGCCCCGTTCCGCCGCCGGCGTGCCCTGGGAATGGATATTCTGGCCTCGCAAAACACCGTAGGCCTCGTCCCCGCGCAGGGTGCCATGTATCTGATGCTGGATATCCGCGCGACCGGGTTGTCGGGGGACTCGTTTGCCAACGCGCTGCTGGACGCACACAGAATTGCCGTCATGCCCGGCGAAAGCTTCGGCAAGGCCGCTGCCGGGCACGTACGGGTGGCCATGACCGTGGCGGATGAACGCTTTGCGGATGCGCTGAAAACGCTGTGCAAATTCGCGTCGCATCTTGCGAGGAAGCACGCAGCTGAATAAGCCTGTTGTCAGAAACGAAACGTTGTACGCAGGTTGAAGACGTTGGAATCCAGACCACCGGTGGATCGGGTGACATCATCGAAATCTTGCCGCAGCGCCTCACCGCTGATGACAAAATTCTCGCCAATCGGATAAGCGATGCCGATCCCGTAAACAGCGGCGGTATCGCTGTCGACGGATGTTTCGGCCCGTGCCGCACCAACGACGACATACCCCAGCGCGCTGCCGAAATCGTACCCGCCACGCAGTTTCAATCGGGTCATGCTGTCCAGACTGCCCTGAGACTGGCTGAGATTCAGGGAAAGTCGGTTGTATTCAAGTTCACCGCCCAGAACGAAAGCCCCGAAATCCTGATCATAGCCTACATGCGCACCAAAGGCGGTGTCATCCCCGCTTGATCCGCCCAGTCCATCCGCATCCGCGTACCCAAAGCTGAGCCCAACGTACCCCCCTGTCCAATCCTCTGCCAAAACCTGGCCGGCGCTGGCCGTCAGAGCCACGACAATCAGGACAGAAAAAAGTTCAAAAGTCTGTTTCAACGCGATTTCACTCGGGCTTCAGATCATGTGTTAACTTATAATTCAACTGGGATCGCTTTTGTCAGAGTTCAATTCCTTGCACGCAAAGCTCAAGAGTAAGTGAATGCAGTATAACAGATTTCTGTCCTCGCGGGAGAAAATCTGCCTTAGAATTCCGTCAGAGGTTTGTTGGGCAGATATTTGCTGAAGTAAATTCCGTTGAGGTCGCAAACAGAACAGATTGCGTCGCCGTGTTTTGGAATTGTTGCGCCAAACGTTGAGAGGCGGAATGACTGACCACGACTGGAAAATCAGCCTGATCAGCCGCACCATTGGTGCGGACCGGGGGCGTGCAGCGAGAGGACGGCCGTAAGCGGCCATTTGCTAGTTCCCCAAACATCTCTCACAGATCGGAAAAAGAAATGAACGACCAATCCCGCAACACATCGCGCAGCGGCGGTCGCGCTGCGCGTCGCGCTGCCCGCGCAACCGCATTGCCTGAACATCTGCGTCCCGTGCGCCCCGGTATGGAAGGCGGTGTCCTGAATGTTCTGACCCAGGCACAGATCGAACGTATCCACGAGGCCGCCCTGACCGCATTGGAAACCATTGGTCTGGCGGACGCGCCGCAAAGCGGGATCGACTATCTGGTTGGTGCAGGCTGCACATTGGGCGACGATGGCCGCATCCGCTTTCCCCGTGTGCTTGTCGAAGACACGATCGCAAAGGCGAACCGCAATGTCACTTTGTACAGCCGTGACGGAAAAACCGATCTGGACCTTACAGGTACAAAAGTACATTACGGCACGGCTGGTGCAGCCGTTTCCATGGTCGACGTGCATGGTCGCGAGTATCGCGATTCAACCGTTCAGGATTTGCACGATGCCGCACGTATCTGCCAACAGCTTGACAATATTCACTTTGTTCAGCGCCCCATGGTCTGTCGCGACATTGCGGACAACCTGGAAATGGACCTGAACACGATCTACGCCAGCTGTTCAGGAACATTCAAACACGTCGGCACATCCTTCACGGAACCCAGCCACGTCGCCCCCGCGATGGAGATGATCTACATGATCGCGGGCGGCGAAGACAAATATCGCGAGCGGCCTTTCGTGTCGAACTCGAACTGCTTCGTCGTCCCACCGATGAAATTCGCCACTGAAAGCTGCGAAGTGATGGAGGAATGCATCAAGGCCGGAATGCCGGTTCTGTTGCTGTCAGCCGGAATGGCCGGCGCCACCGCGCCATCAACCATCGCCGGAGCAATCACACAGGCCACGGCGGAATGCCTTGCGGGATTGATTTATGTAAACGCCGTAAGTCCCGGCGCGCCCGCAGTTTTCGGCACCTGGCCTTTTGGTCTTGATCTGCGGACCGGCGCAATGTCCATCGGTTCCGGAGAACAAGCCCTGCTGACGGCAGGCTGCGCCCAGATGCACCGTTTCTACGACTTGCCTGGGGGTGCGGCGGCCGGTGCATCAGATTCGAAGCTGCCCGACATGCAGGCCGGGTGGGAACAGATGTGCTCGAACGTGATGGCGGGGCTGTCCGGTCTGAACATGGTATATGAAGCCGCTGGCATGCACGCCTCGCTGCTGGGATTCTGCTTTGAAAGTCTCATCCTCAGCGACGACCTGATCGGTCAGGCACAACGCTGTGTGCGCGGGATCGAAGTGACCGATGAAACCCTGGCGTTGGATCAGATCGCATCCGTGTGCATGGGCGGCCCCGGTCATTATCTGGGCACCGATGCGACCCTCAGCCGTATGCAGGCCGACTATGTCTATCCGACCTTTGGTGACCGCTCGTCCCCCAAGGAATGGGTGGAGCTTGGCAAGCCGGATCTGGTTGAAAAGGCAGTGGCCCGAAAGAATGAGATCCTGTCCACCCCGTCGGCGGCCCGGTTCGACCCGCTTCTGGATGCTGAGATTCGGGAAAAATTCAACATTCACTTGCCGTTATAACATCTGAAAAAGCGGCCCGATGAGTGTCGGGCCGCCCTTTCTTGTTTACCCGTTGCTGGGTGGAAGCAAACCTGCCTCTTGTGCAACGGCCACTTCATCAGCATCCAGCGCCCCGTCGCCATTTGCGTCCATCGCCGAAAATGTATCGGCGTCAACGTCGGGCAACACGGCCTGAATTTCTTCGATGGTCAGAACGCCGTCGCCATTGGCGTCGGTTGAGGACTGCGCCGAGAGCACTCCCGGCAAGGTCAGTGCAGCAATGGAAATCCCAATCAAGTACTGCGGTTTCATTTTCGTGCCTCCTGGATAAGTTGATTATGTCTTCGTCCGGACAGGCCCCAGAAACACCGGAACAGCCGCAGGCGTCACCCGTTTTGCGTGATTTCCGGGAAGTCGCGCCAATCTTTGCGTGTTTGCCCGAGTCGGTGTTGCGACACACCGCCGGGCAAAACCTTGCCAGACCCGTTTCGGCAGAACTTGCCCGACAGGCATGGCCCGATCCGGCAAGACCGCGCTCATCCGGGCAACCAGTCGCAAAAAAGAAAGGGGGCCGAAGCCCCCTGTCAGTTTCGCCATCCAGGCTCATTTCGTTGACCGCCCGGTGTTTTTTTGCCTGCGGCCTGGACGTCGCATGGAACGAGCGCACCCGTTCCGTGAAAGAGTGGGAGGGAGCAAATATTCCGCCCCACCCTGTTCCCGGCCAACACGGGCATGTCGGCCGAGTGAAGAAAGGACATCTGGTAAGTCTTGTGTCCTTTCTCCGAATTCGTCGGGGTCGGTTACCTAGGGCAGCGTCCGACCCCTACGCCCCGGGGTGCCGGGGCGCTGTCCTTAGCTACACCCGCTTGTCGCGCCACAGGTGTTGCATTTCATGCAGGTGCCGTTGCGCACCAGCGTGTAGTTTCCGCATTCGCCGCAGGGATCGCCCTCGTACCCCTGCATCTTGGCCTTCGTGCGGGCGTCCATGCCGGTGGCCACCGCCGTTTCGGCTGCCGGTGCTTCGAAGGAAGCCGCCGGTTCAGCCATGCCGTTCACCTCGACCTGACCGGCGTTGAACACCGCCAGATCTTGCGGCAAGCGCTTGCGCAGATAGCCGGTGGAGCTGATTTGTTTCAGCACTTCCAACGACCTGGACGCGGCTGTTTCGCTGATTTCCGAAACGTTCGAGACACCCTCGTCTTCGCCCCGGCCCAGATCATCGAAGGTTGCGCCTTCGGGTTTCACATGGGCCAGATCGGTACGATCCAGATAAGACACGGCCAATTCGCGGAAGATGTAATCCAGGATCGACGTCGCGTTCTTGATCGAGTCGTTGCCCTGCACCATCCCCGCGGGTTCGAACTTGGTGAAGGTGAAGGCGTCCACGAATTCTTCCAGCGGCACGCCGTATTGCAGACCAACCGACACGGCGATGGCAAAGTTGTTCATCATCGCCCGGAAGCCAGCGCCTTCCTTGTGCATGTCGATGAAAATCTCGCCCAACTGGCCGTCTTCGAACTCACCTGTGCGCAGATACACCTTGTGGCCACCGACGATTGCCTTCTGGGTATAGCCCTTGCGGCGATGCGGCAGTTTTTCACGATGGCTGCGGATGATTTCCTTGACCACAACCTTCTCGATCACCTTCTCGGCCAGAACGACGGCCTTTTCCTGCGCCGAGCCGCTTTCCAGCACCTCTGCCGCCTCGTCGTCATCCTCGACCAGTGCTGCCGCCAGCGGTTGCGACAGTTTCGAGCCGTCACGATAAAGCGCGTTGGCCTTCACACCCAGCGACCAGCTGAGTTCATAGGCTTTCTGGCAATCTTCGATGGTCGCGTCATTCGGCATGTTGATCGTCTTCGAGATCGCACCCGAGATGAAGCTCTGCGCCGCCGCCATCATGGTGATATGGCTTTCAACTCCAAGGAAACGCTTGCCTTTTTTTCCGCACGGGTTGGCGCAATCAAAGATCGAATAATGCTCTTCCTTCAGGTGCGGCGCACCTTCCAGCGTCATGGTTCCGCAGACGTGATCGTTGGCCGCCTCGATATCCGCACGGGAAAAACCAAGATGACGCAGCAGGTCGAATGTCGGGTCATTCAGCTTGGTCGCCGGGATGCCCAGAACACCGGTGCAGAAATCCTCGCCCAGTGTCCACTGGTTGAAGACGAACCGGATGTCGAAGGCGCTTTCCAGAGCCGCATCCACCTTGGCCAGTTCATTCGGGCCAAAGCCATGACCGGTCAGCGAGGTGTGGTTGATCCCTGGCGCATTGCCGATGGTGCCGTGACCAACGGCATAGGATACGATCTCTTCGATCTGCGACGAGGAATAGCCCAGCTTTTCCAGCGCCGATGGCACCGAGCGGTTGATGATCTTGAAATACCCGCCACCGGCCAGCTTCTTGAACTTCACCAGCGCAAAGTCAGGCTCGATCCCGGTGGTGTCGCAATCCATCACAAGACCGATGGTGCCGGTGGGCGCGATCACGGTGGCCTGCGCGTTGCGATAGCCATTTTTCTCACCAAGGCTCAGCGCCTCATCCCAGGCGGACATGGCCAGATCGACCAGGCGCTTGTCCGGGCAGTTGCCGTGATCCAGTGGCACGGGTTTGACGGCCAGTTTCTCGTAGCCTTCTGTCACACCCTGCGCCGCGCGGCGGTGGTTGCGGATGACACGCAGCATATGCTCGGCGTTGCGCTCATAGCCTTTGAACGGGCCAAGCTCACCGGCAATCTCAGCCGAAGTCGCATAGGCCACACCGGTCATGATCGCGGTCAGCGCGCCACAGATCGCCCGACCCTCGTCCGAGTCATAGCTGTAGCCCATGTTCATCAGCAGTCCGCCGATATTGGCATAACCCAGACCCAGTGTGCGGAAGTCATAAGACAACTGCGCGATTTCCTTCGACGGGAACTGCGCCATGGTCACCGAGATTTCTAGCGTCAGGGTCCACAGGCGCGAAGCGTGCATGTAATCCGCTGCCTGGAACTCACCATCCTTGAGGAAGGTCAGCAGGTTCATCGAAGCAAGGTTACAGGCCGTGTCATCCAGGAACATGTATTCCGAGCACGGGTTCGAGCCGCGGATCTCACCATCTTCGGGGCATGTGTGCCACTCGTTCACCGTGTCATGGAACTGGATGCCCGGATCGGCACAGGCCCACGCTGCATGGCCGACCTTTTCCCACAGATCGCGCGCCTTGACCACCTTGGCCACCTTGCCGTCGGTGCGGTTGATCAATTCCCAATCGGCATCCTTTTCAACCGCCTTGAGGAACGCATTGGTCACGCGGATGGAATTGTTCGAGTTCTGGCCCGAAACCGAGCTGTAGGCCTCCGAATCCCAGTCTGTATCATAGGTCGGAAACTCGATGCTGTCGTGGCCCTGCCTGGCATAATCCAAGACACGCTTGATGTAAGTTTCTGGTATTGCAACCTTTTTCGCTTCACGAACCGCCTTTTTCAGCGCGTCGTTCTTGTTCGGATCATAGGCGTCGTCGGCAGATCCATCCCAAGACCGGATGGCCTCGAAAATGCCGTTCAGCATCTTCTCGTGCATCTTCGATCCGGCAACGATCGAGGCCACCTTCTGTTCTTCGATCACCTTCCATTCGATGAATTGCTCGATGTCCGGGTGATCTGCATCGACGATCACCATCTTTGCTGCCCGACGGGTTGTTCCGCCTGATTTGATCGCGCCAGCGGCGCGGTCGCCGATCTTGAGAAAGCCCATGAGGCCCGAGGACTTGCCGCCGCCCGACAGCGCCTCGCCTTCTGCACGCAGATGGCTGAAGTTGGTGCCTGTGCCGCTCCCGTATTTGAACAGGCGCGCCTCGCGCACCCACAGGTCCATGATGCCACCTTCGTTCACCAGATCATCATCGACCGACTGGATGAAGCACGCGTGCGGCTGAGGATGTTCATAGGCCGATTTCGACTTGGTCAGCTTGCCGGTCTTGTAATCGACATAGTGGTGCCCCTGCGCCGGGCCATCGATTCCATAGGCCCAGTGCAGGCCGGTGTTGAACCACTGCGGTGAGTTTGGCGCCGCACGCTGGGTCGCCAGCATATAGCGCATCTCGTCGAAATAGGCGCGCGCGTCTTCTTCGGTCGAGAAATAGCCGCCCTTCCAGCCCCAATAGGCCCAGGCACCAGCCAGACGGTCGAACACTTGCTTCGACGATGTTTCTCCTTCGAACTCTGCGCCTTCCGCGGGAACCGATCGCCACAGAAATTCAGGAACATCCTTTTCTTTCACCTTCTTGAGCTTGGTGGGCACCCCCGCCTTGCGGAAGTATTTCTGCGCAATCACATCACTTGCAACCTGCGACCAACTGGAAGGGACTTCGATGTCATCAAGACGAAAGACAATTGTACCGTCCGGATTTCGGATTTCAGATGTTGCCGACACAAAATTCAGTTCCGCATAGGCGTCCTGATCCGGTTTGGTGAATTTTCTTTCAATCTTCATGTCCGCAGCCCTGGTTTATTCAGCTCAATTTCAGATTCCCGACACCAAATCTTGTGTTGCAGGGTGTCGCCCACAACGCCCTGAGAAGCGTGCAAAAAGGTACTGTTCGCTGCCTTGGACAGCGCAATGCCGCTAATGCGGCCGCACGATAATCGTTTGTGCTTATCCGACCCTCGCCCGCTGCCTTTTCTGGAATATACACCAGATGTTGTGGCAATCTCGTTGGCTCATACAATTTGACGTATGTTCCCATAGTAGGTCAACGCCCTTTTTCGGTCATTTCCCAAATCTTTTTTATTGACCTGATGGTTGCATGAGGCCTTCTGCGTGCAGGCCGCGATTCCTCCACAGCTTCGTCCACGGCGAATTTCCGCCGACGTTTTGCGCTCTCAAAATGAATTCCCGTTTTTACCAGCATAGTTATCTGGATTTGATCAACCAATGGCATGCTGGTTACCTTGAAAGGGAATCAATACCGTCCGGGCAAACAGACCTGCGCCATGTGCCGAACGGTTTACCCAAGAGCGAGGGAGTTCAAACGAATGAAGTTGTTTCATTTTTTCCCGGCCATGGCCTGCATCGTTGCATGCGCACCACAAGATGTGCCCATCCCGTCACGCAGCGCACAGTTTGAATCCTTCCCGAAACGCCTGTTCGATACGTTTGAAACCAGTTGCTCGGGCCCTGGCGAGTCTTTCAAAAAAACCGCGAACCAAGTTTTTGAATGCAGTGAGTTCCTGCCCCCGAAGGCGACAGCTTTTCTGATTCTGAACTATGACGGCCATCCGCAGGAACTGCCCCAAAGCGTCATGCGTCTTACGTCAACAAAAACAAACGCAGGGTATCGCGTGGACGCGCATGTTTTCTTCCACGTCCCGCAAAAAACCGGTGCGGCAGTTGAAGTTCCGGTTGAAAGTAAGGTTTTGAATCAAGCCATCGGCGAGCTCTACCAGACAATGGGTGGCTCGCCGAATTAGCTTGATGGAAGTGGTCGGGGCGGCAGGATTCGAACCTACGACCCCCTGTACCCAAAACAGGTGCGCTACCAGACTGCGCCACGCCCCGGACCGTGCGCCTTCCTAACGACGCCGATCTGATTTGAAAAGCCCTAACAGGGCCAAATTGCAGGTCCTTGCGAAAAAATTTCGTGCTTCATCTGTGTCCCGGGCCTGATGGAGTAGCGCGCGGACAATCCTGCATTGATTTCCAGCACCGCAAATACGGAATCGCCCCCTTCAATCGGCGTAAGATCACCCGGAATCGCGCCTTCATGCACACGCGTCACCAAACCGGTGCGATCCAGAAAAACCATATCGAGCGGGATCAGTGTGTTCTTCATCCAGAAAGCAACGGGTTGCGGCGGATCAAAGACGAACAGCATACCGGATCGAGCCGGCAACGATTCGCGAAACATCAAACCGCGGGATCGCTCTTGCGGAGTGACGGCGACTTCCACGTTAAATTGCACGGTCGCACTGTCATTTCTGAGTGTGACACGATCCGATCTGCAAGCAGCAGCGGCAACTCCTGCCCACAACGTTACGAATATGGTCAAGAGTATCCGAAGCCGTTTCATCCGGTTCAGCTATCCAAAGCCGCTTCCCAGGCCAGAACCTGCGCGGCCATCCGACCACGCTTGCCGTCGATCACCCTCATGGCCAGTGCTTCACCTGGTTGCAGATCAGCAAGACCCGACCGGCGCAACACCTCAATATGAAGGAATACGTCTTCATTTCGCCCAAAGACATTGGCAAATCCGAAACCCTTGCCTTTGTCGAACCATTTCACCCGTGCGGCTTCCAGCGGCGCCTTTGCGATAGCCTCCGGATCCAGCTCGGCGAAATCGGCAAGCATCATCGAGTCGGTCCGCGCCGGCGGATCAATCGCAACGACCTCGACCGCTTGAACCCCTCGGTCCGTGCGGTGAGTCATGATTTCAATGCTGGCGCCATCCGCAACCGAACTCTGGCCGTAATTGCGCAGAACATTCACGTGCAACAGAATATCCGGGCCGCCCTCTTCGGATACAACAAAGCCATAACCCTTGGCAGGGTCGAACCATTTTACGTGTCCACGGACGCGGTACATGTTGTTCAGGTCTTCTGGCACGGTTTTCCCATCGCGAATTTCAACAGTTCGTTAAGGGTTTGTTGTTTATGGGAATGGCAGGCAAATTCAAGCTGAAAAAATCGTTTATTTTCTGCCTGTTGCATTTCACGACACGTGAACGTCATGGATTCAACCTTTCAACATGCCATGCCGATCCCGGCTCAATTCGTTGCCATCTGAACCGGTCATGCAAGCGGAATGCTCCATCGGCCCAGAACTCAATCTCGGTGGGCGTCAATCTGTACCCGCCCCAAAACGGCGGACGCGGTGGATTTGGCCCAAGTTTCGCCGTCACTTTCGCGACCTCTGCCATCAAAGCTGCCCGGCTTGAAAGCGGTTGCGACTGCTTTGAAGCCCACGCGCCCAGTCGGCTTTTCAATGACCTTGATGCATAATACTCATCTGCCTGGGGCCCATTTTCACGACGTATTGTACCACGAACACGAAGTTGACGCCGCAAAGATTTCCAATGCATCACAAATGCAGCTTTTCCTGCGGTATCCAGTTCCTTGGCCTTGGCGCTTTCGTAGTTCGTATAAAAAACAAACGAGTCCGCTTCGATTTCCTTGAGCAACACCATGCGTGCATTTGGCAAGCCATCCGGATCAACGGTTGCTAGCGCAATCGCATTCGGGTCGTTCAATTCGGTTTCTTCAGCCTCGGCAAGCCACCGGGCCGCTATTTCAAACGGATCGGAGCCAGCAAAGATGCCATCACGCTCGGTCATTTCCATCCCCTGGAAAGTATTAACGACGAACCTAAGGCGAGAACCCGCTGCGGGCAAGAGCGCACGGCCTTGATGCAACGCAACCAATGGCATAAACCAACTCAACATAACGCGAAGACAGGCGGAGAACCGAACATGTCAAATCAGTTGATGGCCGGCAAACGCGGCCTCATCATGGGACTGGCCAATGACAAATCAATCGCATGGGGAATCGCCCGCGCCTTGTCGAATGCCGGGGCCGAGCTGGCCTTTTCCTATCAGGGCGAGGCTTTGAAAAAGCGCGTCGACCCGCTGGCGGCGCAATTGGGCAGCGAAATTGTTCTGCCCTGCGACGTCAGTGACGAAGCATCCATCGACGCGCTCTTTGCAGCGCTGGAAGAAAAATGGGGCAAGCTGGACTTCATCGTCCACGCCATCGGCTTTTCCGACAAGAACGAGCTGCGCGGTCGCTATGTCGACACCAGCCGCGCGAATTTCAAACTGACGATGGATGTTTCG
The DNA here is from genome assembly GCF_013110595.1 of Ruegeria sp. HKCCD6428. Lineage (NCBI taxonomy): Bacteria > Pseudomonadati > Pseudomonadota > Alphaproteobacteria > Rhodobacterales > Roseobacteraceae > Ruegeria > Ruegeria sp. HKCCD6428. The sequence goes on from NZ_WVQX01000001.1 coordinate 737,738, forward strand.
GTATATTCCTTCACAGCCGTGATGCAGCGTGCTGAAAAGATGATGTCCGAGGGCGGCAGCGCTGTGACCCTGACCTACTACGGCGCCGAGCAGGTCATGCCGCATTATAATGTCATGGGCGTCGCCAAGGCCGCGCTGGAGGCGTCGGTCAAATACCTGGCCGAGGATCTGGGCAAGGATGGCATCCGCGTAAACTCGATCTCGGCCGGCCCGATCAAGACGCTGGCCGCCAGCGGCATCGGCGATTTCCGCTATATCATGAAGTGGAACGAATATAACTCGCCCCTGCGCCGCAACGTGACGATCGATGACGTCGGCAACTCGGCGCTGTACCTGTTGTCGGATCTGTCCAGCGGTGTCACAGGTGAGAATCTTCATGTGGATTCGGGGTATCACATTGTCGGCATGAAGGCCGTTGACGCCCCGGACGTTGAAAAAGGTTAAGAACATGAGCGCCAAGGACCGCTTGCCCCACGAAAAAGGCTTTCATATCAGCTGGGACCAGATTCATCGCGATTCGCGTGCACTGGCCTGGCGTCTCGACGGGCAAGGTCCCGATGATGGCAATTGGCGGGGTGTTGTCGCGATCACGCGCGGCGGCATGGCGCCTGCGATGATCGTCAGCCGAGAACTGGATATACGCACGGTCGATACGATCAGCGTGCGTTCATACCACCACCAGGAACAGGGTGAAGCAGAGGTGTTGAAATCTCCGGACGCCGACCTGATGGGTGACGGAACCGGTATTCTGATCATCGACGACCTGGTCGACAGCGGAAAGACATTGGAACTGGTTCGGGACATGTACCCAAACGCGCATTTCGCGACGGTTTACGCCAAACCAAAGGGCCGCCCGATGGTGGATACCTTCATCACCGAAGTCAGCCAGGACACATGGATCTTCTTCCCATGGGATATGGCCCTTCAATATGTCGAGCCGTATCGCGGCACCGATTGATTTCTGAACAGTAGACCGCACATGACGCTCAGCCGCACCGCCGCAACATTCGCACCTCCGGTGATGGAGGCGCGCCGATGGGTCGAGGGCGTTGCCTTCCCATCCGACCGCCCGTTGATCAACGTAAGCCAGGCGGCCCCGGTCGATCCGCCGCCGCTGGCCTTGCGGCAGGCTATGGCCGAGTTTGCTGTGCGCGAAGACAGCGCGCATCTTTACGGCCCGGTATTGGGCAATGACGATCTGCGCACCGAACTGGCGGCGCAGATCAGTTCTCACTATGCGGCGCAGGTAGACGCACCTCGGATCGCCATCACCTCGGGCTGCAATCAGGCGTTTTCGGCCGTGATATCGGCGATCACCGGCGAAGCGGATGAGGTCATTCTGCCAACCCCATGGTATTTCAACCACAAAATGTGGCTGGATATGGCCGGAGTACAGGCTGTGGACCTGCCGACCGGCGATGATCTTTTGCCCGATCCAGAGCGTGCCCGCGGAATGATTACCGACAAGACACGCGCCATTGCGCTGGTCACGCCCAACAATCCGGGCGGCGTCGAATACCCTGCCGAACTTGTCAAAGCCTTCTACAACCTGGCCCGTGAAACCGGAATTCGCCTGATCGTCGATGAAACCTATCGCGATTTCGACAGCCGCAGCGGCCCCCCGCATGATCTGTTTCAGAAACCCGGGTGGGACGAAACGCTTGTCCACCTATACTCTTTCTCCAAAGCTTATCGTCTGACGGGCCACAGGGTGGGTGCCATCGCAACAAGCCAGGCGTTGTTGGCCGAGGTCGAGAAATTTCTGGATACGGTCGCCATTTGCCCCGGCCAGATCGGCCAGTTCGCAGCGTTGTGGGGTATGCAAAACCTGTCGCAATGGCTGGCCGGCGAGCGTGACGAAATTCTTGACCGCCGCGCAGCCATTGCAGAAGGGATGCCGGCGCTTGAAGCACGGGGGTGGCGGCTTTTGGGACTTGGCGCCTATTTTGCCTATCTCGAACATCCGTTCGATATGCCCTCAGACGAGCTTGCGCGCCGTCTGGTCCAGGAAGTTGGCGTGCTGCTGTTGCCCGGCACCATGTTCATGCCGGATCATGACCCGGCTGGAAAACGGCAGGTGCGCATTGCTTTTGCCAATCTGGATCGGGCCGGGCTGGGCCAATTGTTCGACCGGTTGCAGGACCTGTCCTTCTAAGCTTGCCCCTCGGCGGTGTGCGTCGTATTCAGGGCCGCAACCGACAGGGCAGAACTCTGCCGAAAAAACAAGAGGGCATCATGGCCGCAGGCGCTAAAAGTCTTTCGAAAACCTTTGTCTGGATTCTGATGGGCCTGCTGATGCTGGGCCTTGCGGGATTTGGCGCGGTCAACCTCAGCGGTACGATCCGCACAATTGCGACAGTCGGCGACGAAAGCATCTCGGTCGACGACTACGTGCGCGAATTGCAGCGCGAGATCCGAGCGGTGGAGGCACAATCCGGGCAGCCTTTGCAGATGTCGCAAGCCCGCGACCTGGGTCTGGACCGAAACGCCCTTGCCCGTCTGACCGCTTTGGCTGCGCTGGACAACGAGGTCGGTCAGCTTGGGATTTCCATCGGCGATGAGAATCTTCAGCAAGAGATCATCTCGATTCCGGCGTTTCAGGGTGTCAACGGAACTTTTGACCGTGAATCCTATCGCTTTCAGCTGGAACAGGTCGGCATGACCGATTCCGAATTCGAATCCGATCTGCGCAAGGAATCCGCCAGAACCATCGTGCAGGGCGCAATCATGGGCGGCGTGAAAATGCCGGCAACGCTGACGGACACGATGATCGATTATATCGGCGCGCGGCGCAGCTTTACGGTTGCAACTGTTGGAACGGAAGCGCTGGAGTCACCTGTGGCCGATCCGACGGACGCACAGATCCAGGCATTCTATGATGACAATGGCGACCAGTTCATGCTGCCCCGCACCAAGCAGCTGACTTATGCGATTCTGTCGCCTGCAATGTTGGTGGACACGGTCGAAATCGACGACGACGCGCTGCGCAAGCTTTATGAAGAACGAAACGACGAATACAACCAGCCCGAACGCCGTTTGGTCGAACGTCTGAACTTTCCAAGCGAACAGGCCGCCAAGGACGCTTTGGCGCAGCTTGAGGTTGGCGGCACAACTTTCGAACAGTTGGTTCGGGATCGCGATCTGGAACTGAACGACATTGATCTGGGCGACGTGACGCGTGAGGATCTGGGCGAAGCTGCGGACGCCGTTTTTGCGGCCGAGCTTGACGCTGTCGTGGGCCCGTTGCCTTCGGTGTTCGGTTCGGCGCTGTTCCGCGTCAACGGATCACTGGCGGCGAACAACGTTCCATTTGAAGAGGCCGAGCCGGCACTTCGCGAAGAGTTGGCGACTGAACGCGCCCGCCGTCTGATCGAGGCGCAATCCGAGGATATCAACGATATGCTGGCTGGCGGTGCCACGCTGGAAGAACTGGCGGAAGAAACCGAAATGGAACTGGGTCAGATCGACTGGACCCGTGACAGCGACGAAGGCGTTGCGGCCTATGACGGGTTCCGAGCGGCCGCAGAAGCCGTTCAGGAAGGGGATTTCCCTGAAATCGCCTTCCTCGAAGACGGGTCAATTTTTGCCCTGCGCCTGGACGAGGTTCTGCCGCGTCGCCCGGAACCGCTGGAGAGCGCGCGCGACCGTGTCGCCGAGGCCTGGCAACAGGCCGAGATCAACAAAGCCCTGCGCGAAAAGGCGGATGCCATTCTGAACCAACTGGCACCTGACGGTGATTTCGCAGCGACTGGCCTGCCCTTCCGCGTCGAAAACGCCCTGACCCGCACCGCGTTTCTGAATGACGTTCCGGCCAATTTCATGAACGAAGTTTTCGCGATGGAACCGGGCGAGCTGCGCGTTGTTTCGGGCAATGGTGCGGCTTGGATAGTGCGTCTGGATGAAACCCTGCCGCCGGCGGATACGGATGAACTGCGTCAGTTGCGTGATGCCCTGAGCTCGCAGATGGATCAGGCTTTGGCACAGAATATCTTTAACGCCTACGTACGTGATGCCCAGACTCGGGCGCGCCCCGTGGTGGATCAACAGGCGCTGAACGCCGTGCAGGCGAGCTTTTAAACGAGACCGATATGGCCCTGACACCCGATTTCGAAACCTTCGCGCGCGCCTATGATGCGGGCGAAAACCAGGTTGTATATACGCGTCTGGCCGCCGATCTGGACACACCTGTTTCACTGATGCTCAAGCTGACGGGCGCGCAGAAAGATGCGTTCATGCTGGAATCGGTGACAGGCGGTGAGGTTCGTGGCCGCTATTCGATCATTGGCATGAAACCTGATCTGGTTTGGCGCTGTCATGGGGAAACCTCGGAACTGAACCGTTCGGCCCGTTTCGATGCCGAGGCGTTCTCGCCCCAAGATGGCAACCCGATGGACAATCTGCGGGCGCTTCTTGCCGAAAGCCGCATGGAATTGCCCGATGACCTACCACAGGCCGCTGCCGGGCTGTTCGGGTATCTGGGTTATGACATGGTTCGGCTGGTGGAACACCTTCCGGATGTGAACCCTGATCCACTGGGTTTGCCCGATGCGATCATGCTGCGCCCGTCTGTCATCGCGGTACTGGATGGTGTCAAGGGTGAGGTGACGGTGGTTTCACCTGTCTGGGCCAGCGACGGTCAATCGGCCAAGGCGGCCTATGCCCAGGCGGCTGAGCGTGTGATGGATGCGGTCCGCGACCTGGAACGTGCCATGCCCGCGGAAACCCGCGATCTGGGCGACGCACGCGAGGTTGCCCCGCCGGTGTCGAACTTCACCAAATCCGGCTATATGGAGGCGGTTGAAAAGGCCAAGGAATACATCCGCGCGGGTGACATCTTTCAGGTTGTCCCGGCACAGCGCTGGACGCAGGATTTTCCACTGCCACCTTTTGCTCTCTACCGATCCTTGCGGCGCACGAATCCGTCACCCTTCATGTTCTACTTCAACTTCGGCGGTTTTCAGGTAGTGGGGGCAAGCCCCGAAATCCTGGTGCGTGTGTTTGGCAATGAAGTCACCATTCGCCCCATCGCAGGCACGCGCCCGCGTGGCGCGACGCCTGAAGAAGACAAGGCGAACGAGCTGGACCTGCTGGCCGACAAGAAAGAACTGGCCGAGCATCTGATGCTGCTGGATCTGGGTCGCAACGATACCGGTCGTGTGTCAAAGATCGGAACCGTGCGTCCGACCGAAGAGTTCATCATCGAACGCTACAGCCACGTGATGCACATCGTATCAAACGTTGTAGGCGAACTGGCCGAAGACAAAGACGCGTTGGATGCCTTTTTTGCGGGTATGCCGGCAGGAACGGTTTCGGGCGCGCCAAAAGTGCGCGCGATGGAGATCATAGACGAGCTGGAGCCGGAAAAACGCGGCGTTTACGGCGGCGGCGTCGGCTATTTCAGCGCCGGCGGAGACATGGACATGTGCATTGCCCTGCGCACCGCCATCGTGAAGGATCAGAAACTCTATATCCAAGCCGGTGGTGGTGTTGTTTACGACAGCGACCCCGAAGCCGAGTTTATGGAAACTGTTCATAAATCCAACGCCATACGGCGCGCGGCAGCTGACGCCGCGCGGTTTACCGGCAACGGAAACGGCTAAAAAAACAGGGGCGGCCGATCAGATGATCACCGCCCCTTTTCTTTGCATTCTGCGAAGATTACTGCACCTGTTTCATCATGACGGCCGAAATCGGAGCCATTGCCACGCGGTTGCCCCGATCTTCCAGCCCCCACAGCAACAGGGCTGAAATCGTCTCGGGACGCACGCGTCCCAGCATGACCACTGTCCCTTCCTGACCCGCACGGAACGCGGCCTGATCCAGGAATCTGCGCATGATTTTGGGATCCTGCCGTGCGCCGTCGATATCGCGGAAAACGACACTGGACGGAACTCCGTTTCGCGCCGCCAGTTTCTGCACGGTGTTGAGCCCATTGTCCTGCGTAATCAGCCCCCGGCCGGTTCCCGCAGCAATCGCGGCGACCTGATCAGCCAGTTTGCGATTGCCCTGAATCCCGCTGTTCACACCTTCCAGAATACCAACCGTTTCCGGCAGGGTATCCAGCCACACCGACAGCGACACCTCGGCGTCCTGCGCGCTTGCGGCCTCGGGCAGATCCGCCAGGGCCAGCACCTCGAACCCGGCCTTGCGGTGACGGGCCATCTTTTCTGCCGCATCAGGATCCGATGGGTTCACGGCAAAGCTGATCGGATAGGGAAAGTCCTGCAACGCCTCGGACCCGAATGCACCCTCGTCATCAATCAGAATAATGGACATCAGCGGCTTGGATTCGGGGTTTTCGAACTTTGCCGCAAAACGCTCGATCGGCTTGGTCGATTTCGGCTGTTCAGCCGAGGCCTGTTCCACGACGGGCTCATCATCCCGTTCCGTCAGCGGAACGACGCGTTTTCCGATGATCGAGCTGGCACTTGCTTTCTGCTCACCCCCGATCTGGGGCAGCGCAGCGATGCGCGGCAGTTCCCGAGGCATGGTGTCTTCATCCCCTTCCACGGCAATCGGGCTGTTTTCAAACGGGTTCTGTTCTTCGGTCTCTGTCGACTCTGGCTCCGGCTCTGGCGCTGCCCGTGGCAGAGGGTCTGGCTCGGGCGCAAGCGCGGCCACCTCGGTGTTCTCGGGCTCTGCCGGCGGGGCCGGTGTTTCATCAATTACGGCAGGCAGCGCATCGTCTGGCTGAATCGAGGGCACCTGACTTGGCTCCGGCAGGGCGGCGGGCGCTTCGATCACGAATGACACTTCATTTGCACCTGCCGCTTCCGGTTGGTTCAGCGCATCCGTTGCCGCACCGACAACCGGCTGGGAATCGATTGACGTTTCCAGCCCCGACAGATCGGCCAGATCCTCGCCTTCGTCATCGGCGGCTTCTGGCGCACGCGGGGCAAGTTCCACCAGATCGGCGTCAGATCCGGCGTCCGCCACTTCAGCCGGAGCCTCGGGAGTTTCAGAAATCGTCGGCGCCGGTGCTTCGGTTGCAACAACCGGGGTATTCACCATCGGCGTCTTGAGTGACACAACCGCACCCAAGATCAAAACAACGATCGCGCCCGCGACCATTCCTCCGAAAAATCCGCCCATTTTCCTGCCTTTCGCCTCTTTCCTCTGCCTCGTCCAGCTCTGCGCCATCTGGTGTGGCACTCGGCCAATTGAACGCGCCAGAAACGGTATGTCCTCTTGACGCTGCCGCTCAAGCCTGAGCATGTATGTGCGGACATTATACCGTGGCCCGGGGCTGCATCGCCAGCCCGAAATGCCCAAGCGAAGATAAGTGCCCAAATGCTGCTGCTGATCGACAACTACGACTCGTTTACCTACAATTTGGTACATTATTTAGGCGAACTTGGTGCCGAAATGGTCATTCGCCGAAATGATGCGCTGGATGTGCAGGAAGCGATGGCCATGAACCCTGCCGGCATTCTGCTGAGCCCCGGCCCCTGCGACCCGGATCAGGCGGGGATTTGCCTGGCACTGACGAAAGCGGCCGCTGAAACCAAAACGCCGCTATTGGGGGTTTGCCTGGGCCATCAGACCATAGGCCAGGTGTTTGGCGGCAAGGTGGTTCGATGCCACGAGATCGTTCATGGCAAGATGGGCACGGTGAAGCACACCGGCAAGGGGTTGTTTGCCGGTCTGCCCTCACCCTTTGAGGCAACGCGCTACCACTCGCTGGTGGTCGAGCGCGAGACCCTGCCCGATTGCCTGGAGATCACGGCCGAGCTGGACGACGGCACGATCATGGGATTGCAGCACAAGGAATTGCCGATCCACGGTGTGCAGTTCCACCCGGAATCCATCGCATCCGAGCACGGTCACGCCCTACTCAAAAACTTCCTGCAAGAACTGAAAGTCCCGGCATGAGCGACGCGCTTAAACCGCTGATCGGAGCCGCTGCCGATCGTCCTTTGACGCGTGCCGAGGCCGAAAAAGCCTTTGCCATACTGTTCGATGGCGAAGCCACGCCCAGCCAGATCGGCGGATTGCTGATGGCCATGCGGACACGCGGTGAGACGGTGGATGAATACGCCGCGGCAGCCGCCGTGATGCGTTCGAAATGCAATGCCGTAAACGCACCCGAGGGGGCGATGGATATCGTCGGCACCGGCGGCGACGGCAAAGGCACCCTGAACATCTCGACCGCGACCGCTTTTGTCGTGGCCGGTGCCGGAGTCACGGTCGCGAAACACGGCAATCGCAACCTGAGCTCGAAATCCGGCGCGGCAGACGCATTGAGCCAGATGGGTATCAACGTCATGGTTGGCCCGCAAGTCGTTGAAAATGCGCTGAAAGACGTTGGTATCGGCTTCATGATGGCGCCTATGCACCACCCTGCCATCGCCCATGTGATGCCGTCCCGGCAAGAACTGGGAACACGCACGATCTTCAATATTCTCGGCCCACTGACCAACCCTGCCGGCGTCAAACGGCAATTGACCGGTGCCTTCAGCCGCGACCTGATCCGTCCGATGGCCGAAACGCTTGGCCTGCTGGGCTCGGACCGGGCCTGGTTGGTGCATGGTTCGGACGGGACCGACGAGCTTACAATCACCGGCATCAGCTGGGTCGCCGCTCTGGAAGACGGGATTGTGAAAGAGGTCGAACTGCACCCCGAAGACGCAGGTCTTCCGGTGCATCCGTTCGAGGACATCATCGGTGGCTCGCCCGAGGAAAACGCCGTTGCGTTTCGGGCTTTGCTGGATGGTGCCCCGTCCGCGTATCGCGACGCGGTGTTGCTGAATTCGGCCGCCGCTCTGGTCGTCGCCGAAGCGGCAAATGATCTGCGCGAAGGCGTGGCCATGGCTGCTGAAAGCATCGACAGTGGCAATGCCAAAAACAAAATCACGGCCTTGGCCGCCAAGACACAGGAAGCCGCATGACCGAAACCGTTCTGGACAGAATCAAAGCCTACAAACTGGAAGAAGTCGCGGCGGACAAAGCGCAGAAATCCCTGGAAACACTGGAAAGTGAGGCCCGGTCCGCCTCGGAACCCCGTGGCTTTGCCAATGCGCTGCAACACGCCTCGCGGCAAGGCTATGGCCTGATCGCCGAGGTCAAGAAAGCCAGCCCGTCCAAAGGACTGATCCGGCCGGATTTCGACCCGCCCGTTCTTGCAAAGGCTTATGAAGATGGTGGCGCGACATGTTTGTCCGTCCTGACCGACACCCCCAGCTTTCAGGGCAAGAAAGAGTATCTGACGCAGGCGCGCGAGGCGACGTCCCTGCCCGCCTTGCGCAAGGATTTCATGTACGACCCGTATCAGGTGGTCGAAGCACGCGCCCTGGGGGCGGATTGCATTCTGATCATCATGGCCTCGGTCAGTGATGATCAGGCGGCTGAACTGGAAGACACTGCATTCGATTGGGGAATGGATGTTCTGATCGAAGTACACGACGAGGCAGAGCTTGAACGCGCGGCACAGCTGAAAAGCCCGCTGATCGGTATCAACAACCGCAATCTGAAGACATTCGAGACAACGCTCGACACGACGCGCCGCCTGTCCAAGCTGGTGCCCGCCGATCGCACCATCGTGTGCGAAAGCGGCCTGGGTACACCAGACGATCTGAAGGACATTGCACGCTACGGGGCCCGCTGCTTCTTGATCGGAGAAAGCCTGATGCGGCAGGACGATGTTGAAGCGGCAACGCGCCATATCCTGTCAAACCCGCTTATCCCCGGAGTGATGTGATGCCACTGACCCATTTCGATGCCCAAGGTCAGGCACATATGGTCGATGTCTCGGACAAGGAGGTGACAGATCGCGTCGCCGTTGCCGAAGGTCACATCAGGATGGCGCCGGAAACCTTTGAAATCATTTCCGAAGGTCGCGCCAAGAAAGGCGATGTTCTGGGCATTGCCCGTTTGGCCGGCATCATGGGCGCAAAGAAGACGCCGGGCCTCATTCCGCTGTGCCATCCATTGCCGGTGACCAAAGTGGCCGTCGAACTGACTCTTGACCCGGACCTGCCGGGTGTTCGGATCCAGGCCACCGTCAAGACCTCGGGCCAGACCGGGGTTGAGATGGAAGCGCTGACCGCCGTATCGACAGCCGCCTTGACCGTATACGACATGACCAAGGCCGTCGATAAGGCGATGGAGATAGGCGGCATTCGCGTTCTGCTCAAAGATGGCGGTAAATCAGGGCGTTACGAGGCGAAATGATTACTGTCGAAGACGCGCGCGCCCTGTTGTTCGATCTTGTGGGGCCATTGCCGACAGAAGAAGTCCCACTGGCCCAGTCCGCAGGGCGCGTTCTGTCGCGGGACGTCACGGCCACGCGGGATCAGCCGCCTTTTGCCGCCTCTTCCATGGATGGCTATGCAATCAAATCTGACGAGGTCGAACTGCACGCCATGTTCAAAGTCGTGGGCGAGTCAGCCGCCGGGCGTCGTTTTGAGGGCGCTGTAGGCCCCGGACAGGCCGTTCGCATCTATACCGGCGCCCCTGTGCCCGACGGCGCGGATTTCGTTGTGATTCAAGAGGATACGGACCGCCGCGGTGATCTTCTGACGATCACGGACGCACCCGGCGCCAAAACGAACATCCGACCCGCTGGCGTGGATTTCAAGGCTGGCACGTCCATATCGGCCCCGCGTTTGATCCGCGCTGAAGATGTGGCCTTGATGGCCGCGATGAACATCCCTCGCGTTCCGGTTTCGCGCAAACCCGTGATCGCCCTCATCTCGACTGGTGATGAGTTGGTCATGCCCGGGGAAGAACCCGGCCCGGATCAGATCATCGCCTCGAACACATTTGGCCTAAAGGCAATGCTCGAAGGATTGGGGGCTGTGGTGCGCGTGCTTCCGATCGCACGGGACACTGTATCGTCACTTGAAACGGCCTTTGGTCTTGCGCAGGGGGCGGATCTGGTCGTGACGATCGGCGGGGCGTCGGTTGGCAATTATGATCTCGTGTCGGACGTCGCGCAGGGGTTGGGGATGAAGCAATCCTTCTACAAGATCCGAATGCGCCCTGGAAAACCCCTGATGGCCGGTCGTATCGGCAACGCGGCGATGGTCGGGTTGCCGGGCAATCCGGTCAGCGCCATGGTCTGCGGCTATCTGTTTCTGGCCCCGATGGTGCGCCGGATGCTGGGGCTTGAACAGGTGCTGCCACCCTTCCGCACGGCCCGGCTGAGTGGTCCTTTGCCCGAGAACGGGCCGCGCGAGCATTATATGCGCGCCGTGGTGACGGATGCCGGTATCGAAGCTTGCGCAGATCAGGACAGTTCCCTTCTCAGCGTATTGGCTCAGTCCAACGCGCTATTGGTCCGCGCCCCACACGATCCGGCGCGCGACATCGGGGAAATGGTCGAATACCTGCCGATCTGACCTGCCCTCAAATTCGTTGACACAAAACGTGAACATGCGTAGAACAAAAGAAAACGCATGAGCGACGAGGTGTGAGCGATGCTGACCAAGAAGCAATTGGATTTGCTGGAATTCATCCACAAACGCGTGCAGGCGGACGGTGTTCCGCCCAGTTTTGATGAAATGAAGGCTGCTCTCGACCTGCGGTCGAAATCCGGCATTCACCGGTTGATCACCGCATTGGAAGAACGTGGGTTTATCCGCCGCCTTGCCCATCGCGCTCGGGCCATTGAGATCGTGAAATTGCCCGAAAGCCTTGGCGGCGAGCCGACGGCCGGCTTTACGCCACGTGTGATCGAAGGCGACCGGCCCAAGGGCCCCCGCCCTGCGAATGTGGAGCCTGTATCGGTGGACGCGCTCGAGCTGCCGGTCATGGGCCGGATCGCAGCCGGTGTTCCCATCGAAGCAATCAGCCATGTATCGCATCACGTGGCCGTTCCCGGCCCCATGGTTTCGGGACAGGGTCAGCACTATGCATTGGAAGTTCGCGGCGACTCGATGATCGACGCTGGCATCAATGACGGTGATGTGGTCGTCATCCGGGAAACCTCGGCTGCGGATAACGGCGACATCGTGGTTGCCTTGGTCGAGGATCAGGAAGCGACCCTCAAGCGGTACTTCCGCCGCGGCAACGCAATCGCGCTTGAGGCTGCAAACCCGGCTTATGAAACGCGCGTCCTGCCCGAAGAAAAGGTCAAGGTTCAGGGCCGGTTGGTCGGGCTGATCCGCACCTATTGAGCCTGATTGGAATGACGGTCCCCGGCAGGTTTCGGGGACCAAAGCCGATGACCTGTCATGTCCGCGCTCGAGGTCAGCTTTCCGTTCGAAACCGACAGGCTGCCGGTTTCGTACAACCGTTCCGGATCGAACACCCCGCACGAACCGTGCAGGGCAAGCGCAACAGCAGAGATGATGATCTGGTTTTCCTGACATTCGTCAAACGCCCGCGCCGCCCGTTTTCCGGTGATATGGATGATCTCAAAACCCTTCAGCGGGTATCGTTGCACGATGTCGCTGTCCGGCCATCTGAGCGCCGCCTCGATCTGATCAACGCCGTCTCCGTCATTTTCAAGCCAGACACCGGCGACAAACCCGCTGCCTTTGCTTTTGCTGAGGGCCCGCCCCTTGTCGGTCATAACCCCCACCAATCCGCCGTTTTCAGCGATCAGGACATCCGGTCTGTGCCCCGAGTTCCAAAGCAGAAATGCCAGGACAACTGGCACTGCTCCGGCCCATCGTGCTTGTCCCTGCCACAAGGCCATCCACAAGGCGCCGAATGCGACCAGGGGCAGGATGTACCAAGGCGGGCTGACGACAAAACCCTGCGCGCCATCAAGGTGCGACACCCAGTCCGAAACCGTAAGGATCCAATGCAACGCCCACCCCATGACGGTCAGGGCAATTGCCTCCAGTCCAAACGGGGCCAGAAGCGCCGCAACGACGGCGGAGGGCACGACAAAAAGACCCATGACAGGAACGGAAAGCAGGTTGGCCAGCAGACCGTAGTGGGACATCGTATTGAAATGCGCTGCACCTATGGGGGCTGTTGCAAGGCCTGCAATTGCCGATGACATCACCACGCCGGCGACGGGCTTCAGCCAGTTTGGGCCGGGCATCGGGCGCATCTCTCGCAACGCTCCGAAGACGGCGACCAAGGCTGTGGTTGCGGCGAAGGACATTTGAAATCCGGGGCTCAGCAGCGACTCAGGCCGAAGAACCAGCACGATTACGGCGGCAACAGCAACCGCGCGCAGTGAAATCGCGCGTCGGTCGATCAATACGGCCCCCAGCATGACGCTGACCATGACAAAGGCCCGTTCGGTTGCAACGTTGCCCCCGGACAACAAGAGATAAAGGGTTGCGGCACAAAGCGCGAGAACAGCAGCCACCTTCCGAACCGGAAGTCGCAACGCCACGGGGGGGCACAACGACAGCCCCAACCGACACGCGACGAATACGAAGCCTGTCAGAAGCCCCATATGAAGCCCGGAAATGGCCAGCAGATGGGCCAGATTGGACGCCCGCAAGGATGATAGCGCCTCCTGCCCCATCCCGCTGCGATCTCCGGTGGTGACGGCGGCGGCAAATCCACCGATTTCACCGGGCAGAATCTGCCTGACCCGCTGCGAAATGGCCATGCGGATCGCAGTGACCCGAATGCCGTCGATCCCCTCGGTCGCTGGCGCGATGGTCATGATCGGGACGCGGGTATAGCCGACCGCGCCCAATCGTTGAAACCAGGCATGTCGGCGAAAGTCGAAACCTCCGGGCTCGACCGGGCCCTGCGGCGGCGAAAGATGACCTGTGGTCATAATACGCTGCCCCGGTGGGATTGCGCCCGTTGGAACATGAACGGAAAGACGGATGCGCTGCGGCCTGCGCTCCTGAGGTACATCCCCTATGCGTACCTGATCAAGCGTCAACCGCAACGCATCCGAGGCAGACCGATCCATGGCGACGACCCTCCCCTCGACAGGGCCATAATATCGCCACGACAGTACCGGTTCTGCCACCATATGGGCGCGAACTCCTGCCAGAATGAAACCGGCAGCGATCAGCGCCCCCCCGATTGCCAACGTTCCTACCCCCGGTGGCAGCCAGCGGCGCAAGGCGACAAGAGCGATTCCAAGACAGACAAGACCGGCATAGACTGACCAATCCGGCTCGACGCGGACGCCGAAATAAAGACCAATCCCCGTCGCCAGCAAAACCGGCGTCCAAGGGAAAAGGTAGCCTGTCTGGCGCAGCAGCGCGGCCTCGACCCGTGCAAGAACACGCATGGTTGCCCCCGTCCTTCGGGCTCGTTAGACAGGCTTCAAACTATGCCAGATACGGTTACCAAAAGGTTAATCCTCACCATGACTGAACAGGTCGTCACTCGTTTTGCCCCCTCGCCCACCGGTTTCCTGCATATCGGTGGCGCGCGCACTGCATTGTTCAATTGGCTGTATGCGCGTGGTCGGGGCGGCAAATTCCTGCTGCGGATCGAAGACACCGATCGCGAACGTTCGACACCCGAGGCGACCGCCGCGATCCTTCAGGGCATGGCCTGGCTTGGCCTTGATCACGACGGTGACGTGATCAGCCAGTTCGAAGGGGCCGCCCGTCACGCCGAGGTCGCGCATCAGTTGCTGGCCGAGGGCAAGGCCTACAAGTGTTTCTCGACCCAGGAAGAAATCGCGGCTTTCCGGGACCAGGCGCGCAGCGAAGGGAAATCAACCCTGTTCCGCAGCCCATGGCGTGACGCCGATCCTGCTACACATCCGGATGCACCTTTTGCCATACGCATCAAGGCGCCTCAGGACGGGGTGACCGTGATCCACGATCAGGTTCAGGGCGATGTGAGCATCCGCAATGACCAGTTGGACGACATGATTCTTCTGCGCTCGGACGGAACACCCGTCTACATGCTGGCAGTCGTTGTCGACGATCACGACATGGGTGTCACCCATGTCATCCGCGGCGACGATCACCTGAACAACGCCGCGCGACAAATGATGATCTACGAAGCCATGGGCTGGGACGTTCCGGTCTGGGCGCATATCCCGCTGATTCACGGGCCGGACGGCAAGAAGCTGTCCAAGCGCCATGGTGCTCTTGGAGCGCAGGAATATCAGGCCATGGGCTATCCCGCAGCCGGGATGCGCAATTACCTGGCCCGGCTGGGCTGGAGTCATGGCGACGATGAGTTTTTCACGGACGCGCAGGCAAAGGACTGGTTCGATCTGGACGGGATCGGCAAAAGCCCTGCACGGTTTGATCTGAAAAAGCTTGAAAACCTGTGTGGACAGCATATCGCAATCTCGGATGATGCTGCACTGCGGCAAGAGATCGAAGCATATCTGGCCGCAGCAGACCTTCCGCCCCTTACCGAAGCACAATCCAGTGATCTGGAACGTGCGATGTATTGCCTCAAGGACCGGGCGCGCACTTTCCCGGAACTGCTTGAAAAGGCACATTTTGCACTGACAAACCGCCCGATCGTTCCGGATGAAAAGGCGGCAAAGGCACTGGCAACTGTATCCGATGGTATACTGACGGAATTGACGCCGCATCTGCAAAATGTTAGCTGGTCGCGGAACGAACTGGAGGAGGCACTGAATTCCTTTGCCGAGTCAAAGGAGCTCAAATTCGGCAAGCTGGCCGGTCCGCTGAGGGCCGCCCTGGCGGGTCGGGCCGTTACGCCTTCGGTTTTTGACATGATGCTTGTGCTGGGACGGGAAGAAACCCTGGCGCGGCTTTCTGAAGCAGCGAAATAACCCAAGCTTCATAAAGGGGTAACGCTGCTCCGCTAACACCCGGACTGCGCGTCCACGCGCAGTCATTGCCCGTATCACCGGAGGTAACTCTGGCGTGCGCATGAATGAAGAAGGGACAACCATGACTGAAAGCAACAAAACAGCCACTCTGACCGTTCACGGCAAAGAGTATGAGTTGCCTGTTCATTCTCCGACCGCTGGTCCGGATGTCATTGATATCCGCAAGCTTTATGGTCAGGCCGGCGTCTTCACCTACGATCCCGGGTTCACTTCGACCGCAAGCTGCGACAGCACCATCACCTATATCGACGGCGAAAAAGGCGAACTGCTGCACCGGGGTTATCCGATCGACCAACTGGCCGAGAAATCGCATTTTCTCGAAGTCTGCTATCTTCTGCTGTACGGAGAACTGCCGGCGGCAAAGGATCTTGAGAAATTCGAGACCACGATCACACGCCACACCATGCTGCACGAGCAGATGCAGTATTTCTATCGCGGTTTCCGCCGCGACGCGCACCCGATGGCCATCATGGTCGGCGTTGTCGGCGCGATGTCGGCCTTCTATCACGATTCAACGGATATCTCGGACCCGCAGCAGCGTGAAATCGCATCGCATCGTCTGATCGCCAAGATGCCGACTATTGCTGCATGGGCCTACAAGTATCACACTGGTCAGCCTTTCGTGTATCCGCGCAACGATCTGGACTATGCCTCGAACTTCCTGCGCATGTGTTTCAGCGTTCCTGCCGAGGAATACGAGGTCAACCCGATCCTCAGCCGCGCCATGGACCGCATCTTTACGCTGCATGCGGATCACGAACAGAATGCCTCGACATCGACCGTGCGTCTGGCGTCGTCCTCGGGGGCAAACCCGTTTGCCTGTATCGCCGCCGGCATCGCTTGCCTTTGGGGTCCGGCACATGGTGGCGCAAATCAGGCCTGCTTGGAGATGCTGGAAGAGATCGGCACCGTTGATCGCATCCCCGAGTTTATTGCCCGCGCCAAAGACAAGAACGATCCGTTCCGCCTGATGGGCTTTGGTCACCGCGTTTACAAGAATTTCGACCCGCGCGCCAAAGTGATGAAGCAATCGGCTGACGAAGTTCTTGATCTGCTGGGCGTTGAAGACAACCCGAAATTGCAGGTTGCCAAGGAACTGGAACGCGAAGCACTGGAAGACCCGTACTTCGCCGATAAAAAGCTATTCCCGAATGTCGACTTCTACTCGGGCATCATCCTCGAAGCGATGGGTTTCCCGACCTCGATGTTCACGCCGATCTTCGCCCTGTCACGCACCGTTGGCTGGGTCAGCCAGTGGAAAGAGATGATCGCCGATCCGCAAAACAAAATCGGCCGCCCGCGTCAGCTGTACCTAGGCGAAACGCTGCGCGATTACGTGGATATCGAAAATCGCTGATACGCGCCTCACGTCAATCTGTTTCGAAGGCCCCGGTACTGCCGGGGTCTTTTTGTTTGGGCTGAAGCAATGAGAGCGCGAAGACCCGGTGTTTTCCCGCGCAAGACAGCACCGGACAAGCCGGGGCGCAAGACCTCAGAACAGGCTCAGCTGATCCCCGGGCTGCGGCGGCACCGCAAACAAGTCGCAACGCAACGGGGCCGATTTTATGGACAGCCCCAGACGTTTGCAGGTCTTCACGAACCTTTGAGCGATAATCCCGGCATACTCACCCTCGCCCCGCATTCTGTGCCCCCAACGCGGATCGTAGTCCCGCCCTCCATGCATTTCCCGCAGTTTGGACATGACCTTTTCCGCCCGCGACGGCTCATGATCGGCAAGCCAGCCCTGCCAAAGCTGCGATACTTCGCGCGGCAGGCGCAACATGATCCAGCTTGCGGCATCCGCACCAGCCTCTTTCCCGGCTTCCAGAAGGCTTTCCAGTTCATGATCCGTCAGCCCCGGCACGATGGGTGACGTCATGACACGCACCGGAACGCCCGCTTCCGTCAGCGTTCGGATCACGCGCAACCGCCGAAGAGGCGACGGCGCCCGTGGTTCCATCCGGCGGGACAATTCCGCATCCAACGTTGTCAGCGAAATACCAACCCGCACCAGCCCCCGGCCTGCCATGTCGGCAAGCAACTCCAGATCCCGCTCTATCAAGGTACCCTTGGTGACGATTGCGACCGGGTGGTTGAACTCACTCAAAACCTCAAGACATGATTTTGTAATCATGTGCTTTTTCTCAATCGGCTGATACGGGTCCGTGTTCGTACCAATTGCAATCGGCGCGACTTTGTAGGATCTGGCGGACAATTCCTTGCGCAGAACACGCCCCATGTTGGGTCGAGCGATCAGGCGGGTTTCGAAATCCAATCCTGCCGATAGCCCAAGATACGCGTGGCTGGGCCGCGCAAAACAGTAAACGCAGCCATGTTCACATCCCCGGTACGAGTTGATCGACCGATCGAAAGGCAAGTCAGGGGATCGGTTATAAGTAATAGCGCTGCGCGCAACCTCTTCGCTTGTCTCGGTACGCAGCGGCGGCAATTCTTCCTCTATGTCCCACCCGTCTTCGGCGGGCGTGGTGGCAAAGCGTTCAAACCGACCAGCTTCGTTCGTCGTTGTTCCTCTTGCCTTGATCGTCCGCGCGATGTTCATGTCAGTATGTTCTTCTTTTGTTCTCGCGCAAACATAGGCCTGTCGCCGATTTGGCGCAACCCCCGCCAAATCTTCGTTGGATTGAAGTTAGTTGAAGAGTCTGCAGGATAATCTTGCAGACTTTTCTATCGAGCCCCCCCATTTTTTGGCTTATAGGTCGGTCCCGAAACGACCGACGTCGCAATCGTCACAGTCACGATGCGACGTTTTGGCCAAAACGGAAAAAATGCCACCACGGGTCGATGGCCCGCCCAGCACAGGGAATACCCCATGTCCGACGAAGAAGACATCGTCCTGTCCGAACTGAATGACGACGAACTGGTCGAGCAGATGTTCGACGATCTCTACGATGGCCTGAAGGAAGAGATCGAAGAAGGTACCAACATCCTGCTGGAACGCGGATGGACACCTTATGACATCCTGACCAAGGCTCTGGTTGGCGGTATGACCATCGTAGGCCATGACTTCCGCGACGGCATCCTGTTCGTCCCCGAGGTTCTGCTGGCCGCAAACGCCATGAAAGGCGGCATGTCCATTCTCAAGCCGCTGCTGGCCGAAACCGGTGCACCGCGCGTCGGCAAGATGGTCATCGGCACCGTGAAGGGTGACATCCACGACATCGGCAAGAACCTTGTTTCGATGATGATGGAAGGCGCCGGCTTCGAAGTTGTCGATCTGGGCATCAACAACCCGGTCGAAAACTACCTAGAAGCACTGGAAAACGAACAACCCGACATTCTGGGCATGTCGGCCCTGCTGACCACTACGATGCCTTACATGAAAGTGGTCATCGACACGATGGTCGAACAGGGCGTCCGCGACGATTACATCGTTCTGGTCGGCGGCGCGCCCCTGAATGAAGAGTTCGGCAAAGCCATCGGCGCGGATGCCTATTGCCGCGACGCAGCTGTTGCAGTGGAAACCGCCAAGGAATTCGTGGGCCGCAAGCACAATCAACTGGCTGGCTAACAACTGGCTGGCTAAGACCCGAACAATACTGATTGAAAGGCCGTCCGATCCGGGCGGCCTTTTCGATTCTGAAGCGCCTTATCACCGGAAAATCCGGATTATCCAATTCTAAACCAAAGCAGGTCTAAAAGAACGAGGCATTCACATCCCCGGGGGGTCTCGTGCCGACTACGTTCACAGCCATCTCGCTCGGCAAACTTGCCGATATCGACAGTTTCGAAGGCAACAACACAGCTGAAAACGCTTCGGCGCTTGTCGGGAAAGCCTTTGGCGGGTCCGACGATCCGCTGGCTCACAACAGCGTCACCTGGAGCGCGGTCGGCAATACGGGTTCGTACTACAACATGAACAACATGTCGGCCAATGATCGGTTTTCGATCGATGGCGGGCCGCCTAAGACATTCGATGGCACTTCGGTCTACAACGCCACGATCACCTATTTTGACGGATCAACTGCCAGGATTTCCGCAGTTGTGGCGCAGGATGTGGATGGCAACACCTATCTGATGCCGGAATTCTCGGACAATTCGGACCAATCCGCCTTGGAGGCTGGCCCTGTCCGCTCGATCACGCTCAACAGCCTTGCCGGAAACCGGTATTCAGGCCTGACATCCCGCCGTGAAGATTGGGATCTGGTGCCCTGCTTTACCCCCGGAACGATGATCCGCACCGAGCAAGGCGCGCGACCGATTGAAACCCTGTCCGTCGGCGACCGGATTGAAACCCATGATCATGGGCTGCAACCCCTGCGTTGGATGGGGCGGCGAACCGTCAAGGCAACGGGTCCGCATGCGCCTGTTCTTTTCAAAGCGGGCGCCATCGGAAACACGCGCGACCTTCTGGTGTCACAACAGCACCGCATGCTGATTGGGCATTGGCGTCTCGAGCTGTACACCGGACATTGCGAAGCCCTGGCGCCTGCCAAACATCTCGTGAGCGGGTCCGACATCATACTGCGGCCCGGAGGCGTGGTGACCTACATCCACTTGCTGTTCGACCGGCATGAGCTGCTCTGGGCCGAAGATTGCCTGAGCGAGAGCTTTCATCCCGGCGCGCATATCTGGGACAGTCTCGGGTCTGCCGCACGGCAAGAAATCCTGTCGCTGTTTCCGGAACTGTCGGTGAACGGTGTTGCCGCGTACGGCCCGCTGTCCCGGCCCCTACTGACTGCGTTTGAAGCGCATGCGTCGGCGGCCTGACATGAGATGTCGGATCGGGGCTTGCCCAACGGCCTCAATCATCCTCCTATGGCTAAAGCCCCGGAGGATGCCAAGCGATGTCAAACGAATCCCTGCCAGATGATGCAAGCCTGACCTCGAAGGGCTATGACGATACAGGCAAGGGAAGCATCCTGTTGATTGCCTGTGGCGCTCTTGCGCGCGAAATACTGGACATCAAAACACGAAATGGCTGGGATCACATGGCTTTGACCTGCCTGCCGGCGATCCTGCACGTTCACCCGGAACGGATCATCCAGGCCGTGGAAGACGCCGTGGCCAAGCATCAAAGCGATTTTGACAAGATCTACATCGTTTACGCCGATTGCGGCACCGGGGGTCTGCTTCAGGCCGCCTGCGAAAAACTTGGGGTCGAAATGGTGAAGGGGCCCCATTGCTATTCCTTCTTCGAAGGAAATCAGGCCTTTCAGGACCGCGGAGAAGACGAAACAACCGCGTTCTATCTGACAGATTTCCTGGCCCGGCAATTCGACGCCTTTGTCTGGAAACCACTGGGCCTGGACCGCCACCCGGAACTGCGTGACATGTATTTCGGCAATTACACCAAACTTGTCTATCAGGCCCAGATCGACAGCCCAGAGCTGACGGAACGCGCGCGCGAATGCGCAGACCGGATGGGGCTGGAATTCGAACGCCGGTTCACCGGTTACGGCGATCTGGAAAACACGCTGTCGGACTGGGCAAACCGCCCAGGATGAGGTCAGGCGTTTTCCTGTGCGACCTGCCGGATGCGTTCGATCATAGACCGCAGGCCGTTCGAGCGCTGAGCGGACAGGTGGTCGTTCAGCCCAAGGCGTGCCAGTTCCGCCCCCGCATCGACCTTGGGAACTTCGGCCACGGGCAAACCGTTGTACAAGGACCGAAGAACAGCGATCAGGCCGCGCACGATCAGTGCATCGCTGTCACCATCGAATTTGAAGACGCCGGATTCAATCATCGGATGCAGCCAGACCTGGCTGGCGCATCCATGGACTTTTGTCGCCGGAACCTTGAATGCATCGTCCAGCGGCTCCATCGCCTTGCCCTGCTCGATGACATGGCGATACCGGTCTTCCCAATCCTCGAGAAACTCGAAATCCTCGACAATCTCTTCAAAGGCGGGCGTGGCCATGATGCGGTGATCCTTTGGTTGCATTCACAATTGTGACCTAAGCCGGTGACCCGCCACTGTCCAGCCCCCGCGGTGGCTTTTCAACGCGAAGAATATGCGCTAACCCATTGCCTGAACTCGTGTGAAAGTCTGTGGGTCCATGCAAAAATCTCTGTCCGTTCTCATCATCGCCACGCTGACCCTGACTGCATGCAGCAGCTGGCGTGACTCTCGGGTGAACCCTTCAAACTGGTTCGGATCCAGCAGATCTGTCGAAGCCGAAACGCCGCCCGACCCAAATGCCGCCGACGCACTGGTTCCGAAGCAAGGCGGAGGAACCGGCCTGTTTTCCCGCCCCGATGCCGAAGACACCAGCATTCCAATTGGTCAGATCGACGAGTTGCGTATCGACCCAACTCCCACCGGCGCGATCATCTATGCGTCTGGCACGGCTGTCCGACAGGGGGCATTCAACGCGCGTCTGGTTCCTGTTGAAAAGGAAGAAAACCAGAAGAACGGAACTTTGGAATTTGTGTTCCGTGTGAACTACCCCAGCTATGAGACGCCGCAAGGGTCGGAACGTACCCGGATGGTATCGGACGCCATCAATATCTCGAATCAGGAACTGCAAGGTATTCGGCTGGTCCGCGTGGTCGGACAGCAAAACGCACTGGAATCACGGCGCCGGTAAGCGCCGTTACAGGGACACGACCTTGACCGACTGTCCTTTGGCCGCGAGGGCAATCTTTCCTTCGCACAGTTTGAGAGCATCCTCGCCAAAGACCTCGAACCGCCATCCCGACAAGGCTGGAACATCCCGCTCGCCGGCCGCAATCTGATCCAGGTCCGAGCTTGTGGCGATCAATTTCGCCGCCACACCTGAACTTTCGGTCTTGGACTTCAGCAGAACCCTCAGTAGGTCAGCCAGCGCCGGATTGACCTTGAGCTTGTCGCGCGAAGTGTCGACCTTGGGCAATTTGTCGGGCGGGCAATTCACGCCACGCTTGACCGCTGCCAGAATACCTTCGGCGATCGCCCCTTTGCGGGCTTCGCGCAGCAACAGGCGGGATCCGCCCAAATCCGAATGTGTTTTGGGTTTGGTCGATGCCAGCTCGATCAGCGCGTCGTCTTTGAATACGCGGTTCCGTGGCACGTTGTTTTCCTGCGCATAGGATTCGCGAAACTGCGCCAATTCGCGCACCACGGCCAGAAACTTGGCCGAGTTCGTACGCGTCTTTACCCGCTTCCATGCGTCCTCAGGGCGGATGTCATATGTGGCAGGCTGTGTCAGCGTCCGCAATTCTTCGGCAACCCAATGGCTGCGCTGCGTCTTTTCAAGTTCTGCGGCCAGGTATTCATAGATCCCGCGCAGATGCGTCACGTCTGCCAGAGCATAGTTTTTTTGAGCATCGGTCAACGGGCGCCGGGACCAGTCGGTGAACCGAGAAGTCTTATCAACGCCTTGTTTGCAGATTTTCCGGACCAGAGTTTCATAGCCGACCTGTTCGCCAAACCCGCACACCATCGCTGCGACCTGTGTGTCGAACAGCGGCTTGGGAAAAACGCCGGCTTCGACCCAGAAGATCTCAAGGTCCTGGCGGGCAGCATGGAACACTTTGACCACGCTTTCATTCCGGAAAAGATCGTAAAGCGGGTCAAGCGACAAACCATCGGCAAGCGGATCGACCAGAACCGCGCTGTCTTCATCCTCGGACGGGACAGCCAATTGCACCAGGCACAGCTTGGAGTAATACGTCCGCTCGCGCAGAAATTCGGTGTCGACCGTGATATAGGGATAGCCTTCGGCGGCCTTGCAGAAATCGGCCAGCTCTTGCGTCGTCGTCAGGGTTTTCATGCGCCGTACTAGTATCGCTCTTGTTTTTGTGCCTGCCCGTTTTTGTCCTCGTCCCGAGCGTTGTCGACGACCATAGGCCGATTATTGCACGGGTGTAAATCACCCACAGAGCGTTCACGGCAACAGGACGGGCGACCTGTTGCCTTCAGCAAAGCGCCGCAGCACTTCAGGGTAGAGTTTGTGTTCCCACACCAGCACCCGCGCAGCCAGCGATTCCGGTGTATCATCGGCTTGGATCGGCACCCGTGCCTGGCCCAGAATCGGGCCGTCATCCAGTGCCGCCGTCACCTCATGCACCGAGCAGCCGTGTTCGGAATCTCCGGCTTGTATCGCGCGGGCATGGGTGTTTAACCCTTTGTATTTTGGCAATAATGAAGGGTGGATATTCAGCATTCGTCCTTGAAACCGAGACACGAAATCCGCTGTCAGAACCCGCATGAAGCCAGCCAGGCAGACAATGTCGGGTTGCGCCTCTTGCAGGGGTTTCAAAAGCTCGGCTTCAAAGGCACTGCGGTCCCCCTTGAAAGGGCGATGATCAACCACTGCGGTCGGAATGCCACGGTCCGCAGCTTTTTTCAGCCCGCCTGCCTGCGCGTCATTGGACAACACCAAACAGGGCCGCGCCGGATGATCTTTGGTCATGCTGTCAACAAGCGACACCATGTTCGACCCGCCCCCGGAGATCAGGATCGCGACGCGCTTCTGGCTCACAGCAGTTTGCCCGAATAAGCAACGCCGGGCGTTTCCGTGATGGTACCGATCCGAGCGACGGTTTCACCGGCATCCGCCAGCAGGGCCGACAGCTCATCCGCCTTGTCCGCGGCGCACACGATAATAAGGCCAATACCGCAATTGAAGGTCTTGAGCATCTCCGCCTCAACAATGCTGCCGGTCTTCGCCATCCACCTGAAGACAGGGGACAACTGCCAGCTGCCCAGATCGATCCGGGCCCCAAGCCCTTGGGGCAGCACGCGCGGAAGATTTTCGGTCAACCCACCGCCGGTGATATGCGCCAGCGCGTGAACACCACCCGCACGAACCGCAGCCAAAGCCGGTTTTACGTAAAGGCGTGTGGGCGTCAGAAGTGCCTCACCCAGGTTACCCTCTCCGAAGGGCGACGGCGAATCCCAGCCCAGACCGGACAGTTCGACCAGCTTGCGCACAAGCGAATAGCCGTTGGAATGCACCCCGTTCGAGGCCAGACCCAAAAGGACGTCACCGGCTTGAACGCCCGCGGGCAGATCTGCGCCGCGTTCCATCGCACCGACCGCAAACCCGGCCAGATCAAAATCGCCATCGGGATACATTCCCGGCATCTCGGCGGTTTCACCACCGATCAGGGCACAGCCAGACTGCGCACAGCCTTCGGCAATCCCTTCGATGATCCGCGCCGCCGTATCGGTATCCAGCCTGCCGGTCGCGAAATAATCGAGGAAGAACAGCGGCTCGGCCCCCTGACAGATCAGGTCATTCACGCACATGGCCACCAGATCGATGCCGACCCCGTCCACGACGCCGGTATCAATCGCAATCCGCAGCTTGGTGCCCACGCCATCCGTCGCACCGACCAGGATCGGGTCCTGGTATCCGGCAGCCTTCAGATCGAACAGCGCGCCAAATCCACCCAGGCCGCTCATCACACCGGGGCGGTTGGTCCGCTTGGCGGCGGGTTTGATCCGATCGACCAGGGCGTTGCCCGCGTCGATATCAACACCTGCATCGGCATAGGTGATTCCGTTTTTACCCGCTGTCATGTCCGGTCCCTCAAGAAAGCTTTGCGGGCGGGTTAGTCGATTGTGGCGTTTGTTGCAACGGTCAGGCTTGACGCGGCTGTTCACCGTGATACCCAAGCGCCTAGGCGGGCCTGTAGCTCAATTGGTTAGAGCAGAGCGCTCATAACGCTTTGGTTGGGGGTTCGAGTCCCTCCGGGCCTACCATTTCGCCGAAACATCCGGGTGGGTTGTTGCCGTCTGGACGTTGATGCACTGGCTTATCCGTCCGAATCTTCGAACCCAAAATAGGCGTCAAGCTCCTCTTGGGTTACTTGCCATTCATAGGAATAGCCGTCGCGCCCACCAAAGCTGTAATCCTCGTGACTGCCGGACAGGCTCGGATCTTGATGCACCGCCTCCAAATAGGTCTCGAATTCATCAGGATCGACCCAGAACGAAGCATCCATGATCATCATGTAGTAATCATAGGCAAGAGGCTCATCGAACTTTCCGAAGTCATTCTGCAAATAGTCCAGCATTTCAGCGCAAAATATCGCCATATTGGCACGCACCTGAACCGGAAGAGGTGCCAGATCCTCGTCGCCTTCCACCACGTCCTGCTGCGACGCATGCCACAACTCGGATGCCAACGACTCGATCAGGTCGGACCGCAACCATTTCAGACATGTATCGCCTGCCCCGATAAAACCGGTCAGACGTTCCACCCGCCTTTCATCGGTTTCGTCATACCACTGCCAAAGAGGCAGCAGGGCCGCAAGTGTCGCGCACCCGACAAACCCCTTTTCGGCCAATTTCACGAATCCTGCGATAACCATCCTATGCGCCCCCAAAAAAGCAAAAAACTATGGGGACAGGATGCCATGGCCAGACAAATTAACAAAATTGAACCCCAAGCGCAGACATAACAGGGGGTCTATCGCCCGATAATAATGTCCGCGCAGAGCCCTCCGAGACGTTCACTTTTCGACAGACGCAAAGCGCCACCATGCGCGCGCGCGACATCCGCCACAATCGCAAGACCAAGGCCAACGCCACTGCCCTGATTCTGATTGCGAGCCGGGTCGAGTCGCGTGAAAGGCTTTACCGCCTCTGTACGTTGGTCCGCAGGTATACCGGGGCCGTCATCCTCAACGCGGATGCGCATCGATTTCGCGTTCAAAAACAGGCTGAGCTCGGCCCGGCTGCCATAGCGCATGGCATTTCCAATCAGGTTTTCCACCGCCCGGCGTACAGCCATCGGGCGTATCATGACCGTCCCCTGCCCCTCGACCGCGATCAGCTCTGCCTGATGACCGGCCCGTTTTGCATCATCCACGATCTGGCGGAGGAATTCATCCGGTTGGACCTCTTCCGTCGATCCCTCGGCAGCCCCACGCGAGAAATCCAGAAACGCATCCAGCAAGGACTGCATTTCCGTGACATCCTTTTGCAACGGTGCGGCCTCGTCTTCCGGCAACATCGACAGTCCAAGCTTCAGACGCGTCAACGGGGTGCGCAGATCGTGGCTGACACCCGACAGCATCAACGTCCTTTGTTCGATCTGGCGTTCGATCCGCGACCGCATATCCAGAAACGCATTTCCCGCCGCGCGCACCTCGATGGCCCCACCGGGTGAATACGGAACGATTCGCCCCCGCCCGAAGGCCTGCGCCGCATCAGCGAGGCGCGTAATGGGACGCAATTGATTCCGCATGTAAAGAAACGAGATCGTCGTCATGATGACCGCAAAGAACACCATGGTGACGATCAATTGATGCGGGGCCGCGGGCGACAACCTGCGCCGATCGAACGTCAATTGCAGCAGCCCCAGATGGGTCTTCAAATAAACCCGCGCTTCTTTGCTGCTGGGTAAAGCCACGGCGTCAAGATTGGGCAACCTGGCATACAGTTCGGATTCGACCTGCGGGGCGATGAAATCATACCATCGCCGCGCGCCAATCTCAGGCTGTTCGTTGACGCCCAGAAACCTGGCCTTCATCTCAAGGGCCTGCAAATCGGGACGAATCGACGCCAGCGCCTGTTGTTGCGTTTCCGCGTCCTCGATCATTGTCGAAATCAGCATCACCTCGCGGGATGCCGCGCGCGTCATCTGGCCGGTGACATCCTCAAGATGCTTTTGAAGGAACGCGATTCCCACGACCAGCAACAGCACGATCACAGGTAAAACCAGGATCAGCGCTGCCCGGGCGTAAAGACTGCGAGGCATATAAGGTTTGAGCCAGTGCGAAGACATGCGCTAAACCTAACGGGCTGCCCGGACAAGAGAAAGAGCACAGAATGCAGGCACCAGATGATTTCGATCCGCCCGTCGGCCAGCCAGAGGAACTGCATCCGGGTTTGCGGCGTATTCTGGCCCCGAATCCCTCTCCGATGACCTATCGCGGTACCAACACGTATCTGCTGGGTGAACGCGACATTGCCGTCATCGATCCAGGCCCTGCAAGCGAGGCACATCTGGGCGCAATTCTGGATTCCTTGGCGCCGGGTCAAAGGATCAGCCATATCATTGTCACACATACGCATGTGGACCATTCACCCTTGGCGGCTCCGCTGGCGGCGCGCACAGGGGCGACGATTTATGCTTATGGCGGGCCCGAGGCGGGGCGCAGCGCCGTCATGACCGATCTTGCCGCGCAGGGGCTGACCGGCGGCGGCGAAGGCATCGACACCACGTTTCGCCCTGATGTCGAAGTGACGGATGGTGAGACCATCAATGGCGACGGGTGGCAGCTTGAGGTCATTCACACACCGGGCCATCTGGGCAATCACATTGCCCTGGCCTGGCAGAACATCTGCTTCACGGCGGATCATGTCATGGGTTGGGCCAGCTCATTGGTGTCCCCTCCGGATGGTGATCTGACCGACTTCATGACTGCCTGCCATCGGCTGCGCGCGCGCGACTGGTCGGTTTTCCATGCAGGCCATGGCGCACCGATCACCAGCCCTGCCGAACGTTTGGACTGGCTGATTGCACACCGCCAGACCCGCGAGGCACAGATCCTGAGCGCACTGGAGGATGAAGACGGGACGGCACGGGATCTGGCTGGGCGCATCTATACGGATACGCCAGCGGCATTGCTGCCCGCGGCCGAGCGCAACGTTTTCGCTCATCTCGTTGATCTGAATGGGAAAAACAAAGTGGCTCCCATTGGCCCCCTGTCAGTTTCATCTGTTTTTCGGCGGGTTCGCTAAAACAGCAAAATTTTTTGATGGTTCTCGTACTTAACCACTGGACGTCCGGAATCGGGGTTGCTATATGCGCCTCAGTTCCGGCGTAGCTCAGCGGTAGAGCAGTTGACTGTTAATCAATTGGTCGTAGGTTCGATCCCTACCGCCGGAGCCAAAATCCCCCCTTCGTTCAGACCTGCATTGCCGTCAAAAATCACATCGATTTATGCCGGTTTTTTTCGTCGAAAAACACACGCACCCTCTGGACGTCGGGAAACCGGATTGCTATACGGCGCGAACCGTTCCGGCGTAGCTCAGCGGTAGAGCAGTTGACTGTTAATCAATTGGTCGTAGGTTCGATCCCTACCGCCGGAGCCAATTCCCCAAAACGCAGCAGACCTAGCCTGTCAGGGCGTCGCCGAACTCGGCCCGAAGCTTGCGTTTCAATACCTTTCCGGTCGCGCTCAGCGGCAATGCGTCGACAAAGACAACCTTGTCCGGGATCTGCCACTTGGCGATTTTGCCTTCGAAAAAGGCAAGCAAATCCTCTTCGCCGGGATTCTCACCATCGGCTTTCACGGCAACCAGCAAGGGGCGTTCATCCCATTTCGGATGCGGAACACCAACCACGGCGGCCGTTGCAAGCTGGGGGTGGGCCACGGCGATGTTTTCAAGCTCGACCGAACTGATCCATTCCCCACCGGATTTGATGATGTCTTTGGATCTGTCGCGAATGGTCATGTAGCCATCCGGATCCAAAGTGGCCACATCCCCGGTGGCGAACCAGCCATCCTGTAAAAGTTCCTGATCCTGCAACTGGAAGTAGCTGTCCAGAACCCAGTGACCTCGCACCATCAAATCGCCTTGGGTTTCGCCGTCATGCGGCAGATCATTCCCATCTTCGTCCACGATTTTCAATTCGACCCCAAAGGGTGGTCTGCCCTGACTCAGGCGGATCTTGTGCTGTTCTTCCGGCGGCAGCTTCAGATGTTTGGCCAATGGATAATTCGTCGTGCCCAGCGGGCTCATCTCGCTCATGCCCCAGGCGTGGACCGTGTCAACGCCATAGGTTTCGCGGAACGTTTCGATCATCGACGGAGGGCACGCGGCGCCGCCGATAACCGTGCGTTCAAGGCTTTTGAGTTCGGTTCCGCATGCCGCAGCATAGGCCAGCAAGCCCTGCCAGATGGTCGGCACGCCCATGGCCAAGGTCACGCCATAGGTGTCGATCAGATTGACCAGCGCCTCGCCGTGCAAATCCGGCCCAGGCAATACAAGCCGCGATCCCGACATGGCGCAGGCGTAAGGCGACCCCCACGCGTTGACGTGGAACATCGGCACAACCGGCATGACAACATCCATCGCTGAATACCCGATCACATCCCGTGTGTTCGATGCAAAACTGTGCAGCAGTGTTGACCGATGGGAATACAACACGCCCTTTGGATTGCCCGTGGTTCCCGACGTATAGCACAGACCGCAGGCCGTCTTTTCATCCAGCTCAGGCCATTGGAAACCTGCATCCCCGGTCTCCAGCAACTCGTCATAGAACTTCAGATCAGGAACCTGAGCCGCAGCCTCTTCATTGCGAGGCCCCATGAGGACAAAATGCTGAACTTCGGACAAAGCGTCATGCAGCGCGGCGACCAGCGGAATGAACGTCGCATCAAAGAACAGAACCCTGTCCTGGGCATGGTTGATGATAAAGGTCAGCTGCTCGGGGAACAGGCGGGGATTGACCGTGTGACAGACATAGCCCGCGCCGGACGTGGCAAAATAGATCTCGAGATGCCGCCGATTGTTCCAGGCCAGTGTCCCGATCCTGTCCTGCGGTTCCAGCCCCAGATTGGTCAAGGCCGACGCCATCCGTCGGGCATTCACCGCAATCTCGGACCAGTTGGTTTCAGTGACCGTTCCATCCGTTTCAACCGAAACAATCTCGGTCTGGCCGTGATAGCGGTCAGCGTGATCGATCAGCGACGAAACCAGCAAGGGTTGCGTCATCATCTGTCCTAACATGGACATCCTCCCGTCCTTGGCGAGACCTTGGATGGCCTCTGCCTTGTCCATCTGGCATTGACGGCTTGGGGCGTGACCCGATGCGTCAATACAGTCGTTTCCTACGGAGGAACCCTGCCAATCATTTAATTGTCTGACAATAAAAGAATGCAGCCCAACACGGCCGTGGGCGGCATTTTTTCGCTCTTAGTTTCGGTGTTTCAGCGCGTAGGCGACCAATGCGGCGGTTGATCCGTCCTTACCGTCAGCACTGGCGACACCATCCACGACAGGTCCAAGCGAGTTGGCAAGCTCTTTGCCCAATTCCACACCCCACTGATCAAAGGAATTGATGCCCAGCAGAACACCTTCAACGAACACACGATGCTCGTACAGCGCGATAATCTGCCCCAGAACGAACGGCGTAAGCTTCGGATAGATCAGCGTTGTGGAAGGGCGGTTGCCCGGAAACACGCGGTGTCGCGCCTGTCGGTCAAGTTCGTCGCCATCAAGGCCTTTCTCTGCCATGCGTTCATGGGCTTCATCCAAAGACCGGCCACGCATCAAAGCCTCTGACTGGGCCAGACAGTTGGCCAATAGCAGGCGGTGATGGTGGGTCAACTCGGGTTCGTGCCCTTCGGCGGCGACCATGAATTCACAGGGAATGACATCCGTCCCCTGATGGATCAGCTGATAGAACGCATGCTGGCCATTGGTGCCCGGCTCACCCCAGACCACCGGCCCGGAGGGGACAGCCAGCGAAGACCCGTCCATCGCGACAGATTTGCCATTCGATTCCATTTCCAGCTGCTGGAGATAGGCTGGCAGGCGCAGCAAACGCTGATCATAGGGCAGCACAGCGCGGCTGGTACAACCCAGAACCTGACGGTGCCAGATGCCGACCAGCGCCAGCATCACAGGCATGTTTTCCACCCAATCCGCCGAGCGGAAATGCAGATCCATCGCCTGCCCGCCCCGCAGAAACGCATCAAATGCATTTGAACCGACGGCAATCATGACCGGCAATCCGACCGGCCCCCAGACCGAATAACGCCCGCCCACCCAATCGGCGAAACCGAATACATGCGCCTCGGGGATGCCGAAAGCCTGCGTCTTGTCCAGCGCGCTGGATACGGCGGCAAACTGGCGGGACGGATCACCTCCGCCCTCGGACATCCAGGCGCGGGCCGTGCGCGCATTGGTCATCGTTTCGATCGTGGTGAATGTCTTGGACGCGACAATCACAAGCGTCCGCGCCGGATCCAACGGGCGCAACGTGTCCGCGATATGGGCCCCATCCACGTTCGAGACGTAATGCACCCGCGGGCCATCGTGATAAGGGGCCAGTGCGTGCGTGACCATCACCGGGCCAAGGTCGGACCCCCCGATGCCGATATTCACCACATCGGTGAAACTGCCCCCTGCCCCCGCAATGGCGCCGCCGCGCACTTCCTCGGCAAAGACACGCATCCGATGCAGCGTGTCCAGAACCCCGGGCATGACGTCCTGACCGTCCACGTCAACCGGCCCACCATCAAGGTTGCGCAGGGCGGTGTGCAGCACTGCGCGCCCTTCGGTTTCGTTGATCTTCTTCCCGGCAAACATGGCGTCGCGCCGCGTCGCAAGCCCGGCATCTTCGCACAATTGCAACAAAGCAGCGCGCACGTCTTCATCGATCTGCGTTTTTGAATAATCGAACAGCAAATCCCCGGTCGAGGCTGAAAACGACCCGGCCCGGGTTGCATCCTTTGCAAACAGGTCGACGATACGGCGGTCAGCTGCTGCAAGCGCCTTCAAAGCATCCAACTGCATTGCCTCACTCCGCCCAATGAACCGTCATGCCGCTGAGGACCGCGGCGATCGGTGCCTCTTCCGGTGGCATCGACATGGCTTTGTCCAAAACGTCTCGTTTTGCCTGACCGTAGATGATCAGATGCTTCGACAAGGCCCCGTCCAGAACAGGGGCCGTCAAAGAAATCCGGGGCTCTGGCTGCACATCGGTCCGGGCGACGATCAAGGTTGGCGCCTGGCTGTCGAGGGCCTTGTCCAGCCCGTCCATTCCCGGGAACAACGAGGCCGTGTGCATGTCTTCCCCCATCCCGAGGACAAGAACCGACAAAGGCAGCACCGGCGCGATCAGCGATTCAATTTCCGGCAACGCCGCTTCAGGCTCTGCGCCCGGAACATAAAGTGGAAGATACTGCGCCACGGATGCCCGGTTTGTCAGCAGTCTTTCCCGGATCAGACGTTCGTTCGAACGTTCGTGATCAGCCGGCACGCAGCGTTCGTCCGTAGGCAGAACACGCACACGGTCCCACTCGAGATCGGCGGCACACAGGCTGTCAAAAACCGGCCCCGGTGTTGTCCCGCCGGGGACGGCCAATGCAACGGTGTCATTGTGCAACAAAGCGGCCTCAAGCTCACCAGCCAACGCGTTTGCCACATCGATGGCCAGCATTTCCCGGTCGGCATATTCCTGAATGTTCATGGCTTTATTCCCTGCCAGCGGCGACCGTCCCGTTTCATCAGCAGCTCGGCGTCGCCCGGCCCTGTGCTGCCGCTGTCATAAGGTTTCGGCACGTCCCCGCGCGCCAGCCATCCGGCGATGATCGGATCGGTCCAGGCCCAGGCGGCCTCGACCTCGTCTCCGCGCATGAACAGCGTCTGGTTGCCCCGTATCACGTCCATGACGAGGCGCTCGTAAGCATCTGGCGGGTCTTGATTCTCAGGCCCCAGTGCTTCGGCGAAACTCATGTCCAATGGAACGTCGATCAGCCGCATCCCGCCCGGTCCCGGCTCCTTGATCGTCACTTTCAGCGTGATCCCTTCGTTGGGTTGCAACCGGATCGACAACGCATTGGCGTGACGCCCGGCCTCTTCCCCGAAAATCGAATGCGGCGCGTCCTTGAACATCACATTGATAATCGACGAGCGCGCCACCAGCCGTTTGCCCGTACGCAGATAAAACGGCGTGCCCGCCCATCGCCAATTGCTGACATGCGCCTTCAGCGCCACATAGCTTTCAGTGGTCGAGCGTGGATTGCCGACACATTCGCGGTATCCCACCCCTTCCGGCCCTGCCGAAAACTGGCCGCGCACGATGTGATGCGGCTCCACCGGATCAAGCGCCCGGATCACCTTGAGCTTTTCATCCCGCACCGCGTCCGGATCGAACTTCGCCGGGGGTTCCATGGCAATCAGGCACAGCAGCTGCATCAGGTGGTTTTGCACCATGTCCCGCATCGCGCCGGCGCGTTCATAGTATTCTTCGCGCCCATCGATGCCCACGGTTTCGGCAACGGTGATCTGGATGTGGTCGACATACTGGCTGTTCCACAACGGTTCGAACAGCATATTGCCAAACCGTACGGCCATCAGGTTCTGGACGGTTTCCTTGCCCAGATAGTGATCGATTCGGTAGATCTGGCTTTCATCAAAATGCGCAGCCAGTGTGGCATTCAGCTCTCGCGCGCTGCCCAGATCATGCCCGAACGGTTTTTCCACCACGATGCGCGTATCTTCGGTCGCCAAGTCATAGGCCCGGACCCGCTCGGCCAAGGGGCCGAACAGGCTGGGGCCGACCGAGAAATAGAACGCGCGCACGCGGTTGGGTGACAGTTTTTTACCCAGCAGGTCCCATCCTTCGGCTGATACTGCATCCAGCGGGACATAATCGACCCGCTGTAGAAAACGGGACACTCTCTGGGACTCTGAAGCGCGGACCGCAGCATGCCGGTGAAGCGATTCTGCGACCATCCGTCGGAAATCTTCCGCGGAATGGCCCGCCCGCGCTGCTGCAATAATCCTGGCATCCTCGTGCCATTGCCCGGCGCAAAACCGACGGTAAAGCGCGGGCAGAATCTTGCGCTGCGCCAGATCGCCGGTACCGCCGAAAATGATCAGATCAAAGGGATCAACAGGTATGACGCGTGAAACCATGAATTGTCCTTACCTCGCCCCTTCCGGCATGTCCAATGTTAGCGCAACCATTCGGCAAAAAATCACTCTGTTCAAAACTCTGTCAGAACCGCTGCGTCACCCTTACCAAATCCGCGACAAAGGGCTAGATCGAATTGATGACCTTTAAGAACCGGATGCGGGAATGAAAGACAACGCCCCTCAGCTCGCCAATATCGGCAAGTTTCAAAACAAATCGGTGACAGCTGACGGCCAAACCCGCGCAAAGGTTTCCCTGACACGGCCCGAGACCCTTTGGTTCAATACGGGCACTTTGTGCAATATCGAATGCGTGAACTGCTATATCGCCAGCAGCCCGACCAATGACGCTTTGGTTTACATCACCGCTGACGAGGTCCGGAACTACC
The DNA here is from genome assembly GCF_013110595.1 of Ruegeria sp. HKCCD6428. NCBI lineage: Bacteria > Pseudomonadati > Pseudomonadota > Alphaproteobacteria > Rhodobacterales > Roseobacteraceae > Ruegeria > Ruegeria sp. HKCCD6428. The sequence continues at coordinate 772,371 of NZ_WVQX01000001.1, forward strand.
TGGATCAGATCGAAGCCCGCAACTGGCCCGTGCACGAGATCGGTTTCACGGGCGGTGAGCCGTTCATGAACCCGCAAATGATCGACATGACGCGCGCCGCGCTGGAACGAGGGTACAAGGTTCTGATCCTGACCAACGCAATGGCGCCGATGATGCGCCGCAAAATGCGCGAAGGGTTGCTGGGGTTGCAAAAGGAATTCAACCACATGTTGACTCTGCGCATTTCGGTCGATCACTTCCGCCCGGCCCTGCACGACGAAGAACGCGGCGACGGCAGTTTCGACAAAACCCTGGCCGGGATGGAATGGTTGCGCGACCACGGTTTCAACATGGCCATCGCCGGGCGTACGGTCTGGGGGGAGTCAGACGCGGAAAGCCGTGCTGGCTATGCCAGGTTCTTTGCCAGGCACGGATTTGATATTGACCCGCAGAACCCGGCTCAGACCGTTCTGTTTCCCGAAATGGACGAAACTGTCGAGGTTCCAGAAATCACCACCGCGTGCTGGGGAATTCTTGACAAATCCCCCAACGACGTCATGTGCGCCAGCGCCCGTATGGTGGTCAAACGCAAGGGGGCCGAAAAACCTGCTGTCCTGGCCTGCACCCTGCTGCCCTATGAGCCCGAGTTCGAGATGGGTCATACCCTGGCCGAGGCCGAGGCGGACGTGCATCTGAACCACCCTCATTGCGCCAAATTCTGCGTTCTGGGCGGGGCCAGCTGTTCTGGCTGATCAGTTCAGCTCGGGCGATTTCCAGAACTTCGTACCGGACGCGCCGGCCGATACGCGCCAGCCCTTTTTGTTGAGAACAAAGAACGAGCGTCCGTCAGTAAAACGCAGGGTTTCGCCCGTTTTGTCCTCGCCATACATGGCCCCCGTTTCTGCGGTCGCGTCATAGCCCTGGTTTATGAACTTTTCCAGATCAGCAGGGGTTTCGAACAGGATCACGAATTTGGTCTCGAACCCACCGATGCCGATGGCGCCGCCAACGCCGCCCGTTCCCATGTTCATGTATGTGTGTTGCCCGGTGTCTTTCGACACCGCCACGCCCCGGCCATAGCCCGCCGACACAGGGAATACTGTAACCTTACGAGAGTCGAACACCGCATACCCGGCACTGACGTCATAAAGTGGCCTCGCATCGGGGTTTTCCGCCAAAAGCTGATCCAAAATCTCGCCTGCCATCGCGTCAAGCTTTGCGCGCGTTTCTTCAGGTGTTGCCTCGTTGGACAGCAGCTCCGAAGTGGACGTGATCGTATCGTCAACCGCTTCGGCACCTTTGTCGATCGTCTTCCCGACGCTCTCGGCGCCCTTTTTGATTTTGTCCAGAACACCCTCGGCAAAAACGGGGCTGGTCATGCAAAGCGCTGCAACAAATAGAACGGCTCTGATCATTGTTTTTTCCTGTGACGCCATCAGATTGGCAGTCACCATACGCGACTTGCCTCAAATGAGAACAGGAATTCCGACGCACAGGCGAACCTGGCCGATCACTCAGTTCACGCGAAACTCGCCAACCATGTTGCGCCACTCGCCCGGTGCGATCATCTTGCGGTGCGTGAATTTCACGGAATGCAGCGGCCCTTCTATTTCTCGTTGCCAAAACTCGATGAATTCGAAGAGTTTCGGATGATCCGGCGCAAGGTCATATTCCTGCCAGATGAAGGTATTCAGGACGTGGACGTAATCGGGCATATGATAGAAAAATTCGGCCGTTGTCAGGCCATAGCCCTTAAGCATCAATTCGGTTTCACTTGTCTTCATGCAGACCTCCGGTTTGTTGCACGATATTCTCAGGCTAGCACGAAAACCCCCTAATACTTAGATAACAATATGTTACTTGGGTGTTACCGAGGATTCGAACCTTGGGGAGCGCTGCTTGCTTGCACCTTATGTGCCGGGTCTGATAAGGTGCATCCACAAGATATAGACCCAGCACAAAATACGGGCAGTTTACGTGAGCGATACGCCAGAAATCCCCGAAAACATGGATGAAACCCCGCCCGAGCGCCCTGTCTATGACGGCCCGACGGTCTCGATCGAATCCGAGATGCGCACGTCCTATCTGGACTATGCGATGTCGGTCATCGTCAGCCGCGCGATCCCCGATCTGCGCGATGGTTTGAAACCGGTGCATCGGCGCATCCTCTATGCGATGCACGAGACCGGAAATACCCATGACAAGGCCTATCGCAAATCGGCCCGTCCGGTGGGTGACGTGATGGGTAAGTACCACCCCCACGGCGACAGCGCGATCTATGATGCGCTGGTGCGGATGGCGCAGGATTTTTCGATGTCGCTGCCACTGCTGGATGGTCAGGGCAACTTCGGCTCGATGGACGGCGACAACCCGGCGGCCATGCGTTACACCGAAGTGCGGATGGACAAGCCCGCCGCCGCCCTACTGGCGGATATCGAGAAAGAGACGGTCGATTTCCAGGACAACTACGACGGCAAGGACAAGGAACCCACCGTCCTGCCCGCGCGGTTCCCCAACATGCTGGTCAACGGCGCCGGCGGTATCGCGGTGGGCATGGCCACCAACATCCCGCCGCACAACCTGGGCGAAGTAGTTAACGCGACACTGGCCCTGATCGACGACCCGGACCTGACGTCCGAGCAGTTGATCGAATACGTCCCCGGCCCCGATTTCCCCACCGGCGGCGTGATGCTGGGCCGTTCCGGCGCGCGCAAGGCCTATCTGGAAGGCCGCGGCAGCGTCATCATCCGCGCCAAGACCCGCGTCGAGGAGCTGCGCAAGGATCGCTATGCCATCATCGTGGATGAAATCCCCTATCAGGTGAACAAGGCCTCGATGATCGAAAAGATCGCCGAAGCGGTGCGCGAAAAGCGCATCGAAGGTGTCAGCCACGTTCAGGACGAATCCGACCGCAACGGCGTACGGGTGGTGGTCGAGCTGAAACGCGACGCAACGCCCGAGGTGGTGCTGAACCAGCTGTACCGCTTCACGCCGATGCAGACCTCGTTCGGCTGCAACATGCTGGCGCTGAACGGCGGCCGCCCCGAGCAGCTGACCCTGCGCCGTTTCCTGACCAGCTTCATCGATTTCCGCGAAGATGTCGTTGCCCGCCGCACCGCCTTTGACCTGCGCAAGGCGCGGGAACGCAGCCATATCCTCTGCGGTCTGGCCGTGGCGGTCTCGAACGTTGACGAGGTCGTGGCCACGATCCGGTCTTCGGCCGACGCGGCCGAGGCGCGCGAAAAGCTGATGACCCGGCGCTGGCCGGCCGCCGACATCGCGGATTATCTGCGCCTGATCGACGATCCGCTGTCCAAGATGAACGACGACGGGACCTATAACCTGACCGAGGTTCAGGCACGCGCCATCCTTGACCTGCGCCTGCAACGCCTGACGCAACTGGGCGTCAAAGAGGTCACGGACGAGCTGGAAAACCTGGCCGCAAAGATCAAGGAATACCTGGATATCCTGTCCTCGCGCGAACGCATAATGGGCATCATCGCTGATGAACTGCGCAGCGTCCGCGAACAATTCGCGGTACCGCGCCGCACCGAGATCGTCGACTGGTCGGGCGACATGGAAGACGAGGACCTGATCGAGCGCGAAGACATGGTCGTGACCGTGACTTCGGGCGGCTATATCAAGCGCACGCCGCTTGCCGATTTCCGCGCGCAAAAGCGGGGTGGCAAGGGGCTGTCGGGCATGCAGACCAAGGAGGAGGACGTGGTTACCACCCTCTTCGTGGCCAATACGCACACCCAGCTTCTGTTCTTCACCACCGACGGGATGGTCTACAAACTCAAGACCTGGCGCCTGCCCCAGTCGGGGCGCACCGGCAAGGGCAAGGCGATTGTCAACATCCTGCCGATTCCCACCGGCGTTTCCATTGCGGCGATCATGCCGGTCGATGTGCCGGATGAAGAATGGGAAAACCTTCAGATCGTCTTCGCCACCAGCGCCGGCGACGTGCGCCGCAACGCGCTGAGCGACTTCACCAACGTCAAGCGCAACGGCAAGATCGCGATGGACCTGCCCGAGGGCGTGGAACTGGTCAACGCGCGCATCTGCTCGGACGATGACGATGTGATGCTGGTCACCAATTCCGGCCGGGCGATCCGTTTCTCCACAACCGACGTGCGGGTGTTCAAGGGGCGCAAATCGACCGGTGTGCGGGGCATCCGGCTGAACGCGGGCGACCGCGTAGTCTCGATGTCGGTGATCCGTCATTTCGAGGCCACCCCGGACGAGCGCGCCGCCTATCTGAAAATGCGCCGCCTGATGGCCGGCGTGACCGACGATACCGAAGCCGACGAGGATGGCGGCAATGCCGACAGCATCCTGCCGCAGGAACGTTATGCCGAGATGTCGGCGGCCGAGAACCTGATCCTGACCATCACGGCCAAGGGGTCCGGCAAGCTCAGCTCGTCGCATGACTATCCGGTGCGCGGCCGTGGTGGCATGGGCGTGATGGCGATGGACAAGGCGATGCGGGGCGGCCCGCTGGTGGCCTCGTTCCCGGTCGAAATCGACGATCAGATCATGCTGGCCACCTCCAAGGGACAGTCGATCCGGGTTCCGGTCGACGGCATCTCGTTCCGGTCCCGCAGCGCCGGCGGGGTCAAAGTTTTCAACACCGGTAAGGGCGAAGAGGTCGTCAGCGTCGCCCGGATCGCCGATCAGGGTGATGAGGAAACCGAAGAATAATCCTCACGCTAAATTACGGATATGAAACAAAACGCTCGCTCTGCGGGCGTTTTGTCATTCTGGATCACGATATCGATAGCTCTCGGGATGATCCGCTTGCCCGAAGCCATTCTGACGCCTAGCGTTTTCATATGTGGTCTTTTGCACATATCCGACCAGCTTACAGCCGCACAGAACGTATCAGCGACGGGATGGTCCATGTGCTCGGTGTCTCGAGTGCGTTGATTGCGGTTCCCTTGCTGATCACGATGACCATCAATTACCGGAATGATCAATCTGCGGTACTGGGTGCCTCGGTTTACGGGGTGACGTTGATACTCATGCTGACGTTTTCTGCGTTGTACAACATGATCGAGAGCGAGGAATGGCGCGGGTTTCTGCAACGCCTCGACCATTCTGGCATCTACGTCAAGATCGCAGGGACCTATACCCCATTTCTACTGTTGTCCGGTGCTCAGCCTCCTGGGCTGTTGCTCGGGTTGTGGTCCTCGGCAACGCTTGGGTCAGTTCTCAAGATGTTAGACCCAAACCGGTTCCGTTGGTTCGGGCTTGCGCTTTACCTTTTGATGGGTTGGGCAGCCGTCTGGGCCGGGCAATCCATGTTGGCAGATCTGTCCCTCACAATCGTCACACTGATGATTTCCGGTGGGCTCGTGTATACGATCGGTGTCGCCTTCTACCTGCTGGATTGGCTGCCGTTCCACAATACGATCTGGCACGTATTTGTGTTGGTCGGCAGCGTTTTGTTCTTTGCAGCCGTCGCGACCCGGATTGAACTGGTGCCAGTGGTTTAGGTCAATCTGTGCATGTTTGTTCGGCAAGTGTTTGGGCAGAATGAAAGGACGCGCCACCCAAAATCAGCGTTCAGTGTGAAATCAAAAAACAATCTGACTTTCATATATCGCAGGCTCCTATCGATCTTCACGTGATCGGATTTGTGCTAGCAGCGCTCTGGCCCAAAGCATTCACCGCTTCAAACCAGTCAAGCATCACATCGCTGCAGCCATTTGGAACGCCATGCCCGATTTCATAGCCGATAACCGAAATATTCAAACCGGCCTCACAGTCCCTAGGAATGCGCTGATCATAGCCTTCTTACTCAAAAAACTCGGTCCTCTTGAAAACTCGCAGAAGCCCTGAACTTTAGCGTGGCTTCCACGGCGCCTATAAATCCTGGATCAGACCAATCAGAACCGGGTATGGCGAAGGGAACCTCTGCTGTCGTAGCCATGGCGGCAATACATGTCGAAATCTGCTGATGCGCACTTTTCCAGTTCGCCGCGGGAATGGCCGGTGGTTACGATCTGTGCCAGATCAATCGGGAATCGTGCCAAGGTCGCCTAAAGCATATAGGCAATGAATTCAAAGTCATCGCGCCTATCGTGAGAGTCACTCCAAACCCAGCCTGTGCCCCGGCCATTCTGGTGCTCAATTTCCAGCGTGGTCGGAACGACGCTGGCCTACCGGCGTTCAAGTACCGGTGTGACAGGAAACACACTCTGAAGCACCCGTTGCGCCGTTCCGCGAGATCCATGAAGAAAAATCATGGTTGGACATGGTCATTCGCCCTTCGGACGCAAGACATTGGGTTGTCACCCGGAAACCATACATGAAATACCCGCGCGTCCGAATTCCCCTGCTTGGTACAGATGTGAAAACTTTTTGCACGACACGCTGGTTCGAGTATTCAAGCCAAAGCCAATGTTGCAGCTTATATGGCCAGAAGCCTTGCCAATCGGCTACCGTTTCATACCGTCACAGCCCGTACAATCCGCTGAACTTCTGTTCCAGATAGTCCAGCAAAGGTTCGGGCCCCGGCTCTACTCCACTCGCCCTCTGGATAATCTCGCGTGGGGCATAAAGCCCGCCATGTTGCTGAACGTGTTCGCGCAGCCAAGCGGTTGCGCCTGTTGTGTCACCTTCTGCCAGTTGCGCATCCAGTTCAGGAACTGCGCCGCGCAGTGCCTGATACAGACATCCTGCATAGACATTGCCCAGCGAATAGGTCGGGAAGTAACCGAACAGTCCAACCGACCAGTGCACATCCTGCAAACAGCCGTTCGACGGTTTGTCGACCGCATAACCGAAGTCGGCCTTGAACCGGTCATTCCACGCCGCTTCCAGCTCGCTGACCTGCAAGTCCCCGGCCATCAAAGCGCGCTCAAGATCGAACCGAAGCATGATGTGCAGATTATATTGAACTTCATCAGCTTCGGTGCGGATATAACCGTTGTGAACTCGGTTGACGGTAGCGCAGAAAGCATCTGCGTCGGCAATTCCGAAATCGCCGAATGCGTCTTTCATCTGATCGAACAACCATCCCGTAAACGCACGCGAACGGCCAAGCTGGTTTTCATAGATCCGGCTTTGGCTTTCATGCACCCCCATGGACACGCCACGCCCCAGCGGCGTCAGCAGGTAGCCGCGGTCGATCCCCTGTTCGTAAGCCGCGTGGCCGACCTCGTGAATGGTGGAATAAAAGCAGTTGAACGGGTCCGTTTCGCTGGTTCGCGTGGTGATGCGCACATCCAGGCCCGAACCCGAGCTGAACGGGTGAACCGCCTTGTCGACACGGCCGTTGTTGAGGTCATAGCCGAAGGCGACCGCCAGTTTTTGCGTAAGCCGCATTTGGGTCAGCTCGTCAAAGCTTCCGGTCAGCGCGGCAGGTTCCGGGCGTTCCAGAACGGCCGCACGCAAGGCCACAAGACGTGGGCGCATCTCATCGAAAATGGCCGCGATCTGAGCGCCGGTTGTATAGGGTTCATAATCCTCGACCATGGCGTCATAGACGTCTCCGCCCTGTGCCAGCGCCTCGCCTTCCTGACGCTTCAGCGATACGACCTCTTCCAGCACAGGAAGGAAGGTCGAGACATCTTCGTCCGCGCGCGCCTGTGCCCATGTTCCCTGTGCAGCGGACGTGGTCCGGGCAATCGCCGTGGCCAGATCAGCGGGCACCTTGACCGCCCGATCATAGGCACGCCGGATTTCCCGCAGCTGCGCCTTTCCGACTTCATCCTGAGGCGCGGCCTGATCCAGCCACTCTGCCACGCGCGGATCCGATCGGCGCGCGTGCAGGACGGCCTCGATCGCTGCCATTTCCTCGGCGCGTTGAGGCGCGGCCCCGCGCGGCATGACGGTTTCCTGATCCCAACCCAATCGTCCGGCGATCTGGCCCAATGCCGATGTTTCGCGCTGAAAAGCCATCAATTCGTCGAAAGCGGTCATGTTATTTTACTCCGCGCACAGATGTTGCGATTGGATATGCAGTCAGGAACCGCGCGCGCAGGATCAGGGTCCAGACGACGACGGCCATGAACTGGTGGAAGATGGCGATCTGCCACGGCGCTCCGTAGACGACGGTCACAATGCCGACGACAACTTGCACCGACAGGGCCGCGAAAGCCGCATTAAAAGCGAAGCGTGTCTGAGGATGTGCGCTGGCGCTGCCGCGGCGCCAGGCGACAATAGCAAAGATGAACAACAGGTAACCTGCGCAGCGGTGAATAAACTGCACAAGCCCCGGGCTTTCGAAGAAATTGCGCCACATCGGCTCCAACGCGGTGGCGTCCGGCGGCAGCAGCTGCCCGCCGATCAGCGGCCAGTCGGTATAAGACCGACCAGCGTCGATCCCGGCGACAAGCGCGCCAATGAGTATTTGCAAAAAGGCGAAATGCATCAGGCCGGTGGACAACGAGAACAGTTTCGCTTCCTTCATGCGACGCGCCTGCATCAGGTCACGTTCTTCCCGGCCAAGCTCGAAAATATACCACGCGAGGAACCCGAGAATTACGAATGCCAGCCCCAGATGGGTGGCCAGGCGATAGCTGGCGACGGCGGTCATCCCCTCGCCCTGCGTCACACCCGATGCGACCATCCACCAGCCGACAGCACCCTGCACACCGCCCAGAAGGCCGGGGATCAGCAGCTTGCCGGTCCAACCCGTGGGTATCTTGCGGGCCACGAGGAAGCCCAGGAAACCGATGGCCCAGACCAGCCCAATCACGCGGCCCAGTTGGCGATGCCCCCATTCCCACCAATAGATGGTTTTGAAGTCGCTCAGCTGCATCCACTGGTTCTGAATACGCCACTGGTCAATCTGCTTGTACTTGTCGAACTCGGCCTGCCAGTCGGCCTCGGACATCGGCGGGATCGCCCCGGTAATCGGGCGCCATTCAGTGATCGACAGCCCGCTGTCAGTCAGCCGCGTCAGACCGCCGACAGCGATCATCACCACGACCAAAGCGAACAGGATCATCAGCCAGGCACGGATTGCCTTGCGCGCACCGCCACGCCCCCGGTCGATCATACCGGGTTGAACGGTCTGTTGTTTTTCGGTGTCCGAGACCTCTTCGAAGATGCTGCGCTTACCGCTCATGCTGTCCTCATGTCCTGATTTCGTCGCAAGCTAGGGCTTGGTGGAAGATAGGTCCAGCCTCAGCCTTTGTCTTTCCAGCGGACCATCTGCCGCATGATCCCGTGCAGCATCTGCACGTCGGCCCGCGTCATCCGCATCCGCGACCACAGGTTACGCAAGTTGATCTTCATGCCCTCGGCCTTTTCGGGAGGATAGAAGAACCCGGCCTCTTCCAGCCGGTCCTCGTAGTGTTCGACCAGTTTCTCGACCTCGATCCCCGTGGCCCAGTCCCCCTTGCCCAGATCGATGGATTCATGCACCACGTCGCCGGTCTGGCGCATCCACTCGTAAGCGGTCAGCAAGACGCATTGGCCCAGGTTCAGCGACGCGTATTCCGGGTTCACGGGCACCGAGATGATTGCGTTTGCCTTGGCGATGTCTTCGTTCTCCAACCCTGCGCGTTCGGGGCCGAACAGAACCGCAACCTTTTCACCCGCCGCGACCTTTTCGGCGGCGATCTGCATGGCACGCTCGGGGCTGTAGACGGGTTTGGTCAACCCGCGTTGCCGAGCAGTGGTGGCGAAGACAAAGGTGCTGTCGGCCAGCGATCCGGCCAGATCGTCAAACAGCTGCGCTTCGTCCAGCAACCGGCCCGCACCGCTGGACATGGCCACTGCCTTGGGGTTTGGCCAGCCGTCGCGAGGCGCCACGATGCGCATCCGGTCCAGCCCAAAGTTCCACATCGCCCGGGCCGCGGCACCGATATTCTCACCCATCTGCGGGCGAACAAGCACGAAGGAAGGCTGGGATTTGTCGCTGGGCATGGTTCACCTTATGAAAACTTGGCCTGCTGTAATCGGCAGGCTCATGCAGGGCAAGGCGCTGGGGCTGGAATTTGCATGGTCTCGGCCATAAAAGTTTGCTTCCCCGCCGCAATCCGCTAAACCGCGCCAAAGACCAAAAGCCGAAGGACGCGCCCATGGACACCCCCGAGCAGCCGCAGATTTACCTGATCACGCCTCCGACCATCGAGCTGAGCACGTTCCCCGCCAAACTGGCATCGGTTCTGGACGGGGCTGAGATCGCCTGCATCCGCCTGGCGCTGGCTGGCAACGACGAAGACAGCATCGCCCGTGCTGCTGATGCCTGCCGCGAGGTTGCCCACGCCCGCGACGTGGCCATCGTTATCTCGAACCACGTGCTGCTGGCGCAACGTCTGGGGCTGGACGGGGTGCACCTGGATGACGGCGCACGTTCGGTCCGTGCCGCGCGCAAGGAGCTGGGCCCGGACGCGATCGTCGGAAGCTTCTGCGGCGCGTCCAGCCATGATGGCATGACGGCGGGCGAACATGGCGCGGATTATGTGGCCTTCGGCCCCGTAGGCACCGCCACGTTGGGCGACGGAACCCGCGCCGAAAAGGATCTGTTCCAATGGTGGTCCGAGATGATCGAAGTTCCGGTCGTGGCCGAAGGCGGCCTGACGCCCGAACTGATCGGCGATCTGGCCCCCTGCACCGATTTCTTCGGCATCGGGGACGAGATCTGGGGCGATGACGACCCGCTGGGTGCGCTGAACAGGCTGAGGGCGGCAATGTCTTAAGCCAGCAACCAGGGTTCAGCCATCCAATACACGCCGATCCCGGCGATCAGCATCGAGGCCAGAACCGAAATCCGGCCTCGTTTTCTGTGTGACCCGCCTGCAACCAAAAGCGCGCAGGCAAAGGCCACAACAGCCACAAAGACGACAGGCAGTAGATTTCCGACGCCAAACCCCAAAACAGCCGGGGCCAGATGATCGGGCGGCACCCCGATCTTTGTCAAATCCGAAGCCAGCGCCAATCCGTAAACACAGCCTGCGGCAAACACGGCCAGCAGGCGCCAGACCTGCAAGTGCCGGGCCACCAGGTTCCATAGCGCCAGAATGATGATCGAAGCCACCAAGGCCTGATCCTGCAAGCTTTCCGGCAGGTCCAACACGCCGTACATGTCCAACCCGAGCCCGACAAAACCCCCTGCTGCCAAAAACGCCACCTGAGACATCACAGGCCGCAGGCTCAGCGTCAGCATCACGAGTGTCAGAACAACGATGGTTGGCTTGAGGGGGCTTTGAACAAATCGGCTGATCCCCTTTGCCAAAAACGTCTGCAATGTCTGCTCGGTCGTCAACGACGCCCCGCCCTGCAACGGGATCAACGGGCTGATTTCTCCGGCCGCCAGAAAGCCAGTATACGGGGCCACAACCTTTTGCTGGCGAAGCACGACCGACCCGCCTTGCAACGGCCAGGTCAGGCGCAGGTTCGATGCCTGATCCGACAAATGTGCGGTCAACAACAATTTGGAAACACGCACTTTTTCCACATCCCCCACAACGGGAATGCGCACACCTTCATAAGACAGGTCCAGGCGTTCAGGCGCTTCGACCACAAGGTTCTGCTTCCAGACCTGAACGAAATTTCGGATCTGCGGTTCCAGTTCCGATGACACCATTCGCCGCAGAGATCGGTACTTTGAATTGCCGGAATAAGCGTCGGGTTGTGTCGGATCGGTACCGACCAGCATGGCCTCGGCGTTCAGTTTCACCTCGAGAAACAGAGTGTCATCCTTGACCCAGAAATCAATGACCGTCGGCGGGGCCGTTTGCGCCTTTACGGATCCCGGATGCAAGGTCAGAAGAACGATAAAACTCAGGGCGCAGGTATTGAGGGCTCGGAGGATGGCACGGAAGACTGGGCCATTCATACGAAACGCTCCAACAGGAAAATAAAACTACCAATCATTGCTATTGATTGTTTCCGCGAAGACCACGGATCGCAAGCCCAAAGGCGATATCGGCCCAGGCCGGTCGGGAATCTCTTGTTGCGATGACGTTCCGGCTTGCACGGGCAACACCGCTGCGGCATGACGTCCCCTATGACTCAGAACACCAATATCCTGTGCATCGGCTCGGTCCTGTGGGACGTGATCGGCCGATCGGCCAGCGCCATGCGACAGGGCTCGGACGTGCCGGGCCGGATCACCCGCCTGCCCGGCGGCGTTGCGATGAACATTGCCATGACACTGGTTCGGTTCGGCATGACACCCACCCTGCTGACAGCCATTGGCCGCGATCCCGAAGGCGACGAGCTTGTCCATGCCTGTTCGCGCCTCGGCATGGTGACGGATCACATCTATCGGTCGCAGGATTTGCCGACAGACCGCTATATGGCCGTCGAAGGTGCGAACGGGTTGATCGCGGCGATTGCCGACGCGCATTCGCTGGAGGCCGCAGGCGCTAAAATACTGCATCCCTTGATGCACGGGCCTCTGGGCTATGAGAATGCACCATTTGAGGGCCCGATCGCACTGGATGGCAATCTGACACTGGACCTGCTGGAAGAAATTGCCCAAAGCCCTGCTTTTGCGCGTGCGGATCTGCGCGTGGCACCGGCATCGCCGGGCAAGGCCGAACGACTGCTGCCGTTCCTGAAACACGCCCGCGCCACACTGTACGTGAACCTCGAAGAGGCCGGTATCCTGTGTCAGCGCGAGTTCACCGATTCCGAATCCGCGGCCAAAGGCCTTTTGGATCGCGGCGCGCTGCGTGTGCTGGTCACCGACGGCGGCAATTCGGCAACCATCGGCAGCTCGACAGAAATCCTGACGCAAACACCCCCTGCCGTCCTGGTCACCCGCGTGACCGGTGCCGGGGATACCTTCATGGCGGCCCATATCGCCTCAGAATCCGGCGGTGCATCCAGTGACGAGGCTTTGACCCGCGCTCTGCACGCCGCTGCAACCTACGTTTCCGGAGAAACCCCACTGTGATCGACATCCAATACTCAGCCGAGGTTCGCGCCGCCAAGGACGCGGGCCTGCCCATCGTTGCGCTGGAAAGCACCATCATCACCCATGGGATGCCCTATCCGCAGAACATCGAAGTCGCGGCACAGGTCGAACAGGACATCCGCGATGCGGGTGCGGTTCCTGCAACCATGGCCGTGATCGAAGGCAAATTGCATGTCGGGCTAGAGCAGGATCAGCTGCAATGGCTGGGTCAGGCCCAAGGCGTCGCCAAGATCTCGCGCGCGGACATGGCGGCGTGCATCTCGACCGGTGGCACCGGGGCCACCACCGTTGCCGCCACGATGATCGCCGCGCATTATGCCGGGATCGAGGTTTTTGCCACCGGCGGTATCGGCGGCGTGCATCAGGGAGCCGAGACCACCTTCGACATCTCTGCCGATCTGCACGAACTTGGGCATACGCCAGTGACCGTCGTTGCAGCCGGGGCGAAGGCCATCCTGGACCTCGCCAAAACGCTTGAGGTTCTGGAAACGCTGGGCGTGCCTGTGATCGCACATGGCCAGGACGAGTTTCCTGCGTTCTGGTCGGCAAAGTCGCCCTTCAATGCGCCCCTGCGCATGGACAGTGTCGATGCCATCGCCAAAGCCCACACGACCCGCCGCGCGCTGGGTCTGCCCGGCGGGCAGTTGGTGGCGAACCCGATTCCAGCCGCCGATCAAATCCCGGCCGAGGAATTGGCCCCCATCATCGCCGAAGCCCAGTCAGATGCAGATGCCCATCGCATCACCGGCAAAACCGTGACCCCCTATCTGCTGCAACGTATCTTTGAAAAGACCGAAGGCCGGTCATTGGTCGCCAACATCGCCCTTGTTCGAAACAATGCGCGTTTGGCGGCCAAGATCGCGCAAGCGCTCGTCAAACAGAGGTGACGTTAACCTATTGTACCAAGGCCGTGGATTGACTACCTAAATCCGGAAACCATTCGGAACCGCAATGAATACACCCTTCGACGAAGAGCCTCACCGCCGCCCGGGCATGCTTTCACGGCTGCGCGCGTCCTTTTTGACGGGCATCGTGGTCATTGCGCCTGTCTGGTTGACGGTCTGGCTGATCTGGTCGGTGGTCGGCTGGATAGACAGCGCGGTGCTGCCGCTGGTGCCCCAACAGTTCCAGCCCGAACAATACGTGGGCATCAACCTGCGCGGTGTGGGTGTGGTGATCTTCCTGATCTTCACCGTTCTGGTCGGCTGGATCGCCAAGGGCATTCTGGGCCGTTCCCTGATCCACTTCGCCGAAAGCGTTGTTGATCGGATGCCCGTCGTGCGCTCGGTCTATTCCGGGATCAAGCAAATCTCGGAAACGGTGTTTGCCCAGACCGAGCGTTCTTTTGAAAAAGCCTGCCTGATCCAGTACCCGCGTCGCGGGATCTGGGCCATCGGCTTTGTCTCGACCAGCGCCAAGGGTGAGGTCAGCCAACGCGCCGAAACCGGAGGCGAGCTGTTGAGCGTGTTCGTACCCACAACACCTAACCCGACATCTGGGTTTCTGCTGTTCTTCCCCGCAGAAGACGTGATCCTGCTGGACATGAGCATCGAAGACGCCGCCAAACTGGTGATTTCGGCGGGGCTTGTATACCCGAATGGAAAAGACCCGACACAGCCGCCCGAGTGATCAGCTGAACATCGCAGGCAGATCAATTGTGCTGGTCTGACCCAAATCGTCCTTATGGTTGGCAAGAAAACCGTCTGCGGCGTTCCGTCCGGCCTGTTTCAACTTATGCAGAATGACCGGATTGGGCACGGTTTTGGTGGCAACAGACAGGCTGTTCATCAACTCGTTATCTGCAATCAAGTGAACCAGCACGCGGCTCATCTCTCCGGCCGTCAGCTTGCCTTCTTTCAACAACCGCTGGACAAAGCTGATCGCCCGCAACTCGCGAAACAGGGATGAGTTGAAGCTGATCTCGTTGATCCGGTTCTGGATTTGCTGCGGCGTGATCGGAACCTCGTCGCGCTCCAGCGGATTGATGTTCACGATCACCACGTCATCCGGCAAATCATCGTTGAACAGCGGATAGAGCGCCGGATTGCCGGTATACCCTCCGTCCCAATAGGCTTCGGTCCGGTTTGTCTTCGGATCGAAAATCTCAACCGCCTTGAACAGGGTCGGCAAACAGGCCGAGGCCAGGATGGCGTCGGTGCTGATTTCGTCGCCGGTAAAGACGCGGATCTTGCCGCTGCGTACGCAAGTGGCACACACAAACAGGCGCGGGCCTTCATCTGCGCACACCTCGTCGAAATTGAACCTGTCCACCACCGGCTTCAAAGGGTTGCTGTAGAACGGCCCGTACGCATAGGGCGACACCATCCGCGACCAGGCATCCCCGATCGAAAACGGCACCGAATATTCCATCGCCTGCGCAATGGCCGCCGGTTCAAGGCCGCGAAACCAGTTGGCAAAGCGCATGTCGCCAATAGCGCCCATGCGCTTCCACAACCCGTCCAGGCGCGCCCGTGCACCTTCGCGCCCGGAATGAACCATTCCCGACTTGTAGGCCGCACCGTTCAGCGCCCCTGCGGAAGTTCCGGTAATGGCAGCGACTTCGATGTCTTCCTCGTCCAGCAGCCGGTCGAGCACACCCCAGGTGAACGCCCCATGCGCCCCACCCCCCTGCAAAGCCAGATTGATCCGCTTCATGCCGCAACCCCTTCATCTTTTTCAAAATACTCTGGGGGTGTGGGGGCAGCGCCCCCGCAAAACCTCAAAGCGCGGTCCAGCCACCATCGACGGAAATTGTGGTTCCGGTGATCTGAGCGGCCGCGTCCGAACACAGAAAGACAGTCGTTCCACCCAGTTGCTCGACCGTGGCGAATTCCTTGGACGGTTGCCGTTCCAAAAGAACGTTCTTCACAACGTCTTCACGGCTCATGTTGTATTCTTTCATCGTGTCGGGAATCTGGGACTCGACCAGCGGCGTCAGCACATATCCCGGGCAGATGGCGTTGCAGGTGATCGGCTCCTGCGCTGTTTCCAGCGCTACGGTCTTGGTCATTCCAACCACACCGTGCTTGGCCGCAACATATGCCGCCTTGAAAGGGGATGCCGTCAGACCGTGGGCCGAGGCGATGTTCACCACACGTCCCCAACCCGCCTTGCGCATCATCGGCAACGCGGCCGCCGTGGTGTGAAAGGCCGAGTTCATGTTGATTGCGATAATCGCGTCCCATTTATCAACCGGGAATTTGTCGATCGGTGAGACATGCTGAATCCCGGCATTGTTCACCAGAATGTCACAAGACCCCGCCTGTTCGATCAAGGATCGGCATTCCTCGCCCTTGGACATGTCGGCCTTGATGTAGCGCGCATTGGTTCCGGTCTCTTTCGCAATCTGCGCGGCAAGCGCATGATCTTCATCGCGATCGGTAAAGGAATTCAGAACCACATCGGCACCGGCCTTGGCCAGCTCGCGTGCGACGCCCAGGCCGATGCCCGAATTTGATCCCGTGATGATTGCCGTTTTGCCGGACAGGCTCATGTCCATTCTCCCTCAAGCGTTGATCAGGCGCACCATGCCATGCTGCACCTGCAAAGAAAACGGGGAAACATGTGGGATTGGAATACCGGCCTGAGACTTCCACAGGCAAAAAAAACGCCCGCACGAAGCGGGCGTTAAGTTATTGAGGCAGGTTTCATACAGGCAAGAAACCTATCGAGCAGTGCAACCTTTATAAGCAATTCTGCGCCTTGGTCCAAGCTAAAAGTTTGATAATAAGAAAAATCATCACTACGGTGAATACCAACAAAATAAGGCCAGAGCAGGATTGTTTCCAAAATGAGCCCGGATTTTCTCCGTCCGTTTCGATCACTTGTGGCGGGAATCGCCAGCATTTTCGTGATCTCTGTCGCCCATGCAGAATCGTCTCATGGCATAGCTATGTATGGGGACCCGGCCCTACCACCGGATTTTGTGTCACTCCCATACGCCAACCCGGATGCCCCCAAAGGCGGCAAAGCGGTGTTCGGAAACACGGGCGGCTTTAACAGCCTGAACCCGTTTTTGCAAAAAGGCACCGCGCCATGGCAATTGCCGTTCTGGACCCACGAAAGCCTGATGGGGCGATCCTGGGACGAACCTTTCACACTTTACGGGCTGTTAGCCGAATCAGTTGAGACCGATCCAGACCGGTCCTGGGTCGAATTCACCCTGCGGGAGGAGGCGCGGTTTTCCGACGGCAGTCCGGTCACGGTCGATGATGTTATCTGGTCTTACGAAACGTTGGGCACGCACGGGCATCTGCGCTATCGCGGTCTTTGGGGCAAGATCGAAAGCATCGAACAAACCGGCCCGCGTACGGTGCGGATCACTTTCAATGAACCCGACCGAGAGCTTGCGCTGCTGGCCGGGATGCGCCCGATCCTGAAAAAGGCGCAATGGGAGGGCAAGGATTTCGCGGATGCGCAACTGCATGATGTACCGATTGGAACCGGCCCCTATGTGATCGAAAGCTACGAAGCGGGGCGCTTTGTGAATCTGCGACGCAATCCGGACTATTGGGGGAACGACATCCCGTTTCGCCGCGGCACCATGAACCTTGATGAGCTGCGGATCGAATTCTATGGCGACGGCAGCGTCTTGTTCGAAGCTTTCAAGGCCGGAGAGTTGTCAGCCGTGCGTGAATTCAACGCCGACAATTGGGACACGCAATACAACTTTCCCGCCGTGCAGCGCGGCGATGTCATCAAGACCGAAATTCCGCATGGAAAACCTTCGGGAATGACCGGATTCGTGATGAACACACGAAAGGCTCCGTTCGACGACTGGCGCGTGCGCGAAGCACTGACGCTCGCGTTCAATTTCGAGTTCATCAACGACACGGTAACCGGTGGTGCGCAACCAAGGATCACGTCTTATTTCTCGGGGTCCGACCTTGCGATGCAGCCCGGCCCGGCCCAGGGGCAGGTAAAAGACCTGTTGCTTCCTTTCGCTGACATCTTGTTGCCCGGCACGCTGGAAGGGTATGAACTGCCGAAAGGCGACGGATCGGCCCGGAACCGGGCAAACCTCCGCAAGGCCGCCGGACTATTGGCCGAGTCAGGCTGGACCGTTCAGGATGGCGTGCTGCGCAATGCAAATGGCGATCCCTTTCAGATGACTTTCCTGCTGCAACAGGGTGACAGCGAGATGGCAACCGTGGTCGAGATCTATTCCCGCGCGCTGGAACGTCTCGGCATCCGGGTCACGACGGAACAGGTCGACAATGCCCAATATGTCGGGCGCACGTCTGAACTGGACTTTGACGTCACGACGTTCCGCCGGGCGCTTTCCCTGTCTCCCGGCAATGAGCAGCGTCTTTATTGGGGCAGCGAAACTGCCGATGCGCCCGGCACTCGCAACCTGATGGGCGTATCTTCGCCCGCGGTTGATGCCATGATCGATGCCATGCTGGCCTCAAAAACCCGCGAGGACTTTACCGCGGCCACCCGCGCGCTGGACCGGGTATTGACGGCAGGCCGCTATGTCATCCCGATCTGGAGCTTCGACATCGGGCGCATTGCTCATGTCAAAGAGCTGAAGCACCCGGAAACCCTGCCCATCTATGGCGACGGTCCGCAATACATGCCCGAAGTCTGGTGGTACGACGCCCGGTAAAAGGCGCAAACCCAAGACCAGCCGTTCTACATGTGAATCCGGCTGGTCTTTCCAATTGAAGTTTCCGAAAGACGGAAGCTTGAAGTTCCAGCTGTTTCATACAAATAGCGCTCAGGAAATTTCCACCAATCGGCAAATTTCAGCACATTGCCATCCCACACAAGATATCGTTTGGCCGCATTGGAAGCATCGAAATCAGCGTCCAACATCGTCACATGCAAGCGATCCGGAAAGAAATACCTACAACCAGTTTTACTTATCTGGAAAATACGCATATATTTTGCGCATTTAGGCTTAATAACAGGCTGGCGATGACCCCGCCACTCTGCCTGCCGGGACAATCTGGCGCTGCGGATTACAGAACAACCGGGCCCGCCACCACTCACACCAAATGTAGGCCCGCCGGCCCGTTGCGGAAACTTCGCAGCGGGCATTTTTCCCCTCAAGAAGGAGAGGTCCAGCACTGCGACATTTTGTCATGTCTTACGTTACGGCACCCTATCCGTACTCTGAAGCGGGGGAGAGCAGTCCTAATCGTTGCTAAGGGAAGCTCATTGATGATGAACTGGACCGATCTTACGAGCGACTGGAATGCGGCATGCGAACGCGCAAAGCGGCGTTTTCCGAACCTGCGTGACAAGGACATGATGCGCGTGTTGAAGGATCGAAAAGGGTTTGAAGCCTATTTGGCCGAACGTCACCAACTTACGATAAATGAGGCGCATGAAGAGGTCGAAGATTTCCTGTTCACCGAAGGGCTGAACCGGGAATTCAGCAGAACCGCTTTAGGCAAGTGATGTAACCCAAAGGATCGTCGCGTCTTCGTCACTGACGGAAATCACGTTGTGGCCCATGCTGCCATCGTAATACGCGCTGTCCCCTCTGCGCATCTCAACCGGCTCGTAAAACTCGGTGTAAAGCTTGACGACACCGGTCAGCACATACATGAATTCTTCGCCGTCATGGCGCACCCAGCCGTCAAATTCATCCATTGATCTTGCGCGGACCCGCGCACGATAGGGCAGCATCTGTTTCTTGGTCAGGGTTTCGGCCAGCAACTCATGCTCATAGGTTGTGGTGGCATGAGCCGTGCCGTCGCCCACACGGGTGATCGCCATGCGTCCGATCACCTGATCGCGTTGGGGCGGCGTAAACAGTTGAGGAACAGAAATCTCCAGCCCGGTCGCAAGCTTCTTGAGCGCGTCGTAAGTCGGCGACATCTGCCCGTTTTCAATCTTGCTGAGGGTCGAGCGTGCCAATCCGGCCTGACTGGCGGCCTGTTCCAATGTCCATTCCCGCGCTTTGCGCAGCTCTCGCACACGTGCGCCAAGGTCCAGCGGTTCGACTTCGGTATGGTCGCCAGAGTCGCGGGCAATTCGGATCAGAGATTTGGGGTCTTGAGTGCTCATGACCCTTCTATAGGCCCGGCCAGCCACGCTTGCAACGCGGCAGGCGGCGCGATAGCCAGAGGCCATGTTGTCAATCTTCGATCAGGGGTCGCCCGCACCCTTCCCCACGCCATTCAATCTGGCAGCCCATGTTCTGGGCCGTGCCGATCACGCGCAGGATAAAGTGGCTTTGTCGATATTGCGCCCGAACGGCGCGCAGGACTGGACCTATCGCGATCTGAAAGCGGCTGTGCTGGGCACAGGCACGGGATTGCTGCGGGCCGGGTTGAAACCCGGTGATATCGCCCTGATGCGGCTGGGAAACACGGTGGATTTCCCGATTGCCTATCTGGGGGCAATTGCCGTGGGCATCGTGCCGGTGCCGACATCGTCACAACTGACGGAACCCGAAACCGCCAAAATGATCGACGAGCTTTCTCCGGCGGTGATTCTGCGTGATCCGGGCGTTGCCTGCGCCTCGCATTCCAAGCAGATCGGGCTGGACGCGCTGAAAGCGATGCGATGCCTGCCCCCGGCAGAATTTGACATGGGCGATCCGGAACGTATGGCCTATGTCGTCTATACCTCTGGAACCTCGGGCAAGCCTCGTGCCGTGGCCCATGCCCACCGGGCAATCTGGGCGCGGCAGATGATGGTTGATGGCTGGTATGGTCTGCGCGAGACCGACCGGCTGTGTCACGCCGGAGCATTCAACTGGACCTATACGCTGGGCACCGGCCTGATGGATCCATGGACCATGGGCGCAACTGCCCTGATCCCCGCGCCCGGCACCGAAATCACGGCCCTGCCTGCCCTGCTGCGCCAGCATGGCGCAACGATCTTTGCAGCGGCCCCCGGGGTCTATCGCAAGATGGTGCAAGGGTGCGATCGAATGGAGCTGCCAGACCTGCGCCACGGCTTGTGCGCGGGTGAGAAACTGTCGCGCACGCTGCACGAACAATGGCGAAAGGCCACCGGCACCGAGTTGTTCGAAGCCTATGGCATGTCCGAATGCTCTACCTTCATTTCTTCCAGCCCGGATCACCCCGCGCGCAGCGACGCATTAGGACAACCGCAACCGGGGCGTCGTGTGGCGATCCTTGGTCCGGACGGTCCGGTGCCAAAGGGCCAAGAAGGCACTATCGCCATTCACCGCACTGACCCCGGTTTGATGCTGACCTATCTCAACGCACCCGATGAGGTTGAAACACGGATACAGGGAGAGTGGTTTTTGACCGGCGATCAGGGCGCCATGGCCGTGGATGGTCAGATCAGCTATCTGGGCCGCGACGACGATATGATGAACGCGGGTGGCTATCGCGTGTCCCCGGTCGAGGTCGAAGCCGCCCTGTCCCGCTTTCCGGGCATCACTCAGGTCGGCGCCGCCGCGGTCGAGGTCAAACCGGACACATTTGTGATAGCGGCCTTCTATACGGGCCCGGAAAAGCTGGACGATGCGGCCTTGCGCACCTATGTCGAAGCCAACCTGGCGCGTTACAAACAACCACGCGCCTTCATCCATCTGCCCGCCCTGCCGACCGGCGGAAATGGCAAACTCCTGCGCCGGGCGCTGCCGGCCTATTTCGAGGCACCAACAAAATGACCCAGACCGTCAAGCTCGACATCCTGTCCGATCCGATCTGCCCGTGGTGCTATATCGGCAAGACTCAACTGGACAAGGCGCTGGCCAACGTACCCGACCACCCCTTTGTCATTGAATGGCATCCGTTCCAGTTGAATCCTGACATGCCGGATGCAGGAATGGATCGGCGCGAATATCTCGAGCGCAAGTTCGGCGGCAAGGACGGCGCGGTTCGCGCCTATGCGCCGGTGGTGGAACATGCCGAAAAGGCCGGTCTGAACATCAACTTCGAGGCCATGAAACGTACCCCCAACACGCTGGATGCGCATCGCCTGATCCATTGGGCTGGCATCGAAGGCAAGCAGAATGCCGTCGTCGACGCGCTGTTCGACGCCTATTTCGTGCAGGGTCGCGACATCGGCGACCACGAAGTCTTGGCCGATATCGCGGACAGCGCCGGAATGGACGCCGCCGTGGTCATGAAGCTGCTGAAATCAGACGCCGACCGCGAGGATATCCGCAGCCGCGATGCTCATTCCCGCAAAATGGGTGTGAGCTCGGTCCCAACCTTCATTGTCGCCAATCAACACGCAGTTCCCGGTGCCCAACCTCCTGAAATGTGGGAGAAAGTGATCACTGAAATCATGTCTCAACTTGAGGCTTCCCCTGCAGAATAGCACAGAGGTCTGTGCAAATTTCCAGTCTGGCCTATGCCGACCCGCCGTGATAGCGCGAACGGGTTAGGAGGTCTTCATGGCCAATCGCATGTCGAAGGCGGAATTCATTGCACTGATTGCAATGATGTTCGCCACCATAGCCTTTTCGATCGATTCAATGCTGCCTGCGCTGCCCGAGATCGGCGCGCAGCTCAGCCCCGATGACGTTAACCGTGCCCAACTGATCCTGACGTCATTTGTGTTGGGCATGGGGATCGGCACGTTTTTCACAGGCCCGCTTTCGGATGCGCTGGGACGCAAGCCGGTCATTTACGGCGGCGCGGCTTTGTACATTGCGGCGTCTGCTGTCGCATGGGCCAGTTCTTCACTGGAACTGGTCTTGATTGCACGTGTGGTTCAGGGCCTGGGCGCCGCAGGTCCGCGCGTGGTGGCCATGGCGATCATTCGCGACTTGTATTCAGGCCGCGAAATGGCGCGTATCATCTCAATCGCGATGATGATTTTCACACTGGTACCCGCAGCGGCACCGATGCTGGGCGCCGGTGTGATCGCTTTGTTCGGATGGCGCGGGATCTTTGTGTCTTTCATTCTGTTTGCGTTGATCATCATTTCCTGGATGGGCGTTCGGTTGCCGGAATCTCTGGCCCGTGAAAACCGTCGTCCCTTCCGCATTCCGTTGATGTTCTCGGCCACGAAGGAAATGTTCTCGCATCCGACCGTGCGCCTTTCGATCATGGTTCAGACCCTGTGCATGGGGGTGCTGTTCACCATGCTGACAATGGTTCAGCCCGTTTATGACGTTATCCATGACCGCGCCGAAAGCTTTCCGTTCTGGTTCGGGTTCGTGGCGCTGATGTCCGGGTCGGCCAGTTTGCTGAACGCGGCACTAGTGGTGCGTGTGGGCATGCGCCGGATGGTGACATGGGCGCTGGGGGGGCAAATCGTGATTACCACCTTTGTCATGACCCTGAACGCCGCGCATCTTTCGCCAGACGCCTCATTCGCGCTGTTCGTGTTCTGGCAAACCATGGTGTTTTTCATGGCCGGCGTGACGCTGGGCAACCTGAACGCCATCGCGATGGAGCCGATGGGACATATTGCCGGAATGGCAGCCTCGGTCATCGGATCGATATCGACGGTGCTGGCCGCTGCCATCGCCGCCCCGATCGGGTTGTTGTTCGACGGTTCGATCGCGCCTTTGACCTTCGGCATCCTGAGCATGTGCATTCTGGCCTTCGGGCTTATGCTGCACATGGGCCGCGTTGAAGAACGTCTGCCAGCCTGATCTGTGCGACTCGTCAGAAACACGCTACCCTCGTCCTGAACCAAGCGGAGGGCTTCTGATGCGTGAATACTATGATCTGGGCAGCTATTCCTGTCCGGTAACGACCTCCGTTCCCGAGGCTCAGCTGTGGTTCGACCGCGGCCTGAACTGGACCTATGGGTACAATCACGAAGAAGCCGTGGTTTGTTTCCAGCGCGCAGCCGAACATGACCCCCAATGCGCCATGGCATATTGGGGCGTCGCCTATGCGGCGGGACCGAATTACAACCTTCCATGGGACTTGCAAGACGAGCGGGGTCGCCGCAAGGCGCTGGCGCTGGCTTATGATGCCATGCAAAACGCCCTTCGATTGGCGGGCGGCTGTACGCCCGTCGAGCAAGCTCTGATCCGAGCCCTCCCTGCGCGCTATCCGCAGAGAGATCCGGCAGAGGACATGCACCGGTGGGATCACGATTTTGCCGAAGCGATGCGCGCGGCCTTCGCCGCACACCCCGATCACGCGGGCCTGCGCACGATCTACGTCGAGGCGCTTTTGAACCTGACGCCCTGGAAAATGTGGGACCTGCAAACAGGCCAACCGGCAGATGGCGCTGCGACGCTTGAAGCGCAAGAGGCGTTGGAATGGGTCCTGTCCAACGATCCGGCCGCCATGTCTCATCCCGGCCTGCTGCACCTTTATGTTCACCTGATGGAGATGTCGCCCACGCCGGAAAAAGCCCTGAAAGCCGGTGATGTCCTGCGCACATTGGTGCCCGATGCGGGGCACCTGGTGCATATGCCGACGCATATCGACGTGCTGTGCGGCCACTACCACAACGTGGTGCATTGGAACGAAAAAGCCTCGGATGCGGATCTGAAGTATTACGAACGCGAAGGCGCGTTCAATATCTACACCGGCTACCGCCAACACAACTATCACTTCGCCATCTACGGCGCGCTGTTTCTGGGGCAGATCGAACCTGCCCTGCGCGCCAATCAGGGTTTGTGGGATACAACGCCAGAGGAGATGCTGCGCATCGAAAGCCCCCCAATGGCGGATTACTTCGAAAGCTACATGTCCATGGGGCCGCACATCCTGATCCGCTTTGGCCGCTGGGAAGAGGCCAAGGCGCTGGAGCTGCCCTCCGATCCGGATCTTTATCGCACCCTGACGGCCACGACCCACTACGCCCGCGCCATCGCACATGCCGCAACCGGTGATGTTGTCCATGCCGAAGCGGAAGAGAACCTGTTTCTCGCAGCCAGGGAATGCGTTCCGGAAACGCGCAGGCTGCACAACAATCGTGTGATTGACCTGCTGGAAATCGCGCGGGAGATGCTGCGCGGTGAGATCGAGTACCGAAAGGGCAATTTCGAGATCGCCTTTGCCCATCTGCGCCGCTCGGTCGAACTGGACGACACCCTGCCCTATGACGAGCCCTGGGGCTGGATGCAGCCCACCCGCCACGCGCTTGGCGCATTGCTGTTCGAACAAGGTCATGCGGCAGAAGCAGAGGCTGTCTATCGCGAAGATCTTGGCCTTGGCGGTTCGCTCAGCCGCGCTTCGATCCATCCCGACAACGTGTGGAGCCTGAAGGGGCTGTACGATTGCCTCAAAGCCCGCGGGGAAGATGTTGAAATCCTACAGGTCAAACAACGCCTGGATCTGGCTCTGGCCCGGGCAGATCGGACGGTTGCGGCGTCCTGTTTCTGTGCGCAGGCTGCAATGCGTGAATAATGTGCGATGAATCGCGCTGCCGCGCGATGCCTCCGGCGGGGATATTTTTGGCCAGATGAAGCCGGGGTCCGTTACTTCATCTGGCCGCAAATATCCCGGGGGAGATGCGCGGAACGCGCAGCGGGGGCAGAGCCCCATCTTGCCTATCAGCCAGCCTTGGTCTTTTTCTTTTCCGCGACCACTTTTTCAGCAAGGTCGCGGGCAATCGCAAAGGCTCCTTTGATCTTGTCGCTGTCTTTCTTCCAATCCCGGCGCACGACGATCTTGTTATCCTTGACCTTGGCCATGCCGCGCTGGTTCTGAATGAACTCGACCAAACCCTGAGGGGATGCGAACTTGTCATTGTGGAACTGGATCGTCGCGCCTTTCGGGCCTCCGTCCAGCTTGGCAATGCCCGCCCGTTTGCACATGGCCTTGATGCGCACGACCAGCATCAGAGTGTTAACCTCTTTCGGCAATTTGCCGAAACGATCGATCAACTCTGCGGCAAAGCCTTCCAGCTCGACCTTGGTCGACAGCGACGACAGGCGGCGGTAGAGGCCGAGACGAACATCCAGATCGGGCACGTAATCATCGGGAATCAGAACCGGGACGCCCAGATTGATCTGTGGGGCCCATTGGTCGTCGGCATCTGACAGGCCCTCCATCTCGCCGGCCTTGATCTTGGCAATCGCTTCTTCCAGCATGGATTGATAAAGCTCGTAGCCCACATCGCGCATCTGGCCAGACTGCTCTTCGCCCAGCAGATTGCCAGCGCCCCGAATGTCGAGGTCCTGGCTGGCCAGAGTGAACCCGGCGCCCAGCGTATCCAGCGAGCCCAGAACCCGCAGGCGTTTCTCGGCCGTAGCCGTCAGTTTCTGCCGTGGCTTGGTGGTCAGATAGGCATAGGCACGGGTTTTGGATCGCCCCACCCGGCCCCGGATCTGGTAGAGCTGCGCAAGACCGAACATATCGGCGCGGTGCACGACCATCGTGTTCGCCGTTGGAATGTCCAAACCGCTTTCCACAATTGTCGTCGCCAGCAGCACATCATACTTACCGTCATAAAACGCGTTCATTCGGTCATCGAGTTCACCCGCCGCCATCTGGCCATGTGCAACCACATAGGTCAGTTCCGGCAGCTGGCTTTTCAGGAACTCCTCGATCTCGGGCAGGTCCGAGATGCGCGGAACCACGTAGAAACTTTGCCCGCCGCGATAGTGTTCGCGCAGCAGCGCCTCGCGGATCGTGACCGCGTCGAATTCGCTGACATAGGTTCTGATCGCCAAGCGGTCGATGGGCGGTGTGCCGATGATCGACAGATCGCGCACCCCGGTCAGCGACAATTGCAAGGTTCGCGGAATCGGGGTTGCGGTCAGAGTGAGAACATGGATGTCACTGCGCAGTTGCTTCAGCCGTTCCTTGTGTCCCACGCCGAAATGTTGTTCTTCGTCGATGACCAGTAGACCCAGATTGTGAAACCGTATGTTCTTGGCCAACAGCGCATGGGTCCCGATCACGATATCGACCGTGCCCTTGGCCAGCCCCTCACGTGTCTGCTGCGCCTCTTTGGCCGAGACGAAGCGCGACAATTGCCGCACTTCCAGAGGGAAGCCGCGAAACCGTTCCCTGAAGCTTGCCGCATGCTGTCGGGCAAGCAGTGTTGTCGGTGCCACGACTGCAACCTGCACGCCGGACATGGCGGCGACAAAGGCGGCGCGCATCGCCACCTCGGTCTTGCCAAAACCGACGTCGCCGCAGATCAGGCGATCCATGGGGGCACCAGAATGCATGTCTTCCATCACATCCGAGATGGCGCGCAACTGGTCATCGGTTTCCTGATAGGGGAAACGCGCGCTGAACTCCTCCCACGCGTGCGGCGGAGGGTCCATAACGGGGGCTTTACGCAAAGCACGTTCCGCCGCGATGCGGATCAGCTTGTCCGCCATCTCGCGAATGCGCTCTTTCAGCTTGGCCTTCTTGGCCTGCCAGGCGCCACCGCCGAGTCGATCCAAGAGCCCTTCGTCATGGCCGTATTTCGACAGCAGTTCGATGTTTTCGACCGGTAGGTACAACTTTGCCTGCTCGGCATATTCCAGCAGCAGGCATTCATGGGCGGCACCGGCGGCCGTGACGACCTCCATCCCCATGTATCGACCAATGCCGTGATCCACATGCACCACCAGATCACCGGGGCTGAGGGATTGGGTCTCGGTCAGGAAATTCTCGGCCTTGCGGCGCTTTTTGGGTTGGCGGATCAGCCTGTCGCCCAGAACATCCTGTTCGGCGATCACCGTCAGGTCGGGGGTCTCGAAACCATGTTCCAGCGCCCAGACGGCAAGGTGCAGGCCGCGCTTTCCGATGCGCGTTCCATTGGCAATGGGAATCGCCTCGGCCAGACCTTCATCCTCGATTAGGCCGGTCAGACGTTCGCGCGCACCTTCTGAATAGGACGCGATCAGCACCGGACCTTTGTCAAGCTTGGCGGTGATGTGGCTGGCCAGAGCACCAAACAGGCTGATGCTTTCCTGCTGACGTTCCGGAGCAAAGTTGCGCCCGATCCGCCCGCCCGCATCGATGACACCCGGGCCCGAGGCCTGTGGCAAGGGGCTGAACTGCATGACACGCCGATCCGCGACAGCCGCCTCCCACGCGGCATCATCCAGATACAGCAACCCCGGAGGTGTGGGTTTATAGACCGTATCCATGCGGGATCGGTTTTCCAGCGCCAGACGCCGAGTTTCATATTGATCGGCAATCGTCTCCCATCGGGCCAATCTGGCCGGTGTAACCTGATCATCGACGGTGATCGTGGCATCCGGCAGATAATCAAACAGTGTTTCAAGCTTCTCGTGGAAGAAGGGCAGCCAATGTTCGATACCCTGATGCTTGCGACCGGCGCTTACCGCTTCGTAGAGCGGATCATCCGTACCCGCGGCGCCGAATTCGATCCGGTAGTTCTGGCGGAACCGCGTGATGGCCGCATCATCCAGAATGACCTCGGAAACGGGCGCAAGTTCAACCACGTCCAGCTTTTCGGTCGTGCGCTGAGACACGGGATCAAAACGGCGCGCGCCGTCCAGTACGTCTCCGAACAGGTCCAGACGGACTGGGCCCGATTCACCCGGCGGGAAGATGTCGATGATACCGCCGCGAATGGCGTAATCGCCCGGCTCCATCACTGTGGGGCTTTGCGTGAAGCCCATGCACACCAGGAAGTTGCGTAGCGCGGCCTCATCTATGCGCTGATCGACACGGGCGGTGAACGCAGCTTCGCGCAGCACGTCTCGCGCCGGGACGCGTTGGGTTGCCGCATTCAATGTCGTCAACAACACGAATTTCTGCGGCATCTGGTGAACCAGCGCCGCCAGCGTGGCAACGCGGGCCGCTGAAATGTCAGCATTGGGGGACACCCGGTCATAGGGCAGACAATCCCAGCCCGGAAACACGAAGACCGGCATGTCGGGGGCAAAGAAGGCCAGTGCCGCGCGCATCGCCTCCATCCGCTTGTCGTCACGTGCGACATGGGCCACCGGCCCGTTGCTGCGGGCGATTTCGTTCAGCACAAGCTGCGCGTCAAACCCTTCGGGGGCGCCGCCAACTGTCACGTGGTTCGGAGCCTTCATCGCCTCGCCTTTCAGATTTTGCTATCCCAGAACGCCAATCGAGATGTTCTGATACATGCCCCAGAACGAAGTGACCAGTATCGAGATCATGCCTATGATCTGGGTATAGAGCCGGCAGCGCGCAATGGTTTTCGAAACGGACTCGAGCGTCAGTTCCTGCCGCCGCAATCGTCGCGCGTGCACGATGTTCACCACCAGAACAAGCGTCAGTGGAAACAGAAGAAGAAACACGGCCTGCGCGAACTCGACACCGTAATAGAATCCAAGCGTGGCCAGCCCGGTGAACAGAAAACAACCGAATGCCAACAGGATGGTGCCTGACATGTCGACGATCAACAGGATCCGGTTGGTGTGTATGCGAACGATGTCCAGAAGGTCGATCTCGACCTGCCCGCCAATGCGTCGGGCACGCACCACCAGATCGTAGGGAATGCCCATTACCCAGTGACTCGCCGAAGACCAGACAACCGCCAGCACGATCCAGAACCAGAGATTCGAAAAGCTGCGCATGTCGATGACTTCAAAGATCGAAGAGTACCAGTCCAAACCCAACCCTTTATTCAAACCACTCAGGGAGGATTGGCCACGCTGCCGCGTCCATTGATACCCTTGAGACCTTTGTGAATTCATGCCACCCAATGCACGAATGTTCAAGGAGAACGCGCCATGAAACCGACCATTGCCCCCTATCCCATGACCCGCTTTCGGCGTGCCCGTCAATCCCGGGCAATCCGCGGACTTGTGCGCGAGAACACCTTGACCACGGACGACCTGATCTGGCCCGTTTTCGTCCGCGACGGCGAAGGGGTTGAAGAACCCGTTCCCTCGAT
This sequence comes from Ruegeria sp. HKCCD6428, assembly GCF_013110595.1. NCBI lineage: Bacteria > Pseudomonadati > Pseudomonadota > Alphaproteobacteria > Rhodobacterales > Roseobacteraceae > Ruegeria > Ruegeria sp. HKCCD6428. The sequence continues at coordinate 801,925 of NZ_WVQX01000001.1, forward strand.
GCCGGGCGTGGTTCGCCGGTCGGTGGATCTGATTGCAAAAGCGGCCGTCGAAGCGCAAGCGCTTGGAATCCCGGCGATATGCATCTTCCCCTACACGGATTCCGCGCTCAAGACCGAGGATTGCGCCGAGGCCTGGAACCCCGACAACCTGTCGAACCGGGCCATCCGGGCGATCAAGGCGGCAGCCCCCGACATTGCGGTGATGACGGACGTGGCGCTGGACCCGTACAATATCAATGGTCATGACGGTTATGTCGTCGATGGCGAGATCGTGAATGATCAGACCATCGAAGCGTTGGTCAAGATGACCCTTGCCCAGGCCGATGCCGGCGCCGACATCATCGGACCGTCGGACATGATGGACGGCCGGATCGGGGAAATGCGCCGCGCATTGGAAGGTGCCGGGCATCGCAACGTGATGATCCTCAGCTATGCCGCGAAATACGCCAGCGCTTTTTATGGGCCCTTCCGCGACGCCGTGGGTGCCTCGGGCGCGCTGACCGGTGACAAGAAAACCTATCAGATGGACCCGGCCAACTCGAACGAAGCCCTGCGCCTGATCGAACGCGATCTGACCGAAGGCGCGGACATGGTGATGATCAAACCCGGAATGCCCTATCTGGATATCTGCCGTCGTGTGAAAGACAGCTTTGGTGCACCCACCTATGCCTATCAGGTCTCGGGCGAATACGCGATGATCCAGGCAGCCGCCCAGAATGGCTGGATCGACGCAGAAAAGGCGATGCTGGAAAGCCTGCTGGCCTTCAAGCGCGCCGGGTGCGACGGTATTCTGACCTATTTTTCGCCTCAGGTTGCCCGCATCCTGCAAGGCTAAAACCCCGAAGAGTCGCAATTTTTCGCCGACAAGCCCCCTTGAGCGGGCAGCTTTCCCGTGACACATCGCCCTAATCGGCGTATCCTTGCCGGCAAGATCGGGATGACCCGACACATCAGGCACAGTTACAGAGAAAAAAACCATGAGCAGTTCCAACTCCCCCCGACTGAACCGTCGCGGCTTTGCCTTGGGCATGGCAGGCCTGTCCCTGACCGCCGCCTGCGGCAACGGCGTCGGCAATTCAAACTCGTCCATGATCGACGCCCGCGTCGATGCCACGCTGACCGAAATGTACAGCCGGTATCCCAACACCGTGGAAATCGCGAACAAAGCCAACGGCATGTTGGTTATGCCCCTGATCACCGACGCCGGATTGATCTTCTTTGGCGGCGCCTACGGCCAAGGCGCGCTGCGCATCAACGGCGCAACGGTCGATTACTATTCTGCAATTTCCGGAACCGCAGGTCTGCAAATCGGTGCGCAGCAATATGCGCATATCCTGTTCTTCATGACCGAGGATGCGCTGAACGATTTCCGCCGTTCCAGCGGATGGACAGCCGGTGCCGATATTGGATATGTGGTTGACGCAACAGGGAATTCCTTGTCCACGGACACGACAACACTGCGTTCGCCGGTGCTGGCAGTGGTCTTTGGCCAGGCCGGTCTAAAATTCGGCGCGACCGTCGAAGGTACGAAATACACCCGCATCATCCCATAACCCGGATTACCACTTCCCCCACACACGGCCCCGTCGCAGCACAACACTGCGGCGGGGCATTTGATTTCACCCCTTCCCGCGCAGGTTCTTGCCGCGTTCCTCTTTCGGTCGGACCGACCATCCTCTAGTCTCTGCGCAACATTCATCTGAACAATAATAGGGGCAGTAATGGGTCTTGTTTTCCGCTGGCTGGTGCGCATCGCGTCGGGTCTGATCATTTTGATCCTCGCCGCAATGGGCCTTGTCTATTTTCTGGCCAGCCAATCCCTGCCGGACTATGACCAAACGCTTGAGGTCGAAGGTCTGACCGCCCCGGTCGAGATCGTACGCGACACCGCCAACGTACCGCATATTCTGGGCCAGACCGATCCCGATGTGTTCTTTGGATTGGGATATGCCCACGCACAGGATCGACTGTGGCAGATGACGGTCATGCGCCGTACCGCGCAAGGCCGTCTGTCCGAGGTCTTTGGCCCGCGCACGCTTCACATCGACAAGCTGCTGCGCAGGTTGGACCTTTACGGGCTGGCCCACCGATCAGTCGAGGTGCAGGACGATTATACCAAGGCCGCCTTGCGTGCCTATTCCGCCGGGGTCAATGCCCGCCTGACCGAGATCAACGAAGAGGCGCTGGGTCGCGGCGCACCCGAGATGTTCCTGTTCAACGCTCCGGTCTCGCCCTGGCAACCGGGTGACAGTATCGCAATAATCAAGCTGATGGCGCTGCAACTGTCAGGCCACCTGACCGATGAAGTTCTGCGCGCGCGCACGTCCTTGATGCTGAACAACCCAGAACGTCTGGCCGACATCCTGCCCGACGTTCCCGGACCCGGCATTGCCGCGCTGCCCGAATATGCCACCCTGTTCCCAGATCTTCCGCGTTATGCTGCGGGAACGGACATTCCCGAAACACCTCTTTCACCCCTTCCCAAACGTGGTCTTGCCGGAGCTTCTAACGCCTGGACCGCCGCGCCGTCACGTTCTGCAAGTGGCGGAACCCTGTTGGCCAACGACCCTCATTTGGGTTTCACTGCGCCCGGGATTTGGTACCTGGCACATCTCGGCCTGGAAAAAGGCGGTGTCATCGGGGCCTCGATCCCCGGTGTGCCCGCCATCATGACCGGACGCAGCGACCGGTTGGGATGGGGGCTTACATCCTCGTATCTTGACGATCAGGACGTTCATATCGAGCAGCTTAATCCCGACAACCCCGAGGAATACCTGACCCCGACCGGCTTCAAGAAATTCCGGACCCGCCCTTCGATCATCGAGATCAAGGGGGAAGCTCCGGTTACGCTGACCCTGCGCTGGACCGAGAACGGGCCGGTGCTGCCGGGCACGGATTACAAGCTGGAAACCATCACGCCGCCGGGCCATGTGGCATCGCTGTCCTGGACGGCGCTCAGCCCGCAGGACACGTCGATGTCGGCGTCCATGGCGCTGATGAACGCCGACAACGTGGAGCAGGCCATCGCGGTCGGTGAGCAGTTCATCGCGCCTTCTCAGAACCTGTCGCTGGTCGACAAGACGACCATCGGGATGAAGCTGATCGGCGCCATGCCTCGGCGTGATCTGCTAAATCAAAGTAGGGGGCGCATCCCCTCGCCCGGCTGGATCGAGGCCAATCGCTGGCAAGGCCGCCTGCCCTATGCCGACAACCCGGAATTTGTGGCCCCCGTCGGCGGCGTTCTGGGCAACACGAACAACAAGATCATCGACCGCCCCTTCCCGGATCACGTCTCGTATGAATGGGGCGATACGCAGCGCGTGCATCGTTGGGAGCGCCTGATGCAATCGCGCGAGGTGCATACCCGCGACAGCTTTATCGAGGCACAGCTGGACACGGTCAGCTTTACCGCGCGGTCCCTGCTGCCGCTGATCGGTGCCGATCTGTGGTTCACCGGGGCTTCGGCCCCGGAAGGAACGCCGGAACGCCAGCGCCAGATCGCACTGTCGCTGCTGGCGGACTGGAACGGTGAGATGAACGAACACCTGCCCGAGCCGTTGATCTATGCGGCCTGGCTGCGTGCGCTGCAAATCCGGCTGATCTCGGACGAGCTTGGGCCTCTGGCCAGCGAATACAAACATGTCGAACCGCTGTTCATCGAACGGGTCTATCGCGACATTGACGGCGCGGGTGTCTGGTGCGACGTGATTCAAAGCGCACCGGTCGAGACATGCACCGAGATGGCGCGGCTTGCGCTGGACGACGCACTGATCTGGATCTCTGAACGATATGGCAGCGCGCTTGAATCCCTGCGTTGGGGCGACGCGCATCAGGCAACGCATGATCACCCCGTGCTGGGCTCTGTCCCGATATTGCGGTTTTTTGTGAACATTCGCCAATCGACCAGCGGCGGCGACAACACATTGCTGCGTGGCCGAACATCGGGGGAAGGGCCTGATCCGTTCCAGAATGTGCACGGCGCCGGGTATCGCGGGGTGTATGACTTTGCCGACCCCAACAGCTCGGTCTTCATTACAGCGACCGGGCAATCGGGTCATTTCCTGTCGCGTTACTATGACGATCAGGCGCAGCTGTGGCGGCGTGGCGAATACATACCCATGTCACTGGATCTTGACCTGGCCCGCGCTGCGGCTGTCGGGGTAACCAATCTGATCCCGCGATAATCCGCCTATTCGGCAAGTCCCCGCCCTGTTCGCGGGGGCATCGTGGCACCCACAGCTTTATTCGCCTAACATAACGGCACCGATCATGTGGGACCAAAAGGGGGCGAGTATGGCCAGCATTCGGGATACTCTGAATAACCTCGCGCGAGACTACGCAATAGCCTGGAGCTCAGGTGACCCCGACGCGGTTGCCGGCTTCTTCGCGTCAAACGGGCAGGTCACCATCAACCGGGGCGACCTGATCGAGGGGCGCGCGGCGATCGCCGACATGGCCCGGAGGTTTTTCGCGGATTTTCCGGATCTCGAGCTGCGTTGCGACATGATGCGATGGGCCGGATCTCATGCCATATTCGTCTGGACCCGCGAAGGGCACCATTCCGTAACCGGCAATCACGTCATAGCGCGCGGCTGGGAAGAGTGGGAACTGACGTCAGATTATCTTGTACAGTCTTCGTTGGGCTGGTTCGACGCGGACGACCATCAACGGCAGATAGACGGGGCCTGACTCACCGTCCGCTGGATGCGCGTTCTATCCTGTAGTCCCGCGGTATCCCCTGAGTGACCCGCGACCAGTCAAACGCCCGTGTCCGGGCCTGATGTGCATCGAAAGCCTGCTGATCTGTAAACACTTCTGACACGTTGAACCGACCTGGACGGGTCTGATCCTCGATCACGTCGAAGGATATGCAGCCCTGTTCCGCCCGGGTCAGTTTCACATGGTCCGGCAACGCTGCGCGCACCTCTTCCAGCCGGTCCACGGTCACATCGATATGGCCGGTCAGGAACACTCTTTGGTCCGGCTTGTCAGACATGGACAGCGCTGTCCCCAAATCTACAACGAGTCAAACTGAGCCGCCTGTTTATCGGTCCACAATACCGTGATGCGGAAACCGTCATCGGTCTGTTCTTCTGTACGCACCACATCCTGGCGGAACAACCAGGCCCGCTTGTCCCCGTCAGAGAAAGACAGATCCAATACCACCTCACGCCGTGCACCTTGCAGATGCATCGCAATCTCGGACAGCAACGGCGCGATGCCTTCCCCGGTTACAGCCGAAATCGCGAATATCTCAGGATCTCGGTCCGCCCGCGCCAGCGTTGCCTCGCGCTCATCAGCGCTCAGCAGGTCTATCTTGTTCCAGACCTCAAGCCGGGGCCGCTCTTCGTCGACGCCCAGCGAGGTCAGGATCGCCTCGACATCCTGCGCCTGCGCCTCTGTTTCCTCGTGGCTGATATCACGCACATGGACGATCAGGTCGGCACCCAGGACTTCTTCCAGCGTGGCCCGGAAAGCCGCCACAAGCTCGGTCGGGAGGTTCGAGATAAAGCCCACCGTGTCCGACAGGATCACTTCGGGGCCGTCGGGCAACTGTACGCGGCGCATGGTCGGATCCAGCGTAGCGAACAGCATGTCCTTGGCCATCACTTCGGCCCCGGTCAGGTGATTGAACAGCGTCGATTTCCCTGCGTTCGTATACCCGACGAGTGCGACGATTGGATAAGGCACCTTGGCCCGGGCGGCCCGGTGCAGTGTCCGGGTCTTGACCACCTTCTGCAACTGCCGCCGCAAGCGTACCAGTTGCTCGTCAATGGCGCGGCGGTCGGCTTCGATCTGGGTTTCGCCGGGTCCGCCGACAAATCCCAAACCACCGCGCTGACGTTCAAGGTGTGTCCACGCCCGTACCAGCCGCGTCCGCTGATAGCTGAGCGCGGCCATCTCGACCTGCAATACCCCTTCCCGCGTGCGGGCGCGATCGCTGAAAATCTCAAGGATCAACCCGGTCCGATCGAGGATCTTGACCTTCCACGCCTTTTCCAGATTGCGCTGCTGCACCGGGCTCACCGGCCCGTCGATCAGAACCAGCTCAACCTCGTTGTCGCGAAAACGCGCACCAAGTTCTTCAATCTTGCCGCTGCCGAACAAATACCCGGCCTGCGCGCGTTGAAGCCGCACGACTTCTGATCCGATCACGTCCAGATCGGGCAATGCGGCGGCCAGTGCCACCGCCTCTTCCAGCGCCGGTTCGGGGACACGGCGCTGTTCGTCTGATTTGATTTCGGGATGCAGCACCCAGGCCCGGGTGCGCGCCCGCTCATGTTCCATCAAGAGGCGTCTTCGCCCTCATACAGGTTGATCGGCTGTGACGGCATGATGGTCGAAATCGCGTGTTTGTAGACCAGCTGCGACTGTCCGTCGCGGCGCAACAATACGCAGAAATTGTCGAACCAGGTGATGACACCCTGCAATTTCACACCGTTGATCAGGAAAATCGTGACCGGAACCTTAGCTTTCCGTACATTGTTCAGGAAGGCATCCTGAAGATTCTGTCTGTCCGAAGCCATATTTTTATAATCTCGCCATTGTTCTTGCTACGCGCTGCGGACCAACGCGCTCCCTCCGGCAGAGTATGGAGTGCTACGCACAGATATTCCAGATGAAAAATCAGGCGTTAGCCGCCGCATGATGTGCCCGGCTCAATCCCGCCAAAGCGACGGGGTGATCAGGGCAATGATCGCCAGCGTTTCCAGACGCCCGATGACCATGGCCGCGCACAGCGTCAGCTTGGCGCTGGCAGAAAGATCGATCAGGCGAATTGGTACGTCGGTGGCCAACTCGATCAACGGCCCCGTCGTGCTGAGCGTGGCCACGCTGAGCACCATGGCCTGTTCGAACCCGGACCCCATCGCCGCAAGCAATAGGTTGAATACCGCAAGGGTCAGCGCAAAAAGCATCAGAAAGATCCAGGCGATGAACGCCCCGTCGCTTTGAATGCGGCGATTGCCACCCCCTGCACCGCTGACGGACGAGGGATAGATCAGGCGGTCGATCTCTCGTGCGCCATTCAGATAAAGCGCGAAGACCCGCAACAGCTTGACCCCTCCGGCTGTCGTCGCGACCCCGCCGCCGATCAATGCCAGCCCCATCAACAGCAAACCGGGCGTTCCCAAACCCGACAGTTGCTGTGCGTCGTTCCAGTTCGCGCTTTCGAAACCGGCCGTCGTGAGGAAAGCCAGAACGGTGAACAGCATCCCCCAGATGACTTGCAACGCCTGCATTGGTTCCATTTGACCACCGATTTCCGTCACGCCCGCGACAACCCGGAAGAACAACAGGATTGCGACAGCCAGGACAATCATCAGACCAATGCGAAACTCTGGGTCCGTATCCAGACGGGAATAGCCTGTTGTTGCGGTATCCTTCGAAAAAGTCAGACGCGAGAGAGCAAAGAACAGGAACAGAAACAGGATGGCTTCGCCCGTAAACCCGGCCTGCGCCCCTTCCATGCCGCCGACCGGAGAGATTCCGGACGTGGCCATCACCGCCATCGCATGGCACACGGCCGTCAGACCGACTTCACCGGCGATCAACAGAAGAACCCAGATCACGGTCGTCAGCCCGACATAGACTGGCGTCAGGGTCCTGGCGACACGGATCAGACGGCCTCGCGGGTCCACGCGCTCGCTCTGTGCCACCCCTGACACCGGGCGCCCCGGCTGGCCTTTGGCAGTGACCTCGAACCCGCCAAGCGACAGCGGCGCAAGGATCGCCGCAGCGGCGATCCACATAAGCAGGCCGCCCATCCAACCGACCATGGCGCGCCACAAATGCAACGGGGCCGTCAGGCGGGCCGGATCCGGAAACAGGTCCGCCCCCGTGGTCGTCAGAGAACTGACCATATCGAAATAGGCGTTCAGAAAGGTGGTCGTTCCAAGCGCGTCGTGAAATGGGATCGCCAGAAAGATGGGTAGCAGCGTGAAACAGGCCAGCATCACCGCCAGCTGCCCCAACGTGCCGCGCCGGGGTATGCGGTTGGAGGACGCCATCGCGATGGTGGCAACCAAAAACAAGCCCAGGATCCCGGAATACAGAAAGGATCGTGACGTGTCGTGATCGTCCAGAGCCAACGCATAGATCGCTGGAATCCACATGGTCAGGGATGCAATGCCCCAGATCAGCAGGAACAACGGCAACCGCCGCAACAATCCAACCTGTTGTGTCCCTGCATGCGCCATCAGAAGAAATCGATTGAAACCTGCATCAGGCGTTCAACCTCTGGCACGTCTTTGGCCATGGCAAAGATTGCGACCACATCTTTTTCATCGATCCGCAGGCTGCCTGTCGGTCGCAGAACCTCGTCTCCCTTGCGGACCGCGCCCACAAGCACCCCCTCGGGAAAGTCGATATCGCGCAGACGTTGCCCGGCCATGGGCGAGGTTGACAGAACCTCGGCCTCGATCACCTCGGCCTCGGCGTCCCCTATGGAATAGACCTGACGCACCCGTCCATGCCGGATGTGCCGCAGGATCGAGCTGACGGTCGTGGCCCGCGGGTTGATATAGGCATCGATCCCCAAGGGCCCCATCAGGGCCACCATGCTGGGATCGTTGATCAATGCAATCGCCAGAGCGCACCCTTCGGCCTTGGCACGCACCGCAGCCAGCATGTTCGTACGGTCGTCATCCGTAACTGCCAGCATCGCATCGGCCCGCTCGATCCCCGCTTCGCTCAGCAACCCGGCATCCAGCCCGTCGCCATGCAGCACGATCGTCCGTTCCAGAGCTTCGGCGGCAAGTTCAGCGCAATGGCGGTCGCGTTCGATGATCTTGGCCCGCACGCGGCTTTCGCGTTCTTCCAGCGTTCTGGCCACTTCCAGCCCGACATTTCCGCCGCCCACGATCACCACGCGATCCTGCCGCTTCTGCGCCTTACCGAACACTTCCATGGTGCGATCCACGTCCTTGACGTTGGTAAAGACATAGCATTCGTCGCCCACAAACAGCTGATCATCGGATTCGGGGGCAAACAGCGTGCCTTCGCGCCGCACCCCAACCACGATGGAACTGAGGGTCGAGAACAGATCCGTCAGCTGCCGCAACGGTGTATTCACGATCGGGCAATCCTCTTCCACCCGCACCCCAAGCAGCTGCGCCTTGCCGTCCATGAAAATCTCGGTGTCAAAGGCGGATGGGGCAGACAGGCGGCGCATGGCAGCGGCGGCAACTTCGCGTTCGGGGCTGATCACCACATCAATCGGCAGATGATCACGACGGTACAAATCCGAGTGGATCGCCTCGAGATAGGATTTCGACCGCAGGCGCGCGATCTTGCGCTGGATCGAAAAGACCGAATGCGCCATCTGGCAGGTGACCATGTTCACCTCATCCGAATGGGTGGCGGCAATGATCATGTCAGCGTCACGGGCCCCTGCCCGTTCCAGCACGTCCGGATAACTTGCAAACCCGGCGATCCCCTGCACATCAAGCGTTTCAGTCGCCCGCCTTACCAGGTCGGGATTGTTGTCCACGACGGTAACATCGTTCAGCTCGCCCGAAAGATGCCGCGCGATCTGCCAGCCGACCTGACCCGCACCGCAAATAATGACCTTCATGCTTCTGGCCCTTCTGCCTGAAAGGATTGAATGACAGATGCCCCCAGAGCGGTCAATTGAATTGTCATCGCAGCCCGGCTGCGGCAAGATAAGCACATGAAAACGCTGTTTCCCATGCTGTTACCTTTGATGGTGCTGACTTCTTGCGGACCACTTTCGCTTTACTACCGCGAAGGTGAAAGCGTATCGCGCCTGCAAAAAGAGACCACTCAGTGCCAGCTGAAGGCGGTCAAAGAGGTGCCGGTAGCCAATCAGATCCGCCAAAGCCCGCCAACCTACTGGCCGGGGCGTACATATTGCGATGGCAGGGGTCGTTGCTATCGATCACCCGGCTGGTGGCAGCCCGGCCGTGTTTATACCGTGGATGTGAATCAGGGCCTGCGCAACACGGTCGAAGCGCAATGCATGGCCCAGAAAGGGTTTCGACCCGTCAGCCTGCCGCCGTGCAAGCAGAACGTCAAATCACGCGTGCCCGCAACGCGAACAACCACTTTGCCACCGCTCAACAGCGCGTCGTGCTTTGTAAAATTCGATGACGGCTCATTTCAGATCATAACGCCCGGTCAGGCCGGCTGAGGCCGTGCGACCGGCAGATTATTCTGCCGGTTCGGGTTCATCGATTTGCGCCACGCGCGCACCGGATTTGTTCGAAGTCACCACGCCCAGAGATTTCAATTTCCGATGCAGGGCGCTGCGTTCCATGCCTACAAAGCTGGCCGTGCGGCTGATATTGCCGCCAAACCGGTTGATCTGTGTCAGCAGATATTCTCGCTCGAACGCCTCTCGGGCTTCGCGCAACGGCAAGGTGGCCAGTGCGCCAGACAACACGACACGACCTGAATCTTCTGTCTTTTCTTCTTCGTTGGGCAACTCACGCGCCTCAATCGGGCCGGAGCCATCGCCAAGGATCAGAACCCGCTCGATCAGGTTCTTGAGCTGGCGCACGTTGCCGGGCCAGGTCATCGTCTGCAACAGCGCGACAGCCTCTTCCGAAAGTTCCCTGATCGGCAAACCCTGAGTTTCGTTGCACATCTCGATAAAGTGCTGCGCCAGAACCGGGATATCTTCGCGCCGATCTTCCAGTGACGGCACGGCAATCGGGACGACGTTCAGACGGTGGTACAGCTCTTCCCGGAACCGTTCAGCCGCGATTTCTTCGTCAAGATCCTTGCTTGTTGACGAGATCACGCGAAGGTCCACGCGCACCTTGTCACTGCCACCGACACGCTGGAACTGCTGATCCACCAGCACCCGCAGGATTTTTGATTGTGTCCCAAGGGGCATGTCGGCGACTTCGTCAAAATAGACCACGCCTCCATGCGCCTCTTCCAGCAAACCCGATTCCACGCCGCGTTCTGCCGATTCCCGGCCAAACAGCACCTCTTCCACACGTTCGGGTTCGATCCCGGCGCAGTTTACCGTGACAAATGGCGCGTTGGCGCGATTGGAGTGGGCATGGATATACCGTGCTGCGATCTCTTTGCCGGACCCAGCTGGGCCGCTGAGCATCACGCGGCCATTCGACTTGGTCACCTTGTCCAACTGCCCCTGCATGGCGCGGAACGCGGCGGATTTGCCGATCATGTCGGAATTGTTGACTTCTTTCCGCTTCAGAGACGCATTCTCGCGACGCAGGCGAGAGGTCTCCATCGCGCGGCGGATCACCACCATCAACTGGTCTATGTTGAACGGCTTTTCGATAAAATCATAGGCGCCCTGCTTGATTGCGGCGACGGCAATTTCAATGTTGCCGTGGCCCGAAATGATCACCACCGGCACATCCGGGTTGTCGCGTTTCACCGCTTTCAGGATGTCGATGCCATCCATTCGGCTGTCTTTCAGCCAGATATCCAGGATCAACAACCCCGGCGGTTCAGAGTTGATTGACGCCATGCACTCGTCCGAGTTGGCCGCCAGCCTGGTTGAATAGCCTTCGTCCTCCAGAATGTCGGACACCAGCTCGCGAATATCGCGCTCATCATCTACGATCAGAATGTCACTCATCTTTGGCCTGCTTTCAGTTTGTTGGTTCTAATTGCCTGCTTCTGTGGCGCTGCCGTTTGGGACACAGTAACCCCCGGCAATCGGATCACGGCCATCGCGCCAAAATGGTCCTGTCCGTCAAATACGGGCGCATCCTCGAGGGTCAGCGCGCCGCCATGCTCTTCAATGATCTTCTTGACGATGGGCAGGCCCAGCCCGGTCCCTTCGTCACGTGTTGTTACATAGGGCTCAAACAGCCGTGCCCGATCCTCGGGCAGGCCGATCCCGTTGTCTGCAATGGTTATGACCGTACCCGCATCATCATTGGTAACCGCCACTTTGATCTGTGGCTGAAGGTTGTCGGGCGCCCCTTTGTCCTTAAGGGTTACAATTGCTTCCCCGGCATTCTTGATGAGGTTGGTAAGCGCCTGGTTCAGCATGGTTGCATCCACATCGGCCATGATGGGCTGTTGCGGCAGATCGGCATCAATGTGCACATCCGGCTGTCCGGCCTGTTGCAGCAGGACCGCCTCATGCACCAGATCAACAAGGTTTTCTTCCCTGCGTTCAGGTTCAGGCATCCGTGCAAATTTCGAGAATTCATCCACGATGCGACGCAGGTCGTTGGTCTGCCGCACAATCACGTTCGTCATCGAATCCAGGCTGCTGCTGTCTTCCTCATCCAGTTTGCGCGAGAACTTGCGCTTGATCCGTTCCGCGCTCAGCTGGATCGGGGTCAGAGGGTTCTTGATCTCATGCGCGATGCGGCGGGCCACGTCACCCCAGGCCGCCATCCGTTGGGCGCTGACCAGATCGGTGACGTCATCGAAGGCAACCACATAACCTTCCAGGCCGCCATCTTCTCCGCGACGGATGGCCATGCGGACCAACAGGTTCTCGAGCCGCCCCTTGCGGGTCACTTTGATTTCGCCCTGAACGGCCTCTTGCCCGCTGTCCTTCAGACTTTCGAACAGGGGCAGAAATTCCGGCACCGCAATGCCGATGGCCAGATGCTGCTCGCCCCCGGTCCAATCCAGCAACCGCTCGGCCGAACGGTTCACGAATGTAATGCATCCTTCCGGGTCCACTCCAACGACACCCGAAGTGACCGAACTGAGCACCGAATCGAACAGACGGCGCCGGCTTTCAATTTGCCGCGTGTTCTCCAACAGCGTATCGCGCTGTCCTTTCAACTGCCGGGTCATCTGGTTGAAATACCGGCCCAGCATCGCGATTTCGTCGTCGCTGGCCTCTTCAATCACCTGGACGCTCAGATCACCGGCCCCAACCCGCTGCGCCGCGGTGGTCAACCGCCCCACGGGACGCGACAGCCGTTCGGCAAACCACATGCCCAGGGACATTGCCGCAAGGATCAGGATCAACGCAAAGCCCAGATACAACAGGCCGAACTCGAACAGCACCCTGCCCCGTTCGCTTTCCAGTTGCTGATAGAACTGTGCCGTTTCCTTGGTATCGTCCAGCAGCGTCAACAACTGCCCATCCACCTCGCGGCTGACATAGAGATAGCGATCCAGATAAGCCTTCAGAGGAACCAGCGCGCGGAACTCGTTGTTGGGCCAGTCGGCAATGATCAGCAGGCCCTTGTCGGTGGCTTCTGCAATCTGCTCGGGGGTTGGGGCTTCGTAGTTGAACAGGTAGGACCGGTCCCCGCGCGATTTGATTTCGCCACCACCGTCGATGACATAGGCTTCGCGCAGCCCCCGTTGAATCTGAGCTTGCCCCTGCGCCAGAACTTCGCGCAGTTCAGCGTCCGAGATATAGAAGTCCAGCGATCGGGCGTTGTCCAGATATCGCGCAAGAACAGACGCGTCTTGCGTTAACCCTCGGCGGTGTTCCTGTTCATACGCTTCTGCCGCCGTCAGCGAAGATCCCACAACCTGGCGAACGCGGTCGGAAAACCAGCCCTCAAGCCCGATATTGACGGTCAATCCGGCGAAAATCGCCACGGTCACGGTTGGAACCAGCGCCAGCAGAGTAAACGCCCCGATCAGGCGCAAATGCAGGCGCGAACCCGCCGACTTGGCCCGACGTGCGGCAATCAAGCTGCCAACCTGCCCAAGCACAAGTGCAGCAACAACCAGAACGTATACGAGATCGGCCAACAGAATCAGCCGCAAGGTCGGTGCAGTGGCGCCAAGATCGAAAGGACCGATGACAAGGTAAGTGGCCAGCGCCAGAACAGGCCCCATGAGAACCAGGCCAAACGTGCCAAAATTGCGCAGTTTCCGTGATTTACGCCATCGACTGATCGATGGGATCATCCCGCTCTGTGCTCGGGTTGCCACTGTCTGCCCTCATCCTGATGTGCCGCTTGCGCGGCTTACCGCCATATATCGTGATCTTTTCCCAACAGATGCCGGGATGCCACGGTTTGTGTGGCGATATTACATCAGTTTGCGTCGACGTGTCACCTGAATATCGAGATCCGTAATCTTTTTTCGCAACGTATTTCGGTTGATTCCCAGCAAATCGGCACATTTCGCCTGATTTCCGCCAGTTGCATCCAACGCGATTTCGATCAGTGGGGCCTCAACTTCCCGCAATATGCGTTGATACAGGCCCGGGGGCGGCAGAATGTTGCCGTGCAGGTCAAAATACCTCCGCAGATGCCGCTCGACCGAGGTCGAAAGCTTTTCGCGCTCACCGCCGCTCAGGACCGGTTCCGCCTCTGGCTGGCTGCCAAGCACCGTTTCCACTTCGGCTTTGGTGATTTCATCAGCACGGCTGGTCAGACCCAACCGGCGCACGGCATTTTCCAGTTGCCGCACGTTCCCGGGCCAGGAATAGCGCCGCACCAGTTCCACCGCCTCGGGGCTGAGCCAGCGCTTGGTGCCGTTTTCCCGCTCTTCCCGCGCCAGGAAATGCTCGGCCAGCAGCGGAATGTCATCCACCCTTTCACGCAGTGATGGAACGTGGATCGTCGCCCCGCACAAGCGATAATAAAGGTCCTGACGGATGCGCCCGTTCTCCATCCCTTCGGTCAGGTCTGATTGGCTGGTGGCCATGAAACGAGGAACGTGATCGCCCGGTGTATCCATCATGCGGACGATGCGCGCCTGAACCTCATCTTCGATATCTGCGATTTCGTCTATCAACAGCGTGCCGCCGCGAACCCGCGCTATAACACGGGCCGGGCCTTCCAGATCGCGCAGTTCGGCAGCGGTGACAGTGACAAAAGGCAAGGTTCGACGGTCGGAAAAATCGTGAATGGCTCGCGCAATCAGTGACTTGCCCGTGCCGCTTTCACCGGAGATCATGACCGAGAGATCCGTGTTCATCACCCGGGCGACCAGCCGGTAAAGGGCCTGCATAACCGGTGTTCGCCCGACCAGAGGCAGCTCTTCTGGGCGCTCGCTTGTGCCCACGGCCGGCTCTGGCTGGGCGCGTTGCTTCTGATCCAGCGCCCGCGCCGTCCGTTTCATCAGATCCGGCAGGTCGAAGGGTTTTGGCAGATAATCGTACGCGTCCGCCTCTGTCGCCTGAATCGCCGTCATGATGGTGTTTTGTGCGGAAATCACGATCACCGGCAAACCGGGGCGGTCTTCGGCAATCTTCGGCAGCATCTCAAGACCGTTTCCATCGGGCATGACCACGTCGGAAATCACCACGTCCCCTTTTCCCTCGCCGACCCAGCGCATCAACGTGGTCAGTGATGAGGTCGCATGCACCTTGCACCCGGCACGCGTGAGGGCCTGTGTCAGTACAGTGCGGATCGTGCGATCGTCGTCCGCGACCAATACGGTGCCATCCATCAGGTGCTCTCCTTCTTGTCCTCGATTGCGTCTCGCGGCGCGCGGCGCAGCGACAGTTTGAATACCGTTCGCCCGGGCACGGATTCGGCCGAAATCCAGCCGTCATGGTCCGAGATGATCTTGCTGACCAGCGCCAACCCCAGGCCGGTGCCGTTTTCCTTGCCGGATACGAAGGGATCAAAAATATCGCCGCGGATGTCTTCTGGCAGGCCCGGACCATCATCGATGATCTCGATCTGCAAGGGCAGCGAATGCCCTGACCCGTCACTGCGACGCAACCGGAAGGAGTGTTCGAAATAGGTCCGCAGGCGGATCGTTCCGCCCTGCGGTCCTGCCGCTTCGGACGCGTTCCTGAGCAGATTCAGGATCACCTGCAGAATCTGATCCGGGTCTCCGTAAGCCAGCGGCAGCGACGGGTCATAGTCTTCGACGATCGTCATGTCAGCGCCAAATCCCAACAATGCCGACCGTCTTGCGCGATCCAGCACATCGTGGATGTTGACCGGCTTGAAGTCAGGTTTCTGAAGGTTCCCGAATTGCTCGACCTGTTCCAGCAACTTCACGATCCGGCGGCTTTCGGCAACAATAAGGTCAGTCAGTTCAAGATCTTGCGGCGGTATATTCATGCTGAGCAACTGCGCCGCACCGGTGATCCCGGCCAGCGGATTCTTGATCTCGTGCGCCAGCATTTCTGCCATACCGATGGCGGATTGTGCCGCGGATTTGACGGTATTCCCGCGCGTCATCCGACCTGCCAGTTCACGAGGCGATATGATCATGATCATAGAGCCCGGATGCCCGACCAAAGGCGCAATCTGCAACGCGCATTGCAGCGGCGCTCGGCTACCCGACCCCACATCCACATCATTCACGAACAATGGCGTGCCCTGCCAGCGGGCGCGCTCGAACGCCTCTTCCAACGGCGCGTCCACGGCGATCTGATCCCACACCGGATGGCCGATCACCGATTTGCGCGACGCGTTCAGAAACCCCTCACCCGCAGCATTCACATCGGATATCCGATCCTGTTCATCAATAATGAACGCCGGAACCGGCAGCGAGTTCCAGATGCTGGCATCGGAATTCATGCCGCCACCTCGTCCGTGTCGCTGAGCGCATCTGCCAACAGGCGCAGAACTTCCGCCGGATCACGTGACGTCAGGACCGCCCGGCGCAAGGGCGCAGGCGTTGCGGCTTCGTCCATGTACCATCCCAAGTGCTTGCGGGCGACACGCAGACCCAGATCAGCGCCATAGAAATCCAGCATCGACTGATAATGCGCGCAAACCATATCAACCAGATCATGACCGGTCGGAATCTCGGGCGCCTCGGCCCCGTACAGGTCGTGACAGATTTGCGCCAAAACCCAAGGCTTGCCCTGGGCGCCACGACCGACCATCACCCCATCCGCGCCGGATTGGCGCAACGCGGTTCGGGCGGCGTCAGTGTCCACGATGTCTCCGTTCGCGATGACCGGGATCGATACGGCCTCTTTCACCGCCCGGATCGCCTGCCAATCGGCGTGACCCTTGTAGAACTGACAGCGTGTGCGGCCATGGATCGTGACCATCTGAATACCCGCGTCCTGAGCGCGGCGTGCCACGTCGGGCGCGTTCAACAGACTATCGTCCCATCCCAGCCGGGTTTTCAGCGTCACCGGCAGATCGACCGCGCCCACAACGGCCTCGATCAGTGCCAGCGCGTGGTCCGGCGTTTTCAGTAGGGCCGAGCCGGAATAACCGTTTGTTACCTTCTTGGCGGGGCACCCCATGTTGATGTCGATCACCCGCGCGCCACGGTCGGCCACCTGACGGGCCGCCTCGGCCATCCAATGGGCCTCGCGCCCGGCCAGTTGCACGGCGGTGTTTTCCACATCCGCGGACAGTTCCGCCCGTTCCCGCACGCCGGGCTTGGCCTGTACCATCTCTTGACTGGCGACCATTTCGCTGACGACCATACCCGCACCGAAACGCATCACCAGATCGCGAAACGGGCGGTCGGTGATTCCGGCCATGGGGGCCAGCAAAACAGGCGGTGCTATTTCCTTGTCGGCAAGGTGCAGTGTCAACGTGCTTAATCCTTGGGCAGTTGTGGTTTTGATATCGGTTTCTGCGCATATGAACAACAAATCGGCATGCAGCAAGCCCGCAAAATCATCATTTGCCTAATTATTAATCACATAACCATGGGTGATTGCCTCTGCATTCACCGCCGCCTAAACAATGCCCATCACGAGGAGAGCGCGCACATATGACAACTGCCGCCATCATAGTTGCCGCCGGTCGCGGGTCGCGCGCCGGGGGTGGCGTGCCAAAGCAATGGCGCAGCCTTGCGGGCCGGCGGGTGGCCGATTGGACGATCGAGCGCTTTCGCGGACAGGTGGATCACATTGTTCTGGTGTTGTCCGACGAAGACAGCGCCGCATGGGAAGAATTCCGTGAAACCGAGCTGATCCTGGCTGCGGGGGGAACGGATCGCGCGGGATCGGTGCGCAATGGATTGGCTGCACTGGCCGACCGGAACGTACAGCGCGTTTTGATCCACGACGTTGCAAGGCCTTGCGTCACACCCCGCATCATCACCGACGTTCTGAACGCCCTGGAAACATGTCCGGCGGCGGCGCCCGGGCTGGCGGTGACCGATGCGCTGTGGGTTGGGCATGAACAGGCCGTGACCGGAACGCAGGATCGCAGCAACCTGTTCGCCGCGCAAACTCCGCAGGGGTTTCACTATGACACCATCACCGCCGCCCACGCCGCCCATCCGGGCGGCGCTGCGGATGATGTCGAGGTGGCCCGCGCCGCCGGCCTTGATGTCTGCATCATACCGGGCGATGCGGACAATCTGAAAATCACCCGACCCGAGGATTTTGCCCGGGCGGAACGCATAATGGGAACGGAAATGGATGTAAGGCTGGGCAACGGGTACGATGTGCACCGTTTTGGCGATGGGGATCATGTGATCCTTTGCGGTGTGAAAGTGCCGCATGACCGCGGACTGCAAGGCCATTCGGATGCCGATGTCGGAATGCACGCGGTCACCGATGCGATCTATGGCGCACTGGCGCAGGGGGATATCGGGCAACATTTCCCGCCTTCGGATCCGCAATGGAAAGGTGCCGCCAGCGAGATTTTCCTGCGCCACGCGGTCGAGCTGGCGGGGCAGATGGGATACCGTATCTCGAACGTCGATTGCACGCTGGTCTGCGAATATCCAAAGATTGGCCCTCATGCACCAGCCATGCGAGAAAAAATGTCTGAAATCATGGACCTGCGTGCAGATCAGGTTTCGGTCAAGGCGACAACGTCCGAGCGTCTGGGCTTCACCGGCCGCAGCGAGGGCATCGCCTCTTTGGCCACGGCATGTCTGGTGAAAGCATGAACGCGGCACAGATAATCGGGACTGTCGGTGGCGTTGGCTATTTGCGCCCTGCCCCGGGCACTTGGGGATCCCTGGTGGCCCTGCCGATGGCCTGGGTATTGCACACAATGGGTGGTTTCCCGTTGCTGGCCGTCGCAACGGTTGCGGTTTTTGTCGGCGGCCTCTGGGCCACAAGCGTGATGACCGTGGGTCAGGATGACCACGACCCGTCCGAAATCGTCATCGATGAGGTCGCAGGCCAGTTCATCGCGCTTTGGGCGATTTCCTATCCGTCCTGGGCGCATGGAATCGACATTACAGCGCTCTGGCCCGGCTGGGTTGCTGGGTTCATTCTGTTTCGTCTGTTCGACATCACCAAACCCGGCCCTGTCGGCTGGGCTGATCGCCGCGGCGATCCGATGGGCGTGATGCTGGATGACGTGATCGCAGGTATATTTGCAGCCATCGGAGTGATGGTTCTGGCAGGTATCGCACACGGAGTTCTGGGGTTATGAACGTGACAGACCTGCTGGACCGCGCCAAGGCGCAGGGTGTGATGATCGCCACCGCTGAAAGCTGCACCGGCGGCATGGTCGCTGCGGCCCTGACCGATATTCCCGGCAGCTCTGCGGTCGTAGATCGGGGTTTCGTCACCTACACCAACGAGGCCAAACAGGACATGCTGGGCGTTCGGGCCGAAACGCTGAACGCGCACGGTGCGGTTTCCGAACAGGTGGCCCGTGAAATGGCAGATGGCGCGCTGCGCAACTCACTGGCTCAACTTGCCGTCTCGATCACGGGAATTGCCGGGCCGGGCGGGTCCGAATTCAAACCCGAAGGGCGCGTGTGTTTCGGCTTGGCCGTCAAGGGACAGCCGACGCATGTTGACACCGTTGAATTCGGCGCACCCGGTCGCAATGCCGTGCGGCGCGCGGCGCGTGACCACGCCTTGACCCTGCTGTACACGGCCCTTTCCGCAGGCGCCTAAACTTTCAGCACATGGCCAAAAAAACCGCTTCTTTTGAAGTCAGTTGAAAAAAGGCTGCCAAAACAGGCACTTTTTTTCGCTTTGCCTCTTTTTTCTCCAACCGACGGTGGCTTGAAACAGCCCACACCGCTCACGCAGCGCCGATCCGTGCCCAGTTTCCACGGATCCGCGCACTCATTCGGAAGGGAGAATGGCCCATGAACGGAGCCGATACAGCCTGGATCATCGTAGCAACCGCGTTGGTCCTTTTCATGACATTGCCAGGCCTCGCCCTGTTCTATGGCGGGCTCGTGCGTGCCCGAAATGTCCTCAGCGTTTTCATGCATTGCTTTGCCATTGCCTGTTTGATGAGCGTCCTGTGGCTGGTCGCGGGGTATTCCATCGCGTTCGGACCCGGTGAAAGCGGGCTTTGGGGTGGTTTGGGCAAGGCCTTTCTCAACGGCGTCGATGTGGACAGCCTTGCAGGAACCCTGCCCGAGATCCTGTTCTTCGCCTTCCAGATGACCTTTGCCATCATCACCCCGGCGTTGATCGTGGGCGCCTATGTCGAACGTGTGGGCTTTGGCTTTGTCCTGACTTTCTCGGCGCTGTGGATGCTGCTGTGCTATGCGCCCGTGGTGCACTGGATCTGGGGTGGCGGGATGCTGGCTGATGGCGGCATTCTGGGCGAGATCGGTGTGCGCGACTTTGCAGGCGGCATCGTGGTGCATGAAACCGCTGGTCTGGCAGCGCTGATTGTTGCGATCATCCTCGGGCCGCGTCGCAACCGCACCACTCCGCCGCACAACCCCGGTTATGTCATGGTCGGCGCCGCAATGCTGTGGGTCGGCTGGTTCGGTTTCAACGGTGGTTCGCAACTGGCCGCCGATGGCGGAGCGGCGATGGCCCTGACCGTCACGCACCTGTCCGCGGCTACGGCATCGCTAAGCTGGGCCCTGTGGGAGCGTATCCGCTTTGGCAAGGCCTCGATGGTCGGTCTGGTCACCGGCACAATCGCGGGTCTGGCCTCGATCACACCTGCATCGGGTTTCGTCGGTCCGGTTCAGGCCCTGATCATTGGCGCAGTGGCCGGTGTTCTGTGTCAGGAAGCCGTCAGCATCGTGCGCAACAAGCTGAATATCGACGACACGCTGGATGTCTTCGCCGTGCATGGTGTCGGCGGTATATTCGGCACGCTCATGATCGCCCTGTTTGGCCTTGGAACCTGGACCGCTCAGTTGGGCGGGCTCGTTATCGTGGGTTCCTTTACGGCAGTTGTCACGTTTGTGTTGGTCAAACTGGTTGCACAGATCACGCCACTTCGCGTAGACGCCGAGACCGAGACAAATGGCCTCGACCTCTCGGTACATGGCGAGCGGGCCTATGACATGAGCAGTTAAGCCCACCTTGGCTGCCCATCGCCCGTATGGGCAAAAGCGGACCTCTTGGGGGTCCGCTTTTCTTTTGTCCAATCCCTCTCGACTCCGGCCCAAGGGTCGGGCTATCAGCCCGCAACGTGTTTTCAGCCCCGAGGTTTGCGCCATGATCCCC
Organism: Ruegeria sp. HKCCD6428; assembly: GCF_013110595.1. Classification (NCBI taxonomy): domain Bacteria; kingdom Pseudomonadati; phylum Pseudomonadota; class Alphaproteobacteria; order Rhodobacterales; family Roseobacteraceae; genus Ruegeria; species Ruegeria sp. HKCCD6428. The sequence continues at coordinate 823,133 of NZ_WVQX01000001.1, forward strand.
AGTTCTTTTCCCGACAGCACCGAAATCGCCCGCCTGACTGCACGGATGCTGCTGGAGATCAAGGCCGTGCATTTCAACTCGCGGGAACCGTTCACGCTGGCCAGCGGGCTGCCCAGCCCGACCTATATCGACTGCCGCAAACTGATCTCGTACCCGCGCATCCGCTCGACCCTGATGGATTTCCTGACCGTCACGGTAATGCGGGAGGCTGGCTTTGAGGCATTCGACAACATCGCAGGCGGGGAAACGGCGGGCATCCCCTTTGCCGCCATGGTCGCCGAGCGCATGGCTCTGCCCATGACCTACGTGCGCAAGAAACCCAAGGGCTATGGCCGCAACGCCCGAATCGAGGGGGCGATGAGCGAAGGTGAGCGTGTGTTGCTGGTTGAAGACCTGACCACTGATGGCGGCTCGAAACTGTCCTTTGTCGATGCGATCCGCGAAACCGGTGCCACCTGCGGGCACACCGCCGTCATCTTCTACTACGGCATCTTCCCCGAGACCGAGAAAACGCTGGGTGATCATGGCGTCAAGCTGCACTCGCTCTGCACATGGTGGGATGTTCTGGCCGAGGCCAAGGCACAGAAAGCCTTTGATCAGGAAACACTTGAGGGTGTCGAAGCTTTCCTGAACGACCCGCGCGGATGGCAAGAGGCCAATAAACCAGCGTAAACCTATTGTGGAAGGATTGGGGATAAACCCGAAAGAATCGGGCAGGTCGCCACGATATGTGGTGACTTTTCCGACAATTCCTACATAATAAGCGATGCATATGCAGGCATCCAAGCGGTCTGGAAAGTTATCCCTAGGCTTTACCCCAAGTTAGTCACAGGTATTTCCAGATAGCTTGCGGTGACGTTTCGCGTGTAGAACCTCGGAACGGGCAGCGGGGACAAAATGAACGAGATCAGCAGTATCGAGCAGGCAGCGGCACGGATTCAGAACGCCGAAACCATGCCGCATTCCATTGAGGCCGAACAACAGCTTCTGGGTGCGATCCTGACCAATAACGACCTGTACGACCGGGTCGCCTCGATCATCGGGGCTGAACATTTCTATGATCCGGTCCATGCCCGTATCTACGAGGTGGCCTCGGCCCGTATTGCAAAGAATGCGCTCGCCTCGCCCGTGACGCTCAAATCATTCATGGCCGAGGATGAGGGCCTGAAGGAACTGGGCGGTCCCGCCTATCTGGTCAAACTGGCCGGCGCTTCGATCAGTGCATTCGCGGTGCACGACTATGCCCAGATGATCTATGACCTTGCCATCCGGCGCGAGCTGATCCGGCTGGGCCGCGACATCTCGGACAAGGCGGCGCGGGTCGATGTCTCGAGCGAGCCGAAAGAACAGATCGTCGAGGCCGAGCAGCAGCTGTATCAGCTGTCCGAGCAGGGCCAGACCGAGCAAGGCTTTCAGTCCTTCCTCAAGGCAGTTACCGAAGCCGTCAACGTCACCAACGAGGCCTACCAACGCGGCGGCGGCATGGCCGGGATTTCCACCGGTCTGGCCGATCTGGACAAGCAATTGGGTGGCTTGCACCCGTCCGACCTGATCATTCTGGCCGGGCGGCCATCCATGGGTAAAACCTCGCTGGCGACCAACATCGCCTTCAACGTTGCCAAGGCCTACAAGCGTGGCACAAAGCCCGACGGCAGCGAAGGCGCGGTCGATGGCGGTGTTGTTGGCTTCTTCTCACTCGAGATGAGTGCGGAACAGCTTGCGGGCCGGGTTCTGGCGGAAGCCTCGGAGATCTCCAGCCACAAAATCCGTCAGGGCGACATGACCGAGGCCGAGTTCCGTCGATTTGTGGATGCGGCCAAAGAGCTTGAGGCGTGTCCCCTGTTTATTGACGACACCCCTGCCTTGCCGATCTCGCAACTTGCCGCCCGTGCACGTCGGTTGAAACGAACGCACGGGCTGGACTTGCTGGTCATCGACTATCTACAGCTCTGCCGCGGCATGGCCGACAACCGGGTGAACGAAATCGCCGAGATTTCGATGGGCATGAAAGCCATCGCCAAGGAACTGAACATCCCGGTCATTGCTCTTTCACAGCTGTCGCGCCAGGTGGAAAACCGCGACGACAAGCGCCCGCAGCTGTCCGACCTGCGCGAATCCGGCTCGATCGAGCAGGACGCCGACGTTGTGATGTTTGTGTTCCGCGAGGAATACTACAAAGAGCGCGAAAAGCCCGGTGATCACGAACTGGAAAAGATGGAAGAGTGGAAGCAGGCGATGGAACGTCTGCACGGCAAGGCTGAAGTCATTGTCGGCAAACAGCGTCACGGACCCATCGGTACGGTCGAGTTGTCGTTCGAAGCCCAATTCACCCGCTTTGGCAATCTGGTCAAGCCCTGGCAACAGGGTGGTGAAATCGAGGGTTATTGATCGCGGACAGAACACCTGCCCCAGATATGAAACGCCAAGCCCTTTGGTGTTTTTCCTGCCCGGTGTTAACGTGACGGTGACGTTCAACCCAACGCGCCAAACCCGCCCGGAGACCCACTGATTTGCCCGCGATCATATCGGAAATAAGATATCGCAACGGCCCGAACTTTGCTCCGGACGGAGATTTCATTGAAATCCGGGTTCCGACCGGAACCGACGTCACCGGCTTGCAGGTCGATGTTTACAACCCCAATGGCTCGGTGCGCAGTTCGACGGATGTCGACAACGGAACGATGACCACCGTGGGCGGGTTCGACTATTACGTGATTTCGGCGCGCATCAACCGGTTTGGGGCGGTCTCACTTTCGGACAATGGTTCGGTTCTCAGCTTTGTATCCTTTGACTCGCAGGTTACTGCGACACAGGGACCGGCCAGCGGCCAGACCTCGACCCAGATCGGCAGCAACGGCACGGACGATACCGCGTCTCTGTCATCGAAGGACGGAGTGAACTTTGTTGAGGATCCCAATCCCAGCCCCGGCGCCCCCTGTTTTGTTTCGGACACCCTGATCCTGACGGACCGTGGCGAAATCAGCGTTCAGGATATCCGCCCCGGTGACAAAGTGATGACGACCGAAGGCAGCGCGGCCACCGTTCGGCTTGTTCTGTCCCGGTCATTGCGCCAGGCCGATCTGTTGAAATCACCCGAACTGCGCCCAGTCCGCATTACGGCCGGCGCCCTGGGGCACGGCCTGCCCCGCCGAGACCTGACGGTTTCGCGACAGCACCGAATGCTGGTCCGATCGGACATCGCGCAGCGCATGTTCGACACAAGAGACGTTTTGGTCTCGGCCATCCGGCTGACAGACCTGCCGGGCGTTTACGTGGATTACGATGCGACGCAGGTGGTTTATCATCACGTTGTCTGTGACCGTCACGTGGTTCTTTTTGCCGAAGGCGCGCCAAGTGAAAGCCTGTTCACCGGCCCCGAAGCCCTCAAATCCCTTCCGCCCGAAGCGTTGCACGAGCTGTTGCAGATTTTTCCGGGTCTCGACTGCAATAAGGATATGGACCCTGCCTTTTACATCCCCAGCGGCAGGCGGCAGAAAAAGCTGGTGGCCCGACATGTCCGGAACAGCAAGGCGATCATAGATCAGGCCCTGTTCTAGGCTGTGGAACCAAGGCCATCGACCAAAGCGAATAAACCGATCCCGCCTACCACAGCAATGGATTGTTCAGCGCGGAAACGCATCGCGACGGGCCTTTCAGCGGTTTCAGGTCAAAACCGTCCAGCGCCTGTCCCAACCAGCCGTGCGGATGGCTTAGTTTCAGCGGTGGCTGGGCAGTATCCTCGGTGATCTGCACAAAACCCGTTTTGCAATAATAGGCCGGGTCGCCATAGGTCAGTGCCACATCCACACCTGCCGTTCGCAAGCGATCCAGACCATCGGAAATCAGCGCCTGTCCAATACCTGTTTTTTGCCTGCCCGTTTGCACGGCCATCGGCGACAGGATGAACACATTGCGCGTATCCTGCGAAAACGTCATCCGGGAAAAGATGGCACAGCCAAGCAGCTCATGATCCTGTTGAGCCGTGCACACCAGGATATCTTCAGGCGGCGTGCTGTTGAGCAATTCACGTACGAATGCACCTATTGCCGCCCCCTCCTCTGGCCCTTCCGATGCGGAAAAAACGTCGGCGAAAAGACGGATGATCTCTGACGGGTTCCGGGTCAAACCGGTAGAAAAATCCATGGCTCCCTCATGAGTTGACGTTGCGCCCGGTCTTTGCCGGAACCGAACGATCCGGTTCCCAGGATCGCTTTAACGTTGACGTGAAAACAATCCCCAAAACATGCAACCATGGCGGAATGCTGCCATTTCTTCTGGTTTTATGGTGTTTTCCGTAACAACAGACCAAACACCAACATAAACCGACAGGTAAATGCGCCATTCCCTCTTGACCTTGGACGGCGCAATGTCATGAACAGTGCCATGAGTACTGCACGTTTGACGATCAATCTTCAGGCGCTCGCCAGGAATTGGCGGGCGCTCGACGCGAAAACCGGGGTCGAAACCGGCGCCGTGGTCAAGGCCGATGCCTATGGGCTGGGTGCCGGGCCCGTCAGCGATACGCTGGCCGAGGAAGGCGTTCGCAAGTTTTTTGTGGCGGCCGCAGAAGAAGGCGCCGCTGTCCGCAATGCGGTCGGCCCCGGCCCGATGATCGGAGTCTTTTCCGGCCATATGGAGGGCGACACAGACCTTCTGCGCGCCAACGACCTGACGCCGCTGATCAACTCGGGCGAGCAGTATCAGCGCCATATGGAGGCCCTGCCCGACCATCCCTTTGGCATTCAGCTGGACAGTGGCATGAACCGGCTGGGGCTGGAACCCGCCGACTGGGCCGAACTACGCCAAAGGGCCGAGGCCCTGAACCCAGCCGTTGTCATGTCTCATCTGGCCTGCTCGGACGAGCCGGACCATCCGATGAACCGGCAGCAGCTCAAAACCTTCCGCGAGATGACCGACGGCATCGCCGCGCCGCGTTCTTTGGCTGCGACCGGCGGTATGCTTTTGGGGCCCGAGTTCCATTTCGATTTCTGCCGCCCGGGCATCGGCCTGTATGGCGGCTTGCCCTTTGCGGATGCCAAACCCGTTGTCACCGTCGATCTGCCTGTCATTCAGGTGCGCAGATTGGCCGTGGGCGAAACCGTTGGTTACGGCAACAGTTGGGTGGCGCGCCGGCCGTCCCGTATCGCCACCGTCGCGGCCGGGTATGCGGACGGCCTGCATCGCGCCATCGGGGGCGGCATCGACGCCTTCGCCGGCAATCAGCCCTGCCCGGTTGTTGGCCGTATCTCGATGGACCTGATCACGGTGGATGTCACCGACCTGCCCAAAGACCCGGAACGCCTGCGTATCCTGAATGGCCATCAGACCGTCGATGACCTGGCCGAAGCTGCCGGGACAATTGGCTATGAAATCCTCACATCTATGGGCAATCGCTATTCGCGGGGCTATGTGGAATGAATCCGCTCACCGCGCTCGGAGGTCTGGGCCGCACGGTTCTGAGCCTGCTTGCGGCCTTTGGCCGGGTGGCATTGTTCGCGCTTGATGCGATTTCGCACATTCTGCGCCCCCCCTTCTATCCGCGCGAATTTGGCATGGCCCTGCTGAACATCGGCTGGCTGTCCCTGCCGGTCGTCGGCCTGACCGCGATTTTCACCGGCGGTGCGCTGGCATTGCAGATCTACGCCGGCGGCGCGCGTTTCAACGCCGAAGCCGTGGTGCCGCAGATCGTGGCCATCGGTATGGTGCGCGAACTTGGCCCGGTTCTGGTCGGGTTGATGATCGCGGCGCGCGTGACATCCTCGATCGCGGCCGAGATCGCCACGATGAAAGTGACCGAACAGATCGACGCGCTGGTCACGCTGTCCACGCATCCGATGAAATACCTCACCGTCCCGCGCGTTCTGGCCGCCCTGATCACAGTGCCTGCTTTGGTGGCCGTGGGTGACATCATCGGAATTGCCGGCGGCTACACCGTCGCCACGCAAAATCTGGGCTTCAACCCGGCCGCCTATCTGAAAAACACGGTCGATTTCCTTGAAACCCGTGACATCGTCTCGTCGCTGGTCAAAGGCGCGGCCTTTGGCCTGATCGCGGCGATCATGGGCTGTTACTACGGCATGAATTCCGGCCGCGGCGCACAAGGCGTGGGCCGCGCCACCAAGGGCTCGGTCGAGGCCGCAGCGGTGCTGATCCTGGCCGCAAACTTCGTTCTCACGGGGGTATTCTTCTCGCTATGATCCGGATGGAGAACGTACATAAGGCCTTCGGTGACAACCACGTGCTGCAAGGCATGAACCTTGAGATCCCCAAGGGCACCTCGATGGTTATCATCGGCGGATCGGGCACCGGAAAATCGGTCGCCCTGAAATGCATTCTGGGCCTGATCAAACCCAACAGCGGCATGATCTATGTGGACGGCAAAGATGCCAGCAAGGGCGACCGAGATGCGTTTCTGGCCCGGTTCGGGATGTTGTTTCAGGGCGCGGCGCTGTTTGATTCACTGACCGTCTGGCAGAACGTCGCCTTCCGCCTGCTGCGCGGATCGTTGAAGCGCCCAACCGAGGAAGCGCGCGAAATCGCCATCGAAAAACTGCGCCGCGTGGGTCTGAAATCCGACGTGGCCGACCGCTTTCCGGCCGAGTTGTCAGGCGGGATGCAAAAACGCGTGGGTCTTGCACGCGCCATCGCCGCCGAGCCCGAGATCATCTTTTTCGACGAACCCACCACCGGCCTCGACCCGATCATGTCCGTTGTCATCAATGACCTGATCCGCGAGATCGTGACCGAGATGGGCGCCACCGCGATGACCATCACACACGACATGAGCTCGGTCCGCGCGATTGCCGACAACGTCGCCATGCTGCACGGAGGCGTGATCCAGTGGACCGGCCCCGTTGGGCAGATGGATGCATCGGGTGATCCTTATGTAGAGCAGTTCATCAGCGGGAGCGCAGAGGGGCCGATTGAGGCGGTGCGTTAATCTTCGCTCTTTGCCAGCCACTTTGCCGAGCGTTCGATAACGTCCTGAGGAATAGCTTCGGCGCGCCTTGTCTGCAGGTTGAGCAAGACGCATTTGAAAACCGTCGAAAATGTCGTTTCACCGTCCATCACTCGAACTAATTTGTGGCTGAAAGTCATGGACTTCGTTCCTACTTTCAGGATTTCGCTTTCCATTTGGATCGCCTCGCCGGCACTCAATTCCGCAAGGAAATTGCTTTCTGCATGGACCACCGCAAAGGATAGCTTTCTTCCTGACCGCATGTCTTCGGACGTCAGCCCCAACTCTGCCTGCAACGCAAAAACGGAATCCGAACATGCCGCAAAATACTTGGACACGTTCATATGCCCCAGAAAATCACAGTCCGATGGATCGACAATTGACTTGAAGGCCACAAAACCCGACATCATTCTTCCCCGTCTAAAAATAACTCAGTGGCGAGTGCTGGTTTAAGGTAACCATATCAAATCATCGCCGCAAATTTCGAAATCTTACCTAGACGCCCAGTCATGCCCCTCCGCCTCGCCACCCTTTCCCTCCTGATCCTCTACCCCATCGCGTGGTTCGCCCCGCTGATGCGCGCGGGGTTTCTGCCGATCTTCGGCCTCAGCGAAATCAGTGTCATCACCGGGCTGCAATCCTTGTGGAAATCCGACGTCTTCCTCGCGCTGATCGTCACCATCTTCGCCCTCTTCGCCCCTTACATCAAAACCATCGGCACCGCGCTGATCCAATGGAACCTGCTGGATGCCCGCGTCCAACCTGCGCTCAACATCCTCGGCAAGCTGGCCATGGCCGACATTTTCCTGATCGCGCTTTACATCACATTGGCCAAGGGCATCTCGTACGCCACCGTTGAGACCGCATGGGGTCTCTACCTGTTCACGGCCTGCATTCTGGCCTCCATCGTGCTTGGCCATATTACAGAGATGACATCCACTTCACGAAAAGCTCAGACCTAATTGATTGAAAACACAAATCTAAGTATCATCTTTATATTTCGAGCAGCAGTGTTTTGTAGTTTTCGGGTCCGCAGCGGATCGCACGCAATCGTTAGATTACCTTCCGCTTTGGCCCGGTGTGTACCGGTTTGAGAAGGAGATCGACGATCATGGCCGCCCTCCACAGTATTACATTGCAATTTCAGAATGCCTTTTTAAGACTGACTTTTTTCCTGATCTGTTTGGCGGCCTTATTGGCCGTTTCAGCCACACTGTTATCCGCTTTTGGCGTATTGCCCTGGCTTTCTATGCAGGCCGGATTTGGCGAGGCACCGGCAAAGGATGCCGGCATGTTCATCCAGATTGGCCTGACAGCGCTGATTCTCATGCTGGCGTTTTACCTGCCAGCAAATGCCCGAATGATGGCGCTGGAAAACAACCACCGCAAATTTGCGCTCAATATGCATGACATCGCGGACGCGTACCAAATGGCCCATGCCGCCGATCGCGGCGGGCTGTTCATGATGTCGTCCGAGTTTGACGCCGTCAAGGAACGTATGGGGTTTCTGCGCCAGCACCCCGACCTGCAATCGCTCGAGCCCGAGATCCTGGAACTGGCCGCGCAGATGAGCCAGATCAGTCAGGAACTGGCCCGGACCTATGGCGATGCGCAGGTCGAACGCGCACGGATGTTCCTGCAACAGCGACAGGAAGAGATCGAACTGTTTCAACAGCGTCTGGAAGAGGCGCAGGTCATCCAGAACGAATTGCGCCAGTGGACGCGCGATGTGGAAATGGAAGAGACGATCGCCAGGTCGCAACTTACCCGCCTGCGGGATGAGTTGTTCGAGCTTCTGCCCGAATTGTCGACCCAACTGCACACACCGCGCAAAAATGGCTCCTCAAAGGCGTCCAGCGTGGTTGCAATGTCGCCCCTTCGACCGGCGGAATAGGCGCGTCAGCGCCCGCTTCGGGCGATGGCCCATCTGGGCCTGAGACCGCAGCGCGCCATCGGCGATGAGGAAAGCCCACAAGGGCTTGAAGTACCGCCCAAGCTCGGGCACCAAGTGCGTCATGGCAAAGACGACATCCTTCTCCTGCTCGGCCTGCGGTGCGACGCATACAAGATGGTCCGGACGCTGCGACGGTTGCGGCGAATGGAACACCATTGTTCAGGACGCGCCCATATCGACTGGCCCGGCCAGAAAATCCCTCGGCGGCAAACGCGGCCAGTCCATCGCACTCACGGATTTGTCCACCGAGGAAACACCGCCGCCCCGCACCCTCTGCGGGGTCGAGGAGCTGGACCGCGTCTTGGGCGGCGGGCTGGTCCCGGCCTCCGCCCTTTTGGTGGGCGGAGACCCCGGCATCGGGAAATCCACCCTGCTGCTGCAAGCCGCAGCGCGTTTCGCGCGTGCGGGCGTGAAAACAATCTATGTCTCGGGCGAAGAAGCCAGCGCACAGGTTCGTATGCGCGCCCGCCGTCTTGGGCTTGAGGACGCACCCGTTCAACTCGCCGCCGAAACCAACCTGCGCGACATCCTCACGACGCTGGAAGCCGAAAAACCAGGCCTGGCCATCATCGATTCGATTCAGACGATGTGGGCGGACAATGTCGACAGCGCACCCGGTTCCGTATCACAAGTCCGGGCCGCGGCCCATGAACTGACCACGTTTGCGAAACGGCACGGTGTTTCGATCATCATGGTTGGCCACGTCACCAAGGAAGGCCAGATCGCGGGCCCTCGTGTGGTCGAACACATGGTTGACACCGTCCTTTATTTCGAGGGCGAGCGCGGCCACCAGTTCCGCATCCTGCGCGCGGTCAAGAACCGTTTTGGGCCAGCGGACGAAATCGGCGTGTTCGAGATGACCGGCAAGGGTCTGGCGCAAGTGACCAACCCCTCGGCCCTGTTCCTGTCCGAACGTGGCAGGCCAAGCCCCGGCTCTGCTGTTTTTGCGGGCATTGAAGGCACCCGTCCCGTGCTGGTCGAATTGCAGGCTCTGGTCGCACCCTCGCCCCACTCACAGCCCCGCCGCACCGTTGTTGGGTGGGACAGCGGGCGGTTGGCAATGATCCTTGCGGTGCTCGAGGCCCGCTGCGGCATTCCCTTTGCCGGGCTCGACGTCTATCTCAACGTCGCCGGAGGTCTGAAGGTCAGCGAACCCGCCGCCGATCTGGCTGTGGCCGCCGCCCTTCTGAGTGCCCGCGAAGACACAGCATTGCCCGCCGACACGGTCGTATTCGGAGAAATCTCGCTGTCCGGGGCACTTAGACCGGCCCCACAGACCGAAAACAGGTTGAAAGAAGCGCAAAAACTTGGTTTCACGGCGGCAATTGCTCCGGCTGGTGGTAAAACCGGCACTGTGGCAGGTCTGACACTCACCCGACCCTCTGATTTGGTGGGGTTTGTTGGCGAAACCTTCGGAGCAGGTTAAAGTCGCGCCTTGAGGGGCAGAAAAAGAACAGGCGAGGGCCATGGAAGGTTTTACAATAATTGACGGGGTCGTCGCCCTGATCATCGTGCTGTCGGGCTTGCTGGCCTACTCACGTGGCTTCATGCGCGAGGTTCTGGCCATTGCGGGCTGGGTCGCGGCGGCCGTTCTGGCATTCATCTTTGCGCCACAGGCTGTACCGCTGGTCAAAGAAATCCCGGTGGTTGGGGATTTCCTGCGCGACAGCTGTGAACTTTCGGTGATCACCGGCTTTGCAGCCGTCTTTGCCTTGGCATTGATTGTGGTCAGCATCTTCACACCGCTGTTTTCGTCGCTGGTGCAGCGTTCGGCTTTGGGCGGCCTGGATCAGGCGCTGGGGCTGTTCTTCGGCATCGCGCGCGGTATTCTGCTGGTTGCAATCGCCTTCTTTGTCTATGACACGGTCATGACTGGCCAGTCCTATACAATCGTGGACGAAAGCCGTTCGGCCAAGGTGTTCGAGCAGTTTAGCAGTCAGATTGAAGAGCAAAACCCCGAAGCCGCTCTGGGTTGGGTGACTGCACAATACGAGGAACTGGTTGCCAGCTGCACGGCAGGAAACGAACAACCCGAAACCACGGCACCAGCTGACGGGTAAACTCAAGGTGCATTGCATGATGAAAGCCCGGCACTGTCCGGGCTTTTTCTATTCAAACGTACCCTTCCCCGCCACAAACCGAGCAGCGGATCGTTTTCAACCCAAAACACCCGTCGCATCGGCTGGAGATCGGTTTGCCAAGAATATCCCGGCTTTTGACAACTTCGCCCGCCCCGTTGCAGATCTGACAAGGCGCCCGGCCCATTCCCCGGCACCTGTGGCACCGTTGTTTGATCCGCTCCTGCTTCTTTTGAGGTTTATGTTGCCACATTCCGGCCCTTTGCGTGCTTCACCCATCCTGATTTGCACATATCAATTGGCATGACAGCACATATGATTGCACATGTCATCTCCTTCCTGAACTTGCCCCGATCCGCGAAATCCCGACCTGCGGCAATAGGTGAGTGTGATCCTTTGATGACAGCCAAGCCATTAGGCATTATGTGGAGGCCAACCCGCCACGGAATCGGAGCCACCGATCTTGTTCTTTCTGTTCGAATGCGCGCTGGTCGTTGTGATGGTCGCCCTAATGGCGTCGTTGTCGCCTGCCACCAAACTGACAGCACGCGCCTTGCAGAGGATCCGAAGCCGAACGGCGGTCAACCCTCAGGTCAAATCGTCATAGAAGTTGGAGCCCCGTAAATGTGTGGGATTTTGGGAATCGCAAGCCGGACACATGATGTGTTTGCCGAAATCTATGACGGGCTGCTGATGTTGCAGCACCGGGGTCAGGATGCCTCAGGGATCGTGACCTACAACGGCGAGTTCTTCCGCGAAAAGAAGGCCAACGGTCTGGTCAAGGATGTGTTCAACGCCCAGGATGCAGAAACCCTGTTGGGTCGCGTGGGCATGGGTCATGTGCGCTATCCGACGGCGGGGTCTCTCAGCGCGGCCGAAGCGCAACCCTTTTTCGTGAACGCCCCTTACGGCATCTATCTGGTTCACAACGGCAACATCACCAACACCGCTGAGCAGCGCGAAAAGGTTACCGGCAAATACAGCCGGCACCTGCGCACCACGTCAGACTCTGAAATCCTTCTGAACGTCCTGGCCGACAAAGTGGCGGACGCGATCAAGGTGAATGGCAACGGCGAACCCATCCGCAATCTGTTTGCCGGTGTGAAGATGACGATGGAACGCGTTCAGGGCGCCTATTCCGTGATCTGTCTGGTCGCGGGTGTCGGTATGCTGGCCTTCCGCGATCCGTTTGGCATTCGCCCACTTTCGGTCGCCAAACGCGAAGTGGACGGAGACGGTGATGATTATGCCTTTGCCTCGGAAGACGTGGCCTTTGGCATCAACGGCTTTGAAAAGCTGCGTGATCTTCGCCCGGGTGAGGCGATCCTGATCGATCTGGACGGCAACATGCACGAGTATCAGGCGGTCGAAGGCAAGCTGACGCCCTGCATATTCGAGTATGTCTACCTGGCGCGCCCGGATTCTTTGCTGGACGGTGTTTCGGTTTACAAGACGCAGATGCGCATGGGCCAGACGCTGGCCAAACAGATTCAGGATTCGGGGCTGGAAATCGATCGGATCATCCCGGTGCCCGACAGCGCCCGCCCCGTGGCCCTGGAAGCCGCAAAGATCACCGGCATCCCCTATCGCGAAGGGCTGGTGAAAAACCGCTATGTCGGGCGTACGTTCATCATGCCGGGTCAGGCGGAGCGGCAGAAATCCGTCCGACGCAAGCTGAATGCCGTGCCGCTGGAATTCGACGGCCACAGTGTTCTGCTGATCGACGATTCCATCGTACGGGGCAACACCATCAAGAAGATCGTTCAGATGTGCCGCGATGCCGGGGCCAAGAAGGTCTATGTCGCCAGCGCCTCGCCACCGGTGAAATACCCCAATGTCTATGGAATAGACATGCCCACCAAGGCCGAACTGATCGCGAACGGCAAGGAAATCGAAGAAATCCGCGAAGAACTGGGTGCGGATGCCCTGTTCTATCAGCACTTGGAAGATCTGATCTGGGCCGCCAAGGAAGGCAATCCCGAGATCGAAGCCTTCGACTGTTCCTGTTTTGACGGCAAATACATCACGGGCAGCGTCAGCGAAGACTATCTGGACAATCTGGAGAACAGCAGCCGTGTCAGCCAGAAGCGCGCCGACATGCAGGTTCCGGGCGGGTCCTGGAACGCGGCGAAACTGGCCTCGGGCTGAGCAGACCGAACGGGACTGACACAGTCGGTTTTCCGTTCTGAAAAGCGAATCAAAACGGCGGATCATCCCGGCCAGCCGATGGCCGTCGGCCGGCCTGATTGCTGTCATGGGATGTAGATGAGTGGAAATTTGCCACAACCAGTCGGCGAATTCCACGCAATCACAAGGGCTTTTTTCAAGGGCGCCAAATCGTGATGACACCTGTCCGTGCAGCGCTTTTGTTCGCTTGAGCGTTTTGCTATCTGGCCGCGACCACTCACTCAAAAAGGGGTTCGGGCCACGCCCCGGACCGCGGATCATGTCAAACGCCAAAGTCCAAAGCGCGGCCACACAGCGGGGCGCGCTGAAGAAGAATTCCGTCTCGGTTCTGGGCGTATTCGGGCCGAAAGCGGATATGCGCGCCCTGATGCGACTGTCATCAGGCCGCGTGAAAGAAGTAAAACCCGGAAGCCGCGTTGCCTCGGGCACAGTTGTCGCGATTGATGAGCATGGCATAATGCTGCGACAAAGCGGCCAGACCCGGCGTATCGCCATCCCCGGCGGCTGATCACATCTTGACGCCCCGCGCGCGGGGGTTCAAACCGCAGGCATGACCGATACGACCAAAATCGCCCTGATAACCGGGGCCTCGCGCGGGCTGGGCGCTGCCCTGGCCGAAGCGCTGGCGCCCGAATACCACATCGTCGCCGTCGCCCGGACCACTGGCGGGCTGGAAGAACTGGACGATCGCATCAAGGCCAAGGGTGGCTCTGCCACGCTGGCGCCGATGGACATCACCGATCCGAACGCGATGGCAACCCTGTGCCGCGGGATCCATGACCGTTGGGGCAAGGTGGATTTGTGGCTGCATACGGCCGTTCACACCTCGGCGTTGACGCCGGTACATTTCGTTGACCCCAAGGAATGGGCCAAGGCAGTCAACACGAATGCAAACGCAACCTCGGTTCTGATCCCATATGTCGCGCCCCTGCTGGGTGAAAACGGCCACGCGGTATTCTTCGATGACCCGAAGGCCGGCCAGAAGTTCTATGGCATCTATGGTGCCACCAAGGCCGCGCAAATGGCCTTGGCCCGCAGTTGGGCGGCCGAGACCGAACGCACCGGTCCGCGCGTTTCGATCGTGGAACCCGCACCGATGCCGACCGCCGTGCGTGCCCGGTTCCACCCGGGCGAAGATCGCGATGCACTGACGAGCACGGCTGATGAGGCCGCCCGGATACTGGCGCTGCTTTAGGAAATGGCCCTGACGGGCCATGCCTCCGGGGGGGATATTTTTGGCCAGATGAAGCCGGGATCAGGCGATATGAACGCCGTTGCGCCCGGCCAGATCGACGAAGAACTGCCACGCGACACGGCCTGAACGCGATCCGCGCGTGGCCTGCCATTCGATTGCTTCGGCACGCAGGGTTTCTGCATCGACCGAAACGCCATAGGCCGCGCAATAGCGGTCGATCATGGCAAGATATTCGTCCTGATCGCAGGGGTGGAATCCCAGCCACAAACCGAAGCGGTCGGACAGTGATACCTTTTCCTCGACCGCCTCTGACGGGTTGATGGCGCTGGAACGTTCGTTTTCAATCATGTCCCGCGGCATCAGGTGACGGCGGTTCGAGGTCGCGTAGAACACCACGTTTTCCGGGCGACCTTCAATACCGCCATCCAGAACGGCCTTGAGCGATTTGTAGTGCTGGTCATCGTGACTGAACGAGAGGTCGTCGCAAAACAGGATGAACCGATAAGGCGCCGCGCGCAGGTGGTTCAGCAGACGCGCGACCGAGGCCATATCCTCGCGCTGTAGCTCCACAAGCTTCAGGTCAGAATGATCTGCGCTCAGCGTGCCGTGGACGGCCTTTACGAGGCTGGATTTGCCCATCCCGCGCGCGCCCCACAACAGTGCATTGTTTGCCTTGTAGCCGGCGGCGAAGCGGCGGGTGTTGTCAAGTAACGTGTCGCGCGACCGATTGATGCCGACCAGCAGATCCAGATCGACGCGATTGACCTGTTCGACCGGTTCCAGGCGTTCCGGTTCCACATGCCAGACAAAGGCCGGGGCTGCGTTGAAATCCGGTGTGGCCAAAGGCGCCGGCGCCATGCGCTCCAACGCGGCAGCAATGCGGTTCAGGGCTTGGTCGTCCATCGGCTCCTCCGGTCAGATACGGATCGGTTCAAAGCATGTTCTGATTGGCGCAACAAGGCCCGCGAACGAAAAAGGCGCGCCCGAACGGGGCGCGCCTCGGCTGTTGTTTCAGCAGGTTACTTGTCGTCTTCGAATTCCCGCATCAGATCTTCGTCCGCTTCGGCTTCTTCATCATCGTAATAGCCGTCGGCCCGCAACTGCTCTTCCCGCTTCCTTTCAACCCGGGCCACCAGGAAGATCGAAATCTCGTAGAGGCCATATACCACAACAAAAAGGATAATCTGCGTGATCACGTCAGGAGGCGTCACGATCGCCGCCAGCACCAGAATGCCGACCACCGCATATTTGCGCACGGCCCCCAGCCCCTCGGCACTGACCAGCCCTGCCTTGCCCATCAGGGTCAGAAGAACCGGCAATTGGAAGCACAGCCCAAAGGCCACGATGAACTTGATCGTGAGGTTCAGGTATTCCTGTGCCGAGCCCTGAAACACCACGCTCAGCGGCGCGGCCGTCGCGCCATCGGCCACGGCTTCGCCTTCAGCGCCGAATTGCTGGAACCCAAGGAAAAAGTCATAAGCCAGGGGCGTGACGACATAGAAGGCAAAGCTCGCGCCCAGAAGGAACATGAAGGGCGAGGCCAGCATGAAAGGCAGAAACGCATTCTTCTCTGACTTGTAGAGGCCCGGAGCCACAAAGCGCCACATCTGCATCCCGATATAGGGAAACGCCAGAATGAAGCCCCCCAAAAGCGAGACCTTGATCGCGACAAAGAACCCTTCCTGCGGCGAGATGAAGATCAGGCCGCAATCCTGTCCGCGCTCGGTCAGGACCTCACACAAAGGGTTGGTCAGAAAATTGAAGATCGGCGTGGCCACCGTAAAGCAGATGATCATCCCGACCAGAAAAGCCACGACGCAGTGGATCAACCGCGTGCGCAGCTCGGCCAGGTGCTCGATCAATGGGGCCGAGGTATCTTCGATCTCGTCGGTCTTGGTCATGTTTCGCCTTCAGTCTTCAGCGCCGCTTCGGCTTCTTCGGCCTTGGCCAGGGCCTCGGCAGCTTCCTTGGCCTTGCGCTCGGCGGCAGCGCGGGCCGTTGAGGCCTGAATTTTCTTGGCCTGTTCGGCTCGCTCGGCTGCCAGTTTGCCGGTTTCGCTGTCAGGATCGAACTTGGTGGGATCCATGCTTTTTGCCATATCCTGCGCGGCTTGTTTCACGCCGTCCATGGCCGAGCCAACCGGATTCGCGGCGGCGTTGAGACCTTTCTTGATCTCGTTCACACCGGCCTGATCGGCGGCCTCGTTCATGGCGCTGCTGAATTCGCGTGCCATGCCACGGGCCTTGCCGACAAATCGCCCGACATTGCGGAACAAAACCGGCAGGTCCTTCGGCCCGACGACGATCAGGGCGACAATGCCGATGACCAGAAGTTCGGTCCAGCCCAGATCAAACATCTGCGCTTACGCCTTGTCTTTCTCGGTTTCAGGCGTCACGTCCTTGGCCAGTTCCGACGCGTCCTGTTCCAGTTCTTCCGAACCGTCCTTCACGCCCTTCTTGAACGCGGTGATACCTTTGCCGACTTCGCCCATCAGCGAGCTGATCTTGCCGCGACCAAACAGAACCAGAACCACAACGGCGATCAGCAGAAGACCGGGAAGGCCAATATTGTTCAGCATCTCATTTCTCCTTTTTCATCGGCGCCTTTGTGCGCCGGGAATATGAACTGGGTCCGTGTTTACGCCGCCAGGCCCTGTCCCAAAAGGGATCCGGCACAGATTGAGCGCGAAAATTGACCTCATCTGCAAAAAACTATGGGCTCGCATTTTCCAACTGACAGGTTTATGTCAGTTGGAAGGGGCTAGGAACAGGGCATCGAAACCTGGTCAACGGAGACTCACATGACCCATGTTGCTGAAATCGTCACCTTCACTCTTGCCAACGGCACCACCCCTGAAGAGTTCGTAGAGCTCAGCAAGGCATCCGAAGCCTTTGTTCGCAGCGCACCTGGCTTTGCCCATCGACAGCTCAGCCAAGGCGCAGACGGCCGCTGGACCGACTATGTCGTCTGGACGGACATGAAGGCCGCGCAGGACGCTGCGGCGCAGTTCCCGCAACAGGAATGTGCAGCAGGCATGATGGCGGCCATCAACCCTGAAAGCGTTCAGATGCGCCATGAGGCCGTATTGTGGAACATGACTGCCTAGGCGCGGTCCGGACGGCGTGTCATGCGCCGAACTGACCGCCTGTTCGATATCATCCAGATCCTGCGCGACGGCAAACTGCACCGCGCGCAGGACATCGCGGACCGGCTGGAAGTGTCGGTCCGTACCATCTATCGCGACATGGACACACTGGTCGCCTCGGGTGTTCCGGTCGAAGGAGAGCGCGGCGTGGGTTACATGGTGCGCGAGCAGATCACCCTGCCGCCGCTGAATCTGACCCCGGCCGAGCTTGAGGCCCTGAACCTCGGCATGGCGATCGTGGCCGAGGCCGCAGATCCAGACCTGAAAGCCGCCGCGAACTCTCTGGCAGACAAGATCGATGCCGTTCTGCCCACACAGGTTGTGGCTGAAGCCGATAGCTGGAAATTCGCGGTCTACCCTTTTGCAGATGCAGCCCGCGGGCTTGCACATATGGCTCCGATCCGCGCGGCCATCAAATCACGCCAAAAGCTTCGGCTGTCCTACCGCCGCATTGACGGCGTTCTGACTGAACGCACAATCCGTCCGCTTCACATGGAGTATTGGGGCCGCGTCTGGACACTCACAGCATGGTGCGAACTGCGCAACGGCTTCCGCGTCTTCCGCATCGACCTGATTGAATCCGTCTCGCCGCTGCCAGAGATCTTCGCAGACGAGCCCGGCAAACGTCTGAGCGACTACGACCCAAACGCCTGACAGGCAGCCGTATTCAGAAGTGTTTCGGGCAGAGGCACAGCCCGAAACGAGCGATGTATCATTTTAGGTAGGGATCCGGATCCACTGATTCAAAACCTTTGCGCACCTCGAAATGCACATAGGCATCGTCTCCGCCCCTCAATTGCGCCAGCTTTTGTCCACGGCGTACACGATCACCTTTCTTGACGCTGATGCCATCAACATTGGCATAGACCGTCAGCAGATCATTTTTGTGTTTGACCACGATGATCGGAACCTGATCCGCGTCCGCGGTAATCGCCGCTACGGTTCCCGCCTCAGCCGCGGTGACGGCTGTGCCGGGGGCCGCAGCGATGTCGATTCCTTCGTTCTTGCCCTTTTTATAGCCGCGGATGATGGTGCCGCTGACCGGCAGGGACAAGGCCGTAGATCGCGTGTTTGTCGGGGCTTCGGCCGTCACATCAGGGGCTTCAGCGCGCGGCGCAACCTTTTCGTCGGGCAAGGGCTGCGTGGCACTTGGAGGCGTCGGCGTCGGCGACCCCTGCCCCGGCTCCGTTACCTCGGTGGCCGCAACCGGTGCCGCTGCAGCAGCGCTTTGACGTGGCGCGGACTGGTTCTTGACCGGGATCAACAGAAACTGACCTTCACGCACGGTGAAGTCGGACCCCAGGCCGTTCCATTCCGCCAGCGATTCCACCGGCACCTGATAGAGGCGCGAGATCGTGTAAGCCGTTTCGCCGCGCTTGACCTTGTGGCGGACAGGTTCCGGCCCGCTTGCGACGGGCGCCGGGGCTGGCTTGGCAGGCTCCAGCGTCGTTGTCCGGACGCCCCCCGTTTCAGGGGCCTGATCAATGGCGGCTCCGGCAACTGATGCGATATCTACGCCACTGCCTGCACCTACCGAACGCGGCAAGGCGAGAACTTCGCCCTCTCGCAGGGTGTCGGTTGTCTGAAGGCCGTTGAACCGAGACAGCTCACCCTCGGGCAGGCCGACACGCGCGGCCACATCGCGCACCGTGTCGCCGCGTCGGGCCACGACAACCTGGTAGTTCGGATAGGTTATCACCCCCCGGCTGTCGGGCGACGGGCGCGACGTTGTTGCCGACTGCACTGCATCAGTGGTCGAAAATCCGCCGACCTGACCGCGCAGGTCGTAATCCAGTGGCCCTTCACACCCGGCCAGAATGGCCATAGCGGCCACTCCGGTCGCGCAGCGACGCATAGCTGATTTGGATACTGCACTCATAATTCTGTCCTCAACGCCTGCCCCTGTTGTCCGGGGTTTCGACGACCAATTTATCAAGCCTGTTACGCCTCGTCCTTGCCAAGCCCCTCAAGCAGAGGCACGAAACGGACCGACGTCAATTCTTCATAGTCCAGACCGGCCTCGGTGCGCGTTACTTTGATCAACTGCTGCACCGTGTCCGACTGACCCACGGGTAAAACCATAATACCCCCGATTTTCAGCTGCGCCAAGAGCGGTCCCGGAGGGTCTTCGGCCGCGGCCGTTACGATGATCCGATCAAACGGAGCCTGTTCCGGCAAGCCAAAGGATCCATCCGACAGCATGGCCGTGATATTCGTAAGCCCCAGATCGGCAAAAAGCTTCCCTGTCTCGCTGACCAGCCGCCGATGGCGTTCGACCGTATAGACCCTGCGCGCCAGTTTCGACAGGATTGCGGCCTGGTAACCTGACCCTGTTCCGATCTCGAGCACGGTATCGCGCGGCCGAACGTCCAGCGCCTGCGTCATGAGACCAACGACCGACGGCTGACTGATCGTCTGACCGCAGGAGATCGGCAATGGCATGTCCTCGTAAGCGCGATCTGCGAACAGGCCGGTGACAAAGCGGCCCCGATCAACCTGTTCCATTGCCTCCAGAACGCGCGCATCCGTGACCCCCCGTTTGCGCAGGGCAAACAGGAACTGCATCACGGTTTCCGGGTCCAGTCCGCTCATTCGACCGCCTTCAATGCCTCCAGCATGTCATATGCGGTCAAGTCGGCGCGCATCGGTGTAACCGAGATATAGCCTTCCAGATTGACCGCAGCATCCGTTCCCGGCGCAGTCGGGTTATGCTGATAGCCGCCCTTGATCCACAGGAACCGCCGCCCCGAGGGCGAGCTGTGCGGTTCGACCGAAAAATGCGTGTCGCGCCGGAAACCCTGCGCGGCAACGCGCGTACCGCGCACTTCATCTGCCGGGACAGGTGGGAAGTTCACGTTGTAAAACAGGCGGTAATCGCCCTGCTCGGCCGGGGTTGCATCCAAAATACGCCGGACCAGATCGGCCCCGAACCGCGCGGCAGCCTCGAACGAGTCGTCCAGCCCCAGATTTCGCGGGCCGAAATACTGTGACAGAGCAATCGCAGGAACCCCCTGCAGCGCCGCTTCCATCGCGCCGCCGATAGTGCCCGAATAAAGCGTGTTCTCGGCCGAGTTGTTGCCCCGGTTCACGCCGGACAGGACAAGATCCGGCGGGCAGTCTGACATCACGTCATGCAGCCCTGCCAACACACAATCCGCAGGCGACCCCTCCGCCGCATAACGCCGTTCTCCCAACTTGGCGATCATCGTGGGATGGGTATAGCTGATGCAATGCCCGACCCCGGATTGTTCAAAGGCGGGCGCGACCACCCAGACCTCACCATCCGGACCTGCCAGTTCGGCAGCGATCGCCTCCAGCGTGATCAAGCCCGGAGCGTTGATCCCGTCATCATTGGTCAGAAGAATACGCATGTGCCCGATTTACCCCCGCGTTTGGCCCTTGATAGACCCAGCCCCGCGATGCGGCAAGCGACGCGGCCCTGCAATCTGAGGCTTTCGCGCACCACTTGCACGGAAATCGCGAGGTTAACTCTGCGCCTCGGGGAAAACGAAACATTTGTCACGGCGAATGGTCAGCCACATGACACGGCCCGGATTGGGCACAAAGACATTGGGGACCGTCGCCCTGAGGATCGAGCCGTCGTAATCCATGCGAAACTCGACCAGGCTTTCGTTTCCCAGAAAACGCGCACGTTCGACCACGCCCCGCGCAGCAACGCCATCGGTCGCGGTCGGCAGCGGACCCTTGCCGTTGCGGTCGAAATCCAGTTTGACATGCTGGGGGCGAAATACGATCTCGACATCCGTTCCATCCGGAATACCCGGCGCCAGAAACTGGCCGAACGGCGTGTCTGCCAGCGCTCCGTTCACCTGCGCCCGCAACACGTTGACATCACTGAAAAAGGCCACGGCCGCCTTGTCCGCCGGCCGGGTATAGACATTGTATGGCGCGCCCTGCTGGACGATCTTGCCGCGCCGCATCAGCGCGATCTCATCCGCCATCCGCATCGCCTCTTCCGGTTCATGTGTAACCAGCAGAACGGCCGCATCCTCTTCCTTGAGAATGGACAGCGTCTCATCCCGAATACCGTCGCGCAGACGGTTGTCGAGGCCCGAAAAGGGCTCGTCCATCAACATGATCCGGGGCCGTGGCGCCAAAGCGCGGGCCAGGGCCACACGTTGTTGCTCGCCGCCCGACAACTGATGTGGGAACCCGTCGATGAACCGCATCAGGTCCACTTTGCGCAAAAGCTCTTCGACCCGGGCTCGTTTTTCGTCCTTGCTGCCTTTTAGGCCAAAGGCCACGTTGTTGGCCACGCTCAGATGAGGAAACAGCGCAAAGTCCTGAAACATCAACCCGATCTCGCGCCGCTCTGGGGGCACCCGAAACACGGTGTCGCAGATCAGCTTGCCATCGACGTAAATCTCGCCCGAGTCCTGCATCTCGACCCCGGCAATCATGCGCAGGGTGGTGGATTTCCCGCAGCCAGACGGCCCCAGCAAACAGGTTACCTTGCCGGCCTGCACGGTCAATGACACGTCATCCACAACAACCCGCCCCTCGAACCGGCGAATAATGTTGCGAATTTCCAGACGCGGAGGAGTTGCGTTACCTGTCACCGATGGACCCCATTGCCTTTCCCGATCAAATCCATCGGGCTTGGGCGGGGATAGCAACCCCGCCCCTCAGGTGCAAGAGATCAGCAGCAACCGCCGGATGATGCGGTTTCGCCTGTTGCCTCGAACGGGCTTTCACCGCCACAGCCTTCGAAAATGCCGAAATGGGTGGAAAAATCGCCGATAAAGTCGAAATGGCGGGCAAACCGCGTGTCCCGCAGCATCATCCAGGTATTGCCGCAGACCGGAAAGACCTTGCCGGTTTCGATGACATGGTGATCGTCCAGTACAAACGCATGCGGCGCGGTGGGAACAGTGCCTTTGTAGATCACCGCCTGGCCGTAATCCTCGCAGGCCGGTTCCAGCGCCGGCATCTTGAACAGACGGTAGGTCGCCGACAGGAATCTGAGCGGGGCAACACGTTCTTCCAGCGCAGGATTCTCGATGGTCAGCGCGCGGTGCGTCACCCGGCGCGGATCACCGAAACCTGCCTTGCGCGCCATCGACAGGAAATCATTCCAGTACAATGCACCCGACAGGCATTCGCCATACAAAACCTCATCCTCGGCCATCGCCTTCGGGACACGGCGGTCGGCATAGACGTCCGAGAAATACATCTCGCCGCCTTCTTTCAGCAACCGATGCGCGCCGCGCAGCACGGCATCCTTGTCGGTCGCCAGGTTAATGACGCAGTTCGAGACGATGATGTCGAACGATCCGGGTTCCAGATCCAGTTCCTCCAGCTTCTCGATATAGCCGTGATGGAATTCAACGTTGCTTTTGGCGTGCCCAAAGGCTTGGGCGTGATAGTCCTGATGCGCGCGGGCAACGTCCAGTTGTTCGGGTGTCATGTCCACACCGACGACCCGGCCTTTTACACCAACCATGGCAGACAGCGCATAGACGTCGCGCCCCGCCCCACAGCCAAGATCGAGGATCGACATGCCCTCGAGATCCTGAGGCGCGATCAGACCGCACCCGTAATATCGGGTCAGCACATCGTCATGAATCCTGGACACTATCCGCTTGAGATGATCCGGCATGTCGTCCGGCGTGCAACAGGCGTTGGTCTGCAAGTCCGCACTGCTTTGCAGGACTTCACCGTAATAATTCCGTACCGAATCGTGTTTCATCGCTGCTTCCCCGTCATGCGTGTCTGTACGCAGCTAGTGCAGCGGCCTTGCATTCGCAATCCGGCCACGGTCGTTCTGACGAAAGCGTGAGTGTTCCTGCGCCCAACTAACCCAACAACTCAAAGTCCACGCCGGCACGGACAACGCCGTTCACCTGAACCTCAAGCCGATGCGCGCCGGGGATTAGCCTGAAGGTAGAGGCATCACCCTTCAGCCTGTGACGCTTGGCCAATGTGAGCCTGCCGTTGTTCAAAGCCGCCTGTTTCAGCTTGTACACCTTGGGTGATGTTTTTCCCGCAGGGCGCTGAAAATAAATAATATAATCCACCAGAACCGGTTGTTTCCCCACCCCGGTCAGATCAACGGAAAACTCCAGCGCTTCGCCAATACGGGCCTCGGAACTCAGATCAATTGTCACGGCGATATCCGCATCTGGGTCATATCCCAGCATCTTCATCGCCTCTGGGTGCCCGGCCTTGACCAATCCGCGCAGCGTATGAGAGGTCATCCACTCCAGCTCTGCCGCGGTCTGTCGCGCCTCGGTGCGCCACTTGTCCAGACGCGCCAGGACCAAGCCCGGGTCTTTCTTGGCAATATCATTCAAATGGTTGGCCACCGACCGCGTCACATACCGGGTCGGATCGCCGTGCAACCTGTCCAACAGCGGCAACGGGTCCGTCAGACCCAGACCGATGCCCTGCCCCCATGGCAGACGGGGCCGCGTTCCCTCGCTGACCAATCGGCGCACGTGATAGCTGCTGTGGGTGCACCAGTCCTGCATCCGCCCAAGCACCCTGTCCGGGGCATGGTTCAGGAAAGGCCGAATGGCCCATTCCATCGAAAACCGCTGCGTCAGCTCCTCCAACACATCCAGAGACAGATCGACGTGATCCAGCCCGATGGCCGCGACCCATTCACCCAGCGGCGCGAAAATGAAATCGCCAAAATCATCATCCGATCTGGCAGGGTCCAGCGGAGGCGGCAAAGACCGCAAAATCACCGGGGCGACTGTCGGCAAGTCACCCGGCACGGCCTGTTGCAGGCATGTCGCGATCCAGCTCATACGCTGTTTCAGTTCCAGTTCAGGCAGGCGCGACATGACCTGTGCCTGAAACGCAGAGGCGTCGAAACCCGGTTCAGCATCCAAGAACAAGGCGCTGAGAAAACTGACCTTTTCAGCATTGAACAACTGATCTTTCAACGAAAAACCCTGCGCCATGATCACATCGTCAGGTTGGTCGCACCGCCGTCCAGCAGGATATTCTGGCCAACGATGAAGCCCGCATGTTGCGAACACAGAAACGCGCAGGTCGCACCAAACTCCTGCCGTGAACCATAGCGCCTGACCGGGATCGTCGCCGCACGGTTGGCACGCGCTTCGTCAATCGAAATACCCTGTTGCGCCGCCACACCGCTGTCCAGAGAATCCGCCCGATCCGTGGCATGGATGCCCGGAAGCAGGTTGTTGATGGTCACCCCGTGAGGCGCCACCTGACGCGAGGTTCCGGCCACATAGCCCGTCAGACCTGTACGCGCCGCGTTTGACAGACCCAGAACCGCAATTGGCGCTCGCACGGATTGCGAGGTGATATTCACCACCCGGCCCCAACCCTTTTCCATCATTCCGGGAAGCAGAGCTTTCATGAACGCAATCGGCGTCAGCATGTTGGCATCCAGCGCCTTGATGAAATCATCGCGCTCCCAGTCCGACCACGATCCGGGTGGCGGTCCACCGGCATTTGTCACAAGAATATCAACGCCCTGCGCGGTCTCGATCACCTGCGCCTGACCGTCGGGCGTGGTCACGTCGCAGGCCACGGTCTGCACCTCGACGCCGTGTTTTGACCGCAGGCGCGCGGCCTCAGCCTCCAACGCCTTGGAACCACGTGCGTTCATCACGAGGTTTACGCCAGCCGCGGCAAGCGCCTCGGCGCAGCCAAGACCCAATCCTTTGCTGCTGGCACAGACCAGCGCGCGTTTTCCTTGAATTCCCAGATCCATCGGATCCTCCCTGTCAGTCATCGCCGCATGTCTAGCACCGGCCAGACAGGGAAGACCAGAAACGGATCGTCGATCAATAGAAGAACTCTTCCCGGATGATCTTGCCGTCGGCGACGTGATAGACACCCACTTCGCGCATATCGAACGCTTCACCGGTTTCCTTCACGGTGCCCTGCACTTCGAAAATCACGGCAAAACGGTCTTCGCCATGAGGAAGCGGATCGCTGACAGACGCACTAGACACTTCATGAGCGCTTTCCCACCACTCATGCTTGCCACGGATGGCGTCGATCCCTTTGGTTTCCCGACCCATTCCCTGAAAATCCTGCCCTTCGACCGACACCGCATCCGGCGCATACAGCTTGGACAGGTTTTCCTTGGCCCGGTCTTCCCGGCAACCAGCCACGAGTTCATCGGCAATCTCTTTCAAATTCATTGATCCACTCCATCATTTGTTCACTATATGTTCTTTTTGCCACAGACCCATGATTCGTACCAGACCCTTTGTCTTGCTTCGGCAGGATTCCCCGCATATACGCGCGCTCATGCTTGATACCTCGAACCAACCCACCCTGCCGCCCGAGATCGCCCGACGCCGGACGTTCGCCATCATCTCGCACCCGGATGCGGGCAAGACGACGCTGACGGAAAAGTTCCTGCTGTACGGGGGCGCGATCCAGATGGCCGGTCAGGTGCGTGCCAAGGGCGAGGCGCGGCGGACCCGGTCGGACTTCATGCAGATGGAAAAGGATCGCGGCATCTCGGTCTCGGCTTCGGCGATGTCGTTCGACTATGGCAACTTCCGGTTCAACCTTGTGGATACACCCGGCCACAGCGATTTCTCGGAAGACACCTATCGCACGCTGACAGCCGTGGACGCGGCCGTCATGGTGATCGACGGCGCGAAAGGTGTGGAAAGCCAGACGCAGAAACTGTTCGAGGTCTGCCGCTTGCGCGATCTGCCGATCCTGACCTTCTGCAACAAGATGGACCGCGAAAGCCGCGACACGTTCGAGATCATCGACGAAATTCAGGAAATGCTGGCCATCGACGTCACGCCCGCCGCTTGGCCCATCGGCGTGGGGCGCGACTTCATCGGCTGCTATGACATGCTGCGCGACCGGCTGGAACTGATGGACCGCGCCGACCGCAACAAGGTGGCGGAAAGCATCGAAATCAACGGGCTGGACGACCCCAAACTGGCCGAGCATGTGCCTGCCGAATTGCTGGACAAACTGCTGGAAGAGGTCGAGATGGCGCGCGAATTGCTGCCTGCGCTTGACCCGCAGGCGGTACTGGAAGGCCACATGACCCCGATCTGGTTCGGTTCGGCCATCAACTCGTTCGGCGTCAAGGAACTGATGGAAGGCATCGGCGCCTATGGCCCGCAGCCACAGGTTCAATCCGCAGAACCCCGCCAGATTTCCCCCGACGAAAAGAAAGTTTCAGGCTTTGTGTTCAAGGTTCAGGCCAATATGGACCCCAAGCACCGCGACCGGGTGGCCTTTGTCCGTATGGCCAGCGGTCACTTCAAGCGTGGCATGAAGCTGACCCATGTGCGGTCGAAAAAGCCGATGGCGATCTCGAACCCCGTATTGTTCCTGGCCTCTGACCGCGAGTTGGCGGAAGAGGCCTGGGCCGGTGACATCATCGGCATTCCCAACCACGGGCAGCTGCGCATCGGTGACACGCTGACCGAAGGCGAAGCGCTGCGGGTGACCGGCATCCCGTCGTTTGCGCCGGAACTGCTGCAAGGCGTCCGCGCGGGCGACCCGATGAAAGCCAAGCATCTGGAAAAAGCCCTGATGCAATTCGCCGAGGAAGGTGCGGCCAAGGTGTTCAAGCCTTCGATCGGCTCGGGCTTTATCGTGGGGGTCGTGGGTGCATTGCAGTTCGAAGTGCTCGCCAGCCGGATCGAGATGGAATATGGCCTGCCGGTACGGTTCGAGGCATCGCAGTTCACCTCGGCACGTTGGGTGAGCGGTGACAAGGCCGAAGTCGAGAAATTCGTAGGCGCCAACAAGCAGCACATTGCGCATGATCATGACGGCGACATCGTCTATCTGACCCGCCTGCAATGGGATATCGATCGGGTGGTCCGTGACTATCCCGCGCTGAACCTGACCGCGACAAAAGAGATGATGACCTGAGGCAACTGTCTGATTGCACAGGCAGGTTTGGCTGTGCAATCCTGCGCGCATGAGTGACGACGAACTGACCTATCCCGGTGGCCTGCCCGACATGCTGGACAGCTATGAGAACCGGCGCAGCCCGTTTCAGTTCGGCACCCTGACCCTGCCCGAGCTTGACGTCGATCTGGATGATCTGGCCAAACGCATCGTGCCCGACACCGCCACCGAATTGCCACCCGGGCGCAGCACCACCTGGGATCGCAAACGCGTTCAGATCGCGCGGGAATTCGTCGGAAAGTCAGAGCTTGCCTTCCTGAACGCCCAGCTGATCTCGAATCTCAGAAAACGCTCCTTTCCGCGTCAGGCCCCTGCGCTGTTCTGCCGGTTGTGGGACGAACAATCCGACCATCTTCTTTCCGCCCTCGACCTGCGTTGGCTGGTATCGTCTGTTCAGACCTTTGCGGATCACGGTCAGACGCCGACACAGCGCGAGGTCGGACATGCCTTGCGCGTGTTCTTCAGCATGATGAAGCTGTATGAGTTCGAGCGGCTCTTCTCGGGGCTGGCCCCGGAAACGCCGTTTCAGTTCAAGGACAGGAACCACGTCCCGCTGCCCTATCAGATGAAAGGCTTTTCCTTTGAAAAAGGCGGGCTTGACGTCAATCTCATCGCTCCGATCTGGACCAAGGCGATGAACGATCCCACGATTGCACCGCTGGTGGATCACCTGATGATCCAATTGAACAAGGACCCAGGTGGAGTTTTTCGACGCCTGAAACGCATGCGCGACACCCGCGCACCGCGCAAATGACCACCTGGGGCATTGTCTCCATGGTCCGGGGACCAACCGAAGACGTCCTTCGGTTCGTGGCCCATCACCTCGAACTGGGGGCGGATTTCATATATATCTACATGGACGAACCCAACCGCCGCACGTTCAGGGCTCTGAGAATGCATCCCAAGGTCCGGGTCCGTAACTGTGATGACGCCTTTTGGGAAAAACGCGGACGCGCACGGCCGGAAAAGCATCAGGTGCGCCAGTCGGTTCACGCCACTTTTGCCTATCGAAACACTCGGCTGGATTGGTTGACACATATCGATGTGGATGAGTTTCTTTGGCCGGCGGCCCCCATTTCCGATGTTCTGCGCGATGTTCCAGACACGGTTCCCGCGGTGCGCGTCCGCCCGTTGGAGGCCTTGGCCGGGGGCGATGACCTGTACAAAGCTCATATTCCGCATGGCCCGAACCGCGAAGCGCTGGTCGAGACCATTTACCCGAATTACGGCGCCTTCGTCATGGG
This sequence comes from Ruegeria sp. HKCCD6428, assembly GCF_013110595.1. Taxonomy (NCBI): domain Bacteria; kingdom Pseudomonadati; phylum Pseudomonadota; class Alphaproteobacteria; order Rhodobacterales; family Roseobacteraceae; genus Ruegeria; species Ruegeria sp. HKCCD6428. The sequence continues at coordinate 851,794 of NZ_WVQX01000001.1, forward strand.
CGGTTTCCTGAGTCATGTTCAGGGAAAGCTGTTCGTGCGCACCGGGTTGAAAAACCTGAGCATCCGCATCCACAACCTGTTTCAGAATAAGGTGCTGCTGCCCTGCAAATACGAACTTCCGCAGATCGATCTGTGCCATCGTCATGCCCCGGACTGGGACCACTGGATAGCGCACTACCAGTTCCGCATGGATCGTGGCTCGTATCAGGCCGGCATGGCACCGAATGTTCCGCGCGAACAGGGGGGGCTGAGCAAGAACGAACTGCTCAATTGGATCGAGGCCGAACAGGGCATGGTCGGGCTGCGTGCGTTCTACAATGAAATGAGCGGCGCGGACGCAGAGGTGCGCGCCAACCTGGAACGCCACGGCCTGCTGCGCCACCGCCCTTTGAACCTGGACGAAAAACTACAGAAACACTTCCCCGGAAGTTGCTGAATTGTTGCTGAAATTCACCGCAGACAAAAGGCAGGGTCAGGTGAAATTCTCTTCATTTGACCCCGATCAACGTTTTTGTTATGTCCGCGTACAAGCCGAAATGTCGCATTACGCGCATGGCCATCCGGGCCCGGCACATCTTTGACGCGCGGGCCAGGTCAAGTGTCCGCAAAAACCGGACATACATGACAAAATTCAACGAACTGAACCTGAACCCGAAGGTCCTCAAAGCCATTGAAGAGGCCGGATACGAATCCCCCACCCCGATCCAGGAAGGCGCGATTCCGCCCGCTCTGGAAGGCCGTGATGTCTTGGGGATTGCCCAGACCGGCACTGGCAAGACCGCCAGCTTCACACTGCCGATGATCACCCTGCTGGCCCGTGGCCGCGCCCGCGCGCGCATGCCGCGCTCGCTGGTCCTGTGTCCGACGCGGGAACTGGCCGCCCAGGTGGCCGAGAATTTCGACACCTATACCAAACACCTGAAACTGACCAAGGCGCTGTTGATCGGTGGCGTCAGCTTCAAAGAGCAAGAGGCCCTGATCGATCGCGGCGTCGACGTTCTGATCGCCACTCCGGGCCGCCTGCTGGACCATTTCGAACGTGGCAAGCTTCTGCTTACCGGTGTTCAGATCATGGTGGTGGACGAAGCCGATCGGATGCTGGATATGGGCTTTATTCCTGATATCGAACGCATCTTCTCGCTGACGCCGTTCACGCGGCAGACATTGTTCTTCTCGGCGACCATGGCTTCCGAGATCGAGCGCATCACGGATACTTTCCTGTCCGCCCCTGCCCGGGTTGAAGTCGCCCGGCAAGCGACCGCATCCGAGACGATCGAACAGGGCGTTGTCATGTTCAAAGGCGGCCGTCGGGACCGTGAAGCAAGCCAGAAACGCAACGTGCTGCGCGCCTTGATCGACGCAGAGGGCGAAAAGTGCACCAACGCAATCATCTTCTGCAATCGCAAGACAGATGTCGATATCTGCGCGAAATCGCTGAAGAAATACGGCTATGACGCTGCCGCGATCCATGGCGATCTGGACCAATCGCAGCGGATGAAGACGCTGGACGGGTTCCGCGACGGATCATTGCGTCTGCTGGTTGCGTCCGACGTCGCTGCGCGCGGTCTGGATGTTCCAGCCGTCAGCCACGTGTTCAATTTCGACGTCCCCGGCCACCCCGAGGATTACGTGCACCGTATCGGCCGCACCGGTCGCGCCGGGCGCGAAGGCAAGGCCATCACGATCTGCTCGGTCCGCGATGAAAAAGCCCTGGCTGCGATCGAAAAGCTGATCCAGAAGGACATCCCGCGCATCGACAATCCGGTCAAGGAAGAGCCCAAGCCTGAAAAGCCGAAGCCCGAGAAAAAAGCCCGGGACTCCGAAGCCAAGAAAGACACCCGGAAAGAGCGAGAGCCCAAAGGGCGTGGCCGCGGGCGCAAGGAAGACAATGGCCGGGCCGTGGTGGGTATGGGCGATCACCTGCCCAGCTTCATTGCCCTGAGCTTTGACGAGCGTCGTGCCGGCTAAATCGCCAGCACCAAGGCCAATATCGAGACACCCAACAGCAACATCCCGGCGATTTCTCGCCGGGTGATCGTCTCGCGGAAAAACAGGATCGAGGCCATCAGGCTGAAGATCAGCTCTACCTGCCCCAGCGCTTTGACATAGGCTGCGTTTTGCAGTGTGAAGGCCCAGAACCAACAAAACGAACCACCCAGACTGGTCAGTCCGACAAACACGCCGGTGGATCGGGTTTGCCACACCGCGCGCAGTTCGGCCCGGTCGCGCCACAACAGCCACAGGCCCATGCTGACAAACTGAAACGTCACGACGGCGGCCAGGGTGATCAGTGCGCGGAACCAGGCGTCGGCATCACCCAATTGCAACGAGGCCCCGCGATAGCTGACGGCGGAAAATGCAAACAATACCCCTGATCCAAGCCCCAATTGGGACGCGCGGTTGGTCAGATGCCGCCACCAGGCGCCGCCTCCTCCGGGGGTTTTCGACAGCAAAAGCACCGCCATCAACCCCAACAGGATCGCAACCAGCGCGCCGCTGGAAACGCTGTCGCCCAAAACCAGAAAGCCGACGATCGCGGTCTGAATGACTTCGGTTTTCTTGAAGGTGATCCCGACCGCAAAGTTTCGTTGTTTGAACAACGCCACAACACAGATCGTTGCCAGGATTTGCGCCGTGCCTCCGATGACAGCGTACAGCCAGAACACTCCGCCAATCGGAGGCAAGCTGGCGCCCGTTGTCAGCATCGCCACAAACAGCCCAGCAACGGCCAGCGGCATGGAATACGCAAATCGCGCAAAGGTCGCGCCGGCGGCAGACAGTTTCACGCTGCTCAAGGATTTTTGCAGCATGAACCGCACGGTCTGAAAACTGGCGGCGGCGATGGTGACAGGGATCCAGAGACTCATGTCACCCGTTGTGTCGCCAAATCAGTGCTTTGGCCAGAGCGGATGCGGAACTGGATCCTTGGCGCGCAGTAGATACTGCCGGAAAATCTGTGCATAGGAGCGGTAAACATACGCCTCATTGCAGGCCAGATACCTGTCTTTGCCATCCCGATACAACGACGGCAGCCGATACCATGGCGCGGCGGGATTCATGTGATGAACAACATGCAGGTTGTTGTTCAGAAACAGAAACGCCAACGGCCCGCTGTCTTCGATAATCACGGTCCGCGCGCGAGACTTCTCGTGCGCGCGGTGTTCCAGAAACGTGCGGATTTTCAGCAACGCCAGCCCGATATAGGCCGAAATCAGATAGGCCCAGATCGGCATGGCCGACTGTGCAACGATCCACAGTACTGCAACCGCGCCGGGGATATGCAATGCCCAGGCCAGCAGGATCGCCCTGTCGCCGCGCCGCAGCCCTCGCCATTCGTCGCGCAGAAACAGCACCTGCCCAATGGCCGGACCCAGAACCATTCGCCCCAGAAGCGTGTTGTTCAGGGCCAGCAAAGCCCGCACGCCACCCGGCAGGTCCGCCCAAACCTTGGGATCCAGATAGTTGGACTCGGGGTCGTCATACGGGTCGGTCAAAGTGGCATCCTGATGATGCGCCAAATGCAGATCGCGAAAACGGTTATACGGAATGGCCAAGGTCAGCGGCAGCGCCATCAGCGCCTCATTCAGCCATTTGGCTCGGAACGGGTGCCCGTGCAGGACTTCGTGCGTCAAAGACGAATGCAGGGCGGCAACAAAGCCCAAAACCAGCACCGTCAACCACAGCGAAACATCCGCCAACCAGAACAGCCCGACCAGCCATGCGGCATAGCAGCCGACGATCAGGGCAAATGTACCCCATTCGGGCGACTTGGGTGTTGAGGGCTCAGCCATTGCGCCCCCACGAAACTCCGGCCCAAATTCTTTCATAGACAATGTAAAGCGCCAGGCCAATGGCGGTATTCACCAGCGCCAATGCCCCGCCGACGGCGGCCGACCCCGTGGCGATCAGGCCCACCAGCGTCATGGTCGCCAGCCCCATGGCATTCCACACGATTGCTTTCACGACAGATCTTCGCCGCGTTTCCATTCCGAACCCCATTCTTTTTGCTTTTACAAAGGGGTTACATTTCATTTCTCACGCTGAAAATTCTGAATATGATTAACAAAACTAATCATCTGTGATATTTTTCATCGCATGAAGGAAAACATCGACAAACGCGACCGCGCCGCTCAATTCCGCCTACGCCTTGCCCGCGCGATGGAGGACCGTCACGTCAGCCAAAGCGCGCTTGCGCGCCACATCGGCGTGGACCGTTCGACCGTTTCTCAGTTGTTGACCGGTCATGGCGCGCGTCTTCCCAACGCGCATGTTGTGGGTGGCTGTGCCGCGGCACTGGGTGTCTCGGCTGACTGGTTGCTGAGCCTGTCCGACAGACCGGAAAGCGCGGCAGAGATTTTGGCCAGTTCCCTGTCCTTTACGGAAGCCCCTCGCGCCCTTGTCGATGAGCGGATTTTCGACTGGCACAAAGAAGCCGCCGGGTACAAGATCCGCTATGTTCCGGCCGCCCTGCCTGACATGCTCAAGACGCGCGCGGTGCTGGAGTGGGAATATGCCCCCCATCTGGGTCGCACGGCAGATCAGGCCATCGGTGCATCCGAAGACAGGTTGACCTGGATGCGCAGTGCGCAGTCTGATTACGAAATTGCAATGCCATTGTTCGAGATCGAAAGCTTTGCAAGCGGCACGGGGTATTACCAAGGCCTTTGTCCGGCGATTCGTCAGGAGCAGATCGATCATCTGCTGGAGCTGTGTGAACAGCTTTATCCCCGAATGCGTATCTATCTGTTCGATGCCAAACGGCTTTATTCGGTCCCTGTAACGATTTTTGGGCCGCTGCTGTGCGTTTTTTACGCAGGCAGTCACTATATGGCGTTCCGTGACCGGGACCGGATCGAGACGTTTTCACGGCACTTCGACACACTTGTGCGCGAGGCCGATGTGGCCGCCCGCGATTTCCCCGACCACTTGCGACAACTCAGAACTGCAGTATCCGGCAAGAATTGATGCAGCGGCGCAAAACCTGTGCTATCGTCCCTTGGCGCGAACCAACGGGCATTCCGATCACAAACGGAGGACCACAGGAATGGACGCAATTCAAACCGCTCAATACGCGCGCGCGCTGTATGCCGCGCACGGAGACCGGGCCGAGGCGGAAGCCGCGCAGAAAATGCGTGAATGCGAAGCCGCCGGAAACCAGAAAGAGGCGCAGGATTGGCAGGCGGTCCGTCAGACCATCCGCCAGATCCGCGGACCAAATCAGGGCTGACCTACAGTTTTGGGTCGGGGTTGACCGTGTGCCCATCCACCGCAATCACCTGCCCAGACACCAGCCGTGCTGCGTCTGAAGCAAGAAAGACGGCCATATTGGCAATATCCTGCGCTTCCACAAAGCGCCCCATAGAGGTGCCCGAGGCATAGCCCTGATAGACCTCATCGCGGGTCATGCCTTTCGCGGCGGCCTCTCGGGCCAAGACACCTTCCATGCGCGGGCCTTCCACGGCACCCGGGCAAATGGCGTTTGCGCGAATGCCCAGCGGTCCAAGTTCCATCGCCAGGGTTTTCATCAACCCTATGACCGCCCATTTGGCCGAAGCGTAGGGCGCTCGGAACGGATAGCCGTACTGACCGGCTGTCGAAGAGGTCAGAATGATGCTGCCCGCCCGCGCCGACTTCATTATAGGGGCCGCGTGTTTGGCGGCCAGAAAGGCCCCGTCCAGATTGACCGCGACGCAGGCGCGCCATGCATCCAGATCGATATCATCGATCGCGCTGGTCGGCCCGGCGATTCCGGCATTTGCGCACAAAACATCCAGCCCGCCGGCGGCCCCGACAGACTGAAACACCGCGCTCATGTCGGCCTCGTTGGTCACATCAGCCCTGTGCGCCACCCAATGGTCGGGCAAGATTTCCAGGGCTAACTGGTCAATATCCGTTACCCAGACATCATAGCCAGCAACGTCAAACGCCGCGGCCATGGCATGACCGACACCCGATGCCCCGGCCGTTACCAATACGCGCCTGGTCACGATGGCTTCCGAATGGCGGCACCCGCCCCTTCAGGGTAAGGCAAACCGGCCTGTGCCTCGGCAATCCGCGCCATCGCTGCTTCGATCTTGGGCGACGGCGGGCTGGGACGGCGGGTTTCAAGACTGACATGCAGCAGAAAGCTCTCGCCCGTGGCCAACAGCTTGTCGCCTTCATACATGCTGTGAAAGACATGCAGCTTCTTGCCCTGCCCCAACAGCATCTGCGTGCGCACGTCGATCTTCGCCCCTGCATGGACCTCGTCGATGTAACGGATGTGGTTCTCGGCGGTGAAATAGCTGCCACCCGACGCGATATACTCCATATCGCAACCGATGATCTCCATGAAACGGTCCGTGGCGGCCGCAAAGGCTTCCAGATACTTGGCTTCGTTCATATGGCCGTTGTAATCCGTCCAGTCCAACGGAACGGCGCGGGACAGGGTCAGGATCGGCTGGCTCAGATCCGCCTGATCCAGCGACGGCAGGGCACCCGGTTTCAACAGCGCATCATGCTGGTTCAGCACCGCCCCCGCACCATAGTTCTGCGCCTTGAGGGCACGCATCATGCCAACAAGGTTGTTGTCGCGAATGCGCTCCAGTTCACGGATCGAATGCATCCCTGATTGCGCGTCTGACTGATCGGCGATCAGGTCGACCAGTTCATCGGTGAATTCCGGCACGTCCATCAGTTTGGTCCAGGGCCATTTCAAGGCTGGCCCGAACTGAGCCATGAAATGTCGCATTCCCGCTTCACCTCCGGCCACGCGGTAGGTCTCGAACAATCCCATCTGCGCCCAGCGGATGCCAAAACCCATCCGGATCGCCTCGTCGATCTCTTCGGTCGTGGCGATGCCATCCTTGACCAGCCACAGCGCCTCGCGCCAGACCGCCTCAAGGAACCGGTCGGCGATATGCGCGTCGATCTCTTTCCTGACATGCAGCGGGAAGAAACCAACCGAGGTCAGCAATTCTTTGGCCCGTTCAATCATCTGCTGTGGGTTTTTGTCGGTCGGCACCAGCTCGATCAGCGGCAGCAGATAGACTGGATTGAACGGGTGCGTCACGACGATCTGTTCGGGCCGCAAAGCACCGTTCTGAAGCTCGGATGGTTTGAACCCGCTGGTCGATGACCCGATGATCGCTTCTGGATCACAAGCCTCCTGCAAGCCCTTGTAAACCTTCAGCTTCAAGTCCAGCCGCTCTGGCACGCTTTCCTGGATCCACATCGCGCCCTGTACGGCGTCGGCCATGTCGTCATGAAAGCTCAGTGCGCCCTCGGCCGGCAACGGAACGTCACTCAGCCCCGGCAGGGATCGCCGCGCATTGTCCAGTACTTCGCCTATTTTGCGTTCTGCTTCGGGGTCCGGGTCGAACACCCGAACGTCCCATCCATTGAGCAGGAACCGTGCGGCCCATCCGCCGCCGATGACACCGCCACCGATAATTGCTGCCGTCTTTGTCATGCTGTCCTCTAATCGATACAGATTACCTGCGCGCGCCCCGCCTCATCCAGATGCGGAATGCATCCGAATTGCGGTGTCACCGCGCTGCATTGTTTGGTGTCCGACAGGCAGAACCCTGCGCAGTCAGAGGCTTTTTCACAGGAGTTTCCAGCGTCGGGCAATGGTTCAAAGCAGATAAACTGCCGTATCCGCCCGCCTACCTCATAGCTTCCCCCTTTGGCTTCGCAGTCCTTGCGGGCCAAAGGGTCTTCCGCGGTCTGTGCCACCCCGACCCGGGGTAGACAAACGGCCAGAACCGTCGCGCAGATTACAAGCACCGATCGCATTGCTCACTTCCTCTTGCTGGCGCCCCTGCACTTACCGGTCATGGCAAGGGACGCAAACAGGTCAACCTTTGGGCGCCCGTTTGACCAGACCCAGCTTCTCACGCACTTCCTGCGGCCCGATCACCCGCGCGCCCATGTTCTCGATGATGGTGCCTGCGCGTTCGACCAATTGCCAGTTTTCGGCCAGCACACCCTTGTCCAGCCACAGGTTGTCCTCGAGCCCCACGCGCACATTGCCGCCCGCCAGCACCGAGGCCGCCACATAGGCCATCTGATGCCGCCCCAGCGAGAACGCGCTGAAGGTCCAGTCATCGGGCACGTTGTTTACCATCGCCATGAAGGTGTTCAGATCATCCGGCGCGCCCCACGGCACGCCCATGCACAGTTGAACCAGGGCGTTGGGTTCCAGAATTCCCTCTTTCACCAGTTGCTTGGCAAACCACAGATGGCCGGTGTCAAAGGCCTCGATCTCGGGTTTCACGCCCAGATCGGTCATCATCTGCCCCATCGCCCGCAACGCGCCGGGCGTATTGGTCATGACGTAATCCGCCTCGGCAAAGTTCATCGTCCCGCAATCCAGCGTGCAGATTTCGGGCAGACATTCGGCCACATGCGCCACACGCTCGGTCGCACCAACCAGATCGGTTCCAGCCTCGGCCAATGGCAACGGGTTTTCGATACCGCCGAACACCATGTCTCCGCCCATGCCAGCCGTAAGGTTCAGCACTGCGTCCACCTCGGCATCCCGAATCCGATCGGTCACCTCACGATACAGCGCCAGATCGCGCGACGGGGCACCTGTTTCGGGGTCGCGCACATGGCAGTGCACCACGGCAGCACCCGCCTTCGCGGCGGCAATCGCACTGTCGGCAATTTGCTTCGGTGAACGCGGCACATGAGGGCTTCGATCCTGCGTCCCGCCCGAGCCGGTCACGGCGCAGGTGATGAAGACTTCGCGGTTCATTTCCAGAGGCATGGCGTTTTCCCCAAGTTATACCCGGTTTTGCCTTGGGTTTTCCCCAGGCTTCTCCCCGGATTCCGATTTGCGTTCTGCCCCGACTCTGGCGCAGCCTTGGGAAAACCACTTGGCAGAATGCGAATCGAACTTGATGCAATCCGCAAAAAACATACTGCAACCCGAACATCGGGCCCTGAAAACCGCCGTTCTGGTGCTGGACGAATGCAACACGCTCAGCTTCGCCTCGGCGGTCGATCCGATGCGCGCGGCCAACCGTTTGGCGGACCGGCCCGCCTTTGACTGGGACTATGTGACCGCCACAGCCGAACCCGCGATGCTGACAAGCGCCCTGCAAGTGCCCGGCATCCCGCTCGCTCGCCTGCAAGGCTGCGACCTCATGATTGTCGTCGCGGGCTTCCAACTCGCCCGCCACGCCACCCCCAGCCTGCTGGCCGGGCTGCGCCGCATTGCCGGTACCGGCGCGACGATGGCCGGGATTGACGGCGGCCCCTGGTTGCTGGCCGAGGCCGGGCTGCTGGACGGTCACCCCGCGACAACCCACTGGGAAGACCTGGAAAACTTTGCCACTCGTTTCCCCGACGTGGACGTGCGCCCCGACCGTTTCACCGTTTCGGACGGTCGCCTGACCTCTGGCGGCGCGATTCCCGCTGTCGAGATGATGCTGCACATCATCGCCGCCCGTCATGGCGCGGGTTTCGCCTCCCGTGTCTCGGGCCTGTTTCTGTATGATGGCGCGCCGGACCCCGGCACACCGCAAAGCCGCACCGGCGTTCCACATCGCCACACCGCGCTGACGGCAAAGGCGAATTCGCTGATGCAGGCATCCCTGGATGATCCCCTGCCACTGGCCCACATCGCAGACCAGCTGGGCACCAGCCCGCGCACTCTGCAACAACAGTTCCGCCTGCGCCTGAACACCACGCCGCAGGATCACTATCTGCAACTGCGCCTGGCCGAGGCCCGCCGTCTGGTCACCGACACCGACCTTCCACTGATGGATGTCGCGCTGGCCACCGGTTTTGCCTCGCAATCCAGTTTCGCCCGCGCTTTCCGCACCGCACATGGTCAATCTGCCCGCGACCTACGGCAAGAGCGCGCGCACCCCACCCATCACTGACCCGATCCAACTTCATCTGGCCAGAAATATCCCGGGGGAGGCACGCGCGGCGTGCCGGGGGCAGAGCCCCCTCGCCTCAGTACGGCATCGGGTGCGCCTTGTGGACAGCGTCCAGCTCGGCCAGCAACTCCTTTGACAACGTCAAATCCGCACCGGCCAAAACGTGTTCAAGCTGCGCGACCGTGGTCGCGCCAAAAATCGCCGACATCATGAACGGCCGCGAGCGGCACCAGGCCAGTGCCATATGTGTCGGATCCAGGTCATGCCGCGCGGCAACATCCAGATAGGCCGCGACCGCATCAAACACCCGGTCAGACTTGCGCCCGCCCAATTCAGGCGAAAGCGACATACGCGAGCCGCCCGGCACGGCCCCACCCTGGTATTTTCCGGTCAGCAACCCGGTACCCAGGGGCGAAAACGCCATCAGGCCGACATCCTCTTGTACGCTCAGCTCGGCCATGTCGGTATCGAACAGGCGACACAGCAACGAATACTCATTCTGCACCGACGCCGCACGCGGTGTGCCCGTCTGTTCGGCCAGTCTCAGCCACTGCGCCGTACCCCACGCGCTTTCATTCGACAGACCAAAAGCACAGATGTTGCCTTTGTCCACCTGAACCTGCAAGGCCTCCAGACACTCCTGCATGTTATCCAGAACGTCCGCGGTATTGTGCCCCGAAGGCGCATAATCCCAGTTTTGACGGAACATATAGCTGCCGCGATTGGGCCAGTGGAACTGGTAGAGATCGATGTAATCCGTCTGCAACCGCCGCAAAGACCCTTCGATGGCCTCGGGAATGGTCTTGGCGGTGATCGGCGCACCGTCGCGAACATATGACAACCCCTCACCCGAATGCTTGGTCGCCAGTACGAAGTCCGCCCGGCGCGACGAATTTGCAGCGTTCCAGTTTCCAAGAATTTCTTCGGTACGACCAATTGTCTCTTGGGCGACAGGATTCACGGGATACATCTCGGCGGCATCCACAAAGTTGATCCCCGCGTCCAGCGCCATGTCCATCTGTCGGTGCGCATCCGATTCCGAGGTCTGCGACCCGAACGTCATCGTCCCGAGGCAAAGATCGCTCACGACAATCCCGGTGCGGCCCAGAGGCTTCATCTGCATCCTCAAATCTCCTGATAAATGGCACGGCCCGTCAGGCTTCGGCCTTCTTTTCCCACCGCCCGGATTCCTCCGACCAGTATTGCGCGGCGCATCCGGCGCCGGTCAGCGTCTTCCACTGCCCGCGCGCGTGCTGTACGGCCATGTCGTCATTGCCGTCGAACAGAATGCAAACCCGCTCCAGGGCCGACACCTCTTCGGGTTCGACCGGCGCGCCGTCCACCGCCATGACACACACCGCGCCGTTGGGGGCCTCGGCGCTGGTGGTCAGAAGGATCGGCTGCTCGGCGTCATGCGGGCCGCCTTCGCGACCATGCGGCAGGAACCCGTCCTCGGGGCCCAGCCACAGCTTTTCATCCAGCCAGTCCATCCGTGCGGGATCGGTGCCCCGCACGGCAATCTTCCACCCGGCCTGTCGCGCCTTGTCCAGCAGCACAGGCAAGGTGTGCTCCAGCGGCTGGCGGGTCAGATGGTAGAAATAGACGGCACCCATTCGCTTACTCGAAATTGTCCTGCACGAACCGGCTCAGCGCGCGCACACCCCAGCCCGTGGCACCTTTGGGCGCATAGGATGTCTCGGACGACACCGAGGCCACACCCGCGATATCCAGATGGATCCAGGGCGTATCCTCTTTCACGAAACGTTGCAGAAACTGCGCCGCGGTGATCGAGCCCGCCGGACGGCCACCGACGTTCTTCATGTCGGCGATGCGCGATTTGAGCAGCTTGTCATAGGCATCGCCCAACGGCATCCGCCACGCGCCTTCATCCTCGGCCCGGGCCGATTTCAGGAAGGCGTCACAGAATGTGTCATTGTTGGAAAACACACCTGCATTCTCATGACCCAGCCCGATGATGATCGCCCCGGTCAGGGTGGCCAGATCGATCATGCCCACCGGTTTGAACCGCTCCTGCGCGTACCACATAACGTCGCACAGAACCAAACGGCCTTCGGCATCGGTGTTGATGATCTCGACCGTGTCGCCCTTCATCGACTTGACCACATCGCCCGGACGGGTGGCATTGCCCGAAGGCATGTTCTCGACAAGCCCGACAAGGCCCACCACATTGGCCTTGGCCTTGCGCTTGGCCAACGCGCGCATCGTGCCCGCGACAACACCGGCACCGCCCATGTCCATGGTCATGTCTTCCATGCCACCGGCCGGTTTCAGCGAAATGCCACCTGTGTCGAAAACCACCCCCTTGCCCACCAAAGCCAAGGGCGCATCGTCCTTGTCGCCGCCATTCCAGTGCATCACAACGACTTTGGACGGGCTGGCAGAGCCCTGCCCGACGCTCAGCAAAGTGCGCATGCCCAGTTCAGCCAGCTTGTCCTCTTCCAGAACTTCGACTTCCAGGCCCAGCTCCTGCATCTCGACAAGACGATCGGCAAATTCCGTGGTCGTCAGAACATTTGCAGGTTCGTTGGTCAGATCACGGGTCATCCGCACGCCGTCGGCGATCGCGTATAGCGGTGCAAACTCTGCTTCGGCTTCCTTGGGTTTTGAATGTCCGATCGTAATCGAACCGCTGCCTTCGCTGTCCTTGGTTTTGTGCGCGTTGAAATCATAACTGCGCAGCACCATGCCAAGGGCCAGGTTTTCGGTCTGCGCCTGATTGCCAACCATCACCAGCATGTCCTTGCCAACTGCGGATTTGGCCAGCGCGGCACCAGCCTTGCGGGCCTCGTCGGCTTCCGGACGGCGCGGCAGCACCACGACGTCCAGCGCTTCGGCCGCCATCCCAGCCGGCCAGGCCATCGAGATGACATCGCCGGTCTTGGACTTTCCGAATTTCTCACTTTCGACAAGCCGCGCCACAGCGCCTTTCGTCAGACGATTGGCCCGACGCGCCGCAGGGTTCATTTTTCCGTCCGACGGAATGATGATGGCCACCCGCCCTTCGGCCTGCGCCATCGCATCCAAGTCAAACTCCTGAAAGCGGACCGGTATCAGACTGCTCATTGCAAACTCCTCGAATTCTGTTCCCCAAGACCTAGCCCGCGCCGCCCGACTTGACCAGATAGCAGTTTTCCCCGCGTTTCAATTGCAGTAAGGTCCCGCAAAAATAACCGGCAGGCTCGGGGGAGAAAGACGTGACACGAGAGGGCAGGCATACGCCGTCGCGCAGGAGGACATGCATGCGCGATTTCGGCCCGTTTTCCGGCGCAAAAGGCTTGGCGGGGGCACTCTTGTGATCCTCGACCGCTATTTCGCCCGCCGCTTTGTGCAGAGCTTTCTGGTCATCGGCGGTATTTTTCTGACCTTGATGATTCTCATCGATCTGATCGAACAGATCCGCCGATTTGACGACGTCGACCTGTCCTTCGGCCAATTGTTGCACCTGACGCTTCTGAACACACCGGCCGCCATTAGTGAAATGCTGCCCCTGCTGGTCATTCTGTCCACCATTGCCTTGTTCGTAGGGCTGGCACGGACCTCTGAACTCGTGGTGACCCGCGCCACGGGTCGCTCGGGTATCCGCGCACTGGTCGCGCCAGCGGCGCTGGCCCTGATCATCGGTGCGCTTGCGGTGGCATTGCTGAACCCCATCTCTGCGGCCACATCCCAGGAATTCCAACGCCTGTCCGATTCCTATCGCAACAACGGCAGTTCAGCGCTTTCGATCAGCAGCGAAGGCCTTTGGCTGCGTCAATCGGCGGAAAACGGACAGGCCGTCATCCATGCCCGGGGCACCTCGAACGGGGATACGCTGGGCCTGGACGACGTGACCATCATCACCTTTGCGCGCGATGGCAAACCCACCCAGCAGATCGTCGCCGACAGGGCCGTGCTGGAAGACCGAAACTGGGTCCTGTCGCGGGCCAAGATCTGGAATTTGCAGAATGGGCAGAACCCCGAAACCAGTTCGGTGGAGCATGAACGGCTGGAGTTGCCAACCTCGCTGACCCGGCAGCGGATTCTGGACACTCTGGGGCAACAGGATTCAGTGTCGGTTTTTGACCTGCCGCAACTGATCAAGGATCTGCGCGAAGCCGGGTTTTCGACCAAGCAATATGAAGTCTGGTTGCAGGTGCAGCTGGCCCGGCCGTTCTTTCTGGTCTCGATGGTGCTGATCGGGGCTGCTTTCACCATGCGCCACGTTCGGTTCGGCGGTACCGGAATAGCAGTTTTGACGGCCGTACTGCTTGGCTTTGCCATCTATTTCGTCCGCAATTTTGCGCAAATCCTCGGGGAAAACGGACAATTGCCCGTCTATATCGCGGCCTGGGCGCCGCCCTTCGCCGCCATCTTGTTGTCCCTTGGCCTGCTTCTACACGCGGAGGACGGCTGATGCGGAGCATGATTTCCCTGCTGCTGACCAGCGCAATCGCGTTGTCGGCACCGACCGTTCTGGCGGCGCAAACCACGTCGGCCGAGCCTGACCCGCAAGCTGCGCAGTCACAGGCCGAACCCGCCCTTTTGGTTGCCGACAAAGTCTTTATTACACCCGACAGAAAACTGGTGGCCGAAGGCAATGTCGAAGCCTTTCAGGGCGATACCAAGCTGTCAGCCCAACGTGTCACCTATGACCGGGAAACGGGTGAGCTGACGCTCGAGGGACCTATTCGCATTGATCAGGGGGGCCAGTCGACCCTTCTGGCCGATTCCGGACAGCTGGACAGCGGTATCCAAAACGGTCTGCTGATCGGTGCTCGGATGGTTTTCGATCAGCAGATCCAGATTGCCTCGGTTCAGGCGAAACGGGCAGCGGGCCGCTATACGCAATTCAGCAAGGTCTCGGCCACTTCCTGCCATGTCTGCACCAATGGTAAGCCACCCCTTTGGCAGATCCGCGCCCGCAAGGTCACACATGACCAGTTGGAGCGGCAATTGTACTTTGAAGGCGCGCAGCTTCGCGTGCTTGATTATCCGGTATTCTATTTCCCGTATCTGCGCTTGCCGGATCCGACATTGGAGCGCGCAACCGGCTTTCTTGTGCCGTCGATCCGCAGCACCTCACAACTGGGAACGGGGGTTCAGGTTCCCTATTTCTTCAAGCTGGGGGACCACAAGGATCTGACCTTGACGCCGTACTTGTCGGGCAAGACCACGACGCTGGGGTATCGATATCGCCAGGCGTTCGTGAACGGGCGCATTCAGCTTGAAGGGGCCTATACCCGTGATGATGTCCAGCCCGATCAGGATCGCGGTTATCTGTTCGCCAGCGGTTGGTTCAACCTGAAGAACGATTTCCGGCTGACATTCGCTCTGCAAACCACCTCGGACGACGCCTATCTGGCGGACTACGGGCTGCCGGGCCTGGATCGTTTGCGCAGCGAGATAGCGCTGGAACGGATCAAACGCGACACCGCGTTCAAAACAAGCCTGATCCATTACAAAACACTGCGTGACAGTGAAAATCAGGACGAAATCCCATCCCGCGTCTTCGACCTGAATTATGAAAAGCGATTCTTCCCCGGCGCACTTGGCGGCGAGGTTCGGCTGGCTTTCATCGGTCATGCACATGAACGCACCAGCGACGCCGATATCGTTGGCCGTGACCTAGCAAGGGCAACTGTTGATGCCGAATGGTTGCGAAGCTGGACATTTGCATCGGGCCTGCGCGCGGACGCGACGCTGGGCGCATCGGTGGATACGTTCAATATTCGCCATGACAGCAACTTTCCCAGCAATGTGACCCGCTCGACGCCGCGCGCGGCGTTGACGCTTCGCTATCCGATGACCCGTCGTGAAAAGACCGGCGCGGTTCAGCTTCTGGAACCGATCGCACAGTTGGGATGGACCCATGTCTCGGACACTGATGTGCCAGATGATGAAAGCACGTTTCAGGAATTCGATCAGGGTAACCTGCTGGCCCTGTCCCGATTCCCTGCGGAAGATCAGCGCGAAGACGGTGCCACCGGGGTCATCGGCCTGAACTGGGCCCGCTATGGTGCAGACGGACAGCAGGCGCTTGTAACGTTGGGTCAGGTGTTTCGGGCGGATGCCGACCCGAATTTCACCCTGACGTCCGGGTTGCAGGGCACCACGTCCGACTTGCTGGTGGCGGGGCAAATCACCACGGCCAACGGTTGGTCACTCGGCGGGCGCGGTCTGATAGACAGCGATTTCAGTTTCGTCAAAGCTGAATTGCGCGGCGCCTGG
Organism: Ruegeria sp. HKCCD6428; assembly: GCF_013110595.1. Lineage (NCBI taxonomy): Bacteria > Pseudomonadati > Pseudomonadota > Alphaproteobacteria > Rhodobacterales > Roseobacteraceae > Ruegeria > Ruegeria sp. HKCCD6428. The sequence continues at coordinate 867,894 of NZ_WVQX01000001.1, forward strand.
GCATCCGAGTTTGCCGGCCTGTCCGGAAGTTATATCTGGCAGGAAGAGGATCCGGCGGAAAACATTGCGGATGAAATCTCGGAAATCTGGCTTCTGGGCCGCTATCAAGTCGACCAGAACTGGCTTACGAATGCCGAGGCACGCTATGATCTGAACCAGTCAGAGCCAATCCGGTTGGGGCTTGGTGTAACCTACCAGAACGAATGTGTTCAGGTTAACATGTCCGTAAGCAGACGCTTTACTTCAACATCCACTATTGAGCCTTCGACAGAATTCGGCTTTACCCTATCGCTGACAGGATACGCCCTTGAAGGCGGTGGTAACACATACAAGAGAAAATGCAGTTGATATCAGGTTTCTCCAGGTTTCTTCGTTCCGGTTGGCACAAACCGGTCACGCCGGCACTGGCCGCCGTTTTCCTCGCTTTTTCAGCACCGCAGGTCAGCGCCCAGAGCCTGTTCTCGCCAGCGATCCGCGTGAATCAGGATATCGTCACCTGGTACGAACTGGAACAGCGCCTGCAATTCCTGAATGTTCTGGGCCTGCCCGGCGGCAATGAAGCTGACGTCAGAGAAGCCCTGATCGAAGAAAAGTTGCGCAAGCAGGCCATGCGTGAAGCAGGCGTGGAAGCTGCGCCGGAAGCCGTACAACTGGGTATCGACGAGTTCGCCTCGCGCGGGCAATTGTCCACCGAACAATTCCTGCAACTTTTGGGTGAGGCAGGCGTCGACCCGGAAACTGTCCGTGATTATGTTGCAGATCAGCTGGCCTGGCGCGACTATATCAGCTCGCGCTATCTGTCGCAGGCCCGTCCGACCGAAGACGAGATTGATCGCGCGCTGGGACAAACCGGTGGCGGCGGCCTTCAGGTTTTGCTGTCCGAGATCATCATCCCGGTGAACCCACAAACCGTTGCACAGACCGAATTGCTGGCGGAAGAAATCTCGCGACTTGAAACTATCGAAGCGTTTTCAGCCGCAGCGGCGCAATATTCCGGAGCGGCAACCCGCAACGAAGGCGGACGTCTGGACTGGCTGAATATCTCCAACCTTCCGCCTGCCTTGCAGCCGGTTATTCTTGGGCTTCAGAACGGTGAGATCACCGATCCCATCAGTTTGCCAAACGCCGTCGCCCTATTTCAGTTGCGCGGATTGCGCGAGGTGGCAACCGCCGCGCCGCGTATTTCCAAGCTAGATTATGCTGCCTATTACCTGCCGGGTGGTCGCAGCGCCGAGACCCTGGCACGGGCTGCCACCCTGCGGGAGGAGATCGACACCTGCGATGACTTGTATGGAATCGCCAAAGATCAACCCGTCGAAGTCCTGGACCGTATCGAAGCCAGCCCTTCAGAAGTACCACGCGATTTCGCCGTAGAGCTGGCCAAGCTGGATCGCTTCGAGGTGTCAACAAACCTGACCCGTAACAACGGGCAGACGCTGGTGTTCTTGATGTTGTGCAACCGAGTCCGCGACCTGGGCGAAGACACCTCGCGGGCGGATGTCGCGAATGCACTGGCGCAGCAGCGGCTACAGGCCTTTGCGTCCAGCCTGGTAGAGCAGCTGCGGGCTGACGCCACCATTGTTCAGGAATGACACGCCCGATTGCGCTCAGCTGCGGTGAACCGGCCGGGATCGGCCCTGAAATCGCGGCCAAAGCATGGGCCGAGCTGCGCCAAACCTGCCCGTTTTTCTTTATCGGCGACGCCAACCACCTGCCCGCTGGCACGCCCATTGCGAAAATCCAAACCCCTTCGGATGCTGTTGCAGTCAGTGATCAGGCCTTGCCCGTGCTGCAACTGAACTTCCCTGCTGCAAACATGCCCGGTCAGCCAGACCCGGCCAATGCCCCATCGGTGATCGATGCCATCGAAACCGGCGTCGATCTTGTGAAAGCCGGGGCAGCGGCCGCTCTTTGCACCGCGCCCATTCACAAGAAGGCCCTGATCGACGGGGCCGGGTTTACCTATCCCGGCCATACCGAGTTTCTGGCTGCGCTGTCGGGCACCCGCCGGGTTGTCATGATGCTTGCCAGCGACCAGTTGCGGGTTGTCCCGGCGACAATCCACATTCCCCTGGCGCAGGTTCCCGCCGCGCTGACACCCGACCTGCTTCGCGAGACGATCGAAATCACCACGCGCGGTCTGCGCGACCAGTTTGGCATACAACACCCCCGCATCGCCATAGCCGGCCTGAACCCCCATGCCGGCGAAGGTGGCAAAATGGGCAGCGAGGAGCTTGACTGGATCGCCCCAATGCTGGCCGATCTGAACCCGGAAGCTGCGACCCTGACGGGCCCGCACCCTGCGGATACGCTGTTCCACGCCGCTGCCCGCGCGCGCTATGACGCGGCGATCGCAATGTATCATGATCAGGCCCTGATCCCGATCAAGACACTGGATTTCGACCGGGGCGTTAACGTCACCCTTGGCCTGCCCTTCATCCGCACGTCGCCGGATCATGGCACTGCACTGGATATCGCCGGGAAAGGCATCGCCAATCCTACCAGCCTGATCGAAGCTCTGAAGCTTGCCCAACGCATGGCACAAGGCTCTTGATCCTTCATCTGGCTGAAAATATCCCCGCCGGAGGCATAAAATTTCTGGCGCTGCCCCTGCGGCCTGCGTCACGGTAATCGGATCATGAGTGCTATCGACAATCTCCCCCCTCTGCGCGAGGTCATCGCCACACATCAACTCTCGGCGCGCAAATCCTTGGGTCAGAACTTCCTGCTGGACCTCAACCTGACCGCCAAAATCGCCCGTCAGGCTGGCGATCTTGCAGACTGCGACGTACTGGAAATCGGCCCCGGTCCTGGTGGCCTCACCCGAGGGCTCCTGTCCGAAGGCGCACGCAAGGTCGTGGCGGTCGAAAAAGACACCCGCTGCATCGCCGCCCTGAACGACATCGCCGCCGCCTATCCCGGAAGGCTGGAGGTCATCAATGGTGACGCGCTCGAGATCAACCCGCTGGAACACCTGACCCCGCCAATCCGCATCGCGGCCAACCTTCCATACAACGTCGGCACCGAACTGCTTGTGCGCTGGCTGACACCCCCGGAATGGCCCCCCTTCTGGCAGAGCCTGACGCTGATGTTCCAACGCGAAGTGGCCGAACGCATCGTGGCCCAGCCGGGCAACAAGGCGTATGGCCGCCTCGCCATCCTTGCCCAATGGCGGGCCGAGGCGCGCATCGCCATGTCCCTTCCCCCCGGCGCCTTCACCCCTCCGCCCAAAGTCTCCAGCGCGGTGGTCCACCTGACCGCCCTGCCCGAACCGCGCTATCCTGCTAACGCAGCGACCCTGTCGCGAGTGGTGGCCTCTGCCTTCAATCAACGCCGCAAAATGCTGCGCGCCTCGCTCAAAGGCGTTGCCCCGGATATCGAGGATCGCTTGCGGGCCGCAGGTATCCAACCCACTGAACGGGCCGAGCAGGTTCCGCTTGAAGCGTTCTGTGCCCTGGCGCGCGAAATCCAGAAACCCTGATCACAAAAAAGCCCCGAGGCTTGACCTCGGGGCTTTGCAAATTCTGATGCCGGCTTATTCAGCCGCTTCCGGTGCGTCGCCATCCGTTTTGGGCGCATCTTCAGCCGCTGGCGCCGGTTTGGGTTTGCGTGCCCGCGGTTTGCGCACAGGCTTTTCCTTCTTCTCAGCTGCCGGGGCTTCGGCCCCTTTGCTTTCCGGTGTCTCGACCAGACCGCTTTCCGGAGCAGCGTCCGGTGCCGCGAAATCCATTACGTCCGGCTGCGGCGCTTCGGCGGGATCGGCCTGCCGGGCCGCTTCACGTTCCTGGCGCTCGGCGCGCTCACGGTCACGCTCGGCCTGACGTTCGCGGTTCTGGCGCTCCTGCTCTTCGCGGCGCGCTTCAATCTCGCGCTGCGCCTCACTCAGCATGCGCAGATAATGTTCCGCGTGCTGCTGGAAGTTTTCCGCCGCAACGCGGTCGTTTGACAGCTGAGCGTCACGCGCCAGCTGATTGTACTTATCAATGATTTGCTGCGGTGTGCCACGCACCTTGCCTTCAGGGCCCGAGCTGTCAAAAACCCGGTTCACGACGTTACCGCCGGAAGGACGATTGCGGTTGTTCTTGGCCCGCGAGCGGGATTTGGAAGATCTCATTTTACTTTACGTCAGCCTTATCAATGCGCTGTCGCTCAACCCGTGTTTTGCACTGCTCTGAGGCGTTTGCCGTGACGGGATGTCGACTTTTTTGGGCTTGGCGTCAGGGGTGCGCTGCAACAGCGTCAACCTCGCCGACTAATCCTGAGTAAACATGTCCTGACCGTGCAGACAAGAGGAATCTCGAATTTTCACACGCTTTTTTACTCGGGGCAGCATTTTTTGGCCTCAGACAACAGTTTCAACCCGGCATCTTCGCGCCGACAACCCGGTCACGCCCGTCCAGATCGGGGATCACGCGAATATCCGCCAAACCCGCCGCATCAAACAAGGCAGACACCAGATTTGCCTGTGTCGGGCCAATTTCCACAAGTATTCGCCCGCCTGGCAGCAGGTAATCCGGGGCCGAGGCCGCAATCTGCCGATACGCGCCCAGCCCGTCCCCTTCATCGGTCAGCGCCATGCGCGGCTCGTGCTCCCGCACTTCGGGCGAAAGATCCTCCATTTCGGTTACGGAAATATACGGTGGGTTGGAAACAATCAGGTCAAACCGGCCTTCAATGTCTTCAAACCAGTTTGACTGCGCAATCTCGGCTCGTCCTTGCACCTTGTGGAGCACGGCATTGGCGCTGGCCTGAAGACAGGCGGCTTCACTCAGGTCGACCCCAAGACCCGAAGCGCTGGTTCGTTCCGCAAGCAATGTGACCAGAATACAGCCCGACCCGACGCCGAGGTCCAAAACATGGTCGAAAGGTTCGCTCAGCGCGGCCTCGATCAGGGTTTCAGTCTCGGGGCGTGGATCCAGAACATCGGAGCTGACACGAAACCTGCGCCCATAGAACTCGCGTTCGCCCAGAAGATGAGACACCGGCACCCGAATGGCACGCAAAGAAACCAACTGGTCATAGCGTTCAGCGATCTCGGGCTGCAACTCTTCCGGGGCAATCAGCGTCACTCGGCTGGCTTCTATCCGTGCGGCATGGGCCAACAACAGGCGCGCATCGCGCGCCGGGTCATCCACGCCCGCGGCCCTCAAACGCGCGGTTGCGGCCACCATGGCCTGCGCTGCTGTTTGCGGCCCCATCATTGCGCCATCTCGGCCAGCAACCGGGCCTGATCATCCGCCGTCAGAGCGTCAATCACTTCGTCCAGATCCCCCTGCATCACCTGATCCAGTTTATAGAGCGTCAGGTTGATCCGGTGATCCGTCATCCGCCCCTGTGGGAAATTATAGGTGCGAATGCGTTCCGAACGATCCCCTGACCCCACCTGGCTGGCCCGGTCGGCGGAACGTTCTCTGTCGATCCGCTGCCGCTCGAGGTCATAAAGCCGCGTTTTCAGCACCTGCATGGCGATCTCGCGGTTGCGATGCTGGGACTTCTCGGAACTTGTGACCACCAAGCCCGTCGGAATATGGGTGATCCGCACCGCCGAGTCGGTGGTGTTCACGTGCTGCCCGCCCGCGCCGGAACTGCGCATCGTGTCGATACGGATGTCATTGGCGTCTATCTGGATGTCGACATCCTCGGCCTCGGGCAGTACCGCCACCGTCGCCGCCGAGGTGTGGATGCGCCCGCCGCTTTCGGTTTCGGGCACGCGCTGCACACGGTGCACACCGGATTCGTATTTCAGCCGGGCAAAGACGTTGTCGCCCTTGATATGGGCCACCACCTCTTTGATCCCGCCCAGATCAGAAGCCTGTTCTTCGATGATCTCGAACTGCCACCCGCGGGCCTCGGCATAGCGTTGATACATACGCAATAGATCGCCCGCGAACAAAGCGGCCTCGTCCCCGCCGGTACCGGGGCGAATTTCCAGCATCGCCGGCCGCGCATCCGCCGCATCCTTGGGCAACAGCGCCAGTTGCAGCGCGTGTTCCGCCTCGGGGATGCGCGATTGCAAGTCCGGAATTTCCTCTTCGGCCAACTCCTTCATATCCGGGTCGGCCAGCATCGCCTCGGCCTCAGTCAGATCTGCCACCAGCTGGCGCCAGGCCATGATCTGATCGACCACGGGTTTGAGGTCGGAATATTCCTTGGCCAACGCCGCAATATCGCCGCCCGATGCGCCATCCGCCATGGCAGCTTCGAGGTATTGGAATCGCTGGGTGATCTGTTCAAGACGTTCTTCGGGGATCATCCCGGCGGTGTCTATCATCCGGGGGCTTTGGTCAAGGGCCACGTCGTGCTAAGCTTGCTGTCATGAAACGGATTTTGCTTGCCCTTTTGCTGACGTCCACGCCGGTTTTCGCCGATTACATCGGCCCCGACGGCAAGACCCGCGATTGCTATTGCACCGACACGTCCGGGTCCCGCATCGAACTGGGTGAGATGATCTGCCTACAAGTCGACGGCCGCATGTTCACGGCACAATGCCAGATGTCCCTGAACGTGCCCATGTGGCGCGAGGTGCAGGAAGGGTGTTTATCGTCCGGGTTGCAAAGCGATCCAGTTGATCACTTTGAACAGGATGAGGCGTCCTGAGCGCCGGTAGAGCAGTTACATCTGCTTCAACCACCCATCAACCCGTGCCTTGTTCACCCCGAAATCCCTGCGCCCGAACCGCAAACGGCCATGGATGCGCAGCGTGTCGCCGTCCTGCTGAACAGTGGTATAGTCGGGAAAACCGATCCATTTCGTGCGGGTGACATAGGTGATCATGCCCTCATCGACCGAACCTGCCAAAACCGAGGTGCGCGGCGTGGCGCGGGCGATCCGATCGAGCTTTTGCAAACCTTCCGGGCCGGTTGCAACAACGCGCAGAACGCCACCCGGCAAGTCCTGATCAACCTCTGCAATCGGTGCAATATGCCATTGGGCCGGCGCAGATGGGGCCAGCCGGATGTAAGCGCCCAGCCCAAGCACCAGCGCGATCACCGCCCAAAGAACCATTCTTTTCATCCCGCTTTACCCTCTTGCAGAAACCCTATGCGGATCACGCGCCGGGGCAAGCCGTTCCGGGCCGGTTTACCGTGACGTCACACCCGGCAGGATGCACAGCATCTCGTAGATTAGGTTGGCTGCCGTCAGGGCCGTGTTGCCGGACGGGTCATACGGAGGTGAAACCTCGACCAGATCACACCCCACTACATTCACACCCTGCAACGCGTGGATCAGTTGCAGCGCCTGCGGCGTAGTCAGCCCGGCAATCTCTGGCGTACCCGTGCCCGGTGCAAAGGCCGGGTCCAGGCTGTCGATGTCATAGGTGACATAGACCGGATGATCCCCGATGATCTTGCGGATCTGAGAACCGATCTGCGTCAGATTCTGCTGCCACAACTCCCAGGCCGGGAACTGGCGGAAGCCCCAATCCTTGGCTTCGATGAAATCCGAAGCCGCGTAGCCCGATCCGCGAATGCCGATCTGAAAGGTCTTGTCGGGGACAATCAGCCCCTCTTCATAGGCGCGGCGGAAGACGGTTCCGTGGGTCTCCTTCTCGCCGAACATCTCGTCATTCACATCCGCATGGGCATCCACATGCACCAGAGCCACCGGCCCATGCTTTGCCGCAATGGCCCGCAGGATCGGCAGGGTGATCGAATGATCGCCCCCCATCGCCACCGGGGTCACGTTCTTTGCCAGGATTGCATCATAGCTTTCCTTGATGATCCTCAGGCTGTCCGCAAGCGAAAAGGTGTTGATCGCCAGATCCCCGATGTCGGAGATTTGCAAGCTGTCGAACGGAGCCGCCGAGGTGGCCATGTTGTAGGGCCTTATCATCGCGCTTTCGCTGCGGATCTGTTTGGGTCCGAACCGGGTGCCCGATCGCCACGAGGTGCCGATATCCATCGGAATCCCCAGAACCGCCACATCCAGCCCCGCCAACGAGGCAGCCTGGGGCAGGCGCATAAACGTATTCGGCCCCGAGAACCGCGCCAGATCATTGCCGCTGACCGGTTGATTGAATTCAGTCATGCGCGTTGTATCCCCATCCCTTCAACTTTCTTTACCCAGCACATACCGGAAGTATGGCTAACCAATGGTTAATACGCATCCAAACGGTTATGTTCTTGCCAGCTTGTTCCACCCCAACAGGCAGACGATCTGCGTCGCCACATGCGCCCCCGCAATCGCCGTGGCGCCGGATGTATCGAACGGCGGAGACACCTCGACCACGTCGCCGCCCTTGATGTTGATCCCGGCGATGTCGCGCAGGATGATCTGCGCCTGAATGGAACTCAAACCACCCCAGACCGGTGTCCCCGTACCCGGTGCAAAGGCCGGGTCCAGACCGTCGATGTCAAAGCTCAGATAGACCGGGCTGTCGCCCAGAATGCCCTTGATCTTCTGCGCCACAGCAGCGGGGCCGGATTCGTAGACCTCGCGCGCGTCGATGATGTTGACGCCCAGCGTGTCCTCGTTGGTGGTGCGGATCCCCACCTGGACCGAGCGTTTCGGATCCACGATCCCCGACTTCACCGCCTTGTAGAACATGGTGCCGTGGTCCACCCGGCTCATGTCGTCGTCGGCCCAGGTGTCGGTATGGGCATCGAACTGCAACAGCGACATCGGCCCGTATTTCTCGGCATAGGCCTTGAGGATCGGAAAGCTGATATAGTGATCGCCCCCCAGCGTAACTGAGGCCACATCCGCCGCCAGAATGGTGCGGATATGGTCGGTCAGCGTGTCTGGAAAGGCGGGGATATTGGCATAGTCATAGGCCATGTCGCCGTAGTCGATGATCGCCAGCTCGCTCAGCGCATCGAAGGGCCAGCCATAAGGCGCATCGGGAGATTGCAGCGCACTGGCCTCGCGGATCGCACGCGGGCCAAGACGGGTGCCCGGGCGGTTGGTCACCGCCTGATCAAACGGCACGCCGGTCACGGCGATGTCGGCACCGGTCAGGTCCTTGGTATACAGCCGCCGCAGAAACGAGGTCGCCCCGCCAAAGGTATTTTCATAGGACAGTCCTTTGAGGTCCGGATTGGTGAATGCCTCATCCACCTGGTTTTTCGCGTCTTCCAGTGCCATTTCGCTCCCCCATCAGCCCAACGGCTGCGCCTTTTCCACGATCCGAGCGAAGAACGATGCCCCCACCGGCGCGATATCGTCATTGAAGTTGTATTTCGGATGATGCAGCCCGGCACCCTCACCCTGACCCAGGAACAGATAGGCCCCCGGCCGCGACTGCAACATGTATGAAAAATCCTCGGCCCCCATGTCGCGGCCCATAGTGTCGACCACCCGCTCAGGCCCCGACACTTCGCGCGCGACGGCCGCGGCAAAGGCAGCCTTTTCAGCATCGTTGATCGTCGCCGGATATCCCACCTGATATTCCAGCCGTGCCTCGACACCGTAAGACGCGGCCTGCCCCTGAACGATCTGCTCCATCCGCTCCATCACCATTTTCTGCACCGAAGGATCGAATGTGCGAACCGTGCCGTTCAGATAGGCGGTGTCCGGGATCACGTTGTTCACCGTTCCGGCATGGATCTGAGTGACCGAAACAACCAGGTCTTCCACCGCATAGTGGTTGCGGCTGACGATGGTCTGAATCGCCTGCGCAATGCCGCAGGCCGCCATGACCGGGTCGCGGGTCTGATGCGGCATGGCGCCATGGCCGCCGACGCCTTGGATATGAATCTCGAAGGTATCGACCGCCGCCATGATCGGCCCCGGCGTTGTATGGAACGTACCTTCCGGGTTTCCCGGATCGTTGTGGATGCCATAGACCTCAGAGATCCCGAACCGCTCCATGATGCCTTCCTCGACCATCACGCCCGCGCCGCCGCCTTCTTCCTCGGCCGGTTGAAAGATCAGGGCCACGCGGCCGCTGAAATTTCGCGTCTCGGCCAGATACCGCGCCGCGCCCAGCAGCATTGTGGTGTGCCCGTCATGCCCGCAGGCATGCATCTTTCCGGGATTCTTCGATGCATATTCGACGCCTGTTTCTTCGGTAATCGGCAATGCATCCATATCGGCACGCAGGCCAATGGTCGGGCCGTCGCCCTGCCCGTTGATGATCGCGACCATCCCGGTCTTTGCGATCCCTTCATGCAATTCATCGACCCCGAACTCACGCAGACGCTCGGCCACAAACGCGCCAGTCTCAAAGCACTCGAACTCCAACTCGGGTATCGTATGCAGATATTGGCGCCATCTGGTCATATCGGCAGAGAAATCGGCAATTCGGTTGACGACGGGCATCTGGGGTGGACTCCTGATCGGGACTGCGGGATGGATGCATCTGACACCGGAATGAAAGGGTTCGCAATGGCCGATAATCCTCTGATCCATGACAGTAACGCAGGGATCGAACGCCTGCTGGAAATCATGCGCCGCCTGCGTGATCCGCAAACCGGCTGCCCGTGGGATATCGAACAGGATTTCGCCACCATCGCGCCCTATACGATCGAAGAGGCCTATGAGGTCGCCGACGCCATCGAGCGTGAGGCCTGGGACGAGCTGAAAGGCGAGCTGGGCGATCTGCTGTTCCAATCCGTCTTCCACGCTCAAATGGCGGAAGAGGCGGGATATTTCACCTTTCAGGACGTGGTGCGCACCATGTCAGACAAGATGGTCAACCGCCACCCGCATGTTTTTGGCGACGAATCCCGCGACAAGTCCGCCGATCAGCAGACCCGGGATTGGGAAACGATCAAGGCGGCCGAACGTGCGGGCAAGGAACAGAAAGGCGCGCTGGACGGGGTGGCCGCCAACCTGCCTGCCCTGCTGCGGGCCCATAAGTTGCAAAAACGGGCCGCACGCGTGGGGTTCGACTGGCCCGATGCAAGCCACGTGCTGGCCAAGATCACCGAAGAAGCCGCCGAGTTGGAAGAGGCGCGTGACAAGATGGACGCGGATGCGCTTGAGGATGAATTCGGTGATCTGCTGTTCGTGATGGTCAATCTGGGCCGCCACCTGGGTATCGAACCCGAAGCCGCCCTGCGCCGCACCAATGCCAAGTTCACCCGTCGCTTTGAACAGATCGAAGCCCGGCTGGCCGAACGGGGAAAGACCCCCTCGCAAAGCGACCTGACCGAGATGGATGCGCTCTGGGACGAGGTCAAAACCGAAGAGCATCGCGCCAACGGCAAACTCCCGCCGGTTGATGTTTTGGCCGCACCCAGAAACGGGTAGACAAGGCACCCGACACTTGCGAGTGTCCCACCTTCACGACCACCGGAGACACCCATGCCCCCTCGCAAGATCATCATCGACACCGATCCCGGACAGGACGACGCCGTCGCCATCCTGCTGGCGCTGGCCAGCCCGGAGGACATCGAGGTACTTGGCATCACGGCGGTCGCAGGCAACGTGCCCCTGGAATTGACCGCCAAGAACGCTCGGATCGTGTGCGAACTGGCGGGCCGGACCGACATACCTGTTTATGCGGGCTGCGACAGACCGTTGAACCGCCCGCTGGTCACGGCCGAGCATGTGCATGGCAAGACAGGTCTGGATGGCCCGGACCTGCCCGATCCGCAGATGCCGCTGGCCGAGGGGCACGCGGTGGATTTCGTCATCGACACCCTGCGCGCTGAAGAACCGGACACGGTAACCCTTTGCCCGCTGGGGCCACTGACAAATATCGCGACTGCGTTCAGCAAGGCTCCGGACATAGTGGACCGGGTACAGGAAATCGTTCTGATGGGCGGAGCGTATTTCGAGGTCGGCAACATCACCCCGACAGCTGAATTCAACATTCACGTCGATCCAGAAGCCGCTGATATCGTTTTCAAATCCGGCAGACCTATCGTGGTCATGCCGCTGGATGTCACGCATAAGGCGCTGGTCACCCAACCCCGCAATGATGCGTTCCGTGCGCTGGGAAACAAAGTCGGAATCGCTGTCGCCGAGATGACCGATTTCTTTGAGAGGTTCGACAAGGAAAAATACGGCAGCGCGGGCGCGCCTTTGCACGACCCTTGCGTGACCGCCTATCTGATCCGGCCCGAGCTGTTTTCAGGCCGTCATGTGAATGTCGAGATTGAAACCCAGTCCGAGCTGACAATGGGCATGACCGTCGCCGATTGGTGGGGCGTGACCGACCGCTCGCCCAATGCGCTGTTCATGGGGGAAATCGACGCCGACGGCTTCTTCAATCTTTTGACGGAAAGGTTGGCAAGATTATGAGCGCCGCCCTGCGCCTGGCGCGCCCCGAAGACCTGGATCGTCTGATGGCACTGGTCACCGCCTTCCATACCGAGGCCGGATTGACGCAAGACCCGGACCAGACCCGAAATGCTCTGACACCCCTGCTCGAGGGTATTCCCCATGGCTGTGTCTATCTGATCGGCCCCGGACGCGCGCCGTTGGGCTACATCATCCTGACCTTCGGCTGGTCCGTCGAATTCGGCGGCATGGACGGTTTCGTGGACGAAATCTATATCCGGCCCGCTGTTCGCGGCCGCGGCATCGCGACCGAAGTTTTGCTGGCACTGCCCAAAGCTTTGTCCGAAGCGGGGCTGACTGCCCTTCATCTGGAAGTCGACCGACACAACGAAGCCGCTCAGAAAATCTATCTGCGCACCGGGTTCAAACCACGCGACAGATATATGCTGATGAGCAAGTTGCTTTAACGAGACTCGCCGCGGAAGATATTGGCCGGGTTCATGTCCTGTACCGGGTCATTCGCCGAGACCGGATCTCCGGTAATTGGGTAGGTTCCCGGACCCGCGCAGGCGGAAAGAACTGTGACGGAAGCTGCTGCGATTACCAGAAGGAATTTGGATACAGACATCGTGGTCTCCTTTCTGCAATGCATCCAGATTAGATCACGTGCCTGTGATTTACTTAGTAACAAGTTCACACATAATGTGATTTTTGCATTCTTTTTTGACACAAAAGGGCCATTGCAATACGCCTGCGAAACAAAAACCATTGAAATGATTGCGTAATCCGGATCACACCTCTTTCGCGAAAAGATCCAAGATTTCTTGAAAACTTTCAACTTCAACTGCAAGCAGGCCCGGCAATCTTAAACCCAAAGAAGGATCGAACCAGAGAGGTTCAATCAAGGGTGGATATCAGCTGAAGTCGTGTTTCCCGCCGCAACTTTCACCGGGATCGCCCGGAAGATGCTGGTTCAAGGCCCATGAAACGCTTGAATCCAAGAGGTCCGAAGGGTCAACAGCACCAATTGATCCGTCTCGCGGATTGCGGCACGGGCAGCGGGACGACCGTTTGATGGATCAGAGACCTGCACTTTCAAAAATGGGGGCCGTTGGCCCCCATTCCATGCTTATTTCAGGATCGACGCGCCGGCGTATTCGGCCACTTCCCCCAGCGACTCCTCGATCCGGATCAGCTGGTTGTATTTCGCCAACCGGTCCGATCGTGCAAGCGAGCCGGTTTTGATCTGACCACAATTGGTGGCAACCGCCAGATCGGCAATGGTCGCGTCCTCGGTCTCGCCCGAACGGTGCGACATCACGTTGGTGTAGCGCGCGCGGTGCGCCATATCGACGGCACGCAGGGTTTCCGTCAGCGAGCCGATCTGGTTCACCTTGACCAGCATCGAGTTCGCACAGCCACGTTCGATCCCTTCGGCCAGACGTTCCGGGTTGGTCACGAACAGATCATCACCAACCAGTTGCACCTTGTCGCCGATGGCATCGGTCAGGGCCTTCCAGCCATCCCAGTCATCTTCGGACATGCCGTCTTCGATCGAGATGATCGGATAGTCATTGACCAGCGCAGCCAGATAAGCCGCGTTTTCCTCGGATGTCAGGGTCGTGCCCTCACCCGACAGAACATATTTGCCGTCTTTGTAATACTCGGTCGCCGCGCAATCGAGCGCCAGGTGGATTCCCTCACCCGGCTTGTAGCCCGCCTTTTCGATGGATTTCAGAATGAAATCCAATGCTTCACGGGTCGAGGCGATGTTGGGGGCAAAACCGCCCTCGTCGCCCACACCGGTCGCCAGACCTGCGCCTGACAGTTCCTTTTTCAGCGTATGGAACACCTCGGACCCCATGCGCACCGCTTCGCGAATGTTCGCGGCGGCGGTCGGCATGATCATGAATTCCTGAATGTCGATCGGGTTGTCGGCATGTTCGCCACCGTTGATGATGTTCATCATCGGCACCGGCAGAACCCGCGCCGAGGTGCCACCCACATAGCGATACAGAGGCTGGGTGGTGAAATCCGCCGCCGCCTTCGCCGTGGCAAGCGAGACACCCAGAATAGCGTTTGCACCCAGACGGCCCTTGTTCTCGGTGCCGTCCAGCTCGATCATGGCCTGGTCAATGGCCACCTGCTCGGTCGCGTCAAAGCCCACCAGTTCTTCGGCAATCTCGCCGTTCACGGCGGCGACGGCTTCCAGAACGCCTTTGCCCATATAGCGCGCCTTGTCGCCATCGCGTTTTTCAACCGCCTCATAGGCACCGGTGGACGCGCCCGAGGGCACGGCAGCGCGGCCCATGGTGCCGTCTTCCAGAATCACGTCAACTTCGACTGTCGGATTGCCCCGGCTGTCCAGAATTTCGCGTGCGTGGATGTCGATGATGGTGCTCATGAAGCCTGTCCCTGTGACTGCGGTCGGTTGCACGCGTCATAACAGCAACCGGCCAAAAGTAAACCGGTTCCGTTAACGCTAACACGCATATTCCCGGACATTTAGGGCTAACAATTCGCTGTTTGCGCCAACAGGGTCAGGCAGGTGCCAATTCGCGCGCCAGACGCCGTTCGCGGACAAAGGTATAAAGACCCGAACCGATGATCAGGGTCGCCCCCGCCATTGTCAGCGCATCAGGGCGTTCACCGAACATCAGCATTCCAGCAAGGATAGAGAACACAAGGCGCGTGTACCGGAACGGCATCAGGGCCGAGGCTTCGCCCACCCTCATCGCAGTGACAATGCCGTAATAGCCCAGCACGCCAAATCCGATCGCCCCAGCATAAGGGCCCGTTTGACCGGCTTGAACCGGCACGAAGGATGCCCCGGACATGACCATCAGAAGCAGGCCGGCCACAGCCACCGCAATATAGGCCTGCATCGCAACAACGGATGAAGCCACGCGTGGGTCCAGCTTGCGGGTAATCAGATCGCGCGCCGCAATTGCGACCACGGACAACACCACAAACAGGGATTCCGGCCGAAAGCCCTCCATCCCCGGGCGGATGATCATCAAAACACCGACAAAGCCGACACCGATCGCGCTCCAGCGGCGCCACCCGACCTGCTCTCCAAGAAACAGGGCCGCCCCCATGGTGACGACCAGCGGCATGGCCTGAAACACGGCCGCAACGGTGGACAGGTCGATCAGCGACAACGCCGTCACGAACGCCACTGCGCCAAAGCCTTCGGTCGCGGCGCGGATCAATGGCAGGGTTTTCCATGCCACGGGGTCAAGGATCCGCTTGCGGGTGACCACTGACATCGTGGCGAACACGAGCCCGCAAAACACGCCCAGAAACACCATGATCTGCCCTGTCGGCACAGAGCCGGACAGGAGCTTGATGAACATGTCCTCAAGTGCAAAGGCCGCCATCGACCCGATGAGCAGCAGGATGCCGTTTACGTTGTTCATTTGCGCGTCCGTTGGAAAGGGCACATCTGGTGCCTGTAGATGCACAACAACCTCAACCAACGGCATCTGGCAAGACAATTCCCGTCACGCCTGATGAATTAAAGTGAGGGCATCAATCGCGTTTCGTGATGGGTCAGTCCTTTTCCAGCGGGACGCCATACAGCTCCAACCGGTGCCCCTTCAGCTTGTACCCAAGCTTCGCGGCGATTCTTTCCTGCAGGGCTTCGATCTCGGGGTCGACGAATTCAATTACCTCTCCTGACTGCATGTCGATCAGGTGGTCGTGATGATCGCGCTCGGCGTCCTCGTACCGGGCCCGTCCGTCGCCGAACTCAAGGCGTTCCAGAATACCAGCCTCTTCGAACAGTTTGACCGTGCGATAGACCGTTGCAATGGAAATGCCTTTGTCCACGGCAGACGCCCGCGCATAGAGTTCCTCGACATCCGGGTGGTCGTCGCTCTGTTCCAGCACCTGCGCGATGACCCTTCTTTGACCGGTCATGCGCAGCCCCTTGGCTTCACAACGCCCAATAATCGTTTCCGACATGATGCCCCTCAGACTTGCTCGGGTGTCTGTCTTAATATGTCTGCGCAGGTTTCGCTACAGGGATTTCACCTTTTGCGACCTTCTGATCTGGCACGCGTCAGATCGGCCCAGACCGGCAGGTGATCAGATGCGATATGCGCGGGACGTGTGTCGTGAACACCGTGCGCCACGGCCTGTATTCCGCTGCCCAGCGCGATCCGATCCAGCGCGCCCAGGGGCTGCGCGGCGGGAAAACTTGGTCTGGGGGGCAGAAACCGCATTTCGGGGACCAGATGATCCAGAACTGGCTGACGTGACCACTCGTTGAAGTCACCGGCCCAAACAGTCGGCATCTGGTCCATGTCCCAATCGTTCCGCCGAATGTGTAAAATCTGCTGTCGCCGCGACGCTGGCAGCAGTCCCAGATGCATACCCATCACGCGCAAGGGCCCGATATGGGTGTCGAACTCGACCCGAACCGCCCCGCGCGGCTCCAGCCCCGGCAACTCGTGATGCCCTTTTCGGCGGACCGAGATCCCCTCTCCGCGCCAGATCACCGCGTTGCCGTGCCAGCCCAGACTTCCCGCGCCGCCCAGATCGACGATCTGCCATCCCGCCTCGTCCAACATGAAATGCGGCAGCGCGGCCGGACGGGGCGGCAGGCGTTTGTCGGCCTCCTGCAACACCACGATATCCGCTTTCATGTTTTCGATGACTTGCAGAATACGCTGGGGCTGACGCCGGAAATCCAACCCGACGCATTTCTGGATGTTGTAGCTTGCGATACGCAGCGTGGACGAAGTTGGCATGAGGGCGTGACCAAATGAATTGACCCTAAAGTGCCATGCCTGACGTGAGGCGCAACCCCTGTGCTCGGTTTCCTGCTGCGACAATTCCGATACGACACCCGCCCCCGGCAATCTGCCTGCTATTTCGGCGATTGAAACGTGACTGATATCAAAGCGAAGGTTCCGCTTGATCCCCGGCCCTGCAACGCTCTATCCCGATGCGGTGACGACAACGCATCGCAGCCAAAGCGGGGCCCGCATGAGCCTGAGCCAGACCCAACCCGACAACAGCACCCGGGCCAGTATGGTTTTGGTGACAGGCGGCGCGCTGTGGGGCCTTTATTGGATTCCGGTGCGGTTTTTCTACGATCAGGGCCTGACCGGCCCCTGGTCAGGGATCGCAATGTACTGCGCGGCCCTGATTGCGCTGATCCCCTTTGTCTGGTCCGACAGGCGCATGCTGGCCCGGCAATGGCGCGATCTGATGCTCAGCGGAATGTTCACAGGGGCTGCATTCAGCCTGTATTCGATCAGCCTTGTCTACACCGACGTCGTCCGCTCGATCCTGTTGTTCTATCTCACTCCGATCTGGGGCACGATTCTGGGCGTCGTATTTCTGAAAGAACGCCTGAGCCTGATGCGCCTTGCGGGCCTGATCTGCGGGCTTGGCGGGCTGTTTGTCGTGCTCGGAGGCGCCGGATTCGTGCCATGGCCGCAGAACTTGGGCGACTGGCTGGCGCTGGCATCGGGCATATGCTGGGCATTGGGCACACTGGGCCTGTACAAGGCTGGTAGCATGACCATCTCGGGTCAGGTCTTTGCCTTTGTGATTGGCGCGTTGTTGCTGTCGCTTGTCAGCCTGCTGATGCTTGGGGGCCAAACCCTGCCGAACATCACAAGCGAAGAGCCGATCCGCATAGCGGGATACGCGCTGCTGTCGGCCTTTTATGTCCTGCCCATGATCTACATGACCATCTGGCCAGCAACCAAGCTGTCCCCCGCAAAGGTCGGTCTGCTGCTGATGAGCGAGGTTGTCGTTGGCATCGCGTCGGCCGCAGCCCTGTCAGGAGAACCATTTGGCCTGCGAGAATTTCTGGGCGCCACCCTGATCGTCAGCGCTGCGGTGTTGGAAATCCTGAGGAAATAGACGCAGGCCTCGCGTCACGTCCCGCAGAATGTTGCATGAACCACCTCATTTTCGGCCGGAGGACGCCTCAGATCTTCCGCATCCCCTTGATCCTCGTACGGCCGCGCCAACACGGCGTTCAACCGGTCGAAGGGCGCATAGTCGCCCTGCACCGCCGCCTGAATCATCTGTTCGATCCGGTGATTGCGCGGAATGAATGCGGGGTTTGCGGCGGCCATCACCTCCTGTGGCGCCGCTTCGCGCG
Organism: Ruegeria sp. HKCCD6428; assembly: GCF_013110595.1. Classification (NCBI taxonomy): domain Bacteria; kingdom Pseudomonadati; phylum Pseudomonadota; class Alphaproteobacteria; order Rhodobacterales; family Roseobacteraceae; genus Ruegeria; species Ruegeria sp. HKCCD6428. Next base: position 886,186 of record NZ_WVQX01000001.1, read on the forward strand.
CCAACCGTGCGCGCCAGTCTTTTTCCCAGGTGTCAAACGCTGCCGGGTCAAGGAACTGATCCCGCGCCGTGCCGCCGCCCAGCGCCCGGAAGGTATTGGTGAAATCCGCCTGCCCCTCGGCCATGAGCTTCAGAAGATCGGTGATCAGTTCCTGATCGCCCTCGTCCGCGGTTGCCAGTCCGATCTTCGCCCGGAACCGGGACAACCAATTCTGTTGCAGCAGGTCCGGCATCGCGTGGACGATCTCGGTCGCCTCTTCCACAGCGGCCTCTTTGTCGTCCATCTGCTGGATCAAGGACGTTGCCAACTGCGCGAGGTTCCACACCGCGATATCGGGCTGGTTCGAATAGGCATAACGACCCATCCGGTCGATCGAGCTGTAAACGGTGTTGGGGTGATACGAATCCATGAACGCACATGGGCCGTAGTCAATGGTCTCGCCCGCGATCGAGCAGTTGTCGGTATTCATCACGCCATGGATGAACCCCACGCTCATCCACCGTGCAATCAAACCGGCCTGCGCATCGCGCACCGAACGCAACAGGCCCATCGGCCCTTCTGCCTTGGGATAATGCCGCGCAATGGCATAGTCCGTCAGGCGCTTCAGGCTGTCCATCTGCCCACGCGCGGCAAAAACCTGAAATGTCCCCACCCGCAGATGACTGGATGCAACCCGGGTCAGAACAGCTCCGGGCATCGGGCCCTCGCGAAAGACGGTCTCGCCGGTTTCCACCGCTGCCAAGGCGCGTGTGGTCGGAATGCCCAGAGCATGCATCGCCTCGGACACCACATATTCTCGCAGCACCGGCCCCAGCCAAGCCCGGCCATCGCCCCGGCGGGAAAACGGCGTAGGGCCCGAACCTTTCAGCTGGATGTCCCGGCGCACCCCGTCCGTTCCGACCGTCTCGCCCAGCAGCACCGCACGCCCGTCGCCCAGCTGCGGGTTGTACTGCCCGAACTGATGCCCTGAATAAAGCTGTGCGATGGGCTCGGCACCTTCGGGAATACTGTTTCCCGCAAAGGCTTCGGCCATGTCCTCGACGTCTCCGGGTGAAATCCGCAGCAACCTGGCCAGATTATCGTTGAACGCAATCATCCTTGGCGCGCGCACGGGAACCGGTGACTGCCGTGCAAAGAACGCACCCGGCAGACGGGCATAGGAGTTATCGAAAGGGATTTTCAGGGTCATGTCGTAAACATATCCCTCGGACGCATGAATACCATAGCGGATCACACCGGCCCGTGCATAATCGCACCCAAACACGAGGAACCACATGACCGCACAAGAGATTATCGAACGCTTGAACCTGCAACGGCATCCCGAAGGTGGTTGGTACGCCGAGACATGGCGCGCCGAAAACGAAGGTCGCCCCACCGGCACCTGCATCTACTTCCTGTTGCAGAAAGGCGAAAGCAGCCACTGGCACCGCGTCGATGCAACCGAGATCTGGCTGTACCATGCCGGCGCGCCGCTTGTCCTGTCGCTCAGCGCAATGGACCAAGGCCCCGCCACCGAACATGTGCTGACCCCCGATCTTTCCTCTGGCGCACCACAATTGATCGTCCCGGAAGGCCATTGGCAAGCCGCCCGCAGCACAGGTGATTACACGCTGGTCAGTTGCACGGTCTCGCCCGGTTTCCAGTTCGAGGGGTTCGAACTTGCTGCACCGGGCTTCGATATCCCCAAGGTGTGAATGTTTACATAACGATCCCTGAAAAGGTCAGTTTACAGACGGTTGCCCATTGATCATTCTGTACACGCAGCCACAGGCGACGGAGTAACGAGTAAGAATGAAACAGGTCCTGCTGACTGTCTTGTTCTTGTGTCAAAGCGCAGCATTCGCCAGCGCAGAGCCCGCTTGCGCCGAGGCCCGTCTTGCATCCGATCTGACTGCGCCAGAGCTGATCGGGGAAGAAACGGCTGAAGATGCTGACCCGATCGTGACAGCCGAACCTGCGGTGCTGGTTTCCAGGCGCCCCGCCCTACGGCCCTGCAAGTTTCGGCAATTCGAAGCGGGCCGTGAACGAATGCAGGAACGGGGCGCCGTGTGCGGCGACTGGACCATTCTGGGTGAAACACGCAAGCCCGTCGCGGGAAAGGCCCGCGGATGCGGGATCACGAACCCGGTTCGGGTTTACAAAATCTCTGATATCGCACTCAGCCAATTCTCATTGATGGACTGCCAGACAGCGGTCACGCTGAAAACGTGGATCGAAAACACGGCCAAGCCGGCCTTTGCCGATATGGGCGGCGGGCTGAAGGGGATGCGGATCGTTGGCCACTATGCCTGCAAGACCCAGAACAACCAGCCGCGCTCACGCATCTCGGAACATGCGCGCGGAAGGGCGATCGACATATCGACCTTCGTTCTAAAGGACGGAACTCAGATCACGGTCCGGGACGGGTGGAACAACGCGCAGGGCGCTGTTTTGCGAGAGTTGCACGATGGCGCCTGCGGCATATTCGGAACCGTGCTTGGCCCGGACGCCGACCGCTATCACGTCGGGCATTTCCATTTTGACACAGCCCGCCGCAAGGGCGCTCCGGTGTGCCGATGAACCTTCGGGTTGCGCCTCTACTTGTCGCTTCGGCTTTTGATCAACAAATTGATCAGCGGTACCAGCAGCGTCGCTGCCGATCCCAAAGGGTTCGATCTAATGCTCTTAACCGCCTGCACAACCTCTTTGGCCTCTGCGGTCATCTCCTCCAATTCGTCTTCAATATCCGCTATGGCCATATCGCGCACCTCGACGGCCGGTGCGACTTCGTCGTCGATATTTCGGCGTTTTGCAATCAGCACCATAAGCCCGGCAAAAACGATGTTTCCAAAGGCCAACAGCGCCGCCGCCGATGCTGGTGACATCGAGCTTTGAAACGCCAAGAACAAGGAGACATTCAAAAGCACCACCGCCGACAATGCCGCGATGCCCGCGATGCCCATCAGTATGGTCTGTTGCTGCACCACCCCAAGACGGCGGCGCGCAATCAAACGTTCGGTCCGATAGATCGTAACCAGGTTCTTGCTCAGTCTGCTCATAACCTGCCTCCTAGCCCTGCGCGCGCCCAACGACATACCCAAGCGAAAAGGCAATCAGCAACGCCGTGATCGGATAGTCTTTCTGAAGCCGACCGAACTCCTCGACAACGTCATGTCCCAAGGACTGAACCTGGCTCAGGTCGATCCCGTGGTCTTCCAGCAGCTGCCGGATTTCATCCGACGATTTGGTACCCTCAGGCGGATCTTCGGAACCCGCTTCCTTTTCGGCCTGCGCCTCCAACGTCGCATTCCGCTTCCGCAACTCCTCCAACTCGGCCTCGAGCTCTGCCTTGGTCGCCATGCTGCCATGTCCCTGATCCATCGGTCCGGGCAATCGTCGCACAAAGAGTTGTTTTTTTGAACTGTTTTCGGATCGGGTTATCCGACCGGGTCCATCGACACCGTACTGACGACCCCGCCACCGACAAGCGCCTGAACGCCGGTGGTTCCAGGACAAGAGGTCGGCAACCCTCGCGCGACGCGCACCGCCAGATAGGCAAACGCCTGCGCCTCAAGCATGTCGCCGTCCAGCCCCACCGCCTCAACCGGTTCGACCGGGCAATCCAGCGACACGCGCAACATCTCCATCAGCACCGGGTTGCGCCTGCCGCCCCCGGTGACCAACACACAGGACGGAGGTTTCGGACAGTGCTCCATCCCCTGCACAACAGCTGCGGCGCACATACCGGTCAGAGTCGCCACCGCGTCAGCGTCATTGAGTTCCTTGACCAAACCGATCATTTCCGAAAAATCGTTCCGGTCCAGGGATTTCGGCGGCATGCGAGAAAAATACGGCTCGGCCAGAAACAGCTCCAGCGCGCCCATTTCCACCGTTCCATCGCGCGCAAGCGCCCCGTCGCGGTCCATCGGAAGCCCCAGCCGGGCCTGCATCAGATCATCGACCGGCGCATTGGCCGGGCCTGTATCAAAGGCCAGCAACGCTCCGGGCGCTTCGGGGCCTTCGAACGCCGGATCCACATAGGTCAGGTTGCCGACCCCGCCCAGGTTCAGGAAACACAGCGGCCGGTCCGCGCCGAACCATTTGGCACAGGCGAAATGAAAGAAGGGCGCAAGCGGAGCCCCCTCGCCCCCCATCGCCACATCGTCGCTGCGGAAATCCCAGACCACCGGGCGCCCAAGGGCCTGCGCCAGCCCCAGCCCGTCACCGACCTGCAAGGTCCCGCGCCCGCGCGGCTCATGCGACAGCGTCTGTCCGTGAAAACCGATCAGATCCACATCCTCGAACTCGGACAGTGCTTCGGCATGGGCGATTGTCACCATCTCTGCCGCCGCATCGACCTGGGGTCCGTGCCACTGGCCCAGCGCGGCGCGCAACACGTCGCGTTCCGCATCCGAATACGCGCGGTATCCACTTTCCCCAAACCCGTAAATCGAATGCCCGTCGGTTTCCACCACCGCGGCATCAACCCCGTCCATGGATGTGCCGGACATTGCGCCCAAAGCCCGGAGCTTTCCGTATTTCGCGATGGTCTGGCCCAAGCCTGCCTCCTGAATTGGCTGTGTCTTTCGCCGCCTCCGGGTCGGGGATTTCACCTTTGGGTTGCAGCCCGGTCAACGTGCCTTCTGTTGGGGCGAAAAGGCAAGCGTTCCGGACCGGCCCGGCAATTTTTTTCTCAGCGCGCGTGTCTGGATCGACACCCTCGACCACACCCCGCGCCCGAGGTGAAAAGGTGGCTTTTCCTCCCACGCGCTGCCGCCTATACAGTGCCCCGCAACATTAACCCAAAGGGCACGATATGACCTACCACCCCAAATCGGATTTCATCGCCACGATGATCGAGCGCGGCTTTCTCGCCGACTGCACCGATTATCAGGGCCTTGACGACGCGCTGATCAGTGGGTGCAAACCGGCCTATATCGGCTTTGATGCCACGGCCAAGTCGTTGCATGTGGGCAGCCTGATCCAGATCATGATGCTGCGCTGGTTCCAGAAAACCGGTCACCAGCCGATCACCCTGATGGGTGGTGGAACCACCAAGGTTGGCGACCCTTCGTTCCGCGCGGATGAACGCCCCCTGCTGGGGCCCGAACAGATCGACGAAAACATCGCGGGCATCAAAAAGGTGTTCTCGGCTTATATCGACTATGACACAGAGGCCGAGAACAAAGCGTTGATGCTGAACAATGCCGAGTGGCTGGACGACCTGAACTACCTCGATTTCCTGCGCGACATCGGGCGTCATTTCTCGGTCAACCGGATGCTGAGCTTTGAATCGGTGAAATCCCGACTGGACCGTGAACAATCACTGTCCTTTCTCGAATTCAACTACATGATCCTACAGGCCTATGACTTCCTGGAACTGAACCGCCGCTATGGTTGCTTGCTTCAGATGGGCGGCAGCGACCAGTGGGGCAATATCGTCAACGGGATCGACCTGACCCGCCGCGTGCTGGACCACGAGATCTACGGCCTGACCTCACCCCTGCTGACCACCAGCGACGGCAAGAAAATGGGGAAATCTCAGGATGGCGCGGTCTGGCTGAACGCTGACATGCGTTCGCCCTACGAGTTCTGGCAATTCTGGCGCAACACGACCGACGCGGATGTCGGGCGGTTCCTGAAGCTATACACCGAAATGCCGGTGGACGAGTGCGATCGTCTGGGCGCGCTGCAAGGGTCCGAGATCAACGAGGCCAAGATCCGTCTTGCCAACGAGGTGACAACTCTGGCCCATGGTGCGCAGGCCGCGGCGAACGCCGAAGCCACTGCGCGCGAAGTCTTCGAAAAGGGTGGCGTGGGCGGGGATCTTCCGACCCTGACCCTCAGCGAGGCCGAACTGGGTGACGGCATGTCCATCGTGCAGATCATCGTCAAATCCGGCCTCGCCAAATCCGGCAAAGAGGCCAAGCGCCTGATCGCCGAAAACGGTGCCAAGCTGGACGACGCGCCACTGACCGATGCCGGGCTGATGATTGACGCAAATGCCCTGTCTTCGCCGATCAAGCTGAGCGCAGGCAAAAAGCGCCACGCGCTGGTTCAACTGGGCTGACCCGGCAAGGCTGAAAGACACGAAACTGCAACGGCCACCCAAACGGGTGGCCGTTTTTCATTCAGTAAGCCGTGCTTATCTGCGTTCTTTTCCGCCGCCACGACCGGGCCGGTCGCCACTTTCGTCATTGTTGGCGTTATGACCGCGGCCCGGGCTGCTGCCTTCACCGCCATTGCCATGGCCGTTGTTGCCCTTACCACCACCTTTACCCTTGCCGCCTTTACCTTCGCCTTTGCCTTCACCACCGCCGGATTCACCACCGCCACCGGATTCACCTCCACCGCCGGATTCATCACCGCCACCGGATTCGCCACCGCCACCGGATTCACCTCCACCGCCGGAGTCACCTCCACCGCCAGATTCACTTCCGCCGCCGGATTCACTTCCTCCACCGCCGGACTGGCCGCCTCCATTGTTTTCGCTTTCTTCAGACGCGCCGCTGGGGCCACTTTCACCGCCTCCGACAGTTCCACCAGCATCGGCGAATCCAGACCCACCGGGTTCAGAGCCGCGGCTTTCACCCCGATTTTCTGCGGAACCAGACAGGCTTGCCGTCGGCAAATCCGTCAGCAACGCGGCCAGCCCCGGGCATTGCGCCCCGGTTACACTCAAGGTTGTTTCAAAGTCGGCCCGCTTTTGAAGCCTGTCCAGAAAGCTCGGGGTTACCTGCACACAATCGCACAACCCGGCATAGTCCCCTGCGTTGGCAAGATTTCGAGCCGTTTTCCAGTTGCAGGTTTCCGGTGCGGCAGCAGCATCGCCAACCATCACCATTCCAAAAACAGGCACAGCGACAACTGCACCCAGTATGTGTTTCGTACTTATTACCATAACAGATCCTCCTGGCGGAAAAACACACAAAGGCGCCGAGTTCTTCACTCACGAACAGGCGCGTTTTCGTGAAGTCGGCATTAAGTATTGTTGAGGATCGGCCGAAACATCGGGGCCAAGGACCCTACCCGCCAACCAAGTTCCTGCTTTCTCAATTTTGTGGACTCTGGCCCCAAAATGCAGTTATTGAACAAGTGTTCATATCCTTGGGAGGAGTTCACCATGCACCTGTCCACCACTGCCGCCCTCATTACCGGAGGCGCGTCCGGTCTGGGCGAAGCCACGGCACGCCACTTCGCCTCGGAAGGCGCGCAGGTCACCATTCTGGATCGTGACGCAGATCGCGGCGCACAGGTCGCCGCCGAGATTGGCGGGAATTTCGCGCAAACGGATGTGACCGACGAAGAGTCGGTGGCCGCAGCCGTGCGCCATGGCATGGACAAGATGGGCAAGATCACGGCCACGGTGAATTGTGCAGGTATCGCCTATGGTATTAAGACTGTCGGCAAGGATGGCCCTCACCCTCTGGATGCTTTCCAGCGTACGATCGACATCAATCTGGTTGGCACCTTCAACGTGTCCCGGCTGGCCGCTGTCGAAATGGCAAAGAATGAACCCGAACCAGATGGGGCACGTGGGGTGATCATCAACACCGCCTCGATCGCTGCGTTTGACGGGCAAAAGGGTCAGGCGGCCTATGCGGCCTCGAAAGGCGGCGTCGTGGGCATGACGCTGCCGATGGCCCGCGACCTGGCCTCGACCGGCATTCGCGTCATGACCATCGCGCCGGGCATTTTCATGACCCCAATGCTGGCGGGCCTGCCCGAAGAGGTGCAACAACAGCTTGCCGCCGACGTCCCGAACCCTGCCCGCCTTGGCGATCCGCAAGAATACGGAAGACTGGCCGGCTTCATCGTCGAGATGGGCTATCTGAACGGTGAGGTCATCCGCATCGACGGTGCCCTGCGTATGCGCTAAACCGGGGCTCATGACCGAGCGGCAGAAAATGGAAGCGGGTGAATGGTATTGCTGCCTTGACCCAGAACTGGATGCGCTTCGGGCCGAAGCGCGCCGGGCCGTTCATGCCCATAACACATGCCCGCCGGATGCCCGTGGGGCCATCGCGCCGGAACTGGCTGCGCTTTTTGCGGGAGTTGGACGGGATTGCTTTCTCGAGGCTCCGTTTCACTGTGCCTACGGAATAAACCTGTCGTTGGGAGACCGCGTGTTTTTTAACGCAGGCTGTGTCGTGCTCGACACCGCGCCGGTGATGATTGGGAATGACACGATGCTTGGGCCTGCGGTGCAGATCTATTGCGCCGAACACGCGAAAGATCCTGCCTTGCGCGCTCGGGGCCTCGAAGTCGCCCACCCGGTCAGGATCGGCGAAAACGTCTGGATCGGCGGGGCGGCGATCATCATGCCGGGCGTTACGATCGGCGACAATGCCATCATAGGAGCCGGCAGTGTAGTGACAAAAGACGTTCCCGCCGGCGAGACCGTCGTTGGAAACCCTGCCCGACCTATACGCGCCCACCGATAGCCCTGCTCTTCCCCCAATCCGCCAGGGCCTTGTTCGCGGGGCGCAGCGCCTGTTTTTTTCAGGCAGCGCCGGGTAAACGTGTCCCCAAGGGGGCGCGCGCCCGGGCAAGGGTGGATTTTGACCGCGCCGAACTCAAAAGTGTCATCGCCTGCACCGAAGAAGAATGCACCCAAAACGACGCCAATGTGGTTGCGACACATCCCGGTGTCGTTGCCTTCCATGCAATTTGGAACAGCCGCGAACCGTCGCAGACGCATTTGAACGCGCTTCATCTCGCCAGTTGCATAAAAATGCTCGACGGGGTCGCAGCCGAAGCAAGCTGAACGAATTGACGCGGATCGGCTGGTCCGGTCCCCGGCAAAACCGAAGCAGCAGGCGAACTCCGGTTTTTCAGCAGCTTTTTCCACGCCGTCTGATAAGGCGGGCGCAGTTGGCGTCTACTCAGCCTGGGCTTTCTCTTCCAGTGTCAGCCATTCCTCTTCGGCCGCCGACAACTTGTCTTGCCGTTCGACAAGCGCCTCGGACGCTTTCTGGAACTTGACCGGCTCGCGGGTAAACAGCTCGGGGTCGGACATCAATTCTTCGAGCTTTGCAATCTCGGCCTCCAGCCGTTCAATCTCGGCCGGCAGCTTTTCCAGCCGGTGCTTTTCGGAAAAGGACAATCCCGACCTGGCTTTTGCTTCCTGCTTCACCTTCGGCTTGGAAAGCTTTGTTTTGCTGTCTTTTTTCTCGGAAACTTCACCCCGCTGCGCAATATAGTCGGACCAGCCGCCGGCATAGACGGTCGCCCGCCCGTTGCCTTCCATCGCGATGGTCGTCGTTGCAACGCGGTCCAGAAAATCCCGGTCGTGGCTGACCAGCAGAACCGTTCCTTCGTAATCGTCCAACAACTCCTGCAACAGATCCAGCGTTTCGACATCCAGATCGTTGGTCGGTTCGTCAAGCACCAGAAGATTGGAAGATTTCGCCATCAACTTGGCCAGCAGCAACCGTGCCTTTTCCCCACCCGACAAGGATTTGACAGCCGCCCTTGCCTGCCGCTCGTCAAACAGGAATTCCTTGAGATAGCCCACGACATGTTTGGGCTGCCCGCCAACCATCACCTGATCGGCCTTGCCGGAAACCCGCATATCCGGGTCGCCGGTCAGGCTGTCCCACAAGCTCATCTCGGGGTCCAGTTGCGCGCGGGTCTGATCGAACACCGCGACCTCAAGATTGGTACCCAGCGACACCGAACCTTCGTCCGGCTCCACCTGCCCCAGAAGCATCTTCAGCAAGGTCGTCTTGCCAACCCCGTTCGGCCCGACAAAAGCCACACGATCACCGCGCTGCACCAGCAGATCAAAACTCCGAACGATCTGCTTGTCGCCGAACCCTTTGGCCAGCCCTTTGGCCTCGATCACCTTGCGGCCCGATTTTGGCCCGGCCTCCAGCGTCATCGCAGCGGAACCCTGACGCTTGATCTGTGCCGCCTTTTCGGCCCGCAGCGCCTGTAGGGCCCGCACCCGGCCCTGATTGCGTTTGCGCCGCGCGCTGATACCCTCGACCGCCCATTTGGCCTCGGACTTGATCAGACGGTTCAGCTTGTGACGCTGCTGGTCTTCTTCTTCCCAGATCTTGTCCCGCCAGGCTTCGAACGCGTCAAACCCTTGCTCCTGCCGTCGAACCGCGCCCCGATCAATCCACAGTGTCGCCCGCGTCAGTGCCCGCAAAAAGGCCCGGTCGTGCGAGATCAGCACAAACGCCGCTCGTGTCGACCCAAGCTCGCGCTCCAGCCACGCGATGGCTTCGATATCCAGATGGTTGGTCGGTTCGTCCAACAGCATCAGGTCCGGTGCCTCGGCCATCAGTTTGGCCAATGCCGCCCGCCGCCGCTCACCACCCGAAGCAGTCTCAACCGGGCGCGCAGGATCGAATTTCAGCCCCGCACCCGCCCGTTCAACCTTGTAGAGCTCACCCGGCTCCAACCCGCTCGACGCATAGTCTCCCAGGGTGGCAAAGCCCTCCATCGTCGGGTCCTGCTCCATATAGCCCACGGATTTTCCGGGCGGCACGACAATTTCACCGCGGTCAGCCTCGACCAGGCCGGCCATCACTTTCATCAGCGTGGATTTGCCCGACCCGTTGCGCCCAACCAGCGCGACGCGGTCACCGGGCTGTACCACCAGATCCAGTTCGGAAAACACCGGTTCGCCCCCGAAAGTCAGGGATATGCCGGACATCTGCAACAAAGGAATTCTCGCCATGCCCGCCAGCTAAACCGGCGGCCACACTGCGTCAACGCCCTGTCTTCACCTTTTCGGAAATACTCATCTTAACCGGCCAATGCCCGCAGCAGGCGTTTTCGGGCCGGAGGGATCGCCCCGATTTCAAGCCCGGTAAACACATGCAACGTGTTCATGTGGCGATCCACAACCGCGTGATCACTCACCCACCCTCCCATCATCAGATAGGTTCGCAACAGGGGCGGCATGCGCGACATTGCCTTTTTCGCATCCGGCCGGCGCCGCAGACGTGCGGCGAAACGGAACACGTCCGGAGCCTTGACCCGCGGCAACCACCGTTTCGGGGCCAGGTGGCGATGTTTGAGCATCGCAAAGGCATCAAGGTATCGCCCGGTTTCGGTCCCGGCAAAGGACGAACATCCAAACAGCATCTGGACATTGTGTTGATCGACATAGGACGTCATTGCACCCCAGGCGACACGCAGAATGTCGGGATCGTTCAGACCCGGATGAACGCAAAACCTGCCCATCTCGACCATGCGGCCACTGAACCCTTCCAACGAGCTCAGGTCGTAGAACTGTGCTGAATAGCTGCGTCCGATTTCACCACCATGTTCCATTGTCAGCATCCGAAAGCAGCAGACCAACTGCCCGGCGGATCGCATATCTTCAATCAGGACATGGCTGCATTGCGCGTCAAAAGCGTCAACGTCCGATTGCCGGGTCCCGAACGCCAATGTCCGCAGGCTTTGTGCGGCCCTGATATCCTCGGCCGATTCCGCCATTCGGGCGCGATAGCGCCCCTTGCTCAACATAACTGCCGCCGCCACGGTCGCGTCCTCCATGGGTGCCGACCCACGAGTGTCGGCACGACACCGTTAACACAAGACATGTGACTGCCTTGTGACCAACGCAAGGTTCCGGCGCGATCAGTTGGCGCCAGGAATATTGGCCGGGTTGAAGTTGCCGATATTGCCCAACAGCTGACGCAGGAAGCCTTTGTCCTGAACGTTGGAATCGGTCACACGGCGTTCCAGCGGAATCACGATGCCGTCTTCCAGGCCAAAACGCTCAATGTTTCTGACGACTCCACGCTGATCAAAGCTGATGGCGACCAGTTCGCGCGCCACCACTTCGGGCCGTTTCGGGCCGTAATGGCGCACCCGCGAGCGGACATAGTAATAGCCCGAATCCCGCACGACCCCGGACGCACCCGGTGCGCCAATGGCTTCTTCCACGCTGTCGCGCGTATCGACGCCCACTTTGATTTCGGCCAGTTCCTCGGCCGGAGGCACATAGCCGTGATTCTTGTAGATCGGCGTACAGGCCCCGGCCGCAGCCAGACAGGCAACAAACACAAGCGATTTCGTCGCTGGTTTCAACCGGTTCACTACCTTCAACATGCACACCCTCTTGCCTTGGCCTCTTACGGCTTCTATCCGATTACAGAAACCGCTGCCACGGTTCAACACATAGAAAGGCTCACGAATGGGCAACGTTACATCATTTCGGGTGGCTGACCTGCCCCAGAACGCCCCGACACCCTTTGAACTGCGCCCCGCAAGCGCCGCATTGGATGAGATCAGGCAGGGTCTGGGGCTGCTGGGGCTGCGCAAACTCAGCTTTTCCGGCGAGCTTCGCGCACAAGGCAAGCGCGACTGGGTTCTCAACGGCAAACTCGGTGCAACCGTGATCCAACCCTGTGTCGTGACGCTCGAGCCGGTCACGACCCGGATCGACATTCCAGTGCACCGCACCTTTCTGGCCGATTGGACCGACCCGGATGAACCCGAGTTCGAAATTCCCCAGGATGACGAATCCGAGCCCTTGGGCCCGGAAATCGACCCCGCATTGGTGATGGTCGAGGCGCTGTCGCTGGCCCTGCCGCAATATCCGCGCAAGGAGGGTGCGGAACTGGGTCAGGCAGACTATACAGAACCCGGAAAACAGGCGATGACCGACGAAGACGCCAAACCTTTCGCCGGATTGGCGGGATTGCGCGATACGCTCAAAAAAGACGAGTGACAGAGCGCAGATTTCCTGTCATAGCAGGCGGTCAGAAAAATCGCTTGAACATACCGAGAATCGCAGTATTTTCGCGCGCTCATCGGATTTTGGGTTGGACATTGCGGGGCCCGTCGCCTAAACGCGCGTCAAACCACGATAAACGAACTACGAAACCCGGGTCGGCAGCGATTCTGCGACCCCTAGTCAGACAAAGGTTGAGACCATGGCCGTCCAACAGAACAAAGTTTCCAAGTCGCGTCGCAACAACCGCCGCGCACACGACGCTCTGGTTGCTGCAAACCCGAACGAATGCCCGAACTGCGGCGAGCTGAAGCGCCCGCACCACGTTTGCGCATCCTGCGGCCACTATGATGATCGCGAAGTCGTCGCTCAGGCCGATGAAATCGATCTGGACGAAGACGCAGCCTAAGCCTGATCGAGCGCAGACCAAGGCATGACTGAACAGCCCACGCACGCCGGACGGATAACCATCTCGGTCGACGCTATGGGTGGGGACGCAGGTCCCTCGGTCGTTGTTGCCGGTCTTGCGAAATCGGCCGACAAGAACCCGGATATCAGGTTCTTGCTGCACGGGCCCGAACAGGTATTGCGCAAGCTTGTCGCCAAACGGCGCGTCCTAGAGGGGCGCGTCGTTTTTCGTGATTGCTCGGGCGTGGTCACGATGGAGGACAAGCCCAGTCAGGTCGTGCGCAACGGCAAAGAGACCTCGATGTGGTCCACGCTGGAAGCGGTACGCCAGGGCGAAGCCCATGGCGCGGTGTCCTGCGGCAATACCGGTGCGCTGATGGCCCTGTCGATGATGCGCCTGCGCAAACTGCCGGGCGTGAACCGGCCGGCCATCGCGATACTGTGGCCCTCGCGCAACCCTCAGGGGTTCAACGTGATGCTGGATGTCGGCGCAGATGTGCGCGCCGACGCCAAGGATTTGCTGCAATACGCCCTGATGGGCGCCTCTTATGCGCGCAACGGTTTGGCCCTGAGCCGCCCTCGGATCGGACTTCTGAATGTCGGCACCGAAGAACACAAGGGGCGCGCCGAACTGAAAGAGGCGCACTCGATGATCGCGGGCTTCGCGGAACAGGCGAATTTCGATTTCGTGGGTTTCGTCGAAGGCAGCGACATCCCCGGTGACAAGGCGGATGTCATTGTAACCGATGGCTTTACCGGCAACGTCGCGATCAAGACCGGCGAAGGCACGGCAAGCCTGATCGGTGACCTGCTGCGGCAGGCGTTCAAATACTCCCCGCTATCCCGATTGGCCTCGATTCTGGCTATCACGTCGCTGAACCGTTTGAAGAAACGGATCGACCCGCGACGCGTGAATGGTGGCGTGTTTCTGGGGTTGAACGGCACCGTGGTGAAATCCCACGGCGGCGCTGACGCAACAGGCGTGTCAGCTGCGATCAAACTGGCCTTCACCCTGGCGCAGTCCGGCTTTTCCGAAAAATTGGCTGCGCGGGTTGCATCCACTGCCCAGCTTGCACAAGATGCCGCGCAATCAGCGCCGCAAACAGATAAATAACAAAAAAGGCAGTACCGGAAAATGGCAGGCCGTTCAGTTGTAGTAGGTGTCGGGCATTATTTGCCTGAACGCGTTGTTCCCAATTCCGAGTTTGAAAAAACCCTGGACACGACCGACGAATGGATAAAGACCCGCTCGGGGATCGAACGCCGCCATTTTGCAGCCGAGGACGAGACGACATCCGATCTGGCCACCAACGCCGCCCAGGCCGCGCTGGCCGACGCGGGCCTGACGGCGGATGATATTGACGCAATCGTACTGGCGACTTCAACGGCGGATCTGACCTTTCCTTCGGCCGCCACCATGGTTCAGGCGCGGCTGGGCATGACCAAGGGTTTTGCCTTTGACGTGCAGGCTGTTTGCGCCGGATTCGTTTTTGCACTGTCCAACGCAAATGCGCTGATTGTTTCCGGTCAGGCCAAACGCGTGCTGGTGATCGGGGCCGAGACTTTCTCACGGATCATGGATTGGACCGATCGGTCCACCTGCGTTCTTTTCGGCGATGGCGCCGGTGCAGTGGTGCTGGAGGCTCAAGAGGGCACAGGCACCGCCGAGGACCGCGGTATTCTGGCAACCGACCTGAATTCGGACGGGCGCTACAAGGATCTTCTCTATGTCGATGGCGGCGTTTCGACCCAATCAACCGGGCATCTGCGTATGCAGGGCAATCAGGTTTTCCGTCATGCCGTTGAAAAGCTTACGAAAACAGCGGAAACAGCGTTGGAACGAGCGGGGCTGAGCAGTTCGGACGTTGATTGGATCGTGCCGCATCAGGCCAACATCCGCATCATTCAGGGCACCGCCAAGAAAATGAACCTTCCGATGGAAAACGTGGTTGTGACCGTTCAGGATCACGGAAACACGTCGGCCGCATCCATCCCATTGGCCCTGTCCGTGGGCAAGCAGCGCGGACAGATCAAGCCGGGTGATCTGATCGTGACCGAAGCCATTGGCGGCGGTCTGGCCTGGGGCGCAGTGGTTCTGCGCTGGTAACCGGCGCAAACCGGCTTACACAGCCGCCCGCAATTCATTGATATTGACAGCGAATTTGCCATACCCATATGCTTCAATAGCAACAGGGGAATTAGCATGGGCGACAAAACACTGACTCGAATGGACCTGAGCGAAGCCGTCTTTCGTGAGGTAGGTCTGTCACGGAACGAAAGTGCGCAGCTGGTTGAAAGCGTTCTGAACCACATGTCCGACGCCTTGGTGCGTGGTGAACAGGTGAAGATCTCGTCTTTCGGTACATTCAGTGTTCGCGACAAGACCGCCCGTGTCGGTCGCAACCCCAAAACCGGCGAAGAAGTCCCGATTCAGCCGCGCCGTGTGCTGACTTTCCGCCCGTCGCATCTGATGAAAGATCGCGTCGCAGCCGGGAACCGCAAGTAAGTTCAGGACGTCCAGGTTATGAGTAAGTCCCCCGATGCCTTTCGCACCATAAGCGAAGTTGCGGACTGGCTCGGTGTTCAGGCTCATGTTCTGCGATTCTGGGAAAGCCGGTTCACGCAGGTAAAGCCCGTCAAACGCGCAGGTGGACGCAGGTATTATCGCCCGAACGACATGCGTCTGTTGGGCGGGATCAAAAAACTGCTGCACGAAGACGGAATCACGATAAAAGGTGTCCAGCGTATCCTGCGCGAACAAGGCGTCGCACATGTCGCGGCGCTGTCCCCTTCCCTGGACGATCCCGGCCCAGCCACAATTGCGCCCGTCCAGGACACCGTGGTGCCGTTCGAACCAAAGCCTGCCCCCGCAACGGAACAGATTCGCATGGATCTGCGCGAACCGATCCAGCCAACCGGCAAGGACGATGCGCAGACAAACGCACGCGCTTCTGCCGCGTCACAGCCGGAGCCAGAGCCCGAACTGGACGCCGCGCCCTTGATGGGGGGAATCGCGTCGCTTGCGTGGAATCAGACAGATTTTGATGACGACCTGCTGCGGCGCATCGCTCCGATTGCGAAAGATCTGCGCCGCTGGCTGGACCGGGTTGAAACACAGGCGGCGGGTTAGGACAAAAGGCATTGATTTCCTCTTGCCCCTGCCGGGAAAATCTTTATGAACACCCCAACGTCGGGCTATGGCGCAGCCTGGTAGCGCGTCCGTCTGGGGGACGGAAGGTCGCAGGTTCGAGTCCTGCTAGCCCGACCAAATTACACCGACGTTTATGGCATACAGGCCAGATCCCGCTCTGGCACCAGGGGGGATCGAGATGACAGGTGTTTGCCCGAACCAACAGCTAGAGGCGATGATCGCGCGCGGTGAGATCACCGCCGAACCAGAGGTTCTGCCTGCCCAGATTCAACCTGCCAGCCTTGATTTGCGACTGGGAACAGTGGCTTACCGTGTTCGCGCCTCGTTTCTTGCGGGCGAAGGCCGGACTGTCACGGATCGCTTGACCGAGTTTGAGATGCACCGCATCGATATTTCGGATGGCGCGGTTCTGGAAAAGGGCTGCGTCTATCTGGTGCCCCTGATGGAATCGCTTGCGCTGCCCGACAGCATGAGCGCCGTGGCCAACGCCAAAAGCTCGACCGGGCGACTGGACCTTCTGACGCGGACGATCACCGATGGCGGTACCGAGTTCGACCGGGTGCCCGCAGGTTACACAGGCCCGCTTTTTGCCGAAATCTGCCCGCGCTCGTTCTCGGTTCTGGTTCGTCCCGGGATGCGTTTGAACCAGATCCGTTTCCGCCAGGGTCAGGCCGTGTTGTCCGATGCGGAACTGAGGTCCTTGCATGCCGAATCTCCGCTTGTGGACGGACCTGCCGTCATTCAGGACGGTCTGGGCTTTTCGGTCGACCTGCAACTGCCCGATACCGATCTGGTGGGCTATCGCGCCAAACCTCATACCGGGGTGATCGATCTGGATCGAATCGGTGAATACGATCCGCAGGACTATTGGGAAGAGGTACGCACCAAGGATGGTTGCATCATCCTGGACCCCGGCGCGTTCTATATCCTTGTCAGCCGCGAGGCGGTGCATATTCCACCGATGTACGCGGCTGAAATGGCGCCTTATCTGGCGATGGTCGGTGAGTTCAGAGTGCACTATGCAGGCTTCTTCGATCCCGGTTTTGGTCATGCCGCTGCCGGGGGGGCCGGTTCCCGTGGCGTGCTTGAGGTACGCTGCCACGAAGCGCCCTTCGTGCTGGAACACGGACAGGTCGTCGGACGTCTGGTCTATGAAAAAATGGCTGAAATGCCGACCCAGCTTTATGGTGCGGGCATTGCCTCGAACTATCAGGGTCAGGGCCTGAAACTGTCAAAGCACTTCAAAGCCGCAAGCTGACCCCTAGAACTTCATGAACCGGCGCATTTGACGGGTCACGCGCTGTGCCTGCCTGAGGTTCTGCGCATGTCGCGGTGCGCTGGTTTTTTCGGGCCCATTCGATATGCCGGGTCCGCCCTCCTTTCGGCTGGCCAGATCGATACCCTTGTTCACACCTTTGTTGACCAGACGGCGCATGACCTGACGCACAATCATGTCGATGATCCGGTTTGCATTCATCTCTCAACTCCGTGTCCTCACGCACAAAGATAGGCGCTTTATGCGGCAACAAAAGGGCTGTTCGATCACTCTTCTTCGAACAACTCGCTCTGGTCTTCGTCAACTTCGTCCTCGCGCCCTTCCCCCAAAGGGATCGCACCCGGAGGAGGCCGATTTTCCAACAATCCCGCGGCGCGCAGCTCTTTCAGGCCCGGCAGGTCGCGCGCGTTTTCCAGACCAAAATGATCCAGAAACTCAGGCGTCACCACAAACGTCACCGGACGACCCGGCGTCATGCGGCGGCGGCCCAGCTTGATCCACTCCATCTCAAGCAACTGATCGATGGTCCCGCGCGAAACCGACACACCCCGGATTTCCTCGATCTCGGCCCGCGTGCAGGGCTGATGATAAGCCACGATGGCCAGAGTTTCGATCGCGGCGCGGCTGAGCTTGCGCGTCTCGACCGTTTCCTTCTGCATCAGAAAACCCAGATCAGGGGCCGTGCGGATGGCCCAGGCATCCCCCACGCGCACCACGCGCACGCCACGCCCCTCGTAACGTTTCTGAAGAAATTCAACCGCTTGCGCCGCGTCGCTGCCATGGGGCATCCGCGCCTCAAGATCCGCAATCGTCACCGGCTCGGCGCTGGCGAAAAGAACGGCTTCGACCATACGCTCCTGCTCTGCCAGTGGAGGCGCCTCGAACAGCGTACCGGTCTCTTCTGGGGCATCAGTCACGTGTTTCGGTCCTCTTGCGCAATTGGATCGGAGCGAATGTCTCGCTCTGCTTGATTTCCATATGTCCTTCTTTCACCAGTTCCAACGAGGCCGCAAAGGTCGCCGCCGTTGCCGACCTGCGCCTTACCGGGTCGGAATCCCAGCCATCGGGCAGGTAAGTTTCCATGTCGGTCCATGTCCCGGCAAACCCGATCAGCGGTCGCATCCGTTCCAGTGCCTGTTCCATGGTGAATACCGAATCGCGGTCCATCACAAACGGGCGGAATTCATCACGGGTGCGGATGCGGGCATAGCCCTGCATCAGATCCAGCAGCGTGGCGGAATAGGTGACGGTGCGGATCCGGGTGATATCTTCGCCCTGCCCGCGTTTGAAGAAATCTCGCCCCAGCTGATCGCGCGCCATCAATCGTGCCGCAGCGTCGCGCATCGCCTGCAAGCGTTCCAATTGAAACGCCAGATGTGCGGCCAGTTCCTCACCCGAAGGTCCCTCGTCTTCGGGGTCTGGCGGCAACAGCAGGCGGGATTTCAAAAAGGCCAGCCAGGCCGCCATCACCAGATAGTCGGCGGCCAGTTCAATGCGCAACGCACGCGCCTTTTCGACAAAGGCAAGGTATTGCTGCGCCAGCGCGAGTACGGAAATTTTCCTCAGATCAACCTTCTGCGTGCGCGACAGGGTCAGAAGAACGTCCAGCGGGCCTTCGAACCCATCGACATCAACAATCAGCGCTTCGGCCGCAAGACGATCCGCGACCGAGACAGGGTCTTCGCTGAAAAGATTATCGTTCATATACCTGCCCGCCCATTAGGGCAGATAGTTCCGCCTCGACGGCAGGGATGTCAAGTTCCTGCGGAGCTTTGCGCATCGCCAGCGCCCGTTCTGCGCGGGCCTGTGCCACATCGGACATCTCCCCGGCAGCTTCCATCACCTGGGCGCGCTCGGCAAAGGTTCCGTTGCAGTGCAGAACGACGTCACAGCCCGCGCTTATGGCTTGCCGCGACACCTCAGCAGGCGTTCCGCTGAGCGCCTTCATCCCGATGTCATCGGTCATGATCAGCCCGCCGAAGCCAATCCTGTCGCGGATCACATCCATCATGGTTGCCGAGATAGTGGCAGGCTGCGGGTCAATCCGGTCATAGACCAAATGCGCAGTCATCCCCATCGGCAGGTCGTTCAAGGCCCGGAACGGCACGAAATCGCTGCGCTCAAGCTCATCCAGGGGCAGATCCACATGCGGCAAGTCATGGTGGCTGTCCAACGTGGCACGTCCATGGCCCGGAATATGCTTGAGCACTGGAAGCACTCCGCCATCCAGATGACCCTGCGCCACGGCTTTGCCAATTCTGGAAACGCGTTCAGGATCAGCGTCATAACAGCGGTTCTTCAGGAACTTGTGCGTCTCGGGACGCGCGACATCCACCATGGGCGCACAGTTGCTGTCGATGCCCAGACTAAACAATTCATCGGCAATCAGGCGGTACCTCAGATACATGGCGCGCTCGGCCTGCTCGGCGGCATTGGCTACGTGATCCAACGGAGGCAGCCATTCGCGGGCCAGCGGCGCCCGCAGGCGCTGCACGCGCCCACCTTCCTGATCGATGGTGATCGGGCAATTACGCCCGACTGCCTCGCGGAAATCATCACACAAGGCGCGCGCCTGATCCGCGTGTTCGATGTTGCGGGCGAACAGAATGAACCCGAACGGGTTCATCTGCCGAAACAAGTCTTTTTCCTGTTGTGTCAGGCGCAGGCCCTCTGCATCGGTGATCGTGGCACCGTACTTCACCTGACGGCCACCGGGATACAATCAGCCCCTTGCGCAACAAGCGCGGCACAAAACTGGCGCGAGTCGCTCAGGTCTTCAAAGCCCAGCACGCGCAGGCGGTAAAAGGTGCGCCCACCGCTTGAGGTCTTCTGGATAACGCGCTGTTTTCCTGCCATATATTCGCCGAACTTCCCGTTCAGGCGATCCCATTCCGTTTGCGCAACCTGGACGCTGTCATAGGCCCCAAGCTGCGCCAGACGCGTGCCTTTTGCCAGCGTATCAGGATCAACATCCAACCCAACCGCAGCCTTCACCGCGGCATTGATGGCGTCTTCGGAATTCTCGCTTGGCGACACCCGGCTGCGTGAGGTGCGTGCCGGGCGGGTCAAGGGGCGCAAGGACCGGCGCACGCCCGGCAGCGCGGCAATGGCCGGGTCCGGCAAGGCGGCTGCGAAATCGGCCGGGTCAATTGCGGGTTCTTCCTCGGGGGTGGTCAGCGATGCCAGCTGCACGCCATCCTCGGCGTTTTGCTGCGTTTTGGCGGCCTCACCAGCCAGTTCTGCTACCAGCGCATCCACTGCGTTTTGGCGCAATCGGGCGGCTTCCTGGGTTGAAATCGGCTTTTCCACAACATGCAGCGCCGGTGTCGGCTTCAGATCAGCGGCAGGTACGTCTTCATCCGTCAACGAGACCGGCCGCGGCGCAAGGATCAGACGATCCGCCGGGGCGGCAGCACTGCCCTTGGCGGCCACGGCATTGACGGCCAATCCCTGATGATCGGCTGGTGTTCCGCCCGGGTTTTCGGGCTGCACCCGCATCGGCCCTTCGGCTGCACGCACGACCGGCACGCCGCTGACATCCCGCATGACAAGCTTGTATCCCCAGACACCAACGCCGGCGACCAGTGCCAACGATGCGACAGCCCCCAGGAAATTGACGGCCCGCCCCAGTCCGAACGCGCCGCGCGGCGCGTCGTAATCCTGCATCTCGTCGGGATAGTCGTACGCATCCTCGAAATGCGCTTGATTCGGGTAATGATTCTGCCCGGGGCTTTGGTGCCCCGAGTAATCGTAACTCGCCATGTCCGCCTCACTGCCCGCTTCGCGCCCGAAAATAAGGCGCGCGGGTCATTTCTTGCCTACCTCGTACCGGCGGTTCGGGCGATATTTGTTACCGCATCTCCTGCGCCGGGGTAACGCCAAGAATACCCAAGCCCGCTGAAATCACAACAGAAACGGCCCGGGCCAGCGCAATTTTCGACTGGCTTGTGGCAACATCGCCATCCTGAATGAAACGCAACTGGGTTTCGTCATTGCCCTTGTTCCACAGAGCGTGAAAATCCCCAGCAAGTTCATACAGATAGAAGGCGACACGGTGCGGTTCGTTGGTCCGCGCGGCGATCTCGACCAGGCGTGGCCATTCCGCCAGCTTCTTGGCAACCGTCAGTTCGGCGGGGTGGTCCAGCGACGCCAGATCGGCCCCGCGCAGCGTGGTGTCGGTGGCGTCGATCCCCGCCTCGGCGGCACGGCGCAGCACGCTCATCACCCGGGCATGGGCATATTGCACATAGAACACGGGGTTCTCGCGGCTCTGTTCCAGCACTTTGTCGAAATCGAAATCCAGCGGCGCGTCGTTTTTGCGGGTCAGCATCACGAAGCGCGTGACGTCGGGACCAACCTGATCGACCACATCGCGCAGGGTGACAAAGTTCCCGGCCCGTTTCGACATCTTGAACGGCTCGCCGTTTTTCCACAGTTTCACCAGCTGCGTCAGCTTGATGTCCAGCGGCACCTTGCCATCGGACAGGGCCGACACGGCCGCCTTCATCCGTTTGACATAGCCGCCATGATCCGCCCCGAACACGTCGATCAACGCGTCAAAGCCACGGCTCACCTTGTCATAGTGATAGGCGATATCGGGGGCGAAATAGGTCCAGCTGCCGTCCGACTTCTTGACCGGGCGGTCGACGTCATCGCCATGTTCGGTGGATTTGAACAAGGTCTGTTCGCGCGGCTCCCAGTCTTCGGGCTTTTTGCCTTTTGGCGGCTCCAGCACGCCTTCATAGATCAGGCCCTTTTCAGTCAGCGATTGCAGCGCGGCCTCGATCCGGCCCGTGCCATAGAGCGATTTTTCCGAGAAGAACACATCCATTTCTACGCTCAGCGCCTTCAGGTCGGCGCGGATCAGGTCCATCATCGCGTCGGTCGAAAACTCGCGCAGCTCTTCCAGCCATTCGCTTTCCGGCTTGTCGATCAGGCTGTCGCCATATTTCTCTTTCAGCGCCTCGCCAATCGGGATCAGATAATCGCCGGGATAAAGCCCTTCGGCAATCTCGGGGCTGAGGCCATTGGCCTCGCGATAGCGTTCATAGGCCGACCGCGCCAGCACATCCACCTGCGCGCCACCGTCGTTGATATAGTATTCGCGGGTCACGTCATGGCCCGAATAGGCCAGCAGGCTTGCCAATGCATCCCCGAACACCGCGCCGCGTGTGTGCCCGACATGCAGCGGACCGGTCGGGTTGGCCGAGACATATTCGACATTGACCTTCTGCCCCTGCCCCATGGTCGAGCGCCCGAAATCGGTGCCTTTTTCCAGCACAGCCGCCAACACGCCTTGCCAGACGGACGGCGCAAGACGCAGGTTCAGGAAACCGGGACCTGCCACTTCTGCGCTTGTGATCCGGTCATCCGCTGCCAGTTTCCCGGCCAGAACATCCGCAATGTCGCGCGGCTTCATCCTGGCAGGTTTCGCCAGCACCATCGCGGCGTTGGTTGCCATGTCCCCATGGGCCGCGTCGCGCGGAGGCTCGACCGCCACGTTGTCAAAGCTCAGCCCCTCGGGCAGTGCGCCTTCGGACTGCATCTGCGCCAGCGCGTCCAGTACAAGGCCGCGGATCTCGGAAAACAGGTTCATTTCGGATGTCCTTTTGCTTGTCGCGGGGTTTACCACGCAAACCGGCAAGGTCAATGGACGCCTAATGTTTAAGCTTGGTTTGGCGAAACATCTCGCTAATCTCGGGCCTGTACGCCGCTACCGGAGACCGTAGATGCACCGCGCCTTGTCCTTTGCCTTGCTTTTGTCCACCGCCCTGCCTGTGCTGGCCGACCTGCCACAGCCCAAAGGCCATGTGCTGCTGACGCTGGGTGGCGCCGTCAGCGAAACAAACCTGCCTGCGCGGGGTCAGAATGACGGCGGTCTGCTGGGCTATCTGGAGGTCACGCATGACGGCGCGGCTGGTTTTGACGCAGCCATGCTGGACGGGCTGGAGCAGTTCGAGATCACGATCCCCTATGGTCCTCCGCGCAATGAGCGGGAATACAGGTTTTCAGGTCCGCTTTTGGCAGACGTCATGACATTGGCGGGGGCCGAGGGGAAAACCGCTCTTCCCATGGCGCTGGATGGGTATCAGGCTGAAATCGAGTGGGACAGTATAGCCACGCACAAACCGATCGTTGCAACGCATGCTGATGGCGCACCGATGGGGATCGGAGGTTACGGCCCGACGATGATCGTGTTCCCACCAACGAAGAACGCCGAACAGTCCGCTAAACAAGCCGCTCAGCAAGTCTGGGCCATCGCTTACATAGCCGTGGAGTGATCAGCCCGTCAGCCGCGCATGGTCCTGCAAGGCAAATCGGTCGGTCATGCCCGCAATGTAATCGGAAACGATGCGGGCCAAGGCTGTGTCGTCCCTGGCAGCTTCAATGTCATCGTGCCAGCGCACAGGCATTTGCCTGGGATCGTTCATGTAGATCGGAAACAGATCTTCCACGATCTTTGCCACCTCTGCCCGCACTGACATCACCCTGGGTGCGCGATACATCCGTGTGAACAGAAACGACCTGATTTCACGCAGTTGCGCCCAAACCTCATCCGAGAACTGGATGACAGGATACCCAAGATGTCGGATTTCTTCGACGGACTGCGCGCCAGACACGGCAATGAGATCGTTCGAAGTGTTGATGACATCCGCCACCATGACCCCGAAAACCCGCCTGAGCGCTTCGTGACGCCGGCGATAGGAATCCAGCCCTGGGTATCTGGCATCCACCTCGGCGTGACAGACCCCGACAATCGGCAGGTCCTGCAAATCGTCATCCGTGAACAACCCTGCGCGCAACCCGTCCAGAAGATCGTGATTGTTGTAAGCTATGTCATCAGAAAGGGCGGCAACTTGCGCTTCCGCGCTGGCATGGGTGTGCAGTTCTAGATCAAACTCCTGATCGCACTCGGCCAATGCCCAGGGCAGATCGCCCTCTACCGGACCATTGTGCTTGGCTATCCCTTCCAGACATTCCCAGGTCAGGTTGCACCCGTCGAATTCTGCATAGTGGCGCTCCAGCTTTGTGACGATCCGAATGGCCTGCGCGTTGTGATCAAAACCACCATAGGGTTTCATCAACGCGTGCAACGCGTCTTCGCCGGTATGTCCAAAGGGCGTGTGCCCCAGATCGTGCGCCAGAGCCACGGCTTCAGTCAGCTCTGGGTTCAGGCCCAGGGCACCGGCAATGGTCCGGGCCACCTGCGCCACCTCGATGGAATGGGTCAGGCGGGTGCGGTAACTATCGCCCTCATGCTCAACGAAAACTTGCGTCTTGTGTTTGAGGCGCCGAAAGGCACTGGCGTGAATGATCCTGTCCCGATCGCGCTGAAAGCATGATCGGAAACTGCTTTCCTCCTCGGCTACGAGCCGTCCCCTGGTGCGGTCCGGATCCGAGGCAAAACTAGCTCTGTCCAAATGGCCCGTCCTTGTCGCCTGTCCTTGCACTTTCTATATTGTATGGCGTAACGGAAGGAAACCTTTGGAGACCGGCATGAATCTGCCCCCAACAGTCACGGATCGCGCCTTTGAACGCCTCGCAGAAATCGGCGCGGCGGATCAGGGTCAGGCACTGCGCGTCGCAGTGGAAGGCGGCGGTTGCTCGGGGTTTCAATACGAAATCGCTTTGGATACGCCAAAAGAAGATGATCTGGTCCTTGAAGGCAAAGGGCAAAAAGTCATTGTTGACGCCATTTCGCTGCCCTTTCTGGAAAACGCGGTTATCGACTTCACCCAGGAACTGATTGGCGCGCGATTTGTGATCGACAACCCCAACGCCACCTCTTCCTGTGGTTGTGGCACATCTTTTTCGATGTAACCGTGGGGGCTTTGCCCCCACACCCCCAGGATATTTTCAGCCAGATGAAGCAGGAGTCCGCCCTCTGACCGAAAGACCAGAGGGCTTCACCTGGCGCGGTCATCGGCGTCCCCGCCTGTCCCGCAACTTCAGCTTGAAGAAATTCGGTTAATAATCCGTTTCTTCATCTGGCCAAAAATATCCCGGAGCGCGAGGCAGAGCCTCGCAAATACGATCTCCGCCTTGCCGTTGGGCCCGTTCTGCGCGATAGGTTGCACCAAGTATTCGGAGGATCGCGCATGAAAATCGCCACGTTCAACATCAACGGCATCAAAGCGCGGGTCGAAGCCCTGCCCCGTTGGCTGGACGAAGCGCAGCCGGACGTTGTGCTGTTGCAAGAGATCAAGTCGGTCGATGAAAACTTCCCGCGCGAGATATTCGAAGAGCGTGGGTTCAACGTGGAAACCCACGGACAAAAAAGCTTCAACGGCGTTGCAATCTTGTCGAAGCTTCCCCTCGAGGATGTATCCCGCGGCCTTCCCGGCGATGACGCGGATGAACAGGCCCGCTGGATAGAAGCCACCGTCGTTGGCAAAAAGGCTCTTCGGATCTGTGGGTTGTACCTGCCCAATGGCAATCCGGCACCCGGCCCGAAATACGATTACAAACTGGCATGGATGGAACGGCTATATGACCGTGCCCGTGATTTGCTGGCAACCGAAGAACCCGCGTTGATGGCGGGGGATTACAACATCATCCCGCAGGCGGAAGACGCCAAACGCCCCGAAGCATGGCGCGACGATGCATTGTTCCGCCCCGAAAGCCGCGCCGCATTCCGCAAGATCCTGAATCTGGGCTTCACCGAAGCGTTCCGGGCCACCACCCAAAGCGCGGGGCACTATTCATTCTGGGACTACCAAGCCGGGGCCTGGAACCGGAACGACGGAATTCGCATCGATCACTTTCTGCTGACCCCGCAAGCGGCAGATCTAATGCGGGATTGCCAGATTGATGCCGCCGTGCGCGGGCATGAAAAACCCTCGGATCACGTGCCTGTCTGGGTCGATCTGGATATTTAGCGGTTCAGGCCGTGACGTCGTAGCTGTATATCCATTCGTAGCGGCGTGACAATTTCCCCCCTATGGCCATAAGCGCACATTGGGCCGCCAAACGGACGGGGCCTGACAGGTGGAAATTGCGTGCGTTCGACCCGGCCGCGGCAACCACGCTTTCTGCCCTTGGCCTGCGCGTTTGCTCGTAGGCGGCAAGCGCGCTGGTGACGCCCGAGTGTTCGTCGAATGATCGTGCAAGCGTCCAGGCGTCTTCCAGCGCCAGGCAGGCGCCTTGCGCCATGAACGGCAAGGTCGGATGCGCCGCGTCCCCCAGCAATGCCAAACGACCGTTCTGCCATTTTTCTGCGACCGGGCGCAGGAACAGGGCCCACAGATTCGCATCCGAGACCTTTGACAGAATCTCACCTACCGGACCGCCGAACCCTGAAAACCGTGCGCGCAGCTCGTCCGGATCGCCCTTCAGCTTCCATCCCTCTTCCTGCCAGTCCGAGCGTTCCTCGACCGCAACGATGTTCATCATGCTTTGATCGCGTAAAGGATAGGTTACGACATGCCGACCCGGCCCCATGGTCAGGGATGCCGTAACCACGCCTGAATCCGGTCGCCAGGGAATGGTGGCGCGCCAGGCGACCTGGTGCGTGAACTCGGGTGTCTCGGGCCCGTTCAGAGCCGGGCGAATCGTGCTTCGGCCACCGTCGGCGGCGATGACGCATTCGGCGCGCAGCCGTTCGTCGCTCGCCAACAGAATTTCGGCTTCGTTGGGGTGTTTCTGCACGTTGGAAACCTTGGCCCCCAGACGGACATCCACACCGGCCTTGCGGGCCGCAGAATGCAGCAGATTCAACAGATCGGCACGGTGAAAATAATAGGTCGGGCCAGCCGTAGGCCCGGGCAGCCGGCTGACAACGCGGCCTTTGCGGTAATCGCGCAAGATCGTACCGTGCGACTTCTGGCCCGCAGACAGATCCGCCACCCCAAGGGCCCGCAACACGCACATCCCATTTTCACTGATCTGAAGGCCCGCGCCAACCTCGGTCAATGCCGGGGCTTGCTCCAGCAGGGTGACCTGCGCCCCGTGTTGCCGCAGCGCCAACGCAGCCGCCAGACCGCCGATACCGCCGCCAATTACACAGAAATTCAACCGATTGATCTTCATGCCCCCCGCATAACGCAAAAACGCCAGAGCCACAGGCCCCGGCGTTCGTAATTTTCCAGCTGCACCCGGCGATCAATCGTCGCGGTGGACCTTTTCGCGGCGCTCGTGGCGCTCTTGCGCCTCCAGCGTCATGGTTGCAATCGGACGTGCATCCAGGCGTTTCAGCGAAATCGGATCGCCGGTCTTTTCGCAGTAGCCGTATTCACCTTCTTCAATCCTGCGCAGGGCTGCGTCAATCTTGGCAACCAGCTTGCGCTGGCGGTCGCGAGTCCGCAGCTCCAGAGCGCGATCGGTCTCCTCGCTCGCGCGGTCTGCGACATCCGGGATGTTTCGGGTGTTGTCTTGCAGCCCTTCGATCGTATCGCGGCTGCCCGCCAAAAGCTCATTCTTCCAATCCAACAGCTTGCGGCGGAAATATTCAAGCTGACGTTCATTCATGAAAGGTTCATCTTCGGCCGGGCGGTAATCCTCCGGCAGAAAAACTTCCTGTTTCATATTTGCTCCCTCGGTATGGCCAGAAACGTCGGTCGCGGATGTTTCACCTGACATTTGGCACCCCCTTCTGCGCAGCGTTTAGCCGACGGGCGTGGGATTGTCACTACACAAACGTTGCTTCAGCACGCCCTCGTGCTGTTTTGTCTAAATATGAGACAAACAACAACAAAACCCTGTTTTTCTATGAAATTTAGCAGGCCTTTTTGAGGCAGGTGTCAATTGGCAGGGTACATTCGCGCGCACGAATCAACCAAAAGGGCTTGGAGTTCCTGCAAAAATCGCCTCAACCGACGCAGGGACGCGGGTTGTCAAAATCATTGACCGTCTGTAACCCGGACAACACAACCTGCCCACGGATCACGAAAAACCACACGAGAGGCCCATGACCGCACGCTTTCAAGGTACAGCCGAATATGTCGCCACTGACGATCTGACGATTGCCGTGAACGCCGCCGTCACACTTGAACGCCCATTGCTGGTCAAGGGCGAGCCCGGCACCGGCAAAACAGAGCTGGCCAAACAGGTGGCCGGCGCACTGGGGCTGAGGATGATTGAGTGGAATGTGAAATCCACCACCCGCGCGCAGCAAGGCCTGTATGAATATGACGCGGTCAGCCGCCTGCGGGACAGCCAGTTGGGTGAGGAACGC
The DNA here is from genome assembly GCF_013110595.1 of Ruegeria sp. HKCCD6428. Classification (NCBI taxonomy): domain Bacteria; kingdom Pseudomonadati; phylum Pseudomonadota; class Alphaproteobacteria; order Rhodobacterales; family Roseobacteraceae; genus Ruegeria; species Ruegeria sp. HKCCD6428. The sequence goes on from NZ_WVQX01000001.1 coordinate 914,870, forward strand.
GTGCATGACGTGTCGAACTATATACGCAAGGGCAAGCTGTGGCAGGCCTTCGAGGCCGACGAAAAGGTCGTTCTGCTGATCGACGAGATCGACAAGGCGGATATCGAGTTTCCAAACGACCTTTTGCAGGAACTCGACAAGATGGAGTTCCATGTCTACGAGACAGGGGAAACGATCCGGGCCAAAAACCGCCCTATCGTCATCATCACCTCGAACAATGAAAAGGAACTGCCGGACGCGTTTCTGCGCCGCTGTTTCTTTCACTACATCCGCTTCCCGGACGAGGCCACGATGCGCCGCATCGTCGAGGTTCATCACCCCGGCATCAAGGATGCGCTGCTGACCACCGCCCTGACCCAGTTCTATGAAATCCGCGAGACGCAGGGGCTCAAGAAAAAGCCGTCAACATCGGAAGTGCTGGATTGGCTGAAGCTGCTGCTGGCCGAGGACCTGAGCGCCGAAGACCTCAAGCGCGGCGGCGCAGATGCGCTTCCGAAGCTGCATGGCGCGTTGCTGAAGAATGAACAGGACGTGCATCTGTTCGAACGTCTGGCCTTTATGGCACGCGGCAAACGATAGCCGGACGGTGACCAGACGGTGATCATGGCTTGCCTTGGGACGGCCCGGATGCCAGCATCGGTCCATCTGGCGAAACAGAGCTTCGCCGCCCACAGAATTGGATGAAACGCGTGGCGAACGCACTGACAATCCGCACCCTGCGTGCCGAGGACAAAAGCCAATGGGCCGACATGTGGCGGGACTATCTGGCATTTTATGAAACCGCCCTGCCCGATGATGTATACGAAACAACCTTTTCCAGACTGCTGGGCGACGACCCGCAGGATTTTTCCTGTTTCGTTGCCGAGCAGAATGGCGCCTTGGTCGGACTGACACATTATCTGTTTCATCGCCACGCTTGGAAGGTGGAAAAGGTCTGTTACCTGCAAGACCTGTTCGCGCGCCCCGAGGCGCGGGGGGAAGGCGTTGGCCGGGCCTTGATCCAGGCGGTCTATGATGAGGCAGATCGTCAGGGCGCGCCGTCGGTCTATTGGCTGACCCAGGAATTCAACCACACTGCGCGGAAACTGTATGATCGCATCGGCACACTGACACCGTTCATCAAGTACGCCCGCTCATGAAGCGATTGAGTGCCCTTTTTCTGGCACTGGTTGTTGCCGGCTGCGCGACGGTTGAAACGATCGAACTGCCCGATCAGGTCGCGCCCATCGAAGCAAGCCTGCCGCCTGCAAAGTCTTTTTCAACGGCGCGCCCTTCGCCGCCTGCTCGGTCCAACAAGAACATCGCCTCTGACTTCCTGTCCCTGCATTTCGAACTGGAAAGCGGCGCCGCCCTGCCCGTTTTCACGCGTTTTGAGACCCCGGTCACAGTCCGCCTGACAGGATCGCCGACCGCAAGCATGCAGCAGGATCTGACCCGGTTGCTCAACCGTCTGAAGCGCGAGGCCGGGATCAACATCCGACAGATCGACGAAGGACAGGCCAATATCACCATCGAAGCCGTCAGCCAGAAAGACATTCTGCGCATTCTGCCCAATGCGGCCTGTTTCGTCGTCCCCAACTCCTCGAGCCTTGAAGAATATCGCCGTGACCGCCGAAAGATCAAAAGCAGCTGGACTGAACTGCGCAAACGCGAACGGCTTGGGATTTTCATCCCATACGACGTCAGTCCGCAGGAAATACGTGATTGCCTGCATGAAGAACTGGCCCAAGCGCTTGGTCCGCTGAACGATCTGTATCACCTGCCGGATTCGGTGTTTAACGACGACAATATCCATACGGTTCTGACCGGGTTCGACATGTTGATCCTGCGGGCTGCCTATGCGCCGGAACTGCGCACCGGCATGACCCGCGATCAGGTCGCCGCGGTCATCCCGGGGGTTCTCAGCCGGATGAACCCGCGCGGGGACAGGGTGCCCGTTCAACCCTTCACGGATACGCCGCGCGAGTGGATTGACGCGATTCAGAAATCACTGGGGCCGGGGTCGGGTTCGCCCAGACAGATGCGCGCGGCGCGAAAGGCGGCACGGATCGGGCAGCAACAGGGATGGACAGATCACCGCCGCGCCTATCCCCATTATCTGATGGGCCGGATGGAACAATTCCGGGACCCCAACGAAGCTCAGCGCCAGTTTCAGATTGCGCAGCAATTTCTGAAGGCCACGCCCGGCACAGAGGTGCATCAGGCCTATGTCACCACGCAAACCGCGGCATTTGCTCTGGCACAGGACAAGGGGCCCAGTGTTCTGCCTGAACTGGACAGGGCCATCGATGTCATGACACGGGCTGAAAATGCGTCTCTGCTGGCCACGTTGTTGTTGCTGAAATCAGAAGCGCTGAAACAGGCAGGGCAGATACAGCAGGCACGTGTCGTCAGGCTGGACAGCCTGGGATGGGCGCGGTACGGGTTTGGCTCGGATCTGGTGGCCCAGTCATTGTCGCGGGGCAATGGCCGAAGAAACACGGATGGCACGAAAGACGGATGACACACATATGTTGGTAGTTCTGGGAATGGCGGCACTGGGTGCGACCTTGGGCGCACTGGCCGCGAAAAAGCGCAGCGGCAATCGCGCCGACATGGCGCAATATGCCGCCGGATACGGCATTGCCTTTGCGCTGGTGGGTCTGGTGATCTCGTTGGTTCTGGTGCGTTTGGTGGGCTGACACGATGTTCCTGCCCTTTTTCGAAAACCTTCGCAAAGCTGGCATCCCGGTATCGCTGCGGGAGTATCTGACTTTTCTGGAAGGCATGAAAAAGGGTCTGGCCACCTATGATGTCGAGGCGTTCTACTATCTCGCCCGCGTGTCGATGGTGAAGGACGAACGCAACATCGACAAGTTCGACCGCGCCTTTGCCGCCAGTTTCGAAGGACTGAACGAGATCAGCTTTGACCAAGTTCTGGAAGCCGTTGACATCCCCGGCGACTGGCTGGCCAAAATGGCCGAAAAGCACCTGTCGGATGAAGAAAAAGCCGAGATCGAGGCGCTTGGCGGTTTCGATAAGCTGATGGACACGCTGCGCGAGCGTCTCAAGGAACAACAAGGCCGCCATCAGGGCGGCAACAAGTGGATCGGCACGGCCGGGACCTCTCCTTTCGGGGCCTATGGCTACAATCCCGAAGGCGTGCGCATCGGCCAAAAGGAAAGCCGCCACCAGCGCGCGGTCAAGGTTTGGGACAAGCGCGAATTCAGAAACCTGGACGACACGGTTGAACTGGGCACGCGCAACATCAAGGTTGCCCTGAAACGCCTGCGCCGCTGGGCGCGCGAAGGTGCTGCGGAAGAACTGGATCTGGACGGCACCATTCGCGCCACGGCCGAACACGGCTATCTGGACGTCAAGACCCGCCCCGAACGTCACAACGCGGTCAAGGTCCTGCTGTTCCTGGATGTTGGCGGTTCAATGGACCCGCATATCAAAGTGGTGGAAGAGCTGTTTTCAGCCGCACGGTCCGAGTTCAAGCATCTGGAATATTTTTATTTCCACAATTGCCTTTACGAGGGCGTCTGGCGTGACAATCGCCGCCGCTGGGACCAGCAGACGCCCACGCATGAAGTGTTGCGCACCTATGGGCCCGACTACAAATGCATCTTCGTCGGCGACGCCTCGATGAGCCCATATGAGATCGCCTATCCCGGCGGCGCCAACGAGCATTGGAACGCCGAGGCCGGGCAGGTCTGGCTGCAACGCGCGCGGGATCAATGGGCGTCGAACCTGTGGATCAATCCCGTGCCCGAGAAATATTGGGAATACACCCATTCCATCGGCATGATTCAGGAAATCTTCGAAGGCCACATGGTGCCGATGACCCTGGCAGGGCTGGAACAGGGAATGAAAGCGCTGACCCGTTGAGGTCAGCGCCAGAGTTTACCCGGCAATCACCTGAATCCCAAGAAACAGGATCGCTGCCAGCATTGCTGCGGCGGGAACAGTGATAACCCACGCGGCAACGATGGTCAGGAAATGCGACCGGCGAACCAGCTTGCGGCGGCGGCGTTCTTCCGGCGCGACGCGGGGGCGTTCGGGAAAGGCCAGCCTTGCGCGTTTCAGCCTCCGCTCGGCATCCCATTCCCGGAAGAACCCGACCCCGAAGACAGCGCCAACCGCGATATGGGTGGAACTGACAGGCAGGCCCAGCCAGCTTGCAACGATCACCGTGATCGCGGCCGACAGGGCGACGCAATAGGCCCGCATCGGGTTGAGCTTGGTGATCTGGCTGCCGACCATGCGGATCAGTTTCGGACCAAACAGGAACAGGCCGAACGATATCCCGAACGCACCGATGACCATGACCCAATGGGGAATGCTGACGGCATGAGTGAAATCGCCCGAGGCAGAAGCCTGCACAATCGCGGCCAACGGCCCCACCGCGTTGGCAACGTCATTTGCGCCATGCGCAAAGCTCAGCAGCGCCGCAGAGACGATCAGTGGAATTCCAAACAGAATCTTCAGCGATTTGTTGCGGTTCTCAAGCCCTTCGGACTGGCGGCGGATCACCGGGATCATCACTGCCCAGATCAGCCCTCCACACGCCGCACCGATCAGCAACGCCGTCCCGAGATCGATCTTGATGATTTTCTTGAGGCCCTTGAGCGCCAGATAAGATGCAAAGGCGCCCGCCATGATCCCGACCAGCATCGGCACCCATTTGCGGGCCGCGGCGATCTTGTCTTCCTGATAGATGATCCTGGCCTTGATGAACCACAGGAAACCGGCTGCGACCAAGCCTCCCAGAAGTGGCGAGATCACCCAACTGGCGGCGATTTTACTCATGGTACCCCAGCTTACGGCGCCGAACCCAGCCGCGGCGATCCCTGCCCCCATGACGCCGCCCACAACCGAATGCGTGGTGGAAACCGGCGCACCGACCCATGTGGCCAGATTGACCCAAAGCGCCGAGGACAGCAGCGCCGCCATCATCGCCCATATGAAGACATTGGCCGTTCCCATGCTTTCCGGCGCAATAATTCCCTTGGCGATGGTCGACACGACATCGCCCCCGGCAATGAGCGCCCCGGCGCTTTCAAAAATGGCGGCAATCGCGATGGCACCGCCCATGGTCAGCGCATTCGCCCCCACCGCAGGGGCCATGTTGTTGGCGACGTCATTGGCCCCGATATTCAGCGCCATATAGGCCCCGAACATCGCCGCGATCACGACGACAAGCGTGTTGTTGCCCTGCCCGAACAGAAAAGCGGCCACAAGGCCTGCGGCAGCAATGAATGCCAGGGCAATCCCTGAGCCCACAAAGGGCCGTCCAGCCTGTGCGGTCGCCATTTCTAGGCGTGAAAAGCGCCGCAAATCCCGGTCGAGTGTTTCCAGGTGACGCGCTTCATAGTTCTTGTCGGTCATGGGTCCCCCATCGATAGCGCCCCGTCGGTTAAGTGGGATCGTTGAAATAATCAACAGCTCATATCGCAAGATCACAACTTATCGAAGGTTGTGCCTGTTTCGGCGCACGAGGAGGGTTTTGCCGATTTCGGCGCACGAACATGCGGGTCCCGACGAACATCCCGCAGGTGTGACTTGCGCAATGCCCATGTTCGGACCATATCTTTGACATGCTTCGATTGACCCCGATCCTGCTGGCAATTGGCTACGCCATCGTGATGTACCGCATTTCGGTCTGGCGCACCCATCGTGAGCTGGACGCAAAATCGACCGAACTGGCCGACCCGGTGCTGAAACGGATGACGGACCGGCTGGCCGCAGCTTTGGAAATCGATCGGGTCCCCGTCTATATCTACGAGATCGACCCGGTGAACGGGCTGGCTGCTCCGGACGGTCGGATTTTCATCACGCGCGGGTTTTACCGAAAATTCCGCAACGGAGAGGTTTCGGCCGAGGAGATGGCCAGCGTGATCGCACATGAGTTGGGGCACGTTGCCTTGGGTCATGCAAAGCGACGGATGATTGATTTTTCAGGTCAAAACGCAATGCGGACGGCGCTGATCATGGTGCTGAACCGGTTTATTCCGTTCATCGGAGCGATGATTGCGAATGCCTTGACGTCATTGCTGGCCTCGCGCCTCTCACGACAGGATGAGTATGAGGCAGACGAATATGCCGCCGCCTTGCTGACCAAGGCCGGAATCGGGATCGGGCCGCAGAAATCCTTGTTTCACAAGCTGGAAGACCTGACGCGGCAACGGGCGGGCGTTGCCCCGGCATGGTTGATGAGCCACCCGAAAACGGGTGAGCGCATTGCGGCACTGGAGGCCCTTGAGCAGCGTTGGGCGCGTGGCTGAGGGTGCGCAGCGAGAGGCCAGCCTCTCGCGCTCTCCGGGATATTTTTAGCCAGATGAAGGGGGGCCCAGTCTATTGAGTGAGCGCCTTGCCAAGGCATGGAAGGCGGGCCTTTTTCATCAGCGCGCGCAAGGTCCATTGGTGGCCGGAAAGGCGGATGGCTTCACTCAGAACGCGATCGGCGATGGTCGCCAGGCCGTCAGGGTCCGATAGCCAGAGACCATGCAGCAAGCCGTCGGGATCTCGGCGGTCGAGCCCCTCCTCTGCCAGAATATTTCTGGGGAAATCCTTGGCGTTGACGGTGACGATGACGTCAGCCGAGGCCGTGATGGCCGTCGCCAGGACGTGGATATCGGCTGCGTCGGGCAGCCAGAGGCGCTGCTCCAACCCCGGGACCGGCGCGCGTTCGGCCTGCGGCCACTGCGCCTGCGCCAAGGCAATTTCGGCGCGGGCTTGCGCCTCGCCCGTCGGGCCCAGCTTGCGCGCGGCGCGGGCCCATTCTTCGAGGATGCGGGCAGACCAGATCGGAGTGAAATGGCCAAGGCGGGCCGCGCTCAGCAGCATCTCGCGCATCACCGTGGGATAGATGACGCAGGTGTCGAGAACGGCCTTCACAGGCGGTAGAACACTGCTTTGAGGTAGCCGCTTTCCGCCAGTTGCGGCAGTTGCGGGTGATCCGGACCCGCAAACCCGGTGTGGATCAGTTGCGCCTGACGCCCGGCGCGCCCGATCCCACGGGAGGACGCATCGCGGAACCGGCTCAGGTCAGCCGCGTGCGAACATGAACACAGCCCCAGATAACCACCGGGTTTGACCAGAGGCGCCGCCAGTCGTGCGATACGTTCATAGGCGCGCAGCCCCGCATCCAGCGCTTGTCTGGACGGTGCAAACGCGGGCGGATCGCAGATCACCACGTCAAATCGCGCGCCTTCTTCGCCCAATTGAGTCAGAACCTCGAACGCGTCGCCCTGTCGGGTCTGGAACTTTTCAGCAAGGCCCGACGCCTCGGCCCCTTGTTTCGCGAGGTCGAGCGCGGCGGCTGAGCCATCGACGGACAATGCCTGCCCCGCTCCACCTGCAAGCATCGCCAGACCGAAGCCGCCCACATGGCTGAACACGTCCAGCACCTGCGCATCGGGATGAACCAGGCGCGCGGCAAAGGCGTGGTTGGGGCGCTGGTCGTAAAACAGCCCGGTCTTCTGACCGCCTGTCAGATCCGCCATGTAGGTGGCGCCATTCATCGGCACCGGAAGGGGCGCATCGGGCGCGGTTCCGCGCAATACCTGGTTGACGTCGTCCAACCCCTCCAGCCCGCGTGTACGGCCCGAGGCGTTCTTCAGCACCGTGGTCACGCCAGTGACTTTGACCAGAGCTTGGGTCAGCACATCCAGATGCGCCTCGGCCCAAGCCGCGTTCGGCTGAATGACGCAGGCCTCGCCAAAGCGGTCGATGATGACGCCGGGCAAGCCGTCCGCTTCGGCATGGATCAGGCGATAATACGGGGCGTCAAACAGGCTTTCCCGCAGATCGAGGGCGCGCTGCAAACGGTTCTCGAACCACGTCGCGTCAAGCTGCGCGTCGATGTCACGGTCCAGCACCCGGCACATGATCTTGGACGCGGGGTTGACCGCGACCAGCGCGACGGGCGCCCGTTTGTCATCTTCAAGCACTGCCAGAGCGCCCGCGGGGATTTTTCTGGTACGGCGGTCCGAGACGATGTCATTGGCGTAGACCCAGGGGAAGCCATGGCGCAGGCCGCGCGCATTGGCTTTGGGTTTCAGGCGGATGCGGGGACGGTCGGCAGATTGGGTCATGGCGCCCTCATAGTCCTGAACGCGCCGGTGCGAAAGCCCTAGCGGTTACGGGATCGCCAACCGCCGCGGCGTTTTGGGGCCTTTGCCGTCTGAAGGCCTTCGGTCAGAACCTGTGTCATCGGATGATCGGGGTTCTGCTCGGCATAGCCCGCGTGCAGCTCGGCCAGCGCCGTGTTCTGGTCGCGATCCGCAGGAAGGCTCAGCGCCCAGTCCAAAAAGATGCTGCGGCACTCTGGCAGGGTGATGCCGTCGATTCGATAGGCTTCGCGGATCAGACCTTTGTGGTCGTTGGGATCACTGCTGCGCGCCATCTTCTTCCCCCTTGATCACGCCGCCGATCAGATCGGCCGCGGTCGTGTAACATTCCTGCAATGCCGCCTGCAACGCCTCGACCTGTTCGAACCCGGTGGCGCGGCACAAAAATGCAGTACCGCCTTCGCCGATCTTGTCGGCTTCGATTGTCTTGCCCGACAGCAACCGCGCGGCGCATTGCACCGACCAGAATAGGTCATAGCAGTCTTTCAGAGATTGCGCCTGCGCGACATCCAGCAACCCGGCTGCGACGGCACCATCCAGACCCGACGCGACATCGCGCTGCGCGGACCCTGCCAGCAAAGCACCGGTTTCGGCCATCAATTCGATATCCATCAGCCGGCCGGGGCCGTTCTTGGCGTCCCAGATGCCGGCGGGTGCCTTGGCCGCGGCCAGACGTGACCGCATCTCGGCCACTTCGCGCAGAACCTTCCCCTGCTCTCGCGGGTGCGACAGAAACTCGGTGCGGAAGGCTTCGATTTCCTCGGCCAGTCCGGCGTCCCCGGCAACAACATGCGCGCGGGTCAGAGCCAGATGCTCCCACACCCAGGCTTCGTTCCGCTGGTAATTGACAAAGCTGGCCCAACTGGTCGCAACCGGCCCCTGATTGCCCGAGGGACGCAATCGCATATCGACCTCATACAAGCGTCCCTGCGACATCGGCGCGGACAATGCCGTGATCAGGGCCTGCGTGAACCGCGCATAATACGTGCGCGTGGCCAAAGGGCGCGGACCGTCAGACATGTCCTGATCCAAAGGATCGTAGATGACGATCATGTCCAGATCGGATTGCGAGTTGATCCGGCCTGCCCCCAGCGACCCCATCCCAAGCACGGCAGCGCCGCGCCCCGGTGCAGGGCCGTGTTTGCGGGCGAAATTTTCGGTGACATGCGGCAGGATGGCCGCGATGACCGACTGCGCAAGCTCGGCATATTGCCGACCTGCCTTCTTTCCGTCGATCAGGCCGCGCAGGTGATGCACGCCGACCCGGAAATGCCATTCCTTGCACCAGCGCCGGGCAAGATCAAGCTGGGTTTCATAATCCGTTTCTTCCGACAAAGCCTGCGTCAATTCCGCTTGCAACGCCTCTTGCCCGGGCCAATCCGCAAAGAAACTGCCCCCGATCACCGCATCAAACACCGACGCGTTGCGGGACAGGTGCGAAGCCAGAGCATGCGAGGTTCCGACGATATCGATCAGCAAGTCGATCAGTTGCGGATTCGCCTCGAACAGCGAAAACAGCTGCACCCCGGCGGGCAGGCCCGCCAGGAACCCGTCCAAAGCCAACAATGCTTCGTCGGGCTTGGCGGTTTTGGCCAGACGTGACAGCAACTCGGGGCGAAGACGTTCGAAAATCCGCGCGCCGCGCTGGGACCTGAGGGCCGGATATGTCGTCCATCGGGCCAGAACGTTCTTGTCGAACTCCACATCCTGTACATGGGCGGGCGCCGCACCAGGTCCGGGGGCAAAGAACCCTTCGGTCAGCTCATGCACTTCGGTCAGACGGTTTTTCAGGTCCTGCGTCAACTCGGCACTGCTGATACCCATCAGGCAGGCGACGCGTTCGATCCCGTCGGGTGAGTTCGGCACCTTGTGGGTCTGGGCATCATGAATCATCTGGATGCGATGTTCGACTTCGCGGTGCGCGCGGTAATGATCTGTCAGCTTGTCCGCCACATCCTGTGGCACCCAGCCTTTTGCCGCCAGCGCCGCCAACCCGGGAACCGTGCCTCGTACCCGCAGGTCAGCGTCCCGCCCGCCCGCGATCAACTGGCGGGTTTGCGTGAAAAACTCGATCTCGCGAATACCGCCCTGCCCCAGTTTCATGTCGTGACCGGGGATCGACAAAGACCCGCCTGTCCCTTTGTTTTCCCGGATGCGCAGGCGCATGTCATGGGCGTCCTGAATGGCGGCAAAGTCCAGATGGCGGCGCCAGACAAAGGGGCGCAAGCCGTCCAGGAAACGCTGCCCCGCATCCAGATCCCCGGCGCAGGGCCGCGCCTTGATGTAAGCCGCACGCTCCCACGTGCGACCGAGGCTTTCGTAATACCGCTCGGCGGCCTCCATCGCCATGCAAACCGGTGTCACGGCCGGGTCGGGGCGCAGCCTCAGATCCGTTCGGAACACATAGCCATCCGCCGTCTTCTCGCTCAACGTCGCACAGAAGTTGCGCGTGGCCCGAACCATGCCCTGCCGGGCCTCGTAAAAGTCTTCGGGGTCAAAGCGCGTCTCATCAAACAGGACGATCAGATCGATATCCGAGCTGTAGTTCAGCTCATGCGCGCCCATCTTTCCCATCGCCAGTATGACCAGGCCGGCTGCGGTTTCGACATCATCCTCGGTCATGCCCGGCAGCTTCTTGCGCCGGATCAGTGTCGCGATCTCGGCCTTGGCGGCAACATCCGCGGCCAGCGCACCGAAATCGGTCAGGGCCGCCGTGACCTTCTCCAATGGCCACGCACCTGCAATATCGGCCAACGCCGTAAGCAGAGCCATTCGCCGCTTGGCCTGCCGCAATCCGGGTTTCAACTGATCCGGCGGCAGATCACGCGCAGCAGCCATGACGTCAGCCAATGCCTGATCCGGGTGCATCAGGGCCTCGGGCAGCCAGCCCTCCTCTTGTTCGATCAGACTTTTCAGATAGGGGCTGGAACCGGCGGTGCCCGCCACCAATTCTGCCATCTCGGCCGGCAAATCAGGCATCAGGGCCTGCGCCTCGGCCCCCAGGGATGGATCGAAAGGGCGCGGAAGTCGTGAAATGGCTAAAACGTCTGTCATGGGCGCAAACTGCGCATCGCGGCGCGTGATCGTCAATGGGGCATTCTGATCAGGTGTTCTGAACCGGCGTGTCCTGACTGAAACTGTTGACCCAAACGTCGTTACTGCGTTCCCACAAAGAAGAAATCAGCATCGCCTCGCGCGTTGCCGCACCCGGGCGCAGGTAATCGGCCTTGTAGGACAGCAAGACGATATCCGGTGTCAGAACACGCAATCTCTCGTCGCTCAATTCAAACTCGGCCATCGTCGGTGCGTCTGCAAATTGACCGACATGATCGTCACGATTGGCAAATCCCGTCGGATAGACCCCAAGAAAATCCGCGCTCAGCAAAGCCCGGTCTGCGCTTGCGTTGCCCTCAACCAGCGCCATCCAGACCTGCTTTTCCAAATTCAGAATCTCACTCAGTGCAGGTGCCGTTTTGTGTTCTGTCATATCCATTTCCGCAACCTGCGGCTGATGGCGCTCACCGTCAACCGAATTGCTGAATGTAAATCTTTTTTACATTGAGCCCTTGCAACCCTCGTCTACGACCCCATCTAAGCAATGTGAAAAGAGTTTACATCAACCCTGGAGAGCTCAAATGACCGCATTGTCCGACCCCGCCGTCCCCGCGAATCCGGGATGGCTTTATCGAATCGAGGCCTGGCTGGATGACAAAGGCAAAGGGGCCTGGATCGCCGCCATGGTCCTTGGTTTCATCTTTTTCTGGCCGGTTGGCCTGGCCCTTCTGGCTTACATGATCTGGAGCAAACGCATGTTCAACAAATCCTGCAGCCGCCGCAAATCCTGGCACAGCCACATGAGCGCAATGAAACCATCCGGCAACAGCGCATTTGACGCTTACAAGGCAGATACACTGGCCCGCCTTGAACGCGAACAGCAGGACTTCGAGGCATTCCTGCGCCGCCTGCGCGAGGCCAAGGACAAGGCTGAATTCGACGAGTTCATGGACGAACGCGCCCGCGAGAACCATGAAGACGACGGAAATGCCAAGCCCGCCTGATTGACCTTGCCCTGTCCCGGCATTCCGGGACAGGGTACCCTGACCCTTTTTTTCGGACCTGACGAATGAACCACCTGCCTGACCCGGATACCCAACCAGAATTCTACAACTCGGTGACAAGCAAACGCTTTGTCGCTTGGTTGTTTGATATCGCCTTCATCTCGCTGCTCTGCACGGTGGCGATCCTGTTGAGCGCAGGCCTCGGTCTGTTTTTTCTGGCAGTGATCTATGCCGTGATCAGCTTTGTCTATCGCGTAGTAACCATCACCAACGGCTCGGCTACACTGGGCATGCGGTTCATGGGAATCGAATTGCGCGACGCATTCGGAGAACGAATGGATATGGGCAAGGCCATCGCCCACACTGCCGGCTATTTCGTCAGCATGGCGTTTGCGGTGATCCAGATCATCTCGGTGATCATGATGTTGACCAGCGCCCGCGGCCAGGGTCTGACCGACAGTTTTCTGGGCACGGTCATGATCAATCGACGGGCCTGACACGCGGTTGCGCGAAACACTTGGCGGCCTCGGGAACGGTTGCTATCATCCCTCCCGAGGCTATCTGGGAACTTCATGCGACACACGCTGCCAATTGCGCCACAATTCTATGTCACGGCCCCGCAACCCTGCCCCTATCTCGATGGCAGGATGGAGCGTAAGCTGTTCACCGCGCTCCAGGGCGAAGGTGCGGAACAGTTGAACAATTCCCTGTCGCAGCAGGGGTTTCGCCGGTCGCAGAATGTACTCTACCGCCCTTCCTGCACAGATTGCGCGGCCTGCCTGTCCGCCCGGATCGACGTATCGGCTTTCCGCCCGACAAAAAGCCAGAAACGCGCGGTGAAACGCAACGGATATCTGCAACGCCGCGCCACATCGCCCTGGGCCACGGACGAGCAGTATGAGCTGTTCCGCCGCTATCTTGACACCCGGCACGCCGACGGCGGCATGGCCGACATGGACGTGTTCGAATTTGCGGCAATGATCGAGGAAACCCCGATTCGAAGCCGGGTGGTGGAATATGCAGATCCTGAGACCGGCGACCTGATCGCTGTCAGCCTGACCGACGTGCTCGATGATGGGCTGAGCATGGTCTACTCTTTCTACGATCCGAACCAGCCTCAGAATTCTCTGGGCACCTATATGATCCTGGACCATATCGAGATCGCGCGCGAAGCTGGCCTGCCCTATATCTACTTGGGCTATTGGGTCCCCGGCAGCCCCAAGATGGGCTACAAGGCAAAATTCTCTGGGCTTGAGGCCTATGTTCAGGGCGAATGGCAAAAGATCACAGATCCGGATACCTTCTGCTCTTCCTCACGGCACCCCCTGTCCACCGCTCCGATTGCCGAGCAAGTGGCCAATATCCAGCTTCCCGACCGCCACCCCACCAAGGGCTGACCATCCGATGAAACAGAACCTGCACGCCGTCACCCTCGTGGTGCAGGATTACAATGACGCACTTGCGTTTTATACGGAAAGACTTGGCTTCCAGCTCTTGAAGGACATCGATCTCGGGGGCGGAAAACGCTGGGTCCTGATCACACCGCCGGGTTCAGACGGCGGCGGCCTTCTTCTGGCCAAAGCCGACGGGCCCGAGCAACGCGCCGCCATCGGCAACCAGACCGGCGGCCGTGTGGGCTTTTTCCTTCAAACCGATGATTTCCAACGCGACTACACACAGATGCGTGCCAACGGGGTCCATTTCGAAGAAACTCCCCGCTTTGAATCCTATGGCACAGTCGCCGTCTGGCGCGATCCTTATGGCAACCGCTGGGATCTGATCCAATTCACCTGATCCGCTTCTTCATCTGGCCCCAAATATCCCGGGGATGAATTGGCCGCAGGGCAAGAAGGGGCTGGCCCCTTCCCTGCAACAAACAAGAAAAAGGGGGCCTTCGGGCCAAGCCACTATAGGTAAATGTTGACGAGCTATCGACCAGCAGTTCGGCTGCTGGTCGTTTTCGTTTAGAAATAAGAGCTTGTGACGTGCCGGAACCCAAGAAGGCTTCGCAACATCCGCGAACAAAATGAGAACTTGACTTCCTCGCCTGCCTGGAGGTTTCTCAGTCAATTTTTGCCGCAATCCACTTTGTGACCGTTACGGCGTATTGCCTGACCCGCGAGATGGGCGCGGCCGTCCAGCTACTCCTGGTTCGAACTTGGCGCGGGGCAAGGTCTCCGGGTCTGGCGATGAGCGCACCTATGTTTGCCCAAGTTGCGGACGGTCTTGCATCCTCAAATCCAACAAGGCATTGGCGGAAGAATACGCAAGGCTCTCCCGCCTGAATAGAAGAACAAAACATGAAAGTTGTCCGAGTGTTGCATGTATCAATCATGGAGCGACCGTTGAGCTTATGCCGAGCCGGTATCGAAAGTTCGGTAAGACGGCCAAAGGAGATCCAAGATATCAGTGCAAAGCGTGTAAGAAGACCTTTTCGATTGGTCGCTCGACTAGGCGACATAAGCGTAGCGACCTAAATGTTAAAGTCTTTAGGTCGCTGGTTAATGGCGTGACGCGTTCAGCTATCTCACGATTGCTCGATACATCACTTCCGGAAGTCTATTCGAAGATCGACTTCATCCACGAGCAATGCCAAGCGTTTGCAGCAGATCGGGAGAAGCGACTGCCCGAAGTTTTTGAAGGTGATTGTCCTCACTTCGCCACGGACACACAAATCCTTCAGGTGAACTGGCCCGACAAAGGTATTCGTAAATTGGTAGAAGTGCGTCAAATGTGGACCGTCCACAGCTACAGAAAATATGTCATTGCGTCTACAACAGATGTTGATCCTGACGTTCACCCGCTTGCCGTCGAAAAGGCGATGGATATTGTCGGGGACAAAGAAAAACCTCGTTCTATGCGGGAGAACGCTCGGATTTGGTTTGCCAGTGAGTACATCGAGTACATTTGCAAACGACACGAGGCGACCAACCCAAAATCAAGTAGGTGACACCGTAACAAAAAGCCAAGAGAGCTTGATGACGATATCAGGCTCCTTGAGATGGCCGCTAGGGTTCGACAAGACGCGGCCGAGTTTGCCCATATCATGCTGATTAAGAAGAAGATCGGTCGGAAGTATCGACTGCTGAACTTTTCAGTCGACAGCGATACGGGTGTCTCTTCAGCCTTTTCGGCTGTGTTCAAAATTGAAGTGCAGAGGAAAGTGGTGCGGATTGCAGACGTCACGATGGCAAAGAATGAAAGCCATCCGCGGCGCTTGGGATTTGTGGCTGATGGTAACAGGGAATTAGAGCGCGTGGATTATTTGATGCGTCAGGCAGGGTTCTTGCCTGGAGACGGTGATCAGGCTGTCTCCAGACCACAAGACGGCGCCATGGAGTACCTTTTGGAATCCTCCTTTGGCAATGTGGCACTCTCCGACGTCAGGGAGCTCCTAATGGATCATACCGGTCAGTCTGAAACGGCCGGCATTCACTACCCATTCCACTTCATCAATGAGCCGCAAAAGCGGGTGATTTTCCGCACTGACCCGACACGATTAGACTTTGCCCAGATGGCCCAGTTCGCAGTTCGAGCGGGAACGCATCCGGTAGACATGTATCACGCTCGGGCATGGACCAAGGTCATGGAATTTGAGCGTCGCTTGGCGACCTCGGGCCGCCGAAGTCTGTGGCACTACAAGCAGTACTACAATCCGGTCATAGTTATGAATCTGGTGGATATCTTGAGGTTTGCACATAACTACACCGACCTCATGGTAAAAGAACACAAGAGCCCAGCTATGAAGCTCGGTATTGCGAAGGGCTTTGTGTATGATCGGGATCTCTTCAGTTTTTGAATTCGGTAACCTCAACTTAAATTTGTGAGCAATGCAGACGCCAACGGCTTGATTTTGCAGACGGCCATTCAAGTATGACCGGAGTTCATCTTGCGATAGTCAGAGGGCGTCAGTCCCGTCACCTTCCTAAATGCGCGGCTGAAATTATTTGCGGTTTCATATCCTAGCATGGAGGAGATACTGGAGACTGTCTCGCGCGTATCTGTGAGGAGTTCCTCGGCCCTTGCTACCCTGACATCGTTGACGATTTCGCGAAAACGAACCCCTTCGCTTGCTAACTTCCGCTGTAGTGTGCGAACGCCAAGATCGAGCGAACGCGCGGTGGCATCAATCGACATTTCCTCCCGATGAAGTTGTTGCCAAACCACTTCCTCGACTTGTCCTCTAAGTGTTTGAGGTGGGCCGCCCAATCGTTCGCGAGAAATATCTCCGACAGTTGTCGAGCCGCCGGTGAGTTTTTTGGGCGTGGCTTCGGAGCTCAAAGCCGAAGCTTCAAACTCAACCCCAAGGCGGGTGGCGTTCCAGATTACAGGACAAGCGTAAGTGTCTTCTGCCTCGACAAACCCAGGAACTTTCGGAAAGTCCAAGAGCACGGCCGATGGCTTCCAGTCGTTTCCTAAATACGCGCGGAATATGCTCAAAAAAACCCCAACGGCCGAGAAACCGATGTCCGGATACGCGAAATGCGAGCGAAGTCCAAAACGATAACAGTAGCGCGCGCTAGTGCCCGAAGTTTCAAGCCACGCGCGATCCGTGGACGAATGAAATGGCATGACGGCAGAAGCTCGTATTAGCGCTGCCCCCAGCGTTGGAGCAGAAAGAACGTAACTCCCCCAGGCGCCGTAGTCAGCGACAGTGAGATACGGTGACCACAACAATCCGATGTTTTGTTGTCCCGAGGATCGTGCGGCTTCGTGCACAAAGGTCGCCAAGGCATGCTCCGAGATGTAACCGCCTCTTTCCTCAATGAAGTGAACAGGAAGATCGGCAGAGTCAAAAGCACGCAACAGGCGTCTTTCCCCAGCGGCTTCAAGCACAAACTGGGGCATCGCACCCAAGGCCTTGGCCGAAATCATCGGTGGTAGGTTCAATCCGTCAACCCGCTTGTTCGCCCGCGTGTCGTGAAATGATACGCATCGGCTGAACGGATGTGCAAGCTTTCCCTAAACAGCAGGGAGCATTGCAATATGAAAATACTTCGGCCACTACACGGCGGTTTTTCGATGCATTTTTTGGGAATGGTGCTCGGCGCAGGTATTTCTGCTTCACCAGTTTTCTCGCAGTCCTTCAACGACACGGGCGACATCCTTGCACGATCAGCCGAGGTCGAGGACATCGAGTACAAGATTATGGTGCAGCGTGCCACCCAGACGGCCATCTGGGGAATGCCTGCCGCCGGTATGATCGATTTCCTCAAGGGCATTCGTCGCGACCTCGGTGGCGACTACAATGACATCATTTATCTCAACAAGCCGTTCGACTCCAAACATGGGTTTCTTACGGCCAACGATGTTACGGCCTATGCTTGGGCTTCGATGACCTCCGAACCCGGCCCCCTTGTCATTGAAGTGCCCGCTGCCACCGACAAGGTGAACTACTTCGGTACAATCGTAAGTGCCTGGGATGTTCCGATTGTGGACGTTGGTCCCGACGGTTTCGATGAAGGTGCTGGCGGCAAGTACCTTATGCTACCCCCAGGCTACGAAGGGGATATGTCGCTGGAAGAATTAACTGAGGCGGGATACCTTCCCTTTGAAACAGATACCTACGAATATGGGTTTTCGTTCCGGCCAAAACTGACGAATGGCGGAACGGACGCCGATGCGGCCGACTACGCTCAAACGATCAAAGTGTACTACCTGTCTGAGGCCGACAATCCACCACCCAACAACTATCTCGAAGCGTCAGAAGTGCCGTACGACTCGCTTCCATACTACAACGAGACCTTCTTTCAGGATTTGAACGATTACGTTCAAAACAACCCCGTCAGACCACAAGACAAGGTCATGGTAAATTTCCTGAAGGATCTCGGGATCGAAAAGGGAAAACCTTTCGAGCCATCGGAAATTCAGATGCAAGCAATGAATGAGGGTTTGTTGTTGGCGTATGCCTCAATGCAGAATTACTTTGTAACGCCCGGCAAAGCCATGAATCCGCTCTGGGTCGACGATAGCGGCGAGATGAAAAGCCAGTGGCTGATATGGGACTTTGCCGAAGGTCAACCCGAGGCAGGTTTCCCGTATGAGACTGAGACTGAAGTCCTTGTGGATGCACGTGCGGGCGGCAGTTATTTCTGGATTACATACCTGCCGAAACAACTGGGCGGGGGTACATTTTATCTGACTGGCCTACGCGATAGCGATGGCGAAATGTACGACCACAATGAAACCTACCGACTAAACGTTCCGGCAGACACACCCGCCGACGATTTCTGGTCCGTGATTGTTTACTCGATGGAGACCAAGAGTTTCATTCGGAACGTTGATCCTGTCGGTTTGTCCGAGCGCGACACTGATGCGATGCAGGCTAATGAAGACGGTTCTTACGACATCTTTTTTGGACCAGAGGCACCGGAGGGCGTGGAAAGCAACTGGATACCAACCACGGAGCCGTACTTCCTTTTGTTTCGTCTATATGGGCCGCAAGAAGGATGGTTGGAGAGTGGCTGGATGCTGGGCGATCTTGAAAAAGTAAACTGATCAAAACAAACAGAAATTCCCAATGGAGTGAACAATGAAAACAAAGTCGTTAGCTGTGCTGACTGCCCTGGTACTCGCATCGCATTCTTCAGCCCAAGAATTCAAAGCCGACGTGCCTGAGAATGTTCTTACACCAGACAAGGTCGAGACTCAGACGCTTGGTGAGCTGGAATTCTTCGATGGTATGCCATCACCTGAGACGGTGGAGAAAGTCTTCGACAACCTTGATCTGATCAGAGCAACGACGGCTTTCCTGGATGGCATGAAGATCGCTTCGCTTCGAGCGATGTTCCAAGCTTACGAAGATCTTGGAGTGGAGCCAAACGAAGTTGTCATTGCAGAAGATTTGCTTGATGCTCGTTCCATTTGGCTGACACCCAATACAACGACGATCTACACCGGTTCGAACGTTGACATATCTGAGGGTCCGATGGTGATTGAGGTGCCGCCCGGGTTGCTTGGCCTATTGGACGATGCGGCATTCGAATATGTGACGGACATTGGTGCGCTTGGCGCTGACAAAGGCGAAGGCGGCAAATACCTTCTTCTTCACAAAGACGATGAAACGCCTGTGCCAGAAGGGTACTTTGAGCTGCGCACAAAGACCTACGAGCACTGGCTCATCCTTCGCAGGCAGCCCGGGCCAGATGGCGATACGGCTGGGCCTGTTGCAGAGATCAAAGCAGGTTTGAATATCTATCCGCTTAGCGAAGCGGATAACCCGCCTGTTGAAACCTTCTTGAATATCTCAGGTGTCCAACACAACACTGTTCACGCAAACAACGAAGACTTCTTTGAAGAGATCCATGTTGCACTCGAAAACAATCCAATAGGCGCTTTCAATCCGGAGATCGTAGGCACGTTCGCTTCCATAGGGATCAAGAAAGGCGAGCCCTTTGAGCCCGATGCCCGTATGCAGGGCATATTTAAGGAGGCAGCAGCAATCGCAAACGCCACGGCGCGAGCGATCACGTATGCCTCGCGCGATCCAGGAGTGTTCTTTTATGACGACCGGCAATGGAACTCACCGTTCCAACGCCAGAGCTATCTTTTTCTTGAGGACGGCGCGCGCATCCTCGATGATCGGTCGTACTTTTTCTATATGGCAACGGGCATAACGCCTGCGATGACCTCGCCACCGGTCGGGACGGGGTCTGTCTATGCGATGACAGCGCGAGACAACAACGGACAGTACCTTGACGGCTCAAAAACCTATAAGGTAACGCTACCGGCGCCGGTTCCCGCCAAAAACTTTGCGTCGTTTATGTTGTATAGCGGACAGACTCGGTCAATCCTTGAAACTGACCAGCAATCCGGTGGTATCGACTCTAATAGACCGGGGATAAAACCTAATGAGGATGGGAGTACCAGCATCTATTTTGGTCCAGAAGCCCCAGAAGGTTGGGAGAACAACTGGGCGCAAACCATGCCCGGGCAAAGCTTCAACGTGATGATGCGCCTCTACGGCCCGCTCGAGCCTTGGTTCGACAAGACCTGGCGTCCCGGTGATCTGGAACTGGTAGAATAAAGCGACAACCGCGACTATCGGGCGACGCTGCTTTTTGGCGTCGTCTGGCATTTTTTCGGTGTCCGCTTTGGGCTCGAAGCGGTCCTTCGCTGCACCAAAATCAAACGTCTGATAATTAACGCCAATTCTCGAACTTCTCAATCTGAGCACAAAAGGAAAGAGGCTGAACTCCCAGCCTCTTTCAACATTTACCTATAGGGCCTTGCCTTCGGGCCCCCTTTTGCATTTTGATGATCCGGATCAGTTCGGGATCAGGTCCGGTACGATCGTGACAATCGCCGGGAAGAACCACAGAATTGCGATCCCTACCACCTGGATCAGAACAAACGGAATGATCCCGCGATAGATATGGCCCGTCGTCACTTCCTTCGGCGCAACCCCTCGCAAGTAGAACAACGCGAACCCGAACGGTGGTGTCAGGAAGGATGTTTGCAGGTTCACCGCCACCATGATCGTCACCCATTTCGGGTCGAACGACCCGCCATAGATCACCGGCCCCACGATCGGGATCACGATGTAGATGATCTCGAGGAAATCCAGCACGAAGCCCAGAATGAACAACACCAGCATAACGATCAGGAAGACCGTGAACTCGTTGTCAAAACTCTTCAGGAATTGCTGGATATAGTGCTCCCCTCCGAACGAGATCACCACCAGGTTCAGCAATTGGGATCCGATCAGGATGGTAAACACCATCGAGGTCACCTTGGCCGTCTCGCGCACCACCGGGGTCAGAACTCCGCTTGAATACAGCACCCAGCACCCGAACAGCAGCCCGAACAAGGCATACAGATAGGCTGCATACGCGATGATGAAGGCGATCCAGGTCTCCAACGTCACATTGCCCTGATTGACCCGCAGGTCAAAGTTGACCCCCATCAGCAAGGCGATGATCACGGCAAATGTCGACCAGATGATCACCTTGCCCGATCGCCCCTGATCCTGCAGCTTACGATAGGCCGCCAGCATGATCGCGCCACCCGCCCCCAGCGCAGCTGCCGGTGTCGGGTTGGTCACACCACCCAGGATCGATCCCAGAACCGCGATGATCAGAACCAGTGGCGGGAAGACCACGCGGATCAGGTCATTGGTCGCACATCGCGCTGCGGCTTCCTTGCAACCATACATGGCCAGCGCAAATGGCAACGCGAGCAACAGGAACGTCGCCCCTGAAGTTGTTGTGGGCGAAATCAGCAAAATATCGACCAACAACATAAGAAGCAGACCAATCGCACCAACGATAAGCGGCTGTGGCGCACGCGAGGGGGCGATGCCACGGCCCAGAACCAGAGTGAGGCCCAACAGCACGACCGTGATCGCGACACCCGTGCCAATTGGTGCGGCTGATGCAATCATTTCCTGTTGTGCGGCGGCCAGTTCTTCTTCGGTCAGGCGCTGAGACTCAGCTGCACCGCCAGCGGCATCAATTGCTTCCTGCTCGGCGACGGCCTGATCCCAGGCGGCCTGACCATGCAGATCGATCATCGATACCTTGCATTCTTCCGACACGTTGGTACGCAACGATGCGCCCTGTCCGATGTCCGAGAAAGCCGAGACCGAAATGTTCTGGCTGCCGATCAGGCCGACATTGCCCAGCAACACGGTGCCGACGATCAGCGCAACCGGTGCGCCCAGCAGCCAAGTCAAACCTTCGGACCGGGTGATCGGCTCACCCGACCCGCCTGACAGCGCCACAGCAGGTGCCTTATGGGGATTCAGCAATGCATAACCAAACGCATACAACGCATAAAGCAGGGCCAGAAGGATCCCCGGCAAAAGCGCCGCCTGGAACAAAGTTCCGACCGAGACAACCGCGGGCTCCCCCAGATAGGTCAGCGCATCGGTGCAGCCGGCCTCGACAGCCCGTGTCTCTTGCGCCGTGGAATACAGATCGCCCGCCAATGTGCCAAGCAGAACGATCACGATCGAGGGCGGAATAATCTGCCCCAGCGTACCCGAGGCCGCGATCACACCCGTTGCGAGTTCCGGCGAGTAATTGTTCCGCAACATGGTTGGCAGCGCCAGCAGGCCCATGGTCACCACGGTCGCGCCAACGATGCCGGTAGAGGCCGCAAGAAATGCCCCCACAACCACGATGGACACGGCCAGACCACCCGGCAGCGGTCCAAAGACGCGCGCCATCGTCGTCAGCAGGTCGTTCGCGATTTTCGAGCGTTCCAGCGTGATCCCCATCAGAACGAACATCAGCACGGCCAACAGGGTCTCAATGGATTGCCCTGCCAGTACGCGCTCGTTCATGCGGTTCACGATGAACGACACGTTGCGGTCCAGCGCGGTTTCCCAGCCAGAGACAAAGACCGGCTCGGCTATCCTTGGCAAATCCGGGTATCGGAATACCGATATGACATCAGGTTTTACCCCGGAATTTACAATATCCCGATAGGCTTGTGAGCCTGTGTCGATTGCCTGGTGGATCAACAGCCCGGCACTGTCCAGTGCCGCGATGATCCCAAAGGAAATCACTCCGGCGCCGCCGATGGCAAAGGCCACCGGGAAGCCGGAAAGGATGCCTCCGAAGAGGCAGAAGAATACGATAATGAGGCCTATCTCGACGCCATCAAGTCCGAACAACATAGTCTGGGTCTCCGTCCCTAATGTGCGCCTTCATAGGCTTCTTCACCCTCACCAAGGCTGTCCTTGTCGAGGTATTTTCCGGTGCTTTCCGGCCCTTCCACGTATTCCAGATACGACCGGTACAGGAATGCGATTGCGTGCAGGAACACCATGGCTGCAAAGGCCACCAGCAAGATCTTGAACAGGAAGTAGGCGTTGAATCCGTTGGGGCTGAACCCAATGGTTTCCACGTTCCAGCGCAGCGCACGGGACTTGGCCACCAGTCGGTCCAGCGTGTCACTGGCCGAAGGTTTCGGCACGATCAGGTGCCGCCACATGAAGTACCAGCCATACATCCAAGTTAACACCGCCATGGGCATCATGAACAAAACCGCACCGCACATATCAACCACCCGTTTGGCACGGTGGCTGATGCCGGCATAGATGAGGTCAACGCGCACATGCCCACCCTGCACGAATGTGTAGGTACAGCACAGGCACACGACCATCGCATTATACAGCTTCAGTTCTTCCGCGAACCAACTGATATCCATCTGGAACGGGATACCCAAACCAAAAGACATATCGGGTCGTGTAAAGACCCGCTGCATGAAAACGATCACGATCTGCTGGATCACCATCAAAAGGCCCGCCCAGGCAAAGAAGCGGCCGGTGGTATTGGCGAACCCCTCAAGGCCCCGCACGATGGCCCACATGAAGTTCCGGTAGTACAGCCCGATGGCCGTCAGAACCAGAAAGAACGTGAACACCACAAAGAAGAACTCGACCGAACCGCCGTAATAGACAAAGCGCATGATCGACGCCTTGTCGGACCAGTCCAGCCAGAGTTGCGGATGCGTGATGGCGTATCCGAAATTATAGAAGGCTTCGGCAATGTTCTGAATGAACCAGACCAGTCCATTCCACAGGGCGCCGAAGAACGAGATACCGTTTTCGTCCTGCATGTTGTCCCCAGGTCGTCTCAGTTGTGCATGGGATTATTGTTGCTTGCCCAAACCCCTTAGCGCAACGGGAAAGGCTCCCCCACGACGCGGGGGAACCGGTTTTTCTTGGATCAGAATGGCTTAGCCGCGAACACGGTCGCGCTGAGCGGTGTAAACACCCGATGACAGGTTGTTCCAAGCAGACGATGCTGCCATCGACGTCATCGCGCTGTCGTGGATCTTCTTGAACAGCTCATCGCCCATGTTCTCGTCCAGAACTTCCTGGCTGGCCTGACCGAACGCGTCCCAGACACTGTCCGGGAATTCCAGAACCTTGACGCCGCCCGCCTGCAGGCGCTGCAGCGCTGCGCCGTTGTTGGCCAGGAACTGCGCCAGGTTCCACTGGTGCGCTTCGGCGGCAGCGACCTCGATGATCTTCTGCTGTGCCGGGGTCAGTTCATTGAACACGTCGCGGTTGGTTGCCAGCGACAGACCTGCGCCCGGCTCGTGGAAGCCCGCAGTGTAGTAGGTCTTGGTGATTTCCTGGAAGCCGGCCTTTTCGTCGGCCCATGGACCGATCCACTCGGTACCGTCGATCGCGCCGGACGACAGCGCCTGATACACTTCCGACCCCGGAATGTTTTGGACCGATGCGCCCAGTTTACCCAGCGCCTTGCCGCCCAGACCCGGCATACGGAACTTCAGACCGTTGAAGTCTTCGGGGCTGTTGATCTCTTTCGAGTACCAGCCACCCGCCTGCGCACCGGTGTTGCCGGCCAGGAAGGACTTCAGGCCAAAGATTTCGCCCAGCTCGTCATGCAGCTCCATACCGCCGTCATGATAGTACCAGTTCACCAGTTCCTGTGCAGTCATGCCGAAAGGAACGGCCGTGAAGAACGCATAACCCGGGTGCTGACCCACAAAGTAATAGTCAGCGGCATGATACATGTCCGCCTGACCCGACGACACCGCGTCAAATACTTCGAAGGCGCCAACCAGTTCGCCTGCCGCCTTGATTTCAACATTCAGGCTGCCATCGGACATGGCGTTGATGCTGTCGGCACAACGCTGCGCGCTGTCAAACACGCCCGCCAGACCACGACCCCACGAGGTCACCATGGTCAGGGTACGCTGGCCCTGAGCATAAGCCGGTGCCGCCAATGCTGTCGCTGCAGCTGCCGAACCGCCCAGCGCGGATTTTTTCAGAAATGAACGACGATCCATATGAGTGTTCCTCCCCTTCATAGTCACGGTCCGGCAGAACCGGACCTGTCGCATTCAGTGCGCGTCAGCCTAATGTGACCGAACTGAAAGGGAATACCTACTACTGCGTAGAGAATCGGATTCTTTGCGATTTCCGGCAAGAAATCAGACCTCAAAGCACGTCTTCCCCGACAATAAACTCTGTATTCCCCGAACAAAGCCCAATCTTTTTGCATTTTCGCCGCCGCTTGCGTATCGATTCGTCCATGCAAAGACTCCGACATCTGATCTCGCTGACCTATGCGCAGAAATTGTCACTGGTTGCCGCAATCCCGCTGGTCGTGGCCGTGGCGGCAATTGCGGTGCTTGTGGCATACGAGGCGCGCGCGACCGCCGAGCGTGAGATCGAAGCGCTGGAACGCAGCCTGGTCGAAGCCAAGAAGGAAGAGTTGCGCAACTACGTGACACAGGCGCGCAACGGGTTCGCCTATATCTACGGCCGGGCCGAGCCTGATGACGAGGTCGCGAAAAACCTCGTGTCCCAAATCCTGTCGGCAATGATCTATGGTCAGGATGGGTTCTTCTTTGTCTACGATTATGACGGCAATAATCTGGTCAGCCCCCGCCAGACGCAGTTCATCAACCGAAACTGGGAAGGGCTGACGGACAGCGATGGCACTCCGATCGTTGATGAATTCATCCGCCTCGCCCGCCAGGGGGCTGGTTGGCACAGCTTCATGTGGCAAAAGCCTTCGACCGGAGAGGAAGCGCAGATGATCGCCTATGTCGTCGGGCTTCAGGACTGGCGCTGGGTCGTGGGAACCGGAGTCTTCATCGACGACATCGTTGCAACGGTCGCCAACGCCAGGGCCGAGGTCGAGGCCCGCGTTCAACGCACCTTCATGTATATCGGCGCGATCGTTGTGGCGGCGGTGCTCATCGTCTTTGCATCTGGCATGTTGCTGAACATCCGCGAGCGCAGACTTGCGGACGCCAAGCTGAAGGAACTGACCCAGCGCGTCTTCGATGCCCAGGAAGAGGAACGAGGCCGCGTTGCCCGCGAACTGCATGACGGCATCAGCCAGATTCTGGTCGGTGTACGCTATGCGCTGGACAACGCGCGGCGCCGCCTGTCGCGCGGCGATGACGCGGGCGCACGCGATCCGCTGGACAAAGGGATTGACCATCTTGGCACCGCCATCACCGAGGTCCGCCGCATCAGTCGCGACCTGCGCCCCGGCGTACTGGACGATCTGGGCCTTGGGCCAGCGCTGAAAGCTCTGACCGACGATTTCCGGGACCGCACCGGGATCGAGACGGAATTCTCGACCGTGGTGTTCCGCAACCGGCTGGATCAGGACAGCAAGATTGCCCTGTATCGCATCGCGCAAGAGGCGCTGACCAATATCGAGCGCCACTCTGGCGCCACGCATGTTACGATAGACCTGCGCGGGCACAAGAAAGGTGCAACCATGCGGATCACCGACAATGGCCGGGGCATGCGGACCGATCCGGGTACCCCCAGCACCGGGATCGGGTTGCGCAACATGCAAGAGCGCATCGAACAGCTTGACGGGTCCCTGCGCATTCTGTCATCACGCGGACCGCGTGGCGGCACCGTCATCGAAGTCAGCCTGCCGCTGAGCCACCTTCTGCCACCGCAGGAAGACGCAACCCCGAACCGAAAGGCCGGCACATGAGCGCCGAAAGCATCCGAGTTCTTATCGTCGACGACCATCCCATGGTGGCCGAGGGCATTCAGTCCATCCTGGAAAGCTATGATGAGATCGAAGTGGTCGGTACGCTTGGCAGCGGACAGGCGGCAGTGGATCAGGCTGTTGACCTTGCCCCGGATGTGATCCTGATGGATCTGAACATGCCCGGCCTCGGCGGTCTCAGCGCCACGGAAATCATCCTGGAACGATTGCCGGAAACGCGCATCCTGATCCTGTCGATGCATGACAGCCCGGAATATATCTCGACCGCGCTCAGCCACGGTGCCAAAGGTTACGTGCTCAAGGATGTGCCCACGGAAGAGATCAAGCAGGCCATTGATGCGGTGATACGGGGTGAACAGTATCTGTGCACCGGCGCCAGCGGATCGCTCAAGCCCAAGGGCAACAACGTGCGCGAAGCGCTGACCGGACGTGAACAGACCATTCTGCTGGAACTGGCGCAGGGCAAATCCAACAAGGAAGTTGCGCAAACGCTGGATATTTCCGTGCGGACGGTCGAAACGCACCGCAAGAATATCAAACGCAAACTCGGCATATCCTCAACCGCCGGGCTGACACGCTACGCTTTGGAACATGGCGTGCTGCAGGGGACTGGCGTCGGTTTCTGATCTGCACGCGCCCGCAGCGCGCAGCGCTGCCCGGCCCAACCAGAGGATACGCGCCGCAAGCGTGTTGAAGATGGGCGGGAGCGGTACCCGCCGGGTCAAAGACCTTCTCCGAAAAAAACCAATGTCCCGTCTTCGTCCAGAACGTGGAATTCACGCTGATTATAGGGCTGATTGAACGGCGGCCTGACACGGCCTTCGGGCAGATCGGCCAATCGGTCGCGCAGGCTGTCATAAAGCCCATCAATATCTTCAACATCGATATAGAAGGAGTGTTCATCACCCAATGGCTTGCCGTCATCCCGCGGCGGGCACTCCAAAAGGCGGATCGCAACAGGACCACGTTTCAAAAAGGCATAATTGTCTTGCATGAACCCACAGGTGAACCCAAGGCGATCACAATAGAAGTCGATCTGGTCCTTCAGGGACGAGCACAACACAAATGGTGTAAGCTGCAAAATCTTGGGCATCTGACTCTCCGGACATCAATCAGATGCATTGTACCGAGGTTGAACACTCAATCCAGCAATTGATCCTTTCGCAGCCCCGCGCGCTTGTAGTGATGCGGCAAAACGCGGCCATACAATTGCTGCGTCCGTTCCACACCGCCACACATGCCTTCAGCCTCGACAAAGGAAAAGATGCCGACATAGCGACGGCGCTTGCCTCTAACCGGAGCGACCCGGTGCAGTGAATACCGGCCCTTGAAAATCTGCAAATCCCCCGGCCGCAGCTCCAGCCGGCGAACCCGCCCCATGTTCCCATCGAGAACCGAGGCCACCAGATCAAAGTTTTCATTTTCCGCCGTCCGCAGGTTGGGCACATACTCGAACGCGCCGCCCGTCTCTCCGTTCTGGATGGCCAGCGTCACGGTGTAGTTGTTGGTGTCGAAATGCCAGGGAAAGCCCTGCCCTTCTTCCACGACATTGATGATCACGTCCGCCAATGGGTCATCGTAGCGGAAAAAGCGGTCTTCGGGTTCATTCAGGGCATCGCGGACAAAGGGAAGAAAGCCGTCGAACTCGTAAATGCGCCGCAGCGGGCCGGATTTCGAAAGATTGTCGGCCGGAACAAAGGCGTTCGAACGATCATAGAACCGGCGGATCGGATGAGCGATGCCAAGCCTTGGGTCGTCCTTCGTGAAATAGGCGTTGGTTCTGTTGAAGGACCGGTGCGCCTTGGGCGCTACCCCCTCGGCTTCTTGCACCAGAAGCTTGACCCCTGCTTCGTGCACGAAACCCGGCAGAACGGCACATCCATCCTGTTCCAACTCGCGTCTCAAATCCTCGATCAGCCGATCATAAGCCGGTGAATCCGGACGATCGATTGGATAGCGGCCAAGATCAACCAGGTCCTGCAACATTTCAAGCCTCCGGGTTTTGCCCCCTGCACGTTCAGCGTGGCGCAGAAAAAAGTAATGGTCATGCCCGTTTCGGACATCGGCCTGACGCTTTCAGACCGCCTTATCCGCACACAAAACGGCCAATTTTCACGTCGAATTCCCGGAAATTCCCGACATGCGGCAATCTACGCAATAAAATGTCGCAAAATACCGCCGCTGAGATAGAAAATTGGTGCAATTGCCTGTTGACGCCCCTTCCCCCCGACCATAATGTCGCCTCCAAGCAAAAAGGAGCCTCTGGCGATGAGAACGCTAGTCGTAATCGTAGGAACCACGCGCATGGGCCGGTAACGGTAAACCATAATCGAACCCATGCGCCTCCGAAAAATCGGGGGCTTTTTTTTGTCGAACGCAAGACACATGTCGCGAACGGAGCAAAGCAGATGACACGTGAGATGACCGGCGCAAAGATGGTGGTTCAGGCCCTCAAGGATCAGGGCGTGGACACGGTATTCGGATACCCCGGTGGCGCCGTGCTACCGATCTATGATGAAATCTTTCTGCAAAACGACATTCGCCACATTCTGGTGCGTCACGAACAGGGCGCTATCCACGCCGCCGAAGGCTATGCCCGATCGACGGGAAAACCGGGCGTCGCGCTTGTCACCTCCGGCCCCGGTGCCACCAATGCTGTCACCGGTCTGACCGATGCGTTGCTGGATTCGATCCCGATCGTCGTTCTGACCGGGCAAGTCCCGACCTTCATGATCGGATCGGATGCGTTTCAGGAGGCCGACACTGTAGGCATCACCCGCCCCTGCACCAAGCATAACTGGCTGGTGAAGGACACGGACTCGCTGGCTGAAACCCTGCACGAGGCATTCCATGTCGCCACCTCGGGCCGCCCCGGCCCGGTGCTGATCGACATCCCGAAGGATGTGCAGTTCGCGTCGGGCGAATATGCCAGCCCGAAACCTTCGACCTCGCATTACCAACCCGCGATGAAAGGAGATCTGGAAGAGATCACCGAACTGGTTGCCGCGATGGAAACCGCAAAGAAACCGATCTTCTATACCGGCGGTGGCGTTATCAATTCCGGCCCCGCGGCCAGCCAGTTGCTGCGTGAACTGGTGGATGCAACGGGCTTTCCGATCACCTCAACCCTGATGGGTCTGGGCGCCTATCCCGCCTCGGGCGAGAACTGGCTGGGGATGCTCGGCATGCATGGCCTTTATGAGGCCAATATGGCGATGCATGATTGCGATCTGATGATCAATATCGGTGCGCGGTTCGATGACCGGATCACCGGGCGCATCGATGCGTTTTCGCCGAACTCGAAAAAAGCGCATATCGACATCGACCCGTCCTCGATCAACAAGGTCATCCGGGTGGACATCCCGATCGTCGGCGATGTGGCGCATGTGCTCGAGGATATTCTGAAGATCTGGAAGTCGCGCGGCCGCAAGACGGACGCCGCGAATGTCAAACAATGGCAGAACCAGATCGCCGAGTGGCGCAAGATCAACTGCCTGGCCTTCACCAACAGCGAAAAGTCGATCAAACCGCAATACGCGCTGCAACGCCTTGAAGAACTGACAAAAAAGCATGATCGCTACATCACCACCGAGGTGGGTCAGCACCAGATGTGGGCGGCGCAGTACCTTGGGTTCGAAGACCCCAACCGCTGGATGACATCGGGTGGTCTGGGCACGATGGGCTATGGGTTCCCCGCCTCGATCGGCGTGCAGATGGCGCATCCGGATGCTCTGGTGATCAATGTCGCCGGCGAGGCCAGCTGGCTGATGAACATGCAGGAAATGGGCACCGCCGTTCAGTACCGCCTGCCGGTGAAACAGTTCATCCTGAACAACGAACGTTTGGGCATGGTCCGCCAGTGGCAGGAGCTGCTGCATGGCGAGCGCTATTCACATTCCTGGTCCGAGGCCCTGCCCGATTTCGTGAAACTGGCTGAGGCCTTTGGCGCCAAAGGTATCCTGTGTTCCGACCCCGCCGATCTGGATGACGCGATCATGGAGATGATCAATTACGACGGTCCGGTGATCTTTGATTGTCTGGTCGAAAAGCACGAAAACTGCTTCCCCATGATCCCGTCGGGCAAGGCCCATAACGAGATGCTGCTGGGTGAGGCCGAGACGCAGGGCGTGATCGACTCCAAAGGTTCGGTTCTGGTTTAACGAAATTCGACGGATTTGGTTGAGCGCCGCGCTGCGCCCAACCTGTCAAGGATGATGAAAGGGACGTAAATGTCTGCCCTACATATCAAAAAAGGCTCTACCCGCCATTCGGCCTATAACCTACGGCCCACCTTCTCGGACGTTCAGGAACGCCATACCATCGCGGTTCTGGTCGAAAACGAGCCCGGAGTGCTGGCCCGTGTCATCGGCCTTTTCTCGGGTCGTGGGTACAACATCGAAAGCCTTACGGTGGCCGAGGTTGATCATACCGGCCACCTGAGCCGCATCACCATCGTCACCACCGGCACGCCCCAAGTCATCGAACAGATCAAGGCGCAGCTTGGCAGGATTGTCTCGGTGCGTGATGTGCATGATCTGACGGTCGAGGGCGCCTCGGTCGAGCGTGAACTGGCGATCATCAAGGTTGTCGGCGAAGGCGACAAGCGGGTCGAAGCCCTGCGACTGGCCGATATCTTCCGCGCCAATGTTGTCGACAGCACACTCAATTCCTTCATCTTCGAAATCACCGGTGCGCCCGACAAGATCGACGCATTTGCCGACCTGATGCGCCCGCTGGGCCTGATGGAAATCGCGCGTACCGGCGTGGCGGCCCTGCTGCGCGGCGATTGATCGAACTGTCCCGCCTTGGCACTTGTCTTGCAGCCAAGGCGGGAACACTTATTAGGGTGGCTGGTCCTTTCAAATTCAACTCTTGCGATCTGAATGCGCTATAATTGCCATAAGGTCGGCTTTTCCCGAAAAAGATCAGGCATTTTCAGATAAAGCCTATTGCCTTTACACATGAGGACGTTAGCCTCGAAGCTGCAACGCGACGTGGGGATACGTTGCTTGGGGTCATTCTGTACGATTTAAAAATGCACTGGGCTTCGGCTTCAGTGCGACGATGGTTTCTTTCAGAAACTAAGCAAGACGTGGGCACCCATGACTGACGATATTCGTAGTCCGGCTGAGATTCGCGCAATGTTTGGTGCGAACCTTCGGCAATTGGCGAAGCGATATCGCTCGATCTCGGCGCTGTGCCGACAACTTGGCGTAAACCGTACCCAGTTCAACAGATATCTTTCCGGTGAAAGCGTTCCCAGACCAGATGTGCTGGACCGTATATGCAGGTTTTTCGATGTCGATGCCCGCATTCTTCTGAAACCGCTGGACGAGATCGAGAAGATCGAAGAACACCCTGCAACTCCGGCCCTGACAGAGTTTCTGGGCTCGGGTGCGGATGCGATCGAGAAATCCCCGTTTTCCCCCGGGTTCTACGCGGTGATCGAAAGCCTGTCGGCTGAACACCGGATGACCCTGCTGCACGCCCGACCCCTGGCCCAATGTACGTTGATCCGTGGTTACGTGTCGCGTGCGGCAATGCCCGAGGCACCCCCGAAGGCGCGGGAGATACAGGGGATAGCGGCCGCAAGCGGTGACACTGTCTATATGCTCACCTCCCAGCGGGAAGGTCACAACAGCCGGGTCTATCTGATCTCTCCGGACCCTACGGGAACGGCAGTTCATTGGCGTGGGTCGGTCATCAGCCCGACAAATGCGACAACGCCCGAACCCGTTGTGCTGAAATACCTTGGGCACGACTCGACGGCCATCTTTGCTGCTGCGCGATTGTCGACGAACAACGTGGCTAAGCACCTGTAACCTACCGTCTCAGGTAGTTGTTTTCCCTTCATCATTCTGCGTGATCTGCCGGTACAGATGCCAACTGGCATGTCCCAGCAACGGCAGAACCACCAGCAACCCCAGAAACCAGGGCACCATCGCCAGAAATGTCAGCACCGCGATGAAGGCACCCCAGGCCAGCATCACCGGAAAGTTCTCTGACACGTAGGTAAAGCTGGTGATCATGGCCGTTACGAAGTCCAGCTCGCGGTCCAGCAGCAGAGGGATCGACAGAACGGTGATCATGTACAGAACGGTCGCAAAAACCGCCCCGACGGCGGTGCCGACGGCCAGCATTGTCAGGCCATTCAGTGTCAGAAACACCTCAAGCGAGGTCGACACGTTGGTCATCGTCGCCAAACCCATGAACAGGGCAAAAATCATGTGCCCCAGAAAAAACCAGAAAAGAAACACGACAACTATGATCGCGCAGATCGAGGGCAATTGTCTGCGGCTTTGCTGCATCACGACCCCGAAGATCGCGCCAAAATCGAGCGGCTTTCCTTGTTCCAGCCTGTGCGATACCTCGTACAGACCAACAGCGGCAAACGGGCCGATTAGCGGAAACCCGATGGCCGCCAGCACCAGCCAAAAGGTTGTTCCGGTCTGAACTGTCACCCATGCCATCGCCCACCCGGACAGTACGTAAAACCCCGCAAAAATAAGGCCGAACAGCGGTGCGCGGCGAAAGTCGGCCCAGGCGCGCTGCAATGCAGTACGCAGCATGGCGGTATCGACCGGCCGCATATCCGGAACACCAAAGGGTTTGTCCATGTTGTCTTCCTCCTCCCTGACCGGCGTTATGGCATCGCCGGCCTCTTGTTCGGCCAATTGGTTTCGGCGTGGTAAGCCGCACCGACTGACAATAGTTTCCGATCCGATCCTCTGGGCCCGAACAATTGAAACCCCATCGGCAGCCCCTGCGTGCCAAACCCCGCGGGCGCAGCAAGACATGGCAGGCCGATCAGGCTGACCGGTATCGTGACATGCATCCATCGGTGATAGGTATCCATGGCCCGGCCCGCGATCTCTGTCGGGTAAGGCAAATCAACCGAAAACGGCCAGATCTGAGCAGACGGCAGAACCAACGCGTCAAACTGTTCGA
Organism: Ruegeria sp. HKCCD6428; assembly: GCF_013110595.1. Lineage (NCBI taxonomy): Bacteria > Pseudomonadati > Pseudomonadota > Alphaproteobacteria > Rhodobacterales > Roseobacteraceae > Ruegeria > Ruegeria sp. HKCCD6428. Next base: position 948,455 of record NZ_WVQX01000001.1, read on the forward strand.
ACAGGTTCGCCGCGCAACGGAACCATTCCGAGCGGATGACACTGGCGTGGTGTACCTCCATTGCACTCATTGCCAGACCCCGATCCAGTTCCCATTGTGCTGAATCTTTCAAATCTTCCTTTTCCGACGCCAAGGGTTCCAGCCCGGCGGCCACGCTGAACGACCGCAGGGTGATCCAGCTGGTCCAGAGTTTTTCGGCATCGAAAGGCGGGGCGACGTCCTCAACCCGCGCGCCACGTGTTTCGAACACGTCCATCGCGTCTTTACAGATGTCAAGAATACCGGGCTCGGTCGGAAAAGCGCCGCCCCAGTCGCCAAGCCACCCGATCCGCAGCCCTTGCAGATCTGTGGCGGTCACCGGCGACACCGGCGCACTTTCAACGGCCAGCGGCAAGCGCGGGTCCGGACCCGAGATGACATCAAGCAGAACACCCAGATCTTCGGGGCAGCGCGCCATGGGGCCCAGTGTCGACAACTGGTGCAAAAAGCTGTCCCCTACGGGATCGGAAGGCACCCTGCCCCAGCTTGGCCGAAAGCCATAAACGTTGTTCCAGGCGGCAGGGTTGCGCAAGCTGCCCATCATGTCCGAGCCATCGGCCAGCGCAACCATGCCCGTCGCCAAAGCAACCGCCGCCCCGCCGGATGAGCCACCGCAGGTACGATTGGCATCATAAGGGTTGCGCGTTGCCCCATAGACCGGATTGAACGTGTGCGATCCCAGCCCAAATTCCGGCGTATTGGTTTTGCCGATCAGGATGGCACCGGCTTGCCGCATCCGGGCGGCGATCAGATCGTCACTGGCTGGCACGTGGTCTTGAAAAACAGGTGATCCTTGCGACGAGACGACACCCGCCACATTCACAAGATCCTTGACTGCGATTGGAAGACCGTGCAGCGGGCCGGTGATCGGGCCGTCGTCACAGGCCTTCGCCTCGGCCATCAAACCATCTGAATCCCTCAGCGCCACGATGGCATTCACCTCACCATTGACCTTGGCGATGCGATCCAGCGTGGCCTGCATCACGTCCGAGGCTGAAACCTGCCGGTTAGTCAACTGTTTCAAAAGGTCTGCAGCCGATATCCGGGTCAGGTCCATGACGCGCCAATCCATTGTCGTTTCCGGCAGCCTAGCGGGCAGCTCGGATCATTTAAACCCACTGTTTAAATGTATCTTTTCAGCGTCGTCCCAGACGGCAATGTCAGCGCGCTGATCTGCGAAAATGCAGGTTACTGTCAGCCCCAAGCCAGTAGCGCAGGCAAAGAACGATCACGATGCAGCTGAGCACCAGCCAGATCCCGCCCCACAACATGGCAGAGCCACCGAATTCCTCGGCCAGCATGAATGCATCCGAACGAGCGCCAGACCGTCGGATCGTGTCATCGAAGATGTCGAAAGGGACATAGATCATACTGGTCAATCCGATCACACGCAGCACCAGATCGCTTGCATCGGGACGTAGATACCACGCCGCAGCAATCATCGCAGCCCCGGTTCCGATGCTGAAAACAAGGGCGAACGGGTCGCGGATATACAGCACCGCCACCAGACACATAACACCACCAAAACCCGCCAGAACGGCGCGGTCGGCCCTTGTTCGCAAGGCAAGGATCAAAAGGGCCATGCCAAGCGCCAGTGAACCAAGATACCCGGCAGACAGGCTGAGAAAGCGATTGCCGCCCCGGCCGACGACAACGCCGCCCTGTTGTGGTGAGATCGAAAAGCTCTCGACCGAGCCGCCCGTCATCAGGATCGTCACCGCATGAGACAACTCATGCAGAAAGACGACCAGTATCTTCAGTGGAACCGCAACCGGTGTATTCCAGAGCAAAAACACCAGGGCCGTGATCAGGATAAGCTGCCAATGCCCTTTCAAAACGTTCAGGAAAGGGCTGTTACGCTTCACCTCAGCTGTCGCCCTGGGCCTCGGAGCGGCTCTTGCCCGCCACGTTCAGGGCCAGTGTGGCCGCCATGAAGCCGTCCAGATCGCCGTCCAGAACACCCTTGGTATCCGAGGTCTCGTAATTGGTCCGCAGGTCTTTGACCATCTGGTAGGGCTGCAAAACATATGACCGGATCTGGTTGCCCCAGCCCGCATCCCCCTTGGCCTCGTGTGCCGCGTTGATGTCGGCGTTCCGGCGGTCCAGCTCCAGTTGATACAAGCGCGATTTCAGAGCCTTCATGGCGATATCGCGGTTCTGGTGCTGCGACTTCTCGGACGAGGTCACGACAATCCCGGTTGGAATGTGCGTGATCCGCACGGCCGAGTCCGTGGTGTTCACGTGCTGACCACCGGCACCCGATGACCGGTAGGTGTCGATGCGGATATCGGCGGGGTTCACCTCGATCTCGATATTGTCGTCGACCACGGGATAGACCCAGACCGAACAGAACGAGGTGTGCCGCTTGGCCGCCGAGTCAAAAGGCGAAATCCGCACCAGCCGGTGCACGCCGCTTTCGGATTTCAGCCAGCCATAAGCGTTGTGCCCCGAAATCTTGTACGCAGCGGATTTGATCCCTGCCTCTTCGCCCGGGGTTTCGGACTGAAGCTCGACCGTATAGCCTTTTTTCTCGGCCCAGCGCACATACATCCGCGCCAGCATCGAGGCCCAGTCGCAGCTTTCGGTTCCGCCCGCGCCCGAGTTGATCTCGAGGAAGGTGTCGTTGCTGTCGGCCTCACCGTCAAGCAGGGCCTCAAGCTCTTTCTTCGCGGCCTTGGCCTGAAGCGCCTTGATCGCGGCTTCGGCGTCCTGGACAACTTCTTCGTCTTCTTCCAGTTCGCCCAGCTCAATCAGTTCGATATTGTCGCTTAGATCGGTTTTGATGGCCTCGTAGGTCTCGATCGCGTCGACCAGCATCTGCCGATCGCGCATCAGTTTCTGCGCCTTTTCCGGATTGTCCCACAGGTTGGGATCTTCGACACGCGCATTGAATTCCTCAAGGCGATGCGGCGCGGTCTCATAGTCCATGCGCTGCGCCAGCAGCTCCAGCGACTTTTCGATTTCCGCCACAGTGTTCTGGGTTTCGGCGCGCATGGTCTTGTCCCAACTTGCTCAATCAGGCCTGCGTGATAGCAAGAGGTGCGAGACACCACAAGACGGGCTGAGCGTGAATGCAAGGCACATTCAAAGAGTTTCTGGACCGATGGGAATTGCATCAACCGGAACTGGTTGCCGAGACGGCCCAGGCGCGGGTGTGGAAGGTACGGTCGGAACACGGGCCCGCCGCCCTGAAACTCTATCGCGGACCGGATCGCGGCAACGAAGAACCCGGGACCGCTTTGTTGAAGGCCTGGCATGACCGGGGCGCGGTTCGGGTTCTCAACGAGGAACGGAATGCCGTTCTGATGGAATGGCTGGAAGGCCCGTCTTTGGGGGACATTGCACGGGCAGGACGCCCTGAAGACGCTGTTGCGATCCTTGCAGAAACGGCGGCGCGCCTGCATGGGAAGGCCACCGCTGACATCGGTGGCTTGAAACCCCTGAACCAGGTGTTCGCCCCTTTGTTCGGCTGCGCCTTTGCTCCGGCCTGCCCAACCCTTCTGCGCAAGGACGTGCTGTCTGCCACGAATCTGGGTCAGCACCTGTTGATCAGCCAGCCCACGCCGGTACCCCTGCACGGGGATCTTCACCCGGACAACATTATTCTGACCCACAATGGCCCGCGGGTTTTCGATGCCAAAGGATATGCAGGAGATCCGGCCTTTGAACTGGCAAATGCACTGCGGCACCCAAAAGGCATGACCGAATTGGTGCGCGATCCCCGGCAGATCGAAACCTGCCTGTCGCTCTATTCCGAAGCCATGAATGTTTCAGAGAAACGGCTGGCCCAATGGGCAGCCGTCAAATGCGCCTTGTCCATCTGCTGGCGATCCGAAGGTGCCATCGAAAACGACCCGGAAGCCGACCTTTTGCGCCTTTTTCTGGACGTGGCCGATTAGTAAAGACCGCCGGTACTCAGATCGCCTTGCGTGGCCTTGGGGCCGACCGTGATGGTTTGACCGGTGGAGGTTTGAACCTGCACACCTGCGCGCTGCGCTTCCTCGAACAAAGGCAGGTCGGAACCAATCGCAAAACCACCGTCATAAACACGGTCGATGAACCCATCGACACCGTCGCGGAAGAACTCGGCCACGACAAAGTCGCCAGTGGCGTCATCCGGCAGGCGGGCGCCGCTGAAACGGTCGATTTTGATAAAGTGACCACCTTCTGGAACCTTGAATGGCCCACCGCCATACTTTTCGACGGCTTTTTCCATGAAGCTCTGGAACACCGGGCCGCACAAGGTACCACCATAAGCCCCCCGTCCCATCGGGCGCGGGCGGTCGTAACCGATATAGCAGCCCGCCACGATGTTCGAGGTGAAGCCGATGAACCACGCATCCTTGGATTCGTTGGTGGTTCCGGTCTTGCCGGCCGTCGGCACCGGCAGGTTCACATAGCGCGAGGCGGTGCCGCGATCCACCACGCCTTTCATCATGGACGTCAGCTGATAGGCCGTGATGGCATCCATGACCTGCGCGCGGTCCGTGACAAGGGTTGGGGCCTCGTCGGGCTCGAGCCAGGTCGAGTTGCAATTCAGGCATTGACGATCATCATGACGATAGATGGTCTTGCCGAACCGGTCCTGAATACGGTCGACCAGTGTGGGTTCAACCCGCTGACCCCCGTTCGCGAACATCGCATAAGCCGCGACCATCTTGTACAGCGTCGTTTCTTCGGACCCCAGCGAGTTTGCAAGGAACGCGCCCATCCGGTCATAGACGCCAAAGCGTTCGGCGTAGCCTGCAACCACCGGCATCGTGACCTCTTGGGCCAGACGGATGGTCATCAGGTTCCGCGACTGCTCGATCCCGGTGCGCAAGGGCGTCGGCCCGTAGAACTTGTTCGACGAGTTCTTGGGCCGCCACAAGCCCTGTGGCGTGTTCACCTCGATCGGTGCGTCCACAACGATGGTTGCCGGGCTGTATCCGCTGTCCAGCGCGGCGGCATAGACAAAGGGTTTGAAGCTGGACCCCGGCTGGCGCTGTGCCTGCGTGGCGCGGTTGAAAACGGTATCCTGATAAGAAAACCCGCCCTGCATCGCCAGAACGCGGCCCGAGTTCACATCCATCGCCACAAAGGCGCCCTGAACTTCGGGCACCTGACGGGCAGACCACTGCCCCTCTTCGCCCTCGACAACGAGGATCACATCACCGCGCTTGAAGTTCGCCGCAAAATCACCCTGCATCCACTTGATATCGGACCGCGGAATGGTGCCATCCGCAGGGCCGTCTTCGATCCCGACGGTAAGTTGCTGATCCGAGACATTCAGAACCACGGCGGGATACCAGCGGGTCGGCAGCACCACATCGCGCGGGATTTCCAGAAGCGACAGCGCCTCGCGCCACTGCGCTTCATCCGCCAGTTTTTCTTCCGAGATCACTTCGCCGGTGCCGCGCCATTTCCCGCGCGACCGGTCATATTTTTGTAACGCCGTGCGCAGGGCCTTTGCGGCCTCGACCTGCATTTCTTCGTCCACCGACGCACGAACCGTGAAGCCGCCGGTAAAGAACTCACCTTCACCAAAGTCCTCGCTCAGTTGGCGACGGATTTCATCGGTGAAGTAGTCGCGCGGCGGCAATGCGGTGCGGAAGCTTTCGAAATCGCCGTTCTGAACCGAGCGCAGCGGCATCTCGACCTCGGACTCATAGGTCGCCTGATCGATGTAACCGTTCTGGTACATCTCGCGCAACACATAGTTTCGGCGGGCCAGCAGGCGTTCCTTTTCCCGAACCGGGTGGTAATCCGACGGCGCCTTGGGCATCGCGGCCAGCATCGCAGCCTCGTGCGGGGCCAGTTCCTGCAAGGTCTTGTTGAAATAGGTCTGCGCGGCGGCCGTCACGCCGTACGAGTTCTGACCCAGAAAGATCTCGTTCAGGTACAGCTCAAGGATCTGCTCCTTGTCCAGGGTATCCTCGAGCCGGGTGGCCAGGATGATTTCCTTGATCTTGCGTTCCGCCCGGCGGTCGCCCGACAACAGGAAGTTCTTCATCACCTGCTGCGTAATGGTCGACGCACCGCGCACGGTACCGCCTTTGGTGCGCACCGCTTCGACACCTGCCGCGACGATGCCGCGTGGGTCGTAACCCTGATGGGTATAGAAATTCTTGTCTTCCGCCGAAATAAACGCCTGCTTCACCAGATCGGGAATTTCCGCGGACGGCGTGAACAGGCGGCGTTCCTGCGCAAATTCGTCGATCAACTGACCTTCGCCCGAATAGATCCGGCTGATCGTCGGGGGCTTGTACTGGGCCAGGGATTCGTGGCTGGGCAGGTCCCGGCCATACATCCAGAAGACCGCACCGATCACCAGTGCGACCATGAAAATACCCAAGGTAACGATACTGAAGATCGCCCCGAAAATCGAAAGAATGAACCGGATCACGTTACTGCCTTTTTCTCGCGGTGGTGCCTATATAGTGTTGCACCGCCCAAGGGTCAAAACACCAAGCGCATTCTAGCCGTTTTGCGCCGTAAGGTCACTGGCCAATCAGGGATTTGCGGATCACATCCTGCTGACGCCAGTCTTCGATCCCCTGAAAGATCCCTAACGCCATTTTCGCCCGCCATTCCGAATCCCTGAGGTTTTCTCGATCTCTGGGGCTCGACAGAAATCCAAGTTCGACCAAAACAGACGGAATATCGGCCGCCTTGAGCACCGAGAACGAAGCGGTCCGCAGCGGTTTTCGGTTCATCGGCCCGCCTTGCTGGGCCATCCCGTTGGCGATCGCGCTGGCCAAGGACCTGGTCCGCGGCATCGTTTCCTGGCGCGCCAGATCAAGTAGAACATCGGCCACCTGATCATCGGCACCATTCAGATCGATACCCGAGATCAAATCCCCCCGATCATGCCGCTCGGCCAGTTTTGAACTGGCCACATCCGAAGCATCGGCCGACAGGGTATAGACGGCAGCCCCATGGGCCTGACCTTCCGAAAGGGAATCCGCATGCAGCGAAATGAACAGATCCGCGCCAGCCCGATGCGCCAGGGCAATCCGGCGCTCCAACGAGACGAACTGGTCGTCAACCCGGGTCAGGACCACCTCATAACCTCCTGATCGCAAGAGAACTTCGCGCAGTTCGCGGGCAAAGGTCAGCATCAGGGTTTTTTCATCAACGCCGTCGATTTCGGCACCCGGATCAATCCCGCCATGCCCCGGATCGAGCATCACGCGCAACGGCCGGTCTGCCGAGCGCGCCGATGCCTGCGGCACATCAGCTGGCTCCGGCAGGTCCCATCCCGGGTTGCGCGGCGCACCTGCGGTTGCGTTGAACGTATCAAAATCCGTGCCCTTGAGGTTGAGAGACAGCAAAGCCGCCCCCGAAACCTCGGAAACTGACAATACGGCAGTGTCTACGGCCATCGGAGCGCCCAGTTCCAACACCAGCCGCGACCAACCCGGAACATAGGCTCCGAATTGCACGCCGCTGACGCGTTCGGATTGCAGGAAATCCGTTCGGTTCAGCCCGGTCCAATCCACTTCGTTGAAGTCCAGAACCATCCGGTACGGATCCTGCAAGGTGAAGATCCGGTACGGCACCCCCTGGCTCAGGCCGATATCCACGCGAACGCCAGTTCGCCCCACATCCGTGATGCGGCTTTGGTCGGGCTGAACGCGTGCCAGCGCGCTGAAATCCTGCGCGACGGCACTGCCGCACAGCGCCCAGATCAGGGCGATGCAAATGAAGATCCTGCTCATGGCCTCAAGTTTTCCCGAGATCGTTTGCCGGGCAGCCTATACCACAAGGGCTGATTTGTGAACGGCTCAGGCAGGTTCCCCGATCACCTTCCGCTCGGTCATGAAAACGCGCAACCGTTCCAGCCCGTCCTGAATGTCGGCCGTCGAACGCGCATAGGAAAAACGCAACGTCGTATGGCCGCGCTGCGGATCGAAATCCAGACCCGGCGTGACCGCGACCCCGGCCTTTTCCAGAATCTCGGCCGCAAATGCGCGGCTGTCATCGGTCAGGTCAGACACGTCGGCATATACATAGAAAGCCCCGTCCGGAGGCGCGATTTTCGTAAAGCCCGCCTTGGGCAGCCCGTCCAGCATCAGGGCGCGGTTTCGGCGGTACACGTCCAGATTGGCTTGCAGTTCGTCCTCGCAATCCATCGCGGCCAGTGCGGCAACCTGACTGGCATGCGGCGCGCAGATGAACATGTTCTGGGCTATCCGCTCGACCACGCGCACCTGATCCTCAGGCACGACCATCCAGCCCACGCGCCAACCGGTCATCGAGAAATACTTGGAAAACGAGTTGATCACATAGCACTCATCCGTCAGTTCCAGCGCGGTCACGGCCTTGGCCTCATATTCCAGACCATGGTAGATTTCGTCGCTGATGAAGGATGCCCCCTGCCCGTGTGCGGCTTCGATCAGCGACCCCATGGCGGCGTGATCCAGCATCGTGCCGGTAGGATTCGCCGGAGACGCCACCATCAGCCCCTTCAGGCCCATTCCCTGAATATCCGCTGCCACGGGTTGCAGACGGTTTTCAGGCGCGGTCGGCAGATCGACCGGCACCAATCCAAGTGCCCTGAGAATCTGGCGATAAGACGGATACCCCGGCGCACCGATTCCGACGCGATCCCCGCTGTCGAACAATGCCGTGAAAGCCAGCAGAAACCCGCCGGACGATCCGGGCGTGATGACCACGCGCCCCGGGTTCAGGTCCACATCGTACCACTCACCATAAAGCTGCGCGACACGCTTTCGCAGTGCAGGCAAACCCAGAGACACCGTATAGCCTAACGGGCTTTGATCCATCGCCTTGGCCAGCGCCTCGGTCGCGCCCTTGGGGGCGCCGGTTCCGGGCTGGCCAACTTCCATGTGAATCACATGGCGGCCCGCTTCTTCCGCACGGCGCGCGGCCTCCATCACGTCCATTACGATGAAGGGATCGACCCCGGACCGGGTTGAGTTTCTCATGCCCATCTCCCATGTTGCAGCCATGGCTTTTGAACGCGTATCCCTGCTGACGTCAATCCCGGCTCTGATCCTGTCGGTTGGTGTCTGGCTGGCGGCGGCAACGCAATCCCATGGGCAAAGCCTGATCCGCGACCCCGATATCGAGCGTGGCCTGCGCGAGCTGGCCTTTCCGGTTCTGCGCGCCGCCGGTCTGAACACCAATCGGGTTCAAATCCTTGTGGTCAATGACAACACGTTCAATGCATTCGTCATCGACTACAACGCCATCTATTTGAATTACGGGCTGATCCTTACGGTCGAAAGCCCCGAAATGCTGCAAGCGGTGATCGCGCATGAGGCCGCGCATATCGCGAACGGCCATCTGGCCCGCCGCGCCGAAAACCTGAAGGCGGCGCGGCGCAATGCGGGCCTTGGTACCGCTTTGGCCCTGCTTGCGGCTGCGGCCGGAGGGGGTGAAGCCGCCATTGGCATCGCCGCAGGCACCCAAGGCGCCGCAATCCGCAGCTTTCTGGGCCATACCCGCGCCGAAGAGGCCTCGGCCGACCGAAGCGCCGCAAGCTATCTGCGATGGGCTCAGATTTCCCCCAGCGGCATGGTCGAGCTGCACAGAAAATTCGCGGGTCAGGAATTGTTGAGCGTCGCTAATCAGGACCCGTACATGCGGTCGCATCCCACCAGTCGTGAACGATTGCGCGCCGCCGAAGCGTTTCTGGATGAGTTCGGCGACAAGGCCGTTCCGAATGCCAATGCCGATTACTGGTTTGCCCGCGTCAAAGGCAAACTGTCGGCCTTTTTACGCTCACCCAGTTGGACATTACGACGCGCCAAAGAAGAAACCGCTCAGGACATCCGCCTGATGCGCGAGGCTTCGGCCCATCATCAGAACCGTGATTTGGATCGCGCGCGTCGTGCCATCGACGAGGCCTTGGCGCTGCGCCCGAACGACCCCTACTATTATGACCTGAAAGGGCAAATTCTGCTGGAAAACAGGCAAATACGCGCGGCTGTTGAAGCGTACGGAAACGCTGTTGAAATGGCTCCGAACGATGCGCTTATCCTGGCTGGATACGGGCGGGCGTTGCTGGCGCAGGGTCAAACCAAACAGGCCCTGAGCGTGCTGGAAAAAGCCCGCGCCCGGGACTACCGGAACGCCAGGCTGTTGCAGGATCTGGGTGTGGCCTATGCTCAGGTTGGCAATGATGGTATGGCATCCACCGTGACGGCAGAGCGGTATGCGCTGCAAGGGCGGTTGAAAGATGCCGGAATTCACGCGAAACGCGCCGTGGCACGACTGCCCGAAGGTTCACCGGGTTGGCAAAGGGCACAAGACGTGTTGATTGCGGCAGAACGACTCGACAAAGACAAAAGGAAACGGAAATGATCCTCAGACATGCTGCACCCGCCCTTCTGGGGCTTTCCATGGCGGCGACCTCGGCGCAGGCGCTGGACTTGAATGCGATGAACGATGCCGAGAAGGCGGAATTTGGTGCCCAGGTGCGCGAATACCTGCTGGAAAACCCCGAAGTGATCATCGAAGCCATCAACATTCTGGAAGAGCGCAATGCCGTCGCCGAAGCCGCGGCGGACAAAGAACTGGTCGCCGCCAATGCGGATGAACTGTTCGATGATGGGTACAGCTGGGTTGGCGGCAACCCGGATGGCGACATCACGCTGGTCGAGTTCATGGACTACCGGTGTGGCTATTGCCGCCGTGCCGTTCCCGAAGTTACCAGCCTGCTGGCAGAAGACGGCAACATCCGCCTTGTGATCAAGGAATTCCCCATTCTGGGTGATGCGTCTGTGCTGTCCTCACGTTTTGCCGTGGCCACCAAACACGTGGCGGGCGACGACGCATACAAGCAGGTCCATGATGCCCTGCTGGAATTCACCGGCGAGCCAACCGAAGTTGCCCTGCGCCGCATCTCGGACGGTTTGGGGCTGAACAGCGACGAGATCATCGCGGCGATGGACAGCGATCGCGTTACGGATGAGATTGCGCGCACCCGTGCTCTGGCCCAGCGGATGCAGATCTCGGGCACGCCTTCGTTCGTGTTGGGCACAGAGATGCTGCGTGGCTATTTGCCAGCCGATCAGATGCAGCAGATCGTTAACGGTATACGTGCCGAACGCGGCTAAGGCCGGATCTGTCGGCGACGTGCCATGAAGCGGCGGGAATTTCTGGTGGCCGGAGGAGCGTTGGGTATGACGGGTTTCTCTGGCCAGTCTATTGCGCAGTCCGCGACAGGCTTCCACGTGCCGGCCGAAGACGCCAGGCATGAACGCACTTTCATGCAATGGCCGGTAAGCCGCACCGTCTATCCCGACCCCGTTTTTTTGGAATTGGTACAGGGGACCATTGCGGAAATCGCAAACACGATCTCTGCTTTTGAACCCGTTACAATGCTCGCCGGATCGGAACATCACGCAGACATCAGCAAACGGCTTTCTGCGGCGGTCGAGATCTGGGATGTCCCGACCGAAGATCTGTGGTGCCGGGACGCAGGCCCTGTCTTTGCGATCAATACCCGTGGCGCGCTTGCGGTCCAACAGATCCAGTTCAATGGGTGGGGAAGAAAACAGGTTCACGCACATGATGCGAAAATTGCCGGCAGAGTGGCCGAAAGGCTGGGTCTGCCCCTGTTGCCGACCGGGCTGATCGGCGAAGCCGGTGGCGTCGAGCAGGATGGGCATGGGACACTTATGGCGCATGAAAGCTCGTGGGTGAATGACAACCGCAATCCCGGCCTCACTCGGGACGAGATCGAAGCCCGGTTGTTGGCGGCCTATGGGGCCAAACGCATGATCTGGTCCGAAGGTGTCTGGGGCGAAGACATCACCGACTATCACATTGACAGTCTGGCCCGCTTTACCGGCCCCGGTCGCGGCATCATCAACTTGCCGGATGAACCGGACAAAGATGATCCTTTCCACTTGGCCGCGCTGGACACCTACGATCGTCTCATTGCCGCGGGCATCAACATGGACGTGATACCCGAGCCGCATTTCCGCCGTGTCAAAAACCCGGATTTCGTGGCCTCTTATGCCAATTACTACGTCTGCAATGGCGGTGTGATTGCGGCCCGGTTCGGAGACTCGGAAACAGACAGGATCGCGTCGGAAACGCTTGCAAGGCACCACCCTGGGCGTGAAGTCGTGACGCTTGACGTGGATGTGCTGGGAGAGCTTGGCGGCGGCATCCATTGCGCTACACAACAGATGCCCGGTTTTTAAATGTCGCGAAGAAACATGCTATTCAGCCGCTTCAGCCGCCGCATCCAGTTCAGCCGCCTTTTTCTCGACCTCTTCCACGATGTGATCGATCATCTGGTCGTTCGACATCTTGTGGCTGGCTTTGCCGGCCAGATAGACCATGCCGGACCCTGCCCCGCCGCCGGTGAAACCAACATCGGTCATGAGCGCTTCACCCGGCCCGTTGACCACGCATCCGATGATCGACAGGCTCATCGGCGTCTTGATGTGTTCAAGGCGATGTTCCAGCGCCTCGACGGTTTTGATGACATCAAAACCCTGTCGCGCGCAGGATGGGCACGAGATGATATTGACGCCCCGATGACGCAGGCCAAGGGATTTGAGGATTTCAAACCCGACCTTGACCTCTTCCACCGGATCAGCAGACAGGCTGACGCGGATCGTGTCGCCGATCCCCATCCACAGCAGGTTGCCCAACCCGATGGCCGATTTGATCGTGCCGCTGACCAGCCCTCCGGCCTCGGTAATGCCCAGATGGATGGGGGCATCCGTCGCCTCGGCAATGCCCTGATAGGCCGCGGCCGACAGGAACACGTCGCTGGCCTTTACGCTGATCTTGAACTCGTGAAAATCATTGTCCTGAAGGATGCGGATATGTTCCAGCCCGCTTTCGACCATCGCCTCGGGGCACGGCTCGCCATACTTCTCAAGTAGGTGCTTTTCCAGGCTGCCCGCGTTCACGCCGATGCGGATCGAGCAGTTGTGGTCGCGCGCCGCCTGGATGACTTCCTTTACACGGGTTTCGTCTCCGATATTGCCGGGATTGATGCGCAGACAGGCAGCGCCCGCTTCGGCGGCTTCAATCCCGCGCCGATAGTGGAAATGAATGTCCGCCACGATGGGTACCGGGCTTTCCCGAACGATCTGTTTCAACGCCTTGGACGACGCCTCATCAGGAACCGAGACGCGAACGATATCCGCACCCGCTTCGGCCGCGGCCTGCACCTGCGCCACGGTCGCCGCCACATCGGTGGTCAGCGTATTGGTCATGGTTTGAACGGCAATGGGTGCATCGCCACCAACGGGGACGTTGCCGACCATGATTTGACGGGATTTACGACGATAGATGTCGCGCCATGGGCGCACGTTATTGAGGGACATAAGGACGGATCCGCGTCTGCCTGAGTTGCGACTGTAGATAGTTCGGCAACGGGGTTATCGCAATGGCTAGATCACTCGGCGGGCGTTTCTGTCGCCTCGGTTTGCAGTTCCGCCACCAGTTGCTTGAGCGCACTGTTCTGTTCCGCCTCCAGATCGGCGACGGCATAGGCCTCGGACACGGCGTCTTTCGACAGAACGACACCCTTGGCGACAGTGCCCGGAGCACCCGCCGGGCCGTAATGTTCACCGTTCATCGCGAAATATACCGATCCCGACGCGCCCGCACGCAATGTCGGCGGTTCTTCCGTCAGGGGCACTTCGAATACGCTGCCTTGCTCGACGGTTCCCAGCGTACCTTCGAAAATGACGCTGCCATCCGCAGCCGTCACACGCATCCAGGCGGGATCAACTGCCACGATCTTGAGCGTGGTATCGATCTGTTCGACCACTTGCGGCAGGGCCGGTTTTTCGACCGTGTGCAGTTCAGCCACTTCGAACTGCGGCAATTCGGGCGGGCGGAAGGTTCCAACCTCGCGCGGATCAAGCGTTGAGATCGGAGCATCCCGCGAGACCAGCACCGGAACATCCAGCGCCTGCGGACGATAGAGACGGTCCAGTGCTTCTGCGCTTGCTACTTCCGTAACATCATCTGACACGTTGCTGCGCGCCGCATCCAGCGGATCCAGATCAGACAGAACCACCGGTGCCTGTTCAACCGGGCTGACCTGTACTTGCTGAATCTTGTTCAAAACAGCCCAACCGCCATAGCCAATGCCACCGATCACAGCGAGCAAAACCAGCGACGAGCCGATTGCACGAGGTTCAATCTGACTGACCAGAGACTCCTTGCCCGGGATATAGGGCGTATTGGGCGAAATGAACGGATCCCGCCCCATCGGGCCGCGCGCAGGCAAAGCCCCTGAAGGTTTCCGCACCACCGAGGCCTCTGCGGACATGCCATGCGCAACCTCAAATCCGCTTTCCTCGCAGAAAGTCGCGAAGGTCTCATCGGGGTTCATACCCAGATAGCGCGCATAGGAACGCACATACCCGGCGATAAAGCCGGGTGTATCAAACGCATCGGGGTCGGCGTTTTCAATTGCAGCTATATAGTTGGCTTTGATCCGCAGCTCGCGCTGAACATCCAGAAGAGATTTGCCCATCGTTGCGCGTTCACCGCGCATCTTGTCGCCTAGGCGAACTTCGTAGTCGTCAAACCCTTTTGGTCTGACATCTACGTCCTCTTCGGATTCGCGCTGAGATCTGCGCCCAATCATCCCTGCTGCCCCATTCTGCCTGTCGCGTATTTCGCGTAAGTGGCGAATCATCCCCAGAATGATTCGTCTACTCGTTTTGTTAGCGTAAGCTTAACACGCGGCAAACTCGTTGCACACTTTGGCGTTAGGTTATCCGGCAAGTTCGGCGCGATTTAGCGCACAATGTGACCAAAGTTCGTCCATCGCCTGCACCAGACGGTTCATTTCGTCGGGTCCGTGCACCGGAGACGGGGTAAAACGCAGACGTTCGGTTCCGCGCGGGACGGTCGGGAAATTGATCGGTTGCACGTAAATACCATAATCGTCCAGCAGCATATCGCTGAGCTTTTTGGTGTGAACCGGATTGCCGACGATCACAGGTACGATATGGCTGCCGTGGTCGATCAGCGGAAGGCCCATTCCCTTCAGCCGCAGCTTGAGGATCTTCGCCTGAGTCTGGTGCTGCTCGCGCAGCTCAGACGCGGTTTTCAGGTGCGCAACGGATGCAGCAGCCCCTGCGGCAACTGCCGGCGGCAACGATGTCGTAAAGATAAAGCCCGGCGCATAAGACCGCACGGCATCGCACATCTTTGCGCTGGCGGCGATATAGCCCCCCATGACGCCATAGGCCTTGGCCAAAGTGCCATTGATGATGTCGATCCGATGTGCCAGCCGGTCACGCTCGGTCACGCCGCCGCCGCGCGGGCCATACATGCCCACCGCGTGCACTTCGTCGATATAGGTCAGCGCGCCGAATTCATCTGCCAGATCGCAGATTTCTTCGATTGGACCAAAATCGCCATCCATCGAGTAGACGGACTCGAACGCGATCAGCTTGGGTGCGGCGGGATCGTCCGCCTCAAGCAATTCGCGCAGATGCGCCAAGTCGTTATGACGGAAGATGCGCTTGGCCCCGCCGTTTCGGCGCACCCCCTCTATCATCGAAGCATGGTTCAGCGCGTCAGAATAGATGATCAGCCCCGGAAACAGCTTGGGCAGCGTGCTGAGCGTGGCGTCGTTGGCGATATAAGCACTGGTGAACAAAAGCGCGGCTTCCTTGCCATGCAGATCTGCCAGTTCGGCCTCGAGCCGTTTGTGATAGACCGTTGTTCCCGAGATGTTGCGCGTACCGCCCGATCCCGCACCTGCGGCTTCGACCGCCTCGTGCATTGCGTTCAGAACAACAGGGTGCTGGCCCATGCCCAGATAGTCATTGCCACACCATACGGTGATGTTCTGCTGCGAGCCGTCCGGGCGCGTGCGTACCGCGTGCGGAAAGTGTCCGTTGCGACGTTCGATATCGATAAAGGTCCGGTAACGTCCTTCGTCATGCAGCCTGGCAATCGCTGAATCGAGCTGAGCAGTATAGTCCAACGGACCCTCCTTGAATGCCCGTTTCCGGTTTCCCTTGGGCAATTAGTCTGCCACATCCAACAGCTTAACCTGTATCAGCAGCTTTGTGTTACTTTATTCAGCTGGTTACAGCCGAACAGGTGAACCCAACTTTGATTTGCATCAAATATAAGTTTGCAATGCTCACGGCAAGTATAGTTCCGGCTATCGGACGCGTGGAAACGACGCAGCCCGCGCAACGTCATTCGCGGGCTTGTGATTGCATGAACAATTCAGATCAACCGCTCTGGACGGCGCCGTCAACGCTGCTAGGGTTCGCGCGAACACAGACAAGCAGGAGATCCCCATGTCGCTAGACACCGTGCTGAACCGGATTGACGAAGATCTGCAAACCTCGATCGACCGCCTGATGGAGCTGCTGCGCATCCCTTCGATCTCAACCGATCCCGCGTACAAGGCCGACGTCAGCCGTGCGGCCGACTGGCTGGTTGCCGACCTCAACAGTATCGGAATTGCAGCAGAAAAACGGGAAACCCCGGGACACCCGATGGTCGTAGGCCATGTGGGCGAGGACTCGGATGCACCCCATATCCTGTTTTATGGCCATTATGATGTGCAACCCGTCGATCCGTTGAACCTTTGGACGCGCGACCCGTTTGACCCCGCCATCGAAGATACCGAGCACGGCCACGTCATCCGCGGGCGCGGGGCATCGGACGACAAAGGTCAATTGATGACATTCGTCGAAGCCTGCCGCGCATGGAAAGCGGTGCACGGATCCCTGCCCTGCCGCATCACCTTCTTCTTTGAAGGCGAAGAGGAATCCGGCTCACCCTCGCTGGTCCCCTTCCTCGAAGAAAACGCGGCCGAACTCAAAGCGGATCTGGCGCTGGTTTGCGATACATCCATGGTGTCGCGAGGTGTTCCGTCGATTGCCGCGCAGCTTCGCGGCATGCTGAAGGACGAGTTCACGATCATCGGGCCCCGCATCGATCTGCACTCCGGCCATTACGGTGGCCCGGGGCTGAACCCGCTGCGCGAGCTGTCGAAGATCGTTGCCTCATTCTATGATGACGAAACCGGGCGTGTCGCGGTCGATGGTTTCTATAAAGGCGTTCATGAAGTGCCCCAGGACCAGCTGCGCCAGTGGCAGAATTGCGGTTTCGATGAAGCGGATTATCTGAATTCGGTCGGCTATACCCAGCCGCACGGCGAAAAAGCCTATTCGACGCTCGAACAGCAATGGGCGCGCCCGACACTTGAGGTGAACGGGCTGTGGGGCGGATACAATGGCGCAGGCTCGAAAACCGTTATCCCTTCGGAAGCGCATTGTAAAATCACGTGCCGACTGGTCGGCGACATGGACCCCGACGCGCTGCGCAACAAGATCCGCAAACATGTCGAGGATCGCCTGTCCCCGGATGCAAAAGTTGTCTGGGACAACGATCTGGAAGGTTCGCCCGCTTCGGTCATGAATATCGATCGCCCGGAATTCGAAGCCGCGCGCAAAGCACTGTCGGACGAGTGGGACCGCGAAGCGGTGTTTACCGGCATGGGCGGCTCGATCCCCGTCGTCGGGTATTTCAATACCGTTCTGGGGCTGGATTCGATGCTGGTCGGCTATGCCAACGAGGACGACGCCATCCATTCGCCGAATGAGAAATACGACGTCAAAAGCTTTCACAAGGGCATCCGTTCGTGGGCCCGCATTCTGGATGCTTTGAACAAGTAACGGATTTCAGCGAGGCTCTGCCTCGCGCTCCGGGATATTTGCCGCCAGATGAATAAAAGATCCCTTGTTCATCGGGCCCAAAATATCCCGGGGGAGCCGCGCGCAGCAAGGCGGGGGCAGAGCCCCCTGTCCGACCGCAACACGCGTATGACGTTACATGTGGATCACGCGGCCATAAGCGTCCAACACGCTTTCATGCATCATTTCTGACAGAGTCGGGTGCGGGAAGACCGTGTTCATCAGGTCTTCTTCGGTGGTCTCCAGCTGCCGCCCAACCACATAACCCTGAATCAGTTCCGTGACTTCCGCGCCGATCATATGGGCCCCCAGCAGTTCGCCAGTCTTGGCGTCGAACACGGTTTTGATCAGACCTTCCGGTTCGCCCAGAGCAATGGCCTTGCCGTTGCCGATGAAGGGGAAGCGACCCACTTTGATGTCATAGCCCAGCTCTTTGGCCTTGGCTTCGGTATATCCCACCGAGGCCACTTGCGGCTGACAATAGGTACATCCGGCGATGCTTTCGGGCTTGACCGGATGCGCATGCTGGCCCGCGATCAGATCGGCAACCATGACACCTTCGTGGCTGGCTTTATGTGCAAGCCAGGGCGCGCCCGCGATGTCACCGATCGCATAAAGGCCATCGACGCCGGTGCGGCAATATTCATCCGTCACCACATGCGTGCGGTCGATCTTGACGCCCAGCGCCTCGAGCCCGAGGTTTTCGACATTCCCAACAATCCCGACAGCCGAGATAACGGTGTCGAACTCGTGCTTTTCAACCTTGCCCTTGACCTCGATATGAGCGGTGACCTTGCCCTTGCCGCGATCCAACTGCTTGACCATGGCTTTTTCCATGATGGTCATGCCTTGCTTGGTGAAGGCTTTCTTAGCCAAGGCACTGATTTCCGCATCTTCCACGGGCAACACGCGGTCCATCACCTCGACCACCGTCGTGTCGGCCCCCAACGTGTTGTAGAAACTGGCAAATTCGATTCCGATCGCGCCCGAGCCGATGACCAGCAGCTTCTTTGGCATCCGGGGCGGTTGCAGCGCGTGCTTGTACGTCCAGACCAGATCGCCATCAGCCTCGAGACCGGGCAGTTCGCGGGCCCGTGCGCCGGTTGCAAGAATGATGTTCTTGGCCGTCAGTTCTTCGGTGCCCTTATCGGTCTTGACGCTGACCTTGCCTTTTGCGGGGATCGTCGCCTCACCCATCACCACGGCGACCTTGTTCTTTTTCAGCAGATGGCCGATGCCGCCCGAAAGCTGCCCGGCAACGCCACGGGATCTTTTGACGACCGCGTCCAGATTGTAACCGATCTTGTCGGCCTTCAATCCGAAATCCTTGGCGCGTTCCATCAGGTGGAACACTTCGGAAGACCTCAGCAATGCCTTGGTGGGAATGCACCCCCAGTTCAGGCAGATGCCACCAAGGTGCTCGCGCTCGACCACGACGGTTTTCAGACCAAGCTGGGCCGCACGGATGGCGGCGACATAGCCACCGGGGCCAGCCCCGATTACGATCAGATCATAGGATTGTGCAGCCATGTGTTCCTCTCGGCGCAGGTGGTGAAAATTTAGTTTACCATTAAACTATTTTCAGAAACGCATCAACACGCGTTCCCGCGACAAATGAGACACAGGGTAAACCTTACCTGAATATGCGGATTTCAGCCTATACGCAGGCCCATGCTATGGCTAGAACAGAAACGCCGACGCCGCTCGGACATTTGTGAACACATTGAATTCAAGGGGTTTACCATGGCCAAAACACTAAAAGATCTGGCGCTTGCTCTGCTAAACGCAACTTTGATACTTGTGGCGCTGTGCTTGTTTTTAGGCTGGAAGCTGGCATCGAAAGTCGAAAGCGTCTCGGCGGAATTCTCAGAGACAGTGCAAGTTCTTGCCCCTATTCGGGATGAAGCGAAGGGCATTCGGGGCGAGCTTTCCGCGTTGCGCGGTGATTTGACGACGCTGATGAGGGAAAACCAAGTTACGGACAGTCAAACCGCTCAAAATATCCAGGCAACATTGCGCCGCCTGAACGCGGTTGAACAAAAGCTACAAACTGCGCAGGAGCGATTCACAGAACTTGCAGAGACACCAGAGGTTTTGATCGCCCAGGCCATACAGACCGGAGCAGACGTCGCGTCCGAACGCGTCTTGTCGTTCAAAGGATGCGAGCCGGGAGCCTGAAGCCACCGCACTAACAACAGAGGCGCAAAACCTTTGTACAGTCTCACGCCATTGCTTGCAGCTCTCGCACAGTGCTGCCATAGCCGCCCATGTCGACGTAAGCCTCTTCATGGGGGGTCGAGCTGCGCGACAGTGCTTTGTTCCGGTAAGGGAAACGACCGAACTTGCGGATCACTTCGCGATGCGCACGGGCGTGCAGCAGATTGCTTGTATCGCCGCTTAGGTTCTGACAGATCAGACGCACGCAGCGTTCCTGATCACACAGATTTTCCGAATGCATCATCGGCAGGTAAAAGAACTGCCGGGCCGGTTCATCGATCTTCTTGTCCCAGCCTCTGTCTACCGCGCATTTTGCAGCTGCCAGGGCCGCTCGGTCCGTCGCGAAAGCACGCGCTTGCCCGCGGAACATGTTGCGTGGAAATTGGTCCGTCAAAATTATGTAAGCCAGTGACCCGCTGGGATAGGTCAGCCAGAGCGAAAACTTGCCCTCGGCCGCAGCCTCCCACGTTGATTGAAAACGTGCGCGGATTTCTGAATCCAGCGCTTCATCCTCTATGTACCAGCCCTTTGGACCCACCTCATCTAACCAAAAACTCAATACTTCTTCAGGCGTTACCATTGCCTTAAACTCCGTCTTGTGCCCGTAGTTTGGACGTAACGTCATTTAAGGCCGTTTTACAGAACTGTTACAGTAACATATTGCAACACTTGCGACATAATCCTGTGTCCTAGGCATCTTCCTGCTCAGCCTGTTCGGCCTCGGCGGCTTCGATGGCGACTTCCTGTGCCACTTCAAACGCAACTGGCGAGGCCGTTGGATACAGCGTCGACATTGTGCCGGTTTCGTCCACGGGTATCGATGCCCGCTGCGTCGTCCGATACAGGGCGTAAAGTGCCATTGCGAGTAACAGTGCCGCAATAAAGAGAAAAAAGCCCGGTGGCCCGAATACGGCATCCCCCATCAGCCAGCCGGTGATCACCGGCCCGGCAATCGCGCCCAGACCGTTGATGAATACCAGCCCACCGGATGCGGCCGCCATGTCCTCGTGATCCAGAAAGTCATTCGCATGCGCGATCAGCAGTGAATATAGCGGGTTGGACATACCGCCGATCAGGAAAGCCGAAGCAAGCAGAATTGGAAACGATCCCCCCATCATCATAGCGATCGTTGCGCCACCGGCACCGGCGAGCGCCACAAGCAGGATCAGAAAGCGGCGATCCATACGGTCGGAGAACCAGCCCAAAGGGTATTGCAGAACCACAGCGCCGATATAAAACGCCGCAACGAAGGTCGAAATTTCAACAAGCGACAGCCCTGCCCGGGCGCCATACACCGCCGCCATGCCGAACTGCGCGGAAAACACACCCCCCAGAAGAAACATGCCCACGCAGCCCAGAGGCGAGGTTTCCAGTAGTTTCTTCAAGGTCATCGGTTTGGTGGTATCAAAGGCCGGTGTCGGCGAGATCGACAGCAAAATCGGTGCGAAGGACACTGAAACCAGGATCGAGGCGATCACAAACGTCTCGTAACCGGCCGGGTCGCCGACAAGAACAAGCGCCTGCGCACTGATGATCCCCGTCATCTGTACGATCATATAGAGCGACAGCGCCTGCCCGCGATTTTCATTGCTGGCCGCATTGTTGAGCCAGCTTTCGGCAGTGACATAGACGCCAGAAAAACAGAACCCGATCACCACCCGGCCCAAAGCCCACGCGATCGGGTTGGTCAGCATGGGATACATGATCATCACGGCCGAAATAAATGACGCAAGTGCCGCAAAGACCCGCACGTGGCCAACGCGCCGGATCATCTCGGGCGCAAGGCGTGAGCCGCCCAGAAAGCCCAGAAAATAGGCCGACATGACAAAAGACATCTCAAGGGTCGAAAAGCCTTCGATCTCACCCCGCACACCCAGAATCGTGCCCTGAAGGCCGTTTCCGACCATCAGCAACCCCATGCCGAGCAGCAGCGCCCATGCGCTGGAAAGGACTTGAATCATTGGGGCCTCCGACTAGTGCCAACCTGATTTTAGTGTCGTTCTGCGATCAAAGACCGCCTACGTCGCGCTTGTCTACGACATTCCCGATCCGCGATGCTGTTTCCGCGCCTCTCAAGGGATCAAAAGCGACGCGTCGCCATAGGAAAAGAACCGGTATTTCCGGGCGATGGCATGCGCGTAGACATCGCGCATCCGATCCTGCCCCATCAGTGCCGAAACCAGCATGAGCAACGTGGACTTCGGCAGATGAAAATTGGTCATCAATGCGTCAGTGACATGGAATTCAAAACCGGGATAGATGAAGATATCCGTTTCGCCTTCCCAGGGTTCGATCTTTCCTGACCTTGCCGCACTTTCGATCAGTCGCAAAGCCGTTGTCCCCACCGGGATCACCCGCCCGCCGGCGACCTTGGTTGCCTGTATCTCAGCGGCGGCGTCGGGGCTTACCTGCCCCCATTCAGCATGCATCTTGTGTGTTGTGACATCCTCAACCTTGACCGGAAGAAAAGTCCCTGCCCCCACGTGAAGCGTCACATGCGTGAAGCTTACACCTCGCTCGGCCAGCGCCCTCATCAGCGCCTCATCGAAATGCAATGATGCGGTCGGGGCGGCCACGGCGCCGGAGTGATTTGCCCAGATGGTCTGATAATCCGTCTTGTCCCGTTCATCAGCCGGACGTTTGGCTGCGATGTAGGGCGGCAGAGGCATTGCTCCGGCCTGATCCAGCGCCGCGTCGAAATCCTCGCCGCTGAGATTGAAGCGCAGATAAGCCTGGCCATCCGCAACCCTGTCCAGCGTGGCGCTGAGATCGTCCGAGAAGACAATCTCTTCCCCAAGCTTCACCTTCTTGAGCGGCTTGATCAACGCAGACCACGTGCCATCGGCCTGTGGATCAAGCAAAGTGGCCTCGATCCCTGCGGAAACCGGCCCCTGCGCGCTGTCCCGGTGGCGTCGGCCGTTCAGTCGCGCCGGAATGACCCGTGTGTCATTCAACACCAGCCGGTCACCTGGCCGCAGAAAATCGGGCAGGTCGAAAACATGGCTGTCCGTGATTGCATCCCCCTGCGCCACCAGCAGACGTGCAGAGGAACGCGGGCTGGCCGGCCGCGTGGCGATCAGGTCTTCGGGCAGATGGAAATCAAAATCGCTGAGTTTCATGCCCGCGCCTTACAACCCTGCATCAGATTCGGCCATATCCTGTCAGCGGTCACTTGGGGATGAGCCGAATGTGCGTTTGGGTTCATCCGGTTTCTGCGGCACTGCGTTCGGACCATCCTGAACTTTGGGTGCCGGGGCGCGCATCAGGTCGCGCAGGAACAGAGGTGCGAGACCGGACAACGGATTTACCGACACTTTGGGCGAGGCAAGCGGGCCGGTCAGAGTGTAGTTGAAGCCAAAGACGCCCTCGCCCTTGCGCGTAAACACGCTGCCAACTGCGTTGAGGAGGTATATGGGCGAGATCGCACCGCGCAGGTTCAGCAATCCGTTCACCGTATCGATGGTGCCATCAAAAGACAGGCCCATCGACGGGCCGACGGCACTGCCGCTTAGCACTTTGATGTCTGTGGGGGTGACACGCATCCGGCTGTCGATTGCTGCAAAAAAGATACCCTGCCCCGCCATTTCATCCAACAGGCCCACAAGGCTGATGGCATTCAGCAAGGCCGCCATGGCCGGGGCGTCGGTAATCCGTGTGTTGGTGATTTTCAGTATCACGTCATAGCTGCCCGGTGCCGTCACAGGTTCGAGCTTGAGATTCATTTCTCCGCCCCGCGCCTGTGTCAGTACTCCGGCCGATCGCAGCGCGGACCCCGCATCTTGCGACGTAAGGTCAACAGCACTTCGGTTCCCTCTGGGGCTGACCTGCCCCCTGACCGGCGCGCCGCCATTGACCTGCGCGGTGAAGTTCCCTTGTATTCCGCCGGTCGTCTGAAATGCGCCCCGGAACCCGGTCAGCGCGACGGTTTCCGTAACCTGTAGGCGATCCAGAGCCACGTCCAGTTTAGGCCCGGCGCCGCCCCCGCCGCCCGATCCGCCGCTTTCGCCGAAATTCGCGCGACCCATATCAAGGACGCCGCCAAGCACACGGATATCCGGCATGGCGTTTCCGCGCCCGATCAGCTCTGCCGGGACCGCCAGCCAGTCGCCGAGGTCAAAAGAGGTGAAGCGAACCCGGTCATATTCGCCGTTTTCGCGAAACGTAATGGAGGCTGATGTACGCAATCCGGCTGCATTCAAGCGCAGGCTATCCACCTTCAACTGCGATCCCAAAGTCGCTTCGGCCGTCAGAGAGCCGGTCGAATTGGCCCCCTTTCTCCAACCAAGTTCGGGTATGGCCAGCGCGACCCCCTGCAAATCGGATGTGACGGATAATTTCGGGGCAACCCCGGCGCCGAGCCCCAACGTGATATCTGCAATCCCTTTGCCGGTCAGCATCCCCGGAGGCAGGCCGGCGCCGATCTCATCCATCAATCGCGGCGACAGCTCGATCTGACCGGTCAGGGTGCTTCGCTGATCCGACTTGCCGTCTATAGGCTGCCGCCAGAGCGCCGTCAGCGGTACATCCCCGAACTGCCCCTGCCCCTGAATCTGAACGCCGGACTGATCACCAGAAAGGTCCAGAAGATCAGCACTAACGTCAAATCCGGGCACCAAGCGGTCACTGAACAGGTTGGCCAACCTTCCGTCGAAATGGAACTCGGTCTCGTCAAACTTGAGACCCTTTTTCAAAGGCAAGGAAAGGGTTCCCGCCAGCGACACCGTTCCTTTCGCTACGTCAACGGGCAACCCCGCCTTGCTGAGCAATTCCAGCGGAGGCCTGTCCAACAACGACAACGCGGCCGTCACGCTGCCTTTGGCCTGAATGCGCGCAATCGCAGGCGCGGATTTCTTGATATCCGTGTCGGGTATGATGAAGGACGTCCCCGACGCATCAACAGCACCGCCGTCATCCGCAATCACAACACCCTGCTGTGCAGTGACCGTGAACCTGCTGTTGATCAGGCTGGCCTGACCCTGCGCCTTTTCGATCGGCGGCAGCGTTTTGACAAACCGAATCTTCGCCTTTTCAAATCCGAAATCCAGATATAGATCCGGTTTCGATCCGGGCAGCAGGCGCAGGGCAAAGTCCATATCCGACAGAACCCCTTCGTACAGGTTTTCGGTCACCCACTCTCGCGGTTTCGGGGCCAGACGTTCGGGCCAGTATCCCAGAACCTTGTCCGACGTCATTTGATCCAGGTGTGCGTCCAGCTTGACGGCCCAGCCATCCGGCCGCCCGGTCAGGACGCCAAAGGCACGCACCGTGTGACCCGGATCTTCAATGGTCATCTGACCCAGATGCAGCTGGAACGGGTTGAGGACCATCTTGAAATCCAGGCTGGCCCGCGAAAGCTGAATAGGTTGCGGGAACAGGTTTGCCGGGTTCACGTTGATACCGGACAGCCGCAACTGTGCAGACAGGCTGTCCAGCACGCCATCTTCTGCACCTTCCAGATACGCCTTTCCGTCAGCCTGAACCTCACCCCAGGCCGAGACCACCGAAACTTCGTTGAAATCCAGAATCTGACCTTTGGGATCATAGGTGAAATAGGTGCGCGCGGATTCGAAGGGAACCGGGCGTGTTTCCGGGTTTGGCTGCACCGCCCCCGCCCCCAGATTCAGCGTGGCGTACAAAGTTCCGATCGCTCCGTTTTCGTCGACACCACCGCGCAAGGCACCCGAGATCGGGGCCCGCAGAACCTGCAACCAGGCAAGGGCAGGCGTTTGGCCCGCGATGTCCTCGGCCGGAAGATCGGTGACCGAGATTCCGAATTGTGCGGCAGGTGTGCCCAGAACGCTTGTATAATTGGCCTCGATGGCACTGACATAGTCACGCCCCGCCAGAACCGAAAACCCGGTTGCCAAGCGCACTTCGTTGCCGCTTCGGTTGGCTTGAATATGCCCACCGTCCAGAATCCAGGACCGCCCCTGCCGAAGATCGCGATAATCCAGTGTGATCGCATCAAGCTCGACCGAGGTCAGCGCCGACAGGGCCGGAGACAGGAAAACCTGATCCGAAGCCTCGATAAGCTGTGCCAGGTTCGGGGCCTCCTGCACCGGTGCGCTGCCGGACCCGACCGTAAGGCTCAGCGCCCCGTCCTTGTCCCGGGTCACGGCGATCTGCGCACCCCTCAGAATTATCCTTTTGGGGCGGACGTGCCCCCGCAACAAGGGGCGCATGGCCAGGCTGGCGCGCATGTCGGACACCTGCGCAATTTGCCGACCCTCAGCGTCGCTGATGGCCACATCGGTCAAGCGCAGACGGGGTCGCCATCCCTCGTGAATGATGAAACTCACATCGCCAAACCGGATTTGCAGCCCGCCCAAAGCCTGCTCAAGCCGCGCTTCGACCCTGTCCCGCAGCCAGACGGGTGCGTGCATTCGTTGTCCGACAACCATGAAACCGGTGAACAGCGCCAGAAGTACCAGCACGAAAGTGCCGCGCATGGCCCACAGACCAGCGGCCCGGCGGCGAGACCGACGGCGCGCGGGCTTAACGGGCTGTGCTCCGTCGTCGTCTTCGTGCTGCTTCAAATTGCTATCCACGCCTTCCAACCCGCACGCGTTGCCCTATGATATCAGGCAGCCTTTAAAAACCTTTAGCGGAGTTTCCAATGCCCGACGTTTCAGACATCGCCCCTGACTTCACTTTGCCGCGCGACGGCGGCGGCGAGGTGACGCTTTCGGCGTTGCGCGGTAGCACCGTGGTTCTGTTTTTCTACCCCCGCGATGATACGCCGGGCTGCACCAAGGAATCCATCGGTTTCTCGGAACAACTTCAGGCCTTTGCCGATGCGGGCGCACAAGTTTTCGGCATCTCGCGCGACAGCGTCGCCAAACATGACAAATTCGTCGCCAAACATGGGCTGACAACACCGCTGTTGTCGGATGAGAACGCGACCGTCTGTGAAGACTACGGCGTGTGGGTCGAAAAGAACATGTACGGGCGCAAGTCGATGGGGATTGAGCGTTCGACCTTCATCATCGACCCCGAAGGCAAAATTGCCCGCGTTTGGCGCAAGGTCAAAGTTCCCGGCCACGTGGACGAGGTGCTGGAAGCCGTGCGCGCGATGTAACGCCCTCGACCACGGTCGCCATCCGGTTTAAGAGCCACAGGATCAACCAGGCGGAGAATAATGGTGTCCAAATCGCTGACCCAGATGGCGACCGAAGTTCTTGCAACGGCAGAAGGTCGGGAAAAGACCGCCCTGTCCAAACAGCACGCCGCCGCGTGGTTTGCGTCGCGCAAGGGCGACGCGCCCCCGATCGAGATCGGGACGGCGTCACCCCCGCTGCGACCCGCGCGCCCGGAACGGCCAGAACTCCTGTCTCCGCGCGAGGTACCAAAGCGCAAACCGGGCACCGAGGCGGGCCGCATCGCCCTTTTGCACGCCGTGGCGCATATCGAACTGAACGCCGTCGATCTGCATTGGGATATCATTGCCCGCTTTGGCCATGTGCCGATGCCGATCGGGTTTTATGACGATTGGGTAAAATGCGCCGAAGAGGAATCGCGCCATTTCGAGATGGTCTGCGATTGTCTGGAACAGATGGGCAGCCACTATGGCGCCTTGCCCGCCCATTCGGGCATGTGGCGCGCGGCCGAAGACACCGCAGACGACCTGATCGGACGGCTTGCGGTCGTTCCGATGGTTCTCGAAGCGCGTGGTCTGGATGTGACCCCCGGCATGATCGAGATTTTTCGCAAGGCCAAGTCTGAGCAGGCCATCGCGGCGCTTGAGGTGATCTATGCCGAAGAAGTCGGCCATGTCGCTTATGGGTCCAAGTGGTTTCACTTCCTATGCGGCCGGGAAAACACGGACCCCAAGGACGTGTTTCACGCATTGGTACGCCGGTATTTCCACGGCGTCCTCAAACCACCCTTCAACGAGGAAAAACGGGCCGAGGCCGGGTTGCCGCCCGATTTCTACTGGCCGCTGACCGAAGACCTGCCCGCGCCTGGCGAAATCACGAGCTGACGCCTCAACATGCTTTTCGGCAATTTCCCGCCGATCTTTGGGGGGATTTCTACGCAGTTGGCGCCAGACTGATCAACAAACTTGCCCGAACGCTGCCTGCCCTTTATGCAGTCGGCCCAAGGAGCGGCCGGCACTCACGACCGGGCCCGATCTTGGGGATGAGAGGTAGGACGCGTGCGAACACGTCTGGCAATAAAAATACACTCCGCATTTGAACGGTACTTTCCGGAACGCCGGGTTTTTCTGAAGTCTGACAAAGATACACGTTTTATCCGTCTCAGCTCGGAAACGCAGGTGGTCGCGGTGGCCGGTGTTGCCGTCATGGTCGGATGGACCGCGGTCGCAACTGCCATTCTGCTTATGGACAGCATCGGTTCGGGCAACTTCCGGGAACAGGCGAAACGCGACCAGGCAACCTATCAGGAACGATTGAATGTCCTGTCCGCAGAACGCGACGCCCGTGCGCAGGAAGCCCTCGCCGCTCAGGATCGTTTCAACGCCGCACTGGAACAGATATCCGCCATGCAGTCCGAACTGCTGGCCTCGGAAAACCGCCGTCGCGAACTTGAGACGGGGATCGAAGTCATTCAGACCACGCTGCGCACAACCATGAAACAGCGGGAAGATGCGCGGAAGGAACTGGCGGCGCTGAAGCAGGAAAACAGCAACGCTGACATGTACGTAACGGCCTCCAGCGCGCCGGTACAGATGGGTTTCATGACGGACGCTCTGGCGCGTACGGCCGAGGAACGCGATCAGATCGCCGCCGACGCCCGGCAAGCACTGGACCAGCGCGATGATCTTGAGCTGGAAATCCGCCTGATGCAGGAACGCAGCGACGAGATTTTCCGGCAGCTGGAAGAGGCCATGGTGATCTCGGTCGAGCCGCTGGACAAGATGTTCCGTCAGGCGGGAATGCCAACAGACCGTATCATCGAAGAGGTTCGGCGCGGATACAGCGGTATGGGCGGTCCGCTGACCCCTTTATCCCTTAGCACGCGCGGTGAGGTGGACGAGTTGTCCGCCGAGGAAGCCCGCGCGAATACATTGCTGAAACAGATGGATCAGCTGAACCTTTACCGACTTGCGGCGGAAAAGGCCCCCTTTGCCAATCCTGTACATTCGGCCGTGCGTTTCACCAGCGGCTATGGCAGCCGGCGCGACCCCAAAACCGGTGGTCGCCGGATGCATAACGGGGTCGATTTCGCAGGGCCGCAAGGCACGGATATCTTTGCGACCGCAGACGGCGTCGTTACCCATGCAGGCTGGCAATCCGGTTTCGGACGGCTTGTGAAAATCAAGCACGCATTCGGAATTGAGACACTTTACGCTCATAACACCAAGATCAACGTGAAGGTTGGTCAAAGGGTCTCGCGCGGGGATCATATTGCTGATATGGGTAGCACCGGACGGTCGACCGGCACGCATCTGCACTATGAGGTGCGCGTGAACGGAAAACCCGTAAACCCAATGACTTACATCAAGGCTGCGAGAAATGTTTTCTAAAAGCAAAATCAACGAGCCCGCATCCAAGGCACCCGAGGCGGCCAAACCAGCCGCTCCGGCGACCCCAGCGGCCCCTGCACCGACCGAGTCGAAACCTGCCACTGCACCCAAGCCCAAGCCACCTGCGTCGGTTTTGTCTTCGGATCTGCACATCACTGGCAATATCAAAACCTCCGGTGACATACAGGTGGAAGGCACAGTCGAAGGCGACATCCGCGCTCACCTTCTGACCATTGGTGAATCGGCAACGATCAAAGGTGAAGTCACCGCAGATGACGTCGTGATCAACGGACGTATCGTGGGTCGCGTACGTGGCCTCAAGGTGCGTCTGACATCGACCGCACGTGTCGAAGGCGACATCATCCACAAGACCATCGCCATCGAAAGCGGAGCGCATTTCGAAGGGTCTGTACAGCGCCAGGACGATCCGCTGAATCCGGGCCGCAGCGCCAAAGCCGGATCGAACCCGGCAGCAGACGTCAAACAATAATTCGACCCTTCAGGTCAGATCGGAAACGCCGCAGGGAGACCAGCGGCGTTTCTTTTTTGCGCCACAGCCTGTACCCGGGAAACTTGTTTTGATCCCGCCGGGATCACGCTAGGGTCGGGTCATGTTGATTTTTCTGACACTTGTTGCGGTGATCGCCGCAGGTCTGGTCTTTTACTTCTGGTCCAAACGACAGGCGCGCCACGCCCTGTTGACCGCGCCGTTGACTGACAAACAAAGGCAGCTTGTCGACACTCAGGTCCCGATCTTGCGGAAACTGCCGCACGGCCTGCGCGCAAAGCTGGAGGGCAAGATCAACCTGTTCCTTGATCAGGTTGAATTCATCGGGTGTGACGGCCTGGACGTTACCGAAGACATGCAACTGTCCATCGCCGCGCAAGCCTGTCTGCTGGTTGTGAATACCGATCTCTGGTATGACAACCTGACCACCATTCTGATCTATCCCAGCGCATTCAAATCCAGGCAGAGCCGGCACAGCGGCTATGTCGTCACCGAGAAGGAAATCGTGCGCACAGGGGAAAGCTGGAACCGCGGCCCGGTGATCCTGTCCTGGGCGCATAGCCAGCGCGGGGCCATGAACGATCATGATGGCCAAAACGTTGTGTTTCACGAATTTGCCCACCAGATCGACGATCTGACAGGGTCGGCCAACGGAGTGCCCGTACTTAGCGACGACCAAAGCTTTTCAGAATGGGAATCCGCATTCCTGACAGCCTATGACGCGCATGTCCGCGCCGTCGAATCCGGGCAGCCAACCGTAATCGACCCCTATGGTGCGGAAGGGCACGAGGAGTTTTTCGCCGTTTCGGTTGAAGTGTTCTTTGAGCGACCAAAAGCCCTGCGCAGGTCGGACCCGGAGGTTTACAAGCAACTGTCCAAGCTGTTCCACTTGGATCCTGCTCAATGGCACTAAGGGCTTTTCGACCCCTGGTGCGAGGGTGCCGGGAAAATTCCCCGTTCGGCACAATTTAACAAAAGTTAATTTATGAACTACGCTTAAGCGCATTGCATTGTGGAGGAAATTTCATGTCATCAAAACTACTGGCCGAGTTCTTCGGCACCTTCTGGCTGGTTCTCGGAGGTTGCGGCAGTGCCGTATTGGCAGCGGGCGTTGCAGATGTCGGCATTGGGTGGCTTGGCGTTTCCTTCGCCTTCGGCCTGACGGTTCTGACAATGGCTTACACGGTTGGCCATATCTCGGGCGGGCACTTCAATCCAGCGGTCAGCCTGGGCCTGATGATTGGCGGACGGTTTCCGGCAAAGGATCTGCTGCCCTACTGGATCGCTCAGGTCATCGGCGCCATCGCCGCCGCAGTGGTTCTGTATCTGATCGTCAGCGGCGCGCCCGACTTCGCCGGCGTCGGGGGATTTGCGTCCAACGGATATGGTGAGGCCTCACCCGGCGGGTATTCTTTGATGTCGGCTCTGGTGATCGAGATCGTGATGACCGCTTTCTTCATCCTGATCATCCTGGGTGCAACCTCGGACAAGGCGCCGGCTGGTTTCGCCCCCATCGCAATTGGTCTGGCCTTGACCCTGATCCACCTGGTATCAATTCCGGTCACCAACACTTCGGTCAACCCGGCCCGGTCCACAGGCGTCGCCCTGTTTGCCGACGGCCCTGCCCTGTCACAGCTGTGGCTGTTCTGGGTGGCCCCGCTGATCGGCGGCGCGATCGGTGCTGTCATCTGGAAAGCGATGTCACAAGACGATTGAGTTTCGTTCAATCGACCATAAGGAACAGCCCGGCGCTCTTTGGAACGCCGGGCTGTTTCGGTTCATTCGGTGACGGTGACTTTTTTCATTACGTCGGGCTGTCCCGTAACCGCTCCGGTCTGGGAATGCCCCCGTTTGATTGCATCCACCACGTCCATCCCGTCGGTCACCTGACCGACCACGGTGTACTGGCCATCCAGAAACGGGCCGGGTTCGAACATGATAAAGAACTGCGAATTGGCTGAATCCGGGTTTTGCGACCGGGCCATGCCGACCACGCCACGATCAAAGGTCAGATCAGAAAACTCAGCCGGCAGATCCGGGCGGTCTGACCCACCACGCCCGGCATACCGCATGTCAAAGCCGTTCGCGGTGGAATTGCCGTATTGAACATCGCCGGTCTGGGCCATGAAACCTTCGATCACGCGGTGGAACACCACACCATCATACTTGCCGTCCGCAGCCAGTACCGTGATCTGTTCCACGTGCTTCGGCGCGACATCTTCGAACAGATCGATGGAGATCGTGCCATTGGCCCCTTCCCCTTCGACCTCGATCTGCAAACCGCTGGCCAGCGCCGGGCTTGCCAGCAAGGCAAAGGTGGCGGCAAGCTTATACATCTGCGGCCACCTTGACGCTGATCATGCGGTCGGGGTTCGCAGGCGGCTCGCCACGAACGATCGCGTCCACATGCTCCATGCCTTCGATGACGCGGCCATAAACGGTGTACTGACCGTTCAGGAAGTGGTTGTCCTTGAAGTTGATGAAGAACTGAGAGTTGGCCGAATCCGGGTTCTGCGACCGGGCCGCGCCCAGCGTACCGCGATCATGGGGCAACTTGGAGAACTCTGCCGGTACGTTCGGCAGCGACGAACCGCCGGTCCCCGCCATACGCAGGTTGAACCCATCTTCCATGTCGCCATGCTGCACGTCACCGGTTTGGGCCATGAAGCCGTCGATCACTCGGTGAAAGGCCACGTTGTCGTATTCTCCGCTGCGGGCCAGTTCTTTCATCCGCGCGCTGTGCAAAGGCGCCACATCCGGCAGCAGCTCGATGAAGACATTGCCGTCTTTCAGCTCGATGATGATCGTGTTTTCGGGATCCTTGATCTCGGCCATGAGGCCCTCCTGTCGTTTATCTTGCGCAAATACCTATGACGCACGCGTACGAATGCCAAGTGACGCATTGACCTGAGGGCAAATTGCAGGAAAAGAACCGCCTAAATCATTTGCCAATGACAAGGATCGCACAATGGGCTGGAAAACACTGGACGATATGGACCTGAACGGCAAACGCGTACTTGTGCGTGTGGATATCAACGTGCCCGTGGTTGACGGTGTTGTGACCGACGCCACCCGCATCCAGAGAATCGTGCCGACGGTGCGCGATATTCTGGCCGCAGGCGGCAAACCGATCCTTCTGGCCCATTTCGGTCGCCCCGGAGGAGAGCGGCGCGAGAACCTGTCGCTCAAGCAACTGGTTCCGACCCTCGAAAGCGCTTTTGACGCCAAAGTCCTGTTTGCCGCCGACTGTGTCGGAACCGAGGCCGAACTGGCGGCACAGGCGTTGCAGCCCGGCCAGGTTCTGTTGCTCGAGAACACGCGTTTTCACGCGGCCGAAACCAAGAACGATGCTGATCTGGCCGCAGGTATGGCCAGGCTGGGTGACGTGTACTGCAACGACGCGTTTTCAGCGGCGCACCGGGCCCACAGCTCGACCGAGGCCATCGCGCGCCTGCTGCCCGCCTGCGCCGGTCGTTTGATGCAGGCCGAGTTGCAGGCACTGCAAAGCGCGTTGGGCGCGCCCAAACGCCCGGTGACAGCGGTTGTGGGCGGGGCCAAGGTTTCGACCAAGCTGGAATTGCTGGGCAATCTGATCGACAAGGTAGATTATCTGGTGATCGGTGGCGGCATGGCCAATACGTTCCTCGTCGCGCAAGGTGTCAGCGTCGGAAAATCGCTGGCCGAAACGGCGATGAAAGACACCGCAGCCGAAATTCTGACCAAAGCCGAAAACACCGGCTGTCAGATCGTTCTGCCACGTGACGTCGTGGTTGCCGAAACGTTTGAAGCCAATGCCCCTCATCAGGTTTTGCCCGCGGATCAATGCCCCGACGATGGCATGATCCTGGACGCTGGCCCCGAAAGCGTGGCCGCGATCATCGAGATATTCGAAAAAAGCAAAACCCTGATCTGGAACGGACCGCTGGGCGCATTCGAACTGAAACCGTTCGACGCCGCCACCAATGCCGCCGCCTTGAAGGCGGCCGCGCTTAGCCGTTCGGGCCAGCTCATCTCGGTCGCCGGGGGTGGAGACACAGTTGCGGCCCTGAACGCCTCGGGTGCCGCCAAGGACTTCACCTATATCTCGACCGCGGGTGGCGCGTTTCTGGAATGGATGGAAGGCAAAACGCTGCCCGGTGTCGCTGCGCTGGATCAGTAAGCACCGCTTGCCGCCTTTGATCGCCTGATATGGTCCATGGTAGTATCCCCTTTTGAACGGGGGATATTACCGTGAAGCCAATTTACCTTCTTGTCCTAATGAACCTGCCCTGCTCTGCCGTAGCTCAATCCAGTTGCGGCGGCCAGACCCAGCTTGACGCCAGTTTCTGCGCCAAAGAACAATGGGAAGTCGCAGATCGCGAACTCAACCGGCTGTGGGCTCAGATCAAACCCGCAGCCGATGCGTGCGGCGACGGTGATGCCCTTCTGACCGAACAACGCGCCTGGCTGAAGGCCCGAGACGCAACCTGTGACAATGAATTGTCGGGCGGCGGCAGCGCTGCGCCGATGTTCTACTGGACCTGCATGAAAGAACAGACCGTCGCGCGAAATCAGGCGCTGGAATCCTGGCGCTGACGCGGATCAGGACGCGCATAAATTACTGATGAAAAAATCGAAACAGGGGATTCACAACCCGAATCACCTGTGACATAGTGTGTCCAGATGCTCGCAAAGGGCACGTTTTTGAGGCTAGTTTTCATACGGCGGTAAACAGAGTGTCCCGTTCCCATCGGCCCGGTTTGGGCTCAATCATCTTCTTCTCGGTGGCTTTCATGCTTGGTGTGTATTTCACCTTTGCCGCCGTACAAGGTGACTATGGCCTGTTTCGGCGGGTCGAAATTGCTGCGGAACGGGACGCCCTGTCACAGGACCTGGAAAAGCTGAATGCCCAAATCGCCGAATTGGAAAACCTGACCCGGCGCCTGTCCGACACCTATCTGGATCTTGACCTGCTCGATCAGCAGGCGCGTTCGGTTCTTGGCATGATCCGGGCGGATGAGATCGTGATCCGCTGATCCTTCTTAGGCCGCCGGACATCTTCGAACCATCGTCGCACCGCTTTGTTTGTCGGCTGCGCCGCGCCTGCGCGGACGCTGCGTCACATTTCCCCTCGCCAGAAAGCCACAAATGCTTTATGAGATAGTTTAACGCTAAACTATCTTGCCGAAAGGGGGAGATCGCCACTATGGCTGCGCGAAAAACCACAAAGAAACCAAATGTTTCTGCGGAAGAACTCAAGACATACTACCGCGAGATGCTTCTGATCCGTCGATTCGAAGAAAAGGCGGGTCAGCTTTATGGCATGGGCCTGATCGGCGGGTTCTGCCACCTGTACATCGGTCAAGAGGCGGTTGTTGTCGGGCTCGAAGCGGCAGCACAGGACGGCGACAAGCGGATCACCTCGTATCGTGACCACGGCCATATGCTGGCCTGTGGCATGGACCCGGGCGGCGTGATGGCCGAACTGACCGGGCGCGAAGGCGGCCTGTCCAAGGGCAAGGGCGGCTCGATGCACATGTTCTCGAAAGAAAAGCACTTCTATGGGGGCCATGGCATCGTCGGCGCGCAGGTTCCGCTGGGTGCAGGTCTGGCCTTTGCCGACAAGTACAAGGAAAATGGCGGCGTGACCTTTACCTATTTCGGCGACGGTGCCGCAAACCAGGGTCAGGTCTATGAGACGTTCAACATGGCCGCCCTGTGGGATCTTCCCGTGGTTTTCGTGATCGAGAACAACCAATACGCAATGGGCACAGCGCAGGCGCGTTCGACCTCGTCACCCGATATCTATGTGCGCGGCGAAGCCTTCGGCATCCCCGGCGAGATCGTGAACGGAATGGATGTGCTGGCCGTCAAAGCCGCCGGCGAAAAGGCCGTTGCCCACTGCCGCGCCGGCAAGGGCCCATACATTCTTGAGGTAAAGACCTACCGCTATCGCGGCCACTCGATGTCTGACCCGGCCAAGTACCGCACTCGCGAAGAGGTTCAGAAAGTCCGCGAACAAAGCGACCCGATCGAACATGTGCGCGAGTTGCTGCTGACCGGCAAACACGCGACCGAGGATGACCTGAAGGCGATCGACAAGGAAATCAAAGAGATCGTGAACCAAGCCGCCGAATTCTCGAAAGAAAGCCCCGAGCCCGCCGTTGAAGAGCTCTGGACCGACATTTACGCCTGAGAGGACGAATAAGACATGGCAACCGAAATTTTCATGCCCGCCCTTTCGCCCACGATGGAAGAGGGCACGCTGGCCAAATGGCTGGTCAAGGAAGGCGACACCGTATCAAGCGGTGACATCCTGGCCGAAATCGAGACCGACAAGGCGACAATGGAATTTGAAGCTGTCGACGAGGGTATCGTCGGCAAGATCCTGATCGCCGAAGGCACCGAAGGGGTCAAAGTGAACACCCCGATTGCGGTTCTGGTCGAGGAAGGCGAAGACGCCTCGGCCGTGACCGCGGCTGCACCGGCAGCCGCAGCGGTGGCCGAAGCCGCCCCGGCGGCGGTCGAGGCCCCCGCTCCTGCCGCTGCGGCCCCCGCTGCGCCGGTAGTCGACCTGTCGCCCGACTGGCCGGCAGATGCCGAGATGAAATCCGAAACCGTTCGCGAAGCTCTGCGTGACGCGATGGCCGAAGAAATGCGCAACGACGAAGACGTCTATCTGATGGGCGAGGAAGTCGCGGAGTATCAGGGCGCATACAAGATTTCCCAGGGTCTGCTGGACGAATTCGGCCCCAAGCGCGTGATCGATACACCAATCACCGAACATGGTTTCGCCGGTATCGCCGTCGGGTCGGCCTTTGGCGGTCTGAAGCCGATCGTCGAGTTCATGACCTTCAACTTCGCCATGCAGGCGATCGACCAGATCATCAACTCGGCCGCCAAGACGCTTTATATGTCCGGTGGCCAGATGGGCTGTCCCATCGTGTTCCGCGGCCCCAACGGCGCCGCCGCCCGCGTCGCGGCCCAGCACAGCCAGGACTATGCCGCCTGGTACATGCAGATCCCCGGCCTGAAAGTCGTCATGCCCTATTCGGCGGCTGACGCCAAAGGATTGCTGAAATCAGCCATCCGCGACCCAAACCCGGTGATCTTCCTGGAAAATGAGATCCTCTACGGTCGCTCCTTCGACATGCCACAGGTAGACGACCTGACCATCCCGCTGGGCAAGGCACGTATCTGGCGCGAAGGCTCGGACGTGACCATCGTCAGCTTTGGCATCGGAATGCAATACGCGCTGGAAGCCGCAGACAAGCTGGCCGAAGAGGGCATCAGCGCCGAAGTCATCGACCTGCGCACCATCCGCCCGATGGATACCGGCGCGATCATCAACTCGGTGATGAAAACCAACCGTCTGGTGACCGTGGAAGAAGGCTGGCCGCAAGGTTCGGTCGGCAGTTACATCTCATCCGTCGTGATGCAGGAAGCATTCGATTATCTCGACGCGCCGGTCATCAACTGCACCGGCAAGGATGTTCCGATGCCCTACGCCGCGAACCTCGAAAAGCTGGCCCTGATCACTACGGACGAGGTGATCGAAGCCGTGAAACAAGTGACCTACCGGTAAGGAGCGACAGACAGATGCCCACCGAAATTCTGATGCCCGCCCTTTCACCGACCATGGAGGAAGGCACGCTTGCAAAATGGCTGGTCAAGGAAGGCGACACCGTCTCCTCCGGCGATTTGCTAGCCGAGATCGAAACCGACAAGGCCACGATGGAGTTCGAAGCCGTCGATGAAGGCATCGTCGGCAAAATCCTGATCCCCGAAGGCACCGAAGGGGTCAAAGTCAATACCGCCATCGCGATTTTGCTGGAAGATGGCGAAAGCGCCGATGACATCGCCGCGGCCCCGGCCAAGACCCCGGAGGCTGCCCCCGCAGCCGACGCGGGCAACGAGGCCGCCGCCCCTGCGGCGTCCGAGGCGCCCGCCCCTGCCCCTGCGCCGGCCGCTCCGGTCAAGGCGGATGGCGGTCGTATCTTTGCTTCCCCTCTAGCCCGACGGATCGCTGCGCAGAAAGGCCTAGATCTGGCACAGATCACAGGCTCTGGCCCGCATGGCCGCATCGTCAAGGCGGATGTCGAGGGCGCGACGGCCACTGCGACGCCCCCTGCCCCGGCAGCCGCCGCGGCCGCGCCTGCGACCGCACCGGCGGCGGCCTCTGGACCGTCCGCCGATATGGTCGCGCGGATGTATGAGGGCCGCGAGTACGAAGAAATTCAGCTCGACGGGATGCGCAAAACCATCGCTGCGCGACTGGGCGAGGCCAAACAGACCATCCCGCATTTCTACCTGCGCCGTGACATCAAGCTGGATGCGCTGCTGAAGTTCCGCAGCCAGTTGAACAAGCAGTTGGAAGGCCGTGGCGTGAAGTTGAGCGTGAACGACTTCATCATCAAGGCCGTCGCCAACGCGCTTCAGCAGGTTCCGGCCTGCAACGCCGTCTGGGCGGGTGACCGCGTGTTGCAACTCAAGCCGTCGGACGTGGCCGTAGCGGTCGCGATCGAGGGCGGGTTGTTCACCCCGGTTCTTCAGGACGCCGACATGAAATCTCTGTCGGCGCTTTCGACCGAGATGAAGGATCTCGCCGCCCGTGCCCGCGAGCGCAAGTTGGCACCGCACGAGTATCAGGGTGGCACGTTTGCCATCTCGAACCTCGGCATGTTCGGCATCGACAATTTCGACGCCATCGTGAACCCGCCTCACGCCGGTATTCTGGCGGTGGGTACCGGCGTGAAAAAGCCCGTTGTCGGGGATGATGGAGAACTGACGGTGGCGACCGTAATGTCCGTTACCATGTCCGTCGATCACCGCGTCATCGACGGCGCGCTGGGGGCAGAACTGCTCAAGGCTATTGTCGACAACCTGGAAAACCCGATGGTCATGCTGGCCTGACGACCCAAAGAATGCCCGCGCCCCGGACAGCCGGAGCGCGGGCAGCCTCAAGTGTTTGCACTGAATTGAACTTGCGTGATCGGGGCACCGATTGCCCGATGTATCCAAGCGCCCCACTTCCTTCCTTTAGAAGCAGACGGAAGGCAGGTGCGCGATGCTCTCAAGAAATCTCATTCTCTGCCTGACTGTTTTGGCGATACTCGCAGCCACGGCACCTGAATGTGCCATGGCAAAGCCCAACGGCTATCCGGGTGAGCATTCAAAGTTCAAGCCAAACGATCCGGCCGCGATTGCCCGGCAGAAAGCCGCACTGGACAGACGGCAGGAGCTTCGCAAACAAAAAAGGGAAGAACGGCGGCGCAAGCGGTTGGACAAACGCGCCAACCGCTCTCGCTGAACTGTTACTGATCCTTGCCCAGCATATGATCCATCGAGATCGAAGGCTGGTCGCACCCGGCTTCCCCCACGATTTTGGCGGGGATACCGGCGACGGTCTTGCAGGGCGGCACCTCTTGCAGCACCACCGAACCGGCCGCGATGCGGCTGCAATGGCCAATGGTGATATTGCCCAGCACCTTGGCCCCGGCTCCGATCAGAACACCGTCTCCGATTTTTGGATGGCGGTCTTCTTCTTCCTTGCCGGTTCCGCCCAGTGTCACCGAGTGCAGCATCGACACGTTGTCGCCCACCACTGCCGTCTCGCCAATCACGATGGAATGGGCATGGTCGATCATGATGCCCTTGCCGATTTTGGCTGCCGGGTGAATGTCGATCCCGAAAATCTCGGATGAGCGCATCTGGAAGAAATAGGCCAGATCATAGCGCCCCTTGCGCCACAACCAATGGGCCACGCGATATGCCTGCATGGCCTGGTACCCTTTGAAATACAGGATCGGCTGCAACAGCCGATGACAGGCCGGGTCACGTTCGTAAACGGCCATAAGGTCCGCCCGAGCAGCTTCGAGCAAACCCGGATCGTCGGCATATGCCTCATCCACGATTTCACGCAGAACCATCATCGACATTTCGTTCGAGCACAGCTTCGCCGCCACCCGATATGAAAGCGCGCGTTCAAGGCTGCGGTGATGCAGGATACAGGCGTGCACGAGCCCCCCCATGAGGGGCTCTTTCTCGACGGCCGCATGGGCCTCGGATGTGATACGGGTCCAGACCGGATCAACCGGTGTCACATGGCTGCGCTTTTCGAACATGGCTTTGATCCTTTGCTGCGCCTAGAATGCCATTTAGTGGCAAAAAGACCAAACGCAAACCCATGATCGGTCATGTAACGAAAATGAATGAGTCAGAGCGCACCCATTTCGAAACACGAATTCGCGAGCGATTGGCGGAATTGCAGCAGATGTCAGCGTCGGGACAGCAGGCCCAGGCCGTTGTCGAGCTGGATCAACAGGCCGTTGGACGGCTGAGCCGCATGGATGCGCTGCAAAATCAGGCCATGGCCAAGGCACAGCAGGCCAATCGCGATGTGGAAACACGCCGGCTTCTGGCCGCGTTGGAACGGCTTGACGACGGCGAGTTCGGATATTGCGAAGACTGCGGCGAGCGCATTCCGGATGGGCGTCTGACTCTGGATCTGGCTGCCAGCAAATGCGTCAGCTGCGCGTCCGGCTAGCCTGAAATCTGGCAAGCTGGTGCAGAACCATCTCAAAACACTGGCAATATTGCAGATCGTCAAACCCGGGTTCATCGGCCAGGGCCCTGTTTCGCGCAACGGCCATGAGAGAACCATTGCCGTAAACCGGGTGGAGCTTGCCCGTGCGCTCCAAATGCCTGTCGGCCAATTCCGCCTCGTGGATCATCCGCACACACAAAGCCCCCCTGTCCGGCTGCGGCACGGCCAGCAAGGCGCGCGCCGCAGCACTGACATCTCCATGCAGAACCGGCCGCATCAAGCAGCTTGCCCAACCGCAAGACGCGACCAGGCACCCGGTCCGAATACAGCAGATACCTGGGCCACTTCGACCTCATAGCCCCCGGACAGACCATCCGCCGCTTTCATGGCTGCCGAATAGGTCCACCTTGGTTCGGATGTCAGTTCTTCGCGCAGAACGGTTCCAACCGAAATGACACGGACCAGGTAGGATTCGCTTTCTTCGCCCAGGGGAATCTCCAGCCCCGACCAGTCATCCGCATCCGTTCGGGCACGTCGGATCCACGTAAGCTCATCCCCGGCGGTACCAGACCGAGCCCGCATGTGCACAGGCGCATAGGGGCGCAATCCGTTGCCTGCAAACGAGGCAATCAGGTGTTGATAGGACGGGTCATCATAGCCGCGGGTCGCAGGCCCAATGCGATAATGTTTGGCAAGACGCCTTTCGTTTCGCAGCAGGCTGATCTGTTGCACCCTGTCATTCAGCAGCACGAATACCGATCCATCCGGCCAGACATCAGGCATCAAGGCGTCTGTTCCCAGTTGACCCCTGAGCCGCCCGGACAACGCGTATACATCCGGGGCCTCGAGCGCCGCGTCAGCGAACTGAAAAACCTCCCAGTTACCGGGTGTTCCGTCACCGATTGCAGCCAGATTGACGCCATTCAGCACCGAGCTGCGCGGGCGGGATTCCAACTGACCTGCAAGCAGTTTGACCTTCAAGGCAGGGCCCTCATCCCAGACACCGACACTGGCGCGCCTCAGCGGTGTTTCGGTCACGCCGACCACTGCCCGCTGGGCAATGACGTCGCTCAGGCGATAGCCATCGTCACTGGACGAGGAATAGACCGCTGCCGCCCCGGGCCACGGATCTCCGGTAACGGCCAGATAGGGCGCATGAGGGGCCTCGGCCCCCGTGATCAAGGGCAGATCCAGAAAGACCGGCAGCACGGGGACCGGCGCCGCATATGGTTTGACCGTTGCCGAGTCGTCATTCAATTCGGACGCCTTGTACACGCCCTGTTCGATCCGGACTGCGTCAACCAGTTGCAGGTCAGCGGATTCCAACCGGTCAATCCGGTAAACCGGCCCGGTTTCAGCGTCTGTCAAACGAACCAGATCCCCTGCCCCCAGGTGCATTTGAGACGGCGGAAGCGCAAACCGAACCGTATCGCGCGAAACTCTGGCTTCGCTCAACCAGCGTTCGGCTGTTTGCCGCCCCTCGGTGCGGGTCATGGACAGAGGCATCTCATTCACGGATACGGAATGGGTGCGATCATCGGGCAAAACCGCCTCTTCCGCGACGACATCATGATCCGCGTCTGACTGAACAAAGCGCAGACGAACGCGCCCGGTCATTTCGGCCTCGGCCTCGCGCCGGTGTTCGACCGTACCCTCAAGATCGCTGCTGATCGCCAGATGGTCGGGGTTCAAGGCAACTGCGCCGTACCCGTCGCGCATCTGGAACTTCAACACTCCATCCCTTTCGATCGCATCAAACCCATAGCGCAGCATCAGCGGCTGCAAGGCGGAACGGGCGTTCGTCACGTCTTCGATGACATACCCTCGGACCACACCGTACAGACCAGAGACGTCTATATCCGTGACACCTGCACCGTGGCAGATTTCGGTCACCACGGATGCCAACGTGCGAGACCCGGACCGACCGTTCAGCCAGTGCCCTCTGGGATAGTTCTCGCCATCGTCCCACTGGCTTTTCAGGTTCGGAAAGGTCGGAAACGGACGGGTATCCCATGCCCAGACATAAGCGTTTGCCATGTCCAGCATCGGCGCGCCGTAGATGTCCGAGATCGGATTGACCTTCGGATCGCTCCAATAGCCAAACATCGCCGTCAGATACTGAACCTGAATGAAGTCGTCGCGCAGCCCGTTTGAATACGCGGGCAACAGCGATTCCGATGATTTCGGGTCCAGGAATTTGTTTGGCTGGTTCGTGCCTTTGTCGATTGCCGCGCACCCCAACTCGGTGAACCAGATCGGTTTCGAGCCGGGCACCCAATCGGTCGGGTTGGGTTGACGCACGCCTCCGACCCGTTCGTGATGCGGATTCGACCACCAGTTGCGCAGGTCCTTGTATCGCCAGATCCACGGCTCGTCATGCCCCTGATCCTCGATCGGAGTCCTGATCTGCGCTTCCGCCTCTTCCGGAGAGGCGTAATACCAGTCATACCCTTCACCGCCTTCGATATTGCTGCGAAGATACCCCAGGTCGTATATCGAAGGCGCGCCGGCCTCGGCGTCCAGATGGTGTTCACCGTCGCGCCAATCGGACAACGGCATGTAGTTGTCGATGCCGATGAAATCGATGTTGTCGTCCGCCCAAAGAGGGTCGAGGTGAAAATACCTGTCGCTGGTGCCCTGTGGCTGGTATCCGAAATACTCGCTCCAGTCCGCTGCATAGCCGATTTTCGTGTCCGGCCCCAGAATCTGACGGACCTCGGCCGCCAAGGCGCGAAGCTGCGCAACGGCCGGAAAGCCCGAAGCCCCCCTGATCTGGGTCAGGCCACGCATCTCGGACGAGATGCAGAATGACGAAACTCCGCCAGCAGCCTTGCACAGCATGGCATAGTGCAGAATGAAACGCCGCAGGCCCCATTCCTGAGGGCCGGAATATGTGATGATTTCTTTGGCCGTGACTCCGCTGTCCCCTAGCAGCCCGCCAAAGGTACCGCCCCCGGAGACCCAGGTTAAACCGGTATCCCCTCTGTCGTCGGGCCGACCACCCGGTCTGGGCCTGACCGGACCACCCGAGCCACCGCCGGTGCCGCCCGATCCGTTCGTATCCTGGTTGATCGCAAAATCCTGCGCTCGAGCTGTTCCGAAGAACGCGGCGACCTGTGCATCGGCCGCGGCCGTCTGGTCCACAGAACCCGGACGCCCCGGCGCCACATCCAGGGTGATCCGCCCACGCCACGGCAGGTGAGGCTGACTTGACGCATCCGACCAGGGATCGGGCAGCCCATTCCCCGGCAATTGCTCCATCAGGATGAATGGGTAAAACATCACCCGCTTGCCGGATTGGTTCAGATGCCGGATCGCCTCGACCACGGCCGCATCCGCCGGAGTTCCCCCATAGACCGGGCGGCCGTTCTGTCGCACCACAAGCCCGGCGCCGCTTCGGGCCTGATCAGATACGATCCAGGGCATATCGCTGCTGTCGATCTCACGCTGTTCGATCTTGGGCCGAATTTCGCATTGCCCGCATCTCAGATCATTGCCGAACCACGACACCACCAATGATGCGGCATCACAATTGGGCAACTCGCTTTCCAGCGCTCGGGTCGAGGAGACAAGATCCGAGGTGCCGGACGCGGAATGTGCGTTGGCAGGCCAGCTTTTACCAGATTGTGA
Organism: Ruegeria sp. HKCCD6428; assembly: GCF_013110595.1. Taxonomy (NCBI): domain Bacteria; kingdom Pseudomonadati; phylum Pseudomonadota; class Alphaproteobacteria; order Rhodobacterales; family Roseobacteraceae; genus Ruegeria; species Ruegeria sp. HKCCD6428. Next base: position 992,521 of record NZ_WVQX01000001.1, read on the forward strand.
ATAATTCACCTGAGAGCTGGCCAGAGCATATTCTCCGGTCCCCGGTATCATGGCGACCCCGCGCACGACCTGAGGCAATGCACTGTCATGATCCGGCATGTCCCGCTGCGTGGGGCGAACAACTTCGAATGAAAACTGCGGCACCCGGTTGCCGAAAGCGCCGAGCGGGAAGTCCTCGATCACGACATAGGCGGTTCCGCGATACGCTGGAACTGTTCCCGCGCCTTCAATCGCCTCGATCAGCGGGTCCGGTAACTGATCCCACGTACCATGGTAAACCCGCATGTTGAGGCTGGATCGATCTTGTTCTTCTCCATCCGCCCAGATGCGCGCGACATCAGCAATCTCACCAGCGCCGACCGCAATCGCCAGCGAAATCGAGTAACTGTACGTGACGGTAGTCACCTCAGGGGTCTTGGGTTTCCCCTTGCCACCCCCGCCACCACCCTCTGTGGTGGTCGTCTGGGTCTCGAGAAAATCCGAAGCCCAAATGACCTGACCACCCACACGCATACGGCCAAACACGGTGGTCACCGGCGCACCTTCGCCGGTTTCCGTCAACCGAAACCGATCCATGCGGCCGGTTTCGACGACTTCACTGCCACTGCCCATTACGGACTGGCTAAAGAACTTCTGGTCAAGGACCCGCCCGACCGTCGCACCGACGGCCCGACCGATAACTGCGGTTGAAAGGCCCGCGACCGTGCCACCTATCGAACCGCCCAGCGCGGCCCCGGCTGCAGAAAGAAGAATAGTGGCCATCAATGCATCTCCATCGGGAATTCGAAACAGGAAACGATACGGCGGTACCACGGCCTGCTCAGTGCGTTTTCCACCACGCCGTGGCCGGAATACGCGTGAATAAAGCGCGGCTCGGGTTGCGTGCTACTGACGATGCCCAGGTGTTTGGCGACGCTTGTGTCGCGCATCCGAAACAGCAGAACGTCCCCCGATGCCATCTTGCCTATTGGTTTTTCGACCAGATGCCGCCTGGCAGCCACCCACATCCGTTCCTCACCCTGCGGTTCGGACCAGTCCATGCTGTAGGCCGGAACAGATTCAGGTTCCCGCCCGATCACGGCGCGCCAAACGCCCCGCAACAGGCCCAGACAATCCGCACCGGCACCTTTGACCGAGGCCTGATGCACATAAGGCGTTCCAAGCCATTCGCGCGCCTCTGTCACGATATCCTCTCTACGTATTGTCACCGTAAGCTGCCTCCGCTATTGGCTTTGCTTTTCTTGGGAACAGCCATGACCCAGTCTTCGCCCGGAAGATCTGGAAACCCTTGAAAATTCAAAAAGTTGTTGAACTTGAACCGGCAGGTTTCCATGCGCTTGTCGCATCCTGCCCGCAGCTTCACACTGTCGCCGATCGCCAGGCTTGCCCCGAAGCCGGACCAAAGCGTGATCTCCCGCCCGGTTGCCGTCTGCCTGTCGTTCTTGATCGAAGACCACAACCCCTTGGCAGAACCAGACAATACATCCACGCGTCCCCGTTCGAACCAGCCTTCTTCAATGGTCTGGCCTCCTGCGACATGCAGAAGAGTGCCGCCATCGAAACCCGAGATCACACCGTCGAACCAATAGCCCGGCGTGTCGGTGTTGAACCGGCAGGCCCGATCCCCCAACACAGCCGTGCAAGGCTTTTGGTAAACGCGCCCCAAAGGGCGGTTCAGCAAGTCGGTCAGGCCACGCAATTCCGCATGGAACGCGCCGCCAGAGCGGCGCAACTCACCAATTGAACCCCGGAACTGAAGGACGCGTTGATCCAGATCTGTCCAGTTGACCAACCAGGCGCGCACCTCGGCCCCGTCAAAACGCCCCGCTTCGATATCCTCGTCGCGAATGGCCGCATCAGACAGGGCGCCCATCGCTTCCGTGTTGTCGATGGACAGGCCCGTAGCCTGCTCGATGGCAGCGGCCGTCAGACCGGTGCTGGCCTTGAAGGTCAACCCGTCAAAACTCAGCTCCATGTCGTGGTCGGTGAAACCGTATTCCTGACCGTCCGTGCGTTTGATCGCCCAACAGCGGCAGACCGTTGTCAACCCGCTTTGCAGATGCGCGTGCAGGCCCTGTATATCTTCAGCCATCAAATGCGCACCTCGACCACTGGAACGTTCGGTACGTCGCCGGCCTGGAAACTGGCAACACTGGTCTGGATTTTGTCGGTGTCAAAACGCACCGGCACATCAAACTCAAAACCCGCGGTGATATCGACTTCTTCCGGCGGCGGGTCCGCAAACGTGACCTTGCCAGTCGTCAGATCAACGTCAAAATCCACGCCCTCGCGGACCTCATCCTGATCCAGCCCCAGACGCACCGTCCCCAATACCGGTTTCACGATGGGGCGCGCATAGCTTGCTCCGCCCGAATGGTAGGTCTTGATCAACTGGAATTCGGTGCGTGTTCCGTCGCCTTTCGCGATCACCTGATCTCCGAAATTGGTATCCGCCGTGGCCTTGCCGGATTTGAAATCCGACCAGTCTTTCCAGCGAAAGCCGAACATCTGGCCCTGCCGCGCTTCGAAGAACGAAATCAGTGTCTCGATATCGTCCAGCGAACGCATCCCCAACCCCGCGTCATATCGGCGACGCGAATGGGCCCAGGGCGTGTTGCGCTCTTCAAAACCATTGGCCAGCGTCACGATGTCCGTGCGCCGTTCCGGCCCCCCGACCGAGCCAAAGCTCAGGCTGGCGGGAAATCTCACCTCGTGGAAATTCATCAGCTGCTCCCTGATTTACCTGTTGCGATTGCCGCGCCCCAGCGCGCGGCTCATCTGGGCCGCAATCTGCCCCTGAGAGCGGCGGAACCCCTGCACGTCAGGTGTCGAAATGTTCATCACCACATTCACGGCACGCCCGGCGCCCTGCGTCCGCACGCCCAGTTTGCCATCGGCCCCGCGCGCAAGCGGCATGATCGCCTCTGGCCCGGCTTCTCCCATCAGCCCGGTGCCGCCGCGCATGGGAAACATGGTCGGGCCGCTGACCACACCGCCATTGGCGAACGGCATCACCCGGCCCTGGCTGAAGCTACCGCCATCAGCAAAGGGCAGAATTCCCTTCACCAACCCGCCAACCGTGTTGGCCAGCATGCCGCCAAAGTGGTCCGTCACCGGCTTGATCGCAGCCGCATAAGCCGTTTGGATCAACGAGTTCCTCAGGATATCCAACGCACCGGAAAGGCTCATCCCATCCAGAACGACACCATCGAAGGCCTTGCGCAATCCGCTGGACATGCCGCGCTCCAGCGTGGCGACATCCTTGCCGGTCTCTTCAAATGCGGCGCTGATGCGCTTCATCTGGCTGTCAAACGCCGCCGCCATAGTCGCTGCATCGCCGAGGGAATCGCCCAGCGCTTCACCTCGTTCTTGCAGGTCATCAAACCCGTCACGATCTGTCATCACTCTCTCCTTGTGTCTTGTCCGGATAGGCCGCCAGCAAAGCGTCCAACCCCACCCGGTTCATTGCGGGCGCTCCGGAACCCTGCCCCAGCATCAGCCGCAGCTCTGCCGGGGTCAGACGCCAGAATTGATCCGGCGTCAGTCGCAGCCCCAGAAATCCGGCCCGCATCAGGGCAGGCCAGTCGAACCCGTTCATGCGCCCTCCGGCACCATGAAGGCGCGCGCCAACAATTCGGCTGCGGTTCTGGCGGCAGCCATGGGGCCGCCTTCGATCTCGGCATGCATCAGGTCGGCCCGGGCAATGTTCAAGCCACCGCCCCGCAAACCGGCACCGATCAGCGCCAGAACATCCGCACTGGAATACGCACCGCCCTCAAACCGTTGCACCAGCTCAACCAGCGACCCAGCATTCAGCTCCTGCTCCAGCTCCGCCAAAGCACCAAGCGTCAGTTTGAGCACCCGCTGCTCGCCATCGATGGTCAGCGCCACCTCGCCTGTCCACGGATTGGCCATCGGATCAAAGCGCCGTAAAGGTCAGAGCACCGGCACTGGCCATGCTCATCTCATAGGTCGCCTCACCGTTGTGCGAGCCCGCGTACTCGATGCTGGTCACTTGGAACGGGCCTTCTACAATCCCGAAATCAGGGATGATGACCTGAAAGGCCGGAGTTTCGCCATCAAAGAACAACTGCCGCGCGCGTTCATCCGTGCCAGCATCCTTGAACACGCCAGAGCCAGAGATCGAAGCCGATTTGACCCCCGCCCCGGACAAAAGCTCGCGCCATCCACCCTGGCTTTCCAGACTGGTGACATCCACACTTTCAGCATTGAAACTTATGCGCGTGGCCCGCAGCCCCGCGATGGTCTGGAACAGGCCGGTACCGTTCATATCCATTTTGACCAACAGGTCTTTTCCGTTCTGGGCAGCCATGTGCTCTCTCCGTTGATTGCTTAGTCATCTTCCACGCGGGCGCGGAACTTCAGGTCGATCTGGCGGATGGTGCCGCCGGTCCCGGTGCGCCGGGCCGAGGCCCGCTCGAACCACAGCCCCACCAAACGCCCGCGAACCAGGTTGAGTGGCGCGTTTTCCAGCGCGTCACACACCGCGCCCGCCAGTGTTTTGGCAGCACCGAACCCTGCCTCCTGGGACACCACCGAAACGGTGAAGCGGTGTATCGCGCCCGCGCCTGTTCGGTCCGACGCGTCCCGCACCTCTTCGGGGCCCAGCGTCACATAGGTCTGCGGCACGGTTCCCGCGGGTACGGCATCATAGATCGCGCCCCCCGATTGGCTGCTGACTGCTGCGTCCGCTGAAAGCTGTTGATACACGGCCGCCTGCAAAGCGGCGGAAACGCCATAGCTCATGCCGCCACCTCTTCATCTGCGAAACAGGTCAGGAACTTGCCGCGCGGGTCATGCTCGGCCACGGCCCGGATTACGAAACAGCGATTTCCCTCGCGAAACCGCTGATCTGGCGCGGGGCGCACCGAAGATCCCATGGGCGCTCCGCGTACCACGATGCGGAACCCGACGCGCGAAACGGACGCTCCGGCGATCTGCCGTTCGGCGCCACTGCGCGCCGTCACCTCGGCCCACAGTGTCCCCATCGCAGCCCATGTTTCGGTATAGCCCCCCGCCCCATCAGCACTTCGCATTGGCGCCTCCAGCACCAGTTTACGGTTCAGATGCGGCGTATTCATTGCGATACCCCCGCCCCGAAACGCACCATGCGATAGCGCTGGATCAGGCTGGTGACACCAAAGGGCATACATCCAGCGCCCAATGAGGTTTCATCCCGGTATTCATAGTAATGCGCCGCCAGCAGCAGCACGGCTTGCCCAAGATCGGCAGGCAACCCGCCCCAATCCTGCGCCATCCCCGCGACAAACGAAATCTTTACGGAACCACCCGTTTCGATGGCAGGCAGGCTGGATCCCAATGGGCGGATCCGGGGCCGCTGACTATCATGCTCCAGGCGATAGGTCGCGGCGTCCGCAACTGTTTCGGCTCCTTGCTTGTCAGTCAGCGTCACGGCCTGCACTGAAACCACCGGGGCCACAGGCAGCACTTCGCCCGACGGGTCGCGCCACCTGTTCAAACTCCACGAGAAATCCCGTGTGATCAGAACCGTGCCAGTGCGCGCCTCGATCGCCGCGATGGCGGCCCGCAGGAACCCCTTCAACACTTCATTCTGCACATCATCTTCGGCAAAGCCCGTGCCCAACCTCAGATGCGCCTTGAACTGATCCACCGGCAGCGCCGCATCCGCGATGGCGGTCTCTTCGATCAACATCATCCACTCACTCCGCAATCTCGGACCCCTCCAGGGCCCCATCCTTGGACAATGGCGGGCACGCGCCGCCCCACGTTGCTCGGACGGAGGGGAGCAGCTAGACAACGCAGAGGATCTCACTCCGGCCCGCGCCCGCCGTCCGAGGGGCCAGGGCCCCCCGGATTCAGCCCGCGTTAGGCGGTGCCGAATTTCACCAGCTTGATCGCAGCAAAGTCGCTGACATCGCCGCCGACGCGCTTGGTCGCGTAGAACAGGACATGTGGCTTGGCGCTGAACGGGTCGCGCAGCACGCGCAGATCAGGACGCTCGGCAATGGTGTAACCAGCCTGGAAGTCACCAAAGGCAATCGAGAAACTGTCGGTTGCCACATCCGGCATGTCCTCGGCGATCAGAACCGGATTCCCCATCAGACGCGCCGGCTCACCTGCGGCCAAACCATCGGACCACAGGAAGCGGCCATCGCTGTCCTTCAGCTTGCGGATCACACCTGCGGTCTTCGAATTCATCACGAAGGTCCCGTTGACCCGGTACTGCGCGCCCAGCGCATAAACCACATCGACAATCGCATCCGCATCAATACCCGCATCAATACCGGTCGCGACATAGCCAAGGCTGCCCCAGGACCAGCCATCATTCGGAACCGCTCGGTGGATCATCAACCCCTTGGGCTTTTCGACGCCATCGCCGTTGATGAATGCGGCCGCCTCGGCGCGTGCAAACTTGTCGGCAATGCGCCCGGCCAGCCAGCCCTCGACGTCGAAGGCGCTGTCATCCAACAGACGCTGCGACGCTTTGGGCAGCGCGCTCAGCTCGTGCAGCGGGATCGAGATGCGATCGATCGACGATGTTCCGGTTTCCGCTGTGGCCGAGTTTTCGTCAGCCCAGCCCGCACCTACATCGGTGTGATCGATCAGCACGTCGAACGAATTTGCCTCGACATTCACGACCGATGCAATCGAACGGATCGAGGCGGTCGAGTTCAAAACCGACTTGATCGTCTCGGCAGTCTGCGGATCAACCAGATAGCCACCATCGCTGTTGACCGCTGTTGACAGGGACTTGGCCTCCATCTCGAGGCCACGCAGCCCGTCATCTTCGCCGGACCGCACATAGGCGTCAAATGCCTTCTGATGCGGGGCTCCGTCTTCGATCGAAGCGGCAAGATGCGGGCGTGCCGCGATGGTTGATTTACGATCCAGCATGGTCAGTCGCTCTTCTGTTTGTTGCAGTCTGGTGTTAACTTCGGCTTTCAGGCCCTTGAATTCATTCACGAAGCCAGCCATCGCCTGCTTCACCTCCTGAACCAGGGGCGCACCCTCTCCGGTCAAGGCCGGGGTTTCGGTCTTGCTCATCAGCATGTCCTGTTCTGAGTGGTTTTGAGGCGCGCTAGTTCCGCGCCAGCTCCTGCCGGGCATCGTTGAATACGTCGGCAATACAGCGCAGGGCCTCCTCGGCGTCAGGTGTCCTTCCCTTCGCCGCCACCCGCGCACTGGGCAGCATCGGGAAGGTCACCAATGACACCTCCCACAGCTCCAGTTCGGTCAGGACCCGCTGGCCCCTGTCATTCTTCACGGCCCGTTTGGTGCGGTAGCCGATCGACAGACCATCCATCGCACCTGCCCGGATCAATTCTGCCGCCTCGCGGCCCTTCTGCGTGCTCTCCAGCAGACGCCCCTTGACCCACAGGCCCTTGTCGTCCTCGCGTACTTCGTCCCACACGCCGATGGGCTGCGCCGGATCATGCTGCCACAGCATCTTGACGCGCTGCCTCGCCCTGGCCAACCTGTCAAGCGAACCGCGATAGGCGCCACGCTGCACCACGTCACTGCCCTGATCGACCTGCCCAAACAGGCTGGCATAGCCCTCGATTACCGCATCATCCGTAACCGACAAACCGTCGCCGAACCGTGCGAACTTATGCTCCAAATCCATGAACTTCTCCACGTAACCCATTGAACTCATGGCGCTACCACCAAGAGAGATTGAAACGCCTGTGCCAGAATCACCGCCGCCACGCCATAAACCGTCAGCCACAGCCGGCGCTCCAGCCGCTCCATCATCTCTTCGATCTGATCCAGACGCCGACACAGATGTGCATGCTGGATCTCGGCCACCCGCTCATGCGCGGCCAGACGCAGACCCGGCGCGCACTCGAACGAGGGATACCCCTCACCCATCCGCACGCTCCGGCAGGCCCAGCAAGGCACGCTTCTCGGCGTTGGTCAGGAAGTCGGCCCCGTTGACCCGCGCCCATTGCGCATCCCGTTCTGCGGACAGCGCAGGCACCTGATCCAGATCGGGCTTCAGCATCAAATCCTCACCGGTAAAGCCCACCAGCCACTCCGACACCGCCGCCGCCACCCGCGTCACCAGGGGCAACACGGTCAGGCGATAAAACGCCCGGTTGGCCTCCTGATAGTTCGAATAGGTCGCATCGCCCTGGATCCCGAGCAGCATCGGCGGGACACCGAAGGCCAGCGCGATCTCACGGGCGGCGGCTTCCTTGGTCTTTTGAAACTCCATATCGGACGGAGAGAACCCCATCGGCTTCCAATCCAGCCCCCCTTCCAGAACCATCGGACGGCCTGCATTGCGCGCCCCGCGATAGTTCGCCTCGATCTCGTCTGACAGACGCCGGAACTGATCTTCGCCCATCACCCCGTGGCCATCACCCTTCCAGACCAAAGCCCCCGAAGGCCGCGCCGCATTGTCCAGCAGCGACTTCGACCATCGCGACGCGCTGTTATGTACATCAATCGCCATCGCAGCCGCCTGCATGGGCGAGAACCCATAGTGGTCATCCTGAGGGTGGAACGATTTGATATGGCAGATGGCTTCCGCCGCAAACCGATGCTTCTTGCCGCCAACCGCATAGTCATACGCCTTGGGCCATCCATCCGCCCCCGGCACGACGCTCATCCGGTCCGAGCGCAACACATGCAGCTCGACCGGCAGGCCTTCCTCTGCCTGAACCGCCTCGACATAGGCATTGCCCGACAGCAGCAACTGCCCGAACAGAGCCTCCATCAACTCCGCTTGCCCCTGCGCCGCATTCGGACGACGCATCAGGGACAGGATCGGATGGGTATCAAACCGCTGCGCCTGATCCTGCAACACCAACGGCAAAGCCGCCGCCGCCTCGGCAATCAGCTTGACGGAACGAAACCCCACCGGGTTCCCTGAAAACCCCGTCCGCGTCAGCGACACCGCGTCCCTGGGGCTCCAGGCTACGCGCCCGCCCGTCTGCCACGCCACCACCGGCCCAGCCGCGCTTGCTTTTGCCTCGGGCGCCGCTTCAGCCGATCCACGACGCAAGAAATCGAATACCATCTGTGCTCCTTTCTGCCGCCGCTCTGCCCGGCTTGTTGAAAGGAGTTATGACGGAAAGAAGTTTAAGCCTCGGGAATGGGGCGTACGGGGGTTGGGCAACACGAACAACCAAAGTGGGTGGCGAATTCCGAATGGATGGCTATTGGTAGAAGTACTGTAAGCAAAGCGGGACCGATCGAATGACCCAGCCAGAATTGGCCATCAGAAAACGACTGGAAAGCCGCGCACTAGTAGTGGCAATGGGCGGAAATCTCTTCATGGGTGCCGCAGGAATCCTGGCCAGCATTCTGTCGAATTCGAACGCGATCATGATGGACGGACTGTTCTCACTGATCGGTTTTACTTCAGCCGTTCTCGGCCGAAGGATCAGCCAACGAATTGATGCCGGACCCGACAAGCTACGACCGTTCGGCTATGCCGCAGACGAGGCCATCTTTTCAACACTCCGCTCTCTATCCCTTTTGGGTCTTGTATTGTTTGCTATCACCAGCGCCCTCAAAAGCATCTACAACTATCTGAACGGCCTGCCCCCCGAGCCACTGAGCTTTGCGCCAATGATCCTCTATTTCTCAGGTATTGGGCTGACCTGCACCTTGCTCTGGGCCTTTCATCATTTCACCTGGCGTCGCATCGGACGAAACAGCGCAATCCTGCGACTGGAGGCCAAAGCGGCGCTTTTTGACGGGATGATCACTGCGGCGGCAGGCATCGGCCTGGCTGCCATCTACTATTCCAGGGAAGGACCACTTGCCTTGATCGCTCCGATCGGGGACTCCGTGATTGTCCTACTGCTTTGCTTGCTGGCCCTCGGGGCGTATATCCGTGAATTCAAAGGCGGATTGGGCGAGCTTGCAGGGTTAAGCGCCAGCCCCGCCACTATTGCGACCGCGCGCCGCGCCGTACGTGCAACTCTCATTGAAGATGGCGGCCGGATCCGGGATCTGTCTGTTACCAAACTGGGCCGATCCCATTTAGTGACTGTCTACTACGACCCATGTCGCTCCGTTTTCGCGCACGAAATCGACCGCCTCAATCTGGATTTGATACGTGATGTTCGAACCGTATTGGCCGGGGCTGACGTTCTGCTGATTGTCTCTGAACACCCCAGACGATGGCCAGATGAACTCGCCCCTGTCCAAAGCGCTTGATGTGTTTGCCGCACTGGGCTTACAAAATCCGCACCCTCGGCCGCCGATACGCCCCCGCGGGCCCCACGACCAGCTCATGCAGCGCCCAGACCAGCGCGTCGACGCGGTCGGGCGAGCCCTGCCCCTCGAACCCGCGCGCGGTCATCTGGCACATCTGTTCCTCCAGCGCGTCCAGCCCGGCCACATGGAGCACCCGCCCCTGTTCGTACAGCGCCGCCACCGGCTCGGCCCGTGCGACCTTGCCACGTGAGGCCCGCACCGCCCGGAACGGGACCAGAGGGTCCACCTGCCGCACCACCTCTTCCACCAGCTGCCCGCCCTGATTGACCTCGGCCACCAGCCGTTCTGCGCCAAACTCGTCCATCGCGTCAATCGCCGCCTGTGCCCAGCCCGCCGGGCCAACGCCCTGCACCGTCCGATCAGCCAGCACATAGGCGCGCCAGTCCTCGGGCGGGCCTTGCAGTTGCGCGCCCACCACCACGATCCCGCAGGCATCGGCGCTTGATCCCGCCGTCACCGCCGGGTCCAGCGCAACGACGATGCGATCCAGCTCGGGCACTGCCTCGACCCGCGCCGCATCCAGCATCGAGCCTGTCCACAACGCCCCTTCGGCATCGGCCAGCAGCACCCCGTCTAGCTCCTGCCGCCCCAGCCGCGTGCCCGCATAACGCGCACGCACCTCTTGCAGGAACGAGTCCGCCAGATTGGCCCGGTTCGCCTCGGTCGGAGCATGGGTCTGAACCGTGGACGGCGAGGCCAGCAGATCCTTCAGCACTTTCACGTTGCGCGGCGTCGTGGTCACGCAGACCCGAGGCTGATCCCCCAACCGCAGCGCAAATTGAAGCATGTCCCAGGTCTCGCCGGCCTTCTTCCACTTGGCCAACTCATCCACCCATGCCGCATCGAATTGCGGGCCGCGCAGCCCCTCGGGATCATGCGCCGAAAAGGTCTGCGCCTCGGCCCCGTTGGGCCAGATCAGCTTGCGTTCCGATGCCTTCCACACAGGCCGCCGATCCGGCGGTGAACATTGCAATATCCCGCTATCGCCAAAAATCATCACATCGCGTACCTGATCGAAGGTCTCACCAACCAAAGCCACCCGACAGGCCTTGCCCCCATCCAACGGCAAAGACCCCTCGACCATCGACCGTACCCACTCGGCCCCGGCGCGTGTTTTGCCCGCACCGCGCCCGCCCATGATCACCCAGGACCGCCAGTCGCCCTCGGGTGGCAGCTGATGCGGCAGCGCCCAGAATTCGAACAGGAAAGGGAGAGCACACAGCCCTCCCTCCCCGATCTCACTCAGAAATCTGTTCTGCGCCGCAACAGGCGCGGAGGCGAGCCAGCCTGCACCCGACTTCAAACCGAGCTCGGTCAAGATCGAGCGCGTACCCTCCTTGGGCAATTCCGGCTTGTCTGTGATGTTGTTCGACAAAGCTTGTCTCCACTTTCTGACAACTTCGGATCAGCCCCTCTAACTGCCCGAGTTGCTTGGCTGAACCAGCAAGATCTGCATCCTCCCCGGCTCCGATCTGTTTGCGCAGGTCTTCCGCCGCTTGCCGCAGATCGCGAATGGACCTCTCAAGCGACTGCAACAATTCAGCCGTCTGGGAAATCCGCTCTTCCGGGGTAATCAAAGTCATGTTTGCCTGTGACCTCATGCGTGAGTTTTCTCCGCACGAGAGAAGCAATAAACGGCCACCGGGTCGCCCCGGGGCCGTTGCCCACTTCTTCTAGCATGACACAAGCTATACGGTATTAAGTGCGCAAAGTCAATGAGTTGCGCAACGTCGACGCAACACGTAGCGGTCGCTGTGTTGAGTTTTCCTTTTCCTCTTACTCTCAGCTCTGGCCTGTCAAATCCTGCGCCAGCATCAGCGCATTCCTATCCGGATCATAAAACGTTGCCGTGCTGACCATACCCTCAATCGTGTCCGTTTCACCGTCAAATTCCACTCCTGCAAGTTCCAACTTTCCGCGCGCCTCCGCGATATCCGCGACTTCGAAAACAGGCACGCAATTCCCCGGAGAGGCTTCGGCCTGTTCGCCCAGCCCCAAAGTGACTCGGTCGACATTGGTTCGCAATTCGCTCCATCCCGCTTCATCAATGTGGTGGATAAGCTCAAATCCCATCTTGGCGGCATACCATTCCGCACTGGCGTGTCGATCCCGAACGGACATCGCAAGTGTGATGGTGTTTTTCAATGAAACGAGCGACATAAGGCTTTTCCTTTTTGAAAATTATATTTACTATACTTTATGGACATAAATACACTTGTCAAGCTGACATCGCGGGCTTGGTCCCTGAAAATTCTTGCCCTGCTGCACGCCAAAGTTCCGGGCCGGCAAGCCCCGCTTTTGGCAGCGACCGACGCAAGCCGAACGGCCTTTGCAGCCAGCCTTTCTCATCTTATTGAACTTGGAATGATCGAAAGAAACCCCGGACATGGGCACCCTCTGCGTCCAGAATTTCGACTTACGCCATTCGGAACCGAGGCTGCCGAGATCGCCAGCAAGATAATTACTACCGCCCGCTCTGAGGATGAAATCAGACTGCTAAGAAAATCCTGGACTGTGCCAGTTCTGGCGTTGACAGGTACCCCTCATCGTTTCTCGGCCATCAAATCTGGTCTTACGATCATTACAGATCGGGCGCTGTCCTCATCCCTTCACCAATTGGAAGCACAAAACTGGATCCGACGCGACATTCACACTGCCGAGAGGATGCCATTTCCAACCTATCAGGCCGTGAATACTGGAATGGCGATCAACAGGGCCGTTGGTTTTACGCTGTAATTCAATGGCAGTCTGGTGCCGCGAACAGTGCCTTATTCGACTCAGTAGACCACCAGAAGGCTTGCCAGCGCTTGACATTTCATGGCGGAACCCTCATGTGCCCCACATCACAGCGCTGATGCGTGAGTTCAAGCGGACCTCGTCCGCCCCACAGCGCCAACTCATCATTCCAGTTCCCCATCACGCAGGGTTCTTGACGCGGCGGCCGGATGGCGCAGGATACGCCTGCTCGTCCCGAGGTCTCGCACAACCCCTGTCGGTCGCCAACGCGCGACCCTTCATGACCTGTCCGTGGGCCAACGCTCCGGGCTGCAAAGGATAGTTATTTGTTCGACTTTGATATGCTGGGCCTTGCCCCGGCACTGAACGAGGCACTCAAACGCGCCAATTTCACTCAACCCACCCCAATCCAGAACCAGGCGATTCCACTTGCTCTGAATGGTCACGACATTCTGGGACTGGCGCAAACCGGCACCGGAAAGACCTTGGCTTTTGGCCTGCCTCTGATCGATCACCTTCTGGCCCAACCCGGCAAGCCCGACCCGAAAACCGCCAAAGCACTGATCCTGGCGCCCACCCGCGAACTTGTGAATCAAATCGCCGACAGCCTCCGCGCCTTGACGAAAGGCACCAAGCTGCGTGTGGCCACCGTTGTCGGTGGCCAATCGATCAACAAGCAGATAATGTTCCTTTCCCGTGGCACCGATATTCTGGTCGCCACACCGGGCCGCCTGATAGATCTGATGGAGCGGGGCGCGGTAAACCTCGGAGCGGTACGCCATCTGGTGCTGGACGAAGCAGACCAGATGCTTGACCTGGGCTTTATCCATGCACTGCGAAAAATCGCTCCTGCCCTGGGCACCCCACGCCAAACCATGTTGTTTTCGGCCACCATGCCGAAGCAGATGGAAGAGCTCAGCCGCGCTTACCTGACCAACCCGCAGCGGGTGCAGGTCTCGCCTCCGGGCAAAGCCGCAGACAAGATTACGCAATCTCTGCACTTCGTCTCCAAACCCGGGAAACCAGCCAAGCTGCGTGACATCCTGTCGAAGGACATGGATGCCCTGACACTGGTCTTTACCCGCACCAAACATGGCGCGGAACGGCTGATGAAAGGGCTTGTGGCCGATGGCTACAACGCCGCATCCATCCACGGCAACAAAAGCCAGGGTCAGCGTGATCGCGCGATCAAGGCGTTCCGCGCGGGTGACATCAACATTCTGGTGGCCACCGACGTTGCCGCCCGAGGCATCGACATCCCGGGCGTCGCCTACGTGATCAACTTCGACCTGCCCGAGGTACCTGACAACTACGTCCACCGTATCGGCCGCACTGCCCGCGCAGGGCGCGAGGGCGAAGCCATCGCCTTCTGTTCCGCGGAAGAAGTTGATCTGCTGCGCCAGATTCAAAAGCTAATGAAGATCGAGATTCCAGTTGCCAGTGGCGCGATGCCCGAAGCTGTGCAACCTGAAAAACCGGCGCGCCGCCCGAACAACCGTCGCCGGGGGTTCAAACCCAAATCCGCCGACGCGGGGTCAAAACCCGCAGCAAACAAACGGCGTCGCCCACGCGGCAAACGTCCGGCGGCCTAAGATCGGAACACAAAAAAGCCAACGCCGGTTCAATGACCGGCGTTGGCGCAACACGATGAACGAAACCATTTTTCGTTCAGATCAATTCCCCGAATTCTGCTCTGCCTCAATCTCGCGCCATTTGGCGACATTGCGATTATGCTCCTGCAAGGTTTCGGCAAATGCATGGCCGCCCGTGCCATCGGCAACGAAGAACACGAAATCCGTGTCATCCGGCGCAACAGCAGCTTCAAGGCTGGCCAAGCCCGGATTGGCAATCGGCGTCGGCGGCAAACCGTCTATCTGATAGGTGTTCCACGGGGTTGGTCGGTTCAGCTCGCTGCGGCGCAGCCCGCGCCCCAACGTGCCTTGCCCTTTGGTGACGCCATAGATGACGGTCGGGTCCGTCTGCAACCGCATCCCCTGTTTCAGCCGGTTCACAAAAACACTGGCCACTTGCCCGCGCTCTTCCGGAACTCCGGTTTCCTTTTCGATGATCGACGCAAGGATCAGCATTTCTTCGGGATTTTGCAGCGGCAACCCGTCCTGACGGCTTTCCCAAACGGCATTGATCCGCAATTGTTGCTTGTCCTGCATCGCCTGCAAAATGTCGTTACGGTCCTGGCCCGCCACAACATCGTAACTGTCAGGCGCCAGCATCCCTTCGGCCGGGATCTCGGTCACCTCACCTGTCAAAGCGTCGAACGCCTTCAACGCCTGGACCACCTGCCACGAGGTCACACCTTCGGCCAGCGACACGCGGTAACGGGTGTCCGCCTCGTTGCGTTTCTCGGTATAGGTCTCAGGCACCTCGTCTTCCGAAGGATCAAACGACGCGATTTCGACAAAATCCAGGGTCGCAGGGTTCAACTCGCGCACACGGGTCTGAGCACGCGTCACACCGATACGATACTCAATCTCGGATCCGCAGGTGCTGGCACCGCTGCTGGTAATTTCGTCGATGATTTGCTCCATCGACGCGCCTTCCCGCACCAGGAAGCTGCCGGCTTTCAACTGCTGTGCCCGATCCGTGTAATCGGCGGCCATCCGAAAGATCGTGGCACTGCGGATGGCGCCCTGCTCTTCCAGTTCCTGACTGACACGTGTCATGTTCGATCCGCTTCTGACCTGAAGGCAGATCGCGGTTTCAAGCGGGCCTTCGGCCTTGTACTGGGTCTGCCCCCAAAGGATCAGTCCACCCATCAGGAACAGGCCGACCACCAGAATGGTCAGCGCGTTCGAAGCAATGGCCCGCCACATTTAGTTGGCCTTTCCAAAGATCACGCTGGCATTGGTGCCGCCAAACCCGAACGAGTTCGACAGGGCCACGTTGATCTCGCGCTCACGCTTGGCGTTCGGGGCCAGATCAATCGGTGTCTCCACCGCGGGGTTGTCCAGGTTGATCGTCGGAGGTGCGACCTGATCGCGGATCGCCAGAATCGAGAAGATTGCCTCGATCGCCCCCGCTGCACCCAAAAGGTGACCGGTTGCCGATTTGGTCGACGTCATGGTGGCGTTCGCGGCGTGGTCTCCCAGCAGACGTTCGACCGCACCCAGTTCGATCGTATCCGCCATGGTCGAGGTGCCATGGGCGTTGATGTAGTCCAAGTCCTTCGGCTCCAGCCCGGCGCTGCGCAACGCGGCTTTCATCGAACGTTCTGCCCCGTCACCATCCTCGGACGGTGCCGTGATGTGATATGCGTCGCCCGACATGCCATAGCCCAGCACCTCGGCGTAGATCTTTGCACCGCGAGCCTTTGCGTGTTCATACTCTTCCAGGATGACGATGCCCGCACCTTCGCCCATGACGAATCCGTCGCGGTCAACGTCATAGGGTCGGCTGGCCGCCTTCGGGTTGTCTGCATATTTGGTCGACAACGCCTTGCATGCGTTGAACCCGGCGATGCCAATTTCGCAGATGCAGCCTTCGCCGCCGCCTGCAACCATGACGTCTGCGTCCCCTGCGCGAATGATACGGCTGGCGTCACCGATTGCATGGGCACCGGTGGAACACGCCGTCACGACCGAATGGTTCGGCCCCTTGAAGCCATGCCGGATCGACACCTGACCTGATGCCAGGTTGATCAGAGCGCCCGGAATAAAGAACGGTGAAACCCGGCGCGGGCCCTTGTCGCGGATCAGATTGGCTGTATTCGCGATCGAACCCAACCCCCCGATGCCAGAACCGATCAGAACACCTGTTCGCAGGCGGTCCTCTTCATCTTCCGGCAACCAGTTCGCATCCTTGCAGGCCATTTCCGCGGCTGCGATGGAATACAGGATAAAGTCCTCGATCTTGCGTTGCTCTTTCGGCGGCATCCAGTCATCGGGATTGAAGGTCCCATTGGTTCCATCCCCGCGGGGCACCTCACAGGCGTAGGTCGTGGCGACACCACTGCCTTCCGCATCAAAATGCGTGATGGGACCAGCGCCGGACTCTCCGTCCAGCAGCCGCGACCAGGTTTCCTCGACCCCGCTGGCCAAAGGAGTGACCAATCCAAGACCGGTTACAACGACTCTGCGCATGAAGTGCCTCTTGCCTGCTTCCTGTTATGAGAACCGCTCTTACCCCGGCCCGGGGTGCGGGGGCAAGAGCAACGGCGATTTCAGGCGGGCTTCCCGCCGCCGGGCAACCGAAGCAGTACCGCTGTGGGTTACGGAAATCGGTGCCCGCCCTTTCACGGATCCGGTTGAAAGGGCGAAGCGTATTTATTGGAACTGTGCCACCGGCTCATGCGCCGATTTTGCCATTTCCAGTGCATCCGTCAGATCAAGTGTCTTGCGAAACAGTGCACGCCCCACGATTGCACCCGAGATATTGGGAATATAGGCCAGCCGCGAGATGTCATCCGCGGTACGTACAACCCCGCTTGCTATCACCGGGGTGCGCGAATGGCTGGCAAGTCCCGAGATCAGGCCAAGCTGAGCCTCGACGTCCTCCATATCGCTGTCGATATCCGTCACCACGATAGCAGCAAATGGCGCTCCTTCGAATGCATCGATAAACGCTTCGGGCGTGAATACGCTTTGGCTGCGCCAGCCATCCGTCATTACATAACCTTGCCAGACATCGACCGACAGCACGATTTGATCCGGGTAGAGCGTGGCCAATTCCTTGACCAGTTTCGGCTCGCGCGCTGCCAGCGTCCCGATCACGACGCGACCGACGCCCTTGTCGATCCAGCGTTCGACCTGTTCGCGGGTCCGCATACCCCCCGCCAACTGAACCGGGATTTCGGCAGCGCGGATAATCTCTTCAATCAATTCGACGTTGGTATCCTTGCCTTCGATCGCGTCGAAATCGGTCAGATGCATCCATTCGGCACCCGCTTCCGCCCAGCTTCGCGCTGTTTCGACTGGGTTTACATGCCAAATCATAGCGTTGTCCAAACGACCTTTGTCCAACGTGACACACCGGCCGTTCTGCAATTCCATAGTGGGGTATATCCTCATGAGCTCGGTCCTCCGCTCAATCGCTCTGAAAATCCCCGGAAGCATACACCTTGAACGCCCTCCCAATATCACCGGGATCGGCACAGTTTGGCCATTTTGCGGCATAGTGTCGAAGTGGCGGATTTACGCGAGCGCCGGTGGCCCGTTGCGCCGAAGCAAATGCACCGGGGTTTCATTATACACCCCTTCCCGCATCAATACATAGCCCAGCTTTTTGGCAAGTTTCTGCGACGAGGCGTTGGACGCATTCACCATCGCAACCAAAGGCCCGGGAATCACCCGGTCAAACCAGTCATGCGCTGCCTTGGCCGCCTCATACCCCAGGCCCTGCCCCTGCGCCTCGGGCGCCAGAACCCAGCCCGCCTCGGGAAAGCCGTCGAAATCATCGCCCATCTGACGGTTTCCGTAAAAGAAACCGGCCTGTCCGATCAGCTTTCGATTCGATTGTTGCAGCACACCCCATTGTCCAAACCCGGCCATGTGCCAATGCCCGGCATTGCGCAAAAAGGAATCCCATGCCTCTCCGCGCGATCGGGGTGAGCCGCCAATATGCTGAACGACGCACGGATCCCCCCAGATCTCGGCGAACCGGTCAAAGTCCTCCGGGCGCATGGCACACAGCGTCAAACGCGCGGTATTTATCATGGGAGTGGATCTTATCATGCCCTGTCCACTTTGAATTTTGCCTCAATGGAAACAGTGCGCATCCGAAAATGCACGCGCAAGCATGAATTTTGAGCGGGCATAAAAAAACGGCGCCTCCGTTGCTCGGAAGCGCCGCTTTTGATCAGAAGGAAACGCTTAGGACGCTTCGCTGATGAATTTGACCGCGTCGCCGAAGGTCTGGATGGTCTCGGCTGCGTCATCGGGGATTTCGATGCCGAACTCTTCTTCGAAGGCCATGACCAGTTCAACGGTGTCCAGGCTGTCTGCGCCCAGATCATCGATGAAAGACGCGTTTTCCGCGACTTTATCTTCTTCAACACCCAGGTGCTCAACAACGATCTTCTTAACGCGATCTGCGACGTCGCTCATGTCTATTCCTCATTCCTTTACAGGGCGGTCTGCCCAATTCTGCCCTTGCCCGCACGGGTTGGCTTTGATTTGCCCGTTTCGGGCGGTTTGGGTCCCGGCGAACCGGGAAGTCGAAGGCCGACCTGAACAACCGACCCCGCATAGATGCGCCGCCTATAGCATAGTCGACGCAAGAGGCAAACGCTTTCGCGCTGCCCCTGTGGCGATCACAACATGGCCATACCACCGTTCACATGCAAGGTGCTTCCGGTAACATAACCCGCTTCGGGGCTGGCAAGATACAGAACAGCCGCTGCAATTTCTTCGGGTTCACCCATGCGGCCCGCCGGAACCTTGAGCAACAGACCCTTTTTCTGCTCCTCGGTCAGCTTCTCGGTCATTGCAGTCGTTATAAAACCCGGTGCCACGGCATTAACGGTAATTCCGCGCGTTGCCACTTCGTGAGCCAAAGCCTTGGAAAACCCTATTATCCCGGCTTTTGACGCAGCATAGTTGGCCTGCCCCGGGTTGCCAATTGCGGCCACCACGGACGAGACATTCACGATCCGGCCCCAGCGTGACTTCATCATGCCGCGGATCACACCTTTGCATAGTTTCATCGTCGAGGTCATGTTCACGTCTATCACGCTCTGCCATTCCTCGTCGGACATGCGCATGAACAGGTTGTCGCGCGTGATACCCGCATTGTTCACCAGGATATCCACCGATCCCATCGCCTCGACCGCTTGCTTTGGCAACGCTTCTACGGCTTCCGGATCGCTCAGATTGCAAGGCAGCACATGCGCGCGTTCGCCCAGTTCGTCTGCCAGAGCCTGCAATGGTTCGACTCGTGTACCGGACAATCCGACCGCTGCGCCAGCACCGTGCAACGCACGTGCAATGTCGCCTCCGATACCGCCCGAAGCACCGGTGATCAGCGCATTTTTACCTGTCAAATCAAACATTCGGTTTTCCTCTTGGTGCGTCGGCCACGACGCTTTTTGAGCTTACGATTCGGCCTGAATGGCCTTTTGAACATCTTCCGGTGTGCCCACAGCCTTGCCTGCAATGGCACGATCGATCTTGCGGATCATGCCGGACAACGCTTTGCCGGCACCGATTTCCCACGTTTCAGTCACGCCCTGCGCGGCCATGAACTGAACGCTTTCGCGCCAGCGAACCGACCCCGTCACCTGTTCCACCAGTAACTGACGTATCAGATCCGGATCACTGACGGCTTCGGCGCGCACATTGGCCACCAAAGGCACGGAAGGCGCCTTTATCTCGACGGCAGCAAGCGCTTCCGCCATGACATCTGCCGCAGGCTGCATCAGCGCACAGTGAAATGGAGCACTTACAGGCAACATAACAGCACGTTTTGCGCCTTTTTCCTTGGCAATCTCGGCGGCACGCTCCACGGCAGCCTTGGAACCGGACACAACGACCTGGGTTGGATCGTTGTCATTGGCAGCCTGACAGACCTGCCCCTGCGCGGCTTCTTCTGCAACGGCGCGCACCGCCTCCAGATCCAATCCAAGAATGGCCGCCATTGCGCCCTCGCCCACCGGTACGGCACTTTGCATCGCCAGACCGCGGGTGCGCAGCAAGCGCGCGGTGTCCGCGACCGACAAAGCCCCCGCAGCCGCAAGGGCCGAGTATTCACCCAAGGAATGACCCGCCACAAAAGCCGCCTGACCAACCGAAACGCCTTCGGCTTCCAGCGCACGCATTGCCGCCATGGATGTCGCCATAAGAGCAGGCTGGGCGTTCTGAGTCAGCGTCAAGTCGGCGATATCGCCTTCCCAGATCACGCAGCTCAGCTTCTCTCCCAGTGCCTCGTCCACCTCATCGAAGACGGCCTGCGCCGCCGGATAGGCATCGGCCAGTGCTTTGCCCATACCGATGGTCTGGGCGCCCTGCCCCGGAAAAACAAACGCGAGTGTCATTGCAACCTCATGGATGATGTCAGGTTGCGGCGGGGTGTAAACTGACTGATCGTCTGGCACAAGCATTGCCTGTGTTCTGCATTCTGGCACCTTGGCTGTGCACAAGCGCTTACTTGTGTCGACCTCCGATAACCTTAACTTGAGCGCAGCACAGAATCCCGGAGCGTTGCACCCATGGCCTCGACCAATTCCTTCTCAAGCTACGGAAGTGTCGCAAAGACGTTTCACTGGCTCACCGCGTTGCTGATTTTCACGGCCCTGCCGCTCGGCTGGATCGCGGACAATCTGGCCCACGCCGTATTGCATGCCTCCACAGCCCCAAGCGAGGCCGAAATCGCACGCGCGGCGCGCATGTTCTCATTGCACAAAACCGTAGGCGTCACCGTGTTCTTCGTTGCTTTGGCTCGGATAATGTGGGCCTTCACGCAAACCAAGCCCGGCCTGCTGAATGCCGACAACAAGCCCGAGGCTTTTGCCGCCGAAACTGTCCACTGGCTTCTTTATGGGTCACTGGTGCTTGTGCCACTGACCGGTTGGGTGCACCACGCCGCAACCGAAGGGTTTGCTCCAATCCTCTGGCCCTTCGGCCAAAATCTGCCTTTTGTACCGAAATCAACCATTGTGGCCGAGGTGACAGGCGTTCTGCATTGGCTGTTCATGTGGACGCTCGTCGGCGCGCTGGTCCTGCATGTTGCCGGAGCGTTGAAGCATCACGTCATAGACAAAGACAGCACGTTGCGCAGGATGTTGCCGGGTGGGTCAGATGCACCGGAGCCTCCACACCAGCATCATTCCCTTGTGCCCGCCGTCGCCGCGGTGGCCGTTTGGGCGCTTGTCCTCACCGGCGGCTGGGTCTCTGGCGAATTTGCGCGTGAGGCCGACGATGATGACGCCGACGTCCAACTGGCCGAGGTGCAATCAGACTGGCAGGTTCAGAACGGCACCCTTTCCATCACGATTTCCCAATTGGGCAGCCCGGTCACCGGCTCGTTTTCCGACTGGACAGCCGCAATTGCTTTTGACGACCCGGCCGAGCCTGGTCCGGCCGGGTCCGTCGAGGTCACGATCGCAATAGGTTCTCTCAGCCTCGGAACCGTAACCGAACAGGCCATGGGTGCGGATTTCTTCAACAACGCCCAGTTTCCGACGGCCCAGTTCGCGGCTGACCTTTTCAAAACCGAAAGCGGATATGAGGCACGCGGACCACTGACAATCCGCGACAAGACGATCGATATCATACTACCGTTTTCACTGGACCTTCAGGACGACACCGCGACCATGACAGGCTCGGTTGATCTGAACAGGTTGGATTTCGGCATCGGCGCATCGCAGCCCACCGAAGATTCGCTCGGCTTCACCGTCACAGTCGCTGTGGAACTAGCCGCGTCCCGCAGTCAGTGATGCCAAATAAATACCGCCGGTGACAGGATCACCGGCGGTTTTCGTGTTCGCCGTCTTGCGCTTACTCGGCTTTTTGCGCTTCGACCGAGATCTGCACCTGCACTTCGTCACTGACAAACGGTGCGAACTGCCCCAGATCAAATTCACTGCGGACAAGGGTCGTGGTGGCGTCGAAACCGGCCCATGGCTTGTTCGCCATTGGATGGGTATCAACCTTGTTCAGTTTGGCATCCAGAACAACGGATTTGGTCACGCCGTTCATGGTGAGGTCGCCGGTGATCTTGGCAGTGTCTTCACCGGTCACTTCGATACCCGTCGAGGTAAAGGTGATCAGATCGCCCTCGGTCGCACCAAAAAAATCCTCGGTCATGAAGTGATCTTCACGCGGCTTCCAGCCGGTGAACATTTCCAATACCGGCATCGACACGCTCACGCTGGAGGCGGCGGGATTTTCCTGATCAAACATGATCTCGCCCTCAAAGCCCGAGAACATGCCGGTTGTGGTTGAAAAGCCCAAGTGATCATAGCTGAAGACAACCTGGCTGTGGCTCGGGTCCAGCACGTATTTCTCGGCGCTGGCGAATGCCGTGGTCGCCGATACGGCCAGTGCAGCAGCAAGAAGGGTGGATTTCATAACAATCTCCGCGTTTTTGTGAACGCAACCCGGTAGGGTTGCTCACAAACAAAATGTGCCGCCTGTCGGCGGCACACAACCTTTTTCGAGTCACAACATCTGTTCCTTTTTGAACAGAATAAAGTTCAGCCGAAAATTGTTACGCTCTTGCTCAGTTGCCCTTTCAGCGCTCGGCTGACATCCGCCGATTCAAGGGGCAGCTTCATCAAAAGGCTCCCGTCCACATCAAACAAGTGGACTTCGTTTTCTTCAAAACGTGCACCACCCAGCGATTCATAGCTGCGGCGCAGCACCGTCTGAGGGCGTCCGTCTTCGTTCTTTTGCAGAACACGGACTTCGCGACGGATCGGGTCGAAATAGGCATCCGGGCGCTGATCAAGAACTTCGATCGTCAGCAAACTGACACCGACGATCAGAAACAGCATGGATGCCACCATCTTGATCGGCCAGACATCTGCACCCACGATTGAACCTGGCATCAGCCACATCGAAAACGCCGAAAAGATCAAGAACGCTCCTACCAACCGCGCCAGAATCAAACGGGCCTTCCAGTTTGGCGCGAAGGCAATCATTACCGGCACCGAATGCTCAAAGCGCGAGCCCGCCGCCTCTTCCCGGTATGTGTTTGTATTGGTCGCGGTCATAACACTTCACCTTTTATCAGGTTACTGTCGAATTTCTGTTTGGTCCGGGTAACGTCCGGTATGCAAAACAACTTTGAGCCGAAAAGCGTCAGCATTTGGGCGGCCCAAAGGAAATTGGGCGGCGTCTCAAAGGCATATGTGGCGGGGCTTGCTCCTGCGGTTCAAACGTGTATACGGGGCCATCCTTCGCAATCAGATGAATCGCGCAGCCTCTCGTGGCAGGGTCGCGAAGGACCGGATGGCCCCGCCTATGAAATGCGCCTTGACATAAACAGGAGTGCACATGCCACTGTATGAGCATGTAATGATCGCGCGTCAGGATCTGTCCAACGCGCAGGCGGAAAGCCTCGTCGAACATTTCGGCACCGTTCTGGCTGACAACGGCGGCAAGCTGGTTGATAGCGAGTACTGGGGCGTCAAGACGATGGCCTACAAGATCAACAAGAACCGCAAGGGCCACTACGCCTTCCTGAAAACCGATGCGCCCTCGGGTGCGGTTCAGGAAATGGAACGCCTGATGCGCCTGCATGATGACGTCATGCGCGTGCTGACCATCAAGGTTGACGGTCACGAAGACGGCCCGTCGGTTCAGATGCAGAAGCGTGACGAACGTGGCGACCGCCGCGAGCGTCGTTGATCACCGCCTGAGGAAAGGACACTAAACCATGGCCGCAAAACCATTTTTCCGCCGCCGCAAGGTCTGCCCGTTCTCGGGTGAGAACGCGCCGAAAATCGACTACAAAGACACTCGTCTGCTGCAGCGCTACATCTCTGAGCGTGGCAAGATCGTACCTTCGCGCATCACCGCCGTTTCGGCGAAAAAGCAGCGTGAACTGGCCCGTGCTATCAAGCGCGCCCGCTTCCTCGCCCTGCTGCCCTACGCTGTGAAGTAAGGAGAGACTGATATGCAAGTTATCCTGCTGGAACGCGTTGCGAAACTGGGTCAGATGGGCGACGTCGTTGACGTCAAGCCCGGCTACGCCCGCAACTTCCTACTGCCTCAGGGCAAAGCTCTGAGCGCCTCAGACGCCAACATCGCGTCGTTCGAAGCCCAGAAAGCGCAGCTTGAGGCACGCAACCTGGAAACCAAGAAAGAAGCTGAAGCACTGGCTGAAAAGCTGGACGGACAGCAGTTCATCGTGATTCGCTCGGCATCGGATGCTGGCGCTCTGTACGGCTCGGTCACCCCGCGTGACGCCGCAGAGGCTGCAACCGAAGCTGGTTTCACCGTCGACAAAAAGCAGGTTGTTCTGGTCAATCCGATCAAGGAACTGGGCCTGCACTCGGTTGCAGTCAAGCTGCACCCCGAAGTCGAAGTTGAAATCAAGATGAACGTGGCGCGTTCGGAAGAAGAAGCCGAACTTCAGGCCTCGGGCAAATCGATCCAGGAACTGGCCGCTGAAGAAGAAGCAGCCGCTGAATTCGAGATCGCCGAACTGTTCGACGACATCGGCTCGGCCGCATCCGAGGACGAAGAGCTGGCTGCAGAAGCCGCTCCTGCCGAGGAAGACGAAGCCAAAGCCTGATCCGGCAAGGTTTCGAACACAACAAAGGCCGTGCTTCAGCGCGGCCTTTTTTCTTGCCTCCGAGCCAAACCAGCAAATTTTAGCCCAACTCCATCCATAATCTTGCAGCCAAATACTCAGACCATATCATTGCAACTCGAAACCCCGGAGAAACGTATGCCCCTGTTCACCCGTCGCAATCTCATGGCACTCTTACTGACAGCCCCGTTGGTTGCCTGCGGTGCAGGAGAAGTATCCAAGGCGGAGACACAACAATTCAATCCTCCGCTCTATCCAAACGAAACGCCGGAACTGCGCGCGTCGATCAACAAATGGGCGGACCACTACGAGCTTCCGCGAGAGCTTGTTCACAAGCTTGCTATTCGTGAAAGCACGCATCGCCCTTGGGCGGTCAACCGACCCTATTATGGGTTGTTGCAAATCCTTCCGGCCACCGCGCGATCCATGGGATACACCGGAAACGCCAAAGGCTTGTTGGACGCGGACACCAACCTTGAGTTCGCCG
This sequence comes from Ruegeria sp. HKCCD6428, assembly GCF_013110595.1. Taxonomy (NCBI): domain Bacteria; kingdom Pseudomonadati; phylum Pseudomonadota; class Alphaproteobacteria; order Rhodobacterales; family Roseobacteraceae; genus Ruegeria; species Ruegeria sp. HKCCD6428. The sequence continues at coordinate 1,018,184 of NZ_WVQX01000001.1, forward strand.
GGAAATACCTTCGTGGCGCCTGGCTTTTGTCTGATGGCAACCAGGATCGGGCCATATTTCTTTATGCCAAGGGCTTTTACCCCGAGGCCAAAGCGCGCGGATTGTTGGTGGAAACTGGGCTGAAACCCGCCAACTGACGGTGATTAGCGTCAGAAAGCCGCGTGAAATTAGCACTTTTTACCGAATAGTGACAAAAATGTTCTATTGAATGTCTCATTATTTGGAATTGCGCAGACAATTAGTACCTCGCCTTGTCATGTTTAGGAAAGTATGGTGTTCTGGCTCGGTGAGGTAAACGGGTTCCACTCTGTGTTATATGCATGCTCGACGACACCATCGGGCTGTAAGATGGGCCGCAGCTGGTAGGCACCACATGGAAATTGTCGATCTGAGCACTCTGCCGGATTCAGAAGTTCGATACACCGAATTTCTTAGGCAAATCTGTGAGAAGCATGATATGGATCATGCTGCTTATGCTGGCATGAACCCTGCTGCCGGCACGGTTGCCGGCTTTGTTACCTATGACGACGCCTGGAATGAGCACTACCAAAACCAGGGTCTGATCATGATTGATCCGACCATCCATATGGCCCGCCGCAGCATCGCGCCAGTGGATTGGAGCCGACTTGAGCGCAGCCCCGACTTCCAACGTGTATTCCGGGATGCCCATGATTTTGGATTGCCAAACCAAGGCGTTACAATTCCCGTGCGGGGTCCATACGGAGATATCGGCCTGCTGAGCGCAACGCGCAATTGCAGCAAAGAGGAATGGCGCAAGCTATACACGCATGTCATCAGTGACTTGCAATCGATGGCAGTGCACATCCATGACAATGTGGTTTCCTCAGACGAATTGACCAGCGCGCTGTATCATCCAACACTTTCCAGACGTGAGACAGAGATCTTGCAGTGGGTTGCAGCAGGGAAATCGCAACAGGACATCGGCGATATTTTGTCCATTTCACACCGAACCGTAGAAGTGCACTTGCGTTCCAGTCGAGAAAAGCTTAGTGCGCTGACCACCCCTCAGGCCGTTGGCCGGGCGATTGCAATTGGGCTTATTACCCCAAGTTAAACAAAAAAAACGCAAAATTTCGCCAAAATACGGGAAACCCCCAATAGAAAAATCCCCTGTGTCCGGTAACGTCTAAGTTACCGAACAACCACTCGAAGGGGGAAGAAATGATCATCGTGGTAGATGGCCTGAACAGACATATGTTCAGCGAAGTTCTTGATGAAATGTTCGAGTTGAGAGCAAGAGTTTTTGGCGAACGCCTGGGATGGGACGTCAACATTGAAGATGGCAAAGAGATCGACGAGTTCGATCACCTGGACCCGGCATATGTAATCGGACTCGACGATGAGGGGAATGTCGTCGCAGCCGTGCGTGCCCTCCAGACCACCGGACCACACATGTTGTCGGATGTCTTTTCGGCGATCCTTTGCGGCGAAGCACCACTTCGCAGTGCGACCATGTGGGAATCGACCCGGTTCTGCGTCGACACGCAACGGCTCACGCGTGGCAAAGAAAAGAACTCGGTCTCCTACGCGACTTGCGAGTTGATGATCGGATCTTTGGAATATGCGAAGAATGCAGGTATTCAGGACATCATCACCGTGATTGATCCGGTTATGGATAGGGTGTTGAAGCGTTCGAATTGCGCGCCTTACGACTATGTCGGTAAGACAGTTCCAATGGGTAAGGTTCACGCATTGGCCGCTCTGCTGGACTGCACCGAAGAACGCATCGCCGGCCTGCGTGAATTTGCGGGCATTCACAACGACGTCTTTATGGACGAAGAAGAAGCGTTAGCTCTGTTTGCCGCGAAGAAAGCCGCAGCACAGAACCCCGCGAACCAGGATCACAAACCACTCACCGATCTCGAGAAATATTTTGTGGAACAGATGAGCGCCGCAAAAACAGAAGCTGAACGGCAGGATGTCCTCAAGCTGATCGAAGCGCTCACGGATACGTTCACGCCAGAGCAAAGAACTGCTCTTTTGGAAACCCCCCGTGCTTTTGCTCATGAGGCCTGACCCCCTCACCTCATAGATACAAAAGCCACCCATGCGGAGCCGTCTGATTGCAGGCGGCTCCGTTTTTTGTCCCTTCTTTTGACGAAGGGAAGGAAGAGGATTACTCCTCTTCCAATGCGTCAACGGCTTTCTTAAGGTCATCTTTGCTGACTTCCTTGTCAGTGACCTGAGCCAGCTCCAACACATAGTCCACAACCTTGTCTTCAAAGATCGGGGCACGCAGCTGCTGTTGCATCTGCGCGTTCTGCTGAACGAACTCGAAGAACTGACGTTCCTGACCCGGGTACTGACGTGCCTGGTTCATGATCGCCTGCGTCATCTCGGCGTCGGTAACTTCAACCTCGGCCTTCTGGCCCAGTTCAGCCAGCAACAGGCCCAGACGCACGCGACGCTCGGCCAGCTTGGTGTGCTCGTCCGTGGGCTCGATCGGGTCATGGTCGTGGCCTTCGACTTCTGGGTTTTCTTCGTGCCACAGTTGATGCGCAATCTGCTTGGCCTCGGCTTCAACCAGCGACGGCGGCAGATCGAACGACACCTTCTCGTCCAGCGCATCCAGCAAAGCGCGCTTGATCACGGCGCGCGATGCACCTGCATATTCAGCTTCCAGGCGCTCTGCGATCTGGCTTTTCAGGGCTTCAAGATCTTCGGCACCGAATTTTTTAGCCAGTTCGTCGTTCACTTCCGCAGCAACCGGTTCTTTGACTTCCTTGATGGTGCAGGTGAAAACAGCGTCTTTGCCAGCAAGATGCTCGGCGCCGTACTCTTCAGGGAACGTAACGTTGACGTCCTTTACTTCTTCGGCTTTCACGCCAACCAGCTGCTCTTCGAAGCCGGGGATGAAGCTGTTCGAGCCCAGAACCAGCGGGTAATCCTCTGCCGAACCACCTTCAAATTCTTCGCCGTCAACCTTACCGACGAAATCGAACACGATCTGGTCGCCGTCCTTGGCTTTTGACCCCTTGCGGCGCGCTTTGAAATCCTGAGCTGTTTCCGCCAGATTGTTAAGAGCTTCCTCGACGGCTGCTTCATCAGCCTTGACGATCAGCTTTTCCAACTCGACCGATTTCAGATTAACTTCCGGGATCGCTGGCAGCGCCTCGTAAGACATGGCGACTTCTACGTCATCGCCTTCTTTCCAGTCCTCATTGGTCATCTTGACCTCGGGCTGCAGCGCAGGGCGATCACCACTGTCTTCGAAATGCTTGTTCATGGCGCCGTCGATGGTTTCCTGCATCGCCTCGCCCAACAGGCGCTGGCCGAACTGCTTTTTCAGCAGCGCCATAGGCACCTTGCCTTTACGGAAACCTTTCATTTCGATTTCCGGCTGCGCTTCGGTCAGCTTTTCATTGACCTTTTCGTCCAGCTCGGCTGCTGACACAACGATGTTGTAGCCACGTTTCAGACCTTCGTTCAGCGTCTCGGTAACCTGCATTATGGTAGTCCCCATAGGATTCGGGGCGCGCAAAACGGGCGCGCCGGGCAAATTTGAAGCCTTCTATTTGCCCTGCCGCCCGCGTGCAAGGGGCAAAGGCTGAATCCAGTGGTATTTGATCGCCAAAACCGCAAAAAAGAACGCCCCGGAAACTGGGGCGCTCGCACTTAGCCCAGCCCGACAATCAGAACTTCCAGCGTGCGCCCAGAACCCATGCTTCGTTGTTGTCGAATGACGAGCCGTCATCGAAATCGTGGTTGCGGTATTTCAGATAAACATCCGTGTTGATCGGCTCGACTTTCTGCACGACCGCGATACCCCATGCTTTGGTGTCAGAACCGTTGCTCTGGAAATCCGAGCCATCATAATAATCGATGCCGACGCCGGTCTTGCCCCAGGACACCCAGTTGCCTTCGTACGAGATCTTACCGTACCAATAGTTCGGATCCGTGGCACCGGCCTGATCATCGTCGCGCGTACCGCCCGCAATCGTAAAGCCCAGGCCGCTGGGAAGCAGGACGGAAGCGGAACCGATCGTATCTTTGCGATCCCCCGAATTGTTATCCCGGTCTCTTACCGAATAGGCAACGGCTGCAGCGAATTCCACACCACCGGCAAAGGTGTTTTCATAAAACAGGCCGACGTCATAATAGTCGTCGTCGTCGCTGCTGGACAAAATGTTCTGACCATATGCGAATCCGGCGGAAAACCCGTTGAACGACGGCGTATCATACCGCACACGACCACGCCGCGCGCCGTCAAAGTTGCTGGAACTGTCACCAACCGTAATACCGCTCAGCATACCGGTCGTGTCCCGATAGAAGAACCCTGCATTTTCATCGTTGGTAAACGAATACAGCGCGGTTCCGACATATGACAGATCAACTTCTGCGGCGCCATCAGCGACCATGCTGCCCTGACCTGCCGAAAACTTGCCGTAGCCACCTTTCAGCGAAAAATCCACGTGGCGAATGTCTTCGCGATTCCAACCATCTGCGTTGGTTCCGAATTGATCGGCAGACGCCGAACCCGGCAGGCCAAGGCCTGATTCAAACCAAAATTGGAATTCGTTGCTTCCATATGGCTGCACGAGACGCAGGCCAACACGGCTGTTCGACAGATCGTTGTCGAGAACACGGGTCTCGGTATCCTGTCCGTCATCCACCGAGATCAAGGCGGGGTGCAGTTGTCCATACAGCAGCACATATCCGCCACTATTGTTTTCGTATTTCATTTCCGCCACAGCCGGGATGGCGGTCGTCGCAGTCAGAACAGCGGCTACTGATATCGGTTTGATGTTAAGGGTCATTTCACTCACCATGAAAGGTTCGGGGTTCAGGTACTGTCCATTTGTTTACGAACTGCGAGCGTTCCAGTGGCCCGCATTCACTCCCTCGCAAGAATTGCAAATTCGCAACATGGCATATCGAAAAATTGGTTATTTTTCATTTTATTTCATACAGTTACGAATCCATTCGAAGATCCAAAGCACAGTGTGCAAATAAATTGTGACGTCCAGCCATGCATCTGGCAAACATTCGGTCTGCACTGATGTGAACCTTGACGGCGGATTTCCGCCGACTCGCCGTAAATTGAGCCGTTCCACGCCCAACAAACTCAAGTATTCAATTTTCTAAAAACCTCCGGCACCTGTTCCGGCAAATCTTCCGCGATCAAACCCGGCCCGAACTGGCGCGCACATTCCACATGCAGCCACGCGGCAGTTTCCGCCGCCTGCATTGGTGCCAAACCTCGCGCCAACAAACCTGCGATGAACCCTGCCAGCACATCGCCAGACCCGGCCGTCGCCAACCAGGGAGCCGCTCTTTCGTATACGGCCAAGTTGACCACGCACCGTCCATCCGGCACAGCGATCACCGTGTCCGGGCCCTTGAACAGAACCACGCACCCAGCCCGTTTTGCGGCAGCACGCGTTGCGTCCACCTTGGAAAACGCCGGGCCTTTGGCCGGTTGCGCGTTCATCTGCGCGGCGATGTCCGGGAATACCCGAGCAAATTCCCCGCCATGCGGTGTCAGTACGCATTTGTCGTGCAATCGCGCGATCAGGGCGCCGGGATCCTCTGCAAAAGCTGACAAAGCATCCGCATCCAACACGGTCGCCCGCCGTGCAGCTAGGACAATCGGCACCAGCGCCCGCGCCCGCTCGAATCCCAGCGCAGGCCCAAGGCAGAGTGCATTCAGGCGCGTATCCTCAAGTATTTCAGACAATCCATCAGCCCCATCAACCCGCTGCAACATGAGAGCCGTGATCTGGCTGGCCACCTCCATCTGCGCAGACGGCGGCACGCCCAGCGTCACCAGCCCCGCTCCAACCCGCAAAGCCCCCCGCGCCGCCAAACGCGCGGCCCCTGTTTTGCCCGCCCCCCCAGACAGGATCAAAGCATGACCATGTGAGTATTTGTGGCCAACCGAAACTTTCGAAAGCTTCACCCCGTCAGCCTCGGTCGTGTGAACGATCTGACCGTCTTCCAGTGTTTCAAGCCCGATCGACTTGGTTCGGACCGTCCCGCAGGTCACCGGACCATCGCACAGAACATGCCCAAGCTTCTTGCTGTGAAACGTCACCGTCATATCCGCAACAATCGCCTGACCAAGAATGCGACCACTGTCGGCGCACAAGCCGCTTGGCGCGTCAATTGAAACGACCTTTACGCCTCGATCTCGCAGCAGGTCTCTGACCGGCGCATTGGCCAACATGGAAAACGCCCCTGCAAATGGCCGGGTGAGACCCGTGCCAAAAACCCCGTCGACAACCAGATCAATGCTCTTTGGAAACCCAAGAAAATCATCCGCCAACGGGGCGGAGTCGACAGCGAAGACGCGAACCTCGTTCTTTGCCCCCCATCTCTCATAATTCACCCGCGCATCCGGAGGCAGCTTTTCCGGGTCTCCATAAAGGAACACCTCAACCGCCCACCCCTGCTTCTGCAAAAGCCGCGCCACGACAAACCCGTCACCCCCATTGTTGCCCGGTCCGCACAGCACCACTGCGCGCAGCGGATCCTCTTCATCTGGCCCTAAATATCCCGGGGAGCGCGAGGGGCTGGCCCCTCGCCTGTCCAACACGGGCCATTCTTCGAAAATCGCGTCAACAACACCCCGCCCGGCCCGCTCCATCAGCTCCAGACCGGTCACGTCACCAGACTTGATGGCGGCCTGCTCAATGGCCCGCATCTGTGCCGCTGTCAGCAATTCCATCCTTTCACCCCTTGCTCGATTCAATTTTGATTACTTTTTGTGCAAGTCGCTCAAAAAATAGCACGCAGCCGTTTTTCCAAGCACCCCGACCCGCACGATATCGCAATCACATTGCCGCCCGATCTTAGACGTGATCACTGCCCCTGAGACAACCATTCAAGGTGAGCCGGGATGAAAAAGATCGAAGCGATCATCAAGCCGTTCAAACTGGACGAAGTGAAAGAGGCATTGCAGGATGTGGGCGTCCAGGGCCTCAGCGTCATCGAGGTCAAGGGCTTCGGTCGCCAGAAAGGCCATACCGAACTGTATCGCGGCGCCGAGTATGTCGTCGATTTTCTGCCCAAGGTTAAGGTCGAGGTCGTATTGGACGACGACCAGGTCGACGCCGCGATCGAAGCCATCGTATCGGCCGCCAAAACCGACAAGATCGGAGACGGCAAGATTTTCGTCTCGCCCGTCGACCAAGCCATTCGCATCCGGACCGGCGAGACCGGCTCAGAAGCACTCTAACTCACAACATTACTGACACATCTATCAGAAGGACCAAGGGAATGAGCGCAGAGGCAGTTCTCAATACAATCCGCGAAGAAGACGTCGCATATGTCGACATCCGCTTCACCGACGTGCGCGGCAAACTGCAGCACGTCACGGTGGACGTCGATCTGGTCGACGAAGACTTCCTGGAAGAAGGCTTCATGTTTGACGGCTCGTCCATTGCAGGCTGGAAATCGATCGAAAACTCGGACATGAAACTGATCGCCGACACGACTTCGGCTTACATCGACCCGTTCTATGCGGAGAAGACACTGTGTCTGCACTGCTCGATCGTTGAGCCCGACACCGGTGAAGCCTATGGCCGCGACCCGCGCGGAACCGCGCAGAAAGCCGAAGCCTACCTGAAGTCCAGCGGTATCGGTGACGTTGCCTATATGGGTCCCGAAGCTGAATTCTTCCTGTTCGATGACGTTCGTTTTTCCAACAGCATCAATAAAGTATCTTTCGAAGTTGATGCAACGGATGCGTCGTGGAACACCGACACCGAATACGAGATGGGCAACATGGGCCATCGTCCGGGCGTCAAGGGCGGCTACTTCCCGGTCAACCCCATCGACGAAGCGCAGGACCTGCGTTCGGAAATGCTGTCGACCATGAAACGTCTGGGCATGAAGGTCGACAAGCACCACCACGAAGTGGCCTCGTGCCAGCACGAGCTGGGTCTTGTCTTTGACAGCCTGACCAAGCAGGCCGATGAGCTGCAAAAATACAAGTACGTCATCCACAACGTAGCACACGCCTACGGCAAATCGGCCACTTTCATGCCCAAGCCGGTCGCAGGTGACAACGGCACCGGCATGCACGTGAACATGTCGATCTGGAAAGATGGCAAGCCGCTGTTCGCTGGCGACAAATATGCCGACCTTTCGGACGAGGCGCTGTACTTCATCGGCGGCATCCTGAAACACGCCAAGACCCTGAACGCCTTCACCAACCCGTCGACCAACAGCTACAAGCGCTTGATTCCCGGGTTTGAAGCCCCCGTTCTGCGAGCCTATTCGGCACGTAACCGTTCGGGTTGTGTGCGTATCCCATGGACTGAAAGCCCCAAAGCCAAACGTGTCGAGGCGCGGTTCCCCGATCCGTCATCCAACCCCTATCTGGCGTTTGCCGCCCTGCTTATGGCTGGCCTGGACGGTATCAAGAACAAGATCAACCCCGGCGAGGCGATGGACAAGAACCTGTACGACTTGCCCGCCGAGGAACTGGCCGACATCCCGACCGTCTGCGGCAGCCTGCGTGAGGCTCTGGAAGCTCTGGCATCCGATCACGACTTCCTGCTTCAGGGCGATGTGTTCACCAAAGACCAGATCGACGGTTACATCGCACTTAAGATGGAAGAGGTGGAAACCTACGAGCACACGCCGCACCCGGTGGAGTACGGCATGTACTACAGCTGCTAAGCTGAGTACGGAAACGATTTGGCAGGGCGCCCCTTCGGGCGCCCTTGTCATTTCTGCCCACACGGTTTGACGCGCCGCCGTTGATCCAACAAACTGGTGAGAACACTCCCGACCGGAGACGACAGCATGCCTTGCGATACCTCACCTTTCTCGAAATTCACAAACCTTGTGACATCCGAACAGGAGCTGAGGAGGATCTCTGGCCATCCGCTGCCACAGATCACTGCCAAGGAGGTGTCCTCCCTCGATCAGATGTGTCGCGATTTCATAGCGACCTCGCCCTTTTGCCTTATCGCTTCGGCCAACACGGATGGGCATCTTGATGTTTCACCCCGTGGTGACCCGCCCGGCTTTGTTCAGGTGCTGTCCGATACCCTGATCGCGATCCCGGATCGGCCGGGAAACAAACGCGTGGATACGTTTCACAATGTTCTCAAGGATCCGCGCGTCAGCGTCCTGTTCTTTGTTCCCGGCAAGATGGAAACGCTCCGCATTCGCGGCACGGCCCGCATCTGTGCTGACCCCCGTTTGCTTGAAACCATGGCCATTGACGGGCACCCACCCAAACTGGCGCTGCTCATCCACGTCGAGACAGCATTTGCACACTGTCCCAAGTGTGTAATCCGCGCACATCTGTGGCAACCCGAAGACTGGCCGGATTCGACCCATCTGCCAAATATGAATGCGATGATGGTGAAACACGCCCGCATCAATGCCACGCCTGAGGAATGGTTCGAAACGCTCAGGAAAAAGGGCGAGTTGGACCTTTATTAACCGCTTTGCCCAAGACGCAGCCCACGCTAGGCTAACCGCAGATTTCAATTCCATCGGATTACGCCCATGTTTCGCCTTGCCACCATTCTTGCCCTTTCCCTGACGTCCCCGGTTCTGGCCGCACCCTGTGGCAACACCAGCGCAGGATTTGAGGCGTGGAAGGCCGATTTTGCCAAACAGGCACGCAAGGCGGGAGTGAAAAAGAAAGGTCTGCAAGCGCTGTCCCAGACCCAATATGCCACGCGCACCATCGCCGCGGACCGCAATCAAAAAAGCTTCAAATACTCGCTGGACAAATTCATGCGTGTTCGAGGGGCCGATACAATCGTCGCACAGGGGCGCAAACGCAAAGCCGCCAACCCGAACTATTATGCCGCCTTTGAGCGGCAATATGGTGTTCCTGCGGGCGTTCTGATCGCCATTCACGGCATGGAAACCGGCTTTGGCAATTTCATGGGCGACAGTCAGGTTGTTTCCGCAATCACAACACTGGCCTATGATTGTCGCCGGTCAGAGTTCTTTATTCCCCACGCAATTGGGGCACTGAAACTGGTCGACATGGGTAGTATCACAATGGCGACAAAAGGGGCAAAACATGGCGAACTGGGCCACACGCAATTCCTGCCCGGCAACGCCCTGACCTATGGTGTCGATGCTACGGGCGACCGGCGCGTGGACTTCTACAACATGACGGATGCACTGGCCTCAACCGCCAATTTTCTTCGCAAGAAGGGGTGGAAACCGGGGCGCGGTTATCAACCCGGAGAACCAAATTTTCGCGTCTTGCAGCAGTGGAATGCAGCCTCGGTCTATCAGCAATCCATCGCAATAATGGCTGCCCGAATCGACAATTAGCCCCGCCGCACCGGCACCACGCGCCGCACCTGATTTCGCCACATTTCCGCCACAGTGACAAACAAAAGCCTTTAGTTGCTTGGTTTCCAAAGCGTAACCAATCGCTAGGAAATTTCACTTTTTTGCATTTTTCGCCAAATTCTCTCCAAGATGGGGTGCTAGTCTTTGAATAACAGAACGCAGAAAAGGACGGGGCAGTGGCTCGGAAGCACAGCTACCATGGCGGCCTGCAATTTGATGGCGACGCAACCGGCGCAATAGAGCGCTTTGGATCCATCGTTGCCACGACGCTGGAAGACTACGGTCATCTGGTCGAGCGCAAGGCCCTGCTCAGCGCGACCGAGGCCAGCATCGTCTCGAGCCAGTATCTTGTGCGGATGACTCTGGATACAGGCGCCTCCGGGCAGCAGGACCGCTACGAGCGCATGGATCGCGCCGCAGGGTTGAAAACCATAACAAAGCCCCGCGTGTCGCATCCCCAAAACAGGTTGGTGCTGACAATTACTCCAGTCTCGCCACTTTTGGACGACGCCGAGATTTCGGAACTGATGCTGGTGGTCACTCTGTATCGCATGGTCGATATCTGTTCGACCCGACGGGTTGAATGGTTGTCGCCGCACACGGTTCTTACAGTCGAGCACTTCATGAGCGCCTTTGACACCCTGACACCAAGCCGAACAACGCGGGATCGAAAGCAGATCTTTCAATCACTGACCGGACAGTTCGCCGGGATGCAGCAGTCTGAACAGGATGACACGATCACTGCCCTACACTCTCCTGCCGCGCGTCCAATTCAACTGACCGACGAACAATTGCTCAGCATCGCGTTCCGAAGCGACGAGGCAGACCTGCCCACCCAGATAGACGCAGGTGCGGCCATCGCGGATGATGATGACAAGCCAAGCGACATCCTGCGCCTTAGTAGTTGGTGCATGACCGGAGTTTTGGCCAGCATTTCAGCGCCAATTGCCGTATCGATGGCCGCAGTCAACCTGATCCGGGGCGAGGATTTCCGCCTGAACACACAGGTGCTTGTGCTCACATTCGCCATTGTCGCGCTGAACGCCAGCAACGCGTTGGCTGATGTTGCGGGTGCCTTGGGCATGTAAAAGAATTATCGAAGACCCTCCTAGGAGGCCCCGCCATCAGGCGGGGTTTTCCGTTTTTGGGATCGCGTTTGCGGCCAGAATGTATGTGTGGATGGAAAACACGACCGCGTTGGTTTTCGGCAAACGCAACAACGTCTGCCGCTCGCTTCGCAGATAAGACGCCTGACGCCGGTCCCGTATTTCGCGCGGCTCACTGGCACTGCGAGGTTGGAACAACTCCGGGTCTTCGTACCACAGGGCGTTGAAGCGCCACAGCGGGCGACCGGGTTGAATACCGTCAAACAGCCTCTGTACCCGTTTCGCGACATTGGCGTCATAGCTTTCCACGGGCACGTGGATATCAATCAGCGGCCGCATGAATTTCTCGGACAAGCGCCAACTGGCAGGAAAACACAGAATGGCACCCGTCAGAACATGCTCATTTCCCCGTTTCTGAAGAATGCAGAAGTCCTCCTGCACCAGCCTGCACAGCGTATCAAGCGGACGGTCGCGGTCGATCGCGACGGATACGCCATCCGGCCTTGCGGCCTCTGCCACGGCCGTGGGATATGTCTGCATCAGCACCAGATCCAGCAACTCCACCGCGGCAGGTTTGGCCCCAGGATCAAGCGCAAGAACATCGTCGCGCCGCTCAGACAGAATTTCTTCGCGGCGCCGCATCTGGTCGGCAAAAGCCTCATCCTGATGCAGCCAGTTTTCCATGGTTGCCGGTTGAATACCCGGCAAAGCGCGTGGGTTTTCGACATCATACGGGATCTTGTTTTGCAGAATACGAGTCATGCCGGGGGCTTAGCATGCGCAGCATTTCTTGTCGGTCGAAAACGACAACCTCGCCGTCGCATTTTTCTCAGACGATTGGTCGTGGCGGATGAATTGTAATTGGAACAAGCAACGAGGCCAGCCATGAACCAGCACTACCGAGACGCGCGCAAGATTGACCCCAGCCGTGGCACGACATTGGGCGATGGTACGCCAAACGAAAATGACCGGATCGAGATTGGTCCGACGCAGCTTGCGTTTGACGAGTGGGCCGCTGCGGGGCTGGAACTTCCCAATCTGGCACGGATGCGGGAACACCGCTGGAAGCGGCTGACACAGGCCGTCGTGGATCGCGGCTATGGCGGTTTGCTGATTTTTGACCCGCTGAATATCCGCTATGCCACCGACAGCACGAATATGCAGCTGTGGAACACCCACAATCCGTTTCGGGCGGTTTTGCTGTGCGCGGATGGCTATATGGTGATCTGGGATTACAAGAACTCCCCCTTCCTCAGCACCTTCAACCCACTTGTGCGCGAGCAGCGCTCGGGCGCTGACCTGTTTTACTTCGACCGGGGCGACAAGGTTGACGTGGCCGCAGATGTGTTCTCGAACGAAGTACGCGTACTGATCGAAGAACACGGCGGCGGCAATATGCGCCTGGCGGTCGACAAGATCATGCTGCACGGATTGCGCGCGCTCGAGGCGCAGGGGTTCGACATCATGGAAGGCGAAGAACTGACCGAGAAGACCCGCGCCATCAAAGGGCCTGACGAAATCCTGGCCATGCGCTGCGCCAGCCATGCCTGCGAAACTGCGGTTGCCGAAATGGAACGGTTTGCCCGTGCCAATGTCGGCGACGGCAAGACCTCGGAAGATGATATCTGGGCTGTCCTTCACGCCGAAAACATCAGGCGTGGCGGTGAATGGATCGAAACCCGTCTGCTGGCTTCGGGCCAGCGGACCAACCCGTGGTTTCAGGAATGCGGCCCGCGGATCACCCAGCAGAACGAGATCATCTCGTTCGACACTGACCTGATTGGTTCTTACGGGATTTGCATCGATATTTCCCGCAGTTGGTGGATCGGCGATCAGAAGCCACGCGAGGACATGATCTATGCCATGCAGCACGCCCATGAACACATCATGACCAATATGGAGATGCTCAAGCCCGGCGTTATGATCCCGGAACTGACCGCAAATTCCCACAGGCTGGACGAGAAGTTCCAGGCGCAGAAATATGGCTGTCTGATGCACGGCGTCGGGCTTTGCGATGAATGGCCGCTGGTTGCTTATCCGGACAAGGCGGTTGAAGGGGCCTACGATTATCCGCTGGAACCCGGAATGGTCTTGTGTGTCGAAGCCTGCGTGGGCGAAGTGGGTGGCGATTTCAGCATCAAGCTGGAGGATCAGGTTCTCATAACCGAAGACGGATATGAGAACCTGACGAAATACCCCTTCGATGCCCGGTTGATGGGGCTCGAGTGAGGCCGGCGCCTCATTCTGACCAATGAGACCGGCGCACGTTGCCGTGCCAATCTTCGACAGTTGGACTTGCCTGAGCCTGCGGCCCGCTGAAAACTGCGGGCCGGGATTGCCCGACGGCAAAACCCACGAGGCCAGCCAGAACAATCGCCATGACTGTACCGGGAAGTATCTTTGGAAGGTGTGCGGCAGCGTCTGCATGTGCCATCTGCGTCTCCTTTATCAATTGCTGTAGGCCGTAGATGGGCCTGATTGCGACATAAGTGAAACGAATGCTTGTTCGGTTTTGCATCACACACATTGATGGAACGCCAAGCACCCCCAATTAGCGGCCGCGCCTGTCACCGCCCGGGGCATCTTTCGGATTGCAAGGCGCTCGCTTGGTTCTCACCTTCCCGTGACGCGTTTGACATAAGGGTTGTGACCCGGCGGGCTTGACCACAGTATTGGGGATGTTTCCCCGAACCGTTCAAGGAGCCGACATGCCCACGGAACGCATCACTTTTGCCGGACATGAAGGCAGCCAATTGGCCGCGCGGCTGGATTTGCCGGATGGTCCGGTCCTTGCGACAGCCCTGTTTGCCCATTGCTTCACCTGTTCCAAGGACATACCTGCGGCCCGGCGCATTTCGGCCCGCCTGGCGGCCATGGGAATTGCAGTGCTTCGGTTCGACTTTACCGGCCTGGGTCATTCCGAAGGAGAATTCGCCAACACGACCTTCACGTCGAATGTCGAGGACCTGATCTCGGCCGCGCAATATCTGGCCGGACGAAACATGGCCCCTGCCCTTCTGATCGGTCACTCGCTTGGCGGCGCAGCGGTTTTGCGGGCGCGTGCCGGAATTCCGACGGTCAAGGCTGTGGTCACCTTGGGCGCACCGGCGGATCCCGTCCACGTGTCCCATCATTTCGAGGAAGCCCTGCCCCAGATCGAACAGGAGGGCAGCGCCGAGGTCACCTTGGGCGGGCGCCCGTTTCGAATTGGCAAAGCGTTCGTGGACGACATTGCGGGATCGGCCCTGTCTGCCTCGATCGCTGATCTCAAGGCCGCTTTGCTGATCCTGCACGCCCCTCGGGACGAAACGGTCAGTATCGACAACGCAAGCACCATCTTTCTGGCTGCAAAGCACCCAAAAAGCTTCGTCACCCTCGACGATGCCGATCACCTGATCACACGGGCGTCTGATGCTGAATATGCCGCGGATGTCATCTCGGCTTGGGTCTCGCGCTATCTGAAACTTTGCCCACCCGCGCCGCCCCCGGGTGCGCCCGAAGGTGTCGTTCGCGTGACAGAGGCGGATCCGAATGGCTTCATGCAGGATATTCAGGCAGGCCCGCACCATCATGCGGTTGCGGATGAGCCTGCCTCTTATGGTGGCACGGATAAGGGCATGTCGCCTTATGGCTTTGTCTCATCCGGCCTCGGCGCCTGCACGTCCATGACGATAAGGATGTACGCGCGCCGCAAAAAATGGCCGCTGACCAGTGTCAGCGTAGATGTCTGCCATGACAAAGTTCATGCTCAGGATGCCGGTTTGGCAAATGAGGGCAAAGTGGATCAGTTCCGCCGCAAAATCCGCCTGAACGGCCCGCTTGATCAGGAACAAAAACAGCGCCTGCTGGAAATCGCAGACAAATGCCCGGTTCACCGGACACTTGAAGGCTCGGCGCATATCACAACCGAACTTCTTACCTGAGAAAAGGCCGCCGGACAGGCGGCCTTTTGATTATCTGCGGCGTGGTGCCGGGCGATGGATCGGTGGCCGCGCGGCAGGTGGCCGGGCCACCGGGGGCCGCGGCCGCGCAGGCGGTTTGGCAACCGGTGGATTCGGACGCTCGGGACGCACGGGCCGATCAGGTCGATCTGGGCGGTCCGGGCGGTCGATATCAACATTCACATCGACATCGCGATAGTAGTCGTTCCACAGCATCGAGTCATAGAACGGGTCATACCCGTATCCGACGCCGACCGTTACGCCGTCACAGGCCGACAACGTCAAAGTCGCGGCCCCCAGCCCCAATGCGAGGGAAATCCGTTTGATCAGTCCAATGCGCATCTTGCCCCCCTTACAGAAGCGACCGGAACGACGCGAAAACGGCGTTCAAATCTTTGGCGAAATCCGGGTCTGCCCCGTCCCGCAGGATGGCAACAGCTATGGCGACACGGTTGCGCGGCAAATCAATGACAGTGGCCGTGAAGTTCACCCCCTTGCCATCGCGGCGCCCCGTCCCCCGAAAGACCCGGGCGGGCAACCCGCCGATGCGGATGTCGCTGGTGCTGGTAAGGGTCGGGTCTTTGACCAGAAACTTGTCGATGTCCTGCAAGTAGCGGACCCCATCCTGAATGGTTGCAACCCCTGAAGGTGAAACAAACCCCATCCAGACGTTGTCGTCCGTTACGGGGCGCAGCCCCATGACCCGAGCCACCGCACGCGGATCATCCAACCCGGTGTCTTCGATCTCACGCGGGCCGCCAGTGCGCAGCACCCAGAAATCGGGCACGTCGAATCTAAACAGAGCGCGACCATCCTCGGTATATGTCACCGGAGTGTCGGCCAGTGCTGATCCTGCCTCACCCAGCCAGACAGCGGCGCAAGCGGCAAGAATTGGAGATGATAATAAACGCATATCTCAATAACCTGATGATTTCTTCGCCCTCAGCTTGACCGCTCAAGGCGCGACTTGTCCAGCACTGCGTTGCGAAGACCCAGGAAAACCGCGTTCAGGTATTTCCCTTCCCCGCACATGTCGCCTGACTCTTGCAAGCATCACGCCCCAGTTTTTCATACAAATACATGAGTTCTATTTCGCATAGACCCCGACGGTCTGGCCGCCCGCATCATCAACGAAACGGATCGCGTCCCCGTTTTGCCAGACGTCATAGCAGGCCCACAAATCGGCAGGTGGCCATGCCGAGCAGTATTGATCCCCTCTCACCGCCCAGCGCCCGACACTGGGCCCGCCCGAGAAATACTGCGTGGTCATGCTGGCTTCGAAAACCTGCCAAACACCCGCGCCGTATTCCAGCTTCTTGCCCGCCAAGGTTGACAGGATTTCCTCTCCGGACAGTTTCTGGAAGTCTCCGGCCACTAAAACACCCGGCCAAAGGGCGAAAATCAGGGCAAACCGTCTCATACCTGTTCTCACATCTTGTTCCCTTGCGCACAGGCGGCTAAACCCCGCGCCAACGCCTCATCCCAATCACATAAAGGTGCTGCCGCCAATGATTCCCCGTTATTCCCGCCCTGACATGGTTGCCATCTGGTCGCCCGAAACGAAGTTTCGCATCTGGTACGAAATCGAGGCGCATGCCTGCGATGCCATGGCCGATCTGGGCGTGATCCCGCGCGAGAATGCAGAAGCCGTCTGGAAAGCCAAGGACGTGGAATTCGACGTCGCCCGCATCGACGAGATCGAAGCCGTCACCAAGCATGACGTCATCGCATTCCTGACCCATCTCGCCGAACATGTCGGTAGTGAAGAGGCCCGGTTCGTGCACCAGGGCATGACCAGTTCGGACGTGTTGGACACCTGCTTCAACGTCCAGCTGACGCGCGCGGCGGACCTTTTGATCGCCGATCTCGAAGGGCTTTTGGCAGCGCTCAAGCGCCGTGCGTTTGAACACAAGGACACCGTTCGCATCGGCCGCAGCCACGGCATCCACGCAGAGCCCACGACAATGGGCCTGACCTTTGCCCGGTTCTATGCCGAGATGGACCGCAACCTGTCCCGTATGCGCGACGCCCGTGCGGAAATCGCAACCGGGGCCATCAGCGGCGCCGTCGGCACATTCGCCAATATCGATCCCGCCGTCGAGGAACATGTCTGTGACAAACTGGGCCTTGTGCCCGAACCGATCAGCACCCAAGTGATCCCGCGTGATCGCCATGCGGCCTTCTTTGCGACGCTTGGCGTCATCGCCAGCAGCATCGAAAACATCGCCATCGAAATCCGCCACATGCAGCGGACCGAGGTTTTGGAGGGCGCAGAATTCTTCTCGATGGGCCAGAAAGGCTCGTCTGCCATGCCGCACAAGAAAAACCCGGTACTGACCGAGAACCTGACCGGGCTGGCCCGCATGGTACGCGCGGCAGTGATCCCGGCAATGGAGAATGTCGCGCTCTGGCATGAACGCGACATCTCGCATTCCTCGGTCGAGCGCATGATCGGTCCGGATGCCACGATTACACTGGATTTTGCGCTGGCCCGTCTGACCGGCGTGATCGACAAGATGCTGATCTTCCCCGAAAACATGCTGGAAAACATGAACAAATTCCCCGGTCTTGTCATGAGCCAGCGTGTTCTGCTGGCCCTGACCCAGGCAGGGGTCAGCCGTGAGGACGCCTATGCCATGGTCCAGCGCAACGCGTTGAAGGTTTGGGAACACCGCACCGATTTCAAACAGGAACTGCTGGCGGACGCCGATGTAACTGCCGCGCTCAGCCCCGAAGAAATCGAAGAGAAATTCGACCTCGGCTATCACACCAAACACGTTGATACGATCTTCGCCCGGGTATTCGGCGAATAACGTAGGTCTCGACGCCGCCTTCCCACGGCCCGGTCTGCATTTCACAGGCCGGGCCTTGTTTTTTGCCAGACCGCCCGAAATCGGTTATTCTGTGGATGATTTTTTGGGGAGAGGCACCATGATCCGTACCGTTCTTTGCTCACTTGCACTTGTTTGTGTGGCATCTGCCAGCTTTGCGTGCAGCGGGCATTCCAAACAGACGCAATCCTGCGCGCCCGGCACAACCTGGGACACTGAAACGCAAAGCTGCGCGAAATCCGTCAACAGCTGACGAATTTCTGTCCGACTTGTGAATAAAAGCAACCGTTCCACTGTTAGCTTTTTTGTAGATCGCACTATGATTTTGTGAGCAGCCCCGAGAACGGAGTAAGAATATGCGCCTTTTGTTAGCTTCAGCCCTCGCTTTGCAGGCCTTCGCCTTTGCCCCGGTGGTCCACGCCGCAGGCGGCGACAGCAGCAGCCCGCCGAAACCGACGAATACGACCAAGAAATGTTTGTTCGGTCGGGTCTATGACGAAGCCAGAGGCCGGTGCGTGAAACCCAACAAAACCAACCTGTCGGAAAATCA
Organism: Ruegeria sp. HKCCD6428; assembly: GCF_013110595.1. Lineage (NCBI taxonomy): Bacteria > Pseudomonadati > Pseudomonadota > Alphaproteobacteria > Rhodobacterales > Roseobacteraceae > Ruegeria > Ruegeria sp. HKCCD6428. The sequence goes on from NZ_WVQX01000001.1 coordinate 1,036,908, forward strand.
GCTTTACGACGCCGTCCGCGAACTGGCCTATGACGGGCAATACGGGCACGCGCAGGATATCCTGCGGATCATGGATCAGGACGACGACCGTGTGCAGACCTATTGGGGCTTTACCTACCGCAAGATGGGCGAGCTGGAGCTGGCGAACGTCTTTTACCAGAATGCCATCAATGCCAATCCCGACAATCTTCTGGCGCGCAGCTACATGGCGCAAGGCTTTGTAACCGAAGGCAAAACCGATCTGGCAATCGAGCAATGGCGCGAGATCAAGGCCCGCGGCGGCGAAGGGACCTGGGCCGAGACGTCTCTGCGCGAGGCCATCCGGACAGGGTTGACCTACAGCTACTGAGCTTCAGGGTTATTTAACCCAACTCCCGTTAATCTGCCCGTGGTTCGGAAAATTTGGCACTACGGGCAGATGCAGGACACAAACGCTTTGATACAAATGGCAAATGGGGGGTCTGCCCCACTTGCCGCGGGGGATGAACACGCGCCGCAAGTTGTTCCGCGAACATTGACCGGTCGGCAAAAAGCGGCCGTTGTCGTGCGCCTTCTGTTGAACGAAGGCGCCGATATTCCACTTGAGGAATTGCCAGACGACCTGCAAGAGACATTGACCCATCAACTTGGTCAAATGGGCCTTGTCGATCGCGTCACTCTAGGCGTGGTGGCCCAGGAATTCAGCGACGCTCTGGACAATGTCGGGCTTGCTTTTCCACATGGGCTTGCAGGTGCATTGGATGCGGTGAACGGAAAGATCGCACCATCGACGGCCGCGCGCCTGCGCAAGCTTGCCGGGGTGCGCCAGATCGGCGATCCATGGCAACGCCTGCGTGAGGTATCCGTTGAGGATCTTGCCAAAATGGCCCAGGCGGAAAGCACCGAGGTGGCGGCCGTCATGCTTTCAAAGATGGATACCGCACAGGCGGCGCAGATGCTGGCCCATATGCCGGGCCCGGTTGCGCGGCGCATTACCTATGCCATCTCGAAAACAACAAATGTCACCCCCGAAGCGGTTGAACGTATTGGCTGGTCGCTGGCCGCGCAACTGGATCAGCGGCCTGCTCAGGCTTTCGACAATGGTCCCGACGCACGCGTGGGCGCGATCCTGAACCAGTCGGCGGCCGCAACACGCGACGACTTGTTGAACGCATTGGACGAAGACGACGCCGAATTTGCGTATCTGGTACGCCAGTCGATCTTTACCTTTGCCCATATCCCAAGCCGTATCGCGGCCCGCGATGTTCCCGCCATCCTGCGTGAAGTGGAACAGCCGGTTCTTGTCACCGCATTGGCAGGTGCCGCCGCAGATGATGACAAAGCCTCCGTTGAATTCATTCTGTCAAACATTTCGTCCCGCATGGCCGATAATCTGCGCGAGGAAATGGCCGAACGTGGGCGCGTCAAACAATCAGAAGCCGAAGATGCCATGACACAGGTCGTGGCCGCCATTCGCGTTCTGGTCGATGCCGGTTCCATTGTTCTGATCGAAAACGATGACGAGGAAGATGCAGCCTGACCCCGCGAACCCACGGGTATTGCGCGATCCGGCCACCTGCTGCGGGTTCAGGTTTTCCGCCCGTCTGGGCGCTTGAGCTTGCAGGCATCGGGCTGTATGTCTTTCTCAGCAATTCGCAACACGCGGTGAGACACCTCCATGCCCGTTGAAAAGTCGGAGCTCAGCCGGTTTGAGCTTGGGAAATACTATGTCGCCAACCTGTTTCTCCAGGGGGTCATCCGCGTTATGCGCATGCTTCCCTATGAGCGGCGTATTGCAACGATGGGGGCCATCGTGCGGTTTCTGGCACCTGTCGTCGGGTTTCGCAAACGTGTCCGTCGAAATCTGAAGCTGACTTGCCCGGACTTGCCTGAAGCCGAAGTCAGGCAGATCTGCCGCGATGTGCCGGACAATGCCGGTCGTGCGATCATGGAACATTTTTCTCCGGAAGACTTTATCGAACGGCAGAGCAAGGCCAAGATTTCTGGGCCAGGTATCACTGCATTAGACGCGGCTGTTGCCGAGGGGCGTCCGGTCATGATGATTACGGCGCATTTCGGTCACTACCTGGCAGCGCGCATCGCCTTGCAGACATACAGCGGTCAGCCCATCGGCTGCCTGTATCGGCGGATGGCCAACCCGTATTTCAACGACGCTTATGTCGAATCCTTCTACAAGACAGGCGCCCCGATGTTCGAACAGGGGCGGCGCGGAATGGTCGAGATGGTACGCTCGTTGAAAAAGGGCGGGATCATTGCCATCGTTTCCGATCTTCATGCAATGGGCGGTGAGGAACTGATGTTCTTCGGCAAACCCGCCGTGACATCCGTGCTGAACGCCGAGTTGGCCATCAAATACAATGCCGAGCTGATTCCGTGTTACGCGGTGCGTCAGCCCAACGGTATCGATTTTGAGATCGTTCTGCACGAACCGGTTCCGCACACGGACCCTAAAACCATGACCCAGTTCACCAATGACGATCTGGAAAAGATGGTGCGGCAGCATATGGGGCAATGGTTCTGGATTCACCGTCGCTGGAAACATTGGAACGGGTTGGGCATCAAACCGGAAGAAATGCCCTGATCACTTGACCCGGGTGGCGGCAACAATCGGCCCTTCCCCGGCCCTTTGAACCAGAACGACTGCCGGCAGGTCCAAACCAAGCTGAACCGTGAATGATTGCGGTGCAGTTCCATCCCATTGCCCCGCAATCTGCCAGGCCTCAACGACATTGGCATAGTCCAGCTCGTGCCCGGCCAGCTCTCCACGACGGATCGAAGCGTGACGCAGGGGAGAATACTGAACCACATGCACGTCATAGGTATCGCCTTTCGGCAACTCGACGGGCGTCACATCCACTGTCACTTCATCGGCTGAGCGCACGGCCGTCACAAGCGCTTCGGGCGCTGCTTTCAGATGCGCTTCGATCAATCGATCAAGTTCACGGGATTGCGCCCCGACGATGTCGTGCTGCCCGTTGATCACCATCTGCGGGGTATAGATCATGGAACGCCCCCCCTCGCGGGCATAAGCCCGCTGCCGAAGCGTATGATCGGGGTTCGCATATTCGTCCTTCCACCCGATATAGTCCCAGTAGTCGACATGCAAAGCGAGCCCTATGACGTCGCCGCGCTTGGCCAAATCATGCATGATCCGATCCGCCGGCGGGCAGGATGAACACCCTTGAGACGTGAACAGCTCGACCACAACCGGGTCTTCCTCGGCCGCGACCTGTACCGCCACAAGGCAGGAAAACACGGTGGCCAAAGCAATGGATCTGAACATGTGAACTCTCGGGTTGGGCGGTTGGATCTCAGGGATAGCTGCTTTGACACTCAACAGCCAATCAAGGTTTCTTGAGGCTTTGATACATTCCCTCCGCGAAAAAGTGTACAATAGTATACAAAATTGCCTCTCATTGCGTGTTCAGCCTTGAACACGGGGGCTTGGTGATGCAGATAACACTCAGCAAATCCTAATATCCAAGTCATTTGAGAGGGAGGCCACAGATGCCCATCAAAGTCGGACAGGATACCGCCAAAACGCGCCGCAGTCTGAGCGTGAATGGTAAATCCATTTCCTATTATTCGATCCCCGCCGCGCAAGAGGCCGGTCTGGGCGATTTCTCGAAACTGCCTGCCGCACTCAAGGTGGTGCTGGAAAACATGTTGCGGTTCGAGGATGACGGCTTTTCAGTCTCTGTCGAAGATATCAAAGCCTTCGCCGAATGGGGTGCCAACGGTGGAAAGAACCCGCGTGAGATAGCGTACCGCCCTGCCCGAGTGCTGATGCAGGATTTCACTGGCGTTCCGGCAGTAGTGGACCTTGCGGCGATGCGCGACGGCATCAAGGGACTGGGCGGCGATGCGCAAAAAATCAACCCGCTGAATCCGGTTGATCTGGTCATCGACCACTCGGTCATGATCGATGAATTCGGCAATCCGCGCGCATTTCAGATGAACGTGGACCGCGAATACGAACGCAATATGGAACGCTACCAGTTCCTGAAATGGGGCCAGTCGGCGTTCAATAATTTCCGTGTCGTGCCCCCCGGAACCGGTATCTGCCATCAGGTGAATCTGGAATACCTTGCGCAGACTGTCTGGTCAGACACAGACCAAAACGGGGATGAGGTCGCCTATCCTGATACGCTGGTCGGTACTGACAGCCACACCACCATGGTCAACGGCATGGCCGTTCTGGGTTGGGGCGTTGGCGGCATCGAAGCCGAAGCCGCGATGCTGGGTCAGCCGATTTCGATGCTGATCCCCGAAGTTGTGGGTTTTGAACTGACGGGTTCGATGGTCGAAGGCACCACCGGCACAGACCTTGTTCTCAAGGTCGTGGAAATGCTGCGCGAAAAGGGCGTCGTCGGTAAGTTCGTCGAGTTCTACGGCGAAGGCCTGGACCGTCTGCCATTGGCCGACCGTGCGACCATCGCCAACATGGCGCCGGAATACGGCGCGACCTGCGGCTTCTTCCCCATCGACGGCGAAACCCTTCGTTACATGCGCAATACCGGCCGCGACGAGGACCGTCTGGCGCTGGTCGAAGCCTATGCCAAGGAAAACGGTCTCTGGCGCGACGCGGACTACGCTCCGATCTACACCGATACCCTGACGCTGGATATGGGCACGATTGTTCCGGCGATCTCGGGCCCGAAACGCCCGCAGGACTATGTTGCCCTGACCGACGCCAAGGCGGCCTTTACCAAGGAAATGGCCGAAACATTCAAACGCCCGATGGGCAAACAGGTCGAAGTCAAAGGCGAAGAATACGGCATGGAGTCGGGTAAGGTCGTGATCGCTTCGATCACCTCCTGCACCAACACCTCGAACCCTTACGTGATGATCGGAGCGGGCCTCGTGGCGCGCAAGGCAGCCGCGCTGGGGCTGGATCGCAAGCCTTGGGTCAAAACCTCACTGGCACCGGGGTCGCAGGTTGTGTCCGCTTACCTCGAGGCCGCGAGCCTTCAGGAGGATCTGGACAAGATCGGCTTCAACCTCGTCGGATACGGCTGCACCACATGTATCGGCAACTCGGGTCCGATCCAGAAAGAAATCTCGGAGGCCATTGCGGAAGGCGATCTGGTCGCCACTTCGGTCTTGTCCGGCAACCGCAACTTCGAAGGCCGCATCTCGCCTGACGTGCGCGCAAACTATCTGGCTTCGCCGCCTCTGGTCGTCGTGTACGCCCTGGCAGGCACCATGGACATTGACCTGACATCCGAACCGATCGGTCAGGACAAGGACGGCAACGACGTCTATATGAAAGACCTCTGGCCGACGCAGCAGGAGGTCGCGGAACTGGTCGAACAGACCGTCACGCGCGAAGCGTTCCAATCGAAATACGCCGACGTCTTCAAAGGGGACGAGAAATGGCAGTCGGTCGAAACCACCGATGCGGAAACCTATGACTGGCCGCCGACATCGACCTATATCCAGAACCCGCCCTATTTCCAGGGCATGGGCCCCGAACCAGGCACGATTTCCAACATCGAAGGCGCCAAGGTTCTGGCCATTCTGGGTGACATGGTCACGACCGACCACATCTCGCCCGCGGGGTCATTCGCGACGACCTCGCCCGCAGGCCAGTACCTGATCGAACGTCAGGTTCAGCCGCGTGAATTCAATTCATATGGTTCACGTCGCGGCAACCACGAGGTGATGATGCGCGGCACTTTCGCCAACATCCGCATCAAGAACGAAATGCTGGACGGCGTCGAAGGCGGTTACACCAAAGGCCCGGACGGTGAACAGACGTCAATTTATGACGCCTCGATGGCCTATCAGGCGAACGGCACCCCGCTTGTGGTATTCGGTGGCGAGCAATATGGCGCAGGCTCAAGCCGCGACTGGGCGGCCAAGGGCACGGCGCTGCTGGGCGTCAAGGCCGTAATCGCCGAGAGCTTTGAGCGTATCCACCGTTCAAACCTTGTTGGCATGGGGGTCATTCCGTTCGAGTTTACAGGTGGCGACACCCGCAAAACCCTGGGGCTGAAAGGGGATGAAACCGTTTCGATTCACGGGCTGGATACGATCGAGCCGCTACAGGAAGTCCCCTGCACGATCGTTTATGGCGATGGAACCGAAAAGACCATCACCCTGAAATGCCGCATCGATACCGCGCCCGAGATTGAATACATCGAAAACGGAGGCGTGTTGCATTACGTCCTGCGCAATCTTGCGAAGGCATCATAACCGATACCAAAGCGTGCAATTCAAACCCCCGGCCACCCGCCGGGGGTTTTTTGTATTCTGGTCATTTATTCGAAAACCTGAAACTGTTGGGCAAGGTCATCAACGGAAAACCATTCGCCATGAAGAAACCCAACGCCCTGCTGGTATGTTCGCTCAGCGTAATTGCCGTGATCGGGATATGGGGTATCGTGGACATTCAAAGCCTGGTGACCTGGGCAAGCGGCATCGTCCAGCAGACCTTCCACAGCCGCGGCTGGTTCGTGATGCTCGCCGCTTCGGGCATGTTGATCGGATGCCTGTTTCTGGCATTTTCACCCTATGGAAACATTCGCCTCGGCCGGGATGACGAGGAGCCAGAGTTTTCCACCGCCACATGGATTTCAATGTTGTTCTCCGCCGGTATGGGCGTCGGCCTGCTGTTTTGGGCTGTGGCGGAACCGCTGACCCACTTCAACTTCATCTCCGGCATGGCACCGGATTTCATCGCGGCGCAGCAGGCGATGCTGGCGACAAATTTCCATTGGGGGCTGCATGCCTGGGCGATTTATGGCTCCACCGCGCTGACTATTGCCTATTTCAGTTTTCGGCGTGGTACGGGGATGATGGTCAGTGCGCCGATCAAGAACCTGTTTCCCGATGAACGCTGGGCTGAACGCGTCGGGTGGCTTTCGGACTTCATGGCGATCATCGCCATTGCCATTGGTGTCGGTGGCTCCATGGCCATGGGCGTGTTTCAGGTGGCAGACGGCATCGCAGTGCTGGGCGGTCGGGAAACGGTCGGCGCCCTTTTGATTGGTGTCGTGTTTCTGGCAATGGTTGCTGCGTATATCCCGGCACTCATGATCGATCTGAGCCAGGGCATGGCGCGCCTGTCCAATGCCGCCATGCTGATCGCAATCGGCCTTGTTGCCTACACGGTGGTCCTTGGCCCCACCGAATACCTTCTGAATACCATCGTTCAGGGGTTCGGCGACTATGTCACCAATGTCATTCCCAGGGGATTTCAGACCTTTACGTTCTTCGGCGATGACGTCACCAGATGGTTCAGCGACTGGACCCTGACCTACATGGTCTGGTGGATTGCCTGGGGCCCGTTCGTGGGCGTCTTTGTCGCCCGCATCTCTCGCGGTCGCACGATACGGGAATTCGTGATCGGCGTCCTGTTCGCCCCCACGCTGTTTTCAATCCTCTGGTTCGGTGCCTTTGGTGGCATTGGCCTGTTCGAGGCACTCAATGGTGCGGGCGAACTGCTGGCCTATACGCAGACAAATATCGAACGCGTGACCTTCGCCTTGCTCGACCGACTTCCACATTCAATGATCACCACGCTTGCAACGGTACTGGCCGCCTTTCTGTTCATCGTGACCAGCGTCGTAAGCGCAGCCTTTGTTCTGGGCACCTTCTCGACGGGCGGGGACGAGAATCCCCCGCCGCGTGTGCGTCTGATCTGGGGGGGATTGCTGGGACTGCTGAGCGTTGCAATGATCCTTTCGGGATCCGTGGACTCGGTGAAGATCCTCATCTCGCTTGGCGCATTGCCCTTTGTCTTCATTTCGGTCCTGCTGATGGTTTGCTTGTTCCGCGGGCTCAGAGAGGAGGGCCAACGCAATGCTGATCGGTGATCTCACGGACACATTGATGAACCTTGTCACCTTCGCTTTCATCGCGGCAATGCTCTGGATATTGCTGCGCAAGTGACAGCAATCCGGCAGCGCAAAAAACAACGTTGAATCCTGGGCGCTTTGCCGGTCATCTGAGTTCATGGAAAAAGTTGCACTGATAACCGGTGGCGCACGTGGAATTGGGCGGGCAATAGTCGAAGACCTGCGCGGTGATCACCATGTCGCCTTCACCTGGTTGGCCAGCCACCCCGATTCAGAATTGCTGAAAGGTGACGTTCTGGCGGTTCAGTCTGACCTTACAAAAGACAACCAACCCAACCGGGTGGTCGAAAAGGTCATTGATCACTTCGGGCGACTGGACGTGATCGTGAACAACGCTGGTCTTGTTCGCTCCACTCCGAAACAAGAGTTTCAGGCCGCGGACCATCGCGCCATTCTTGACCTCAACGTGCTGGCCCCCGCCGCGTTGCTTGCTGCGGCGTTGCCGCATCTGAAACGCGGCGCTTCGATCGTCAGCATCTCATCGATGAACGCAACATTGCCACCGCGCGACGCCGCGACCTATGGGGCAAGCAAAGCCGCGCTGAACCTCTGGACGCGCGCCATGGCGAAAGAGCTTGGCCCGGACGGAATCCGCGTCAACGCGGTTGCGCCGGGTGCCATCAACATCCCCGAAGACCCCCGTCCTGACGATCTGACATCGCTATTCGTCAAGGAAACGGCGCTGGGCCGGATCGGAACTCCGGAAGACATTGCCAGGGTCGTTCGGTTTCTGGCCTCGGACGCGGCGGGATTCGTAACCGGAGAGGTTCTGGGCGTGACCGGAGGCTATCGCTTGTAAGATAGCTTAAACCTCGTTTTTCAAATTGCTCAACCGCCCGCAGCCTTTTCCAACGCCGGACGCAGAGTGTTTTCAATCACACGCTGCGTAATCGGGCCGGCAAAGCGCAGAATGATCGTGCCGTCGCCATCAACCACATAGGTTTCGGGAACGCCGTAAAGGCCCCAATCCAATGCCATGCGACCCTTCTCATCACGTCCAATCGCGGCGTAGGGGTCACCCAGCTCGGTCAAGAACGCTTGGGCGTTGTCCAACTGGTCTTTGTAGTTGATGCCATAGACCGGGATACCTTCGGCGGCCAGGGCCTCCAGATTGGGATGCTCGGCGCGGCATGGTGCGCACCAGCTGGCCCAGTAGTTGACCAGCTTGACCTCTCCATCCCGCAGCGTGGCGTCATCAAACAGCTTCTTTTCCGGGAACTCGCTCAGAACCACGGGCGGAGCCGGTTGGCCTTCGCGGGCAGAGGGCAACGCGTTGGGGTCTTCACGGAACATACCGATCCCGGCCAACACGGCGAAAGCGCCAAAAATCAAAGGCGGCGCGATCATCAGGGGCGATATCTTAGCCATTTCGCGAAATCCTTTGTTCGATCTTTTCCATTTCAGTGCGTACCTTGCGCCCTCGCATCACGCTGAACACGATCAATGCCACCAGCAGCACGATGGACACGGCATAAGACGACAAAACCGCGTCAGCATATTTTCCAAGATCGGGGATCATCCGCCTACCCTTTCCCGCGCCTGCAACGCCTTTATGCGCCGCGCGCGGATTTCAGTTCCGGTGCGGTACAGCACCAAAGCGATGAACAGCAGCACAAATCCGATAATGCACAGCAACAGCGGATAGAAGTAGATATTGCTGACTTTTTCTTCCGTATCGGCCCCGGTCACGGCTGCCGCGCGCATGACCGATGCACCCTGATGCAGGCCCTGGTTCCAGAAGTTGACCGCATATCGGCTGAGCAGCGCAAACACGGATCCGACCAGACACAGAACCGAAGTCAGGTCCGCCGCAGTGTCCGGATCCTCGATGGCTTCCCACAACGCGACATAGCCAAGATAGAACAGGAACAGGATCAGAAACGACGTCAGGCGCGGATCCCACGCCCACCAGGTGCCCCACATGGGCTGTCCCCAGATCGCCCCGGTCAGCAACGCAATAAGGGTCATCACGATCCCGATCGGCGCAGCCGCCCGTGCCGCCAGCGCGCTGACATGATGACGCCGCACCAGCCAGACCAGAGAAGTTGCCAACATCATCAGCCAGCAATTGATCGCCATCAGGGCCGCCGGGACGTGCAGATAGATGATCTTGACCGTCGACCCTTGTTTGTAGTCGTCCGGCGTGAAGAAGAACCCCCAGATCAGCCCGACGACGATACTTAAAATCGAGACAATCCAGAAAAACGGCAGGACACGTTCACTGGTCGCAAGAAACTTGCGCGGGTTGGCGTATTCCCAGAGGGCATTGGCTTTGGCTGCTATCGACATGGGCCCTATCTAGTCCGAGTTGGGGGTTTTCTCAATTGACATCAGTCAAAGTTGGGACGGTTCACCGCAGATTGATACGCAACACAGCCGCGCTGGCGAAGGGCAACAACGCGATGGTGGCCGCCGTGATCCCCGCCAGCATCAACAACGGCGTCTGCACGTCCATCCCCGTTGCCCCACGCCGGGCGACCTCGGCCCCGAAAATCAGGGTGGGGACGTAAAGCGGCAGCACCAAGAGCGACAACAGCAACCCGCCGCGCTTGAGACCGACGGTCAAGGCAGCGCCGAATGTTCCGATCACGCTCATGGCCGGGGTGCCGATCAGCAGCGAGATGACAAGCCAGAAGAACCCTTGCGCAGGCAGGTTCAGCAAGACCCCCAGAAAAGGTGCGGCCAGAACCAAAGGCAGGCCTGTGGTCAGCCAGTGGGCCAGCGCCTTGATGGTCACGACTGATTCCAGTGGCAGCGGCGCCGTGGCCAGCAGGTCCAGTGACCCGTCCTCCCAGTCCAGCGCCAGAAGACGGTCAAGAGACAGCAGGCAAGCCAGCAACGCCCCCAGCCAGAGCACACCGGGCGCAATGGTGGACAGCAGTGACGATTGTGGCCCCACTGCAAACGGCACCATCACGGTCACGATCAGGAAAAAGGTCAATCCCAAACCAAACCCGCCGCCCGCACGGAAGGCCAGTTTCAGGTCGCGCAGCAGAAGGGCGATCACAGGAAGCCTCCGTCGAAATCGTCAATGGGTTTGGGTTTGGCCTTGTTCGGGCCGACGTCCAGAACCTCACCATCGAGGCCAAGGTCGATATGGGTCGCGATCAGGGCTGACCCACCCTGCCCCAGATGCGCGCGGACTGCATCGGCGAACATCTGCACCGCATTTCTGTCCAGAGAAACGGTCGGCTCGTCCAGCATCCAGATCGGCCGCCCGGTGACCAGCATGCGTGCCAGCCCCAGCCGCCGTTTCTGACCTGCCGACAGGTTCCCTGCATGGCGATCCGCCAGCTCGTTCAACTGGAACGCGTCCAACGCCGTCTGGATGCCGTTGGTTCCAAAAACAGAAGCCCAGAACGTCAGGTTCTCGGATACAGTCAGCGTCGGTTTCAGCCCGTCCGAATGGGACGCATATGCAATCTGATCTTCCGCGCCCTGAATCTGACCCTTCAGCGGCGGCTGCAACCCGGCCAATGTGCGCAGAAGGGTCGTTTTACCGATCCCGTTCGGCCCACGCAGAATCAGCGCTTTGCCAGGAGGCAGCTGAAAGCTGAGATGCTCCAGGACGGGAATGCCACCACGGGTGATCGACAGGTCGGTTACAATCAGAGTCATGAGACCCGCTTATCGGAATGTCATCAGAGGCAAAAGGTGGGATTTGCCGCAGTTCGGTTGTGGGAGCTCTGAGCAGAGAGGTCCGAGTGAGGGGCCAGCCCCTCACACACCCCGGGATATTTTCAGCCAGATGAAGGGATCCCGTCAGACCGGGATCAGAGCAAGCGCTATTCGACGACCTTCAGAAAGCAAGACATTGTAGGTGCGGCACGCAGCCGGAGAATTCATGATTTCGACGCCGACACCGGCACTCTCCAGCCGGGTGCGCAAAGACTGGGGAATGTGGGCCATGTCTTTGCCCGTACCGACAAGCAGAACGTCAATTCCATCGGCCAGCTCCAGAAGTGGCTGCGCATCTTCATAACCGCCCCAGGTGGCAGGTCCTGCGGGGCCCGTCAGAACGGCGCCTTCGAACACATCACCGCCAATGCGAAAAAAACCGGGGCCATAGCCATCAACCGGTTTGGCATCTGAAAACGTAACTTGGTTCAGGCGCATTTCTTCCCTCCTTCAATCCAGGATCGGCAAGCCGGACACGACTGCTATCAGAATGACCGAATAAGCCGCAGCGCGATAGATCCGTTCGAGCTTTGGATCGAACAGAGCCTTGCCGATCAGTGTCGTGGTCAGATAGGGCAAGCCCAGCAGCAGGACAATCCAAAGGATCGACAGATCCGCAGCGCCTCCGATCAGGATGCTGAAGACGATGGCCACGTCCAGCAAAGCCAGAAAGATGATCGTGTTGGCACGAATCTTGCGTATGTCTGAAGAGCTGGCCAGATAGAATACGATAACGACCGGGCCGGTCAGTCCGGTCATGCCGCCGATCACGCCTGCGCTGCCTCCGATGGCCAGCCGTCCCGGCACACCCAGCCGCCCCTGCCAGCGCCAGCCAGTGACGATCGCCAACAGGGTCACGCCGGTGATACCGCAGGCAATCCAGCGCAGAACGACCGTGTCGGCCTGTGCCATGACCCAAAGGCCAAGCGGCACGGTTAATGCCGCTGCAACGCCCAAAGTGCTGATTTCAGTCTTGTCGCATTCACGCCATGCCTGCGGCGCCAGCGCAAAGGTCGATACGATCCCGGTAGCCGCCATCAGAAAGACGACATCGGCAATCGGCAGAAATTGAGTGGCCACCGGAACAAAGATCATCGCGGTGCCAAAACCAGTGAAGCCGCGGACAAGTCCCGCGGCTCCGATGGTAAGAACCAACCAACCCAGCCCCGGCAGGGACAAGGCCTGTTGCAACGCCTCAGGCATCAATATTGGCAAACTGGTTGCCCGCCGTGTTCGACGGCTTGGACCAGTCGCGCTTGACCCCCAGCCACAACAGGATGGTCGAGGCGACGAAGACCGATGAATAGGTGCCCACGATCACGCCCCAGATCATCGCGAATACAAAGCCGCGGATCACATCGCCACCCAGAACATAAAGTGAGATCAACGCCAGCAACGTGGTGACCGAGGTCATCACCGTCCGGCTGAGCGTCTCGTTGATCGAAATGTTCAGCACCTGTTTGAGTTCTTTCTTTTTGTACTTCCGCAGGTTCTCACGCACCCGGTCGAAAACGACCACGGTATCGTTCAGCGAATAACCGACGATGGTCAGAAGGGCCGCGATAATGGCCAGGTCAAACCGGATTTGCAGTTCCGAGAAGATGCCGATGGTCAGGATCACATCGTGAACCAGTGCCGCCACGGCCCCCAGCGCGAACTGCCATTCGAACCGTAGCCAGATATAGACAAGCACCGCGCCAATCGCCAAAGCCACCGCGATGACGGCGGTCTGGATCAACTCGCCCGAGACCTTGGGGCCGACGGATTCCACGGACACGAACTGTATGTCCGGAACAACTTGCTGCAACGCGTCCTCTACGGCGGTGATGGTCGCTGCTTCGACAGCCTCGGCATCTTCCTGCGCCTGGATGCGGATCATCGCAACGTTTTCGTCATCCGCAAAGGTTGGATCGAAAATCTCGGTGATGGTCACATCGCCCAGTTCCAGCGGGGCGATGGCATCTCGGTATGTGCCCACATCGATCTCGACCGCGCTTTGCGTCCGGATCGTCGTGCCACCCCGGAAATCAATACCGAAATTCAGCCCTTGCAGCATGAACGAGGTGAAGGCAATCACCATCATCAGGCCGGAAATGCCCAACCAGACCTTCCAGCGGTTGAAGAAATCGAACGAGGTGTTCTGGGGTACGAGTTTCAGTCTCATGTCAAACCTCGATCGTTTTCGGACGGCGGCGTTCGAACCATATCACGATCATCAGGCGCGTCACGAAGATCGCGGTGAAGACCGAAGTCAGAATGCCGAGGCCCAGAGTGATTGCAAAGCCGCGCACCGGGCCACTGCCCATGGCAAACAGGATCACGGCGGTGATGAATGTGGTCACGTTCGCATCCAGAATGGCAGACAGCGCCTTTTCATAGCCCAGTTCGATTGCGCGCGCCGGACCTTTGGCGGATTTCAATTCCTCGCGGATACGTTCAAAGATCAGCACGTTGGCGTCCACCGCCATACCGACAGTCAATACGATCCCAGCGATACCCGGCAGGGTCAAGGTTGCTCCGATCATGGACAGCAGACCGAACAACAGGCCCACATTGATGATCAGCGCGATGTTGGCGAAGATCCCGAACAGACCATAGCTGAGCGCCATGAAAACCAGTACTGCCACAAAGGCCACGATTGTGGCGACTTTGCCCGCGTCGATACTGTCCTGCCCCAACTCGGGTCCGATGGTACGTTCTTCGAGGAATTCCAAACTGGCAGGCAGTGCGCCCGCTCGCAGCAAGACGGCCAGGTTGGTGCTTTCCTCAACCGTAAAGTTGCCGGTGATGATGCCCGAGCCGCCCGGAATATGACTTTGGATCACGGGGGCCGAAATTACCTCGTCGTCCAGAACGATGGCAAAGGGGGCTCCGATATTGTCGCGGGTGTAATCCCCGAATTTGCGCGCACCAGACGTGTTGAACCGGAAGTTGACCGCAGGGCGACCGTTTTGGTCGAACGCGGGCTGCGCATCGACCAGTTCCTCTCCGGTAACGACCGGAGCGGACTCAATTGTGTAGTAAACACCGCTTTCGTCAATCGACGGCACAATTTCTTCGCCGATGCCTGCAACGGCATCCGGATCGGTGCCGCGTCCGGCAACCGGGTTAAAGGTCAGTTGCGCCGTCGTGCCGATGATCTCTTTCAACTCACCCGCGCTGCCGATGCCAGGCACCTGAATCAGGATACGATCGGCACCCTGACGTTGAATGGTCGGCTCTCGGGTGCCCACTTCGTCGATCCGGCGGCGGATGATTTCCAACGATTGACGCACTGTGCGGTCGTCTGAGGCCAGTTTTTCTGCCTCGGACAACTGAACGACAATCGTGTCGCCTTCGGCACGTGCCTCGATATCCGTTGCCCCGACACCGGTCAGGGTCTGCACTTGACGGGCAAGACCGCGCACGACCTCCAGTGCCCGCGCCATGCCCTCAGGCTGGCTGATGCGCACGCGAATCTCATCTGGGGCCGATTCCTGACGGCGGACCGTCCCAACGGTCGAACGCTCATCGCGCAGGGCGTCACGGATATCTGGCCACATCGCCTCCATCCGGGATTCGTAGACGTCCTGCACCTGAACTTCGGCCAACAGATGTGCACCGCCGCGCAGGTCAAGGCCCAGATTGACCAATGACGAGGGCAGCCAGTTCGGCCATTGCCCCGCCTCGACCTGCAACTCGGGCGTGTCCACGCCCAGCTCGATCGCAGCTTTGGCATCGTTTGATTGCTCGACCCGTGTATAAAACGCATTTGGCAGGGCCATGATCAGGCCAGTCACGCAGACCAGCCAGATCAGAACCCGCTTCCAGGTATCAATGTGCAGCATTACCCTGCCTTTTCAAGGATTTGTAAGGTGATGTTATTTCGCAGGTTCGGTTTTGTTCAGAACCTGAGCGATGGTCGATTTAACCACACGCACTTTAACACCTTCGGCGATCTCGACTTCGATCTCGTTTTCGCCTTCCTTGACCTTCGACACTTTGCCGATCAGCCCGCCCTGGGTGACAACCTGATCCCCCCGACGCACGGCATCGACCATGGCCTGATGTTCCTTCATTTTCTTCTGCTGCGGACGGATCAGCAGGAAATACATGATCGCAAAGATCAGTATAAGCGGGAGAAACTGGGCGATTGCGCCACCTTCCATGGGATATTCCTTTGTTCAGATCTTGCGGCACCGTTCCGCAAATTTTGCCGGAACCTATGCTTTGAAATGCGCGTTTGCAAGCAAAGGTGGTCATGTGATCGGCCGCAACCTGACAAAGGTGCCACATGAACCGGTCAATCGTTGCAGATATGTCCTATGCAGATATCTCAATTTGGCTATAGTCGAACATCAGGGGGGGCAATGAGAGCTAGATACAAACCATTCCAATCGTTGACGCTTTTGCTGTCTCTGCTGAGCTTGATCTTGTGTCTGGCCGCATCGGTGAAGGCCCAGGAATTGCCTGCCGAAGCCACCGAACCCGAGGCAGAAGAAACCGAAAGTTTCAAGGCACCCGTCATCGTGGACGGCGACATGTTGTTCTTCCTGCGCGGCTCCAGCGCCCTGCCCGCGCCGGAACGTGCCGAAAGCGTGCAGAACAAGATCATTGAGGTGGCCGAGGCCTCGGAAAGCCCCACGGTCGACATCACCTTTGAAGAAACCGACCTGGGTATACGCATTCGCGCCGACGGTGAAATCGTATCGATCGTTACAGTTGCAGACGCCGAACTGGACCAGATGGAGCTGGACGTCCTCGGCTTCTTGCATGGTCAGGCCATCGAAGAGGCCATCCTTGCCTACCGCTCCAACCGTACAGATCAAGCCCGGGTATCCGGAGCGATTGAAGCCGCGGGATGGACCTTAGGTTTTGTCGTCTTCGTGCTGGTTATCCTTTGGCTTCACCGGCGGATCAGGCGGCGCACTCTGAAACTGGTAAAGCGTTATTTGAAGGATGTCGAAACGGCGACGGCCAAAAGCGTTCAGGCCGAAGCAATCGCCGCCCTGATCCGATACGGGCTGAATTTTGCCCTGTTGGTCATCTTCTTTCTCGGCTTCTACTACTACCTGTCCTTCGTTCTACTGGCCTTTGCGGAAACACGCTATTTCGCGCAACTGCTGCTTACCTATCTGACAGAACCGGTACTGCTGATATTCAAGGGAATACTCAGCTATATCCCAAACCTGATTATGCTCAGCCTGATCGCATGGGTCACTTTGTACATAATCAAGGGCATGCGCGTGTTCTTCGACGCGGTCGAAGCCGGTTCGTTCGAAATGGGCGATTTTGAAAAACACTGGGTCAATCCGACGTTCAACATCGCTCGGGTTATCGTGATTCTGATCGCGCTCGTCTTTGCTGTTCCCTACATTCCCGGTTCGGATTCGGCCGCCTTCCAGGGTCTGACCATTCTGGTCGGCGCCATGCTGTCGCTGGGTGCCAACTCGGTCGTGTCCAACATGCTGGCAGGGCTGTTCGTGATCTATCGTCGTTCCACGTCAATCGGCGACCGCATTCAGATCGGAGAGCATATCGGCGACGTGGTTCAGATCAAACTGATGGAGACGCATCTGAAATCCATCAAGAACGAGCTGATTTCGATCCCGAACGCCCAATTGATGAATTCGGACGTCGTGAATTTCTCGAAGAAGACCGATGGCAGTGGGTTGCTGCTGCACACGACTGTTGGCATCGGATATGAAGAACCGCCCGAAAAAGTCGAAGCGATGCTGATCGAGGCGGCCAACCGCACCAAGGGGATCAAGGCCAAGCCTGAACCTTTCGTGTTGTGGACGGCGCTGGCCGACTACGCCATCAATTATCAGATCAACGGTTACACCACTCGCGGCAGCATCATTCCCAAAATCCGCTCGGACCTGCATCGCAATATTGTCGCCGTTTTCAACGAGAACAAAGTGCAGATCATGACGCCATCTTACATGGCTGATCCGCCAGAACCAAAAATCCCGGCGGATGAATGGGATGGTCATCTGGCACATGAATCGCACGAGGAAGCGGATAAGTCGTAACCGGCGCTACACCCTGCCCCACAGATGGTGCATAAGCGGTTTCAGTGATTCACGCATTCAAGGATCTGAGACATGCACGACATCCGCGCCATTCGCGAAAACCCTGCCGCTTTCGACGCCGCTTTAGCGCGCCGTGGGGACGCGCTGGTGTCGTCAGATTTGCTCAGGTTGGACGAAAGCCGCCGCGCCAAGATTCTGGCGGCCGAAACAGCGCAAGCCGAACAGAACAAAGCGTCCAAGGAAGTCGGGGCTGCCAAAGCTCGAGGCGACGAAGCCGAATTCGAACGCCTGCGCGCGCTGGTCGCCGAGAAAAAGGCCGAAATCGCGCGCATGCAGACCGAGGCCAAGGATCTGGATGCCCTGCTGACGGATCAGTTGATCCGGATCGCAAATCTGCCCGCCGAGGATGTGCCGGATGGCGTGGATGAAAACGACAATGTCGAGATCAGCCGCTGGGGCACACCGCGTGAACTGGATTTTGCGCCCAAGGAACACTTCGAGATCGAAGCCGTTCAGCAAGGCATGGATTTCGAAACCGCGGCCAAACTCTCGGGTTCGCGATTTGTGCTGTTGTCCGGTGGAGTCGCTCGTATTCATCGCGCTTTGGCGCAGTTCATGCTGGATACGCATATCACCGAAAACGGGCTGACCGAGGTGAATGGCCCGGTTCTGGTTCTGTCCGAGATGATGCAGGGCACCGGCCAATTGCCGAAATTTGGCGAAGACAGCTATCAGACCCGCGAAGGCTGGTGGCTTATCCCGACCTCCGAAGTGTCGCTGACCAATATCGTAAACGACAGTTTGATCGAGGAAAGCTATCTGCCCCGTCGCTACACCGCGCATTCCCTGTGCTTCCGGTCCGAGGCCGGATCCGCGGGCAAAGACACCCGCGGGATGTTGCGGCAACACCAGTTCGAAAAGGTCGAGATGGTTTCGATCACGCATCCGGACAAATCGGATGAAGAACAAAAGCGCATGCTGCGCTGCGCCGAGGGCATTCTGGAAAAGCTGGGCATTCCTTACCGCACTGTCATCCTGTGTACCGGTGACATGGGCTTTGGCGCCCGCCGCACCTATGATATCGAGGCCTGGTTGCCCGGTCAGGACACCTATCGCGAGATCAGCTCGGTTTCGACCTGTGGTGATTTCCAGGCCCGCCGCATGAACGCAAGGTTCCGTCCCGAAGGTGGCGGCAAGCCGGAATACGTCCATACGCTGAACGGTTCGGGTTTGGCCGTTGGGCGTTGCCTGATTGCAGTGCTTGAAAATGGCCAGAACGCGGACGGCACCGTGACCCTGCCCGAAGTCCTGAGCCCCTATCTGGGCGGCAAACTGACCCTGCAACTGGACGGCACACTAGCCTGAAAAACGAAACCGGCACCACCGGGCGCCGGTTCACAATGCAAGACGGGGCGAAGGAATTTATTTCTTCGCCTTTTTCTTATCCTTCTTGCTATCTTTCTTCTTGTCACTTTTGTTCTTGCCCTTCTCGGCGTCTTTTTTGCCCTTCTTGGCGTCTTTTTTCTTTTCGTCCTTTTTCGATTTTTTGTCCTTCTTGGACTTTGCTTTCACCTTATCCTTGGCCTTGGAAAACGCTGCTTCCATTTCTTTGCGTTTCTTGGCGGCTTTTTCAGCTTTCGCCTTGGCCTTGGCCTTTTTCTTGGCGGCGGCTTCGGCTTTTTCGGCCGCCGCTTGTTCCTCTGCCGCTTTGCGTGCAGCTTCTTCCGCCCGTTTTTCTGCCGCTACAGCGGCCACGGTCTTGCGCGGGGCGGCTTTTCGTGTCGCCGCCTTTCGGGCGGCTGGTTTTGCGGCTGCTGGCTTCCGTGCCGCTGGCTTTCGTGCCGGCGCCTTGCGCGCGCCAAGTTTACCGGCAGTGGGTGTTGCGGCTATTGCGGCTTTTGCGGCTTCGATCAATACGGCGGCTCGGCTCTCACCAACCCGAGGAACCTTGACCAGATCTGCCGGTGACGCCTTCGCTATCGCTTCTGCGGTCTTAAAGCCATTGGCTGCAAGGGCTTTTTCCAGCGCCTCTCCCACACCTTTTACGTCGGTCACTGCAGTCATCTAAGGGTCCTTTCTCTATCGCCCTGCCTCATCGCGTATACATTGGAAATGCATGTCCGCCAGTTCAGCGCTTGCCTTCTCAGAGCCAATGGATCAGCTATGCGCCAACCCAGCGGTTCGGTCATTTTTCGGGAATGGCACGAGGCGTTTCGCATCCTCATCCCAAAGCTTGAGGTTCAAAGCCGCTACTGCCTCAGGGAACTTGATCCGACGAGGCGTGAATTCAGGCGGCAGGTTATAGTGGCAGGCCCGCAACCGATAAGATGGGATACGTGCATTGAAATGGTGGATGTCATGCAGCGTGATGCAGGCTACGGCGGTATCGAACCACCATCCGAAATCCAGCGCAGAAGATCCATGCAACGCTGCAGTCTGCGGGTTCAGATCAGGACGGCGATCCCAATAGGTATCTTCAAAATTGTGTTGCAGATACACGAGAAACACACCCAGCATTCCGCCCAGAAAAGAAAACACCAGCCAGACCAGAATTCCGGTCATGCCCGCCACCAGGTACAACAGGCCCAAAAATACGATGATCGAGGCATTGTGCAGCAAGACGCCTTTGACACCGAAACGAACAGTGTTCTTGGGCCAGCGATAGCGAATGAAATATGTGAACAGCGCACCGACCGGCACCAGGATGAAAGGGTTTCGATACAGCCTGTAAAACAAACGAGTTTTCCAGTCCGCGTCCTGCCATTCCCGCAATGTCATGGTGTGAATTTCGCCGGTCTCACGATGCTCAAGGTTTCCGATCCCCGCGTGGTGCAGATTGTGGTTCTGTTTCATCACCTCGAACGGTGCAAAGGTGAATGGCGAAAGACCATGCCCTGCCCATTCGTTCTGCATTCGCGTTTCAAACAGCGAATGGTGCCCGCAATCATGTTGCAGTACATAAAGGCGTACCGCCGAAAAGGCGAAAACGATCCCGGCCGGGATCATGATGTACCAGCGATCCACGAATACGATCGCCAGAGACAACGATGCGAAATACACCGCAAACGTGCCGAAATAGCTCAGTGCAGCCAATCTGTTGTCCTGAACTGCGTAGTGTCTTGTGTATTCCCTCAGATCCATCCAGTCCGCTCCCCACGATGGTCCTGTATTAATCTGTTAAAAATCCAGGCGCGGCTTGACCGCGTGCAGGCAATGCATGTGCTGACAGATGCACACACATGAATGCTAACGCGCAGAACAGGGACTGTCACGCCCTCAGAGCGAAAACGCTGAAAATTGGCGCAGTTACGCGCTGGCGTCAGGATCACCGGCACTGAAATACGCAAGCCTTTCATATGAAGGAAGCGCCCGAGAAATACTGCCCTGAAGTGTCTCGAAAAGCTTCAACCGCATTCGCATGCCCCTCTGAGTTGACGCGTGGAGACTTCCGATCAGAATAACAACCAGAATTTTCAGGTCCATTGATTGATTTTTTTCAAGAATAATATTGCCGCTTGCGCCAATGATCTGCGTCTCGCTTGCGGGGTGCTCTTATAACGGTTTCAGCACCTCATCCTCTGCCGCCATCTTGACTGGCAATGCAGTCCTGCACGAGTTGCGCGGTCGCGGGTTGCACCTCGATTCAGGATCGCAGTTTGGTCTATGGGGAACGCAGCGGCGTGAACATCGCCTTGCGCTCTGATCCCGCCAAGGCACTACCTGTCGAGGTCAACGCAGGTGTACAGCGCCGCATAACAACGCTGGTTCCGCCCATATCGCGCAATCAAAACAAACGACCCAATGATGAGGCGGTCAGTTTGGTTTCGACATTTGACCTGACCTATGACAATGCCGACGCTTCCAAAGGTCTTTTCGGAGGTCGAACGCGAATTGCATCGATCTTCACGACAGGTTCAGCCGCGACCGAACTGGCGACGGCCATTGAACAGGGCAATGGGACGTCAGAGGGTATCGCCAATGCCGCAGAAGCGAACCGCGCATTCGTCCTTGGGAACGATTGAGACAACCAGCCTGTGTCATCAAAGCCCTGTGTCTGGTGCGCAGCTTATCCGCGCCCCTTCAGATGCTTGGCCAATGCGCCCGCGTTTTTCTTGCGCCGACCCTTGTAGGGGTTCTTGTCCCCCTGCCCGCGCAGCGTCAGGCGGATCGGTGTTCCGGGCATGTCGAAATCCTGCCGTAAACCGTTCACCAAATAACGGGTATAGCTTTCAGGCATTTTGTCCGGATGCGAACACATCACCACAAACCCCGGAGGTCGGGTTTTGGCCTGCGTCATGTAGCGCAGTTTGATCCGGCGTCCCTGTGGGGCTGGCGGCGGGTGTTGTTCCAGCATCGCGGTCAGCCAGCGATTCAAGGCGGCAGTCGGCACCCGACGATTCCAGACGTCATGGGCGCGCAGGATCGCGGCGCGCAAACGCTCCAACCCCCGGCCCGTCTTGGCGGAAACCGTGATCAGCGGCGCGCCGCGAAGTTGCGGCAGCAGACGGTCAAACGACTCCTTCAACTCGCGCAGCTTTTCCTGCTTGTTGTCTTCGATGTCCCACTTGTTGACGGCGACGACAACGGCCCGGCCTTCGCGCTCGGCCAAATCGGCAATTCGCAGATCCTGCTGTTCAAACGGGATCGCGGCGTCCAGCAACACAACGACGACCTCGGCAAATTTTACCGCGCGCAGGCCGTCGGACACGGAAAGCTTTTCCAGCTTTTCCTGTACTTTTGCTTTCTTGCGCATCCCTGCGGTGTCAAAGATCCGCATCGGCGTGCTTTGACCGTCCGGGTCAGCCCAGTCGATTCGCAAACTGATTGCGTCACGCGTGATCCCGGCTTCTGGCCCGGTCAACAGACGGTCTTCGCCGATGATCTTGTTGATCAAGGTGGATTTGCCAGCGTTCGGACGCCCCACCACCGCAACCTGCAAGGGTTTGGCTGCAGTGATCAGCGGCGTCTCACCCTCACCGTCTTCGTCCAGTTCAATGTCGGTTTGCGGGGCTTCCTCGACCTGTTTTTCCTCTGCCGCATCCGCCAGAGGCATCAGCTGCGCATAGAGGTCCGTCATCCCTTCACCGTGTTCGCCCGACAAGCGGACCGGTTCACCCAGACCAAGGTTGTAAGCTTCCAGAACACCCGCATCCGCAGCATTGCCTTCGGCCTTGTTGGCCGCAAGGATCACGTGCTTGGACCGTTTGCGCAGGATCTCTGCGAACATTTCATCCGTAGGTGTCACACCCACGCGCGCGTCGATCATGAACAGGCAAACATCAGCCATGTCCACGGCACGTTCCGTCAGACGGCGCATCCGCCCCTGAAGGCTGTCATCCGTCGCGGCCTCAAGACCCGCCGTATCAATCACTGTAAAGCGCAGATCGCCCAGACGCCCTTCGCCTTCGCGCAGGTCACGCGTCACGCCGGGCTGGTCGTCGACAAGGGCCAGACGTTTGCCCACAAGGCGGTTGAACAGGGTGGATTTGCCCACATTCGGGCGCCCCACGATGGCGAGGGTCAGCGACATGATACTCAACTTTCAAGACTCAAGAAGCGCCCTTTAGCGCATCTTGCCGTCAACGGAAAGCGTGTAGATCCCCCTTGGAGGAAACGACATACAGCGTTTGCCCGGCGACAACCGGAGCCGTAGTTGCACCTCCGGGAACTTCGACCTGGTGAACCAGTGCCCCGTTAACCGGATTGAAGAAGCGCAGATAACCATCATTGGATGCAATCACAATACGGCCTCCGGCCAGGATCGGACCGTAATGTGCAAAGATCGGTCCACGGCGGCCTCGCTTGTCCTTGACAAAGCTTGGCAGATCCTGCGCCCAGATGACCGAGCCATCGGCCGCATTCAAGCGCACCAGCTGACTGCGGTCACTGATCAGGAAGATGCTGTTGCCTGCGGGCCAGACAGTATCAACCGCTCCTTCATCGGCGGTCCAGCGGCGTTCACCGGTGGCAGCGTCAAAGGCAACGGTCCGGCCAGAATGGTTGCCGATATAGATTGTGTTTCCGACAACCATCGGACTGCCGGTCACGTCAACGATCTGCGCAGCGGCCCGTCCCCGCCGCCCGCCTGCGACGGACGCATTCCAGCGACGGATGCCCCCACGGCGGAAGGTGGCCGCAACATCGCCGGACCCGAATGCAAACACAGCCAGGTCCGAGGCAATCACCGGTGCCGGTGCGCCCAGAACGTTGCCGACGCTGGGCGTGCCTTCGATTTGCCAGGCGATACGCCCATCCTTGGTGTTGATGGTCCACCCGGTTTCGTCCCCCGCAACCAGGTACAACAACCCGTCATTGACCATCGGAGAGCCGCTTCCGGTTGCGTCCAATCGCTTCTGCCACCGCACGGCGCCCGATTTTGCATCCAATGCGGTCAGTCGCCCGAACCCGGAGGACACATAGAGAACGCCGTTCGAATACGCCATGCCGCCACCGGTGGCGTCTGCATCTCCGTCGCTTGGCGGAACCAGATCGGTATCCCAGGCCAACTGGCCCTGTGGTGTGACCGCTGACACCGTCGCCCCCGCATCCAGCGTATAGATCAACCCGCCCGCAACCACCGGTTCGGCAGTGATACGTTGCTTGCGCGAGTCGCCCTGCCCGATCGAAACAGACCAGATCCGCTGTGGCGTGGCACGCAGTGCCGCATTCGTGGTTCGGTAAGCAGCCGTACCAGGGCTTTGCGGCCAGCTGGCATTCGCTTTTTGAGCTGGCAGGCTGATGGGCTGAGAGCCGCTTTTTTCCACTGTTTCCAGATCAGACGCCGGACGGATGTCTTCACGTTCTCCGGGCAAAATCGCTTCGGGAGGTTCACAGGCGGTCAATGCGGTCAAAGCCAGTGCCGCAACCGGCAATCCCGCGCGGGAAATTAGTCTTGTTACCATGGTGTTCCGAACTCGCCTGTCATTAAGTCTTTTGTCCCGCCTGGTCAGCCCTGTTGCGCCACCAATGGCTCGGGTTCGCCGCCCAACGCAACTATCAGCTGGGCCGCACGCTGTTGCAGATCAATACCGACCTCGGCGTCCTGACGCAGCGCCTGCAAGCGGTCCAGTGCCGCATCGACATTGCCCTCGGACACGTCGATCAGGGCCAGTTGCTCTTCGGCCAGCAGTCGAAGGGGCGCACCCGGCGCTGCCAGCGCTTCGAACTGCTGCCGACGGTCGGCGGCGGGCAAGGTGTCGCTTTGCAACAAAAGCGCCTTGAAGCTTGCGATCGCACGATAGATCTCGGGCAAATCCCCCTGCACGGCAACCGCGTTCAGACTGTTGACCGCCTCTTCGCGCGATCCCGCTTCAAGCTGGGACGCAGACAGCAGCATGTTCAGAACAGCATTCCCGCCCGGCGACTGCGCCTCGATTTCCCGCAAACCGGCTGCCCGTGCATCAGAATCGTTTTCCGACAGGGCCGCAAGAATCGAGTCACCCAGATCCTGCGCCTGCGCCGTATCGCGGGATTTGCGGTATTCATTGAACGCCGCCCCGCCAACAATCAGCACGACCGCCGCTACACCAACCCAGCCCCAACGGCGCAGCAGCAGATACATCCGGTCACGGCGTACCTCTTCCGTGACCTCATCAATGAAACTGTCGGTGTCGCTCATTCCTGCCCCCTGGGCTGTGTGTCTTGCATAAGTGCGCCATGTCATACCCCGCCACCAACGCCAAGCCAAGGGTCCGATTTTGCGCATTTTCACCGCTTGGCTTCTCTCTTGCGAAAAAAACTAAACCGAACTATTCAGTTTAGTGTAGAAATTACACAGCCGACGCCCCATTTCATACCAAGACGGCCCGCTTTCGTTGGCACCGAATTCTAGGAGAAACACTGAATGCGTTTGATTTCTTTCATCAACGCCCTTCTGGTTATTATTGCGTTGTATTTTCTTGTTTTTGAGCGCGACTCTTTGTTTGCTTTCGCCGGGCGTGGCGAAGCGGAAGAAGCGGCGCAGACCGAAGCCGCCGAATCCGACGAGACCGATATTGATGCCGTTGGCGTGGTCGCCCTGCGTTCGCAGGCGCGCGAAATTGACAGTGCGGTTCTGCTGCGAGGACAAACCAAGGCGAACCGGCAGGTCGAGGTTCTGTCTGAAACCACGTCCACGGTCATCTCGGAACCCAAGCGCAAAGGTGCCTTTGTCGAGGCCGGGGATGTTCTGTGTGAACTCGACCCCGGCACGCGCCCAGCGCAACTGGCCGAGGCGCTGGCCGGAAAACTCGAAGCCGAAAGCCGCATTCCCGAGGCTGAAGCCCGCTTGCAAGAGGCGCATGCCCGTGTGGCCGAGGCCGAAATCAATCTGACGGCTTCGCGCAAACTGGCGGAAACCGGGTTTGCTTCGGAAACCCGCCGGATTTCCAGCGAGGCTGCGATGAGCGCCGCCAAAGCAGGTGTAAAATCCGCCGAAGCCGAGCTGGAGGCGACCCGGGCCGGAATCGAAGCCGCCGCAGCGGCTGTCGAAGCCGCGCAGCGAGAGGTCGGACGCCTGACCATCAAAGCCCCGTTCAAAGGTCTGCTGGAAAGCGACACCGCAGAACTGGGCAGCCTGATGCAGCCCGGATCGCTGTGCGCAACCGTGATTCAGCTTGATCCGATCAAACTGGTCGGGTTCGTGCCGGAAACCGAAGTCAACCGTGTTCAGGTTGGGTCCGAGGCATCGGCAACGCTGGTCACCGGTCGGCAGCTTGGCGGCCGCGTCACTTTCCTCAGCCGGTCGGCTGATGAAACAACGCGTACGTTCGAAGTTGAAATCACGGTTCCGAACCCGGATCTGACCATTCGCGACGGTCAGACCGCGACCATCCGCATCGCAGCCGAAGGCACAAAGGCACATCTGCTGCCGCAATCCGCTCTGACCCTAAGCAACGAGGGTCAATTGGGTGTGCGTACGGTCGGCACCGGCAATGTGGTGGATTTCCTGCCTGTCCGCATTCTGCGTGACACGGCAGAGGGTGTCTGGGTCGACGGTCTGCCTGAAACAGCTGACATCATCATTGTCGGACAAGAGTTCGTGACACGCGGTGTGACCGTTGCGCCGACCTATCGGGAAGCTTCACAATGACCGGTATCGTCGCATGGGCCGCAGATCGGGCCCGCATGGTGTTGGCATTTATCGCCATCTCGCTGGTTATCGGCGGATTTGCCTATGTCTCGCTTCCGAAAGAAGGCGAGCCGGATATCGAAATCCCTGCCCTGTTTGTATCAGTGCAGTTTCCCGGGATTTCCGCAGAGGATTCTGAAAACCTGCTGATCAAGCCGATGGAGACCGAACTGGCGGATCTCGACGGGCTCAAAGAAATGACATCGACCGCTGCCGAAAATTATGCAGGGGTCGCGCTGGAATTTGACTTCGGTTGGGACAAGACCGCGATCATGGCCGATGTGCGTGACGCAATGAACACAGCTCAGGCGGACTTTCCCGAAGGCGCAGAACAATATTCCCTGACCGAGATCAACTTTTCCGAATTCCCGATCGTCATCGTGAACCTGACCGGTCCCGTTCCCGAACGCACGATGGCCCGTGTCGCCAAGGATCTGCAGGACGATCTTGAGGCTCTGGATTCCGTTCTCGAAGCCGGTATCGCAGGCAATCGCGACGAGATGCTCGAAGTCGTGATCGATCCGCTTCGGCTCGAGGCCTACAACGTGACGGCGGACGAGCTGATCAACGTAGTTCGAAACAACAACCAGTTGATCGCGGCCGGTGAAGTTGAAACCGCGCAGGGCACCTTCTCGGTCAAGATACCGTCGTCGTTCAAGACCGCACAGGATGTTTACGGCCTGCCCATCAAGGTCAACGGGGATCGGGTCGTCACCTTGGGGGAACTGGCACAGATCAACTACACCTTCGAAGACCGCGAAGGGACAGCCCGTTTCAACGGCGAACCGACCGTCGCGTTGCAGGTGGTCAAGCGCAAAGGATACAACCTGATCGACACCGTCGCGCAGGTGAAGGAAACCATTGCGCATGCAAAGACCAAGTGGCCGCCCGAACTTCAGGCGGCGGTTGACCTGGGCACATCGAACGACCAGAGCCGCATCGTCGGCTCGATGGTCAGCCAGCTTGAAGGCTCGGTTCTGACCGCGATTGCGCTGGTGATGATCGTGGTTCTTGCCTCGCTGGGTACGCGGGCCGCCCTGCTGGTCGGTTTTGCGATCCCGACCTCGTTCCTGCTGTGTTTTGCGTTTCTGGCGGTCATGGGTGTCAGCATCTCGAACATTGTGATGTTCGGCCTCATCCTGGCGGTGGGGATGCTGGTGGATGGCGCCATCGTCGTGGTGGAATACGCCGACAAACGTATCAAGGAAGGGGTGGGCCCGATGCACGCCTATGTCGAGGCCGCCCAGCGCATGTTCTGGCCCATCGTGTCCTCGACCGCAACGACACTCTGCGCGTTCCTGCCCATGCTGTTCTGGCCCGGTATTCCCGGCGAGTTCATGGGAATGCTGCCGGTCACGCTGATCTTCGTTCTGTCGGCTTCACTGATCGTGGCGCTGATCTATCTGCCGGTCATGGGCGGTGTATCCGGCCGCCTGAGCCGTCTCTTCGATCGGTCTTCGACGTGGTTGCGGGCGCGCACGCCTTGGTGGGTACGGGTGCTGATGGTGCCGCCGTCGCTGTACATGATCTTTCTGGGCGCGATGCAGGTTCTGAACCCCAACTACCTGCTGCCCGGGGGCTCGATCGCCGGCGCCCTGCTGTTCCTGTTCGGGGCGTTTGCCGGGTCCGTAACCCTGAGCGCGGCCAAAATTGAACGCGCCGAAGAGGACCACGTTCATACAGCGGACGAACACACGTTTTTTGGCCACGTCGTTCGGTTCCTTGTCGGCAATCCGATCATGCCGATCGTTTCCCTGCTGACGGTTTTCACGGCGGTGTATTTCGTGGCCTTCGTCTGGTTTCCTCAGGAATCCCGCGGGGTTGAATTCTTCGTGGAAAGCGAACCTGAACAGGCCACCGCATATGTGCGTGCCCGCGGGAACCTTTCCCTGGCGGAAAAAGACGCGATGGTTCTTGCCGCCGAAGAGATCATCGGATCTCATCCCGCGGTCATCAATGTCTTTGCCTTTGCGGGCGAAGGTGGCCTGAACCAGAATAACGGTGGCGCTCAGGCGCCGGCCGATACAGTGGGCCGGGTTCAGTTCGAAATCATCCCGTGGGAAGATCGTCCCAACATCTCGGAATCCGCTCTGTGGGGCCTGTTCGAGCGGCACTTCGTGGCGCCCGAGTATGACGGCGACTTCGTGATTGATGAACTGAATGCCCAACTTGCAACGATCCCCGGTATCATCGTCGAGATTCTGCCCTTGGAGCAAGGCCCTGCTTCAGCCAAGCCTGTGCATCTGCGCATCAAGGGTGACGGGTGGGAAGACCTGACCTCGGCAGCGATCACCGCCCGCGAGGTTTTCGACACCACGCCGGGCCTGATCAAGACCGAAGACACCCTGCCCCTGCCCGGCATCGACTGGCAGATTGACGTGGATGTCGCCAAGGCCGGTCGGTTCGGAGCCGACGTGGCAACCGTCGGCGCCATGGTCCAGTTGGTCACGCGCGGCATATTGCTGGGCGAGATGCGCCCGGACAGCAATGACGAAGAGATCGAAATTCGCGTTCGTCTGCCCGAAGAAGACCGCGTTTTGTCGACACTGGATACACTCAAGGTTCGTACCCCGGACGGTTTGGTGCCGTTGTCGAACTTCGTAACGCGCAAACCCGTGGCCAAGCTGGCCGAAATCAACCGCGTCGACCAGCAGCGATACTACGACGTCAAAGCGGATGTCGAACCGGGGCTGAGCAAGGTCGTGACCGAAGGCCCCGATGGAAAACAGGTGCGGCTGGCCGTCATGCGTGAAGTGACGGAAGGCTACACACCGAACGGCACCGTTTTGAATGGTACGGGTGGAAAGTCATATGAACTGGTGCAACTGACCGGCGCAGAAAGTGTCGACCAGCTGCGCAGCGCAATCGAAGACGGGGACGCTCAGTTTGCGCTGATCAACCCGAACGAGCGTATTGCGGTGCTGACGGAGTGGCTGGAAACCGGCCCGTTTGCCAACGCGATCAGCTGGGAATGGACCGGTGATCAGGAAGAACAGGAAGAATCCGGCGCCTTCTTGGTGAACGCCTTCATGGGCGCGCTGGGGCTGATGTTCGTGATCCTGCTGGCCCAATTCAATTCGTTCTACAATTCGGTGCTGGTGCTGTTGGCCGTTGTTCTGTCCACCACCGGGGTTCTGATCGGCATGATCGTGATGGAACAGCCCTTCTCGATCATCATGACCGGGACCGGCATCGTGGCCCTGGCCGGTATCGTGGTGAACAACAATATCGTTCTGATCGACACCTATCAGGAATACAGCAGCTATATGCCAAGGATCGAGGCGATCATCCGCACCGCGGAGTCCCGTATCCGCCCTGTGCTGCTGACCACGCTGACAACGATGGCCGGTCTGACGCCGATGATGTTCGGCCTGTCGCTGGACTTCATCAATGGCGGCTATTCCATCGACAGCCCCACCGCACTGTGGTGGAAACAGCTGGCCACAGCGGTGGTCTTTGGCCTGGGCATTGCAACTGTCCTGACGCTGATCGTGACGCCATCGCTTCTGGCCTTGCGGGTCTGGGTGACAACCTATGCGATTTGGCTCGGCCGAGTTCTGGCCCGTGTAACGGCAGGCCGGTCCAGCCAGATCGCGCAGGACATGGCGATAGGGCGCTCTGCCCGGCAGATGCAGGCCACTGAAATAGTGTGGGAGGACGACTCGCGTTCCGACGGACCAGAACAGGACAGTCGATCAGATCAGTCTGGTCGCCCCTCTGGCCCGCCGCTGAAAGCTGCTGAATAAAGGAAAAGGACCGGTATTCCCGGTCCTTTTTCATTTGGCCATCATCACAACCGGGACCACGTCTGATGCGCGCAAATCGCATGTTCGCATCCTTTGACCAGCAGCTTGTCCCCCTGCAACGTCATCTGTGGCACCGCATCCACGTTGATCAGCGGGACCCAGAATTCGCCGCCGCCGTATTTTCCACCGCCTTCACCGACCACGTCCCAGAACAGTTTTTTGCCGATATTCGGTGTTTGGACTTCCTTGCCTGAAGCGTCATAGGCCGAAAGGATCCGACCGCAGAACTTATCTCCACACGCCGTGATTTTGATGTGCGAAATCAGGTTCTTGCGGTCAGGTTCAGTCTTCCAGACACCCACGATGGGATCTGCCACCACAATGACGGGCAGACAAATCGCGATCACAATAGACGATAATCGTGATTTCAGTCGCTTCATCATGACAGGCACCCTCCTGGTTTGGTGTATCCTACCATGTTTCGCCCCATGTTTGGATCTTCAGGCCGCTTCCCCGTCCGATTGCTGCCGGTTCCACAATTGGGCATACCGCCCCGACCGCGCCAGCAACTCGTCATGCGTGCCCTGTTCGATGACCTCGCCCGCTTCCAGAACCACGATCCGATCAGCTTCGGCAATGGTGCTGAGGCGATGGGCAATGGTGATAACCGTACGACCCTCTCCTGCGCGCGCCAGCGCATCTTTGATGTCCTGCTCGGTATCCGTGTCCAGGGCCGAGGTCGCCTCGTCCAGCAACAGGATCGGCGGGTTCTTGAGCAAAGTCCGCGCGATGCCGACCCTTTGTTTTTCACCACCTGACAGTTTGAGCCCGCGTTCACCGACCATAGTGTCATAGCCTTCGGGCAGCGAGGTGATGAAATCGTGAATTTGCGCAGCTCGGGCCGCGGCCTCGACCTCCTCCGGGGTGGCGTCGTCACGGCCATAGGCAATGTTGTACCGGATGCTGTCGTTGAACAATACCGTGTCCTGCGGCACAACGCCGATGGCCGCGTGCAGGCTGGACTGCGTCACATCCCGCACATCCTGTCCATCGATCTTCACGGATCCTTTGGTCACATCGTAGAACCGGAACAGCAGCCGCCCGATGGTTGATTTGCCAGACCCCGTTGCCCCCACGATGGCCACGGTCTGCCCGGCAGGAACGGTCAACGAAACACCTTTGAGGATCTCTCTTTCAGGGTCATACCCGAAATGCACGTCGTCCAGCGTGACTTCGCCGCCATTCACCTTGAGGTTGGGCGCACAGGGTTTGTCGGTGACTTCGGCGGGCTGTTCAAGCAGATCGAACATCTGCCCCATATCGACCAACGATTGCCGGATTTCCCGATAGACCGTCCCCAGAAAATTCAGGGGTACGGTGATCTGGATCATGTAGGCGTTGACCATGACAAAATCGCCCACTGTCAGGTTCCCGCTCTGAACCCCGAAGGCAGCCAAAACCATCACACCGATCAAACCACAGGTGATCAGGAATGACTGGCCAAAATTCAGAAATGCTAGCGAATAAGCCGTTTTCAGCGCCGCCCCAGCATAGGCTTTCATCGACACATCATATCGTCCAGCTTCGCGGGCTTCGGCATTGAAATACTTGACGGTTTCGAAATTCAGCAGACTGTCGATGGCGCGCTGATTGGCTTCGGTGTCCTGATCGTTCATCTCGCGCCGAAGCTTCACCCGCCATTCGGTCACGGCAAATGTAAACCAGATATACAGACCGATTGTGACGGCGACGACCACCAGATACCAGACATCGAACAGCCACATCAGGATGATCGCCACCAGCAGCAGTTCCAGGATCAGCGGCCCGATCGAGAACAGCAGAAAGCGCAACAGGAACTCGACGCCCTTGACACCCCGTTCGATGATGCGGCTCAGCCCTCCGGTACGGCGGGACACGTGGTAACGCATCGAGAGGTTGTGAATATGCTGAAAGGTCTCGAGCGCCAACGCCCGCAAAGCCCTTTGCCCCACGGGCGCAAAGGCCGCATCTCTCAGTTGTTGGAAACCCACGGTCAGCATCCGGGCCACGCCATAGGCAACCGTCAGCCCGACCGCGCCCAGCGCCACCGGCGGCACGCCCTCACCTGCCAGGGCGTCAACGGCACCTTTGTAAAGGATTGGCGTATAGACCGCGATCAGCTTGGCCAGAACCAGCATGACCATGGCAATCACCACGCGGCGCTTTACCCATGGCTCATCCTGTGGCCAAAGATAGGGTGCCACTTTGCGGATCGTGCGCCAGCCCGAGCTTCGTTCGTCGCGCGGCGCCGTATCGTCCGGGGTCATAGTAGGTGTTCGTCTCATCACGTACCTTAACTGCGGTCAGAGATTGACCCCGGCCCGCTTGGGCCAAAGGCGATGCTTATTCAGGTATGGTGAAGACCTGCCCCGGATAGATCAGATCCGGATCGCGGATCAGGTCGCGATTGGCCTCGAACAGCCGTACATACATGACCCCGTCGCCAAACCGGTCGCGCGAGATGGCCCACAGCGTGTCGCCCCGTTGAACCGTAACCGACCGGATGGCAGCTGCTTCGCCCTGCGCGTCGGCCTGGCTGGCCGCGACGGCGGCATCCAGCACTTCAACCGGCTCTCGCTTGAACGGCGTTTCGACCCGGCTTAGCACCGTCCCGTCCGTATTCACCGCGTCCACGCGCAGCGTGTAGACACCCGGATCAATCCCCTCCAGATCGCTGCGCCAGGATCCATCCTCTTTCGGGTCGACATCGGCGATCAGGCGATTGTTCAGGTACAGTCGAACGGCTGCACCGTCCTGCACACGTCCTGTCAACTGAACATTGCCGGTATCAGAATATCCGATGGTATCCAGTGCGATCTGATCGGGGGGCGTATCCCGCACCACAGGCGGCTGCACCAGTTCAACCCCTTCTTCGCCGGACCGCAGCACCGCAATCTGCTGATCCGGTTCGGGTGTCTGTGTCGGCAAGTCGGCGGTTTGCGTTTCCTCGGCTTCCGGCACTGTGCTTTCGGTTCCGGTCACGTCAGCTTTTGGCGCTGGAACTTCGGTCGTCGTTTCGGGCTCGACATCTGCATCGGCCGTCGCGATCGTGGCGTCTTCGGCATCGGCCGGCGTGTCCGGATCGGATGCCGGCGATTCTTCAGGTACAGGCGCTTCTTCGACCGGCTTTGGCAAAGCCGCAATAAGATAGTCGTCGGACTGTGTGATCCGTTCGCCATCCTTGCTTTGCAGGACCAACCCCTGAGTCGCGTCGCTGAACGGGATCGAAACGAATTCGGCAAACTGGCCGCTGCCGTCCACATTAAAGCTGTGCAGGGGTTCGCCGTTCAGCAGCACCTCGATCCGGCTGCCGGGCTCGGCATCGCCGGACAACAGCGCCGTGCCATCTGGCTCAACAAATATCTGATCCAGCGCCGGAGGGGCCGCTGGCTGGGGCGCGGTATCATCCGTCTTGGCAACGGCAGTATCTGCGTCAGAGGCGTCGGCCGTTTCACTTGTGTCCTCGGCAGGCTCGGTCGTGGGCCCTTCATCCGCAGGAGCCGCCTGTTCAGCCACTTCCGGTTTCGAAACCTGCGCATCCTGCCCTACAGGTTCCGGGGCTACGGCAGAGGCGGTTTCCTGCGGAGTGCTCGGCTCGGGCGTTTTGGTGAAGACGCCGGACAGATACAATCCACCCGCGCCCAATATCGCAACAAGACCCGCAATCACCCCCCAGATGAAATTGCCCGAGCTTCCGTTTCCCGATTTGGCGTCCATTATTTTCCTTTCACTCCGACGGGCAAAAGCTTTGCGTTGAAAAGCTTTCCGACGGACAGTTGAGCCAATCTATCAATCCCGCTATCACGGGTCAAAACCCCTGACACAACCCCGGAGCCCCTCTTTGATGTCTCAGAAATCAGTCTGTGTGTACTGCGGGTCACGCAATGGAGCCGAGAAGGCTTATTCTGAAACTGCACGGCAGTTCGGCAGCCTGCTGGCGCAGGAAGGCTGGCGGCTGGTCTACGGAGCCGGAGATGTCGGTTTGATGGGTGAAGTGGCCCGCGCCGCGCAGAATGCCGGTGGTGAAACTTTCGGCGTCATTCCGGTGCATCTGGTCAAGCGCGAGGTCGGAAAAACGGATCTGACCCATTTCGTGATCACCGAGACAATGCACGAGCGCAAGAAGGTCATGATCATGAACGCCGACGCCGTCGTGGTTCTGCCAGGCGGTCCGGGGTCGCTGGACGAGCTGTTCGAAGCGCTGACATGGCGCCAGCTTGGCCTGCATGACAAGCCAATCGTCGTGGTCAATGTGAACGGCTATTGGGACGCGTTGCACACATTGTTGGATCAGGTGATCGGGCAAGGCTTTGCCGACACGTCTTTGGCGGATTTCATCACCTGGGTCGAAGACGCCGATACTGCCATGATCGCCCTGCGTGACACGCTGACCTGAGGATGGGAAACCGTGCGGGCGGTTGAACCGCCCGCCGTATTGATCAGGCCAGTCTGGCTTTGGGTTGCAGACTGTGGCGCACCACCTGTTCGACCTTGTGCAAAGGATGATTGGTCAGGGTCTTGTTGACCTCGGCCACGACCTTTCCCAGCACCTCGCTGTGCAACCGACGCCGCAACAGGCCCAGAACATGAGGGCTGGCCACCAGAACCAGCCTGTCATAGGCGCCTTTCAGCCCCTTGCGATTCAACAGGTTCGCCAGATCCTGCACGAACAGAGATTTTGCGTGCGCCTTCCACGTGGGTTCTTCAATTGCCGATTTCTGTTTTGGTCCGCCGTCGTTGCGACGACCTGCGCGGTCCGTCGGTTTTCCGGTCGGGCCGTCTTGTTCTTCGACAGCGACGACGACAAGGTTGGGATCGTCGGCGTCGGTGATATTCTCCATCACCAGCGCTTTCTCTCCATCTGCAACAATAACCCAAGTTCCCTGTGTAAGTGCGACCATTGCGATCTCCTGATTAGGTTGTGTTCTGGGTATCCCTCGACCTGCCGGACATGCGGGGTTGTTGACGCACGAACAGTGCGCAGCCCGATCATGGTTTGAATTGATATGCAGTTTCTCCCTCTGCCCTACAGAGATGTGTACTGGAAAACAGCAAACAAGATACCGTCATG
This sequence comes from Ruegeria sp. HKCCD6428, assembly GCF_013110595.1. NCBI lineage: Bacteria > Pseudomonadati > Pseudomonadota > Alphaproteobacteria > Rhodobacterales > Roseobacteraceae > Ruegeria > Ruegeria sp. HKCCD6428. Next base: position 1,072,427 of record NZ_WVQX01000001.1, read on the forward strand.
CGGAAAGGGCGCGTATCGGCGGGTTTTCACCGGCTGGTCATCAACCCTTTAGGCGGACATCTCGACAACCGTGATTTCGGGCGTCACGCCCAGACGAACCGGCAGGATCGAACAGCCGATACCGCCCGAAACGACCAGATCGCGCCCATCTTCGCGTACATGGCCATAGGCATAGCGATTGCCGAATTTCGATGGCACCACAGGCGACCAGCCGAACAGGCGCACCTGGCCACCATGTGTGTGCCCTGAAAGCGTCAAGGCCACCCGCCCGGGCACAGTGGGAAACACATCGGGCTCATGCGCCATCATCACAACCGGAGCGTCATCGGTGATCTGCGCCAGAGTACCTTCCAGATCGTCCAATCCTTGCGGCTTGCCATTGCGCCAGATCGCCAGCTGATCCTCGAGCCCGGCCAGCCAGATGCCCAGAGCTTCGAGTTTGATCGCGGCATTGGACAACACCGAAATGCCGTTCTGTTCCAGAATTTCGGCATAGCGATTGGGCCCGGACCCGCGCCGCTGTGCCGACCTGTCATCCCACCAGTCGTGATTGCCCAGAACGGCAAAGACACCATTCTTCGCCTCAAGCCCAGCAAGCACAGGGGCCAGGTCCTGCATCTTGACCGTGTCCGAGACACCTTTGTGGCTTGCAAAGAAATCACCCAACAGCAGGATCACGTCCGGAGCCAGCGCATTGGTTCGACGGACCACCTGCTTTACGCGGTTCAGGCCGACATAGGGCTCGCCCACATGCATATCGGACAGTACGGCGATTCTGAGCGGCGGCGCTGTCCAGTCGTCCCGCTGAATGCGCCATTTGCGCACGCGCAACCGAACCGCGGGTTCAATGATGAACCCGTAGGCGGCCGTGACAAGGCCTGCCAGCGTCACCGCCAGCAGGCCCTTTATGAACCGACGTCGGTTCAATACGTTACATCCGCGATGCGACGTTTTCCCAGTTCACCAGATTGTCGAGGAAGTTCGACAGGTAGGCCGGGCGTTTGTTGCGGAAATCGATGTAGTAGGAGTGCTCCCAAACGTCGCAACCCAGCAGCGCGGTTTGACCAAAGCACAGTGGGTTCACGCCATTCTCGGTCTTGGTGACGGCCAGCGAGCCATCGGCGTTCTTGACCAGCCACGCCCAGCCTGAACCGAACTGACCCGCACCGGCGGCACTGAATTGCGACTTGAATTCATCTACCGAACCGAAGTTCTCGACCAGAGCCTTTTCCAGCTCGCCCGGCATGGCGCTGTCGCCCGGCCCCATCATTTCCCAGAACTGGTTGTGGTTCCACAACTGGCTGATGTTGTTGAAGATACCGTTTTGTGCCACGGCGTTTGCGTCGTAAGTACCAACGATGATCTCTTCCAGCGACTTGCCGTCCCATTCGGTGCCGGCGATCAGCTTGTTGCCGTTGTCGACGTAGGCCTTGTGGTGCAGGTCGTGGTGATATTCCAACGTTTCCGCGGACATACCCTTGGCTGCCAGCGCGTCATGTGCATAAGGAAGATCAGGAAGTTCAAAAGCCATGTCGGCCCCCTGTTTAAATGTAAGTTGCGGTTCCCAAGGTTAAATGCTTTGACAGCCGCCGCAGGTCAAGGGGCGTGGCAAGAAAACCCGGAGGCAGGCGATGCTGACACAGGCGCGCAAGATGTTCTATCGCGCCCGCGGATATTATGCGGGCAATCTGAACGGCGAGCCGTTTCGTCTGGACCCGTACCATTCGAAATTCTGGCGCAAAGCCGCTGCGGGCGCTTGGGAACCTGAAACATTTGCAGTTCTTGACCGGTTCCTGTCTCCGCAAAGCGACTATCTGGACATCGGCGCGTGGATTGGCCCGACGGTGCTGTACGGTGCGCGAAGGGCACGGCATGTCTGGTGTTTTGAGCCTGACCCGACCGCGTTTCGGCATCTGGCATGGAATCTTGATCTGAACGGCATTCAGAACGTTTCGGCATTCGGGGTCGCCCTGTCAGATCGATTTGGCGTGGCACGCATGGCCTCTGTGCGCGGTGAACCCGGGGATTCCACCAGTTCGCTTCTGCACGACGGGGCGCATGGGTCTGACACGCTGACGATCGCCTGGGACCAATTCGAAAAAACAAACGACCTGTCACGGGTTTCGCTGGTCAAAATGGACATCGAGGGTGCGGAATTCATTGTTGCCCCCACTTTGTCCGCATGGCTGAAGAAACGCCGCCCCGCCCTTCTTCTGTCTCTTCATGCGCCTCTGCTTCCGGAAGACCAGAGGCACGAACGTGTCACCGCGTTGATGGATGAACTGGGTTATTACGCAAAGCTGTCGGATGACAAGGCGCAGCCTGTAAAGACTTCGGACTTGCTGACCGAAGACGGCCTGAACCGTTTTCACACCGTTCTCTTGCATGGGTAGAACGTCTGGCGTTTTTTTCTTCGTTCACGCGAGGTCCCGCTTGCGGCATTGAGGTGTATCAGTTTGAGTGCACTTACAAAGAATCATACCCAAGTGGATAAAATGAAAAGACTTTTACCGATTGCAGTCGCCGCATTGCTTGCACAAACCGCTGCGGCAGAAACGGTTACCTATCATTGCAAGATGACCAAACAGGACGCCCATGGCTGGATTGCGCCAGAGTATGCGTTCCGGATCGACCCCGCCGCATCTTCGGCGATGGCCGCAACGTCGTATCAGGATTGGGCCAAGGCAAAATTCAAAGACCGCGGCGCCAAGGGATATCGTATTATCTGGAACCTCGATCAAAAAATGGTTGCCGGCGGCAATGTCCGCGTTCGATATCAGGCGAACCTGAAAACAACCGACAATACGGTCGCCGTCCGCATGGCATTCGTTCAGGGAAATTTCGCGAACAAACCTTTCGGAGTCGGGACCTGTTCGACAGTCAAGTAAGAAAAAGCCCCGGATGAACCGGGGCTTTTTTGTTCAGTAGACCCCGACTTCACTGCCGGGCTGTGCTGCCACCTTGAGCAGTTTGAACACGTAATCCGCAGCGGAACGGAAGCAGACCACGCGGAAGGTCTGTTCATCATCCATCCAGAAAGCACCGGCCACCTGCGCCAGACGCGTGCGGCGGATCTGGCCGGGCAGGAATGCATCCGCCGACAGATCGACAGGTGCGACCTTGCCCAGTACCTCTCTTGCGCTGGCACCAGAGACGCTGAAGACGGCGCGGGCATCCGAGACATTGACCGCCAAAGCATGGGTCCCACTCAGGGCACCGACCATGTCGGCCAGTTTGGCTTCGACCTCGGCATAAGGCACCAGAACCAGCAACTCGTCTGTCGACATCCAAGCCACGCCGGTATCGCCAGTCACAAGCACCTGGCGCTGACCCGGCACTTTCTGACCGGTTGCATCCTTGACGGCCTTGGCCAGCACCTTGTCGGACAGGTCGCCGCGCAGGGTTATCATGCCTTGCAGGCCGCATTCCTGGACCTTGGCGATGCCGTCATAGCTGGCGTGGTTCAATGCGCTGATGGGTTCAGACATTCTGCTTCTCCCCGTCCTTGTCATAAAAGATCGGGTCCACGATCTTGGCTTTGTAGGTTTTGCCGTCCGTGCCCGGGAACTCGACGATCTCGCCCATGCGGTCGGGGCCGTGTTTGATCAGCCCCATGGCGATGCCTTTGCCCAGATTGGCCGAGTAATATGTCGACGTCACACGGCCGATCATGTTGCGCTGACCGTTGGCATTGACGCCCTCGCCCACCGCGTAAGCACCATCCGGCAGAACCGATCCGTCCACAGTCTCGAGACCGACCAGCTTCCAGCGCTCGGGATCCGCCATGTGGCTGCGGGAATGAGCGCGTTTGCCCAGATAATCCTCTTTCTTCTTGGACAGCGCCCAGTGCAGCCCCAGATCCTGCGGGATCACGGTGCCGTCGGTCTCGTCCCCGATCATGATAAAGCCCTTCTCGGCCCGCAGGATGTGCAGACATTCGGTTCCATACGGCATCACGCCGAACTCTTTGCCTGCCTCCATCAAGGCATCCCAGAACGCCTGACCCTGGCTGGCGGGAACAGCGATTTCATAAGACAGCTCGCCCGAGAACGAAATGCGGTAGGCCCGGCAATCGAAGCCTCCGATCTTGCCATCGCGCCATTCCATGAAGGGCAGCGCCTCTTTGCTGACATCCATGCCGCCCAGCTTTTCAAGCACCTTGCGGGCGTTTGGGCCGACTACGGCGACCTGCGCGTATTGCTCGGTCACGTTGGCGACATAGACTTTCCAGTCCCACCATTCGGTCTGAAGCCATTCTTCCATGTGACCATGGATACGCTCGGCCCCGCCGGTGGTGGTGTGGCACAGCCATGTGTCCTCGTCGATGCGGGCGACAACACCGTCGTCGATCAGGAAGCCGTTTTCCGAACACATCAGGCCATAGCGGCATTTGCCGACCTTCAGCGTGGACATCATGTTGGTGTACATCATGTCCAGAAACTTGCCCGCATCCGGGCCTTTGACGATCAGTTTGCCCAGCGTCGAGGCATCCAGCAGGCCAAGATTCTCGCGAGTGTTCTTGACCTCGCGATTGACCGCGTCATGCACGGATTCACCGGGGCGGACATAGGCATAGGCCCGGCGCCAGTGACCGACCGGCTCCCAGTCGGCGCCGTTCCTGTCGTGCCAGTTGTGCATCGGTGTCCGACGGATCGGCTGAAAGACCTCACCCCGGGCCTCACCGCCAATCGCACCCATCGAGATGGGCGTATAAGGCGGGCGGAAGGTGGTTGTGCCAACCTTGGGAATCTCGGATTCCAGCGCATCAGCAAGGATCGCCAATCCGTTGATGTTGCTCAACTTACCCTGATCGGTCGCCATGCCCAGCGTGGTATAGCGCTTGGTGTGTTCGACGCTTTCATACCCTTCGCGCGCGGCCAGTTGGACGTCAGAAACCTTGACGTCGTTCTGGAAATCCAGCCAGGATTTCATGCGCAATTGGACTTCTGCATTTGCCGGCATCAGCCAGACCGCTTCCATCGGCGCTTCGGCGGTTGTTTCCCCTGCGGGCGCCTTGGTGTTCTTGGGCTTGAAGCCAGCCGCCTTGGCGGCCGCCTTACCGGCCGCATGGGCGTCTGTCAGAACATCTTGCAACGCCAGAGGACCGTTGGACGCGCCAACAGCAACAACGAACCCTTTGCCGTCGGCCCCCAGCGGCGGACGCTGAGGATCCGGCCGGAAATGCGCGTTCGCCTCATCCCAGATCAGCTTGCCCCCGCAATGGGACCACATGTGCACGACCGGAGACCAGCCGCCGGACATGGCGACTGCATCCGCCTCAACCTCTTCACGCGCGCCACCAACACCTTCCTGGTTGCAGATGGCGACTTTCTTGACGCGCTTACCGCCCTTGACCTTGGCAATGGCCTTGCCCGGATCAACGCGGATACCCAACTGGCGAGCTTCTTCCGCCAAAGGTCCGGCCGTTGCGCGTGCGTCAACAATGCGCAAAACATCCACACCTGCCTGTTTCAGGATAATCGCGGTGCGGTAAGCGTCATCATTGTTGGTGGCGACGATGACCCGATCGCCCGGAGTAACCCCCCAGTTCACGACATAATCGCGCATGGCCGAAGCCAGCATAACACCTGGAACATCGTTGCCAGCAAAGGACAATGGTCTTTCAATTGCACCTGTCGCCGTCACAATTTGCTTGGCGCGAATGCGCCACAAGCGGTGGCGCGGGCCCTGCACGCCCGGCGTGTGATCCGTCAGGCGTTCGTACCCCAACACATAACCATGGTCGTAAACACCCGCTCCCATGCAGCGCGTGCGCATGATGACGTTGTCCATTGTTTCGAGTTCGGAAACCAATTGTTCCACGAACTTATCCACAGGCTCACCATCCACGGTGCCGCCGTCAACCGGAGCGCGACCGCCCCAATGCGCGGTCTGCTCGATCAGCAGGACCTTGGCACCGGATTGTGCCGCCACCTTGGCCGCCTGCAAACCAGCCACACCGCCGCCGATCACCAGAACATCGGTAAAGGCGTAGAAATGTTCATAGGTGTCGGCATCCCGGTTGTCTTTGTCGGGCGCCTTGCCCAATCCCGCCGACTGCCGGATGAACGGTTCGTAGACGTGTTTCCAGAAGGGTTTGGGGTGGATGAACGTCTTGTAGTAGAAGCCGGCCGGCAGAAACCGGGCAAAGGCTGTGTTCACCGCACCGATGTCATATTCAAGGCTTGGCCAATGGTTCTGTGAAATCGCGGTCAAACCGTTGAACACCTCGGTCGTCGTAGCACGCTGGTTCGGCTCGAACCGGTTGCCCTGCCCCAGGCCGACAAGGGCGTTCGGTTCTTCCGCGCCGCTGGCGACAACGCCGCGGGGACGGTGGTATTTGAACGACCGGCCAACCATCATCTGGTCATTGGCCAGCAGAGCCGAGGCAAGCGTATCCCCCTCATAGCCCTGCATCGAGGTTCCGTTGAAGGTGAATGTGACCTTTTTCGACCGGTCAATCAGCCGGCCTTGTTTTGCGAGACGGGTGCTCATTGTGCGGGCCTTTCGCATGTGGAGGCGTCAAAGCCTCCGGCGGGAGTATTTTTGAAAAGATGAAGCATCAGGAGAACTCTCTCCACGTCCAGCCGGGCCGTTTGGCAGTGATGGCATCCTTGATGTCTTGCGGCGGCTCGGTGACCTGCGCGGAATAGGTGCCGAACACTTCGAGTGTCTGCGTGCAGCGTGCGGCATGGAACCATTTGCCGCAGCCATTGGCGTGCCGCCAGCGCTCGAAATGAACACCTTTCGGGTTTTCACGCATGAACAGATAGTCGTGGAATTCGTCATCGGACGAGCCCGGACCGAAACGCTTCAGATGCGCTTCGCCGCCGGCGGCCAGTTCGGTTTCTTCGGCGTCTACGCCGCAATAGGGGCAATTCAGGATTAGCATGTTGTCATCCTTTTGGCGGTCGGTCGGCGCGGGGGCCGACCTGAATTCTGTTTTCTGGCACCTTCGGGAATCCCCCTAGTGCGCCACCCCGGCGGCGACGCTTTCGTCGATGAAGCGGCCTTCCTTGAAGCGGTCCATCGAGAAGGCTTCGGTCAGCGGTGAATGGCCTGTCGCCATCAGCTGCGCCATCCCCCAGCCGGAACCCGGAATCGCCTTGAAGCCACCGGTGCCCCAGCCGCCGTTGATAAAGCAGCCCTGCAACGGTGTTTTCGACAGGATGGGCGAGCGGTCACCGGTCATGTCCACGATCCCGCCCCACTGGCGCAGCATCTTCAGGCGCGAAATCATCGGGAAGGTTTCGACCAGCGCCCGCACTGTTTCCTCGATATGATGGAAAGACCCGCGCTGCGTGAAGTTGTTGAACCCGTCGGTGCCACCGCCGATCACCATTTCGCCCTTGTCGGATTGCGACATGTAGCCGTGCACGGTGTTGGCCATCACGACAACATCCATGCAGGGTTTGATGGGCTCGGACACCAGCGCCTGCAAAGCAACGGCTTCCAGCGGCAGGCGGAAGCCCGCCATCTCGGCCAACTGACCCGAATGGCCCGCGACGACGATGCCCAGCTTGTCACAATCGATGGCACCCTTGGTGGTATCGACCCCGACAACGCGACCGTTTTCCGAGCGCACACCGGTGACTTCGCATTGCTGGATGATATCCATCCCCATCGCCGAACAGGCACGCGCATAGCCCCACGCCACCGCATCATGGCGCGCAGTGCCCCCGCGTTCCTGCCAAAGGCCGCCCAGAACCGGATACCGGGGGCCGTCCAGATTGATGATTGGCACCAGTTGCTTGACGCGCTCGGGGCCGATCCATTCCGTCTTGACACCTTGCAGCGCGTTGGCATGGGCCGTGCGCTGGTAGCCGCGGATCTCGTGCTGGGTCTGCGCCAGCATGATGACACCGCGCGGGCTGAACATGATGTTGTAGTTCAGTTCCTGGCTCAGGTCCTCGTAAAGGCTGCGCGCTTTCTCGTAGATCGCCGCAGACGGGTCTTGCAGATAGTTCGAACGGATGATCGTCGTGTTGCGACCAGTATTGCCGCCGCCCAGCCAGCCTTTTTCGATAACCGCGACATTCTGGATGCCATAGTTCTTGCCAAGGTAATACGCGGTCGCCAGACCATGACCGCCAGCACCAACGATGATGACGTCATAGCGCTTCTTGGGTTCGGGTGAGCGCCAGGCGCGCTCCCATCCGGTGTGATAGCGCAGAGCTTCCCGCGCCACAGCAAAGGCTGAATAGTGTTTCATGTGCGAATCCATCCGGTTCGGTGATTGGGCGCAGATATGCCGTGTGACGGCATTTTAACCCTGCCGTGCAACGCCGCAATATCGCACTATTGCGACATGTCGCTCATTCGCGGCCATTTGTCCCTTTTGTCGGACGCCTCACAGGTCTAAGTCAGGGCAGCATCCTCGGAGGGACCATGACGTTCTGGGTTCTGATTTTTCTTGTCGCGCTGCTGATCGCAGCTTTTCTCAGCTTTACCCTGCTGCGCAAACGCCGTGGGGATGAACCCGCGGCGGCATACGATCTGCGGGTTTATCGCGAACAGTTGGCCGGTGTGGACCGGGATCTGGCGCGCGGGGTCATTGGCGAAGCCGACGCGGAACGGGTGCGCACGGAAATTTCCCGTCGCATACTGGCCGCAGATGATCAAATGAAGAAAGAGGGTGCCGGCGCCGGGCCATCTCGTGCGGTTTCGGTGTTGTCGATCCTGGCAATCTCGTTGCTTCTGATCGGCGGAGCATTGGCGATGTATCATCGCACCGGGGCCGTGGGTTTACCTGACATGCCGCTGACCGCCCGGCTTGAACTGGCCAAGGAAGTGCGCGCCAACCGGCCATCCCAAAGCGCCGCGGAAGAACTGGCGACCCCACCTCGACCTGCGCAGCTGGAAGAAAGCTATGCCAACCTGCTGAAGCAGTTGCGCGAAACCGTTGCAAGCCGGCCGGATGATTTGCAGGGTCAGATGTTGCTGGCGCAGCACGAGACGAATGCGGGCAACTTCAAGGATGGGTACACCGCGCAGCAAAAGGTGATCGAGCTGTCCGGCGACAGCGCCACGGCTGATACCTATGCGGACCTGGCTGAAATGATGATTCTGGCAGCAGGTGGGTATGTCTCACCCGAAGCGGAACAGGCGCTGATCGAAACGCTGAACCGTGACCCCCGTCACGGCCCGGCGCGCTATTATTGGGGGCAGATGCTGGCACAGATCGGGCGGCCGGACCTTGCCTATCGCATGTGGGTCGAAACGTTGCAGGATTCCCCCGCGGGTGCGCCCTGGGCCGAAGCAATTCGGGCTCAGATCGACGAACTCGCCTTTCGGGCCGGCGTTTTCAATGCACCGGATCTGAGCACAGCACCCGGCCCCAGCCAGGAAGACATGGCCGCCGCCGCAGAGCTGAGCCCCGAAGAACGGCAGCAGATGATTCAGGGTATGGTGGACCAGCTGTCTGATCGGCTGGCGACAGAAGGCGGATCCCCCGAGGAATGGGCCCGCCTGATCGCCGCCTTGGGCGTTCTTGGCCAAGGCCAGCGTGCCATCGATATCCGCGATGAGGCCATGGAAGTCTTTGCCGGCAATTCAGAGGCGTTGCAAATCATCGATGCGGCGGCCCTTCAAGCCGGGATCGCTCAATGATCCATGACGCTTTCGAAGAATTTGCAGCCGCGCTGCAACCGATGAGTGCCCTGATGGGGCTGGACCTTGGGGAAAAGACAATCGGCGTCGCCGTGTCCGACCGGATGCGCGGTGTCGCCAGCCCGCTGGAAACCGTGCGACGCAAGAAATTCACGCTCGATTCCGCGCGCCTGATCGAAATTGTCACCGATCGCGAGATCGGGGGCATCTTGCTGGGCCTGCCCAAGAACATGGATGGCAGCGAAGGGCCAAGATGCCAGTCAACGCGGGCATTTGCGCGCAATTTGTCCCGCCTGACCGATTTGCCCATCGGATTTTGGGACGAGCGGCTCAGCACGGTTGCGGCAGAAAAAGCACTACTTGAGGCGGATACGACACGAAAACGTCGCGGACAGGTTATTGATCACGTTGCGGCCAGCTATATCTTGCAAGGGGCGCTGGACAGGCTGCGCTTTTTGTAACGGGTCGGAGACCAGTGATGACGAATATGGTTTGGAAAAGGAATGAGGTCGAAAGCCCGTGTGTCCAGATCTGTGTCGTTCACCCGACTGAACGTATCTGTACCGGCTGCTATCGCACGATTGACGAAATCACCCGCTGGTCCAAGATGGACAGCAGCGAACGCGCCGAAATCATGGAAGATCTGCCCACCAGAAAGCCGCGCCTCAGTAAACGCCGTGGCGGGCGTGCAGCGCGCGTAAACGGTTCCTGAAGTCAGCCAGCCTGCTTTGGGGACGTATCCCTGTGGTCATTGGATTCGTCGCGGGCCGACCTGTTTGTGTCTTGCCCGCGCAGCTCTGACTCGAACAGAGCTGCGATTTCGGATCTGCTTGTTTTTGCAGTCCCGTATTTTTTCGCTGCACGTCGGACATGCTTCGTGCCGGTCTTGTCCGCCTTGAATACTGGCGTTTTGCGTACCGCAAATCTTTCCATCAATAACCTGAGTGTCATCGCAAACTTCCCGCTTCCAATAACTGTGCCGCCGCGGGCCGATTTCGAGCTCCTAAAAGGGGCCAGCTCATGAACGCATCTGTTCAACGTGAGTGGAGGCCCGCAGCGACACGGCGTAGGTAAGGACATTTCCGGTCAAATTTAGGGGGAAAACACAGGGTTTTTGGTCCGTGTTGACCTTAAGGTCAGAAATTCCACGGAAAAACCCACCAGTTCCCTTACGTCACAATTCTTGACCGGCACGGGATCAAGACCGGTTTCAAGACATGTGGCGCGTGTCGTTCCGCGAAAAAAGCCAATCAGATTTGGTCAATTCGCGCTCAAGGGTGCATTGTTCTGACCAGAGAACAAAGCACGCAAGCCGCCTGTTGGCTGCAATATCACAGGATGCAGGTTGAGGCGCAGAGCAGGGCCTTACCCGGCGGCCAGCCAGGTTTTGGCGTTTTCGATTTCCTCGGACGGAAAGAACTGAGTCCGTGTGCCCAATACATGACTGGCGACACGTTGTGCCATGTGCTGCCAGCTTTTGTCCCCGACGATCGCCGCGCGATCCAGTTGTCCGATGTGGCGACTGGCCAGACGAAAATGCGCTGCAAGAGCGGACAACCCCTGCCAGCCGTCAAATTCCCGCAGGTCGATCAGCAACCGAAACCCGGAGCGGTCATGCAACAAAGCGTCCAGGTCGCGCTCGGCCTGCTTGTACTCCTCTGGGTCCAGTTTTCCCAAAAGGCTGATCTGCACACATGGGCCGTCAAGATCGGTCACGTGAATGGATCCCAACGACTCGCGCATCCAGCGCCGGGCGACTTCAAGCTCGGCCAGTTCAAAGACCTGAACGGGGCATGGCAGGATCGGGGCGGCCAATCGGATGCCGGTTTGTACCCAGCCCTGATCGGCAACAACCGCGATCCGGTCAAACCCCCGCCAGTGGCTGAGCCCCAGCTTGGTGTCGGACCAGGCCGCGCCCAAATCATACCCCTTGAACTCTGGCTGCACGATGGCCAAAAGCCGAACGGAATCGTGTTCGGTCAGCGCTGCTTCGATTGCAGGAACCAGGACATCGGCATAGTCGGCGCTGGTGACTTGCCCCGACAACTCCACTTCTATCAACGCACCATCAGAATTCGTATGGACCGTAATCATCGGTCAAAACCTCCAAAGCCAAACAATGACAGGAGGTTAAGTGGATTCGATCCATTCCGCCACACCCCCGGCACATTCCGGGCGGAAATAGGCGATCATCCGTCCATCCGGCCCTGCGCTTACCGTTTCCGCCCAGGGGGCAACCCCGTGCAGGCATAGGCGGTGCAGCACGTAAGCCTCGCCCGGCTTGGCCGGCAGTTCGATTCGCGGGCAGGTTTCGAAAACCTCGCGACGGGCGGATTGGTAGATATCCGTAATATCGACTTCATGCAGACGCTCTGGTGGCGTCCCCGCAAGGGCGCGCCTGAACGCCGCGCCCAGGATATGATGGCTGCCTTCCCACAACACCATGGGCGACGCATCCGGGCTGGCCTCGGTCAGCGGTATGCCCAAAATCCAGGCGTGCGGTTCATCCACCCGGCGGCGACGATCCGGCCCCATCGGGCGCAAACCGTCCACATGAGCCGCGTCCCGATTTCTGCGATACCGCGCGGCGGCTTCGTTTTCCCCCCGGCGCGGGCGTGGATATCCCGGATGCATGACCGAGACTTGGCCTTTGTGAAGCGGCAACTGCCCGTAACGCCCTGCAATGAATGACATGGCGGTTCCGGCCAAAGGCCCCGATTGGCCGACCCTGCCCTGAGCGTCATTGGGCAACGCGTCAACACCGATGAACCACGTCCCGTCACAATCCAGCCAGTCAGCATGGGCCGGGTCCGTTACCGCGGCCCGTGCGGCAGGCAGCGCATGGCCTACCCAGGCCGCAAGCACTGGATCATACGGGAATTTCACCCAACCCCTGGCGCCAAAATCCTTCACAAACCCACCGCTTTGCGCAGCATATTGAGCGCCACCAGCGTAAGGAAAACGGCGAAAACGCGCTTCAAAGGTTTCGGATCCATCGCATGGGCCAGCTTCACCCCCCAGGGCGCGGTGATCATCGTCATAGCCACGACGATACAGAAGGCCACCAGATTGACCGCCCCAATGGTCAGCGGAGGCCGGTGTTCCGGTGCGATATCCAGAAACAAAAACCCGATGACCGAGGGCACGGCGATGATCACACCAAACCCGGCGGCGGTTGCGACGGCGCGGTGGATCGGCGTGTTGTACAGGCTCATCAGCGGTACACCAAAACTGCCGCCGCCGATTCCCATCAGAACAGAAAGAAACCCGACCGCGGGGGATAGGATGGCCCGCTTTACCCCACCGGGCATAACATCACCCAGCCGCCATTCCGAACGACCCAGCCCCAGATAGGCCCCGATCACCATTCCCAATATGCCGAACAGCGCCTGCAAAGCTTCGGTCCGCAGGGCCGAGGCAACAAGAACTCCGATGATCGCACCGACGACGATCCCCGGCCCCCAACCGCGCAGGATATCCCAATCCACCGCACCCTTTTTGTTGTGCGCAAGAACGGATCGGACCGATGTCACGATGATCGTGGCCAGCGACGTGGCCAGACACAGTTGCATCAACTGCGGGCCGCCATAGCCAAGAGTTTGAAACGCATAGAAAAAGGCAGGCACCAAGACGATTCCACCGCCGACCCCCAGCAATCCGGCAAGCACGCCGGCCAGCGCTCCGATCGCAAGCAAAAGGCCCAGCATCTGGGCCAGCAACATCGTCTCGGGCATCGTTCCCCCTGCCGCTTAAACTTCTGCCATGGGCGCCACATGATCCAGCGCCCGCAGCATCACTTCGGGTCCGGCGCCATCCCGCACAGCCCCTTCCGACAAGGCGCGCCGCCATGCGCGGGCTCCGGGACGACCTGCGAAAAGGCCCAGCATATGACGCGTGATCTGGTGCAAACGCCCGCCATTGGCAAGGTGCCGTTCCACATAAGGCACCATATGTTGAACGATCGCGAACGGATCACGCGTCGTTCCGGTACCAAAGATGCGTCGGTCAGCATCCGACAGGACGTCGCCCGGCTGATGATACGCGGCCCGGCCGATCATCACCCCATCCAGACCTGCTTCCAGATGTACGGCTGCCTCGTCCAGCGTGTTGATGCCGCCATTGATCGATATGTGAAGATCCGAAAACTCAACCTTCATCCGATGCACAAGGTCAAAGTCCAAAGGCGGGATATCCCGGTTTTCCTTGGGGCTCAGCCCTTGCAGCCACGCCTTGCGGGCATGGATTGTCACCCTTTGGCAACCTGCCGCGCTGATGTGCTCAAGAAACGCGGGCAATACATCTTCGGGCTCCTGATCATCGACTCCTATGCGGCATTTCACGGTGACATCCACATTCACCGCTTCGCACATGGCAGTCACGCAGTCGGCAACGCGGGCCGGGTCTTTCATCAAGACCGCGCCGAAAGTGCCGGATTGCACCCGATCCGACGGGCAGCCGCAGTTCAGATTGATCTCATCATACCCGGCCTCGGCCCCCAGTCTCGCGGCTTGCGCCAATTCTTCCGGGTCAGAGCCGCCGAGTTGCAAAGCAACCGGGTGTTCCTCGGGAGAGTAGTCCAACAGATGCAACGCCCCGCCCCGCACGAGCGCCGGCGCCGTCACCATCTCGGTATACAGCAACGTTTCCGCGCTGAGCAGCCGATGGAAATAGCGGCAGTGTCGGTCTGTCCAGTCCATCATCGGCGCAACCGATAGCCTCGCGGCCTTTGTTATTAAGCGCTTATCCGTCATTTTGGCAATCTTTGCTGGCTTTTACGATGATCTGATTGGACCTTATTTTGCTGGGTTTTTTCGTATTTTGAGTTTTTGGCATACTGTTTGGCATACCCACTTGGAGCTTGGCATACCGCAAACCTATATCCTCAGTATGCCAAAAACAAAGAATGGGAAATAATGGGCACTATCGTAGAGCGCAAGAGCAAATCCGGCATCAAGTACCGGGCGCAGGTCATTAAGAAAAACAACGGTCGGGTCGTCATCTCCAAATCAAAAACGTTCCCAAGAAAAACCGCTGCCGCGGGCTGGATCAAGCTAATTGAGAAAGAGTTTGATGCCGGTAAACTCGTCAATGACCAGGTTCGCACCACTGTTCGGGAACTGATCGATAAAGTGGTCGCAATGCAGCGCAAGGAAATGGGCAAAACCAAGGCCCAAGTCCTGAATGCAATCAAACGCTTTGACGTGGCAGATTTCGAAGTCACATCTCTTCGACCCGCTGATCTTGTGGAGTTTGCCAACCAAGTAGCTGAGGGCGAACACGGGCCTGCGGCACGGTCTCCTGCAACCACCGCAAACTACATGAGCCATTTGTCTGGTTGCCTCAGACTTGCAAGGCCGGCCTTCGATGTACCCTTTGACAAAAACATCATCGTGGAAGCCCGAGAAACTACGACCTCATTGGGGATTACCGGGAAGTCCAAAAAGCGTACGAGGAGACCCAGCAGGACCGAACTGGATGCGCTTATGGAAAGCTATGTGAAGCGAGAAACTCGCGACAGCCGAGCTATTCCAATGAGCAAGATTGTTCCCTTCGCGATTTTTTCAGCAAGGCGCCAAGCCGAAATTACTCGCATTTTGTGGGACGATTACTCCAAGGAGCACCGCACGATTCTGGTGAGGGACATGAAAGATCCTGGGGAAAAGGAAGGTAACGATGTTACTTGTGAACTTCCGCCTGAAGCCATCCGAATTATTGAAAGCATGCCGCGTGTGGCCGACGAGATCTTCCCCTTCCACAAAGATGTAATCGGCAGACAATTCACCGGAACATGTAAGTTCCTAGGCATTCGCAACCTCCATTTCCACGATTTGCGCCATGAAGCAGCATCTTGGCTGGTTGAAACCGGCCGTACTTTACCGCAGGCGATGTCAGTGACGGGACACAAAAGTTGGTCCAGTTTGCAGCGATATTCGCATCTAAAAACTGTCGGAAATAAGTATGAAAACTGGAAGTGGCTTGAAGAAATCGTTGCATAGTTCATAGAACGCTCTCTAGCAGCAGTTCAGCCGGCAATGCATGCCGGCTGGACCTCCAGGCGCTTAGTCGACTTCCGGAAGCCAAAAACCTTCGCGCTCGTATCGGTATACCCGGTCCACGATTTTAGACGGGCAACAATTTGGGTCACCATCAGCGAACTTGTGTCCAACTATTCGAACGCGGTCATTCGCCAGTGCTTCGACTGCCACCAATCCACGGCTCGGCATTCCAACAAAATCAATCTCAGCGGTTGCCCACATATCAACGTGCGCTGCCATGGTTCTATACTCTGGAACACGAACAACAACTGGCGTGAAGGCGCTGGTTCCTGTCCCCCCCTGACAGCCTACGTCGGCGACCGGGAATGCAATATATGTGGAAACATCAAGATCGTCTGTGCCGAGATCCGCAATTAGGATTTCATGGGCCCCATCAGATTCTGTGCAACCAACTGCGCTTACGAAGCTATCAACTTGGGAAGCTACAATTGCATGCCTTTCAGCATCTAATGCCATCGCATTCGAAGAGCACAGGGTGAATGAAATGAAGACAGTCGCCGTCGTTCGGGTGGAGGACAGAATTTTCCTCATACTTTGCCTTTCTTGAATGAGAACTCCGCTCGACTTCTAATAATGCTCACCGAGAGGCTTTCAACTCAAAAGTGAAATTACCAACGAAAGGGTACTACCTCGCTACTTCCACCATAAAAAAACCTGCCCAACGTCCGTTGAGCAGGTTAAGTAGAAGAACAGGGGTTCAGCTTTTGGCTGTAAGTGATGCTTCGCTACAATCAAATCCAAACTCGATCTTTCAACCACTCAAGCTTTGTCAGCCCTTTCTGTTTTAGATAGTTTCCAAATTCCCTGTCATCTCCTCCGGTAACAGCGTGCGCTATTACGACAACCGCTGCTTGGCGATTGGTACTGTCGAACTTGTGGGTTTGGCCGATGTCGAATCCCATTCTGCCATGTGAGTGAACTAGCAAGTCTCTGGCAACAAACGACGAACTAGAATTCTGCCGAGCGATGCCCATCAATTGGTCAAATGCTGCCCAGAGATCACTACGACAAGGCCGCCCCAGATAGTCAACTTTCATTATTTCTCTCTTTCTGATCCATTTACCATGGGTGCTTTGTAAGTGTTGCGGGCCCAAAAAAACCAAACCTAGTACCGCCACACCTGGTTGAAGGCAGCACAGCATCACGATTGAAGATCCAAACCAGCGTGTGCCAAACAGCCTGGATTTGGTCGCTGCGTTTTAAGCAACTTTTCTTCGCGCCTCAGTCCGAGCCTTTTTTGCCTGATCGTCCAGGAAATCCGCCAAGTCTTTTACGTGCACCATTCGCCCTGATTTTTGCGATGGGCCTAGTCGCGTGACGACCAGAGGAATTTCACCACTGTCTGTCTTGGTCTTCAGCAAGTTCAGACTAAGCTCGGGAAAGAAGTCCTGACGAACAGCTTCTAGCGGAACCATGACCCGTGCGTCATACCTTCCCATCAACATGAATATCGTCTGCATGTGCGCCCCATTATTTGCTTTGTTTTCGGAACTTTAGGCGTTCATCCGTTCTGGACTTAGCCACCGCTCAACAACAGGTTCTACTCAAGAATCAGCACCAAACAACCCCTCTCGACAGTGCCCGACAGCCGATCTGCCAAAGGTTGTAGGATGGGGGGTGGAAGGAAAAATTGTACCCCTAGAACGGCTCAGAATACACGTGAGTGCATCCTTTTCGGAAAGCAGGTCAGGCGATGACCTAGAACTGCGCAAGTATGCTCAGTTTGCGTCCATTCGCGATATAGGCCCTAAAAATAAATTTTTCGATTCCGCTGAATACGACCCGCGCTACAACTTTCGAGAGTGACATTCTGGAAAATCCGAGAGACCGACAGGCGAATCACTTGAGGATCCAACGCCCTTCACCCCCCAATCTGACGGGTTTTATAGCCTGAAAACTACCCGCAGGCTGGATTGCAACTTGAGGGCAGCGACGATTGGACCATTGTTGATTGCTCGCGCCTGATGTTCCAAGGTGATAGGCAATGAACCGCAGTACCTCGCTAGCAGGCAATCTCTAGAAATTCGCCGAGCATGGTGACAGAAGGAAGTAACAAGGACGAGCAATGAACGCCGTTGAAATTGAAGAAGCCATCTCCGAGTTGGCCGAGCAACCATTTGATGCTAAAGAATTTCCATATCTGTTCATCCAAGCATTTGGCGCCAAGTCCACAACCATCAAACGCCTCCGCAAAGGCGACACCAATGGTTCAGATCTCGGGGGCGTTCTACAGCGCAATAATATCCATATTGTTACCTGCCCCGCTGGCGAGGTCACAGCGACGCTTACAGCCCTTCAAAACAGCTCAGCGACCAGGAAAGGCAAAGTAAAGTTCGTTGTCGCCACTGACGGCACCGACCTGCACGCCGCTGATATGAATAGTGGTGAGGTTGTGGCCTGCGAGTTCAAAGATTTCCCCGACCACTTCGGCTTTTTTCTACCCCTTGCCGGCATCAGCACCATCAAGCAAATCCGCGAGAGTGCTTTTGTATTTCGGGCCACCAGTCGCCTTACCCGATCTTTCTGGTCATTGTCTTACCTTTGTTCAATTTGCCTCTAGAACTTACTCGGAATGTGTTAAGTTGGAGTGAAAGCCACCCTAATTGAACACTCCTCCATAAATTTTTCGACCGCATCGACTGTT
This sequence comes from Ruegeria sp. HKCCD6428, assembly GCF_013110595.1. Lineage (NCBI taxonomy): Bacteria > Pseudomonadati > Pseudomonadota > Alphaproteobacteria > Rhodobacterales > Roseobacteraceae > Ruegeria > Ruegeria sp. HKCCD6428. Next base: position 1,090,736 of record NZ_WVQX01000001.1, read on the forward strand.
GTCTTAGGGTCCACTCTGATTGAACACTATTTCATTATTTGGCTTTTGGATTGGGGTGACTTCCCAAGCTACCTCTGCCATCAGTGCTCTCACCCACTTCGTAAAATACTGAGCACTGAAATGTTTGTTCCTGCTCCTGACGCATTCGCAGAAATACTGAAGATGGACACCACAAAGTGGTTTTCACCGGGCAAGCGGATTGAAGGGAAAGGGGGTAACGCGGCCAACAAGCGGTACATTTCCCGGACCCAGAAAGTTCTCAGGGATAAGTTTCAGGATGGCCAACTCACAGCAGCTTTGTCAGAGAAGCACATAGGGAAGTTCATAAAGCGATTTGGTGATCGATCCGTACCATTGGTAGAATTTCGAGATCGCATTAAATCATCGTCCGATTGGCGGGATATCGCGATCATTTCAGGACAGCTTGCCGCAGGTGAAATCGCAGGAGGACTCCCAAAGACAAGGTCAAATCTCAAGGCGTTGATTGAATTCAGGAAACTGGAGTACACCTCATGGGTCTTGCGAAAAAACTCTACTATGACCAAATAACCAACTGTGATCTGAATATTGCGGCACCTTCTAGAATACTGAACTCGCGCACATATCAGGCTTTCAGATCTCCTGCTGCCTTTGAAGTATGGAAATCTATTCCGTTTCCTGTACTTCACCCTTGCGAGTTCCTGACGCTTGGCTACGTCCTGCAACAGGTAACCCAACAAAGGCGTATGCTCAGCGATGTGTCCATTCAGGAATATCCGTCACAGGTCAAAACCATATTTGTAGAAAACTATCTCCTCAAAAACAGTCAATGGCCTGACAAGTCGACGATGTGGGAAGCCACCCCCATTGATCGAATAAAAACGTTTACTGAAAGGAACGGGAGCCCTTTCATTGATACCTTTATTCAATACAAAAAACTGGTCGATCACAGCGAAAACCCAAAGCTCGCTTCAGTTAGTCCCGAGCATAGGAACGCGATTAACAGCTATGTTCGATCATGTTTGTTTTTGATTTCGGTCTTCTGCTGCTTTGCAATCAGAATGGAGCAAGATTGGAAATATTGGGAACAGACTGCCCTGAGAGCTGGTTTCGAACACGAAGATTTGATCCACGACTTTCAAGATTTTGAAAGAGGGGTGCAACCCAACAGCTGCACCCCTTCGGAAAAAACTCAACTCATTACGCAGTAATCACGGTTGGCTCACTTACTCTTGCCGCCTCCTGGAGGGTTGTTTGAACGTCCACCGCCAGACGGATTTCCCGTTGTTGCCGGCCAGCCACCACCGTTACCTTGACCTTTTCCTTTTGCCATTTTGCGTTCCTTTTTTTGTGTTCAATGAAGAGAAGTCATCCAGCTCCTCTTGAGAACGTTTTAGCTTTGCAGGCTTCTCATATGCAAAAGGCACGCAGGGACAAAAATGCCAGGTTTGTAAGGAACTAGCGATTGTTGCTCAGGTCAAAGGAGCATCAGACCGCGACACGTCCAATTAAAGAAATATGAAAGGTTAGGTTCTCATTAGTTGCGTCATAGACCGCAACTGACTGTTTGCGCGCCGCAAAATTATCTTAACGGATAGGGTTCGGTATGATAGCTTGGAGGCCCAGTAAGCAGGAGCTCATCTATGAAGGTAATTCTTAATCTCAAACCTGAAAAAAAGGACGATGCACCGAAGGAGCCGAAGAAGACCAACGTCGCGAAATGGTGCGTCGGGTCCTTGCCGCAAGACCGTTAGTACATGAAAATGAAATCTTCAAAAGTTCGTGAGTAAGCGCAAGATGAAATTAAGGCCCTCCACGTTCAATCATTATTTGCAGGTGGAGGGCGGCAACACCCTCGTTTTCAATAAAATGCATGGCAGCGTCGCGATATTGAGCGACGCAGATTTCTCGGCGCTCGAAAACGTCGGCATTGATCAGTGCGACGAACGCTCACAAGAATTCTTGTCATCGGGTTTTGCGGTCTCGTCCGATGTCGATGAGTTCCGCATTGCACAAGAGAAATACGATTACAATCGAGCAACGAACGCTAGGCTTTCGATTACGATTGAAACTACTCAATCTTGCAATTTGGCGTGTCCATTTTGCTACCAGAACAAAAACCGAGAAACGGATTATGTGCTAGACGAGAATTTAGATTGGCTTGGCGAGTATGTTCGAGAGGCGATTAACTCTGGTGACCGGAGCATTGAACTTGTCGACTTGGGAATCATTGGCGGAGAGCCTTTGCTCCAAAAAGAGCGGGTTCTTGAGATTGTCCAAGCAATAAGGAAACGCGCTGAGTCTGAGGGTGTCGGCTTCGAGTCTGGGTTGGACACAAACGGCGTTTATCTAACAAAGGAGGTAGTTCGGGAGTTTTCAAGGATAAACTTGCCTCTTTCTGAGCGTCACGGCCATGACGTATCAAGAGTACAAAAAAATGGGAAAGGGAGCTATCAGCAGATCCTTGACGCATTACACAGTTGCCGTGACGAACTCAACTGCGGGACGCAACTCAATATCAAGTACATAGTCAATAAAAGGAATGCTGAGGGTTACCAATCCGTTTACGCAGACTTGGATAGAATTGGTCTAAATAATTATCAACTGTCTCTATACAACACGTTGAATTATAATTTTAACTATGGCGAATCGGCTCGCGGACTTGATGCGCGTACTTATTCGAATTTGTTCATCGACTTTTTGAGATTCAAGTTCGACAACGGCATCAAGATTTCAGAGTTTCCGTTTCCGGCATTTATGACCTGCCGTGCTTATCTTCCGCTCAATATCAAAATTGATGCGAAGGGCAGACTCCTAAGATGCAACTCAGATAATGATCCATTTTCAAATTCTGCGCACTTCAGTCCGCTCGATCTTGTCCAGAGTGAAAATTTGAATAAGGGATTTTCACCATTTGAAAATGAAAGTTGTGGGAAATGTTCTAATGTAGGGATTTGTGGCGGAGAACTGCTCTGCAAGATGAATCCGGAGATAACCAACTTGTCCGCGTGCGATTTTCTCGAATATGACTTAGATGATTATCTTACTTTCTTCGCTGAGAACTACCCTAATAAGCCCGAAGCGTTTTCGATAAATGGCTGGTAATATCCTTGCGGACGTTTTGTCCCAATGATGCATCCGTGAGAGGTGGTCGCGGAAATTCAAACCATTGTTTAAGGTGGATCGACTTATGAGAAAGACGATCTGCAATGACGAAGAAGAAAACCATTCACCGGAATTCAAAGCCAAGGTTGCGCTTGGGGCGATCCGGGAAGAGCTGACACTTGCCGAGCTGTCGAAGATATAGGCACGCGCCTGCATCTCGCGCATACCCATGGCGTTGGTCGAGGATTTTGAGCGCCCGTAGGTCACATTGAGCATCTGAGCCATCTATTTGCTCCTTTTGCCGCGCTTGCCCTTTGCGGCCTGTTTTTCAATCTGTTTGATCTTGGCGGCATAGAGCTTGAAAAGATGCTCCAGCCTTTCGGTGTCATTGCGGAAGGGCCGCCCGATATACATGGTCTCGAGCAGTTCATCATTCTCCCGATGTAAAGCGCGCAGATCGTCGGGCATTTTGTCGGGGTCGTATAGCTGCGCGATGGTCGCCGGGTAATGAGAATAGCGGCACTTCAGGATCTTGCGAGCCGAGGCATTGAGTTCGCCCAATTGGTCCTCGGAAAAGTTTGGCACGGGGAAGGTGTTCCAGCCTAAGTCATTGGAGTATCTATAGTCCTCCTTGAGCTGTCCGCAGATGGCCGCAACCCACACGAAATGCATTTTGGATGCAGTCAATGAGAAAACCCAAACCTACCAGCCATTCGCGCACTTCGCCCTGCATGGAACAAAGGTCGTATCGTCGGTCAGAAGCGACCTCTGAAACCCAAGCATGTCTGGGCGATCCGTGTCCGCCTTGAATTGGCTAAGAACCACCGGGACCTCGCCCTGTTCAACATGGCGATCGACAGCAAACTGCGCGGCTGTGACCTTGTTAAGATGAAAGTCGTCGACGTTATGGCGTCCGGCCAGATCAAAGAAAGAGCGTCGGTCCTGCAAAGCAAAACCCAGAAACCCGTTCGCTTTGAGATATCGGAGGGCACGCGTGCATCGGTGGAGAAGTGGATGGAAGACGAGCTTATGGTTGGCTCAGAGTACCTTTGGCCCGGACGCTTTCATGAGCGCCTGCACATCTCGACCCGACAATACGCACGAATTGTCAGAGACTGGGTAACATCGATCGGCCTTGAAGCGAGTGCCTATGGTACGCATTCGATGCGGCGTACCAAGGTAACCCAGATTTACAAGAAGACAGGCAATTTGCGGGCCGTTCAGCTCTTACTGGGCCATACGAAAATGGACAGCACTGTGCGATATCTAGGCGTCGAACTCGAAGATGCACTGGCCATCGCGGAAGCCATTGAAATCTAGTGTATTTGGGTCGCCTTAACTGGCGGCCCTAAACTGCCATTGCCTGGCGCTTTCGTTGCCGCACTGCGGCGTCGCATAAGCTGCCGTTGGCATCTTTTTTCGCCTGATCGCGGTGATTAGGTGAGATGAGACGATACGCGTCACCGGGCAGTCAGGCGGATAATTAGAGGGAGATAAAACGTGATTCACTTGGTAGCGCCGTTAGGCGGAAAGGTTAT